>JBFOLN010000010.1:0-255947 GCA_040829945.1 Ruegeria sp.
GACTGCATGATCCTGCTGCACGAAAAGAAACTGTCCTCGCTGCAGCCGATGGTTCCGCTGCTCGAGCAGGTGATCCAGTCACAGAAGCCTCTGCTGATCATTGCTGAGGACGTTGAAGGCGAAGCGCTGGCAACTCTGGTTGTCAACAAACTGCGCGGCGGTCTGAAAATTGCTGCTGTCAAAGCACCGGGCTTCGGCGATCGTCGCAAAGCCATGCTGCAGGACATCGCAATCCTGACCGGCGGTCAGGTCATCAGCGAAGATCTGGGCATGAAGCTCGAGTCCGTCACCATGGACATGCTGGGCACCGCCAAGAAGATCGAAATCACCAAAGACGAAACCACCATCGTCGACGGTGCTGGCGAGAAAGCCGAGATCGAAGCACGTGTTGCTCAGATCCGCACTCAGATCGAAGAGACCTCGTCGGACTACGACCGTGAGAAGCTGCAAGAGCGCGTTGCCAAACTGGCAGGTGGTGTTGCCGTTATCCGCGTCGGCGGCATGACCGAAGTTGAAGTGAAAGAGCGTAAGGACCGTGTGGACGATGCTCTGAACGCAACACGCGCTGCCGTTCAGGAAGGCGTTGTTGTTGGCGGTGGTGTATCGCTGGTTCAGGCAGGCAAAGTTCTGGAAACCCTGGAAGGCGCAAACGCTGATCAGGACGCAGGCATCAACATCGTTCGTAAAGCAATCGAAGCGCCGCTGCGCCAGATCGCTGAGAACGCAGGCGTTGACGGCGCGGTTGTTGCAGGCAAGGTTCGTGAATCTTCCGACGCAGCATTCGGCTTCAACGCACAGACCGAAGAATATGGCGACATGTTCTCGTTCGGTGTGATCGACCCGGCCAAAGTTGTCCGAACCGCTCTGGAAGACGCGGCATCGGTTGCTGGCCTGCTGGTCACCACCGAAGCAATGGTTGCCGACAAGCCTGCCAAAGAAGGCGCGCCTGCCGGTGGCGGCATGCCCGACATGGGCGGCATGGGCGGCATGATGTAAGCTGCTTAAGCCTTAGTGCTCAATAGCGGGGTCGCCTTCGGGCGGCCCTGTTTTGTTTGGAAAGTCCGTTGTGCACTCGTGCCTTTGGCGATGGAAGGTTCTGAACCCAGGAGGGTCGGGATTGGCTCGGCAATCAGGAATGTGAGTGTGCAAATCCCTTTGAAACGGCTATGCGGTTGATATGCGACTGTTTCTTCTGACCGCTCTGACCATGTGCGCCTTCGCCGCGAATTCGATCTTGAATCGCCTTGCTATCGACAGTGGCGCAAGTGATCCGGCGGGATTTGCCGTCATCCGGGTTTTGGCTGGTGCCTTGGTGTTGCCGGTATTGGTAGCGCTTCGGGGCAGCTCGATCCCTGTTCTTAATCGTCGGCGTGTTGTTGGTGCCGGGTCACTGTCGCTTTATATGATCGGGTTTTCAGTAGCGTATCTGACGCTTGATGCCGGGCTTGGTGCGCTGATCCTGTTCGGGGTTGTGCAGATTACCATGTTTGCGATTGGTACTTTGACCGGTTCTGCACCTACTCCACGGCAGATACTGGGCGCCGGCATCGCGCTGGGCGGTCTGGCCTTTGTCCTCTGGCCTGTTGGGACGGTTCAGGTCGACCCGACAGGGGCCGGCTTGATGACGGCTGCCGGGGTTGGGTGGGCCATATATTCTATCGCGGGACGGTCCGAACCGGATGCGTTGTCGGGAACGGCCGCAAACTTCATAGTGGCGTTGCCCGTCACGGGATTTGCCCTGTTCATGCTGGGAAGCAATTGGCAAATGTCTCCGCTTGGCTATGGGCTGGCCGCACTTTCCGGAGGCGTCACGTCCGGTCTCGGCTACGCGCTATGGTACCGTGTCGTGCCACAGCTTTCACCGGCGGTGGCCGCGATCGTGCAACTCAGCGTTCCAGTCATCGCAATTACTGCCGGGGTTATCCTGCTAGCTGAGATGGCAAGTCTAAGGCTTCTGCTCGGCGCCGGATTTGTACTCGGCGGTATCGCACTGGCGGTGCTGCGCCGGAACCGCGGCTAGGGGTTCCCTCGACCCGGGTTAGGCCTTATCTGGCGGGTATGAAACTTCTTGCTGCTCTCCTCTTGTGCCTTGTACCTGCGGTGGCCAACGCAAAATGCGTGGTCCTGCTCCACGGTCTTGCGCGCACCGAGGCCTCGTTCACCGTCATGGAGCAGCTTTTTCATGCGCATGGTTACACTGTGGTTCGGCCCGGTTACCCTTCGACAGACCTACCAATACCAGACCTAGCCAATCAGACTTTACCCGGTGCTTTTGAGACCTGTGGTGATAATACCGCGAATGTTGTGGCTCATTCGATGGGCGGCATCCTGCTGCGTTATTGGTTGCAGGACATCGATCCCGAGAATCTGGGGCGCGTCGTCATGCTCGGGCCTCCTAATCAGGGCAGCCAACTGGTGGACGAGCTTGGTGCCTGGGAGGTTTTCGGCTTTCTGAACGGCCCTGCCGGTTTGGCATTGGGAACCGGACCTGAGGGTATTCCAAGCCGCCTGCCGCCTGTGAATTTCGATCTGGGGGTGATCGCAGGTGAGAACTCATTGAACCCTCTGTTTTCGTCTCTGATCGATGGTCCAGATGACGGCAAGGTGTCGATCGAGACCACCAAAGTTGAAGGCATGACTGATCACATCGTCTTGCCGGTGACGCATACGTTCATGATGAACAACCCGCGGGTCATGGCGCAGACCCTGCATTTCATCGAATTCGGACAGTTCGATCCACAAATCACCTGGCTTGACGGGGTGATGGATATCATCGACCAGATCTGTCTTGGGGAAGATTGCTCGGAACCTGACTCGGAGCCCACTCAATGAACTCACTGGAACTGACATTGACCGGCGCGAATGTTCTGTTGCCCGGCGAAGGGGTGTCGCGTGCCGAACTGACGATCGCCGAAGGTACCATTCAATCCGATAGGGCAGGGCGGCAGATTGATTTGTCAGGATACCTCATCCTGCCTGGCATCATTGATTTGCATGGCGACGGTTTTGAACGTCACATCGCGCCCCGGCGCGGTGCCATGAAGCAGATGGCAGAGGGCATTTTATCGGTCGAGGCGGAACTGGCCGCGAATGGAATAACCACAGCCGTTCTGGCGCAGTTCCACAGTTGGGAGGGTGGAGTGCGCGGCCCCGAGTTTGCTGGTCAGGTTTTTGACGCAATCGCTGCGGTTAAGGCTGATGTTGTGACAGATCTGATCCCGCAGTTGCGCTTTGAAACCCATATGCTGGACGACTATTTGGGGCTACCCGGGCGTATCGCGAATTGGCAGGTGCCCTATGTGGTCCTGAACGATCATCTGCCGCACGATCGGCTGGCAGAGGGACGTAAACCGCCGCGCCTTACCGGGCAGGCGTTGAAGGCAGGGCGCAACCCGGATGCACATCTGGAAATGCTACAATCGATGCATGCGCGCAGGGCAGAAGTGCCAGCGGCGCTGGATGCCCTTTGTTCTGAGCTAGTGGATCGTGGCATTCGTCTGGGAAGTCACGATGACTCCACTGCCCAGGATCGCGCGGATTGGCGTGAAAGGGGGGTCATGATTTCGGAGTTCCCGGAGACGCTTGAAGCTGCCGAGACTGCAAGAACGGGCGGGGACCATATCATACTTGGCTCACCCAATGTCGTACGAGGCGGTTCGCATAAAGGCAACGCCAGTGCCGTGGATCTCATTGCCATGGGGTTATGCGATGCATTGGCATCTGACTACCACTACCCCAGCCCCCGCCGGGCCGCGCTGATGCTGGCAAAATCCGGACTGCTGGATCTTGCGGGTGCCTGGGCGCTGATCTCATCAGGTCCAGCGCAGGTTCTGGGGTTAACCGACCGGGGTACGCTTGCGCACGGAAAACGTGCAGATATCGTAATTCTGGACGCTGAAACCCAGCGGGTTGCAGCCACGCTCGCAAATGGACGATTCAGCTATATGTCCGGCGACATTGCGACTCGTTTCATAAGCTAGCACAGGCGCTAACCTATAATCTTTTGCAAAGCTTTGCTGACAGAGGTGTCGCGCGCGTAAATGGTCGGCCCTAGCGGGTGACCCGGTTGAAATGCCCCATCTTGCGGCCTGCTTTGACTTCGGCCTTGCCGTAGAGGTGCAACGCAACATCACGCTCGCGCGCCAGCTCGGGTACGCGATCCATGTCGTGTCCGATCAGGTTCTCCATCACGACGTCCGAGTGCCGCTGACCGTCGCCCAAAGGCCAACCGGTCACAGCGCGAATATGCTGTTCAAACTGATCCACAGCACAACCGTTCTGGGTCCAGTGACCTGAGTTATGAACGCGCGGCGCGATTTCATTCACTATCAAACCTTGCGGTGTCACGAACAACTCGACCCCCATGACGCCGACATAATCCAGCGCATTCAGGATATTGGCCGCAAGCAATACCGCATCCGTGCGCTGTGCCGGTGACAGGCGGGCAGGGATTGTTGTCGTATGCAGGATGCCGTCGCGATGGACATTCTCGCCCGGATCGAAACAAGCAACCTGACCGTCCAGACCGCGGGCCGCGATGACCGAGACTTCGTGGCTGAAGTCTACAAATCCTTCCAGAATGGACGGCGCGCCTGCCATGTCATCCAACGCAACCTCGGCATCTTCGGGCGCGCGCAGCCGGGCCTGCCCTTTTCCGTCATAGCCGAAGCGGCGAGTTTTTAGGATCGCCGGGGTGCCGATGTTATCGATCGCGGTACGCAGACTCGTCAGATCGGTGATGTCGGCGAAGGGAGCCGTGTTTAGGCCCAAGCCCTGCAGGAAGTTCTTTTCGGTTAACCGGTCCTGACTGACACGCAGTGCTTCGCGGCCCGGGCGAATCGGGCGATGGGCCTCAAGCAGATCCAGAGCCTCGGTCGGGATGTTCTCGAATTCGTAGGTGATCACATCGACCGCTTGGGCAAACTCTTTCAGTGCGCTTTCATCGTCATAGGCAGCGGTCGTAACCCGATCTGCCACCTGTCCGGCAGGTGGATTGGCACCCGGCTCAAAGATATGGGTCTTGAACCCCAGCCGCGCGGCCGCAACGGACAGCATCCGGCCCAATTGACCGCCGCCCAGTATCCCGATTGTCGCACCGGGTGTGAGCATGTCTGCCATCTTCAAGTCTCCAATCGTTTGCCAATTGCGGTCAGGGCGGTGCGCAATGCATCATGCGCGCCCTCGGACTGCAGGGTATCCGTCATCTGAAGGCTTAACGTGCCCTCGGTCGCAAGCGCATCGCGCTCGGTTGCCAACTTACCTGCCTGACCTTTGTTCATCGATGCAAGAAAGCCCGACATGAGTTGTGCGGTATAGAACTCGGCCCCATCTCTGTTCCCGGTTTGGCCAGCCAGCCAGTCGGCCCCGGTTGACATCAGGTCCAGAATGCCGGGCACCATGGCGCAGATGGCAAAATGCGCATTCAGCGCGGCCTCGTCATCGACTTTCACCACAGGGTTTTCGGGCTCGAAAAGCCCTGCCAGAAGGTCGCCATTTCCATAAGCCGCCAACGGGCAGCCACCTGTTTGCAAAAATCCCAGCGGGATCGTCTGTACAAAATCCGAGGCTGGTGAGCAGAGTGTGACAAGCTGGCTTTCCGGCACAGCTGCCATGACCGAAACAATCTGTTGATCGGCCCTGAAGGTCAGTGGTTCCAGAGCTTCGGCTGCAATCTGAGGGCGCAGACACAAAAAGACGATATCCGAGGCGTCGATTACCTCTTGCGGGGTACCAACACCGACCCCAAGCTCTGCTTTCAGGGCCTCGGAAATCTGCGCGTTCCGCGCGGTGACGTGAATGTCATGCCCTTTCGTGGCCATAAGCCGCGCAATCGGGGCCGCGATGTGGCCTGTGCCGATGAAGCCGATACGACTCATCCCTGCGGTTCTTCCGGGATCGAAGCAGACAGGGCCTCGCGCCAGGCATCCAGCCGATCTGCAAGCGCCGCATCCTGCAACGCCAGAATGCCTGCGGCCATCAGACCGGCATTCGCCCCGCCAGCAGAACCGATTGCCATGGTTGCGACCGGAAATCCTTTGGGCATCTGCACGATGGAATACAGCGAATCGATACCTGATAAGGCACGGGTTTGCACCGGTACACCGATCACCGGCACTCGGGTTTTCGAGGCCATCATGCCCGGTAGATGCGCCGCGCCGCCTGCACCTGCGATGATTACTTGCAAACCGCGGGAAACGGCGGTTTTGCCATAGTCCCAAAGTCGGTCCGGTGTACGATGGGCCGAGACGATGCGCGCCTCATACGCGATGCCCAGTTCATCCAGAATATCGGCGGCTTCTTTCATCGTGGGCCAGTCCGACTGGCTGCCCATGATGATCCCTACTTTCACATCGCTCATAGCCTTAGTGCCCCTGCCATCGGAAAGAGCGCGCACTATAGCCAAATCCGCTTATGTGGCAATGCGGTACACGCGTTTCAGGCGATGATATCGGGGGTCAGGCGGTCTTCGATGAGGCGGATGATGTCCTTGAGGCGCAATTTCTGCTTTTTCAGCCGCTTGATCGTCAACTGGTCCGAGGTCCCCTTGGCCTGCAAAGCCTCGATCGCTTCGTCCAGATCGCGGTGCTGGCGTCGAAAGACTTCCAATTCCACCCGCAGGACTTCATCGGTTTTCATTGAAAGATCGGTTGGCGCGTTCATGGGCGACTCAGTGTTTCAAGTGGTGCTTTCGACACAAGATAGTGTGTCAGGCTTTATCCGGCCAGACCTTGTGGACATCCCTGTATCTTCCCATATTCTATAACACGCGGTTGCCGACAGCGGGACCGCACAATACGTCGCTTTGACAATGAAGGACGAAAATACGTGTCGAAACTTACCTTGGGCTCATACCCGCATCTTTTGGGGTTCGAGCAATTGGAGCGCCTTCTGGAACGGTCTGCAAAGGCCGGAAATGAAGGATACCCGCCCTATAATATCGAGCAGACCTCGGATTTCTCCTATCGCATTACGCTGGCCGTGGCCGGTTTCGCGGAGGAGGACCTGTCGATTACGATCGAGGATCGCCAATTGGTGATCCGGGGCCGTCAGCGCGACGATAGTGAGGGGCGCATATTCCTGCACCGCGGCATCGCGGCACGCCAGTTCCAGCGCATGTTTGTGCTGGCTGACGGGGTCGAGGTGGGCGAGGCGATCATGGAAAACGGTCTGCTGCACGTGGACCTGACCCGCGCCGTGCCTGAAACCGTGGTTCAGACAATCAACATAAGAAAGGGGTAAGAGCAATGAATACACCGATTGAAATCAACGCAGAAGGCAATCGTATCGTCTACGTGAAAGCCGTCGATGTGGCGGATCTGCCGAAAGATGTGCGAGAGCAGGCAGGCGATTTGAATCAGCTTTATGCAGTTCACGATTCCGATGGACAGCAATTGGCTCTAGTGGCCGACCGCAAGCTGGCCTTTGTGCTGGCGCGCGAACACGACCTGTCTCCGGTGGCCGTTCACTGAAACGGCCACAGATCATCCTGAATTGACGTGACATTCGCTGTTATTGAGGCGAATGATTTGAGCCAGCAGGACGCAAGCAGGAGATCACTCATGGGCTGGTTCGAATTTGACTGGGTAGATGCCTTCAGTGACCGTGCATTCGGCGGCAATGGTTGCGCTGTGGTGCACAATGGCGCCGGGTTACCAGAAGACGTTTGTAAGGCCTTCGTTCGGGAAACCTCACTTGTAGAGTGCACATTTACCGGACCCTCAGATGTAGCGGATATTCGCGTTCGTTACTTTCTTGCCAGCCGAGAGATTCCCTTTGCTGGGCACCCAACCATCGCCACGGTTGCGGCGATGCGGTCGCGTGGGCTGTTTAAGGGGGATGCGCTGACACTGGAGACCAAGGCGGGGATTGTGTCGATCAAGTTGAATGGCGATGAGATAGAAATGACGCAGGTCGCCCCACAATTTGGTGATTATGTGCCAGCCGATCTGGTTTCTGCTGCCATCAACTTGCCGCAGGACGCCATCGTCTCCCCACCACAGTTCATTTCTACCGGACTGCCTTTTTGTATAACTGTCCTGCGCGATCACGAGGCGCTCCGCACGGCAAAACTGGAAGTGGATTTGCTAAGCAAAATCAGTGAAAAGGCCGGTTTTTCGGGTTCCGACATGGCGGAGCCATTTCTCGTCACGCTCAACGGCGCAACGGCGTCTGGCGATACGTTCTCGCGCCTGCTGATGGCTCCGCCCAGCCCGCCGGAGGATCCATTTACCGGATCGGCAACGGGCGCGATGGCGGCCTATCTGTGGAGCCATGACCTGATGGATAAAGATACGTTCATAGCCGAGCAGGGACATGACATGGGCCGCCCGGGGCAGGCCCGAGTAACACGGGTCGGGCCTGCAAAAGCGATGACCGGAATCAAGGTCGCCGGGCGCGGTCATGTTCTGATGCGCGGGGAAGTGGATTTGCCGGATACCGTGGCTTAGCGTATCGGTTGCCAATCCGGATTATGGGTTCATCCACGCGATTGGGATGATTGGCCTCGAAGCCGGATCAATCGAATGCTTGCCACAGATCGTGTCCAGATAAGACCCCTGTATCGGGAGGCCAGCATTGCAATTGGCCAACCACTTTTTCTGATGGCCATAGATATGAACCGAATAGGTCCGGTCACCTTCGATCTCTGCTATCAGGACGTTTGGATCGTGCAGTTTCCATAGCTCGCCCCGTTCGAGCGGATAAAACGCGTCGGTTGGTTGCGCGTTGTGATCTTCACCCGTTTCGCGAAGGAAATGACTCAGCGCTTTGGGTCCGGAACACCCCCATGGTAGTGACTCAATACCCCAAGTTTCCCCCTTCTTGACTCGTTCGCGGTTTTTGCGGCGCAAGCGCGGCCCTCGCCAGGGTTGCGTTGGGTTCGTGGTAGCCACAAAATCCAACATTCGGGTCAGAGTTTGAGAGTTTTCAGGCAGCCGGAGAATGCCGTTTGGAAATGTTCCGGACGAAGTAGAGCCAAAGACATACATATTGTCGAATTCGAATGGTTTTATGCAATACGCGTCCAGATCCACCCAGATGAAATCGGTTTTCTGCATCAAGTGTAGTCGGAAGATATCTGAGAACACTGCGACCCGCAGTCGGTCGTTGTTCTGCAGGTCAAACGGTGAAGGCCAGAGGATGTCGGAGGCGGGGCGGATATCTACGCCGGTTGGGACACCCTTAATCTGTTCTGCAGTGTAGAGAACGAATTCGTGACCGTTGTCGAGATAGGATTGGATGCAAAGCGTCTCAAGCCAGGACAGGTCCGAGCCGTACCAGAAACTGGCGATTGTTGGCAGAGATTGCCCCATTCAATGACCACACCCGCGCGTTCGATTGCTCAACCTATATTCGGATTTTGCTGGGCCCGGCAATGTGATGTGTATTGTACAAAAGAAACAGCCTCCGAATATCGGAGGCTGCTATTTTAGTTCGCGGTTATTCAACCAGCGGCGATCAATCCCATGCTTTCCAGTTTCAGCAGGACCTGATGGGCGCAGTTGTCGACTTCGACATTCTCGGTTTCGACGCTCAACTCGGGGTTTTCCGGTACATCATAAGGGTCAGAAATCCCTGTGAACTCTTTGATCTTGCCCTCGCGAGCGAGCTTGTACAGGCCTTTACGATCTCGGCGTTCGCATTCCTCAATGCTGGTCGCCACATGCACTTCGCAGAAGGCACCAAACTGTTCGATCTCTTCACGAACTGCACGGCGCGTGGTGGCGTAGGGTGCAATCGGTGCGCAGATGGCGATACCGCCATTCTTGGTGATCTCACTGGCTACATAGCCGATGCGGCGGATGTTCAGGTCGCGGTGTTCTTTTGAAAACCCCAGCTCAGAGGAAAGGTTCTTACGTACAATATCCCCATCGAGCAGTGTTACCGGACGATCCCCTGTTTCCATCAGTTTGACCATCAAGGCATTGGCAATAGTGGATTTCCCAGAGCCCGAGAAGCCCGTGAAGAACACCGTGAAACCTTGTTGAGACCGCGGAGGGAAACGGTTGCGCAGTTCCTGAACCACTTCTGGGAACGAGAACCATTCTGGGATTTCCAGCCCTTCGCGCAGACGGCGACGCAGTTCGGTGCCCGAGATGTTCAGGATCGTGACGTTGTCTTTGTCCAGAATCTCGTCATTGGGTTCGTACTGGGCGCGTTCCTGCACGTAGACCATATGTTTGAAATCAACCATCTCGAGGCCGATCTCGTCCTGGTATTTGCGGAACAGGTCCTGTGCGTCATACGGACCATAGAAATCCTCACCGGCCGAGTTTTTGCCAGGGCCTGCGTGGTCACGGCCAACGATGAAGTGGGTGCAACCATGGTTTGCGCGGATGAGCCCGTGCCAAACGGCTTCGCGCGGGCCAGCCATACGCATCGCAAGATTCAGCAGTGACATCGAAGTGGTTGAGGCCGGGTACTTGTCCAGCACGGCCTCGTAGCAGCGCACACGGGTGAAATGATCCACATCACCCGGTTTGGTCATGCCGACAACCGGGTGGATCAGCAGGTTGGCCTGTGCCTCTTTCGCCGCGCGGAAGGTGAGTTCCTGATGTGCGCGGTGCAAAGGGTTGCGGGTCTGGAACGCCACGATGCGGCGCCAGCCCAGCTTGCGAAAATAGGCGCGCAATTCGTTCGGCGTGTCACGGCGCGCTTTGAAATCATAATGAATGGGCTGCTGGATACCGGTGACAGGGCCACCCAGATAAACCTTGCCCGCCACGTTATGCAGGTAATTCACAGCCGGATGCGCATCGTCGTCGGCGCCAAATACCTTCTCGGCCTCGCGTGCCTTGTCAGGCGTCCAACGGTCGGTGACTGTCATGGTGCCCAGAATGACGCCTTCCTGATCGCGCAGAGCAATATCCTGGCCCAGTTCAATCGTTGCAGCGAAATCCTCATTAACATCCAGTGTAATTGGCATCGGCCACAGCGTTCCATCGGCCAGACGCATATTTTCGACCACGTTGTCGTAATCGGCCTCGCTCAGAAACCCTTTTAGTGGGTTGAACCCGCCGTTCATCAGCAGTTCCAGATCACAGATTTGCCGGGGGCTCAGATCCCAGCTGGTCAGATCAGCCGCTTCGGTTTTCAGCTTTTGTGCGGATTCGTAAGAAACATAAAGTTCAGGGATAGGGGCTAGATTGCTTAGCATCGTCATTGGAAATCTCTTATCGCAGTGTTGTTTGCTTTTGATTCAGAGGTATGCGGGGCATGTGCCCTGACCTGAGTGTGAAGTCCATAGACTGGCAGAAACTAAGGATGAAATGTGTGGTTTTTTTCCGAAATGGAATGATTTTCCGTGTTTTGTTTCATGTTGCTAAAAAAATCCTGCAAGTCTTGTTCTGGTGAAACCTTTTCAGGCAATCTGTTCTAGTGGCGAGATGTGCGACTCAAGGCCGGCTGCGAGCTTAACCGGTAAGGCAGGCACAGGTTCAGAGACGCCACGTAATTTGAATTCGCGCAGATCATCAGGGTTGCACTGCAATTCTGCCGCATTCAGCACTTTGTCTGAGACAAGAAGCTCGACGCCCAGCACTTTGGTTTCTGCCTCCAAGCGACTTGCAACATTTACGGCGTCACCAATGATGGTGCGCGGGGCATGTTTTGCCGCGCCGATTTCACCCAGCACAAGATCGCCAAGATGCAGGCCCATGCCGATGCGAACTGGCGGGCTGCCCTCGGCTTCAAGCTGTTGATTGAACCTTTCCAGTGAGCGGCCAATTTCAGAAGCCGCTCTCAGACTCGCGCTTGCTGAACTAGCGGCGGTGGCCGTTTCAAACATCGCAAGCAATCCATCACCCATGTATTTATCGACCACACCGCCCTGCGCTGTGATCGCCGGGACAATCGCATCAAAGAAACGATTCAATAGAAATACGATGTCATAAGGTAACTGCCCCGTTGTGCGGGCGGTGAACCCGCGCATGTCCAGAAACAGAACTGCCAGTTGCCGCTCTTGCCCCTGGCTCGCATGCGCACGGTCGCGTGCGCCGTCCGGGCGGAAAACACGAAACACCGTGACCGGATCAGTCGGGCGCATCTGGCAGGCAAGGCGCGTACCTTCCGGCGCACTGACGGCCTTCAAACTGCGGGCCTCGACCTCGGTGGGTGGATGCAGGTCATCGGCCCCGTCTTCGACGACGACACGACAGGTAGTGCAGCGTCCCTTACCTCCACATAACGCAGTATGAGGGATACCGTTTGCGCGCGACATTTCCAGCAAGGTCATGCCTTTTTCAGACACAACTTCAGGACCATTCACATAGCGTACCCGGACCGAGTGCCTCCGCCGCCATAGCTTACGCCCAAGATAGATCAGTCCGGTCAGGATGACGGCAGCCCAAAACACCAACTGAGTGTAATCCTTGACAGCAAACAAAGCCTGGAATTCTTCGGGCGAAGGCCAGTTATAGTGTTCTATATACTGTTCGCGCAGGTCCGGGTCGGCAAAATCTTCCCAGATACGTCGCCCCTCAGTGAGAACACCCGCAAGAGCAAAGCCAGGTACAAAGACCGCGACACCGATCAGATAGGGCACCAACTTGCGCCACCACCAGGTCAATCGCAGCCACATATGCAACCCGATACATCCGTGCACCCATACCAGCAGCAGCAGCAGGCTTTGGAACCAGATTGCGGTGTTGGGCCACATCAGGATGATGATGTAGCCCATTTCGTCATTAACCTCGAAAATTTCATGCGCGTATCGGGTCTGGACCAGATGTGAGATGAGCTGCAGTGGAATGAGCAGGCCTAAGACGACCTGTAGCGCAACACTGAATGGCATCCTGAGGGTACGGCGTTGCGCTATCGAGACCAGCGCCAATCCCATATGGATCAGCAACGCGCCATATATCAGAATGCTGCCGACATCATGACGGCTTACGGTTTTGCGCCCATCCTGCATCCCGTGCAGCAGATCGGTGTGGAATAGACCAAGGCCAATATTGATGAAATGAAAGAACGCAAAGACAAACAGCACAAGGCCGCTTGCGATTCTGAGCCGGCTCATCCATCCGCCGCGCCAAAGAGCGTTATCCAAAAGCTCACCTGTTCTTCGCGTTGCTTGCAATGATCCTGATACGGCGGTGTGCGCTGGTCAAGAAGGGGGCGATAATCTTTCAGGGAACCAGTCGCATGGCGTGTTTGCAGGCTGTATCAACGCGGGCCTTGCGTTGAACAGAACGAGATGGCTGAGTTCGGGCCGCGAACGTGAACTGTATAGCAGCCCGTCAGCTCCAATTGCCCGCGCTTCATCCGAGTACTGCCAGGTAGGGGAAAGTGCGCCAGCGTCCCGCAGGTTCTGCCAGACAATCGAGGCATCAGCCCGCCCCCGCAAATCCAACATCTGTGCCTTTGAAATCTGAAACTGCTGAATCACGCGCGGTGGGTCGTTTAGCGAGACATAGCGCTGTATGGCGATCCCGGCTCCTTCAGCACTCAGCGATGCATAAAGCGCGAATTGGCCGGAATGATGAAACCTGCCTTCGAGTGCCCGCGCGGGTGACAGTGGGTCGCCCAATTGGCAGCGAAACAGAATTCTCCAGACCGGGCCGGAGAATTCTGTGATCATCTTATTCGTTCTCCGCCAGGAAACGCTCGGCATCCAGCGCGGCCATGCAGCCCATACCGGCGCTAGTCACAGCCTGTCGGTACACATGGTCGGTCAGGTCTCCGGCAGCGAAAACGCCCGGAACCGAGGTTTGCGTTGTGCCCGGCTTGGTTACGACGTAGCCACCCATGTGGGTTTCCAGCGTATCCTTGACCAATTCATTGGCCGGAGCGTGACCAATCGCGACAAAAACGCCTTTGCAAGGAATCTCGGTGATCTCGCCGGTCTTTACGTTCTTGACCTTGACACCTTCCACACCTAGCGGGGCGTCAGTGCCGATCACCTCATCCAGTTCGTGGAACCACAGCGGCTCAATCTTTTCGTTTTTCATTAGACGATCCTGCAGGATCTTCTCGGCCCGCAGCTCGTCACGACGGTGGATCAGGGTGACCTTGCTGGCGAAGTTGGTCAGGAAAAGGGCTTCTTCGACTGCAGTGTTGCCGCCACCGATTACAACGATTTCCTGGCCGCGATAGAAGAACCCATCACAGGTGGCACAGGCTGATACACCAAAACCTTTGAATTTCTCTTCGGACGGCAGACCCAGCCATTTGGCGCGTGCGCCTGTGGCCAAAATCACCGCATCGGCGGTATAGACCGTGCCGTTGTCGCCTTTGGCCGTGAACGGTCGCTGGCTCAGGTCCAGATCGCTGATGATGTCGCCGACGACCTCGCACCCCATGGCTTTGACGTGATCCTGCATCCGTACCATCAGGTCGGGGCCTTGCACCTCGGTGTCACCGGGCCAGTTTTCGACCTCGGTTGTAGTGGTCAGCTGCCCACCGGGTTCGATACCCTGCACCAGGATCGGTTCCAACATGGCCCGGCTTGCATAAACGCCCGCGGTGTATCCTGCAGGTCCCGACCCGATGATCAGAACCTTGGTGTGTCGTGTTTCGGCCATGGTATCCTCACTCAAACTGCCTCGGCGGACATGTTGTCCGGTGCGGATCGATATAGCGACCGTCGGGCAGGGCTTAAAGCCCCTTCATATTGCAAGTCCGTGATGTGCCTGATGATTGGCTTTGCGGCCAATTATGTATCTGAAATAACGAAAATTGCGTGGTTGTGAAATATTATTGCGCCTCCCGGGGCTGCTGATATAACAACTGAAAAACTCAGGAGCATTCGATGGTCACGACCCGGTTGGATGAAATCGACCGCAAGATTCTTGCGGAGCTACAGGCCGATGGCCGTATGACCAATGTTGAGCTTGCCAAACGTGTCGGTATTTCGGCCCCACCCTGCCTGCGGCGGGTGCGGACGCTGGAGGATTCGGGGTATATCCGCGGCTACCACGCCGAGGTCAACGCCCGCGAGCTAGGCTTCGAAGTGCAGGTCTTTGCGATGGTCGGGCTCGAAAGCCAGGCTGAATCCGAACTCAGTGCGTTCGAAGAACGGTGCCGGGAATGGCCTTTGGTCCGTGAATGTCACATGCTGAACGGCGAGGTGGACTTCATCCTGAAATGCGTCGCACCGGATTTAAGCAGTTTTCAGCAGTTCCTGACAGGCGAGCTGCTGACCACGCCAAACGTGGCCAGCGTCAAAACATCTCTAGTTATCCGAGGCGCAAAAGACGAGCCAGGCGTACCATTTGACGTGCTGGAAGACCGGATGAACCGGACGGCCTGAACCTGACCCGAGTTTGATCCACGGTACAGGGTGGCAGCATTGCCGCCACGGCCAAGGATAAAGCCCAACTTAGTAAAATCTGCATGATGCCCCCACACTTGCAGTAATCGATAACCATATCACGCTGTTAAAGCGTCAATTTCACCATCTCCGGCTCTTGGCAAGAGCAACGGCCCAAAATCATTCAGTGATTCGATATGTGAGAATAGATTCAGATAGATCGAACGCAAAGAGTGGCTGATCATCCGTACCGCATTAACGCCTGGATGGTAGGTCTCGAACTGCAGGCCATCGACACGAATCACCGAATGCCGTGCGACGCAAATGTGGAACAGTTCTACTGGTGTTGGCGGCAGCGTTTCCACAACACTCATTCCATCCTGAAACTCGCTGACAGGCGTCAGGATAGGTTGTCCATCGTTCAGGTGGCGCATATGCGCGGGCGTGCCAAGCAGACGCGCGGCGGGTCCTGTGATGACACCCGACATCGGTTTTTGCATCCCAAATGTATCAGCCATGATCCGTGTAAGCGGTCGGGTTCGACCGCGCGTATCTTCGCGTCCGGGGATCAGTGTGACAGAACCTTTCCAAAGCACGGTCTCGGATGATCCGTCCTGAGTGAGGACATCATCGCCGGGCATCAGATCTTCGATAGCCATCGGGCCATGCGGTGTCTCGACCAGCGAACCGCGCGTGAAGGCGCAGAACGCATCTTCGAACATCGGCAAAGCAGGGGCGATATGGCGCGTCTGTGAAATATCCCCGTTTTTCAGCAGAGTGCACACTTCATAACGTCGAAGCTGCGCCTTTTGAGTTGTTGTGGGACGAGGCGTGTCGCGCAACAGCGCTGACGTCTCGACCGCGTTTCTGGCAGCGCGGGCCAGAGAATTTGGAATAGGCATAATATTCCGTCCCCTCTAAATACCGTCCAAGCGGGTTGAACCCCCGTGCAATTCCGCCAGACGACCTTGTTCTTTGTCTTTTACTGAAGGGGCAAACACTAACTGGTCGCCGCAAGTGCACAGCGCCAAAGAAGAACACGTCAATGTTTTGGTCAAATTCTTGACCCCCCAGACAAACTCGTAAACCGCAGGCGACAATTGCCTGCACACACACGCTCCGAAACCTGGCCGCAATTCTGACTGCGACCGCACACACCGAACCGGAGCTTCATCCGGTATGTGTTTTGCCCGTTGAGACCGGCAGCTGGTCTCATGGGGTTGCTGTGTCAGCGTCTTTCCGCCAATCGGCGTGCAACTCTGACAGAGTGACTTGAAACCCGCTTCCAGGGCATTTCCGGTTCCTGATCTCTGACAGCCGCGAAAACGGCGCTGAGAAAGCGTGATTTCAATTTCATATTCAGTGTCCTGCTTCGATAGGGCGGTTCGCCCGGTTCCCGTTTATGAACCCAATGTGACGCTGATTTGCGGCGCCTATAAGGCTGATCCGGGATGAATTGAGGACAAAATGAAGGTTACTGGTACCTCTTTTCTGGTGCCGCCAATGTCGTGTTGCCCCAGCTTGAGGTAACCGTCTTCGCATTGACGAAAATTTGAAACGATTCTAATTCAGATAAACACAAGAAATGTGGCAGAAACTGGGCAATACTGCCTTAATTGGGGCAAGATCTACAGTCTGATTGCCGAAATCAATCTGCCGTAGTCGACCTCACTGGCGTGAGTTGAGCGCCGGTAGGAATAAAACCTGTCAGGGTCAGAATATGTGCAATGACGAATCCATTCGGCTTCGCCAATTCCGGCTTGACGCAAGCGGTGCAGGCCAAAGGCAGGCAGGTCGAAATGCATTTTGTCGCCTTTGCCGTTCACGAAGAAACGAGCGTTTTCAGGTGTGTCGATTAAGAAGTCGTCCAGAAACTCGGAGCCCACTTCGTAAGCCCGTTGCGAAATCGTTGGACCAATCGCGGCCACGGTTTTTTCCCTTCTGGCTCCCAATGCTTCCATTGCGTCCAGCGTTGCTTCTAGCACACCGTCCAATGCTCCGCGCCAGCCTGCATGTGCCGCCCCGATCACATTTGCATCAGGATCGGCAAACAGCACCGGCTGGCAATCGGCAGTCAGGATCGTGAGCGCCAGTCCTGGCGTCGACGTTACCACTGCGTCTGCCTTGGGTTTGCCACCAGCCATTGGCCCGTCAACCGTAATCACGGTCGGAGAATGCACTTGGTGCACACCGATCATGGCTTCGGGAGTGACCTCCATTGCGTCAGCGACACGGCGACGGTTCAAGGCTACGGCTTCGGCCAAATCTGTTGACCCGGTGCCGCAATTCAGCCCCGCGAAGATACCGGATGACGCTCCACCGCGTCGGCTGAAGAACCCGTGTCGCACGGGGGACAGCATGTCTGAAGTGAGAATTTCCAGTGTCATGGTTCCAGTCCCGGTGGAGGCGCTGTGTTTTGCGGATAGAGGCCCAGTGCTTTGAACAGGTTTCCCATTTCCTCCGGGTGCGTCAACCGTCGATGTGCGGCGATCAATGCCTCAAGCCGTGATCCGCTTAGCTGGGCCGCGAGGGATTGTGCCCGTGCCGTAATACCAAGTCGCTCAAGGAACACGCCTTGCGGAGTCAATCTTGTATGGGCGCAGCCCGAGGCGCGGGCGGCACCTGCAAGAACCTCAAAGTCGACATGCGCGGTTAGGTCTGCCTGACCCGGTTGGTCCAACGGATCAGCAGTTTCGTGCGTCCGTAATGCCTGCAGAGTGTCACCAAGTGATCGCCAGTCACCATAGTCGATAATCAAAGCCGCACCACCAAGGTTTGCGATTTGCCCTGCGACGGATTTCATCAGGGGAACCGCCGCCGGGCACAATTCCACCAGATCGCCATCCTGTGTTTCCTTCAGGCGCTCGTTCAGTGCAACATGTGCCGCTTGCGAGCCAAGACCGAACTTAAGCGAGGCACCATCGTTGCCAACCAACCTCTCGCGCCAACCTTCGCCGTCGCGCAGGAACTGGCGGATGGGCAGAGCATCGAAGAACTCGTTTGCCACCAGAAACAGAGGAAGGTCTTCAAGATCGGAAATTGTCTCGATCCACTGAGGTTCATACCCATGCAGAGTTTTGGCTTGTACGTCGCGCAAGACAGGCGAAGCTTCGAGCAACGCGATCTCGGCCGCTTTGTGAAAGCCAGGAACACTCTGAGTAGCGCGAAGGATGTCTGCCATCAGAGTGCCACGACCGGGGCCAAGCTCGGCAAGAACAATGCGTTCGGGTTTGCCTTGCTCCAGCCAGGATTGCGCCAGACATAACCCGATTAGCTCTCCGAACATCTGGCTGATTTCCGGGGCGGTTGTGAAGTCGCCCCGAACACCCAATGGATCTCGTGTCGTGTAGTACCCATACTCCGGATGCATCAGACACTCGGTCATGTAGTCGGCGATGGTCATGGGGCCATCATTTTTGATGCGCAGGAGCAGAAGATCCTTCAGGTTCATGATCTGCGTCGTGCCCGAAATGCGAACCAAAGGCCAAGTGCAATCATTGGTAGCGACAAGAGTTGCCCCATCGTCAATCCATATCCGCCAACATGCCACGCCAGTCCCAGTGGGTTGCCGGGCGAGACAAATTGTGCATCGGCTTGGCGGAAGAATTCGACAAAAAACCGCGATGCGCCGTAGCCAGCCAGGAATACGCCCATAACCAGACCTGGTTTTCGAAACGCGCCGCGCCGGTAGGCCAGCCATATCAGAATCGCCCCGAGGACCAGCCCCTCGAGTGCTGCCTCATACAGTTGCGAAGGGTGGCGGGCGCACATCCCCGCAACAACGCCGGGACAATCCTGGGCCGCGGTTCCGGGAAAGATCACCGCCCATGGCAATTCACTGGGTCGACCCCAAAGCTCGGCATTGGTGAAATTCGCCAATCGTCCCAGCAACAATCCGGGCGGCACTGTGTAGGCAACCAGATCACCCAGTGAAAGAATCGGTATAGTGTGGCGCCTGCCGAACAGATACGTGGCGATCACCACGCCCAACAGGCCGCCATGGAATGCCATGCCACCCTGCCAAACCATCAGTATTTCCAGCGGGTGCGACAGGTAATAGGCGGGCTGATAGAACAGGACGAACCCTAATCGTCCGCCAAGAATCACGCCCAAAATGATCCAGGTGACCAAATCTTCAAGCTGATCGGGGCGCATCGGCGGGGTTTCATTCGCCCAAAGCACAGGCCGCCTAAGCGCCATCAACGCCATGCGCCAAGCAATCAGGATGCCGACGATATAGGCCAGCGCATACCACCTGAGGGCAAACTCCATCCCGAACAGAGAGATCGAGAAAATTTCGGGTGACAGATCGGGGAAACTCAAAACAGCCTGCATGTGCGTCTCATTGCCCGGGGTTTGCGTGGCAAGTCAACCTTGAGCCCGGGCCAATCTTTACCCATATAGAGAGCAATCGCGAAATCGGAGAAAGCCCATGCAAACCCGTAACAAGATTCTGGACGATATGTCTCAACTGATGACCAATGCCATGGGTGTGGCGCAGGGGGCACGAGAAGAGGCCGAGAATGCGATGAAATCCATGATGGATCGCTGGCTGGCCGACCGGGATTTCGTAACCCGTGAAGAATTTGATGCTGTGCGTGCCATGGCGCAGAAAGCGCGCGAAGAGAACGGTGCACTTGAACAGCGAATTGCCGCGCTCGAGGCGAAACTGGACAAATAACGTCCGCAGGAATTTAAGATTTTGGGTAAAAGCATCCGCCGCGCAATCCGAACTTGGATTGTGCGGTGTTGTGCATTTTGCCGCTCTGCAGAAATTTATCAAGACAAAGCTGCATCCAATGCCAATATTTTGATCGGCGTTGCCAACTGTCCACAACTTATTGCTGTTATCCCCAATAAATAGGGTTGCCAGAGCTGTGCTCACATCGCACCATATTTAGTACAGGCAGACTGGGGAAGCCCGGCTTGTAGAGCAGGCAACTAGCGCTGGGGCGCTGCCAGCCCCAAAATGCTAGAGATTAGTGAGGTGGCATTATGGCCCTTTCCGAGCAGTATCTCGAAGAAGACCTTCATCCGATCGACATTGTTGAACATCTTGCAGAACATCACGACTGGGATTTTGACCGGATCGGGGATGATCAGATTGCCATGGCGGTCGAAGGACAGTGGCGCACATATTCGATAACTTTGGCCTGGTCGAATTACGATGAAACGCTCCGCATGGTGTGTTCCTTTGAGATGGAGCCTCCGGCCGAGCGCGAAACCGAGCTTTATGAGCTGCTGAACAAGATGAATGATCAGTGTTGGGCCGGGGCGTTTACCTACTGGGCCAATCAGAAATTGATGGTCTATCGCTATGGCTTGGTGCTGGCCGGTGGTCAGACGGCCAGCCCGGAACAGATCGATACCATGATCACCGCAGCGGTACTGAGCGCCGAGCGCTATTACCCCGCGATCCAACTGGTGACCTGGGGCAACCGAGACCCCGAAGAGGCGATGCAAGTCGCCATTGCAGAGGCCTACGGCCGCGCGTAAAGCTTTGCCCCAAACCATAGGGGAGGGGCAATCATGGATATCTCGCGAGTTGCGGAACAGGGGCTTGTGCTTCTAGGATGCGGCAAGATGGGCTCGGCGATGCTTGCAGGCTGGTTGGAACATGGCCTTCCTGCCGCATCGGTCTGGGTGATCGATCCATTTCCCTCGGATTGGCTGAAGGCGCAGGGCGTCAACATCAACACGCCTCTCCCCGAGGCGCCCGCAGTTGTTCTTGTGGCCGTCAAACCACAGATGATGGGCGAAGCCCTGGCAGCCATTAAAGCGCTGGGCAATGGTGACAGTCTATTCATATCGGTCGCAGCGGGTACATCGCTGGCCACTTTCGAGAACGTTATTGGGGTAGATACGCCGATTATCCGTGCGATGCCAAACACGCCTGCGGCGGTTCGGCAGGGGATCACAGCGCTGATTGGGAATGCCAACACCTCGGACGCGGATATCCTATTGGCTGAAGACTTGCTTTCGGCCATTGGTGAGACGGTTCGATTGGATGACGAGACGCAAATGGACGCCGTCACCGGGGTCAGCGGTTCGGGCCCCGCCTATGTATTCCACCTGATCGAAACACTGGCGCAAGCTGGCGAAGCGCACGGCCTACCGCCGGAACTGGCGATGAAGCTGGCCAAATCAACTGTCGCCGGGGCAGGGGCGTTGGCGATGGCCGCTGACGAGCACCCGTCACAATTGCGAGTTAACGTCACCTCTCCCAACGGCACCACCCAGGCCGCACTGGAGGTGTTGATGCATGAAGGGGAGGGTTTCCCGGACCTGCTGCATCGTGCCGTCAAAGCTGCAACCGACCGATCCAAGGAGCTGTCTCGTGAGTGAGATTTCATTCGACGAATTTCTCAAAGTCGACATTCGTGTAGGTGAGGTGATACGCGCCGAGCCATACCCGGAGGCCCGCAAGCCCGCGATCAAGCTGTGGGTCGATTTTGGAGATGAGATCGGTGAACGTAAAACCTCAGCCCAGATCACCGCGCACTACGATCCGGCGACGCTGGTGGGCAAGCAGGTGATGGCCGTAGTCAATTTTCCGCCGCGCCAAATCGGTAAATTCATGTCCGAGGTATTGGTGTTGGGTCTTCCTGACGAAAACGGGGAGATCGTGTTGATAGGTCCCGATGGCGTTGTGCCTATCGGTGGAAGGATGCATTGATGAAACTCCTGATCGCCCGACCGATGACATCGGCCGTCCAAGCGCGCGCCCGTGCCGAATTCGATGTGGAATTCCGTAGTGAAACCACGCCTCTGACGCATGATGAAATGTTGCGGGCGCTGACCGAGTTTGACGTTGTGGTCCCAACCTTGGGCGATCAGTTTTCGGCAGAGATCTTTGCTCAGGTGCCAGAGCCTCGCTGTAAACTGCTGGCAAACTTCGGGGTTGGTTACAATCATATCGACGTGGACGCCGCACACGCTGCCGGGGTAGCGGTTACCAACACTCCGGGCGCTGTCACCGATGCTACCGCCGATATTGCCATGACACTGTTGCTGACGACGGCCCGCCGCGCGGGTGAGGGGGAACGGCTGGTCAGGTCAGGCCAGTGGCAGGGGTGGCATCCGACACAGATGCTGGGCCACCACGTGACCGGCAAAAAGGTGGGCATCGTCGGAATGGGCCGCATAGGACAGGCTATTGCTCGGAAGTGTCATCTCGGATTTGAAATGGCCGTCGCCTATCAATCACGCAGCCCAAAACAGATGGACTTCCCTGCAGAGTATATAGCCGACCTCAGCGCATTGGCTGCGACAGTGGATTTCCTTGTTGTGGCTGTCCCTGGCGGAACTGAAACGCGGCACCTGATCAACGCGCGGGTTTTGGAGGCCATGAACTCCACGGGCATTGTGGTCAACATTGCACGCGGAGAGGTCGTGGATGAGGCCGCATTGATCAAAGCCTTGCAAACGGACCAGATCGCTGGAGCAGGGCTGGATGTCTACGAGTTCGAACCCAAAGTTCCGCAAGCCTTGTGCGATATGGAAAATGTGACCCTGCTGCCTCATCTGGGCACTGCGACCGAAGAGGTGCGCACCGATATGGGGCACATGGCGTTGGATAACGTGGCGGCGTTTGTGGCCGGGCGAACGTTACCCAACCCGGTTTAGGAACCCACCGCCTCGCGCCAGTGTTTGCGGCAGAGCGAGACATAAGTCTCGTTCCCGCCAATCTGGACCTGCGCCCCTTCGGTGATGGTGTTTCCGTTTTCATCCTGACGAATCACCATCGTCGCCTTGCGTCCGCATTTGCAGATGGTGCGTACTTCGCGCATCTCGTCGGCCAGTGCCAGCAAAGCCGCTGACCCGGGGAACAGTTTGCCCTGAAAATCCACACGCAATCCGTAGGTCAGCACTGGAACCCCCAGATCGTCCACTGCACGTGCGAGTTGCCAGACTTGCTCCTCGGAGAGAAATTGCGCTTCATCAATGAAGACGCAGGCGATCTGCCCCTGTTTCAGGCGGTTTTCGATCATGGCAAACACGTCGTCATCGGGGCTAAACATATCCGCCTGTTCAGAAATCCCGATTCTCGAGGCGATTTGACCCTCGCCCGCACGCCCGTCGATTGCTGCAGTCATTAAATAGGTATCCATGCCGCGTTCACGGTAGTTGTGCGAGGCCTGCAGCAATACGGTCGATTTGCCTGCGTTCATGGTCGAATAGTTGAAATAAAGCTTTGCCATGCGGTGGGTCTAATTCGACTGCTCAACCTGGGCAAGCCGTCTAAATGCATCAGTTAAGCGACGCCGCTATCACGGCAGTCGAGGCCGAGCAGATGCTCTTGGGGATGGATAACCTCGAGTCCGCAACAGCGGCGTCGTCGGCCTACATGTGGCCTATAAACAGCAAGGCTCTAATCCCGCCTCGCACACACTCATTACCGGCGCGAACGGCCGCCACTCACTCACAAAATCCCTGCATATCTGAGGGATAGTCAATTTATGGCATTTCAATTATGAATCGAATATGGGAAATTTCCCTACCCTTTCCCCCGGCGTGGACAGGCAGGGGGCGGGAGCGCAGGTAACAAGGGTAGCAAAATGGCAGATATCGGGGCCTATCTGAAGAAGCATACCGAGGCGTTGGTAAAGGATGTCGGAATCGAAGCAGCATGCGAGATAACTGGAAAATCCAAGGCGACGTTAGGCAGATACTATTCCGACAATGCGGAACATTCCGATCGGTTCATGCCGGTGGATGCAGTTGCCCGGCTTGAAAACGCGGCTTCCTATCCGCATGTGACTGCGGCCTTGGCGGACTTGAAGAATATCACGCTGTCGTATGATGGGCGAAACTCGGACAGCCCGCGTACGGGTGGGGTGAATTCGGACGTCATAGCGCTGAGCCAGCGGTTCGCCATGCTGATGACTGAATACCAATCGGCCATAGAAGATGGCATCATCACGGTGAATGAGGCGAAAAGACTGCTGAAAGAAACCAGTATGTTGCAACAGGTTCTGATCGAGATGAAGTTGCATCTGGAAGAAGAAAGCGTGAGCTGACTTTTTTGGCAGTTGAGACTGTCGGGATCGGGCCATCTTGGCGGAAGGGTCACGCTGCTGTCTCACGTGCTTAACTGAGCCGCATAAACGGCTCAGCACGCGATTTGAAAATCTTAACTTGCTTTTGGGGTGGGTTACTTCTTCCCTTTTCCTCCACCTTTGCCAGGTTTGTCGCCGCCGCCTTTTCCTCCACCTTTGCCGGGTTTGTCGCCGCCGCCTTTTCCACCGCCTTTGCCGGGTTTGTCTCCGCCTTTCCCGCCGCCTTTGCCGGGTTTGTCGCCGCCGTTGCCGCCATTATCGCCGGGCTGGTCTCCGCCATTACCCGGGTCGCCACTTCCGCCTTGGTTTCCGCCGTTATTGCCGGAATTTCCATTGCTACTTGAGCGGGAAGACTGAGAGGACGGGTCGCTGCTGCGATCCTCCCCGCCGTTTGAGCTTGCGATTGACGCGGTTGGCAGATCGCTCAATAGCTGAGTCAAACCCGGGCACTGTGCAGAAGTGTTTTGCAGGATTGAATCAAAATCCGAACGCTTTTGCAGATGTGTGACAAATCCACGTGTAACGTGAGAACAGCCGCAAAGTGTGTCGAAATCGCCTTCATTTGCGGCAGAACGTGCGGTGTTGACCGAACAGACCTGCGGTTCTGCGATTGCGGCACCGGGCGTCATGAACCCTATAAATGGTGCGGCGACCAATGCGGCCATTCCAACTCGTATATTTTTCCCCATAACAGTGGGCTCCCATAACTAAATCACTCGAATGCACTGGGCATCCGGTTTTAGATGTGTTGGTCGAAGATGAAGGAGCTGTTGCGTTTGTCTGAAGAAATCTTGAGAAAGAGATTTAGTCCTGTGGGGTAGCAGCCGCTAGGAGTAAACTAGGTTAGACAATGGGTTCTTTCGGCTTATCCATGTCGTTTGACGATGACCGAGCCAACTGAATATCCGGCGCCGAAGGAGCAGATCAGGCCCACATCACCTTCTTCCAGATCGTCAGAATGCTTCGAGAAGGCGATAATTGATCCGGCAGATGAAGTGTTGGCGTAATCCTGCAGAATGTTGGGCTGCTCGCCTGCTTCTGGTTCACGACCCAGAACCTTCTTGCCTATGAAATCGTTCATGGTTTTGTTGGCCTGATGTAGCCAGAGCCGTTTCAGGTCAGCGTTGGTGACACCTTCGGCCTCCATATGATCGCTGATATGTTTGCTGACCATCGGCAGCACTTCCTTGAACACCTTGCGGCCATTCTGCATGAACTGCATGTCTCGGCGGTCAGCAACCCCATCAGGGCGGGAGCGACGCAAAAAACCGTTGTTGTTTCGAATGTTATTGGAGAACGACGTGGCGCAGCGGGTTGATATGATCTCAAAATGCGGGCCATTGGCATCGTCCATACGCTCGATCAACGTGGCCGTCGCGACATCGCCGAAGATAAAGTGGCAATCGCGGTCGCGCCATTCCAGGTGGCCCGAACAGATCTCGGGGTTGACCACAAGCGCCGCACGGACCGAGCCCGAGCGCACCATGTCCGCAGCCGCCTGAATGCCGAACGTGGCGGATGAGCAGGCCACGTTCATGTCAAATCCGAACCCGTCGATCCCCAGCGCTTTCTGAATTTCTATCGCGACCGCCGGATAGGCACGTTCATGGTTTGAGGCCGCACAGATCACCAGATCGATATCCTCGGCACTTCGGCCAGCTTGCGCCAGTGCCTTCTGACACGCATCCACGGCCATCTCAGTCATGATCCCCGGTTCGTCATCACTGCGCTGACGCAGCGAAGGGTGCATGATTTCGGGGTCCAGCACGCCAGTCTTGTTCATCACATAGCGGTTCTCAATACCCGATGCCTTAACGATGAATTCTTCCGAAGAACGCTGCATCGGTTCCAACTGCCCGGCGGCAATGGCTGCTGCATTCTCGGTGTTCATCCGGTCGGCATAGGCGTTGAATGCCTCAACCAACTCGGCATTGGTGATGACATTTTCTGGCGTATAGACACCGGTACCGGTGATGGCGGGGGTATACATGGCGGGTCCTGATTTCGTGATCTGCACAAAATGCAGCCGCTGACGCTTTTGATCAAGATGTGTTGACCCAAGGGAATGTCATGCAATCCACTTCATCACTTGAATAGTTCATAATCTGAAATATATTCCGGCGCGATTCGAACGGAGCGGTTTCATGTCAGATGATATCAGCGCCAGATTGGCACGCCTCAGCCCTGAGATTCAGGCGATGATGGGGGTCTATGCGCTTTATTGGAAACTGGAAGAGAGTTTTGACAGCATCGAAACGGACCTGAGCCATCAGGAATGTCACATGCTGATCAAGCTGGATGCGCCCAAACGTATGGGGGTGCTTGCAGCAGATATGTTAACAGTACCATCGACAATCACCGCGACCGCCGACGCGCTTGAACAGACAGGGTATTTGACGCGCCAACGCGATCCCGAAGATCGACGCGCCTGGCTGTTGGTCCTGTCGGAACAGGGCGAAGAAGCGCGAAATATGTTGGTCACCACCGCCGGAGAGCTGTTTCGCAGTGCGTCTGGCCTGAACAGCGATGAAACTGCCGTGTTCGCTCGTCTCGCGCGTAAAATACGCGACAATATTGTGAAAACCGGAATTCCCGAGGGATTGAAGAAATGCGACTCCTGACCTCTCTGAGCCTTGTGCTCTTTGCACTCGCGGTCCCCGCCGCTGCGCAAGATACGCCTAAACCAGTGAAGCTGATGCAAGTAAGTGAAACAACTCCCGGCTTTTCGCGCCAGTTCTTCGGCCGCGTCGCCGCCCGCCAGACCGTTGATCTGGCTTTTCAGGTTGCCGGGCAGATTGTCGAAATGCCGGTGACCGAAGGCTTTGTCATCCCAAAAGGCGGACTGATCGCTCGGCTGGATCAGGAACCGTTTGAGTTGGCCCGCGACCGGACCCGCCTTCAAAAGGATCAGGCAAACCGCACGCTCGCTCGCCTTTCGCGCCTGCGCGGCACAGCGGCCAGCCAAGTAGCGGTCGACGACGCCGAAACCGCCGCACAACTGGCGGCGATAGCAGAGCGGGATGCCGAATATGCGTTGGAGCACGCGACCCTGACCGCACCCTTCGACGCGTTGGTCTCCAGCCGTGCAGTCGAGGCATTCACGACCGTTTCCGCAGGCGCCCCGATCGTGCGTATCCACGATATGTCGGAATTGCGGATCGAGGTCGATGTGCCCGAGATCTTGTTTCAAAGATCGGGGCAGGAAGACGACATTACGATCACGGCGAGATTTCCAGTTAGTGATGAAGTATTTCCATTGGAGATTCGGGAATTCGACGCGGAAACCTCAAGCGTCGGGCAAACCTTTCGCATCCAGTTCGGGCTGACACCCCCCGAGGGGCTGCAGATTCTGCCTGGCTCATCTGTAACTGTCACCGTTCAGGTGCAGGACGAACGGGTTGGGATTTTCGTACCTCCTACGGCCGTAGTTGCTGATGCGAGCGGCGAACTTGGCGTGTTTGTATTCTCTCCGGTTGGCGCAGATGAAGGAACCGTTAAACGCGTTCCTGTCACGATTGAACCGACGCAAAACGGTGATGTCCGTGTGCTTTCGGGTTTGTCGGATGGTGAAGAAATCGTTGTGGCTGGCGGTGGCGCGCTGGTTGACGAACAGACCGTCCGACGCTTCTCCGGCTTTTCGAACTGAGGGCGGATCGGATGAAAATCGCGCGCGCTTCGATCGACCGGCCACTTTATACATGGCTGTTTATCCTGATCGCCTTGTTTGGCGGTATCTGGGGTTTCCTGTCGCTGGGTCGTCTGGAAGACCCCGCTTTCACGATTAAACAGGCGGTTATCGCAACTCAATATCCCGGTGCCACAGCCGAACAAGTGGCGCTGGAGGTTTCAGAACCGCTTGAATCTGCCATCCAGCAAATGGGTGAAGTGGATGTCATCACGTCGGTCAATCAACCCGGTCAGTCACTGATCGAAGTTGAGATCAAATCCACCTATGACGGGAGCGAACTACCCGACATCTGGACGCGCCTGCGCGCCAAAGTGCGCGATGCAGCACGTGGTCTGCCTTCGGGTGTCGGTACACCCTACGTGAATGACGGGTTCGGCGATGTGTTCGGGCTGTTTTACGCGGTTACCGCAGAGGGTTTCTCGGACGCCGAAAAACATGATCTGGCAACGTTCCTGCGACGCGAATTGTTGACGGTCGACGGTGTTGCGGACGTTGAGGTGCAGGGCCTGCCTGATGAAGCCATCTTTGTTGAGCCGGATCTTTCGATCTCGGTGAACCAGAACGTTCCCTTGCAAGCGATTAACGACGCCATTGCAAATGCGGATTCGGTCAATTCCTCAGGTTCGCTCAGGTCCGATAGTGATCGGACGACCATCTTGACCGCCGAGGGATCTGATAGTGTATCCGCGATTGCCGGGCTTTCGGTCGGGTCGCAGGGGCAGGTGATCAACCTGTTCGATATGTCAAACGTCTATCGCGGTCGGCAAAACGATCCCGATATTATGATCCGTTTCAATGGAACCGAGGCTTTCACGCTGGGTATTGCCGGATTGGCCACCGAAAACATCGTTGAGGTGGGCCAGCGCGCGGATGCCAAACTGGCCGAACTGGATAGCGAAATCCCACTAGGTGTCGAGGTCCTGCCCATCTATCAGCAACATGTGGTGGTCGAGCAGGCCTCAAACGATTTTCTTCTGAACCTTGCTATGTCGGTCAGCATCGTTGTGGCAGTACTGGGCATCTTCATGGGCTGGCGCGCGGCTGTCGTTGTAGGGTCTACCCTTTTGTTGACGGTGGTAGGCACGCTGCTGTTCATGTCGCTCTTTTCGATTGAGATGGAGCGGATTTCACTGGGCGCACTGATCATTGCGATGGGGATGCTGGTCGACAACGCCATCGTTGTGGCCGAAGGGATGCAGATAGCCATGTTGCGCGGAAAGAATTCGCGTGATGCGGCGGAAGATGTCGCGTCGAAAACGCAGATCCCTCTGTTGGGGGCAACGGTGATCGGCATCATGGCTTTTGCGGGGATCGGGCTCAGCCCAGATGCGACCGGTGAGTTCCTGTTCTCGCTATTTGCGGTCATTGGAATTTCGCTTTTGCTAAGCTGGGTGCTGGCGATCACCGTCACACCGTTGTTGGGGCACTACTTCTTCAAGCAAGGCAAAGAGGGTGAGATTGATGCCTATGGAGGCATTCTGTTTCGCGTCTACGGCGCGATCCTGAACTGGGCTCTGCGCTTCCGCTGGTTGGTGGTCGCGGGTTTGATCGGGATCACCGTTGCATGTTTCGCTGGTTTTGGGCTGATGAAACAGCAGTTCTTCCCCAACTCGAATACGCCTCTGTTCTTCGTGCATTACAAGCTGCCACAAGGCACGCCGATCGCGCGTACAGCCGAAGATATGGCTGTGTTCGAAAACTGGTTGGCCGACAGGGATGATGTCGTCTCGGTTGCCACATTCGTAGGGCAGGGGGCGACACGGTTCATGCTGACCTATGCGGCCGAGAAGCCAAACCCAAGCTATGGGCACATGATTATCCGTACCGAGACGCTGGACGATATCCCAGCCTTGCAGGCTGATCTTGAGGCGTTCGGTTCGGTCCAATTTCCCGAAGGTGAATTCCGCACCAAACGCCTGATCTTTGGCCCCGGTGGCGGTGATCCGATCCAGGCCCGGTTCTCAGGCAGTGATCCAGTCGTTCTGCGTCAGCTGGCCGAGGAAGCCGTGCAGCGCATGTCTGCCGCGTCCCCGAACGCGCTGCATGTACACCACGACTGGCGTGAGCAGGAACTTGCAGTTCAACCGATCTATGCCACCGAGCGGGCGCAGACCGCAGGCGTGACGCGCGAAGACATCGCGGCCACTCTGCAATTCTCGACCGATGGTATCACCGGGGGTGTATTGCGAGAACGCGATCGACAGATACCGATCATTCTGCGCCGCGCCGCGGATGGAGATTACTCGATTGTCGATCAGGTCGTGTATTCTGAGCAGTCCGAGCGTTTTGTACCAATTGAACAAATGGTGGATGGCTTCGAGTACAAACCACTCAATACGCAGGTACACCGCCGAGACCGGGTTCTGACCATAACGGTTGGAGCCGACATCCCGCCTGAGTTGACCGCTGCACAGGTTCATTCCGAAGTACGCAGCACCATCGAGGATATGGAACTACCGCTTGGCTACAAAATGGAATGGGGCGGCGAGTTTGAGGATTCGGGTGACGCACAGGCCAGCCTTGGCCGGCAATTGCCTCTGAGTTTGCTGATCATGGTGCTGATTTCCGTGCTGCTGTTCAACGCGATCCGACAACCCATCATCATCTGGCTGCTGGTTCCGATGTCGGTGAACGGTGTGGTCATCGGATTGCTTGGGACCGGCCTTCCGTTCACATTCACGGCGCTTTTGGGGCTGCTGAGCCTGTCAGGCATGCTGATCAAGAACGGTATCGTGCTGGTCGAGGAAATCGATCTGGTCCGTGCGACCGGAAAAGCCTTGCGCCCCGCGTTAGTCGAGGCCTCGGTCTCGCGTTTGCGGCCTGTGATGCTGGCCGCGATCACGACCATTCTGGGGATGGCTCCGTTGCTGACCGATGCGTTCTTTGTATCGATGGCGGTCACGATCATGGGCGGCCTGGCCTTTGCCACCGTCCTGACCATGGTTGCTGCGCCGGTCTTCTACCTGCTGTTCTTCACCCGCGAAGAAAAACGGAGATTGGCGGCCAGTTGATAAGGTCGCGGGCGATACGATCAGTCGCCCGCATCCTTCTGGGGATCATAGTGGTAGTAAAAGCAGGATAGCTTGTTTCCATCGGGATCACGCAGATAGGCAACATAGAAACCGGGCTCGTAGTGGGGGCGAACACCCGGCTTTCCTTCATCTGTGCCGCCGTTTTCCAGACCAGTGGCATGGAACCGCCGGACCTGATCGGCACTTTGGGCTGGAAATGCGATCATCGTGCCATTGCCGACGCTTGCGGGCGCTCCATCGAATGGTCTGCAGATCCAAAAGCCGGTTCCACTATCGGGATCGGTCCCCCATCCAGCCCAGCCATCGATCCATCCGGGCAGGCGTGGTTGTTCTAGAACCGCAAAGATCGCATCATAAAAGCGGATCGCCCGTGGCAAGTCATTGGTGCCGTATGTCGTATATAGATTCATCTGCAGCCCTCTGCCATCATCATGTGAGCGTCTGCTGCTAAGGGGAAGAAAAAACCCCAGCCGAGGCCGGGGTTTATTCAAGTAGGTCATTGCCGAGGACTTAGCCTTGCAGCGATTTTACCTCAACATCGCCTTCGGCTTGCGCCTTAATCGCCAGCGCTGCGGCGTTCGATCCGGCGGCTGTCGTGAAGTAAGGGATCTTGTCATAAAGTGCGATGGACCGGATGGCTTTGCTGTCCTCAACCGCCTGAGCGCCTTCGGTGGTGTTCATCACCAACTGCACCTGACCGTCTTTCAGCATGTCCACCACGTCGGGGCGACCTTCGTAGACTTTGTTGACCACCTCACAGGCAACGCCCTGTTCTTCCAGCCAGCTTTGGGTGCCGCGTGTTGCGACAAGCGTAAAACCTTGTTCAACCAGTACCTTGGCCGCTTCAAGCATGGTCTTGCCTTTGTCGGCATCCTTGATTGAGATGAACGCACGGCCCGAGGACGGTAACACCATCCCGGCCCCCATCTGAGCCTTTAAGAAGGCGCGTGGGAAATCGCGGTCCCATCCCATAACCTCTCCGGTTGAGCGCATCTCGGGACCCAGAATGGTATCGACGCCAGGGAAGCGGGCAAATGGCATGACAGCTTCTTTTACGGAGAACCATGGCATGTCGGGGTCAGCCAACGTCATTTGATCCGCAATCTTGGTGTCGTCTACTTTCTTGTAGGCTGGACGCTGCGGGAAGTTCGAGAGTTTCTCACCTGCCATCACACGTGCGGCGATGGATGCGATCGCACTATCGGTTGCTTTTGCCACGAAGGGCACAGTGCGCGAGGCGCGGGGGTTCACTTCGATCAGATAGATTTCATCGTCTTTGATCGCGAATTGGACGTTCATCAGGCCAACCACATTCAGGGCCTTGGCCAGTTTGAACGCCTGATCCTTGATCTGCTCGATGATCTCTTTCGACAGCGAGTAGGGTGGTAGCGAACAGGCCGAGTCGCCCGAGTGGACGCCAGCCTCTTCGATGTGCTGCATGATGCCTGCGACGTGCACGTCGGTGCCATCGCACAGCGCGTCCACATCAAGTTCGACCGCACCGGCCAGATAGCTGTCCAACAGCACGGGGCTGTCGCCCGAGACAACCACGGCCTCGTTGATGTAGCGCCGCAGCTGATCCATATCGCGCACGATTTCCATCGCGCGGCCACCCAGAACGTAAGAGGGGCGGATCACCAGCGGGAAGCCGATCTCTTCGGCGATATCAAGCGCCTGCTCATCGGTAGAAGCAATGCCGTTCTTGGGCTGCTTCAGTCCCAGATCGTTGACCAGCGCCTGGAAGCGTTCACGGTCTTCGGCCAGGTCGATGGCGTCCGGAGTGGTGCCGAGGATCGGAATACCTTCAGCCTCAAGCGCGTTGGCCAGTTTCAGCGGAGTCTGTCCGCCGAACTGAACGATCACGCCGTGCAGGGTGCCGCTTTCCTGCTCTTTGGTCAGGATTTCCATAACGTGCTCGAAGGTCAGCGGCTCGAAATACAAACGGTCTGAGGTGTCATAGTCGGTCGAGACGGTTTCGGGGTTGCAGTTCACCATGATGGTCTCATACCCGGCCTCGGTCAGCGCGAAACAGGCATGGCAGCAGCAGTAGTCAAACTCGATGCCCTGACCGATCCGGTTCGGGCCACCACCAAGGATGACGACCTTTTTGCGATCGCTCGGGCGCGCCTCGCACTCAACCTCATCCATCATCGGGGCCTCGTAGGTCGAGTACATGTAGGGTGTCTGCGCCTCGAACTCAGCGGCGCAGGTGTCGATGCGTTTGAACACAGCGTTGACACCCAGATTGCGGCGAGCGCGGCGAACATTGTCTTCGTCGCGGCCGGTCAGGTTGCCCAGACGCGCGTCGGTGAAGCCTAGCATTTTCAGCTTGCGGATACCGTCTTCGGTCACTGGCAGGCCGTCTTTGCGCACTTGACGCTCGGCCTCAATGATCTCACGGATACGAGCGAGGAACCACGGGTCGAACTTGGTGACGCCGAATATCTCGTCATCCGTCAGGCCATGACGCATCGCCTGGGCAATGGTGCGCAGACGATCTGGGGTCTGCTGGCTGATTGCCTTGATCACGGCAGCTTTGTCGTCGGCTTCTTCCCAAACACCTACATTCAGGCCGGGGATTTCAATCTCATTAAAGCCGGTCAGGCCGGATTCCATTGAAGCCAGGGCCTTCTGCATCGATTCGTGGATCGTGCGGCCGATGGACATGGCCTCGCCCACCGATTTCATTGCGGTGGTCAGGTAGGGTTCGCTCCCCGGGAATTTTTCAAAGGCGAATTTCGGGATTTTGGTGACGACATAGTCGATGGTCGGCTCGAACGAGGCCGGTGTGACTTTGGTGATGTCGTTGTCCAGCTCGTCCAGAGTGTAGCCCACGGCCAGTTTCGCTGCGATCTTGGCAATCGGAAAACCGGTCGCCTTGGACGCCAGCGCCGACGAACGCGACACACGCGGGTTCATCTCGATTACGACCATACGGCCATCGACCGGATTGATCGCCCATTGCACGTTTGAGCCGCCCGTCTCGACCCCGATCTCGCGCAACACGGCAATCGAGTGATTACGCATGATCTGGTATTCTTTATCAGTGAGCGTCAGAGCGGGGGCAACGGTGATCGAGTCACCCGTATGCACGCCCATCGGATCGACGTTTTCGATTGAACACACGATGATGGCATTGTCGGCGGTGTCGCGTACCACCTCCATCTCGTATTCTTTCCAACCCAGCAGGCTTTCGTCGATCAGGATCTGACCAACGGGCGAGGCATCCATACCCGAGCGGCAAATATGAATATAATCCTCACGGTTATACGCCACGCCGCCGCCAGTGCCGCCCAGCGTAAAGGCGGGACGGATGATGGCGGGCAGGCCCACGGTTTCAAGCGTGTCCAGCGCCAGCGCGACACCAGCATCCAGGTCTTTCTTGCCGGTGTCATTCTTCGGAGCTGTCACGATCTCGGCCTTTGGGTTTTCGATGCCCAGCCGGTCCATCGCCTCACGGAACAGAGCGCGGTCTTCGGCCATTTCGATAGCGTCGCGCTTGGCCCCAATCATCTCGACACCGAACTTGTCCAGTACGCCCATCTCTTCCAGCGCAAGCGAGGTGTTCAGGCCGGTTTGCCCGCCCATGGTCGGCAGCAGGGCGTCGGGGCGTTCCTTTTCGATAATCTTGGCGACAACCTCGGGCGTGATGGGTTCGATATATGTGGCATCAGCCAGACCCGGGTCGGTCATGATCGTCGCGGGGTTCGAGTTCACCAGAATGACCCGGTAGCCTTCTTCTCGCAGCGCCTTACAGGCCTGCGCACCGGAATAGTCGAATTCGCAGGCCTGACCGATGACAATGGGCCCCGCCCCGATGATCATGATCGACTGGATGTCGGTTCTTCTCGGCATGGCCTTGTTCCTTCGATTGTCCGCGAGTCAGGGCACCGCCCCAGCGCCCAAATTGTCCTGCGTTATAGGGACCGCGCGAAAAGGTGCAAGAGCTATCGGAAACGGGTTTGAAATTGCCGCTTTCCCCTCTTTCCCTTGGCGCGCTATTCTCTATACCGCGCAGCACGGCAAATGAGGATGCAATTGCGTATTCGTTTCGATCAAGGACCAGCCGGGCGCGGAACCCGGTTTGAGCGTCCATCCCGGATTATCCGCGCGGACAACGCGGAGGAGGTGCCCCAGGCTCTGGCGGCGCTTGATCAGGTGCGCGCGGATGGGGCCTGGCTGGCTGGATATACGAGCTATGAGCTGGGTTATGTGCTAGAACCGCGCCTGGCAGACCGCCTGCCAGAGGGGCGGCGATTGCCGTTGCTGTGTTTCGGGGTGTTCGATGAGCCGGACCGCATTGGACTGCCAAAGGAGTTGGGCAGTGTTACTGCGTTTCAGCCCCGCTGGGACGAGGAGCGATATACGCAAGCCTTCCGTACGGTGCATGAGGCGATTGGTGCCGGTGACATTTATCAGGCAAATCTGACCTTCCCAATTGACCTCGATGTAACGGGAGACAGCACTGCGCTCTATGCGGCGCTAACGGCGGGTCAACCCGTCGGCCACGGAGCTTTGGTCGAACAGGAGGGGCTGCCTGATCTGCTGAGCCGCTCGCCCGAACTGTTTTTCCGAACCGACGCCGAGGGCCGGATCGAAACGCGCCCGATGAAGGGAACTCAACCGCGCAGCGAGGACCCGGTCGAAGACGAGCGCCGACGCGCTTTTCTGTCTTCGGATGAAAAGAACCGGGCCGAGAACCTGATGATCGTTGATCTGTTACGCAACGATATCAGCCGGGTGGCTTTGGCCGGATCGGTAAAAGTGCCCGAGCTGTTCAAGGTTGAGACCTATGCAACCGTGCACCAGATGGTCTCGCTTGTGCAGGCGCAATTGCATGTGGGCGTCGGGTTGTCAGATATTCTGACGGCCCTCTTCCCGTGCGGCTCGATCACTGGGGCACCTAAGATCAGGGCGATGGAAATCCTTTCTAATCTTGAGCCGTGGCCTCGCGATGCCTATTGCGGCACTATTGGCTGGGCGGCCCCGGATGGGCGGTCGGAATTCAACGTGGCCATCCGCACCCTCATGGTTGAAAACGACAAAGCGACCCTGAATGTAGGTGGCGGACTGGTCTGGGATAGCACCGCCCCGTCAGAGTATGAGGAGGCGCTATGGAAAGCTCGCTTCGCCCACCAACTGAGCCTGATTTCCGCCTGATCGAAACTCTGGCGTTCCGACCGGGGCAGGGGTTTGTGCGTCTCGACCGCCATTTGTCGCGCATGGCCCGCACAGCTGACACGCTCGGTATTGCGTTTGACCGAGCCTCAGCCCACCGCGTTTTGGATAGGGTGTCGGGCGACACGCCAGTCCGCTGCCGCCTGACGCTGGACGCGCATGGTGAAATTGATCTGACAACTGGAGAATTGGAAACCAACCCGCCTGTCTGGCGTGTGGGTTTAGCGGAGCAGAGATTGTCTTCAGCGGATATCTGGTTGCGCCACAAAACGACCCGTCGGGCGAAATATGACAGCGCGCGCGCGGGTCTGCCGCAGGGTGTCGACGAGCTGCTGTTTCTAAACGAACGGGACGAGCTTTGCGAAGGTACAATTACGAACTTGTTCCTGACCATGCCGGATGGAAGACAACTGACGCCTTCGCAGTGTTGCGGATTGCTCCCGGGTGTTCTGCGTGAGGAATTGATTGATAATAAACAAGTTACCGAATCCGTTCTAACCTTGACCGACCTTAAGAATGCACAAAATATCTACTGTGGAAATTCCCTGCGGGGGCTGATCCGGGCGGAGCTTGTAGCACTTTGAGTAAAATGACCGAGTGGGTGGAAACCCCAGCAACCAACCAACGCCTCAGGATCGAGTTCATCCTGTTCTTTGTCGCCGTCCCAGTCTTGATCGCGACCTTGTTCCCGCCGAGTTGGATGTTCCCGTCGCTCTTTGCCTTCACCGGCCTCGGTATCTTGTTGTTACAGGATACGCCCGGTTTTTCTTGGGCTGAGCTTCGGTATGGCTGGCGAAACTGGTCAGTCATCGAGGTGATTGCATTCACCTTATTCATGGCTGCCTTCTGCTCCGCCTTGGTGCTATGGGCGCGACCGGATGCAGCCTTTGTTCTGCTGCTTCACAGGCCAGAGATGCTGATATTCATCTGCATCGGCTACCCGTTGCTGTCCGCTCTGCCGCAAGAGCTGCTTTTCCGCTCGCTCTTTTTCCGGCGCTACCACTCGATCCTACCTGAAGGTCGCGCCGCGTACCTGCTGAACGCCGGACTGTTTTCGCTTGCGCACCTGATGTACTGGAGCTGGGTTGTCACCATCATGACCTTTGTCGGAGGCCTCCTGTTCACCTGGGCCTATCGCAAGCGTGGATCATTCTTTTACGCAGTTCTTCTGCACGCAATTGCTGGTAATATTATCTTTGCGGCTGGGCTTGGTGTCTATTTCTACTCGGGCAACGTGCAAAGGCCGTTTTGACGGCGCGACCTGCCTTGACTTTCCAAGCCTGACGGGGTGTATCGGCGCGACGAATTCTGCGCCCGAAGGGATATGATCCATGCACGCCTATCGCAGCCACACCTGCGCCGCTCTGACCGCCGCCAATGTCGGTGAAACCGTCCGCCTGTCCGGTTGGGTGCATCGTGTTCGAGATCACGGCGGCGTGCTGTTCATCGACCTGCGCGACCATTTTGGTGTGACACAGGTGCTGTGCGACGGCGACAGCACGGCGTTTGCTGAACTGGAAAAGGTGCGTTCCGAATGGTGTATCCGCATCGACGGCACTGTCAAAGCCCGCGACGCTGATCTCGTTAACCCGAAATTGCCAACAGGCGAGATCGAGGTTTACGTGCGCGAGCTGGAAGTTCTGGGCGCTGCCGATGAACTGCCGTTGATGGTGTTCGGCGATCAGGAATACCCCGAAGAAACCCGCCTGCGCTATCGTTACCTTGACCTGCGCCGCGAGGCGATGCAGCAGAACATGACCCTGCGCTCGGACGTTGTTGCATCTATGCGCCGCCGGATGTGGGATCAGGGGTTCCGTGAATATCAAACGCCAATCATTACCGCATCCTCACCCGAAGGCGCACGCGACTTTCTGGTGCCCTCGCGACTGCATCCGGGCAAGTTCTACGCTCTGCCGCAGGCCCCGCAGCAGTTCAAACAGCTGATCATGGTGTCCGGTTTCGACAAATACTTCCAGATAGCACCCTGCTTCCGCGACGAAGACCCGCGTGCCGACCGCTCGCCGACCGATTTTTACCAACTCGACCTCGAGATGTCGTTTGTCGAGCAGCAAGACGTGTTCGACACGATCCAGCCAGTGCTGACCGGTGTATTCGAAGAGTTCGGCGGGGGACGCAAGGTTGATCAGGAGTGGCCGCAGATTTCCTATAAGGATTCGGCCCTGTGGTACGGCACCGACAAACCCGACCTGCGCAATCCTATTAAAATGCAAGTGGTCTCCGACCACTTCCGCGGCTCTGGCTTCGCGATTTTCGCGAAGCTGTTGGAGCAGGAAGGCACTGAAATCCGCGCCATCCCAGCACCGACCGGCGGTAGCCGCAAATTCTGTGACCGCATGAACGCATTCGCTCAGAAGGAAGGTCTGCCCGGAATGGGCTACATTTTCTGGCGCGATCAGGGCGAAGGCATGGAGGCCGCAGGACCGCTGGCGAAAAACATCGGCCCCGAGCGGACTGAGGCTATCCGTCAGCAACTGGGTCTTGGTGTCGGCGATGCCGCGTTCTTCTTGGGTGGCAAGCCAAAAGCCTTTGAAAAGGTAGCCGGAAAGGCCCGTGACGTAATCGGAGAGGAACTGAACCTCACTGAGAAAGACCGCTTTGCCTTTGCCTGGATAGTCGATTTTCCGATCTACGAGCAGGACGAAGAAACCGGGGCGATTGATTTCGAACATAACCCCTTCTCGATGCCGCAGGGCGGGATGGAAGCTTTGCAGGGCAACCCTCTGGACGTACGTGGGTATCAGTATGACCTGGCTTGCAACGGCTACGAGCTGGTGTCGGGTGCGATCCGAAACCACAAGCCTGAGATCATGTTGAAGGCCTTTGAACTGGCAGGTTACGGTGAGGACGAAGTGAAAAGCCGTTTTGGCGCACTCTTCAACGCATTCCACTACGGCGCCCCGCCGCACGGTGGCTGCGCAGCAGGTATCGATCGGATCGTGATGCTATTGGCTGATGAGGCCAACATTCGCGAAGTCATGATGTTCCCGATGAACCAGCGTGCCGAAGATCTGATGATGGACGCGCCGTCCGATCCCACCTCGGACCAGTTGATGGAGCTGGGTCTCAGGATCATCCCGCAGGACTAATATCAGCCGCCCGCCCTGTGCGGGCGGTTTGCGTTTAGTGGGGCTGTATGGGCCAATCGTCACTTCCAGGGTTACCGGTTCGACCGCGCAGCGCCAACAAAGTCGATGCGACTGAGATCAGTCCAGCGGATTTGCTGTGTTCCGACGATTGCTCCTGATGTTTTTAGCGGCGAGACGGGTTTGGCGGTAAAACCAGAGGCAAAGAATCGACACCGTTATGAAATAGGCGATCAGCATGTCAAATTGCTTCCTGCTGTTCCAGACGATCCTGCACTAGCCCGGCAACTCGTGCTGCCTGTGCGGTTACCGGCGATCCCGTCGCCCGTGATCGTGCAAGCTCGCGGGCTGCTTCGGCAAGAATTGTGTCTTCGGCATCCCGAGCCACGCTTTGCAAGAATTGAGCCGCGTAGTCCAATGTGTGCTGGTCAGTGGGGCCGGTCAGCACATCGGCGATATGAGCCATATCGTCCTGATAGGCCAATGGATCGGGCTGTACGATATCGTCCCTGACGGCATCCAGACCTCCAGGGCGGCGATCTTCGGGCAGAAGTTCAAGAATGGACGTCTGGAAGTAAGCGACCGAGGTCAAAGGCTTGGCCAGAAAGCCGTCAGCGCCTGCACGTCGGGCGACCGCCTGCATGTTATCATCGCCTGACAACCCAAGAATGACGCCGATGCGGGGTACAGCGTAGGTCATTTCGGCAATCAGGTCAGCACCGGACCCGTCCGGGAGACCCATATCGACAATCAGGACCGAGGGACGGTAGATTTGCAAGTGCCGTCGCGCCGATTTTAGACAGTCCGCCCGCCGGATACGCGCGCCGCTGAGCAAACACATCAAACGTATCGCATCGCAGGCATAGCGGCTGTCTTCGACCACAAGGATGGTCTGACCCAGCAGCGGCCGCATCTTGGTAGGCAGCGCCGGAGAGGCGAAAGGTCCCGAATCGTCCATGGCAGAACTCCTGTTTAGCAGATGCCTCACGCTAGGAACTTCTGGCTAATACAGGGTTAACGTGCGCTTTGGCGCACTTGCTCTTTGGTTGGAGTGCCCCCATAACCGCCGCAACGCAGAATGTAGGAGAGTTCCATGATCGGTCGCCTGAACCACGTTGCCATTGCTGTTCCTGATCTTGAGGCTGCCTCGGCCCAGTATCGCAATGCGCTTGGCGCCAAAGTTGGCGCGCCGCAGGATGAGCCGGATCATGGAGTCACAGTGGTCTTCATCGAACTCCCCAACACTAAGATCGAACTGCTCTATCCACTGGGTGAGAACAGTCCGATCAACGGTTTTCTGGAAAAGAATCCGTCAGGTGGCATCCACCATGTCTGCTATGAGGTCGAGGATATCATCGCGGCCCGCGATCATCTGAAAGAGACTGGCGCACGCGTGTTGGGTTCGGGCGAACCCAAGATCGGTGCACACGGTAAGCCGGTATTGTTCCTGCACCCGAAAGATTTCAATGGCTGCCTGGTTGAGTTGGAGCAGGTCTGACACCAATGACAATTACCGCCGCTCTGGTCCTATTCGCAGTTATTTGGTTTCTGACCCTACTGGTGGTTCTGCCGGTTCGTATCAAAACGCAGGGTGATCTGGGCGATATTGTTCCGGGCACCCATGCCGGTGCGCCGGAAGTTCATCACATGAAGAAGAAGCTGTGGATCACCACCGGGATATCGGTGGTGCTGTGGGCCATCATCGCGGGCATTATCATATCTGGGGCGATCAGCGTGCGGGACTTCGATTGGCTGAACCAGCTAGAGCTGCGCGACTAAATCAGGCTCGGTTATCCGATACGCCGTGATAGATATGTGTGAAGGTTGCCGCGCCTAGGATCGGTATCAGCAAGTTGACCAACGGCACGGAGAGCGGGACAGCCATAAGGATACCCGCGATCCAGATGGTTGTCGCGTGTTTCGCCCGTAGCTTTCGTGCGCCCTCGCGACCCAACCTGCGCATGGCTGCCAGAGTAAAATACTCGCGCCCCAAAAGAAATCCGTTCATGCCCCAGAATATGAACAATGCGAATGGTGTGAAGAACGCATAAAGGATCAGCGCCAATAAATTGGCCACGATCAAGACGCCTAAAAAGCTGAGCGTATCACGCAGCGCGTCGCCAAACGGAATGCGAGTAGCTGGCGGCAGATTGGGATAGTGCTTATCCTCAACCGCCTGTGCGACCTCATCAAGAAACATCGAGGTGATGGCAGAAGCAACGGGTACCATCAGGAACACCGATAACACCATCATCAGCAAAAATGATGAGACACTGAGAAGGTCGTTCAGCCATGTGACCTGACCCAATATAGGTAGGGTGGCCTGTTCGCCGACCAGAGCGTTGATCAGCCACAAAAATCCAGCATATGCTGCGACCAGAAGCGCGAAGGTAAGCCCAACTCCTAATAGCAGCACCTTGCGGAACCGGGGGTCGCCGATCTGACCCAGAGCTTGCAGAAAAGACTGGATGATAATCATTCCGAAACCCATTGGGTCAATGCGTCCACATCGGGACGCGGCCGTTCAGGTGGGGCATTGCCTTCGGTTGCGATATGGATGAATCCAGCAATTTTCTCGTTCTCGGCCAAGCCGAGCCCTCGTTCGCAAAAACCACGGTCATGGGATTGCCAGCCAGACAGCCAGTTCGCACCCCAGCCTGCAGCGAGCGCTGAGTTCAGCAATGACAGGCATACGGCGCCCGCCGAATAGGTCTGTTCAATAGCGGGAACTTTATCAGAAGGTTTCTGCACCTCGATCACAGCGACGGCAAGGTGGCCCATGTCGAACTGGCTGCGTGTCTTTGCGATATCCTCCGGGCTTTTTCCCAATGCCTGACCGCAAGTTTCGGTGAGATCTGCGAGACGTTTCATTGCACCTTGCTCGATAACAATAAATCGCCAAGGCTCAAGTTTGCCATGATCGGGGCTACGTGCAGCGGCGGTCAGCAGAGGCGTTAACTCGTCCCTTGTCGGAGCCGGTGCCACCAGTGTTTTGGCCGGACGTGAACGACGCGCGTGCAGAAAATCCAGCGCGGCTTGGTTCTTCAAGGACATATGTTAATTTCCTTCACATGGGCAGATTGTATGTTGGAGGGGTGCAACCCCGTTTCAAGGGCAAACTGTCTCCTGAATCATATCAATTTCAATCGGATTTTCTGCACACCTGCTCTGCGTTCGGAATAGATGGCTACGCGGCCCCTATGAACCCGGGTGATCAGTTTCGCGTATCTGGTAAACCCCTTCCGGAAGATCCAGAGCAGCGGCCAGATCACGCACTTGTTCAGGTGACAGAGTGATCTTCTGAATCTGATCTGTCCGGGGGTCTAACTGCTCAAGCGTAACGCATTCGGCGAAGTTGTTGATGACGACATCCTCTTGCAAAGGCTTAGCGCCTTCATCCACCAGCGTAATGACTGTCGAGTCGAATTCGTGCTCAATAGAAAACATATCGGCAGAGTGCCGGGCCAGAGGTCGCAATGCAACCCGTCGCGGGCGCATTCGGCTGTAGCCCAGTCAGATTTGGCGCGTTATGCTTGCCTGCCGCCAGAGTGACTGAAAGGAATTTGAATGCACCGTTTTGCCTTGTTGCTGGTGTTGTTGTTGGCGGCATGTGATTCTTCGTCTGTAATCGCGATACCGGCTTCCGAGTGGCAACCGTCATCATCGGGTCAGCGGGAAAAAGCGCGTGTATTCGAACAGGTGAGCCAAGAGATAGGAGATGCCGCTGGTCGGGAATGCCGCCGCCGCTCGCGAGCTGCCAATTGTGATTTCGTGATTCTGGTCGATCTCTCCTCTAAGGCACCTGCAAATGCGTTTCAGACGTTGGACAAGAACGGGCAGCCGTTGATCATCTTCACTCAGCAAATGATTGGTTCGACGCAAAATGCGGATGAGATGGCTTTTGTCATGGGGCACGAAGCCGCCCACCATATTCTGGGACACATTGCCCGGCAGGCCGAAAACGCCAAGGAAAGCGCCCGTATTTTCGGTGAACTTGCTCGCAAGCAAGGTGAAGATGACGCCGGGGTAGAACGTGCGCAGGCGCTGGGGGCTGAGGTTGGCGTACAAAATTACACTCGAGAGTTCGAGCTTGAGGCGGATCGGCTGGGAACAAAGATCACCCATTCGGCAGGCTATGATCCGTTGGTCGGGATGGCTTTCTTTCGGCGTATCCCTGATCCAGGAGACCGTTTTCTGGCAACACATCCACCCAATGCCAAACGGGTCGAGGTGGTGTTGCAAACTGCGCGCCAGTTGGGGTTGCGGTAATGATTCAATTAACCCGATTGGGCGTTGTACTCAGCGACCGAGGATCAAAATATGCCGTGACGGGTGCGCTGGTCTCCAGCCGTGCGGATGTCGACGCGGTTCTGACGGAACTGAAGTCTGACAAGGCCTACGCCAAAGCGACCCACAACACCTGGGCAGCGATTCTGCCGACCGGGGCGCTCAAAGCTGATGACGGGGAGTCCGGTGCGGCGATGGTCATTTTACGGATGATGGAACGGGCCGGGCTATCGGAGCATGTAATCATCGTGACACGCTGGTACGGCGGCAAGAAACTGGGTGGTGATCGGTTTCGTCGCGTGCAGGATGCCACGCGTGCCTATCTGGACCAGTTGGAAACGGGTCATTGACCTGAGTCAAAGGCATTCATGAGGTTATGGGGTATCTTTTTCATTGTGTGAATGGAGAAGGAAACCGCATGTCTGACCACGAAATGCTGCGACGTCATGCCGGTCTTGTGGATAAGATGGCCACAACGCTGGGCGTTGATTTGCAAGAAGTTGCTATCGAAGGATCTTTGCGTTTTGATGAGATTTCGGACGCTGTACTGCGCTGTACTGAATGTCCCAATCCGGGCCATTGCGAGGCGTTTCTGGCCCAGAACTCAGCCGCGTCCAAGGCGCCGGAATACTGTCGCAATCACGACTTGCTGAGCAGGCTAAGTCCGTAACATCGGGATATCACCGTGCCGGGACTCGGACAGATCATGACCCACCTTCGTTTGGTTCTGAGAATGGCGCAGGCAACCGGGACCGATATAACGACCGCCCATCGGGATGGGCGCCTGAGCCAACAGGAATGGGCTGAAATGATCCAGCTCTGCCGCGGGTGTGAGTGGGCGCGCGCGTGCCCGGACTGGCTAAACGAGAACGAAACAGCTGAAAACGCACCGTGCACCTGCCCAAACCAGCATCGATTTGCCGCCCTTAAGGCCAGCAATCAAGAGTGAGCACATGTACCGGAAACCATTGGGCGAGATAGAGAAACACTTTTGGCTGACACGTTCAGTGGCGCGATGCATGGGGCTTTCTCTGACCGAGGCGATGACCGAAGGCAAACTGACGGACTACGACTATGCACAGATGGTTACCCGCTGTCGGGGATCCGCCTGTAACGAACGCTGCCAGATTTGGCTGGCGGCGCAACAAGCCCAGGCTACGAAAGCACCCGAGTTCTGCGCTAACGCTGAGGTTTTGAACAACCTCGCATGAAGTCAGAGTTTGGCGTGCGTTCCGTCGCAAAGCGGCGGTTTGGCGCTGTGTTTGCAGCCACAGAAGAATACTTTTTTGCTGGTCTCAGCAGTGTATTTAACCGGTTCAAATGCGGTACCTTTGTGCGAACCATCACAAAAGGGTTGCCGCTTAGATCTACCGCAGGCACACCAGAAATAGGTCTTTCCCTCGGTCACTTCGACAGGATATGGCGATTTCTGGGCGATGGTCGGGGCGTCTGACATATGGCTACTCCGTATTCGGCTGATGTCAAAGACTGAGTTTAGGGCGCTTTGTCAAAAAGGATAGACCGCTGGTGATGGCCCAGTCGCCAGCATGGATTCGCCTTATTTCACAATAACGTTATCGATTCGGTTGCCATATGAAATTCTTGGTCCTATTCTGATACCGGCCCCGAAAAACTGGGCAATATCAGAAAAGTAATAGAGGATTGATGGACATGAAACTGAAATTTGCTGCTATCTGCGCCACGGCCGTTGTACTGACTGCGTGCTCGCAGCAAGAGGAACCGACCCCGGTCTACATCCAGCCCGACTATGACAAGTATGGTACACCCAGCTGCTCGGCAGGCTATGAACTGGCCACTACCGAAGCAGGCCAGACCGTATGTAACCCGGTCACCCAATAAGCATTCAGCAGGCGGTCCTAATAGCGGGGCCGCCTGTATTCTTACCAGTGACTGCCGCCCGTGAGGCGGTTTTTTCTTGCCTTTCTGCCATAGGTCGCGAACGTCAACTTTCAGAATGATCAGTCGGTAGGGCACATGCGCAAATTCTTTGAACACCTTAAGGATCGTACTCGTTGGACCTGGCAAGGCCTGTCCGCAACTTGGCGTGCGGAGTATTCATTTCGCGCTTGGAGTTGGGCAAATCTGGCTTCGGCTGCTCTGGCGCTTTCGCTTCCGCTGACCACGTCGGAGAGGGCAGTTATCTTTGCCTTGGGTATTCTGGTTTTGGTTGCCGAACTCTTCAACACAGCAATTGAACGTGCGGTGGATCATACATCGACGGATCATAATGTTCTGGCCGGGCAAGCAAAAGACGCCGCGAGCGCAGCCGTAGCTTTGTCCGCCGTCGCCGCGGGCGTGGCCTGGTTAGTGATTTTGGTCAGTCTGTTCTAAGTCTAAAGTGCAATTAGTAGAATCTAAGGGCGCAATCGTCCCCACAAGTCGTATTCTCCGGCTTCATCGACCTCGACTGTGACGATATCTCCCGTATTCAAACTCTCGAACCCTTCATCTATAAACAGGTTGCCGTCGATCTCTGGCGCGTCGGATTTGGTGCGGCAAGTTGCTGCCTCGTCGTCGACTTCGTCCACAATGACCTCAAGGGTTTGACCGACCTTCGCTGCCAGCTTGGCCTCGGAGATGGCCTGGGCCTTTTCCATGAACCGCTCCCACCGATCTTGTTTAACTTCGGCCGGAACATGATCCGGCAGATCGTTTGAGCGGGCACCGTCGACATTCTCGTATTGAAAACAACCAACGCGATCCAATTGAGCCTCGTCCATCCAGTCCAGCAGGGTCTGGAATTCAGCCTCGGTCTCCCCGGGATAGCCGACAATGAAAGTCGAGCGCAGGGTGATATCGGGGCAGGTCGCGCGCCAGGCGGCAATCTCGTCCAGAGTTTTGGCACCTGCTGCGGGGCGGGCCATCCGCTTCAGAACATCCGGGTGCGAGTGCTGAAAAGGGATGTCGAGATAGGGCAGCACATTGCAGCCAGCATCTGCCATCAGCGGGATCAGGTCACGCACATGAGGATAGGGATAGACGTAGTGCAGCCGTACCCAAGCGTCGAACTGGCCTAACTCACGCGCCAGATCAGTGATGTGGCTGCGAATCTCACGGTCTTTCCAGGGATTCACATCATATTTGCGATCCAATCCGTAGGCGGAGGTGTCTTGCGAGATCACCAGCAATTCTCGCACGCCGCTGTCGACCAGCTTTTCGGCCTCACGCAGAACCGCGTGAGCCGGACGGCTGGCCAATTTTCCACGCATATCCGGGATGATGCAAAATTTGCATTTGTGGTTACAGCCTTCGGATATCTTGAGATAGCTGTAGTGGCGTGGCGTAAGTTTCACACCTGATGCAGGCAGCAGGTCTACAAAGGGATCCGGGTCCGGAGGTACGGCACTATGAACCGCATCCAACACCTGTTCATATTGATGAGGCCCGGTGACAGCCAGAATGCGCGGATGATGCTCTCGGATATAATCGGGTTCAGCCCCCAGACAGCCCGTCACGATGACCTTACCATTCTCGACCAAAGCCTCACCGATCGCGTCCAGAGATTCGGCTTTTGCACTGTCCAGAAACCCACAGGTGTTCACGATTACGGCATCAGCACCCGCGTAGTCAGGCGAGATCCCGTAGCCCTCAGCACGCAAGCGCGTCAAAATACGTTCGCTGTCGACCAATGCTTTGGGACATCCCAACGACACCATTCCAAGGGTCGGCTGACCTTTTCGAGGCGTATCGGTGATCTGGGCTGAAGGGGCCAGATCGGGGCGGAGGTTCGGTGGGTTCGTGCTCATGGCCGGGCATATAGAGGGGAAAGCTTCCCCTTGCAAATCCTGCCCGCACAGGGCTGACTTGAAACAGAGCAGATAAGCCGGAAAGGCACGGTCGTATTATGAAATGGCTATTTCGCATCCTGTTCATTCTCGTCGCCGCATTTGGGCTGGTGATCGGGGCCCTGCTATTGATGCCGGGTGACAAGTTGGCAACGATACTGGCCGAACAGGTCAAGGCGCAGACAGGTCGCGATCTTGAGTTGTCGGGTGACGTCAATCTGACCTTCTGGCCGGTTCTGGGGATGGAGACCGGTCCGGTGACCTTTGGCAATGCGCCTTGGGCTGGGCCCGAACCGATGCTGAGCGCCCAGAGTCTGGCTGTGGGGGTCGATGCCTCGGCACTTTTGTCAGGGGACATCCGCTTCAAGAGGGTACTGGCTGACAGTCCGGTACTGCGTCTGGAGCGCTCGGACGGGCGCGGGAATTGGGAACTGCACCAACCCGGCAACTCGGCAGCCACGGGTGCCACGGCCCAAGCGGTCGACAATCGGCCGATCACGCTGGAGCGACTCGAACTGACCGATGCCCGGTTGATCTATCTTGAGAATGGTGCGGTGAGTATGGACTTTGCCAACGTCGATCTTTCGGCACGTTGGCCAGATGTGACCGACCCGATGGAAATGCAGGCCACTATGGCCGTACCGGGAGGTGCAGTTGAAGTTGACCTAACCATCCCTGACCTGCCTGCCTTCTCGAGCGGCGTTGTCACACCGTTGCAATTGAGCCTGACCGCGCCCGGTGGGAAAATTCAGTTTTCCGGTCGGGTGAACTTGGCGGGTGAAATGGATGGCAAAACCACCGTTACCTCAAAGGACACGCACAGAATGCTGGCCGCGTTCGGTCAGGGTGGAGTCACCGTACCCGAAGGTCTGGGGCAAGTTGCAAATGTGTCCGGTCAGATGACCTATACTCAAGACGGCCGGATTTCATTGCGGAATATGACTGCGGTTCTTGACGATAACCGACTGGAGGGTGAAGCAGATATCCAGATTTCCGACCCGCCTCAAATCACCGCGCGCCTGAACGCGGGTGATCTCGACTTGTCTAAAGTTGGTGGAGAGGACACTTCCGCCGGCGGCGCGGAGGCAGAAGGATGGTCAAAAACCCCAATAGACGCTTCATTCCTGGCACTTGCAAATGGGACGATCCGTCTACAAGCCAATTCGATTGCAGTTCCGGGCATGCGCTTTGGAAAAAGCGACCTGACGCTCAGCCTAGATCGCTCGCGGGCAGTATTGAAAATGCACCCGGCCTCTCTTTTTTCCGGACAGCTGAATGGGCAGGTAGTTGCCAATAATCGCAACGGTCTATCGGTTGGTGGGAATCTGAAAGCCGACGATATCGATATCAAAGAGGCGCTTGTGACGCTTGGAGATATCAAACGTCTATCGGGCACCGGATCAGGTAATCTTGAGTTTCTTGGTGTAGGGCAGAGTGAAGATCAGATCATGCGGTCGCTCAGTGGCAAAGGTAATATAGAGGTCGGTAAAGGGGTCATATCCGGGCTGGATCTGGATCGCCTCATGGGCCGTGGAGAAGGATCAGGTGGAACGACAGTATTCAATAGCCTTACCGCAAGCTTTACGATGCAAAATGGCGATCTGACCAACAAGGATCTGTTGATGAAGTTGGACAATTACCGCGCGGATGGTGCCGGTAGGATTGGGCTGGGTGCACGCGACATCGATTATCTGTTCACACCGGTCGCGCTGCGCGCCAACTCGGGGCAGGGGATATCGGTGCCTGTCCGGATCAAGGGTCCGTGGAGCAACCCAGCGATCAAGCCGGACCTTACCAAAGTCATTGAGGCTGCGGCCGAAGGCAAGGTCAAGGAACTGGAAGATGACGCAAAGAAAAAGGTTCTGGAAAAGGTCGGAAAAGAACTGGATACCACGGTTACCGATACCGATCAGATCGAAGACGCGCTGAAAGGTAAATTGGAAGAAGAGGCCAAGAAAGGTCTGCTCAAGCTATTCGGCGGAGATTGAGCTGAGCAGATAAAAGGGCGCTCAACTGGGCGCCCTTGTTTGAATTCTTGATCAAATGGTCTGATCGTAGTCGCCCACACCGGGCTCGGTCCGAATGACCGCGTCGATATCTGTAAAAATCGCGCGCATCTCATCCTCACTTTCACTGCTTTCGCAGACCACGACCAGATTGGGCGTATTGGACGAAGCGCGTACAAGCCCCCAACTACCATTGTCCAGAATGACCCGTGCGCCATTGACGGTCACAACCTCTTTGATCGCGCGACCTGCAAAGCTTTCACCCGCGTTGGCCTTTGCAACCAGTTTGTCAACAAGTCGTTGTAGAATGTCATATTTTTCGGTGTCGGCGGCATAGGGTGACATGGTGGGCGTCGACCATGTTTTGGGCAATGCCTTTCGCAGGTCCGACATGCTTTGGTTCGGGTTGCGGTCCATCAATTTGCAGATTTCCACTGCCACGCGCATTCCGCAGTCATATCCACGTCCGACTGGTTCAGCCAAGAAATAGTGGCCCGATTTTTCAAACCCGGCCAGCGCGCCGATTTCCTTGACCCGGCGCTTCATGTGGCTGTGGCCGGTCTTCCAATAGTCGGCCTTTACACCACGCGCTTGTAATTCGGGATCGCTTGCAAACAGGCCGGTGGATTTTACGTCCGCGACGAACGTCGATCCCGGATACAGTTTGGCCAGATCACGCGCCATGATGACGCCAACCTTGTCGGCAAAAATCTCTTCGCCTTCATCGTCCACAACACCACACCGATCGCCATCACCGTCAAACCCCAGCGCCAGATCTGCGCCGCTGGCTTTGACAGTATCTGCCATGTCATGCAGCATTTCCATGGCTTCGGGGTTTGGATTGTAGTTGGGGAAGGTGTAGTCCAGCCGGGTGTGGCTGGGCACAACCTCAACACCGATCCTCTCGAATATCTCGGGCGCAAAGGCGGCGGCAGTGCCGTTGCCAGTGGCGCAGACGACTTTCAGAGGGCGGGACATTTTGAAATCCCCTACCAGATCGTCAATGTAGGCTTCTTTCACGCCATCAACAAATTCATATGAGCCGCCTGGGCGCGCGACACTTTCTCCGTTCAGGACGATGTCGCGTAGCTCTGACATCTCATCGGGGCCGTGGGTCAGGGGGCGATCGAAACCCATTTTGACGCCGGTCCAGCCATTAGGGTTGTGGCTGGCCGTGACCATCGCAACGGCTGGCACATCCAAATGAAACTGTGCAAAATAAGCCATCGGGCTGAGCGCCGGACCAATATCCTTGACCTGAATACCAGCCTGCATAAGGCCCACGATCAGAGCGTTTTTGATCGACAGCGAATAGTCGCGATAGTCGTTGCCGACTGCAATCACCGGCTCGATCCCGCGTTTGTGAATCTGCGTGCCCAGCCCCAAGCCAAGAGCGGTCATTCCGGGCAGGTTGATCTCATCCGGGTATTTCCACCGCGCGTCATATTCGCGAAAGCCGGTGGCCTTGATCATTGGGTCGCGCAGAAAGCTCCAGGTGTTCGGGGTCACCTCGGGAAGGGGTTTGGTCATTACAAAGCTCAATCGTTAAATTTGAATTGGGTTTTCTTTCGCCAGCGCATCGAACCGCATTAATGTGTCAATCAGATGGCCCATCTGATCCAGAGGGATCATGTTCGGCCCATCCGAGGGTGCGGTGTCGGGATCCTGATGGGTTTCTATGAAAACGGCTCCGACGCCCAGAGACACAGCGGCACGCGCCATCACTGGCGCAAACTCACGCTGTCCACCCGAGGAACCACCTTGGCCGCCGGGCTGTTGCACCGAGTGGGTTGCGTCCATGACGACCGGGTATCCGGTTTGCGCCATCTGCGGCAGCGATCGCATGTCCGCGACCAGCGTATTGTAGCCAAACGAAGTTCCACGCTCGGTCAGCAGGATGTTCTGATTGCCTGTGCTTTCGATCTTAGTGACGATATTCGGCATTTCCCACGGGGCGAGAAACTGTCCCTTCTTCACGTTGACCGCTTTTCCGGTATTGCCCGCCGCCAGCAGCATGTCCGTCTGACGACACAGAAACGCAGGGATTTGCAGCACATCCACAGCCTCGGCCGCAATCGCGCATTGGGCCTCGGTATGAACATCGGTCAAAACCGGAATGCCCATGGTCTTGCGAATGTCGTCCAACACCTTCAGCCCGGCATCAATGCCCATGCCACGCTTGCCGGACAGCGAGGTCCGGTTGGCTTTGTCATACGAAGCCTTGAATACATACTGCGCCCCGGCGGCGTCACATGCTTCTTTCATAGTGCCTGCGATCATCTGGGCGTGATCGGATGTCTCGAGCTGGCAAGGGCCGGCAATAATGGTTAGCGGAAGGTCGTTGCCAACTGTAAGGTCGGCGATTTTTACATGTTTCATGAGTCTTACGAGGATACCTGTTCACGAAGGACCGACGCGGTAAGCGAGATCAACAGGTAGATACCAGCAAACAACAGGAAAGCCAAAATCGTATTTTCGAACTTGCGAGGATAACTGGGTTCCTGGCTGGGAACCGGGTTCACCGATACGGTCAAATACCGCACCTTTCGGTTGGCTTCGGTTCGAGTGGATTCCATTTGCTGCATTGCTGTTTGCAGCATCATATCCCGGGCCGCCAGATCGGCTTGCGCCATCTGGATACGAACGCTCAACCGCGCCAGCGAGTTTTCGCCCGCCGAAGCATCAAGCATCTCGGCATTCAACTCATCCAGAACAGCCTCCAGGCGTTCTATGTCTGCGCGGGTGCCATCCACCTTGGCTTTGTTGGGGCGGGCATTGTCGAGAAGGGCAGCCAACTGCAGTTCTTTGTCCTGTAGCTGCAGTTCGAACTGGTCAATCCTTGCACGCAAGCTGGCGATCACACTTTGCGGGTCCAAAATGGCCCCCTGCAACTGCAGTTCGATCAAATCTTCCTGCGCTTGTCTGCGCGCCTCTTGCGCGGCCTCAAAGCTTGCCAAGGCGTCACGCATCTGATCTTCGCGTTTCAATTCGGTCAGACCATTTATCGTCTCTTCGGCGTAGGAGATAAGCCGCTTGGATAAATCGACTGAGATCTCGGGGCTTGGAGCTGCGACCTCCATGCGAATGACCCCATCGCTCGGGTCATACCCGATCGTGATCATGCGCTTATAGAGCTTATAGGTCTCCTCAAGGGGTGCGTCCGGCGACAGGCGTTGGATCGGGTCAATCCAGTCTTGCTGAAAAAATTCAGCAAATCCGGTATCCCGCTCAAGTCTTTCCAACGCGTCCTTAGATTCCAGAAATTCCTGCGTGGCGACTGAATCCTGCGCTGTGGCAAATTGAGTGCCTGCCAGGAAACCACCAAAAGCGGCCCCACCGCCATCGGCTTGTAATATCGAGAATACGGAGTCGCTGGCATACATCGGTGTTGCCACGCGATAGAAATAGTAACCCACAATGAACGTAGGCAAGATAACGAAAACCGCTAACCGCGCAAACAACGCCGCAAGCTTACGGCGGCGGCGCTTTGCGATGTCTTTCTGGATTTGCCCGATCTCATATTCGCGGCGTTGGGCCGGGCTGAGCTCCGGGCCGGGCAGGTTTTTCTGAGATTCCTTAGCGGTCTGGGGCAGGTGAATCTTGATATTATCCTGTGCCGAGCTGTCGGCGGTCGATTTGCTTTGACCGGAAGCCGCCAGATCAAGCAGGTTTGTGCGCTGAAACGGATCAATCCCCTTCTTTCGCAACAGCCGAACCGCATCATAATCAGAGGTCGCCGCCAGCCCGTTTTTATGCGCGAGCCGCCGTGCAACACGCAGTTGCCGCCCTGTCAGCCCTTCGTGTTTGATCGCGTCCAACTCGGTCCCCGGCTGTTGAGTTTCACCGCCCGTGTCCGAACCCTGTGTGGCCTTACGGATACGGGATATGGCGTCCGAGCGCGCCTCGGCCGTGCCAGCGCCGCGCGTCGCGCGGTCGGGATTGTATTTCCTAGCCTTGGGTCTGGTAGTCATAGAGTTGCTTTGCCTCTTCCAAGGTTTCAAACATATGAATCTGCCCGTCCACCAGAACTGCGGCCTGCCGCGCGAATTTCTCCAGAGTTGAGGGGTTGTGCGATACGATCACGAGTGTTGTCGTTCGCAGTTTCTCTTTCAGGATGTCGCCAGCCTTTTTGTTGAATTCCACGTCGGTCGACGAGGGCATCCCCTCATCAATCAGGTACATGTCGAAATCCAGCGCCAACATCAGAGCAAAAGTGAAGCGGCCCCGCATCCCTGCCGAATAGGTGCCAACCGGCTGATCGAAATACTCTCCCAGATTGCACAACCAACTGCAGTAAGCTTCGACGTAGTCGGGGTCCATGCCATAAATCTTGGCAATATAGCGCGCGTTCTCTAACGCTGACAGGCGTTTGGCCACACCCCCGGTGAAGCCCATGGGAAAGGAAACGCGACACTCACGCCGGATCACACCTTCGTCAGGTTTTTCCAATCCGGCCATCATGTTGATCAATGTGGTCTTTCCGGTTCCGTTCGGGGCCAGCACCCCAAGAGAAGTACCCAGTTCAACGCGGAATGACACCTGGTCCAGAATCACCTTGCGGCGGGTTCCGGTCCAGAAAGACTTGCTGACATTGTCGAATTCCAGCATGTGCGGCCTGTGATCGTTCCGTTTCGTTATGGTTTGAGGGCGTGAGTGCTACCGATCCATGTTGGCCACATTATGTCGAAATATGAAACAAATGATCAATGCGCATCCGGCGTCATGACATTGAAGTGTTGCCGAAGCGGGCTTCGTTGGCACACCAACCGATCATGACTATCTTTATCGGATATTAATTGCGGAAGCCTTACGATCCGATGAATTCACTCATCAGGGAAATCAAAGCGTGTCGTCTGTGCGCGGACAAGTTTGCCCGGACCGCAACCGAGCACGAGCCACGACCGGTCGTCTGGTTTCGGCCTGGTGCGCGTATACTAATCGCGGGGCAGGCGCCTGGCGCTCGGGTACATGCGTCTGGAAGGCCATTCACCGATCCCTCGGGTGATCGTCTGCGGGATTGGCTGGGGCTGGATGAAGATGGGTTTTATGACCGATCGCACGTGTCCATTGTGCCTATGGCGTTCTGTTTCCCCGGATACAATGAGCGTAAGGCTGACCTGCCTCCACCACCGCTATGCGGTCGCACCTGGCACGGAAAGGTGATGGCAGCGATGGGTGATGTACCTCTAACCATCCTCGTCGGCGGTCATGCCCATAAATATCATCTAGGCACGCGAACTCAGGTCACCGAGACAGTTAGCCGTTGGCGAGACCATGCGCCGCGGGTCTTTGCCTTGCCTCACCCGTCCTGGCGCAATACGGCTTGGCTGAAGAAAAATCCCTGGTTCGAGGCCGAGCTTTTGCCGGTACTGCGGGAACGGGTACAAGAGGTTTTGAATGACTGACGCGACAGCCCTAGATGCTGCACACGCCGCCATGCAGGTGGCCCCGGAAGATGATACCGCAAGATTGCGCTTCTTCGAAAGACTGGCCGATAGCGAGTTATTCCTGATGCTCAGCGAAGAGGCGCAAGACGAGAACATCTCGCCCGAGCTATTCGATGTGGCCGATGGGCGTTTCGTGCTGGCCTTTGATCTTGAGGAGAGGTTGGCTGAATTCGCAGGACGGCCGGTTCCTTATGTGGCCCTGTCCGGTCGCGTTCTTTCCGAGTTGTTGTCAGGGCAGGGGATCGGGCTGGGTCTGAATCTTGAGACAGCGCCTTCGTCAATGCTAATCCCGGCCGATGCGCTGAGATGGTTGTCAAACACGTTGCAGCATGGCCCTCGGGAAGTGCAGCAGCGGCTGGCAGAATTTCACCCGCCCAAAGGTTTACCGGATGTTCTGCTGACCGCTCTTGATACCAAGCTTGCGACCGCGGCAGGTCTCGCCGCCGCTGCATTTTTGGTTGGAACGGAAACCGAAGACGGTGGACAGGGTCACCTTTTGGGTTTTGTATCTGCAGCCGAAAGCGCGCAGCCTGCGCTGGCGCGGGCGGTCTCGGAAGCGTTAACATTCTCGGGAATCGAGGCGGGCGCACTGGATGTCGGTTTTTTTCGCGCGGATGAACCGACCGTCGCTGCGCTGGCAAAGGTCGGACTTCAGTTCGAAATACCTCAGCCACAGGCTCCTAGAGTGGAAAGGGCTGCCCCGGGCAGTGATCCTGAGCAGCCCCCTATTTTAAAATAAGAAAGAAAGCAGGTTAATCCGCTGCTTCAAGCTTATCCTGCGTGCGTGTCTCGAAGTCGCTGGCATCGTGACGTTCATGCAATTGCGTATGCGGCTCGCCAAAAGAGCGGTTAACCATGCGACCACGCTGAACGGCCGGGCGCGCATCGATTGCTTTGGCCCAACGCATGACGTTTTTGTAGCTTTCGACATCGAGGAATTCTGCGGCATCATACAGTCGGCCCAGAACAAGCTGCCCGTACCACGGCCATATCGCCATGTCGGCAATCGAATAATCCTCACCCGCGATATAGGGCTTCTTGGCAAGCTCCAGATCCAGAACATGCAACTGGCGCTTGGCTTCCATCGCAAAACGGTCAATCGGGTATTGCCACTTTTCTGGCGCATATGCGTAAAAATGACCAAAGCCGCCACCCAAGTAAGGCGCACTGCCCATCTGCCAGAACAGCCAGTTCATAACCTCGGTCCGTTCGGACCCGTTTTCAGGCAGAAATTCACCAAATTTCTCGGCCAGATGCAGTAGGATTGAAGCGCTCTCGAACACACGTACAGGGCTTTCGCCCGAATGATCCCACAATGCGGGAATCTTTGAATTGGGATTTGCCCCAACAAAGCCAGAGCTGAACTGGTCACCCTCGCCGATGTTGATCAGCCAGGCATTATACTCGGCCCCTGTATGGCCGAGGGCCAGAAGCTCTTCGAGCATCACAGTAACTTTGACGCCGTTGGGAGTGGCCAGAGAATACAGTTGAAGCGGGTGCTTCCCAACCGGGAGGTCCTTGTCATGAGTGGCCCCGGCAATCGGCCGGTTGATATTTGCAAATTGCCCGCCGCTTTCGCTGTCCCAAGTCCAGACCTTTGGAGGGGTATAAGTGGATTGTTCGCTCATCTCATGCCTTTCCTGCATCTCTTGGCCAAGAGGCCACTGATCCCACAGCTAATATTGCAGAACTCAAAGTCCAACCCCGGACTCAGCCAGAAAAATGTAACATTACCACCGGTTCGCCTCACAAAATCTCGATCCTTTTCACAGCGGCGCGAGTGGACCTTCGCGCCGGGTCAAAATCACCTATTGTCTGGGCAGGCCCGCAATTCGGGTGCCCAGGAACCGTTAGGACACGAGGATAACTACATGAAACGCTTTACGCTGACCCTTGCCGCGACGATGGCCTTTGCCATGCCCGCCTTCGCCGGAGATCAATATGTCGATGGCACCGGCTTTGCGATTTCGGGCTACGACGCCGTTGCATATCGCAATCTAGCTCAGGCCCCGGTTGGTCAGGCGCAGCCCGAGGGCGTTCGTGGCCAAGCCGATATCACTGCTGATTACAACGGCGCGACCTGGGCCTTTTCAACCGAAGAAAATCGCGACAAGTTTCTGGAAAACCCGGCATATTATGCCCCTCAATATGACGGTCATTGTGCCTATGGTGTATCGCGCGGCGGCAAGGTCCCGGCCAATCCGAACTTGTGGCGGATTGTTGACGACAAGCTGTATCTGAACATCACCGATGTGGTTGTCGGGTTCTTCGAAGAAGACATCCCGGGTAATATCAATCTGGCAGAAGGCAACTGGCCGGGTATCGAATCCGATGCAGCATCGACCAGCGTTATTCCCAAGTTCACGTCGGAAGGTCCGGTTTCCAACTGATTTCGAAGAATTTCGGATAGCCCGGCTTTAATGGCCGGGCACTCTTCAAATCCGTAGGTGCTTTCAACCCGCCAGTTCGAACATGTCGCGCATGTGTTGATCCGCTTCAAATCGAATTCTTACACTCTTGGCGCCGGGAAACTTTCGCTCTCTTATCGGGTCGGGAATGACTATATCGCCTGAGCCCGATCCTTTGGATTGAAAGGTCAGGATTTCGGTTTCTGCTTTTCGACAACTGTCCAGCACCGAAGTCGGAAGCGCCACTCGGTTTGCACCTTCGCAGACTGGTGAAGCTACGAAATAGGTCAAATCGCGTCCGAAGCACCCGATTGCATCCGGTATATGATCTGAAGAGCGGATATTAACATCAGCTGTACCCGTTCCATCCGCGTCAGAAAAATCTGATAGCGCACGATCAGGGCTCAACAGATCACGGCAGGCCTCGATTTCTTCTGCTGCAAGTTCGATGACTCGTTTTTTCAGTCGCGGTCGACGCGGCACCGAAGAATCGGAAGACCCTTTGTAAGTCATTCCTTCTTGGCGCAAAAAATCGTAAGCCGCTTTGGCCTTCGAAAATCCCGAGTAATCACCACCGGTATGATCGGGGTGGTCGTGAAAGGCGACGTTACGCCAAGCCTCACGGATTTCTTTTGGATTCGCACCTGGAGGCAGGCCAAGAACCTGCAACGCTTCGACCCGAGCCTTTATCTTGCTCACTGGCTCCATACTCAAAACACTCGTCAAAACTACACTGAGTTCAGACTGCCAGAAGTCACTTTTTTGTCAATTTTTTTCGGGTATTAGGCTGATAGTCGGCAACAGTTGATCAGTACATATCAAGATTGTCGACCTTACTGTCTTCGGCGCGCAGCAACCGCGATTAGAAACGCTCTTGCCCGACAATTGCAATATTGCCGGGCAAGCTTGGAATTAGGCTACGTTTTGCAATTCAGTCTGTGGTGTAATACCCAATGCGAAACAGACATCCCGGGTAAGCTCTGGGCGGTTGAGCGTATAAAAATGCAGCTTGTCTACGCCACCATCGATCAGGTCCGAGCAGAGTTCGGTGCAAAGCGCCGTAGCCAGCAGGTCTTCACGATCGTCACGCACTGCCTTGTCAAATGCGCTTTCGACCCATGCCGGAATACGTGTGCCACAGCGTTTTGCAAAGTTGCGCGCACCTTTCCAGTTTTCGATCGGCAGAATACCGGGTACTATGGGTTTATTGATCCCAGCTTTTTCGCAGGCGTCACGGAACCGAAAGAAGGTTTCAGCCTCGAAGAAGAACTGGGTCAGCGCTTCGTCAGCACCCGCATCCAGCTTGGCCTTAAGCCAATCCACGTCGGTTCGGGCGTTCTGTGCCTCAGGGTGCATATCCGGGTAAGCACCGACGCGGATGCTGAACATCTCGGTTTCGGCGAGCGCAGAAATCAGTTCGACCGAGTTTGCAAAGCCGTCCGGGTGCGGCACGAATTTGTCCTGACCCTTGGGTGGATCACCCCGTAGCGCCACTATGTCCTGTACGCCCGCGCGTGCAAACGTGTCTGCAATATCAAGGGTTTCCTGACGCGAGGCATCAACGCATGTCAGATGCGCAGCAACCGGCAGGCCAGAGGATTTATGCAGGGTTGAAACTGCATCGCGTGTCAATTCGCGGGTCGTTCCACCTGCACCATACGTGACCGATACAAATCGTGGGTTCAGAGGAGCCAGCGTTTGCACCGTATCCCACAGGCGGAACGAGGCCTCTAAATTCTGGGGCGGGAAGAACTCGAATGAAATCTCAGGCTTTGTCATCATGGCCTCGTAACTGACATTTGCACCCTTGTGCCACTTGATGCGTTGTGAGACAAACTCATATTGTTCAACAACAACATGAGCTGGATGAGTAATGCACATTGAATTTCGCCATTTGCGGACCATCAAAGCGATCCACGAATGTGGGGGACTGGCGCGTGCAGCTGATCAATTGAACATAACCCAATCTGCGCTTAGCCATCAGGTCAAAGGGTTGGAAGATCAGGCCGGGGTCGAGCTGTTTCTGCGTCGGTCCAAGCCAATGAAACTATCTGCCGCCGGATTGCGTCTGCTGCGACTGGCCGAGCAAATTTTGCCTCAGGTCGAAGCGATGCAGGATGAGTTTACTTCGCTTCGCGCTGGGCGAACTGGCCGGATGCATATCGCAATCGAGTGCCACGCTTGCTTTGAGTGGTTGTTCCCTGTTCTAGAAGCGTTTCGTAAATCCTGGTCAGACGTTGATGTAGATATCCGCCCAGGCCTCGCGTTCGACGCGTTACCTGCACTGCAAAAAGAAGAAGTCGATCTGGTGGTTTCTTCCGACCCCGAAGACTTGCCAGGCGTCGAATTCATCGAACTATTTGATTATCAGGCCGTGTTCGTTGCGGCTTCCTCTCATCTATTGGCTAAAAAACTGTATATCGAGGCCGAGGACTTTCGGGGGCAGACATTGATTACTTACCCAGTCGAACGGACCCGATTGGATGTATTCAGTCAGCTACTGATCCCGGCACGAGTTGAACCGGCCTCGATCCGTCAGGTTGAACTGACAGCTGTGATCCTTTTATTGGTGGCGTCAAACCGAGGTATATCGGTGTTGCCCGATTGGGTTGTGCGCGAGGTTAAGTATAACTCCGACTATGTCACGCGCCCGCTCACCAAGGATGGAATTACCCGGAGATTGTATGCGGCTGTACGGTCCGAGGACCTTGAAAAACCTTTTGTTCAAGAGTTGGTAAAACTGGCACGAACCGAGGCGGGAAAGCTGCAGATGCAATAGCGTCGGGCGCAGATCGGCCATGCGCATCATTCCTCTTGGCAAGGGCGCATTGCACCAGTATACGCGCGGTTTGACCGGACAGGAGCCTTTGGACAATGGTTGGCAGTGCAAATCTCAACATCATGATCAAGGCCGCGCGCAAGGCGGGGCGTTCATTGGTCAAAGATTTTCGTGAAGTCGAGAATCTGCAGGTGTCAATGAAAGGCGCCGGTGACTTCGTATCCAAGGCCGATATTGCCGCCGAGGCTATCCTGAAAGAAGAACTGTTAGGTGCGCGCCCGACCTATGGCTGGCTGGCTGAAGAAGGTGGCGCACTGGATGGCGAAGATCCGACGCGCCGTTGGATTGTCGATCCTCTGGATGGCACCACAAATTTCTTGCACGGTTTGCCGCATTGGGCCGTTTCAATTGCGCTTGAGCACAAGGGTAAGATTGTTGCCGGCGTGATCTATGACGCCGCCAAGGACGAGATGTTCTTTGCCGAAAAAGGTGAGGGTGCATGGATGAATGACATGCGTATCCGCGTATCCGGGCGTCATCGCATGATCGAGTCGATCTTCTCGACCGGACTGCCCTTCGGTGGTCGTTCCGATCTGCCCGCCACGTTGCAGGATCTTGCGCGCCTGATGCCCGTTTGCGCGGGTGTGCGTCGCTGGGGCGCAGCCGCACTGGACATGGCATACGTGGCCGCAGGCCGTTACGAGGGCTTTTGGGAACGTCGCTTGAATGCCTGGGATCTGGCCGCTGGGATTATCATCGTCACGGAAGCTGGCGGCTTTGTTCAGGCGCTGAACCCCGAAGGCAGTGTGCTGGAAGATGGTGAGGTGATCTGCTCCAATGAGCCGATTTTTGACAATTTTTCCAAGGTGATCCGAGGCTGACGCCAATCTTTGGTTATTAATAGAAGTTGATACACGCGCCCGGATTTGGGCGCGTGTTTTATGTTCAGAAGTCGACTTGGATAGCGATGCCTTGTTCGACGGCCAGATCAACGACCGCGCTTGCAACGGCCAGATCCTGAAGCCCGACGCCCGTTCCGTCGAACAGGGTAACTTCGTCATTTGACTGACGCCCTTGATGCGTACCATTAATGACCTCACCAATTTGCCGGATGTCGGCTTCGGCTTTTGTGCCAGCGGCCACGGCATGCTGGCATTCGCCCAATGTAACGGACTGCGCGACTTCATCGGTAAAAACACTGGCGCGCTTGACCAGATCGGCGCCGACCTCTTGCTTCCCAACGGTGTCGGTCCCCATGCATGCGACATGAGTGCCGTCGGACACGTGCTCAGACATCAGTGACGGTGCAAAGGAAGACGTGATGGTGATGATTACATCCGCCTCAGTCAAACCGGGCAGTTCCACCGCCTCGAAGGGCAACCCAGCCTCATTGGCGACCTTTTCGAGATTGGGCAGCATCTCGGGGTGCAGGTTCCAACCGATGACTTTCTCGAAGTTCCGCTGCTCCAGCGCGGCGCGTAATTGGAATGTGGCCTGATGGCCTGCACCAACCATGCCGATCACCTTTGCGTCTTTTCGGGCCAGATGGTTGATCGAAACCGAAGAGGCAGCTGCAGTTCGCAACGCTGTCAGCAGGTTGCCGCCAACCACGGCCTTCACCCGCCCAGTGTTCGGGTCAAACAGAAACACGGTGGATTGATGGTTGATCAGCCTGTGCGTTTCCAGATTATTGGGCCAATACCCTCCGGCCTTCAATCCAAGCGTCATACCTGAGCGATCGAACCCGCCTTTGAAGCCATAAAGTGCATCCGCATGGCCGATGGCTTCGCGCACGACCGGAAAGTTATACGCATCCCCTGCTGCCATCGCGGCGAAGACCTGTTCAACTGCCTCGTAGCTTTCTTTGCGACCCATCAGAGCGCTGATTTCCTTTTCGGGAACGATGATCATCGGTTGTGCCTTTCTTGATTTCTGATGATCTCAGGACAAACGGGGCAGTTGCAAAACTGCCCCGTTGTCCAGTTCTTGCGGTTTTCAGTACGCTTTACCGCGTGCTGATACTGGCCACAGTGCTTCAACCTTGCCGTCCCGCACGCCGACATACCAGTCATGAACATTGCAGGTCGGGTCGCAGTGACCTGGTACCAGTCGCATTTTATCGTTCACTTTCAATGCGCCATTTGGATCACCGATGACGCCATGTTCGTCCGAGCACTTGAGGTACTCAACATCATCGCGCCCGAAGATGAAGGGCAGGCCGCTGTCCACCGACTGCGCCTTGAGACCGGCGTCGCAAATGGCTTTATCCGCCTTGGCATGGCTCATCACGCTGGTCAGAATGAACAGCGCGTTCTCCCATTCACCCTGATCGATGCGCTTGCCATCCTTGTCCAGAATGCGGCCATAGTCGGCATCCATGAAGGCGTAAGACCCACATTGAAGTTCATTGTAAACGCCTGATTTCGCTTCAAAATAATACGATCCGGTGCCGCCTCCCGAAACCAGCTCGCAATCGATGCCGGCAGCCTTCAGACCATCATAGGCGTCTTCGACCATCGCAATGGCGGCATCCAGTTTCTCTTTACGGGCCTCGTAGGTGTCGAGATGCTGCATCGCGCCTTGATAGGCTTGTATGCCGGTGAACTTCAGGTTCGGCGCGGCTTCCGCAGCCTTTGCAATCGCAACCACATCTTCGGTCGATGTCACGCCGCACCGACCAGCGCCGCAATCTATCTCAACGAAAACTTCCAATTCTGTGCCGTGACGCTGTGCGGCGGCGGACAGATCGGCGATATTTTCGATGTCGTCGACGCACACAATTGTCCGAGCACCCAAGTTGGGCAGGCGGGCAAGGCGGTCGATCTTGGCCGGATCACGCACCTGATTGGAAACCAGAATGTCCTTGATACCGCCGCGGGCAAAAACCTCGGCCTCGGATACTTTCTGGCAACAAACGCCAACAGCACCGCCCAGCTTTTCTTGCAGCTTCGCCACGTCCACCGATTTGTGCATCTTGCCATGTACCCTGTGGCGCATCCCGTGCGCCTTCGCGTAGTCGCCCATCTTTTTGATATTCCGCTCAAGCGCGTCCAGATCGAGGATCAGGCAAGGTGTTTGAATTTCGCTTTCGTCCATGCCAATGGCGGCAGGGATGTCGTAGCCAACTTCCAGTTGATCGATGTTCATCGGTTTGTTCATCCTGTTCCTCCTTACCCGTTCAGCCAGGGCAGTTTGTCTAAATCCACATTGCCGCCGGTGATGATGACGCCGACGCGCTTTCCCCGGAATGTTTCGGGGTTCTTGAGAATGGTAGCCAGTGGGACAGCCGAAGAAGGCTCCATCACCACACGCAGGTATTTCCAGGTGATTTTCATCGCGTCGATGATCTCTTGCTCGGACGCGGTGAAAATGTCGGTCACATGGTTCGATACAAAGTGCCACGTGTTTTCCTTAAGCGGCACGAGCAGCCCATCTGCCACGGTTTTCGGGGCATCATCGGCGATGATGTGGCCCGCCTTGAATGAACGGTAAGCATCGTCCGCCTGCTCGGGTTCTGCCGCGTAGATCGCTGTTTCCGGGGCTAGATTTGAAACGGTCAGGCAAGTGCCGGAAACCATGCCTCCTCCGCCAATCGGGGCGATTACCGCATCTAATCCATCGGTTTGCTCCAGCAATTCTGCCGAGCATGTTGCCTGACCAGCTATGACACGCGGATCGTTATAGGGGTGCACGAATTCGCCACCGGTCCGGGCCTGAACCTCAACAAAAGTTGCTTCGCGTGAAGACGTTGATGGCTCACATTCTGTGATCGTGCCACCGTAGCGGCGCACTGCGTCTTTCTTTGCCTGTGGCGCGGTGCGCGGCATCACCACGTTACACGGGACGCCGCGTCGACCTGCAGCGTAGGATAGGGACAGTGCGTGGTTGCCGCTGGAATGGGTGCATACACCTTTGGCAGCCATATCATCGCTGAGCCCGAAAACCGCATTGCTGGCGCCGCGCACCTTAAATGCACCGGCTTCCTGAAAATTCTCGCATTTGAAGAACAGCTGCGCTCCGGTCAGGTCGTTCAGATAGTCCGAAGTCATAACCGGAGTGCGCCGGATATGAGGTCTAATCCTGTCATGCGCTATACGCATGTCGTCGATCGTCAGGTCAGCTGCTGAGATTTGATCCAACACCATTTTCCTCCTCACGCTGCGGCTTTTGCATCGCTGGACGAGCCAGCGCGGTAGTATTCCTGAGCTGCAGCAACGCCGCTACCCAGCTTTACAGGGTAGTTCAGGTCAGCCATTGCCATTTCGATCGTGGCCAAGCCGGACAGGACCATCACGTCTGTCAGACTGCCCAGATGACCGATGCGGAATGCCTTGCCGTTCATCTCGCCCAGACCTATGCCGAACGACACGCCATATTTGTTGAACGCGTGATCGGTCAGTTTGTTGCTGTCAAAGCCTTCGGGCACATAAATTGCGCTAACTGTGTCAGAGTAGAGCTCGGGTGACTGCGCAACCAGTTTAAGGCCCCAAGCATCAACTGCGCGGCGCACGCCTTCGGCCAGCCGGTGGTGGCGCGCATAGACATTGTCCAGACCTTCCTCGAACAGCATCTTCAGGCTTTCACGCATTCCGTAGATCAGTTGCAATGGTGGGGTATAGGGAAAACCGCCGGATGCGTTTGCCGCAATCATATCACGAAAATCGAAGAAAGTGCGTGGCAATTTCGCGGTTTCCATTGCCGCCAGCGCTTTGGGGCTGACACCCAGGATGGCCATGCCAGTTGCCAGCATGAACCCTTTTTGCGATCCCGAAACGGCGATATCAACGCCCCATTCGTCAAACTGGAAAGGCATCGAAGCCAGCGAGCTGACACAATCCACAAACAGCATTGCAGGGTGGTCAGCTGCATCCATAGCGCGCCGTACGGCGTGGATGTCTGAAAGCACACCGGTGGCGGTTTCGTTATGGGTTACCAGAACAGCTCTGATTTCGTGTGCCTTATCGGCTGAAAGTATCGCCTCAAACCGGTCTGCTGGTGCGCCGGTGCCCCATGGGCATTCGACGATCTGCACATCCAGCCCGTGCCTTTCGCACAGATCGATCCAGCGGTGACTAAATACGCCGTAGCGAGCGACCAGAACTTTGTCACCGGGGCTGAGCGTATTGGTGATTGCAGCCTCCCAACCACCTGTTCCGCTAGAGGGGAAAGTGACGATCTGGCCCTTGGTTGTTCCAAAAACCTGTTTTGTGTCTTCGAGCACCGGCGCGAACGTTTCCACAAAATCCGGGGCACGGTGATCCTGAGTCTGGACTTGCATGGCAATACGTAAGCGATCAGGAATATTGGTGGGGCCAGGGATAAAGACCGGGTTCTGATTTGACATAACTCATTCCTTTGCTTTGGTACCAAGTTTCGCCGGAACGCATTCGGGTTGCAATTTTCTTGAAAAATGTTTTCATTTTATCGAGTAAATTCCTAAGGTGCTGAAACTGAATGAGATTCAGTTTCTCAAATTTATGCGCTGAAAATTGCGGTTCAAAAAATATGGCTCGGAACCGCCGACATGATTGGAAGGCTGGTTGAACATGGAGTCACAAAAGAGACCACGCGGCAGACCGAAATCGCTATTCAAGGAAAGCTCGGCCGGAACCATGCAGTCGCTGGATCGGGCGCTTGGTGTGCTTACCACCGTAGCCAGGTTAGAGCGTTCTTCCCTCAGTGATCTTTCGCGAGAAGTCGACGTGCCGACGGCCACCACACATCGAATCCTGGTAACGTTGCAGAAGCATGGTTTCGTAACGTTTGACGAAGAACGGCAGGAGTGGATGGTCGGGATCGAAGCCTACCGGACGGGCGCTTCCTTCCTTCGTCGTAACAGCGTTCTTGAAATCGGCCGCCCGATCCTGCGCCGTCTTATGCAGGACAGCGGAGAGACCGCAAATCTGGCGGTGCCGGATGGATCAGAAGTGGTCTTTGTCGGGCAGGTCGAAACTCAGAATCCCATTCGGGCATTCTTTCCGCCGGGTGCACGCACGCCGATGTATGCTTCAGGTACAGGAAAGGCGATACTGGCTGCTTTGAGCGAGGAAGGCTTAGGCAAGGTGTTTGGTGCGACCGAACTGATCGCATTTACCGATAATACCTATCTACCCGGCTCGGGTTTGCGTGGGGACCTGGCCGAAACCCGCGCTCGCGGTTGGTCTTACGATCATGAGGAACGCTACGAAGGCATGTCGTGCATAGGCGCGGCCATCTTCAACGACCGTGCTGAGCCGTGCGCGGGTATATCCGTATCTGGCCCGACAGTACGTTTCAACAGCGAACGCGCTCCCGAACTGGGAGAGTTGGTACTGAGTGCCGCGCAGGAAATCACCCATCTTAGCGGTGGGCGGCTGCCCAAAGGCTGATCCCACCTTACTTGCGCGGTACTTTCGGTATACGCGATTGCGAGAGTTTATAGCGGTGCTCCGGGTGCGGTGGATGACCATGAGTACGATTCCAGAACCCGGACCCTCCGCGTTTGAGCCATATAGGGACACACAGGATCAGGCCGACAAAGAAACCGCCGGTATGGGCCCAGTAGGCGACCCCACCCTGATCCGGGTTGCTGGATAGGCTTCCAAAGAATTGCAGTCCCAACCAGACGCCCAGCATGACAAAGGCCGGGATCGTGAAGATACGGATATAAACGATCAGGATCAGCAAGATATCGACGCGTGCTTTTGGAAAAAGCAAAAGATAGCCGCCCATGACGCCGGCAATCGCCCCGGACGCTCCGATTGTTGGTATCACCGAATCCGGGGCAGAGATGACGTGGATCAGCCCGGCACCAATCCCCGCCAGTAGATAGAACAAGAGAAAGAGAACATGTCCCATTTCATCTTCGAGGTTATCTCCGAAAATCCAGAGAAACAGCATGTTCCCGGCTAGGTGCATCCAGCCCCCATGCAGAAACATCGACGTGATAAAGGTCTCGAAACCATACCCATCAGTGATCCGGGCGGGAATGATGGCGTAGTCGAAGTAGAGCTTATTGATCAGCCGCACATCCTCGATGATCCCTACATAGCTTAGGAATATCAGGATGTTTGCAGCCATCAGCGTATAGACGACAAAAGGTGTGCGCCCCGAGGGGTTATGGTCGCGGATCGGAAACATGGCGCGACGCTGGGCTTTTCACAACCCAGCGTCAAGGTCTGGTTACGCCGCACCTCCCAACAATGCGGCGTTCCCCCCCGCAGCCGTAGTGTCTACACAGACATGACGTTCGCCCAGAACACGCGCCCGGTCAGGCTGGCCGGGGATCATGGGGATAATCGGACCAGTACGCCGGGACAGATGTTGTTCGATCTGGCGGCCGGTTTCAGCGTCGCCCCACCAAAGGACACCCGAGATACCGGTCAGGTTCTCAAGCCGGTGCAGGTCCAGCGCGCCAGTGGCGCGAATGGCCGTACCACCCAGGGCCTTGATCGCTTCGACCTGCGCGCGAGCTGCCTCGGATCCAGGACCCATGCACAACAGAGGTTCACGGGCAAACTCGGTCAGGCGGTTCGATTCACCCGTCGGTCCAGGCAGCGATTGAGTCCGGGGAGCGACTGGCGTGCCTTCGGGGGCTTCGAGAGTTGCCGAGGTGCTGTCCCAATCCTCCTGCACGGTCTGTCGATCCGGTGCGCAGAATCGCGCCATGTAATTTGGGCCACCGGCTTTCGGTCCCGTGCCTGACAGTCCCTCGCCGCCAAAAGGTTGCGAGCCGACGATCGCTCCGATTTGGTTGCGATTGACGTAGATGTTGCCCGCGTGGATCGCCTCGGTGATATGTTGCACCCGGTCATCGATCCGCGTGTGCAGGCCGAATGTCAGACCATACCCAGTGGCGTTGATATCGGCGATGATATTGTCGATCTCCTGTGATTTGAAACGCACAACATGCAGGATTGGGCCGAATACTTCGCGCTCCAAAGCAGCGATGCCCGGGATTTCGATTAGAGTAGGTGCGATGAACGTGCCTTCGGGCGGCGTGGTCAGCTCTTTCAGGACCCGGCCCTCGGCGCGGGCCTGCGCGATGTGATCGGCAATTGTTTGTCGGGCGGCTTCATCAATCACTGGTCCGCAGTCAGTCGATATCAGCCAGGGATCACTCACCTGCAGCGCTTCCATAGCGCCTTGCAGCATGATCAGGACATCATCGGCGACGTCTTCTTGCAGGTAGAGGCATCGCAGCGCCGAACAGCGCTGACCCGCCGATTGAAACGCGCTTTCGATGATCGATTGCACGGCTTGCTCGGGCAGGGCGGTGCTGTCCACGATCATCGCATTCAGACCTCCGGTTTCCGCAATCAAAGGTGTGCCCGGACGCATATGTTCAGCCATTGCCGACCGGATTTTCAGTGCCGTCGCAGTTGATCCGGTAAACGCCACGCCCGAGACGCGCGAATCTGACGTCAGTGCAGCACCTACCTTCGGACCACCGGGCAAAAGCTGCAATGAATCGCGTGGCACACCTGCTTCGTGCAGCAACTGAACAGCCCGGTGTGCGATCAACGGGGTCTGAGGTGCGGGCGCTGCCAGTACAGCATTTCCCGTCGCAAGGGCTGCTGATATCTGGCCTGTGAAGATCGCCAGCGGAAAGTTCCACGGGCTGATGCAGGTGAAGGTTCCCGCGGGTTTGGCCTGTGGAATATTGGCCGCGTAGTAACGCAGGAAATCCACCGCTTCGCGCAGTTCAGCCACGGCATCGGGTAGCGATTTTCCAGCCTCCCGCGCCAGAAGAGCAAACAACTCGCCGTAGTGAGTTTCATAAAGATCGGCGGCTTTATTGAGGATCTCCGCACGCGTGTCGCTGGAGGCTTGCCACGGGCAGGCGGTCGCCAATGCCAGTTCCACATCGTCTGCGCTAGCAGCCGCGACGGACCCGGGACGGTCCTGAGGGTGCGCCGGGTTGATCACCGGCAGATCCGCCTCGGGTTGTGCATCGCCCGACAATAGAGGGAGGGCATACCAATGATGAGCGCGATACGCATCGCGGGCGATATCGATCTTGTCCAAGGTCGGAGTATGATGCAGGTCGAACCCCTTGGAGTTCGGGCGTTCGGGTGCGTACAGTTCTGGACCGGTCGGCAGTGGTTTGGCTGGGGTCTGCAGCGCGAGGAACGGGTCTGCCGCGACGATTTCCGGTGCCACATCCTCATCAACGATCTGATTCACGAAAGATGAGTTTGCGCCATTCTCCAGCAGGCGTCGCACAAGATATGCCAGCAGATCACGGTGCGCCCCGACGGGGGCATAGATACGGCAACGTGTGTTTTGCTGATCCCGGACGATCTGATGCAGTGTCTCTCCCATACCGTGCAGTCGCTGGAATTCGAACGGCTGATCCTCAGCCATATGCAGTATTGCGCTGACAGTATGAGCGTTATGGGTAGCGAATTGCGGATAGATGCGATCGGTCATGCCAAGCAGCTTGCGCGCGTTGGTGATATAAGAGACATCTGTTGCCGCTTTTTGGGTGAAAACCGGGAAGCCATCGACGCCTTCGACCTGAGCGCGCTTGATCTCTGTGTCCCAATAAGCGCCCTTAACCAAGCGAACCATCAGCTTTCGATCATGGCGTTCCGCCATCTCATAGAGGGTGTCCAGTACCAGACCGGCACGAGGCCCGTAGGCCTGAACGACGATGCCGAAACCATCCCAGCCTGCAAGAGCAGGCTCGGCCATCACTTCTTCGATCACTTGTAGCGATAAGGACAGGCGGTCCGCCTCTTCCGCGTCGACGTTCAATCCCATGCCGGCGGCTTTCGCGAGCAGCGCCAGTGCGCGAAGACGCGGAACAAGCTCTCCCATCACGCGCAGTTCCTGCGCCAGCTCATAACGCGGGTGCAGCGCCGATAGCTTGACCGAGATACCGGGGTTTTCGCGAATATCTTTGTGTGTACAGGCTTCGGCAATGGCCGCGATGGCGCGCGAGTAGGAAAGGTGATAGCGGGCGGCATCTGCTTCGGTTCGCGCAGCTTCACCCAGCATGTCGTATGAATAGGTGTAGCCTTTGTCTTCCATCACCTTGGCGCGCTGCATGGCAGACTGAATCGATTCACCAAGAACAAACTGGCGACCCATCTCTTTCATCGCGCGGCCCACGGCGGTGCGGATCACCGGCTCGCCCAGACGTTTGATGGCCCCGCGCAAGGCGCTGACGGGAGAGGTTTTATCGTCGTCCAGAACCTTGCCAGTAAGCATCAGCGCCCAAGTCGACGCGTTGACGAGAGAGGATGAAGATTGGCCAAGATGTTTGCCCCAGTCCGAAGGCGCGATCTTGTCTTCGATCAGTGCGTCAATCGTGTCGGCATCCGGCACACGCAGCAGTGCCTCGGCCAGACACATTAGCGCGACGCCTTCATCAGTGGACAGGCCATACTCGGCCAGAAACACCTCCATCATGCCCGGAGATGTGTTCGATCGGATATCTCGAACCAACTGTGTGGCCTTGTCGCAAATGGCTTGGCGATCGATTTGATTCAATTCAGCTTGCGCAATCAGGTTTTGCAGGGCGGCAGGCTGATCGGCATAGGTTTGGGTATCGATTTTTGTGCGCAGGCTGTGTGACATGTGTACTCCGGGGCTTTTGTCCAATATAGCTAGTGTTGAGCGGGAGAATGGACTGAAATTTTACTTTTTTAGGGCGAATGGACTGAAATTTTAGGGTATGGCGATGCAAAAAGACTTTCCTGTCCTTGACCGGTTCGACGAAGCCATCCTGAAGGCGCTGGCCGAAGATGGTCGGATATCGGTGGCTGATCTGGCCCGAAGGATAGGCTTGTCCAAATCACCGACGCAGACGCGTCTCAAGCGGCTTGAGGCGGAAGGGATAATAACGGGTTACCGTGCGATGCTGGATCCGATCCGTCTTGGATTGGACCATGTGGCGTTCGTCGAAGTGCGCTTAAATGATACCCGTGAAAAAGCGCTGGCAGAGTTCAACGCAGGTGTGCGTAAAGTAGCCGAGATCGAGCAGGCCCATATGATCGCTTCGAACTTCGACTATTTGCTCAAAATCCGGACACATTCGATGTCGGAATACCGTGCTGTTCTGGCTGAGAAAATCTCATCATTGCCACATGTTGCCAACACCTCGACCTTCGTAGCTATGCAGGCAGTGAAAGAAACCGGTCTTCTGAATCCGGTTGAAAGCAGTTGACCTATCGTATCACCGCGCCAGCTTAGAGGGATGAAACCCACGGTTGCCCTAGTCGCCTTGGCGTTAATCGCGCCGCAAGTCGCTTCATCAGAGGGATGTCCAGCCTCTCCGGATCACATCGCAAATATCGATGCGCTGATTGAGCAAACTCAAAGCGCAACAGACGAACGTGAAGCCAGAGTCATCGCGGGCCAGATGTGGCAGTACTGGACAGATGCACCGGACGCCAGAGCCCAGACATTGCTTGATCGTGGGATGGCCAGACGCGAGGCTTGGGATTTGATTGGAGCGCTGGAGGAACTCAACGCGTTAGTGGACTACTGCCCCGATTACGCTGAAGGCTATAACCAGCGGGCGTTTGTCAACTATCTCCGGCAGGATTACAAATCTGCACTAGTCGATCTGGATCGTGCAATCGCGCTAGCGCCAAACCACGTCGCTGCGCTGAGTGGGCGCGCTTTGTCGCTACTGGGCCTCAATCGCTTGGACGAAGCGCGTGCTGCATTGACTAGAGCGTTAGAGTTGAACCCTTGGCTATCCGAACGTGCTTTGCTTGCGCCGGGTGGGTTATTGGACCCGCCGGGTGAGGATATCTGACAGCGGAAAGAGAACGCCCCCGGCGTCGATTGCCGGGGGCGTCAGATCGTTTTGGTACTGTATTAACCAACCAGGCCGTTGTCTGAGCGTTTGATCGCGATCACCGAAGAACGCGGGGTGCCTCCATCGGGCCAATTACTACCCGGATGTTGGATTCCGACAAACATGGTGCGTAGATCAGACGACCACGCGAGGCCAGTGACTTCACACCCATTCGGGCCGGTCATGAAGCGCACGATTTCACCCGTTACCGGATCACCAACCAGCATCTGGTTGTTGCCGTTACCTGCGAAGTCTTCCTCGTTGTCGTCATTGCCGTCGGTTTGAATCCATATCAACCCGGTTGAATCAATGGCCATACCGTCGGGAGAGTTGAACAGGTTGCCCTCATTCACATTGGGCGAACCGGCGCGGTTGTCCGAATGTACAGCCGGATTACCAGCCATCACATAGAGGTCCCAGTCAAAGCCAGTAGCTGCGTGATCTTCGTCAGCAGGGCGCCAACGTACGATCTGACCGTACTTGTTGGCGTCGCGCGGGTTGGGGCCGTTGGCCGAAGTGTCATCCCCACCAGCATTTGGTTTCACCCCCCGGTTCTTGTTGTTGGTCAGGCAGCAATAGGCCTCGACTGCAACAGGGCTGGAGGCCACCCATTCCGGACGATCCATCGTGGTGCCGCCCGCAGCCGATGCCGCCATACGGGTGAAAATCAAGATTTCAGCCGCGTCCATGCCAGTGGTTTCCGACGTTAGCGGCAACCATTCGCCAGTCATGTCGTCGTTGAACTTGGCAACATACAGCGTGCCGTCGTTCAGCAGGCCTTCGGTCTCGGCGCCGGGCTGATAGCTTCCGTTCGAGACGAACTTGTACAGATACTCTCCGCGTTCGTCATCGCCCATGTAAACAACCACGCGACCATCCTTGGCCAGCGCGACCTCAGCGTTTTCGTGCTTGAAACGACCCAATCCGGTGTGCTTGACCGGAGTGCTGTCTGGCTTGGTAGGGTCGATCTCGACGATCCAGCCCGCGCGATGCGGCTCGTTTGGGTTCTTCGAGGTATCAAAACGCGGATCAAACAGCTCGTAACCATTCCAGCTTTCGGCTTTGATACCATAGCGCTTCATACCGTCTGCAACCTTCGGGTCATAGCTGGCATTTTCATCCGAAGAGCCAAAGTAACCGTTAAAGTTCTCTTCGCAGGTCAGGTAGGTGCCCCACGGCGTCTTGCCCGAGCCGCAGTTGTTCATCGTACCCAGCGACGCGGTGCCGGTTGGATCAGCCTCGGTCTTCAGCAGGTCATGACCAGCGGCGGGGCCAACGATATTCATTGGGCTATTATGGTGGATACGGCGGTTGAAAGGGCTGTCCTTGACAACGGACCAACCTTCGGGGCCTTCCTTGATCTCCATGACCGTCACGCCCTGGATGTTCTGGAATTTCAGAACGTCATCAGCGCTGGCTGGAACGCCTTCCTGCGCGGCAGGCAGGTTGATCTTTCGGTTTGGATACTCATGGTTGATCGCAATCAATTCGTGACCTTGGAACGTGAATGTCTCCATCCCGTCGGTATTCTCACCGAAGATCTTGTCGGAGTTCTCGACAGAACCACCGTCAGTCGGGTCATAGCCATCTGCCACGGAAAACAGTGGATCACCCCAACGCATCAGCATCTTCCATTCATAGCCTTCCGGCACATGGACATTGCCATCGGTCTGAGCGGGGATCGGTGTGAAAGCAAAGCGAGAGGCTTCAACAGCCTGTGCGGATGTTGAGCCCATCAGGCCCGCACCCATTGCCGCAGCACCTGAGCCGAATGCCACGACGCCTGCTAGGAAGCCACGACGAGAAATGGCGCTTTCCACCACTCGATCAAAGTCATTTTCTTCAGGGCGGGGGAAGTTCAGTTCGTCCCAGTCATCAGCGGACAAAGTAGTGGGATCGACGTCTTTCATGGATAGCTCCTGGCTGTCTGATCTAAGATTCGTTCAGCGGGTTTAGAGCGTTCACATGACAGGAAAATAACAGTTTAGGCAAAGCTTCCTCCACTTGGTCAACATCGCAGGCAGATCAGCGTTAATCTGCCTGCGATGTTGACCAAGATATGGGCGTATCTTCAGCAACGTATAAGTGAGGGAGCGGTAGAAAATCTACGCAGCCCGTGCCTTGCTCCGGCAATAACATGAGGCATGGATGGGCACCGTGGCTCGCGCAGCGGCCTTGTCCAATTGCAGTTTGATATGGCTTGCCTCGGTTTTCTCACCGCGATGTATCAAGCATTCATGCAATCCGTGAAGACTCCAGATGTTACCGGGGTGCTGACAAGCACGGGCAAGCGTGTCGTCCAAACCCAGATCAGCCCGGTATACGGCTTCGGCTTCGTCAAATCGACCATCATCCATCAACAGAGCACCCAAGGCGTGCCGAGTCGGTTGCATCCACCCCCAAGGCTCGTCGTAGACCAGATTGTCATCTAGTTCGACCGATCGACGTAGATGCGCCAAGCCGCCTTCATGATCACCGGATTTAAAGGCGATCTCTCCATCCATCATCGCTTCACCAATCATCAACACATCCTCGGCGGTATTGTTGAAGACAAGCCGACTTTCAGGAACGGATTCTCTGGCCTGAACGGCGACCTCGCGCGCACGAAGTGCATCATCCATGCGCCCCAGATTGGCCAGAGCCACGGCGCGCGCCTGTTGGATGGCAGCGGTGGTATAGCTGTAAAGCTCGGCATCGTCTGGTAGGGGTTCATCCAGAATCTCCTGCCACATGCCGAAACGAACCATGACGTGGATTTTCTTGCCATAGAAGGATTCGAATAGATCCGGGAAGAACTTTATCACGTTGTCAGGCAGCATCCGCATCAACTCTTCAGACGCGGCGAGTGCCAATTCGGACTGGCCCAAAAACATCGCGCCGTAGGCTTCGAAATGTACGTTGTGGACCCGATAGACAGTATAGAAGTTCTCACCGCCCGCCATCGCTTCGTATTTCCTGTCGACGGCTGCCGCGCGATGATTGCGCCAGACCACATTCTGGTAATCGCCACACAACACGTCGATATGCGTCGCCATATGCACCAGATGCCCACTTTCAGGCACCAGATCGACCAGCCGGTCCCCGTGTCGCAACGCCTTTTCTGGTGTAGGCGACATCTCCATGAGATGTATATACATGTGCAGCAGACCCGGATGGTCCCACGCGCCGGGCAGAGATTCAAACGCCCGGTCCAGAACTGCTAGCGCTTCGATCGTCGATGCCCCTTCGGCAGGTACACCCTTCTTGAGATCCCAAAGTTGCCACGGCGTTCGGTTCATCAGTGCTTCGGCAAAAATCGATGAGACCTCGAGATCGTCTTGATGATTGGCATACACCTCGCGCATCAAATCGGCGAATGCGTCATTCCACGGAGCATAATCTTCGATCTCAGGGTCCGTCGGGAAGCGATGAGAAATTGCTTCGAACAGAGCGGCCTCGACCGACGTGCAGGTATCGCGCAAGGCCATCGCCGCGTCGACTGCCTTATGGGCTTTTTTGAGAGTCGCGGCTTTTTCTTCAGGTTCAAAAAACTCCCAAGGTTTATTGTAGTTTGGACCAATGGCATACGCTATGCCCCAATGAGCCATGCCGCAGTTCGGATCATGTGAGATCGCCTGTTCGAAACAGTCTGTCGCAGCCTCATGATTGTATCCGAACAACCAGATTAGTCCTTGGTCGAACAGTTTCTGAGCTTCGCTGGATGAAGTGGTAATGGCACGACAATACGTACCGAGGTCGAAATCGGTCATCATATAATCCCCCGCTTGATCTCCGCCGAGGCGTGACAAACGGCGCCAGCCGGCGGATATCCGAACTATAGCATATTTTCATGATGGGCATTGCGCGCCCGGAAAGGAGCCTCCACGAAAAGCGTGCTTTCGAGCGATTTCGCATCTTAACGATCACGAATGCATGAAATTTTCAGCCCCTGTGCTGAGCGGGCGGTGTATAGTAGTAAGACTTTAGCCTTCCAAACAGATGTAGTATGTTTCCCAGACATTCCTGATATTGCCAAGTCATTCATAATATGAATTTATTCTTTTGATACTCGTTCCTTGAGTATCCTTGAGTTTCATTACAGTTCCGACAAAAAACCGACAAAATGCCAAAACTTACAGAGACATTCGCACGTAAAGTTCCGCAGACAAAAACCGGCACCGTCAAGTGCTGGGATAGCGAGATCAAGGGGCTCGTGCTCTTCGTTGGAAAGAAGTCGAAGACCTGGTATTTTCAGAAGGATGTAGGAGGTCAAACTCGGCGGGTTCTGATCGGACGACATCCGATGATTTCAGCTGATGCGGCGCGTCAAACAGCTTTGGGTCTTGCGCTGGACTGGGGCAGAGGGGCGGGAAAAAAGATCCAGATTGGTGCGCCAACTCTAGAAGAAGCGATGGAGACTTACCTGGCGCGCCCCAAGCTTCGTTCGGATGCTCATAGGCAAGGTCTTCGTCAACAATTTGAACGACATCTGAAAGATTGGCTTCGTCTGTCGTTAGATGACATCACAAAGCGAATGGTTGTTGATAGGCACCAATCGATGGCGGCAACACCATCTACAGCTAACCATGCTCTCAAATACTTCCGAACCGTTTGGAACCATGCTCGGCGCGTACATGAGTTGCCAGAATGCCCGACGCTGGCCATTGAGTGGTTTGAGGAAACTCCCGACGGTTCGATTATCGAAGATTTCATTGCCTGGAGACAAACCATAGAAAATCTACATAATCCAATTCACAAGGTGTTCTATGAATTGCTTTTGTTTACCGGATTGCGAAAAACTGAAGCACTGACTTTGGAATGGCGCAATGTCCACGAGGATCATATTCACCTGCCAATGACTAAGAACGGTCGTAGCTTTGATCTACCGATCTTACAATCGCATCATGAGATACTAGCCCCGATGCGTGGACTGAGCCGGAAATGGGTTTTCCCTTCGCCGAAATCTCCCTCGGGTCATCTCACTGGTCCTGCAAGAATGGGGTGGTCGCCACATACCCATCGCCGTACATTTGCGACAGTAGCAATGGAGGCGGGTGTACTTGAAGGGATTGTGGGTCGGTTGCTTAACCATACGCCGCTTTCGATCACTGGGCAGCGTTATGTGAAGCCGTCGCTGGATGCACTCAGGCCAGCCATGGACACTGTTTGCCGGGAATTGGATCGTAGGATAGGGAGGAACGTGGAGGATTGTGGTGACTAAGCGGGATTGGATTTGGCCTGTCGACCCCGAGTTATTCGAACTTGATATGCCCGATCCAGAAGGATTTGAGGATGGTCCCAGTGAATTCAATCTTGAGCTTATTCGACTTCTTCGAAAACACTTTGATATGTTTGATGGTTTTGACGAAGAAAGCTTCGAGTGGATGGCGCAACACTTAGTTTTCGACCAGGCCCATGTGCTCGATGATTTCTGGTCCTCCAAAGAAGTATTGGAAGACCTTGCTAAACTGAGAACACGCCTGAAGGAAGCGGGTGATATCTTAAGTCGACTACCAATGCCTGTCAGCGATGCGTTTCGCACCGGCGCACTGCAGAAAAGTGGCTTGTTGAACCACGAAAAAAAAGTTGATGCTCGGGATGACTGGTTCAACGATGCTTTGAGCGAAGCACCGCATTGGAAGGCAATGTTGGCAGAAGGACAGTTTTTCAAGAGACTTCGCCACTATGTGGAATTGATTGAACATGCTGAAATGGTTGCAGCCAATGGTGTGCCGGTTGGGAAGAAGGCAATTGAGGCATGGCGTTTGGTCGCTGCTTGTGTCGGACTTTGTGAGCGCCACCCTGAGACAATTAGAGTTCCAAAAGCGATGAATGAAGGCGGTCCTTTCTATCGCTTTCTGAGCGATACGTTCCAGGTATTCGGTATTGAAGAACTTCCAACATCAGCATTTAGAAGCTGGAAAAAACATGTGGGTCGTTAAAAGGGATCTTTCTTTCTGACGACCCATGACGAATGCGCCACAGACGTCTTTGTTGTTCCTAGACGCACTCAAAGGAGCAACGCCATGCAGGCACATTATCTGACAGCACAAGAAGCTGCTCAATACACTGGTATCAGCCAAAGCTATCTTGCGAAATTGCGAATGGGAATCGGTGGCGTTACCGGACCGAGGTTCATTCGGATCGGTCTACGGTCGATCCGCTATAAGCGTTCGGATCTAGATGCTTGGATGATCTCACGGAGCGAAGGTGTTGGAGGAGAGAGCTGATGGTTCGAACGGCTCCATTTTCGAAACTACGCTATTATTGGAAGAAGCGTGTCCATAGTTCAGTTTATCTGGCACCGCGGACCAAGCACTTTGCAACGTTCGTCTGTGATCAGTTTGTATCAAAAGCGAATGGTTGCTTCTGGGCCAGAAATGCAACGCTTGCCAGAGCATTCGGTGTCCATGAGCGTAGCATTCAGCGTTATATTAGAGAACTTGAAGGTCATGGTTGGATCACGCGTGTTCGTCGACGTGGAGTTCGTCGCACATTTCAGATTTGCATACCGAGTGATGTCGAAGGCGACACTGAACACGACATCGAGATGCGCAACAGGGTGACAGATCTGTACCGGAAAGGCGACAAAGTTGTCGCGACTAATAAGAACATGGGAAAGAACATAGAAACCAGGCCCATTGCGACAGGTGGTGGCGGGTATCATTGGTTCGATGAAAGCGACGCTTCTACTCTTCGTGGATGGGAGACTTTTGTCACTACCCAGACCGCTTTCAATTTTGAGGCGTTAGCGCATTTGCTGAGAAAAAATGGTTCGATTGCCTTCCCTGCACGTTTCCCGAGACCCGAAGACGCCGATTGGTACATCAGGTTTTTTGGTGAAGTCGTTCTGAGCAAAGGGCAGAGTATAGGTGCTGCATCGTCGTCAATTCGATGAAGGCCCCTCCGGGGGGGCATCAAAAGTCCTCGTGTTCAAAGCAAGGGACCGGCGGGAATAACCAGATTTTTCCGCGCAGAAAATTATAAGGGGGGGTGCAAATAGAGGGTCGGGTTGCTTAAGATCAGTTTCTTAATGTGGTCGACGTGCTTTGAGACGGGTTAATTCGCCACCGCCGTAACTCCGCAAAATATCGCGTAGGCGATGGTGATTGTAGAGTAGTAATTCTCGGTTTACCTTGGCGCGACTTTGCTCGATGGCAACCAGCGACTTTTTGTGTAAAAAGCCAAGCCGCGACGGCAGGCTTGCGATGGAAGAGTAATGGACCCGCACGCCCTCGGCCTTGACCAGAGCAATACGCAATTCGAATAACGTTATGTCGGGATCCTAAGTGATCATTACCTTCAAGAATGCATGATGCTGAGTCAGCTTTACCTGGCTAAGTAGCGGGCCTTGAGGTGTCGGCTTGGCCTGACCCTTGGTCTAGATCTGATGCGCCCACCTTGCCGCTGTGGCAGGATATGACTTTTTGATTGATACCTACATGCATTGCTAGAGCCGCGCGGCCAACAACCAACTGCGAAACTTGCACTTTCTCGCCGTTGGCTGCCGCATATCGTGGCCATGACTTGCATCTAGAGCAAAAGCAATGACCGTACCGATTTGCTGGACTTCAAGCAGTTTGGCTTACGTTCAAAGCTTGCTGGCCCAACTCGCCCATTGCCGCACACGCACGGGGCGCGAGCGTGAACGCATGATGTTGCGCCGTTTGCCCGGTGCCACAGGAGAGGCACCATGAGCGACATCGGTCACAAACAGGAAAAATGTGCCCGCTGGACCGCCCGTTGACACAACAGGAAACCCACCCTCTTCAACCTGATTAACGATTTTTCCGTATGGGATACCGTCGAACATGGCGTCCTCACGAATATAGCGCAACCAGGCCGCAGTACCGGCGCCTGCGCGCATAGCGCCATATTCTTCTGTACCGTCAGTGACATACAGCCATGACTTGAGCGTCAGTTGTTTGTCCCAATGCAGCTTACAGACGCTGGCACATCGGTATGATCAGTCCATTGAACAAACAGGTCTGAGTTGAATTCAAACTCCTGACCAGCAAAGTATTTCTCGGACATCTGTTTAATCGTAGGTGAGCCGAAAAGCGCCATTGTTTCTGGAAAACGGTTGCGGTCAAGATTGTCCCGCACCAGGGATAGGGCATAGCTGTTGGCCGGCGTATCTTCGCGGGCGGAAACCGTGCTGGCCATGGTCTCGCCGTTCTCGATCAGATCATTGTATTCTTTGGTAATCCGCGAAAGTCTGTCTGAGTCATAGATGGCCGGGAAAATCGCAAGTCCAAACGTGCGCAAGCTTTCAAGCACTTTTGCCTGAGAAACAGGTTGGTGGAATGTGAATGCTTCGAGAAACGCCTCCTCGTCCATACCGATCGACTTTGCGCGCTCAATGCGGGCCAAAATCTCGGCCATAAGCTCAGTATCATTGCTGGCAATTGAAGCACCCTTGTCACCAGAAATTTCTGCTGGACATTGTCTCCGCCGGCATTGGAAATCACGCGTCCCGCGAGCGGATCTGAGACTTCATGAGCGTTATCCAGTTCCCTGGCGGCTATGATTGATCTCGGTTCGGGGTCAACATGTTTAGATTTTTTTCGAAAGATGCTTAACACCATTTCTTTTCCTTTAATCTATTTTGTCTGATGAAGCGCAGATCACACTGCCTGCTCAATGCCGAGTAGTCGCTTTATCCATGCCTAAGTCAGTCAAAAAACTTCGACTTTGCGACGTTCGTCTTCATCCTATACGTGATCAGTCTGTTCGGTTTCGTCCTGTCAGAGGTTTACCCTTGAAATTGATGCAATCCTGTCAGTGCTGATCCAGTTCCCGCCGTTTAACGCGACGAGCATGTTCTAACTCATTCGGCGTATCAATGTCGATTGCTCTCCAAGGAGGAATGACATGAGATTTTAGGCGTGTGGGATAGAATCCCGGAGAGTCAATAAAACTGCTAGTTCTACCCCAATAGAACGTGCCGTTTGACCCAAGTGTTCGTGGATAGTGCTGCGATTGCTTAAGGTTTAGCTCGGGCCACAGAGCTGTCAGGAAACCATCCTTTTCGACCAATGCCTTGTAGGGGTGGATCGAAAAGTCCGACACCCCCAGCACCCCGTCGCAGCCATCCAGCTTGTCCAAACTTTCAACCAGATCAGCCGGTTTAAGAAATATGGCCATCGCGTAGACCATGCAGAAATGGTCGGGCCGGTTGTCGTCTTCGTAGCGGTGCAACAGCAAGTCCCTGCACGCCAGCGATGCAGGCGCGGTGTCCTGTGCCAACTCGGCAGGGCGCAGCTCGATGCTTGCGCCATACTGGCGCGCAACATCGGCAATCTCTTCGTCTTCTGTCGAAACGACCACTTCTGAGAACAGGCCAGAGCTGAGACATGTCTCGACCGGATAGGCTAACAGAGGTTTTCCGTTTACATCCGCTATGTTTTTTCGCGGTATTCTTTTTGAACCACCACGTGCGGGGATTATGGCAATCGGCTTGCGTTCGAACGGCATCTGCTCAAAGCCTAGAACTGTTCAAGCATCTCACCCGACCTGTAGTCGCGGAGGTAGGGGCGTCCGAGGTAATTTTCACTGACCAACCAAGAACTTACACCCGTGCCGGGACGCTTAAAAACAAAGTCACTTTGTTGGATCGGATCACCTCGTTTTACATCCCGAACAAGATAGGCAGACTTGTAGTATTTTTTGGCGTCTTGCTGATCTCGGGCCGTAGGTTCTACGACCGGGTTGCCCATCGCACGCTCGCAGCGCCTGATGCGTTCGACCCACTCGGCAAACTCGTCTGGCTCATGTGCTTTCCAGTGCCCGTTGGCAGGGATATCCCGCGACGTGGTCAGCCGCTTCTCTAATATCGCTGCGCCCATGCCAACGCTCATGAAATCCAGCCAATCGCTGCGCCCCTGCGGTGTGTAGCCGGCCACCATCCCAAGCTGGCGATACACGTCCATTGCCCGGAAGTTCATCTCGGCTTCGACGTCGGTATGGAAATCGTGCAGAACGATCAATTCCCCACCGCCCGCTTTCTTGTAGACATCTTCAAGTGCGATAAGATCGGCTCGCGTTATGGTGCCTGTGTCGAAAATGAGTGGTTTGCCGTTTGTCGCCAATTGCTCGATCATTCGGCGATGGCTGAGACTCCAGGTGCAGATTTTATTCGTTATCAGATCCAGCTGGTTTGTACGCTCGACCCCGCCCTCATAGTGGCACGTCACAATCATATCGAGGCCTCGGCCATCAGCCGTTTTCTTGAGCTCGGCCCACTGATCGTCTGAGTATTCAAGGCCTTTAAACATTTCGACCATATTCTCTGTTCGAGGGCCGTTTTTCATCGTCGGATAAGTGTATTCGATGCTGTGATCCCCAAGCAGCTTCTCTGCCTCAAGCATCTGAAATTTTACGGCCTCCACGCCGCTATCGGCGGCGATATGGATCAGCTCTTTTGCGCGACCCATATCGCCGCCATTGGTCAATCCCAAGTCCGCCATCAAATAGATGGGCTGTGCGTCTCCAATGAGGCGACTTCCAAGCTTGACTGAGGGCATGCTGATCTCCTTTATCTGCGGCGCTTCTTATCAGAGCGCTAGCGCGACTTCCAACGACTTCACCACATGTTCCTGCTGTTTTTCAGTCAGGTCCGGGTAGAGCGGTATGCTAATAGCGCGATGGTAATAATCTTCCGAGGCCGGAAAATCGCCAGACGCAAATCCAAGTCGCTGGTAATAGGGCTGAAGATGAACTGGGATATAGTGGAGGTTCACGCCGATGCCCGACGCACGCAGAGATTCGAATACTGATCTGTGGCGCTTGGGGTCAGCTTTAGGCAATCGAACTACGTATAGATGAAAGGACGATCTCGCCAAAGGATCGCGGCCAGGCAGAACGATCTCGGAATTCTTCAATAGCTGATCATATTCCGTGGCCAGCGCGTTACGTCTTTCGACAAACTGCTCCAAGCGAGTTAGCTGACTGCGCCCAAGTGCTGCCTGAATATCTGTAATGCGATAATTCCAGCCCAGTTCTATCTGCTGATAATACCACGGGCCATCAGATGGGCCGGTCATAAGGTCAGAATTGCGGGTGATCCCGTGGCTGCGCAACAGCTCGAGCCGGGACGCAATTTCAGGATCATTTGTAACCGCAACGCCACCTTCACCGGAGGTAACAATCTTTACCGGATGAAAGCTGAACACGGTGATGTCGGAATAAAGGGACGATCCAACCGGAGCAGCATCATAGGAAGCACCAATTGCGTGGCTCGCGTCTTCAACGATCTTTATCCCATAGCTCCGCGCCAGCTTACTTATTCGCTTCATATCTGGTGATTGGCCGCACATATGAACCGGCACGATGACTTTTGGTAGCGTTCCTGCTTTCTCTGCTTTCTTGAGTTTTTGTTCGAGGGCTTGCGGGCACATATTAAAGGTACCAGGGTCGATATCGACAAAATCCACATCGGCACCACAATAGCGCGCACAATTGGCCGAAGCGACAAAAGTAATCGGCGACGTCCACAAAGCATCACCAGGCCCCAGCCCCAGTGCCGCAACAGAAATGTGCAAGGCTGATGTTGCCGAATTCACTGCGGACACATATCGCGCACTAACCCTTTCAGCAACCGCAGCCTCAAAGGCAGGAATGGCTGGTCCCTGGGTCAGGAAATCAGACCTAAGGACCTCGACAACAGCGTCAATGTCGTCCTTGTCTATATTCTGTCGCCCGTATGGGATCATAAGGGTTTCTCTAGCTCGGCGCGATTTTGTTCGATCCAGGTGGAAAGCTCAGACTTTTCCATCCAATCCGTATTCAAATCACTGGAATACACGAAGTCCTCTGCGACCCGAACTCCGTCCTTGATTCGATCTGCGCTCTGCGACCAGTTGTGCAAGGAAGGCAAGATCTTGAAGTGTTCGTCGTATTCATACGTAAACGGGGCGTCTTCGGCGCCAACCATTTGTTCGTGAATTTTCTCACCGGGCCGTATCCCAACAACTTCCGTGCCTGCGTTCGGCGCGATCACGCTTGCGATATCTGTTACTTTCATTGATGGGATCTTTTTGACGTATATTTCACCACCCACCATGTCCTCGAACGCATGCCAAACCAGTTCGACACCCTGATCCAGAGTGATCATGAACCGCGTCATCCTCGTATCAGTGATCGGCAACGAGTTTTCGTTACGCAACTTCATGAAGAACGGGATGACCGATCCGCGCGACCCCATCACGTTGCCATATCGTACGACCGAAAATCGAGTCACGTGGCTGCCGGAATAGGAGTTACCCGCAACAAACAACTTGTCGGACGCCAGCTTCGACGCACCATACAAGTTTATCGGACTCGATGCCTTATCTGTCGAAAGCGCTACAACGCCTTTAACACGCTTATCGATTGCCGCGTCGATGACATTCATTGCACCATTAACATTGGTCTTGATGCATTCAAACGGGTTATATTCTGCAGTGGGGACGATTTTTGTTGCCGCAGCGTGCACGACATAGTCAACCGAGTCGAAGGCGCGGTACAGCCGCTCACGATCCCTGACGTCGCCAATGAAAAACCGAACGCGGGGATCGCCCTGGAACTTGCGGGCCATCTCCCACTGTTTCATCTCATCTCTTGAAAAAATTATGATCTTTGCAACATCGGTTTTTGCCAAGGTCATCGGCACAAAGGCGTTGCCAAAGGAACCCGTACCACCGGTAACCAGAATGGTGCTGCCGTCAAAATGGTTCAACATAGAATTTTTCCTTCAGCTGTTTGCATCACTTGGTTTTCTCAAATCCAATGCAACGAATTTGCAATTCGAAAGTCACCAAACACTGTCCCACAGCTTTGCTTTGTTTTGTCCACATGGTTCTGGAAGCCATGAAATTGTTCGTTTCTTCACTATGAAACGCCCCATATTGATAATTCCAGTGACTAGTCCAGTGCCTGAGACGTGATAGGACAAAAAAAAATCGTACACCACCGTCTTCATCTGCAGTATCCCGGGTGCGAAATTTGCGGTAAGGCAACGTCTGAGATCAAGCGATGCATAGTGAAATCTAGTTTAAAGAAATGATCCATGAAGCCGATATCGATACCCACAGTTTTCGAGCCCATTGGCACCCGCAAGAAGACTGTTCTTTTTTTGGGATATGACAGGGACCACACCACGTTAATTGATGCTCTGCTTGTCGCCAATTGCGAAGTCCACCATACAGAGGACGAAATTCCAGACGCTCAGTACGACCTAGTGATAAGCTTCGGTTATCGGCACCTGATCCGGCAAGCGAAGATTGAGAGCCTCGGATGCCCGATCATCAATCTGCATATTTCTTACCTTCCCTATAATAGAGGTGCGCATCCCAACTTTTGGTCATTCTTTGACGGAACACCGGCCGGAGTGACGATCCATCTGATTGACGAGGGTATTGATACCGGTCCAATCCTGTTCCAGAAACGCGTTGTGTTCACTGAGAATGAGATCACCTTTGCTCAGACTTATGACAGGCTCGTTAATGAGATTGAGGCCCTCTTTATCGGCAGGCTTCCTGCGATCATCGCATGCAACTGGACTGAACAAGAACAGGTTGGAGTTGGAACTCAACACAACTTATGTGACTTGCCTGTCGAATTCGCTGGCTGGAATTCTGTCATCGTTGATGAGATAAAGCGACTGCGTCAGATTACCGGAATTCAAAATGCCTAACACTATCTCAATCAATGGTCGACAGATCAGTGCAGAACATCCACCTTATGTGATCGCTGAAGTCTCTGCGAACCACAATGGGTCGATTGATCGTGCTTTGGAAACCATCCAAGCCGCGAAGAGAGCTGGTGTCGATGCTGTCAAGATCCAAACCTATACGCCTGATACCATGACGATCAACTCGACGGCGAAGGACTTCATGATTGAAGATGGATTGTGGAAAGGTCGCACGCTTTATGATCTTTACGCTGAGGCACATACGCCATTTGAATGGCATGCACGTATTTTCGAGTATGCCCGATCTTTGAACCTAACCCTGTTCTCTTCTCCGTTTGATGAGACGGCCGTAGATTTGCTCGCAAACCTGGATGCGCCTGCTTACAAGGTTGCGTCATTCGAGTTGGTTGACCTGCCGCTGATTGCCTACATTGCCAAACAAAGGAAACCAATGCTGATGTCGACCGGCATGGCGTCCCTATCTGAAGTTGGTGAGGCCATCGAAACGGCCAGACAAAATGGTTGTAATGAAATTGCGTTGTTCCATTGTATAAGCAGTTATCCAGCACCGCTAGATCAAGCCAACGTGAGTGCCATCAAATTGCTCAAACGCGAGTTTGACGTCGAAGTGGGCCTATCCGATCACACAATGGGCAACCTCGCGAGCGTCGTTGCGACCTCGATCGGCGCGACACTGATCGAGAAACATTTCACGCTCTCACGTGCAGACGGTGGTGTGGACAGCGCATTTTCTCTTGAACCAGATGAGATGAGTTCATTGATGGAAGATACGCGGTCGGCATTCTCTGCGCTGGGAGGTGGCAACTTTTCCAGATCGCCCGCAGAACATCAAAACAAAATATTCCGGCGTTCTTTATACTTTGTTGAAGATCTGGCTGCAGGGGAGATGATCTCGAGCAAACATATTAGGCGGATACGGCCTGGATTTGGAATGCCTCCGAAATGCTTCGATCAGATAATTGGGCAACGTGTATCCCAAGCCGTCAAGCGAGGTGACCGTGTCACCGAAGATGTACTGGCCAAATCATAAGACGCCGAAACGATTACGAACATGAGAGCAGTTGCAATTCTGGCGCATCACATGGATGCGCACGCAAATTTGGGTTCAGAGTCCAGAGCGCGGCTTGAGCGGGCTGTCGCATTGCATCGTGAAAACCCCTTCGATTTGTTTCTCACTACTGGGTGGAACTATCGGAAAGATTGCCCTCGAATGATCGGAACTGTTATGGCCGAAGAACTGCAGGCAGTCTATGCAATCGACTCGCGCCAAATTGTCGTGGATACAAATTCGCGCGACACTGTTGGTGATGCATACTTTTTACGAAGGAATGTCATCATTCCCATGCGTATTCGCGATTTGGTGGTCGTGACATCAGACTATCACGTCGAAAGAACAGATTTCATATTTCGTTCATTTTTCCCGACCGGTCTGGAACTCAATGTCGTCGGCGCGGTTTCTGGTTCGCTCGGGGACGAAGCTGTTTTGCTCAACGAAAAGAAATCTTTAACGGCCTTCGAAAAGACCTTCGCGACTGTGGATTTCGCGGATGACAGACAGGTTTGCAAAGCCCTCAGCACGAAACACCCGTTCTATAACGGACAGATCTATGATCAGATACGCTGTTCGAATTAGGGCATCTAATTCGGCAATGAGCCAAGACACTTGGAATTGCCGTTTGAGTGTGAGTTTCCGTTTGGTCGTGACTGAACGTTTAAATCTCTGATCATGATAGCGACTTATGCGCCGAATGAAATGCATGAACAGCCTTGCTAAGCACTGATACAACGCGCTATGCGGTGACGGAGTTCGGCAGCGCCTCGTACCAATACCGCCTGCACGTACTACGGATTACCACTGCCTGAGGAGAGTCGCTTGACGAAGAGCAGCCAGTATTCGACACCGCAAGAAGCGTTTTGGGCCGGTGATTTCGGAAACGAATATATACAGCGCAATCAGTCTGAGCGACTGCTCGTTCCTAAGATAGCCGCATGGTCGCAGATGCTTAGAACATGCGCGCAGCTAAATTCGGTGGCTGAATTGGGCTGCAATATAGGCTTGAATCTTATGGCGCTAAGTAAATTGCGACCTGAAATCGAGTTGCAAGGTGTTGAGATAAACGAGGCTGCAGCGGCTGCAGCGCAGAAAATCAAAGGGGCCCATGTGAGTGTGGGCACGATCACCGAGCCTCTGGAACTGTCGCCAGCTGATCTGACATTCACGGCTGGTGTGCTCATTCACGTCAACCCCGACAAGCTTCGGACCGTCTACGAAAACTTGGTTCGAAATAGCAACAGATACGTGCTCGTGGCAGAGTACTTTGATCCAAATCCGGTGGCGATCACTTATCGAGGTCACACGGATCGTTTGTTCAAACGCGATTTTGCGGGTGAACTGATAGATGATTTCGACCTAAAGCTTGTAGATTACGGGTTTTTCTACAAACGTGACCAGTTGATACCGCAGGATAACATCACATGGTTCCTGCTCGAAAAGTAAACTAAGTAATGATGTCGGCAGAGGTGCAAGGTGAAGAGGCATGTGATAGGAACGGTTCCATCCCCGAGGGTGTCGAATTCGTCAAACTGCTGAACGGTATTGAGAGAGAGATCCGGCCGTCGACATGCCGTATTAAAGGCCTCAACTACTGGCCAGTTCTCCGTTTCCAAATCAACGCTAAGCGAAGAAACGGGCTAATAGCTGGTGAACGAGAACTACCTGTGATCAAGAAACCTAAGATCACGAAACGCAAAAATCTTTGGTCCGATTGGATATCTCTGACCTGGAACGCTGCTCACAAAATGCGATGGCTGGATGAGGCGCTTGAATCGTTTCCTGGTGAAATATTCGAAGACATTCCGGTATCGGATATTCTTTATCTAAACCGAAAGGCGCAGTATCGCAGGATTGGGGATACAGTCTTTCAACCACTTACTGACGGTCTGCGATGGATTGTTAATAATGACAAACCTCAGCTAACTTTGACAAAACAGGACCCGCGAGGTGGCGATGAAAAATTTCTGGTTCCAACCCTAGTTCAACCAGAAATCAAAGGCATGCGCCCGTTTGCGTTGGTGAAACCAAAAACCATCCAAGACTATAGAGCACGTCAGCAAGTCTTGGCAAAGGTAAAGGAAACCAATGCCATATTGAAACGTGTGGCACCTGCACTTCAAGTTAACGAGTTCTCGGTTCTTGATCGGCTCGAACGCGTCGCTTTTGAGATAGTTTACTACACCGCACTACTTCAAAAAGTTCGACCAAAAACGGTGTTTTTGAGCAGTTACACTGGTGCTTACTATGTATGTGCTGCCGCGCGTCGTCTGGGAGTGACCGTCGTCGATATCCAGCACGGAGGCATGTACCCTGACCATCCTTTGTCAGCAAACTGGGCTCACACTCCTAAGCGGGGTTATGAGCTATTGCCAGATGTGTTCTGGTGTTGGTCCGAGGATAGCTCGCGATGGGTCTCATCTACGATTGCAAATTATCATCGCACAATAGTCGGGGGAAATCCGAAAAGCGCCATAGAAGGCGTTTTGCAGGATCCAGCATCTGCTCCTGATTTGCCACCCAAGTCCACTGATGGAAGACCAAGGGTACTGGTCGCACTTCAATATGGAAAAAACGAACTGATACCGGCACATGTAAGAGAAGCTTACGAAACAACCAAAACAAGCGTGGCTTGGTATTTTCGGCTGCATCCTGCGGGCAGAGATCGCATGGCGGAGGCAATGCAAGCGCTCGATATCAGCGCTGAAGAGATTCTCAGGTTTAGCGATTGCACCGAATATCAGGCCATGGCACCGATGGACATATTGCTTACAGACGCATCCACGATAGTCTACCGGTCGCTGGATATAGGGTTAAAAACTGCGGTATGGTCAGAAATGGGGGCCGCCTATTTCTCTCATTTGATTCAGAATGGGACACTTAATGCACTTGTGAGCAGTGACGAAATTGTGGAGTTCGTTTCTGGCCCAATGGGACCGCGATCTGCGCCAAAGTTATCGGATAGTAGCGAACGCCATTCACAAGAACTCATTTTAGAGGCCTTTGACGCTCTAACCTGACGCGAATGTAGCTCCAGAAGATACAGTAATGTGAATGCGGAATTCACATCGTTCGTTGGAGCTAAAGCATTTCGGTATGAACTTGAAACGCGGAGGGGCTCGTGAAACTTCAGAGTTTATTCATCCTTTTTGGGAGGATGGGACACACGTTGGGCAGCCTCATCAGACTGATCCAAATTGATTGTTAGCACATCAGCGGACTGCGAACTATTGGGATGATGGTTTCGGGCGCTGGCGGGTGATAGGCTGCAATGTGTTTAATTATGATCCATCTGATTGACAAATAATGCGGGCGCAACCGAGTAGTTGGGCCTCACGAATTTAAGGAATACGTGCGCTATAAAGACATTCGGGACCTATGTCTGCATTCGCGAAGCTAAGCCGACTTTGCAAAGTCCGCTTTCTGCGCTTGGCAGACTTTTCCGGTGTCCTCGGCGCGAGCAGTTATTCAGTCCTTGCGCAGTTCATGTTCTAACCCAGCATAGAACTAAGATATCGGCCGGTCAGCCGTTCACTACGCCAAAACTATTCGTCTCGTGCGTGCCGGCTTCCGCCGGTGCGCTGCTCGTTCGGGTACTTTCAATCGCGTCCTTCGGTGACAAGTTCCACAGCAGCACGGACACCATCTGCGGTTGCAGTGGGTCGCGGTTCATAGCGCGCCTCGTCGCCAGTTTGGAATTTTCCAGTTCGAACCAGTATGGCCGGGCCCAAGCCCGCCTTCAATGCTCCCGCGACATCACTTTCTGCATCATCGCCAATCATCGCCACGTCAGAGGGCTCCAGCCCCATGCTTTGCACGGCAGCGCGGAAGAACGTTGGTGAAGGCTTCCCAAGCAGAAGAGCATTTGTTCCGGTCGAGTATTCAATTGCCCGGACGAAAGCACCAGCATCCAGGCTTAATTCGCCGTCAGCATCACGAAATATTCTGTTCGACGCCAATGCAAGAAAGGGAGCCCCGTCTTTGATCAGACGAAAGGCTGCATTCAACCGTTCATACGTAAAATAGCGGCCGGCATCTCCAACGATAACCGCTCTGGGGTCGGACTCCGAGCACGCTGCAAAATCCTCTTCTAGATCCGGATGGATCAGCAGATGTGGCGCAAAACCGTTTTCCTCCAACCAAGCACAGGCGGCCGCAGCTGGTGTGAGGATTTCTGTGGCATCTGCGTCTATTCCGAAGCCTTGTAGCTTATTCAGAATAACGCGTTTCGGTCGTCGGGTTGAATTCGTTAGAAAGCGAACCGGAAGTCCGGTCTTTCGAACGGCTGAGACCGCCTCCGCAGCACCCGGCAGCGGCTCGTCACCCTGATACAGAACACCTGCGATATCAAACAGAACGCCTTTGGTCACACCTTCCCCGCAAACATCAGAAACACCTTTCTTTCGGGTCGATTTACCCAAGTGATGGTTCGCTCTTGACGCCCACTTAGCCATCACATAGGAAGGCGAAACATTGAGCGGGTATAGCTTAATGGTAAAGCCCCTGCCTTCCAAGCAGGCTATGTCGGTTCGATTCCGTCTACCCGCTCCAAATAATAGTCACCGACACATTACCTGCAAAGTGGTTTACTGCACCACGTTAAATATCTAATAATACTAAGTAATTGGTAATTCTCACGCTTGCCTTCCAAGCTAATGACGCGGGTTCGATTCCCGCCGCCCGCTCCAGCTTATACCCCATTCAGTTGCGTCAAATGGCCTTATTCGGCTGCAAAGCTGCGCCTGTAGCTTGACCCCAACCGCCTCTGGCTCCAAGAAGCGTTGATTGACGCCTGATCAAGGCGACCGACCAAGACACAAGGGCCAGACATGGCAAGAACAAGCTCCGCCAGTCCAGCGAACAAACCGGCTCCGGGCACTCAGGAAGAGCGTGCAAGCTCTAAGAAAATAGGGGTTCTGGCGTCGCTTTGGCCATTTATGAAGCCCTATAGGTTCTTGATGGCTGGTGCAACACTGGCGCTTATCCTGACGGCGAGCATGACTTTGACCTTGCCGCTGGCGGTGCGCCGGGTGGTCGATAATTTCCGCATTGAAGATGGCGAATTGCTGGATTGGTACTTTCTGGCTGCTCTGGTAATCGCAGGCATTCTTGCGATCGGTACCGGCATCCGTTATGCGCTGGTGACTCGACTGGGCGAACGGGTGGTCGCGGACATCCGCAAGGCCGTGTTCGACCGTGTCATCGGCATGAGCCCTGAGTTTTACGAACGGGTCATGACCGGTGAGGTTCTTAGTCGTATCACAACCGACACGACACTGATTCAATCGGTTCTTGGATCTTCGGTCTCGATCGCGCTGCGTAATTTGCTGATGTTCATTGGCGGGCTTGTTTTGATGCTGCTGACATCGGCCAAGCTGACCGGGATGGTGTTGTTGCTTATTCCGGCCGTGATTGTTCCCATATTGGTCTTAGGACGCAAGTTGAGGACTATCAGCCGAGAAAATCAGGATTGGATCGCAGCGTCCTCGGGTAATGCGGGCGAAGCGCTGGGTGCGGTTCAGACTGTTCAGGCCTTCACCCACGAAACTGCCAGCCGCGAGCAGTTTGGCGAGATGACCGAAACGTCGTACGAGGTGTCTCTGCGTCGCATTCAGACCCGCGCGGTTTTGACAGTTATTGTGATCTTCTTGGTGTTTTCCGGCATCGTCGGTGTGTTGTGGATGGGCGCGAATGATGTGCGCAATGGGGTGATGACCGAAGGGGTGTTGATCCAGTTCGTGATCTATTCGATCATCATGGCCGGCTCGGTCGCCGCCCTGTCCGAAATCTGGAGCGAACTGCAACGCGCTGCCGGGGCAACAGAGCGGCTGGTCGAGTTGTTGAATGCAGAAGATACTGTGAACGATCCGAAACAGGCCAAACCACTGCCAGTCCCTTTGCGTGGCGAAATTCGTTTCGACGATGTGACTTTCCGCTATCCCGCACGGCCCGATACAATTGCACTGGACAATCTGTCACTGCTGGTCAAGCCGGGGGAAACGGTGGCCTTCGTCGGACCGTCAGGTGCTGGCAAGACAACCGTGATCCAAATGATCCAGCGGTTTTACGACCCGGATGCGGGGCAGGTTAGCTTGGACGGTGTGGATTTGCGCGAGATGGATCGCTCAGATTTCCGGCAACACATGGCATTGGTACCGCAGGATCCGGTAATTTTTGCGGCTTCGGCGCGAGAGAACATCCGCTTTGGCCGTCTGGATGCAACGGATGCCGAGGTTGAGGCCGCCGCACGCGCAGCTGCGGCTCATGAGTTTATCTCGGCGTTGCCGGAAGGATATGACAGCTTCGTTGGTGAGCGGGGCGTGATGTTATCCGGTGGTCAGAAACAACGCATTGCCATCGCACGCGCAATCCTGCGCGACGCGCCGGTGCTGTTACTGGATGAAGCGACCTCGGCGCTGGACGCGGAAAGCGAACGGGCGGTGCAGGGTGCCGTTGACAAGATGCGGGCAGGGCGCACGACCCTGATCGTAGCGCATCGTTTGGCAACCGTAAAAAAAGCAGACCGGATCGTGGTACTTGAGGCCGGGCGCATCGTCGCTCAGGGCACGCATCAGGATCTGGTGGCTCAGGATGGTCTCTATGCGCGTTTGGCACGTCTGCAATTCACCGACGGGGTGGCCGCAGAATAAAGTGACGCTCCGGCACATCTCGTTTCGCCGTAGCGTCATTCTACATTTTCTCAGACCTGACAGCTAAGCCCTCGCTTGCGCGTGTTGTATTTTGCTTCCATCTTGGTGGCGATAGACAAGCCCGTGCATGAAACGGGAGAGAATAGGGGAGGAGCCACATGGCCTTTGAGGGAGTCGAAGACAAAGCGCGTTTGGAGCAGGAGATGCCATGGGAGGACCGGGATGTTCCTGTCACCTTTCATCAGCTCTTGTCGCGGACAGCCGGCAAGTTCCCGAACCATAAGGCGATCAGCTTTCAGCTGCTTTCGGGACCTACGGACAAGGCCGAAACGCTGACCTGGTCGGAACTTCTGGGCAAGGTCAATCAAGCCGCTAACCTGTTTCGTTCGCTGGGAGTCGGCGAAAAGGATGTGGTAGCCTATGTCTTGCCGAACTGTAACGAGACGTTGGTCACCATGATGGGTGGGGCAGTCGCGGGCATCGTGAACCCGATCAACCCATTGCTTGAGCCGGAACAGATTGCTGCGATCCTGCGTGAAACCAAGGCGAAGGTCGTGGTCACGTTAAAATCCTTCCCGAAGACGGATGTGGCCCAGAAAGTGGAAGAGGCCGTACGGCACGCACCAAGCGTCAACACGATCCTCGAGATTGACCTGAACCGTTATCTGACGCCACCCAAATCCTGGCTTGTGCCGTTCCTGCGTCCCAAGATGGGCGACAAGGAAAAACTGGCCCATGCGGATTACAAGAACTTCAATACGGAATTGAACAAGCATCCGAAAACGCTGACCTTCGAAGACAGTAAGGAAGATCGCGTTGCCTGTTACTTCCACACCGGCGGCACAACCGGAATGCCGAAGGTGGCACAGCATCAATACTCAGGTCTTATTTATAACGGCTGGCTGGGCAATACGTTGCTGTTCGACGAGAACGATGTGATTATGTGCCCGCTACCCATGTTCCATGTCTTTGCTGTGCATGTCATCGTGATGGCCGCTGTGTCATCGGGCGCGCATGTGATCTTCCCAACACCCGCAGGGTATCGTGGGGATGGTGTGTTCGACAATTTCTGGAAGCTAATCGAACGCTGGAAAGTCTCATTCATCATCACGGTCCCAACCGCGATCTCAGCCAAAATGCAGCGCCCGGTAGATGCCGATATCTCAAGCGTTAAAACAGCCTTCTCCGGCTCGGCCCCGCTGCCGGTTGAGTTATTCCGCCGGTTCGAGGAAGCCACGGGTGTCACCATCGTCGAAGGTTATGGTTTGACCGAAGCGACCTGTCTGGTTTCGTGCAACCCCGTGGATGGAGAGAAGAAGATCGGTTCGATCGGCATTCCCTTCCCCTATACGGATGTCAAAATCCTGCAGGACGGGCCGGATGGCCCCACCGAATGCGGTGCCGATCAAGTTGGTGAGATCTGCATTTCGAACCCGGGTGTTTACGCGGGAAATACCTATACCGAGACCGAGAAGAACACGAACCTGTATCACTTTGACAAATACCTCCGCACTGGTGATCTGGGCCGGTTTGACGAAGATGGCTATCTGTGGATCACAGGTCGTGCCAAGGACCTGATCATCCGGGGTGGCCATAATATTGACCCCGCCGAAATCGAAGAGGCATTGCTGGGGCACGAGGCCGTTGCCTTTGCCGGGGCGATCGGTCAGCCTGATGCGCATGCGGGCGAACTGCCTTGTGCTTTTGTAGAACTGGTCGACGGAGCCTCGGCCACGGAAAAAGAGCTGATGGAATACTGCAAGGTCCACGTCCACGAACGCGCAGCGCAGCCCAAGCACATGACCATTCTGGACGAACTGCCAAAAACCGCTGTTGGCAAGGTGTTCAAGCCCGACCTGCGCAGGCATGCGATCACACGCATTTACAATGGCGCATTGGAAACCGCTGGTGTGGCAGCGCGGGTTGTCTCGGTTATCGACGACAAGAAACGCGGGCTTGTCGCGCAGCTTGACGCGAACGGCTCCTCCGAGGACGATGTCTCCAAGGTGCTGGATTCGTTTACCCGGCCTTGGGAGTGGTCTGAATAATCCGGAGGAATAATGGACTATGAACGTCTGATCGACGAGGAGACCTGGGAATTCATCCGGCGTACCACCGCGAGTTATCCCGATGATACGTTCGAAATGTCCATTGCTGACCAGCGTCGTGTTTATGACACGATGTGTCAGGACTTCCGGCAGCCGCGCCCCCCGGGCATCGAAGTGCAGGACAGGTCCGCCGATAGCGTACCTGTTCGCATTTATACGGCCGGTGATCCGACGCGGAATGTCATTTATTTCCACGGTGGCGGTTTCGTCGTTGGCGGATTGGACAGCCATGACGATGTTTGTGCGGAACTTTGTGCGCAAACGGGTTATCGTATCATTTCTGTAGACTATCGTTTGTGCCCTGAACACACACACCCTGCGCAATTTCAGGATAGTTGGACCGCTACGAACTGGGTGAGGCGGGAATATGGCGATCCGATCGTGCTGGCTGGTGACAGTGCAGGTGGAAATCTGGCGGCAACCGTTGCGCATTACGGCCGAGGACGACTGGATCAGGTGCTGGGTCAGGTGCTCATCTATCCCGGTTTGGGCGGTGACATGTCGCAGGGATCATACATTGAACATGCCAATGCGCCGTTGCTGACATTGGACGATATCCGGTTCTATCAGACTGTTCGCTGCCAAGGCTCAGCGCCCGACAACGACCCGACCTTTGCTCCGTTACAAGACGATGATTTTTCCGGGCTCCCACCAACGGTCGTGGTAACCGCGGATTGCGACCCGCTTCGGGATGACGGGCTCGCCTATTGCGACCGGATCGTCGCTGCAGGTGGGCAAGCGCATTCAATCAACGAGCCGGGGCTGGTCCACGGATATCTGCGCGCCCGAACCTCAGTCAAGCGCGCGGCTGATAGCTTTGAGCGCATATCGGTGGCTATCGAGGCGTTAGGGCAGGGGATCTGGTCTTACGACTGATCAGATCACACCAAAAACGGTTTGCCCTTCATAGTGTCGGCTACGGGCGCGCCCATCCGGTGAAGAATGGTCGGCGCAAGCTGAAGCTGATCTATCACGGTATCCGCCTCGTGACCTTGAGCATCACCAAAATAGTAGAGCGCTGTTTCCTGCTGCAGCAGGCCGCGTCCTCCGTGGTGGCCGCGTTCGTCCTGACCGTGGTCGGCGGTCACTATGACTTCGTAACCAAGCTGCCGCCAGCGGGGGATGAAAGGTGCCAGCATTTCGTCCATGACAAAACAGGCGTGGTCCATTTCTTCACAGTCGTGGAAGAACCGATGTCCCATGCTATCCAGCGTGCAGGTATGCAGAATGCCGTAATCCAGCCCGAACCGAAGGCACAGATTGGTAAGCGAAGCGAACAGATCGACATCCGACGGAGTCATTTGGTTCACCTTGCCGTAGCCGGTCATGGAATGGAACCGTCCATGGTTGATCGTTTCGCTTTTGGGTTCGTCATACTCGATATCACGGACGTAATCGAACGGGTGGCGGTTGAAGAACTGCGACCAATAGCTGTGTGTGACTGCGCCGGTTACACCGCCAGCCTCTCGCACCTGACTGAAGACGTCTTTGTGATTTAGCCGGAATACGTTGCTGTTACCGGTACAGCCATGCTCCTGGGGTGTGACGCCGGTGTGAATCGAAGCGTAGCAACTTGCAGACGTTGAGGGCAGCACAGCACGAAGTTTCCATACCTGAGCAGCCCCGCTATCGACCCATCCTTCAAGATTGCCAAACAGTCGGCGAAAATTGCGCCAGGGCACACCGTCCAGAATGATCAATAGCAGTTTGCGTTCCATATTCCGGCCCTTGTTTCAGAGTGCTCTTGCAGGCGACCCTAAGAGATTCGTCTATTCTCGGCTGCACATTTGCGCCCCAAATAGCAAAATCCCGACACCTGTCATCAGACAATGTGCCGGGATCTCAAATCTTTATCGAAGTGTCACGTGCCGGTTCAGTTCCCGGCGCTTTCCATCTTGCGATGCGCGACAACTTCTTCCAACCAGCCAAGATGCATCTCGGGCACCGAACTGAGCAGCAAGTCGGTATAATCGTCGAAAGGTGGGCTCAATACCTGAGACTTGGAGCCATAGCGGACTACGCGGCCCTGATACATCACAGCGATACTGTCACTGATGGCCCGCACCGTCGCCAGATCATGCGTGATGAACAGGTAGGCCACATCCTCGATCTTTTGCAGGTCCAGCAAAAGTTTGAGAATACCATCCGCAACCAGAGGATCGAGCGCCGATGTCACCTCGTCACAGATGATCATCTTGGGCTTGGCTGCCAGTGACCGAGCAATACAGACACGCTGTTTCTGACCACCGGACAGTTCCGCAGGATAGCGGTCCATGAACTTTTCGCCCAGTTCGATCTCATCCAGCAGCTCAATGATCCGCTTACGTTTCTCGGCGCCGCGCATGTTGAAGTAGAACTCCAACGGACGACCGATAATCGTGCCAACGGTCTGACGCGGGTTCATTGCCACGTCGGCCATCTGGTAGATCATTTGCAACTCGCGCAGGTCTTCTCGCGAGCGGCCTTTCAGATCGGGGCTGAGCTTGCGGCCTGCGAAGGTAATCTCACCATCGCGGGGGGGAAGAAGCCCGGTGATAACCCGCGCCAGCGTAGACTTGCCCGACCCGGATTCGCCCACAACCGCCAGTGTCTGCCCCGGATGAAGCTCGACATTGACGTTATGCAACACGTCGAAGTTCAACCCCTTGTAGCGCGCGGTGATGCCGTCAACGCTCAGCACCGCTTCGGGCGTGGGCTTTTTCTCTTCGTGCTCGATCGAGCGAACCGAGACCAACGCCTGAGTGTACTCTTCTTGCGGGTTGTTGATGATCTGATCGGTATTGCCATACTCGACCGTATTGCCCATCCGCAGAACCATGATGTCGTCGCTGACCTGTGCAACAACGGCCAGATCGTGCGTGATATACAACGCAGCAACACCGGAATCGGCGATAGCTTCTTTGATCGCCATCAGAACATCGATCTGCGTGGTCACGTCCAGCGCTGTAGTGGGCTCATCAAACACCACCAGATCGGGTTCAGGACACAACGCAAGTGCGGTCATGCAACGTTGCAGCTGCCCCCCAGAAACCTGGTGCGGATAGCGTTCGCCGATATTGTCCGGATCGGGCAGGCCGAGTTTGGCAAAAAGTTCACGCGCGCGGGCTTCAGCTTCTTTACGAGAAAACTTTTTGTGCTCAACCGCAGCTTCAACCACCTGGTCCATGATCTTCTTGGCAGGGTTGAACGACGCGGCGGCGGATTGAGAGACATAGGTAACCTCGCCCCCGCGCAGATTGCGGACATCACCCAAAGAGGACTTGAGGATATCGCGTCCGTTCACCCATACTTCGCCACCGGTGATCTCGACACCGCCCCGGCCATAGGCCATCGAAGCCAGACCAATGGTGGATTTACCAGCCCCGGATTCACCGATCAGCCCCAGCACCTTGCCGGGCGCGAGGTCGAAATCGACCCCGTGCACGATCTCGATGTCATGGGGCTTTTCGCCCGGAGGATATACCGTCGCGCCGATTTTCAACCCGCGGACTTTGAGAAGCGGTTCACTCATCCCCGGCCTCCTTTCAGCGATGTGGTACGGTTCAGGATCCAGTCGGCCACAAGGTTAACCGAGATCGCCAGCGTGGCGATGGCAACCGCGGGGTACAGCGCTGCGCCAATACCATAGACGATACCGTCCTTGTTTTCCTTCACAATGCCGCCCCAATCCGCCAGCGGCGGTTGAACGCCCAAGCCCAAGAAGGACAGGGTCGAAATGAACAGCACCATAAAGATGAAGCGCAGCCCGAATTCCGCCACCAGCGGGGACAGGGCGTTGGGCAGGATTTCCCGGAAAATGATCCAGCCACGACCTTCTCCGCGCAGCTTGGCGGCTTCGACGTAATCCATCACATTGATGTCCACGGCGACGGATCGCGACAAGCGATAGGGGCGCGTGGCATCAAGCAGACCCATCACAAGGATCAGGATCGGGACGGTTACAGGGACGATTGCCAGAATGACCAGCGCCAGAATCAGCGTGGGGATCGACATGATCAAGTCGACTGTTCGACTAAGCGCCTGATCAGCCCATCCGCCAAGAACCGCTGCAAGCAGACCAAGCGACGTCCCGGTCAGAAAGCTAAGCAACGTCGCAGCCGCAGCGATGAAGATCGTCGTGCGCCCGCCATAGATCATACGGGTCAACAGATCGCGGCCGATATTGTCGGTTCCAAGCAGGTGCTTAGAGCTGCTCGGTTCCCAAACGTCGCCGACGACTTCTGCCATTCCATAAGGCGCAATCAATGGGGCTGCGATCGCCACAAAGAAATAAGCGCCGGTGAACATCAGGCCAATCATTGCCGAAAGAGGAATATTCTTTATCATTTCGGGTGCCTCAGTCTTGGGTTGGCAAGGATCGACACGATATCCGCGACCATGTTCAGACCGATATAAACGGCAGCAAACACCACGCCGCAGGCCAGAACAACAGGCACGTCACGTTTGGTCACCGCATCAACAAGATACTGCCCCATGCCTGGATAAACGAAGACAACTTCAACCACGACGACACCCACGACCAGGTAGGCCAGGTTCAGCATCACCACGTTCACGATAGGCGAAATAGCATTGGGAAACGCGTGCCGGGCGATAACCTGAAATGTGGACAGGCCCTTAAGCTCAGCGGTTTCGATATAGGCCGATTGCATGAGATTCAGAATGGCCGCACGGGTCATTCGCATCATCTGCGCCAGTACCACAAGCGTCAGCACAAAGGCTGGCAGAGCAATGGCGTAGAGTTTTTGTCCGAAAGACATGGATTCGTTGATCATCGCCAACGAGGAGAACCATCCTAGTTTGACCGAGATGTAGTAAATCACCACATAGCCGATCAGAAATTCTGGGATCGAAACCGTCGTCAGAGTGATGGCTGATATAAGCTTATCCGGCCAGCGATTGCGATAGCGGACGGCGAGCAGTCCCAGAAAGATTGCAAGTGGAACGGATACGATCGCTGCCACACAAGCCAGGAACAGAGTATTCCCAAGGCGTTTTCCAATACTCTCGGAGATATCAAGCTTGTTGGTCAGGGATTGACCCAGGTCACCCTGAAGTATGCCGCCCAACCATTCAAAGTAGCGTGTCAGGGCAGGGCGATTCAGGCCCATTTCTTCGCGGAGGTTGGCCAGGGCCTCGGGCGTTGCGGACTGCCCCAGGACGGCTTGCGCGGCGTCTCCGGGTAGGGCTTCGGTTAGGCCGAAAATCAGGGCCGAAGCGCCAAACAGCAAAAGGATTCCCAGCGCGAGGCGCTGGGAAACCAATTTGATGATAGGGTGCATTAATCCGTGACCCGTATCAGACGAACCACATCTTACGCGACATGTTACCGTTCATCATCTCTTGTGTCGGATCAGATTCCCAGCCGTCTAGCTGGTTGCTGACACCCTCGACAAAATCGTTGAACATCGGGCAGATCAGGCCACCTTCGTCGCGCACCATCATACCCATCTGGCTGTAGATACCTTTGCGCTTTTCCGGATCCAGCTCGGCACGAGCCGAGAAGAGCAGGTCGTCAAAGGCCTGGACTTTGAAACGGGTGTCGTTCCAGTCCGCACTCGACAGATAGGCGGTTGTATACATCTGGTCTTGAACAGGACGACCGCCCCAATAGGAGGCACAGAAGGGCTGCACGTTCCAAACCTCGGACCAGTAGCCATCGTTGGGTTCACGCTTGATTTCAAGTGGAATACCAGCCTGCGCCGCAGTCTGTTGGAACAAGGCCGCAGCATCCACCGCACCCGGGAAGGCACCATCAGCAACGCGCATGATGATCGGCGATCCGTCATGGCCGGATTTCTTATAGTGCTCGGCTGCTTTTTCGACACTAAATTCACGCTGCGGGATAGTTTCGTCAAACAACGGGTAAGCCGCGTTGATTGGCATATCGTTCCCGATCGAGCCATATCCTCGCAGAACTTTGTCTACCAGGTCGGCACGATTGATTGCGTGTTTCAGCGCAAGGCGCAGTTCGTTGTTGTCGAACGGTGCGGTGTCACAGTGCATGATGAACACATAATGACCGCGGCCGGCAGTCGAATGGACTGTCAGGTTGGGCGCTCGTCCCAGAAGGTCGGCGACTTTGGGTTCAACGCGGTTGATTGCGTGGACCTGACCGGACTGAAGCGCAGCGGTTCGCGCAGTCGCGTCGTTGATGACAACCACTTCAACACTGTCGAAATTGCCGAAATCACTGTTCCAGTGGTTTTCATTTTTGGTGAACAGGTGGCGAACACCTGGCTCATCAACTTCCAGCTTGTAGGGGCCAGTACCGATACCCGCTCCGGGGTTGTCCATGCCGCCATCGGGCTGAATGATCAGGTGATAGTCTGCCATCAGATAGGGCAGGTCGGCATTTGGTTCAGTCAGCGTGACCTGGAAATTGTCGCCATCGGCCTTCATCGACTCGATGCCACGCATGATACCCAGTGCACCGGATTTCGAATCCTCGTTAGAGTGGCGCTCCATGGTTTTCAGCACGTCTTCGCTGGTCATGGTTTTGCCGTTATGGAATTCGACACCCTGACGCAGCTTGAACGTCCAAACCTTGGCATCGGCGCTACCTTCGACGCTTTCGGCTAGGCGTGGTTCGATGGTGCCATCTGGCGCGACTTCTACGAGTTGGTCGCCAAATTGTTTGCCGTTCTGGAATGGAACCGAGCTTGCATAGGTGGCTGGGTCCAGAGAGTTGGTGGATTCACCACCTTGCAGGCCAAATTTCAGATCGCCACCCTTCTTCGGACCAGCCGCACGGGCCGCGTCCGCAAACATGGTGCTGGCCATCGCAGCGGATACACCCAGCGCAGCCGCTTTCCCCACGAATTCACGGCGAGTCAGCTTTCCGGCTGTAACCTGCTTTGTCATGTGAGTGATTTGTTCGTTCATCCAGAATTCTCCCAGTTGTTTGGATGTTCAGCCCGTTGATGGGCTTTTTATTGACGCATGAGTCAAAGTAGGAGCATTTCAGGGCGGCGGGCAAGTGAAAAACTCTTGGAAAAAGAAGGGAATCCTACATTTGGTCGCGTTCAACGGCACCTTGACGAGCCTTTGAATAACCCAAAAGCTCGTTTTCATAGTTACTTACTCTGGACCGAACGAAAAATCTGACTTGCGTCAGGCGATGCAAGATACAAAACTTCGTTACATGAGTTCACCGCGCCGTAGGGTCCTTTGTTGATTCTAGCCGTTGCAAACTCGTCCAAGGGACAGTGCAGTTTGGTGGGGCAACTCTGCTACGTATTCGATATCGTCAGAAACCAGGCCACTTAATCCGCGCCAGAGAAATTGGTCGAGCCAGATTGCAATGTCAGCTTCGGATCGCAATCACCAGATCCATCACGTTTGTGCCCGTGGGGCCCGTGGTCAACAATGCCCCTGCCTTGTCTAGGAAGGTTCCGCTGTCCGCATTATTCAGGTATTTCTGGGCTTCTTCCGACCATGTTTCGCCGGTAACGATTGCTCCGGCGGCATCTGTTGGCCCATCCGTGCCATCGGTCCCTCCAACGATCACACATAAATCTGATTGCCCAGCAATCTCGCGCGCCAACGCCAGCGCAAGGGCCTGATTACGACCGCCACGTCCGGGCGCGTCTGGCAGAACGACGGTGGGCTCTCCGCCAAACACCATGGCACCTTTAGGCATTTGGCGCAGTCGCTCTCCCAATCGAGCCGCGACCAAGAGGTAATCATCGTGCATCGCTTCTTCATTTGCGAGGACGTTGAACCCGGCTTGTTCGGCTGCCATTGATGCCGCGTTACGAGCATGCGCGTTCGATGCGATTATCGAAGCATGGGCGGCGAAACTCGGTTTGTCGGGCAGCGATCCAATACCCGATCCGATCACTCCCAGATCATCCCCGGGAACGTCCGAGATCGCCAGAACAGTCAGTTTTTCTCCGGGAAAGCGCGATAACAATCCGCCGCCTTTGATCCGGGAAAAATTGCGCCGTTCTGCGTTCATAGCACCGATATCCAGCCCTTCGCCCAGCAATCGTTGATTTAGGGCCTCAAGATCATCCAGTGTTTTGCCTGGCACGAGATCCTCGGCCAGCGAAGAAGCGCCACCCGAAACAAGCAGCAACAGATTGCTGTCGTGCTTCATATTCTCAACCGTTTCGCGCAGCGCCTGTCCTCCGACCAGACTGCGGGCATCGGGAACCGGGTGCGATGCTTCGATGACAAAGACATGCTCAGGCAGGTTATTGCCATGGCCATCTTTGGTGACGACCAAAGTGGGCACGGTTCCGAAACGTTCGGCCGCTGCCCGGGCCATCGATCCTGCTGCTTTTCCTACTGCGAGAATCTGGTCTGGTCGTTCAAGCGATTGGGTTGCCTCTAGAGTTGCGCGATAGCCATCGACCGCCGCGACGCCCGCGCGCCAGATATCCTGAACCTGTTGAGAACCCTGCATCAGCTTTCCATCCAAATTGTCACCGGACCGTCATTGACCAGTTCTACTGCCATGTCAGCCCCGAATGCACCAGTCTCGACCGGGACGCCTTGATCCGACAGCTTGCTTACAAACGCCCCATAGAGTTTTTCACCTTCAGCCGCTGGGGCTGCCCCGGAGAATCCAGGTCGGTTTCCGCGCGATGTGTCTGCTGCCAAGGTGAACTGGCTGACCACCAGCGCCGAACCCTTAACATCCAATATCGAACGGTTCATCTTTCCTGCATCGTCTTTGAAGATACGAAGCTTTACGATTTTTTCTGCCAATTGATTGACCTGAGCTTCGCTATCCCCCTGCATCGCACAAACAAGGATCATCAATCCTGATCCGGATTGCCCTATCACTGTTCCATCGACCGTGACTGAGGCACTGGAAATTCTCTGAAGCAACGCGCGCATCTGCAGGTCCTACTTTTGTATCTATTCGCGCCAATCGACAACATCGTCCAATGCGGCACGCTCGGTTCTGAATGAATTTGCTGGGTGACTTTTCTCGGCATATCCAAATGAGATCGCGCAAAGTATCAAACGATCTTCAGGAATATCAAAATACCGGTGAAGAAACGGCCCATAAGCTGCAACCGCCGCCTGCGGGATGCAGGCCACACCCTGAGCTTGTGCTGCCAACGAAAACGCGGTCACGAACCCTCCACAATCCAGCGCGCCATACGCGCCTAACTCAGCCGGACTGGACAGGATGGCGCAATGCGGGGCGCCAAACAGAGTGAAATTCTCCATCATCTGCTGAGCTGATGCCTTGCGGTCACCCTTTTCGATGCCAACCGCTTTGTACAGCGCCCAGCCACAGGTGCGGCGGCGCTCTTGATATACTCCGGAATAGCCGGTCGGAAAGGGTAGGTCCGGGGCAGGCGCTGCGTGCGACGCTTCGTGTTGCAACGCGTCGCGAAACTGGTCCGTTTTGGCCCCGCTGGTGATCACGACCTGCCAGGGTTGCGCGTTGCACCAGCTTGGAACTCGCGCAGCACTGGCGACGATCTGCTCAATCTGTTCGCGCGGCACCGGCTCCGCGCGAAAGGCACGACAAGAAAAGCGATCGGCCAAAAGCGCGTTCAGAGCGTCAAGTTGCAAGTCAACATCTCCTTTCAGACACGCCGAGGACTAGGTTCCATGAGCGCGCTCTGCTTATCAGCGCTATTGCTGTCCGGTCGCCACCAGATACCCGACGCCAACCGCAACGAGAAGGCCCAGAACCACGGCGATCGTAATCTTGATCGCGGACCATGGACGCTCGCCCTGAACGCGGCCGGTCCGGCCATTGACCACGAAGCGATAGGTTTCACCGCGGTATTTGTAGGCCGCCATCCAAACCGGCAGGAGGATGTGTTTGAATGTAACATCGCGCACTTCGGTATCGACGGCGTGAATGCGTTGGCGGTCGCCTCCGATATCGAACCGCACGTCCCGCTCGATCACCTGCGCCATATGCGCGCGCGCCTCTTGATACCCTTCCCGCAGTTGGACCGTGTAAGCCTCAGCGCGGAAACCGGCCAAGTACTCCGGCTGATACGGTTCAAGCGCAGGCAAGTCCCAGGGTTCCAGCGCGTCAGTATAGGATTTGGGCAGCGCTTGTGACGCCAAGACCAGAACATCGTCAAAGAACCGTGCGACCCGCCCGGACTTTGGCGTCCAGCGTACCTTGGGAACCTGTTGCTGCACGCGCTTTCCATCGCGCATGACAGTGCGGGTTTCGTAATAAACCACACCACGTTCCCCTCGATAGCTCGATTTGGTATCGGCGTCGAAAGTCCAATACGGGACATAGATGCCCTGCATCTTGCGGCCCTTTCGGGCGTATTCCTTCAACCCATTGGGCGCAAACCACAGTCGCCCCAGCCAGTCCCCCATCGCTTTGTGCGCCGAGCGTTCATCCAGCGCAAAAGGCAACACACCGCGGGGTTTGATATGGCGGCTTACACCGGTATCGGTCACCACAGGAGTGGCACAGAACGGACACTCGGCCGCATGGGTGTTCGGATCAAACTCAACCTGAGCAGCGCAGTTTGGACACGTCAGAACACGGGTTTCTTCAATCTCGCTGTCAGGCAAGCGATCCGCGATGGCTGCGTCGAAATCCAGCTCTCGCAAACTCGCACCACCCCATGGGCCTGCACCGATCGCTCTGGTGTGGCCACAATGATCGCAGGTGAGCGTTCCGTCACCGGGATTAAACCGATAATCCGCCCCGCATTGGTCACAGGGAAAGCGGTGTTCGTCTTTCGCCATCTTAGAACCCTGATCCTAGCTTGCCGAATGCCAAATCACGCCCCCGGCGGTGGCGGTGGCAAGATCGTGAATAGCTGCGCCAACTCCTGCACGTCGCCCGCCTTTTTCCATCCGTCCTGACCGGCGGTCCAGACGTGGGTATCACGCGTGATCTCACCGTCGGTTGCCATGCGACCCATCTTGGCCTTGGAGAACGGCCCGCTGGTCTGACCATCCACCGCGATATGCCAGACATGCTCAACGGGTGGAGGGGGTGGCGGTGCCACAGGCGCTGAGGCTTGCGGTGCAGCGGGGGCGGAACCACCCCATGGGCCGCTCGGTTGACCCGATGCCATGTTCGACATCTGCTGTGCTATCGCCATGCCCATTCCCATTCCTAGGCCCGCGCCCATGCCACCACCCTGACCGGGGTTGTTGGCCGCTGCGGTCATCGCTTCGGCTGCGGAATATTGCGTGAACTTGCCCAGATCACCCGCTAAACCCATCGATGTGCGCTTGTCCAGCGCGGCCTCGACCGCAGGAGGCAGTGAGATGTTTTCGATATAGAATTCGGGCATGGACAAGCCATATCCATCTAGCACCGGCGAAACCTCAGCCGCGATTAACTTGCCCAGATCGGCGGTGTTCGCGGCCATATCAAGAACTGGGATGCCCGAGCCTGCTATGACGCGGCTGAATTCCTGCACGATGATGTTTCTGATCTGAAAGCTGATCTCGTCCATGGTGAATTCACCATCGGTGCCGACGATTTCAACTAGGAATTTCGCCGGGTCCATGACCCGAACTGTATAGGTGCCGAAGGCCCGGATGCGTGTTGGCCCAAACTCGGGATCGCGCAGCATGATCGGGTTCTTTGTGCCCCATTTCAGGTCATTGAAACGGGTCGTGTTGACGAAATAAATCTCGGACTTGAAGGGCGATTGGAAACCATGATCCCAGTGCTGCAGCGTCGTCATGATCGGCATGTTGTTGGTCTCAAGCATATAGAGACCCGGCGTGAAGACATCGGCCAACTGTCCCTCATGCACGAATACCGCGGCCTGCCCCTCGCGCACGGTCAGCTTGGCACCGTATTTGATCTCGTGGCCCTCACGCTCGAACCGCCAGACCATAGTGTCGCGGGTATCATCAACCCAGTGGATGACATCGATGAATTCGCCGGTCAGAAAATCAAAAATTCCCATTGGATTTCTCCTGTCTTCGGGGTCAGAGCGACTGCCCCATCAATTCGCGTGCAATGATACGGACCACCGGCCGTGCTTCGTCAGCGGTCATGCCCGCCTTCAGGCGTGGGTCATAAAGGATGGTCAGCAGCTTCTCGTCATGGCTGGTGAGCAATGCAAATTCGTCATCATCATTGAAGATCGACGGCCGGGCCGAGGGGCTGTCATTCGGCAAGCCCAACCCTTGTGCAATCTCTTCGTGAATACAACTCAGGCGCACCAGATCGGGGTGTTCAGCCCGGATCAGGGCGACGGCACGGGTGTAAGTTTGTGGTGAGGTATTCGTAGCGGAGGCGAACACGAAGCAATAAAAGGACCGGGGTAATTTGTCGAAAAGGTCAAGTTGCGCTTGCCCAATGCCCGGGATCAGTTGCCGCAGCCGGGACTGAACATAGGCGGAGTCATCTTCACCTGCTACGAAGACGTGAAAATTTGCATTTCGGGTCGTGGTTGAGACCGGGTGACCAGTCAGTCGCGACAGACGGTTTGCATAGGCATCAATCCTTGCAGCTTCCTGCTGACGAATCTCTGGTGCAACCGAAGGGCCAAATTCGGGTTTAATCCGCACTGGTGCAGACCAACGGCTGAGCTGACGGCTGGTTCGACTGCTACCGCTTGAAACAGCCTGCCCAGGATATTCATTGTAAAAGGCGATGGTTTCGAAGTTTCTTGCCAGATCGTCGGCGTCGTACGGCGTGTCTGGCCCACCCCCATCCGTTCGCAGTAACCCACGCGTCAGCAAATTGTTCTGAACGCTTTCGTAATAGCGCGCCAGATCCAGGCTGGCGGGTGAAGGTGCTTGATACGCATTACTCAAGCCCTGCGGCTGCGCCGGGCGGGGCTCAGGAATGATGGAGGTGTTCAACGCTGAATCGCAGCCAGCCAGCGCCAGCAGCGATAATCCCAACACCACACTCCTGGTACTATGAAACAGCTGCACGCCTGCTGTCCCCTTTACCCGGGGACGGCCGTTCCGGCATTGTCGCCGATTCCGTCCTGTCGCGCTTTGGCCGAGGCGAGCGTGTCGCGCAGTTCGGCCTCCATCTTCTTCAATTCCTCCTCGGCGGCGGCGCGCTTGGCTTTGCCTTCGTCAGCAATCGCGAGGCTTTCGTTGATGGTTCCGATCAGGTCTGCATTGGCTTGCTTGACAGCTTCGATGTCGAAGACGCCACGCTCCATTTCCTCGCGGATCATCTTGTTGGACTCTCGCAAGTTGGCAGCATTCGAGGTCAGCAGCTCATTGGTCAGGTCATTGGCATCGCGTACTGCAGCGGCGGCCTCGGCGCTACGTTGGATTGTGACGGCTTGTGCCAACTGCGTTTCCCAAAGCGGTACGGTATTGACCAAGGTTGAATTGATCTTGGTCACCAATGACTTGTCGTTTTCCTGTACCAATCGGATCGAGGGCAGCGATTGCATCGTAACCTGACGCGTTAGTTTCAGGTCATGGACACGGCGTTCCAGATCGTCTCGTGCTGCTCGAAGATCGCGCAACTCCTGCGCTTTCATCACTTGTTGATCTTCTGGCGCGGCCTGAACCTCGGCCTCTTTCTCAGGAATGTCGTGGCTGTCCAGTTCGGTCAGCTTCTCCTCACCCGCCGCGATGTAGAGGGCAAGCTCGTCGTAGAATTCCAAGGTCTTTTCATACAGAAGATCCAGAGACTTAATATCTTTCAACAGCGTGTGCTCGTGCCCTAGGAGATCGTCGGTGATGCGGTCGATCTGGCTTTGCACGTCCTCGTACTGCGCCGTGAACTTAGCAAACGGCGCAGCACGGCCCAGCAGTTTCTCCCACCAGCTCCGCTCGCGCCGAACATCCAGTTCGCTGACCGAAAAACCTCGGATCGTTGTTACGATATTGCGCAGGCTGTCGCCCGCTGGCCCCACGTCTTTGTTGCGCACATCGGCCAGCATCGCCTGGCTGATTTCCTGCAGTTCCGCCTGAGCGGATGATCCAAATGACACGATTGAATTGGTGTCATCCATGTCGATTTCGCCCATCCGCCTGCGGATTTCGGCACCAACCGGTTCGTCGGCTTCTTCAAGCGGCACAATCTCGGCCTGCGGTTCTGGCAAGGCTACGGCAGTGACTTCCTGTACCAGCGTTTCGGCCTCGACTGCCTTGTTCTTGATCTCATCGGACATGGGGTAATCCTCGCTCACATAAAAGCCGGTCAGTCCAACCGGACGCCTTCGCGCTGCAACCGGTCGCGCAGCACATCAATTTCAACCGTCAGATCACTGCGGTCATCCAAGAGCATTTTTCGCGTACGCGCTGCGAAATTCTGTTCCAGATCATCCAGCAAAGCCGAATAGTCCTTTAGCGCCTGCGCATCGCGGGTGCGGGCGTAGACATCTGCAAATTTCACTGTCGCATCTCGCGCGCCTTGCAAATAAACTGTCAGGTATTTTCGAGCGCCCGCCAGATCGCGCGGGTCTTCTTCTACAGTGCGAAACAGATCTCTGGCGGTGTCCTGAAACCGCTCGACACGCGCCTCGATCCTTCGATCTCCAGCCCGTTTGATTGCGTCAGTCATTTGCGACAGGTGGGTTTCCGCATCCTCGACAACGCGCGCGACGCGGTCTTGCTGGAAGGTGTCGATGCCTTCCATCCCTTTGTCCTTCATGGGATCGATGCCAAATGACACAGAGTGCAGCGCCGTGGCGACAACGCCAAACAGAACCGGTGCCAGAAGGCTGGCCTGAGCTGCGGTATCAGCATTCAGAAATTCGGTACGATATGATGCCAGAGCTGCGCCAAGGCCCGTCAAGACGCTGGCGAAGATCTTACGGGGAAATGCCGGTCGGCGAGCCGTACGCTTGGCATTATAGGTGGCCTCGGCACGCAAACCTTCGCGCAGCAGAAACGCCGCGGCAGTCAGCAACCCTGCCGCAACCAAGCCGATCGTCATTCCGATCGCACCGTCGTTCAACGACAAAAACACCAGCGGAATTGCGGGGACAAACATCACGTTTGCGCGTGCACCCGCCGGTTCGACCCGGGCCCCATCGAAATGTCCACGAGTGGGGTGATCTTGATCTGAGGGCGTTTCCTGAGGGCTGAATTTCCCGCCGAACCGTTTGGCCATGCCCTTACAAGCCCCCCAGCACGCCGGTACAGACGCCGAACAGCAGCACCAGCAGTGCTGCATAGGCCAATTTTTGTACTCCAGTCCCGGACATCGTGCCCCCCCACTGTGGCTATCACAGAAAATTTAGGCGATGCGAGGGCTTGGCGCTAGGGGGAAGGTTGCTTAACCCGCATCACTTGCGAGATTTCTTGCCGACCGCCGGTCTTTTACGCTGTGGCCGGGCAGAGCGCTTTGCAGCAGGCTTGCTGCCTTCATCAGCCTCCAGGCCCAATTGGTCGCGCATGACACGGCGGCGAATTTCTTCGACCTCACCGGGTTTCAGATCGCCCAGTTGGAAAGGGCCATAGGAGACACGCAAAAGGCGGTTTACCACGTAACCGATATCCTCAATGGCGCGACGAATTTCCCTGTTCTTGCCTTCTCGTATACCAATTGTCAGCCACGCGTTTGCGCCCTGTTGGCGATCCAGCGTCACCGTCATAGGTTGGAATCGCTCGCCTTCAATTACCAACCCTTTGCGGAGAGGCGCGAAATCCTCGTCTTTGGGGCGCCCATTTACCCGCACCCGGTATTTACGCAGCCATCCGGTCGAGGGGAGCTCCAGTTTGCGCTTGATACCGCCATCATTGGTCAACAGCAGCAAGCCTTCCGAGTTGAGATCGAGCCGCCCGACGCTCATGACCCTCGGCATGTCCTCGGGCAGGTCGTCAAAAATCGTCTTGCGCCCTTTTTCGTCGCGCGCAGTTGTCACTAGGCCCGGCGGCTTGTGATAGAGCCAAAGCCGCGAGGGCTCGGGTTCGGACACCGGTTTGCCATCGACGGTGATCCTGTCCCTGCCGGTTACATTCAGCGCTGGGCTGCTGATCGCCTTGCCATTAACGCTCACACGACCAGCTTCGATCATGCGTTCGGCTTCGCGGCGCGAAGCGACACCGGCACGGGCTAGCACTTTGGCGATCCGGTCGCCAGGAGGAGGAGAGGTGTTGCTCATCCCCCGGCCATAACGCATCCCGGCGGCTTGCGAAAGGCGGGTTTCTGAGGCAGTCAGAGGTATGGAGTTCAGATCTCAGATGAAATTGGCGCTGGAGCAGGCGCAAGCTGCTGCGGATCGGGGTGAAGTCCCAGTGGGTGCAGTCATCATCGGGCCGGACGGAAAGGTTGTGGCGGCTGATGGAAACCGAACGCGCGAACTGAACGATCCCACAGCTCATGCCGAGATATTGGTCCTGCGCGCCGCCTGCCAGGCAGCAGGGTCTGAACGATTGCCGGATCACGATCTCTACGTAACTCTGGAACCTTGTGCCATGTGCGCCGCCGCACTTGCCGCTGCTCGCATTCGACGTGTATATTACGGTGCCTCCGACCCAAAATCAGGTGGCGTGGCACATGGTGCACGCGTATTTTCACACCCGCAGGCGCACCACCAGCCCGAGGTCTATGATGGTATCGCCGCAGATGAGGCAGCCGCACTGCTGAAACAGTTCTTTGCCGGGCAGCGTCGTTAGATCAGGCCGGTAATATAACCCAGTCGCGCGGTATATCGGCCAAAGTCACGCCGCCTAGTGCCGTCACCATAGAGTTAAAGGTGATCGACAACCCCAATCTCATGGTGCGCTCGCCCCAGTCGGGAGGATAGCTCAAACCGATCGGGTAGCCGGTTCGGTGGGCTGATCAACGCGCGGGAATATACGATACGTTCCGCATATTCCTGCGCGCTGAAATCCGAGGCTGGTGTCAGAGAGTAATCGCCTTCATCACTTCAGGCTCGATAACATCAACACCGGGTAGGCCGTCGATTAGGGTTTGAGCCGATTGTTCGAGAATTGGAAAGGTTTGGTAATGGCAGGGGATAACCGTCTTGAAGTTAAAGTACCGCTTGGCCGCATAGGCTGTGCCCTTCATGTCCATGGTGAAATGGCCACCCGCCGACAGGATGCCGATATCGGGTTTATAGTAATCCCCCATCCAATCCATATCCGCCATGATATCGGTGTCGCCCGAGACATATAGCATGCGACCTTCGGTCTCGATCATATACCCGACTTCACTGCCACCCGTGCGCAGACCATCGGGGGTTGAGAAAGTCGAGCTGTGCGAGGCCGGTACCATCGACACCTTGACGCCATTCAAGTCCACCGTGCCCCCCTTATTGAACCCAACCGTTTCGATCCCTTCGGTCTCGGCCCAGTACCCCATCAGGTCGTACTGCCCAACCACCGGCACGTTCAGATGTTTAGCAAGGGGCAGGATATCAACAACATGGTCGAAATGAGTATGGGTTAGGAGGATATGTGTCGTACCGGCGACAGCTGCATCATGTTGATCTTCGGGCAAAGCGGGGTTTCCGGTGAGCCAGGGGTCGATCAGCAGAACCTGCCCTGCGGTTTCGATTCGAAAGCTGCCATGTCCCAGCCAGATGATATTCATGAGGAATCCTCCAATTTTCCGCTTGGAGCCAGCCTAGCATCGGCTATGTAAAAATCCATGGATTGGACACATGAAATTGACGGCTATTGCGAGCGCCTATCGCCCGCATACTGGGCCGAGCCGATAAATGCAGTAACCAACGCTGCGTTTATAATCTCTGCATTTGTGATGTGGCGAAGGGTGCGCGGACAAGGTGCGCCACTGGCAATGGCTTTGGTGGCGATTCTGGCGATGATCGGAATTGGTAGCTATCTCTTTCACACCCATGCGCAGGTTTGGGCGGCGATCGCGGATACGACGCCGATCCTACTTTTCATTCTTGTCTATATTTACGCCATAAACCGTGATGTATGGGGGCTGAACCACAGATACGCGCTTGGACTGACAGCTCTGTTTATACCCTACGCGGCACTCACGATCCCATTGTTTCGATGGGTGCCGGGACTTGGTGGTTCTGCGGTTTACGCACCAGTTCCACTATTGATCCTGATTTATGCTTTCATGTTGCGCCAGAAAGCCCCGGACACCGCGCGCGGATTGGCAATTGGGGCATGTATCCTGATCGCCTCCATAACGTTTCGGGCATTGGACAACCCGATATGCGGTCTTCTGCCAATGGGTACGCATTTCATGTGGCATATCCTGAATGCGATCATGTTGGGCTGGATGATCGAGGTCTATCGGCGGGCGATTAGGACGGTGTCTGCCTGATGATCTGAGCAATCCGTTCACCAATGATGCGGCTGGACTTTCGGGAAGGATGGATTCGATCGAAGGAGAAAAATGAGGCATCGCCCGGTCGCGCTACGTCCTGAACCGAAACGAAGGTGATTCCATCTTCCTTCTGTGCCAGCTTGTTGATGCGAGCTTCGAACTCATCACCTTCGCCTTTGCAATGCTCTATTGGTGTGACCAGATCGGGGCTGCGCAGGTAACCGACATAGATGACCTGTGTACCACCATCGCGAATCCGGCGCAGAAAATCTGGTACCTGTCCATTTTGCCCGTCTTCAGAGATCATGGCGTTTATGACGTCGCCACACCTCATACAGCCGCAACCCAACATCAGGTCGTTGCCGCCTCCATTTACGATCGCCCAATCCCAATCCCCCGGTACAAACTGAGCCTGCACACCGGATTCCGGAGAACCATCTGTGTAAAACCCGGTCCGTAGCCAGGCCGCAGATGCAGAGCGATCCAGTACAGGTACGCCGAGTGACCGTTCGACAAAGTCAGGGATTGAATTGCCTGATGTGGCGTTCCATGCCAGCAGGGAATCTCCGACCGCGATGACCCTGGCGTCAGGCGCGTTGTCCGGCATCTCCTGGCAACCCGAGAAAAGGCTCAGGCATCCGAGAAGAAGTAGCAGTCTGTGCATAATCGAACTGTCCAAACGCTATTGCAACATGCATAGAAAGCAGTGAATTGGTAAACGCGTCGTTAACAGAAATGTAGTGAGTTCAGCCTCGGAATGCTTCGGCCAGAGCCTCGGGCAGATCAAACTCATCCAGAACGCGGGCTCGACCTTCAGCAGACATTTTGAATGCGGTTTTTTCGACGATGCGTTGTATCTTCTCGTCTGAATGCTTGGCAGCGAAGGGTGCGAAGTACCAATTCAGGAATACGAAACAGATAACATCCTCAAGCGCCTGCACCTCGGCGTTGCGCTTGATTCCCTGTTTTCGCAGCATCTGACCGACAGCTTCGATCTGATCCGCGCCATATTCGGCTTGCTCCATGAACCCTTGAACGACATTTGCGTGATACACACCCTGTGCTTTGCGCCAGGCCAAGTATCCCGCACGGCCCTCGGGGTATTCTGATCGCTTCAGTTTCCAGCGTTCTACATGTTGTCCACGCGCGGCTATCTGCAATGCGTCCGAAGCATCGGGAAACAGCCGGTCAAGTTCTGCACTCATGCGTTGGCCATAAAGCAGCTCCGCTGGCTGGCCATCCTCGAAATTGGGGTCTTGTGCGTTTGCCGCGTCAATCGCGTCCAGAACTGCTTGCTTGCGTGTGCCCATATTCCGCTCCGTTAGCTTGCCCGAACGCCACCCGATGGGCGGTTCGGCTTAAGGTCAGAAGCCATGCTAACGACTTGTCGGGAGGGGTGCAGCAGCCAATTGCAAAAAAATTGCGCCGGATCGGGAGGGGGTGGACCGATCCGGCGCGCGGGGGCAGGGTTATTTGCCTGCCTGGGTTTGGTCCTTGGTTACGGGTTCCGAAACGGGCTCGGGGAAGCTCAGATTTCGGGTCAGGTTGTTCATGTCGATTCCCAAGGCCAATGCGGGGGAGGTCATAATTGCAGCAGACAAAATGAAGGCGGGGATTAGAGTTTTCATTGGGTGTCTCCGGTTTCTTACTTGATCATGTAACTGAAGTGAACAGTTTTGTTCAGTTTTCAATGCAAAAAATGAACTAACCGGTTTACTTGATTGCATATCCGGCATTCAAAAATGCATGGCAGGTCACGATCTGAGCTTTGAATCCATGTACGCAGCCCGCTGGTCTTGCGACCGCTGCAGCAGACAGGTAAACGCCCCCTAACGCATATGAGGTTTTCCGATGTCGATTGACCAAAGCACCGCCGCCAAGGTGGCCAAACTGGCCCGGATCAAGGTCGAGGATGACGCGCTGCCCGCGCTGGCGTCCGAGTTCAACACCATTCTTGGTTTCATCGAGCAACTGAACGAAGTGGATGTCGAAGGTGTTGAGCCGATGGTCTCGGTCGAGCCGATGCGCCTGAAACGCCGCGCGGATGTGGTCACTGACGGAAATCAGCAAGATAAGGTTCTGGCCAACGCCCCCGACGCACGCGAGGGTTTCTTCGCAGTCCCCAAAGTGGTGGAGTAAGACATGAGCGAACTGAACAAACTGGGCCTGGCCGAGGCTCGCGATGCGCTGCGTAAGGGTGATGTGACCTCGGTTGAGCTGACCGAATCCTGCCTCAAGGCCATTGATGAGGCAGACGCGCTGAACGCATTCGTCCATAAGACTCCCGAGATTGCTCTGGATCGTGCCAAGGCGGCGGATGAGCGGATCAATGCGGGCGACGCGCCTTCGATGTGCGGTCTGCCGATCGGCATAAAGGATCTGTTCTGCACCAAGGGTGTGCCCTCGCAGGCGGCTTCGAAGATTCTGGAAGGCTTCAAGCCGGAATACGAATCCACTGTTTCGCAGCAACTGGCCGACGCCGGCGCAGTGATGCTGGGCAAGCTGAACATGGACGAATTCGCCATGGGCTCGTCAAATGAAACATCTGTTTATGGAAACGCGGTCAGCCCTTGGCGGCGCGGAAATGATGACGCGCAGCTGACACCGGGTGGTTCGTCGGGTGGCTCGGCTTCGGCTGTCGCTGCCGATCTGTGTCTGGCGGCGACCGGTACGGATACTGGCGGATCGATCCGCCAGCCCGCCGCGTTTGTCGGTATAACCGGAATCAAACCTACTTACGGCCGCTGCTCGCGCTGGGGCATTGTGGCCTTTGCATCCTCGCTGGATCAGGCCGGTCCGATGACCAAGAACGTGCGCGATGCGGCGATTATGCTGGAAACTATGTGCGGTCACGACCCCAAGGATTCGACCAGCGCCGAGCTGGCGGTTCCTAATTTCGAGGCGATGCTGACCGGCGACATCAAGGGCAAAAAGATCGGTATCCCCAAGGAATACCGCATGGATGGGATGCCCGCTGAAATTGAAAAGTTGTGGTCTGATGGCGCTGAGATGCTGAAAGCCGCGGGTGCCGAGATCGTTGATATTTCTCTGCCCCACACAAAATACGCGCTGCCTGCTTACTATGTGATCGCCCCAGCTGAGGCATCCTCGAACCTCGCCCGCTACGATGGTGTCCGCTATGGCCGCCGCGCGCAGCTGGCTCAGGGCGATGGCATCACAGAGATGTACGAGAAAACCCGCGCCGAAGGTTTCGGCCATGAGGTGCAGCGCCGAGTCATGGTTGGTACTTACGTATTGTCGGCTGGGTTCTACGATGCCTACTACAACCGTGCCCGCAAGGTGCGCACTCTGATCAAGAAAGACTTCGAAGACGTCTTCGCAGCAGGAGTTGATGCGATTCTGACTCCGGCAACCCCATCCGCATCCTTCGGGCTGGGTGAGATGACCGAGGCTGATCCGGTTCAGATGTATCTGAACGATGTCTTCACGGTGACTGTTAACTTGGCTGGTCTGCCGGGCATTTCAGTACCTGCCGGGCTGGATGCGCAGGGGCTTCCGCTTGGTCTTCAATTGATCGGGCGCCCGTGGGACGAAGGTGAATTGCTCAACACCGCCTATGCGCTGGAGAACGCCGCCGGGTTTGTGGCCAAACCGGGTAAATGGTGGTAATCCTCTGACCGGCAGAACAACAAGAAGACGGAGCAGCCAGATGCGCAAAATGCTTCTGATCCCCGCGCTGGGGTTTATCGCAGCTTGCGACACCGTCGCACCTGTAGCCGGAACCGGATTTAACACGCCGGAGTATCAGGCTCAGCGCGAAGCCGAATTGGCAGGAAAGGGGCTGGCGGGTAACCCGCTCCTGCCGCCCGAGGAGATCTCGCAACAGCCGTTGTCGCCACAAGGAGAAACAGGGACGGTCACACCGGTCAGCAATGGTAGTGCCGCCGATATTGCGAACCAGACCGCTGCTGCGCTGGCCAGCACTTCGGATCAGCCGGCATCCGTGGCACCTGTTGCGAATACAGGTATTTCTGACGAGCAGGATTTCGATGCCGTCTCGAACCGTCGTAGTATTGACGACGATGCCGCCCGGATTGAGCAAAACCGGCAGACCTACGAGGTCGTCGCGCCTACCGCCGTGCCACAGCGCGGGTCAGATGGGCAGCCGAATATCGTCCAATACGCTCTCAGCACTTCCAATCCGGTCGGTACGCAACTTTACAGCCGCGCGGGATTTAATCTAGAGGCCAAGGCACAACGCAATTGTGCGCAATTTGCTTCTCCCGATCAGGCTCAGATCGCGTTCCTGTCCAATGGTGGCCCACAGCGCGACCGCAAGGGATTGGACCCTGACGGCGACGGTTACGCCTGCGGCTGGGATCCCAGCGCGTTTCGCAGTGCCGTCAACAACTGACCAAGCAAAGCCGATCTGGCATCCTTCGCCCAATTGCGGCCCTCGCCGGGATGGGCTTAAGCCTACGCTCGTCGTGCTACACTACACCGCCATGGACAGTGCGCGGGCTGCATTGGAGCGTTTGTGCGATCCTGCAGCGGAAGTGTCTGCACATTATCTGATTGGATCTGATGGGACCATCTGGCAGATGGTGCACGAAGGTCGGCGCGCCTGGCACGCAGGGGCAGGCGAGTGGCGAGGATTTCGGGATATCAATTCACGTTCCATCGGGATCGAGCTTGATAACTCGGGCGTGGTTCCGTTTTCTGAACCGCAGATGGTAGCTCTTGAACGGCTACTTTCGGGTGTGTTGTCGCGACTTGACATCAGCCCATGGCGTGTGATCGGGCATTCAGACATGGCACCGGATCGGAAAATGGATCCCGGCCCCAGATTTGATTGGGACCGCCTTGCACGACAGAGACTGGCAATAGGGCCGACTGTCCTCAAGGGAAATTGTCTTGATGAAATGCCACCAAATGACGGAGACTTTGCGTTCAACGCAAAGAGAGCAGGTTATCCTGATGCACGGCTCGAAGACCTGCTGAGTGCGTTCAGGAGCCGATTTGCGCCGACGCGGGTTGGTCCACTGTCCAAAAAGGACATGGGAGACATCGATAGGCTGGCAGGGTTGATGGAACACCTTGACGGTATTCAAGCAGAAGTTTAGTCGAGATTTCGCGCGGAGGGCCGGATGGCCGCTGGGGCCTTGGCCCGAGAGGAAAGTCCGGACTCCACAAGGCAACGGTGCCGGGTAACGCCCGGGCGGGGAAACCCGACGGAAAGCGCCACAGAAATCAGACCGCCACACACGTGTGGCAAGGGTGAAACGGTGGGGTAAGAGCCCACCGCGCTGCTGGCAACAGCGGCGGCACGGCAAGCCCCACCGGGAGCAATGCCGAATAGGGTCCCCGCGCGGGCCGGTCGGTGCAAACCGATACCGCCGCTAGGCTCGCCTTGGCCGAGAGGGACCGGGTTGGCAGCTCGAGCCGCGCAGCAATGCACGGCCTAGAGGAATGGTCATCGAAGGGGGCAACCCCGGAACAGGATCCGGCTTACAGGCCCTCCGCGCATATCCTGTTACCCGCCCGGGGGTGTGTAGGTGCCGCCGAGTGCCGCGGCCTTCTCGGCGACGGCAACAAAATCCTGCGCCGACCATGCGCGTACGGTCTCGATCCTGGAAACTGCGCCCGTACCCGCAACAGCCATGCCAATCGCCACAGCATCAGTGCCTTCAGGCAGTTCGCTAATGACGACAACATCGTTGCTTCCGGTGGTTATGTAAAAGGAGATCAGTTTGCCGCCTGCTTTCTCAAGCAAGGCCTTGACTGGCCCTGTGCGGTCTTCAGGTTTCGCCAACATTCCTTTGACCCCATCTTGCGAATAAGACGCATAGGTAATGAAAACAGGCATAATTATCTCCCTTGGTTGCTGTTATCTCGGAACCTTAAGATTGGCCGGCTCCACGGCCTTGTTGCGCGCAGGGCAGCGCGCAAATCGGACAATCCCGGGCAGCAACACAGCCGGGCGTTAATATTGATGTGAGTGGTGTTGTATGCCGGGTGTCATATCCGGCCGGGCATTACCTGAAATCGCGAAGCGGGCATCGCGAGTTGGGGTGACACTATCACAGACTCGTGAACACGCCAAATCGACTGCTCTTGAAGCGGTGTTAGGAATTGTTCCCCCAACGCGGCGAATCCTGTTGACTTGGGCGCATGAGCAGTTAAAAGCGCACGCTCATAAGGATTCAACCGAAAGGCCCCTGCCTTTTCGGACGCAGGAGATAACCATGGCGAAGCCGACGACAATCAAGATCCGTCTGAACTCGACCGCGGGCACGGGCCACTTCTACGTGACCAAAAAGAACGCGCGCACCATGACCGAGAAAATGACCATTCGTAAATACGATCCGGTCGTTCGGAAACATGTCGAGTACAAAGAAGGCAAGATCAAGTAATCTAGCCCTCTGATAGGATTTTTTGAGAAAGGACTCTGCCTGCCAGGGTCCTTTTTTGTTGTTGTGCAATGTCTCACGGTCAGCTTACGCCAATCGGGGGCGTTGCAGGGGCGCATCAGAGGTTTGGGTGTTCTGAATGCCAGCGGCTTGCTTTTTCTCCTGCGCTGCCGCTACGCTTCAGCAACCCTTTCCAAAATGTTGACCGCCATGAAAAAAATCTTGTTGCCCGCTCTTGCTGTTCTGACCTTGTCAGCCTGCGAGGACCCCTTTAACCGCGAAGGCGTTGGTTTTACCGGGATCGATGGTGAACCGCGTACAGTGTCCGATGTGAAAGGTGCCGTAGCCTTCCTACCGCCCGAAACCAATATTCCAGCGGAATTGGCCAAATTGCCGACGATTCAGGTGACTTCGGACAACGCCGAGCTTGAGAAAATCGCGGGTGTTGCGATCGACAATGGCGGTCGTTCGGATGCGAATGCTGTTCCGCTTAGTGGCAGCGACACCAATCTTTACCTGAGCACTGTCAGTGTAAACAGTCAGTTGTTCGGCGTCCTTCGTACAGAAAACAATTCCACCAAAGTTGATACTTCGGTGGGATCGGCCTTTGGTAGTCAAACAGAACGCTTTACTGGCTGCCTGCCCGCGGGCGAGGTGTACCGTAAAGGTTCGTCAGAGCGCAGTTCGGGTTTCGCGGTTCCGTTGAACTGCCGCTGAACGTAGCTTACACCTATTAAGTGAAAGCCCCTGCTATTATGCGGGGGCTTTTACGTTTCGGTGTTTTTACGAGCGCTTACGCGATGCTGATGAAGGGTTCCGACCCGACCCAAATCATTAGTGCCATCTGAGATGTTAAAGACGATGAACGGGCGGGTTATGTGCCCGCCTGCATTCCAATACAAACTGGCTTGCCGCCGGGTGTGTTCTCCCCATTTCACCTTGCAGACAATGTGTAGCCCAGCGGTAGAACTTAGCTTTGAGCGGAGCCACTGTCGATTTGTGTACAAGCTTAGATCGCGCTCATTGCGCTATCAATGCCTGCCCATTTTCATCAAAGAAATGAAGCTTGTCGGTTGGAAAATGCAGACCAATCTGTTCGCCGGGCTTTAGATCAGTATCTCCGTTCAGGCGTACGGTGACCTTCTCTTCGCCACCACTATCCACGATCAGGAAGGTATCCGCCCCCAGATACTCGATCACCTCAATGATGCCATCGCTTTGCCCTTCGCCAGATGAGACTACTTCGATGTGTTCCGGGCGTATGCCAAGTTTGCGCGCGGCTCCCGAGTGCGAAAATTCTCCGCCTCTGCCATGCTTCAGAGTGTAGCTGCCGCTCTGCGTCATACACGGTAGTATGTTCATCTTTGGGCTACCAATAAACTGAGCCACAAACAGATTGGCCGGGCGTTCGTAAAGCTCACGCGGTGTGCCGACTTGAGCGATTTTACCGTATTCCAGGACGACAATCCGGTCGGCCAAAGTCATGGCTTCGACCTGATCGTGGGTCACATAGATCATGGTGCGTTTGAGGCTTTGGTGGAGTTTCGCGATTTCGTACCGCATTTCGACGCGAAGCGCTGCGTCCAGATTCGACAGCGGTTCATCGAACAAAAACGCCGTTGGATCACGCACGATGGACCGGCCGATTGCAACCCTTTGCCGCTGCCCGCCGGACAGATCCTTTGGACGGCGTTCCAGGAAGGGCTCCAGTTTGAGAACCTCGGCGGCCCTGTTGACCTGCTCAACGATCTCGGCTTTCGGAACACCCGCTACCTTGAGCGAGAACCCCATGTTTTCAGCGACCGTCAGATGCGGATAAAGTGCATAGGACTGGAACACCATTGTCAGACCTCGCTTGGAAGGCGGGTGGTCTGTAACATTGCTGTCATTGATCAGAAGTGATCCGCGCGAGATGTCTTCCAGACCGCCGATCATACGCAACAGCGTGGATTTTCCGCAGCCTGATGGACCGACGAAAACAATAAACTCGCCCTCTTTGATCTTGAGGTTGACGCCCTTTATGACCTGGGCGGAGCCAAACCATTTTTCGACCGATTTCAGTTCGATGCTACCCATTAGTTCCTCCCTGCCCAGTGAAGCCAGACAGCCGCAGTCCAGGTGAATGAATTACCGCCAGCAGGACTGCCGGTGAGTGGATCGTAATATTCCGCAAAGCCGTTCTGAGAGATCAATTGCGCTGTTTTCAGACGCAGCGCTTCGGCTTCTGAATTGTGCCCCAGATCGGCCAACCCAAACCCGATCAGCATATTCATGAACCCCCAGGTGGGCCCCCTCCAATATCTGCGGGGGTCGAAGTTGGGCATAGCCGGGTCATAGCTGGGAACCGGATAGGGAACATTCGCGAGCGCTGTCTGCATGCGATCCAGCATTTGCTGTGAATCTAGGCCCGCGAACCAGCAAAGATAAGAGGCATTAGAAACGCTGCCCGCCCAATCGCCTGTCAACGCATCGCGCGAGTCAAACGAGTTCAGCGTTTCGTTCCACAAAGACCGCGCGCCCGCTTCGAGCCTTTGAATTTCGCCACTTAGCCCATCCGCAGCAATTCCAAGCCTTTCGCTGATCACCAGCAGATCGCGTGCAGCGCGCAGAGTGATGAATGTCATCGTCGGATCCGCGACTCGAAAGGGATTCAGGCTCAGCAACTTCTGTTGATCCCATTCGACTTGGCGACCGATTTGAACCAGTTTGATATAGCGATCATAGTCATACTTGGTCGGTCGGTCGGCGCTGTTGACGTGGCTTGTATCCCGGCGCTGGTAGTCTCCAACGCCCGAGGGATCTACGCCCTCCATTGCCTTGTCCCAGTCCGGTGCATTGTCGCGACCAGCTTCCCAGGGGTGCGTGGTGCAGACTGCGCCGTGATCGTCGAGCCGCCATTTCATAATCCAGCGGTGCCACGCCAGCAGAGCAGGGAAGAGCGTGCGAATGCGCGCCTCGCCTGCTTCACTGTCTTTTTCCCAGATCTTTCGCGCCACTGTCGCGGCCACTGGGGGTTGAATGATACCCGAGGACGGAATCGGCCCGTGGCCACCCCAGACATCCGGGCCGGGGAAATATCCGTCATCCTGTTTGTGGAACAGGATATGTGGCACCATTCCATCGTCCCACTGGCCCGTGAATAGTGTTTCAAGTTCCACCCAGGCTCGATCAATGTCGAACTCGGCAAAACCAAGCGCCGCAATCGCGCTGTCCCAATTCCACTGATAGGGATATAAACCTTCGGTCGGGATGGTGTACCCGCCGCGATCATTGGCAACCAGGATGTTGCGTGCCTCGCGATCGGGGTTGGTATGTTGGTTCATCTCAGTCATCCTTTGACGGACCCGGCAGTCAGGCCCTTGGTCATGAAACGTTCAAGCCCCAGGAACAGCGCCATGATCGGAACGGTGGCGATTACCGCACCGGCCATCAGGTGCTGACGGGGAATTTCCGAGGAGTTCAGCATCGTGACGCCTCGGGTCAGGGTAAATTTTGACGGATCGTCCAGCAGCATGAAGGCCAGCAGGAATTCATTCCACGCGATCATGAAGACGTAGAGCGAGACCGATGCCAGCGCGGGCAGGCTAAGTGGCAGGGTGATCTTCCAAATCACCGCCAGACGGGACAGGCCATCCATTAGACCAGCCTCTTCCACCTCCGTGGGCAAGCCACGGAAATAGCCTTGCAGCATATACAGCGCGACCGGGATCGTGGTGACCGGATAAATCATAACGATGCCAAGGATCGAGTTGCGTAAACCAGTCAGCGAGAACGCGATATAGATCGGAAGCGCCAGAACAATCATCGGTACCATGTAGATCAACAGGATCGAACGCGAGAACGCCTTTTGTCCTTGGAACCGGAACCGCGCCACCGCATAGGCGCCGGGGACGCTGAACAGCAAGGTGATGAACACCGTCAGAACCGAGACGTAGAGCGACGTCCAAAGATAGGTGCCGAAGTTGAAATCGCGAAACAGCTCGGTATAGCTGCGAAACAGCGCGGTGCCTTGTGACAGATCTACCGAGAAATCCAGCGGGTTCTGCAACAGGGCCTGTTGCGACTTCAGGCTGGTCATCACCATCACATAGAACGGAATGATCACGATCGCTGTGAAGAAGATATAGCCAAAGCCCGTGCAGAACCGGATCACGGCCTCTTCGTATTCGTGGCGGGTGAGCTCGCTGAACGGTGTCTCTTTCAGGATTGCGGCAACGGATAGGTGCATCACGACCGCCATCGCCACGACGGTGACCAGTATTGCCTGCAAGGATGTGTCAGAGCCGATCAGGACAGGCCCGACTCCGGTCAGGCAAGACACGCCTAACAAGGCGGAAACACCCAGTCGGGCCGGTGCGCGTTGCGCCGGGAAGCGGACATACACCAGACCGGCAACAGCCCCCCATATCAAGCAGAGCAAGACCTGCGGCCGGAACGCAGCCCCGGTCGAGAATGACATGGTGATGGCGGCCGTGGTGGCGATCACCACTAGCCAGAGCGCGCCCAGAATCGGGGCGGTTATATACCCTTTGCGCATCACAAACCCTCCTCGCGGCTGATGAAGCGGAAGAAGACGAAGCTGAAGGCGATCAGGCACATCAGGATCACAACGGCCACCGCTGCGCCTGCGCCGATGTTCGAAACCGCAAAGGCCTGTTCATAGACATTCACGGTCAGAGTACGGGTGCCGGCATTGCCGCCGGTCAGCAGGAAGATGTCGTCGAATTTGTTGAACGTCCAAATGAAACGCAGCAAGAACAGTACCGACAAGATTCCCAGTAGTTGCGGGATGCTCAGCAGCCAGAACTTCTGGAATGGTGAGGCTCCATCCATATCCGCCGCCTCATACATGCTAGAGTCGATTGATTGCATCCGCGCCAGAATGAACAGGAAGGACAGCGGGAAATAACGCCATATCTCGAACACCGTCACCATGATCAGCGCCAAAGGGCGTTCCCCAAAGAAGTTGATAGGTTCGCTGCTTAGTCCCATCTGAACCAACAATGCGTTGGCAGAACCCGAGAACGGGTCGAACAAGGTGACCCATGTGAAGGCGACAGCGATGACCGGCGCCACATAGGGGAACAGATAGAGGCCGCGTATGAACCCTTGCCCTTTGAAGCTTTTGTTCAGCAACAGGGCTGCAAACAGGCCCATGACCAAAGCCCCAATGGTACCGACCACAGTGTAGAATAACGTGACCCAAAGAACGCCCCAGAACTCATCACCGTCAAAGACACGAGCGTAGTTCTCCAGGCTGAATTCAAGATTGGTCAGGACGCTGGGTCCGCTGCCGGTCACGCCGGGCTCCGACCCTTCGAGCAATTCTTCGAAAGTATCCGGGTCACCGTCCAAGGTGACCGGGATGCGGATGCGTTCGCGATGACCGCCTTCCAGAGTGCCGAAATCGCAGAACAGGTTTTGCCCGTCCAGAACACAGGGGCTTGTCACCTCGCGCGCCGTCACGCCCTCTGGCAGAACATCGGTCAGGGTGACGCCGACAATGGCGATGTCCTGACTTGAGTTGCGGACGCGGTATTCAATCCGCAGATCCTCGCCCGATCCGCGCAGGCTTTCACGCACCACAGGTGCAGGCGGACGAAGGTCAGACAGGGTGAAGGGCTTGAAGCTGATCCAGAAGATCGCCAGCAAGGGCAGGATCACCACAAGCGATACACTGATCACTGTCGGAGCCAGCAGCGTCCAGGCCAGACGCGCCTCGCGTTTGGCTAGCGCCCCGGTTCCGGTCGGTGGGGTGGCCGAAGTCATGGGATACCTCGAAGGGTTGGGAGCAGCGGCACACAGGCCGCTGCAGATGTCACAAGGTTACTGAACCTTGGCGAGCTCGTCGTTCATGGCTGCAACAGCAGCTGCGGCCTCGATCTCATCGTCGATGTATTGGCGTACGACCCGGTTGATGGCCTGGCTGTTGATCATTTTGGACGCCAAAGCCAGCTGGCCTTCAGCAACGCCCCAGCGCTGCGCCACGTCCAGACCGCCGACGATCTCATCGATCATCGCCTGATCATACAGCTCGCCCAACGGGGCTTTGCGGTCCACGCCAACAGGCAGCTCTGCCCATGCTTCCGAGAACGCGGTCGGGTTGTCAGCATTACCGCGACGGACCGGGAACTTGCCCTCGGGTGCGATGGCCAGTGTTTGAGTATAGCCGTCGTCCATGGCGAATTTCACGAACTCCATCGCCGCGTCGGTGTCGGCGTCGTTGGTGATGCCAAAGTAACGAACGTCACCCCAAGCCGCGCCATCCGGGTTCGATGGGCCCGAGAAGTTAGTGACGATACCAGTCTTCGAGGCCAGATCGCGTGAGGTCGGATCATCGTTGATCGTCGGCGGGGCGCTGTCGCGCAGACCGGCCAACTCATCCAGAATGAAGGGCGACCAGATGATCATCGCTGCTTTGCCATCGAAATACAGCTCGCGAGATTGTTTCCAGTAAAGCTCGCCCGGAGGCGATGCTTTGGCAATCGCTTTGTAGAAGTCGAGAACCTCGGTGGTTTTAGCTTCGTCCAGCGGCTGAAAACCGTCTGCGCCTACTGGGCTGACACCGTTGGCGAGGAATACGTGCTCAAGCACCTGGCTCATGAAGTTTTCGTCGACCTTGGTGGCGGCGACAAAGCCGTACATCTCTGGTGGGTTGTGCAATTTGTCCAGCGCAGCCAGCACGTTGGCGAAAGAATTCGGTGCGTCTAGACCAGCGTCATCGAATAAATCCTTGCGATAAACGACCATCTGGGTCCATCCATCGACCGGCACGGATGCGGTTTCATCATTGAACGCCGCCATTCCCAAAGCGCCGGGCGCAAATGTTTCGGTGCCCAGGTCCTCGATCACCTCAGTGGCAGCTTCGGTGTCCAAGATGCCCGCTTCTGCCCAGGGCAGGGCGTATTGCAGAGGGTGATAAACCACATCGGGCAAGTCGCCAGCCGCAAAGGCTGCCGTAGCACGGGTTCCAAGATCCGTTTCGGTTACGGGGATCACTTCGACAGTTGTTCCGGTTTCGGCTTTGAATTGATCCGCCATTTCCTGTTGTTTCGCCAGACGCTCTGGCTGTTCCTCGGTGGTCCAGAACCGAATGGTATCCGCCTGCGCGGAGATTGCTGTCAAAATCAGCGCTAGTGATGTGCCAAGCATCAGGCGAGACGTGTCAGGTGTAAGTTTCATAGTCGGTTTCCTCCCCGGTTATGATCATTGGATTGTTCGATTTTTCGGGCCAGTTCCTCGGGTGTCAGCCGTGGTGGTCCGTCGGAGCCACGCTCAATCAGCACAGCTTCGCCAAGTTCGCGCAGGTCTTTGGGTGCCTCGCCGCGGGTCTGACAGATCAGCATGGCTGCAAGGCGTTCACCGGCTTGCTGAGAATCGACGCTGAATGTGGTCAGCCCGGGGCTGACATATTGGCATTCGGGTATGCCATCATATCCCAGAATTGAGACATCGCGCCCGATCTCAAGGCCCAGTTCGGCGCAGACCGGATAACACCCCAGCGCTGCCAGATCCGTTGCAAACACAATCGCCGTTGGCGGGCGCTTCAGGCTCAAGAGTGCGCGAGCCTCAACAGCGCCTTCCTCGCGCGTGCGTGCACCTTCCCGGATCAATTCTGGATCAGTGGATAAGGCAGAGTCCCTAAGACCTTCGAGATATCCATCGCGGCGTAGGTGGCTATAATTGAACTTCGGGTCGCTACCGACATAGCCAATACGATTATGACCGACACTGACCAAACGATTGACCGCATTCCGGATCGCTGTTTCACCCGAGATATCAAACCAAGATGTATCATCCTGCGGCTCTGATTGGCCGTACCCGGTTCGACCGAAGAGAATAAATGGGACCTTCAGTTCCCTAAGAAATCTGACGCGCGCATCGTCGACTTCCGTTCGGGGTAGTATGAAGCCGTCGGCCTTGCGTTCTTCGACCAGCCGCCGCAACACATTGAGCATGTCCACTTCGGACTTGGCCGTGGATATTGTCATCGTCCAATCGGATGCGCTTGCTGCTTCACAGGCGCCCGCAAGAAAATCTTGAAGAAACGGATTGTGCCGATCGGGTTCTTCACTGTTGATGACCATGGCGATCGCGCGCACGCGCCCCGTCCGAATAGCCTGCGCGTGGCTGAGGGGCCGATAACCCATTTTCCGCGCGGTGGTCTCTACTCTCTTTCTCGTGGCGTCCGAAATGTCGGGATATCCATTTAAAGCGCGAGAGACCGTGCTCTTGGAAAGCCCGAGGAATTCAGCCAGTTCGTCCAGCTTTACACGCCCGGATCCAGAGACGCGCCGGGGTGGAGAATGGGGCTGCTGCAAACTAGGATTCGTCATCATCCTATTATTTGAATGCTCCGAAACCGGTTTCGGCAACTAAAATGTAAAAATAAATTTCAACGCTCTGAGCGCAGCGCCCGAGCAGTTTGGAAACAGGCAGCCTCAAAAACAGAAGTCGCTATTATGTCGTGATTCGTTCAGAAGTGCTGAATGCTTGGTTCGCACTCGCATCGAATTCACGCATTGCGCCTAGGCAGACGCACTCTTTTGGCTTCGATAGCTCTGGCGCAATCCTAAAAAATGGATGGTGAACAACATCATCTTCCACAGAACTCTCCGAACGTATGCACGGCTTGGTTCCAGTTGGAACGAGGGTACCTGAAAGCTAATGGTTGCCAGCTCGTGCAATACTAAAATGAGTTCCCTTCTTGCGTAGTCAAAACCCACCGTATCTTATAGATCTGCACGAGAACAACTCTCAGCCTCAAAGCGTCAATGTCAAAAAAAACCCCGCTTAGCATGGCGCTAAGCGGGGCTTCGACGATCTCAGTTGGATGAGATATTATTCTCTGTTCCCAAGCAGCTGCAGCAGGAACATGAACATGTTGATAAAGTCCAGATACAGGTTCAGCGCCCCCATGATGGCTGCTTTACCCAGCCATTCCTGATCGCCCGCGTGGGCCATCTGCAGATAGGTGGTTTTGATTTTCTGCGTGTCATAAGCAGTCAGGCCAGCGAAGATCAGAACACCCAGAATCGACACTGCGAACATGATCGCAGGAGACTGCAAGAAGATGTTGATGACCATTGCCACGATCAGACCGATCACACCCATCATCAGGAAGGTGCCCATGCCTGACAAATCTTTCTTGGTCACGTACCCATAAAGTGACAGGCCAGCGAATGCGATCGACGTCACAAGGAATACCTGCGCGATCGAGATGCCGGTGAAGGCTACGAAAATCCAGCTCAACGACAGACCCATGACGGCCGCGAAGGCATAGAAAAACAGCTGAGCCCCGGCTGCTGACAGGCGGTTGATGGCGGCGCCAAAACCAAACACCATGGCCAGAGGCGCGAACATCACGATCCAACCCAGGATGTTGGGGCTGAGCGTGACTGGATCACGGAAGATCGACAGCAATTGCGGGCTAGAGCCAACAGCCCAAGCCACAGCAAAAGTGATCAGCATTCCTACGGACATCGTGCCGTAGACTTTGTTCATATGGGCGCGCAGGCCCTCATCAATCTCGGCAGCGCGCGCGCCGGACGCCGTCCGGATCGTGTCGAATTGTGCCATTTAAGGGTCTCCCTTCAATATTCTAAGCCCGGCCCGCGATCGCAGGTCGGTTTCTCAGTAAATATCGGAGAGTACGGCTCCCGTTTCAAGGGTTTTAAGACCAAATCTCAGCAAAACTGTCAGCAAATTTTGCGACTCGTGCAAAAAATTTGGCGACTTCTCGGTTGAAGTCGCCAAATCGTCGGTATTTTTAAATTAATACAGGTGTTTGTGCCAGTTCTCGGGTGCATCCCAGACCGGACGGGCTGCTTCGGCATGTGCCTCAGAGCGGGTTATGCCAATGTCGTTAAGTGCATGATCATCAAGCCGGGCGAGGGCGCGCCGTTGCCGTGCGAGGCTAAGCAGGTCAAGCAGCCGTGCGCCAATTGCCTTACGCTTGATGCGTTGAGGGGTTGAGATGGCTATATGGGTCATGATCATTGCCCTTTCATGGTTGTTTGATGAAACACCGTGCTTCAATCAATTTCCTTGATCTATATGAGGCAACCTGACATATTTTGGAAATGAATGTTTTTGACGAGACTCATAAGGAATCTTGAAGATGCGAAATCTGGACATCACCACATTACGATCTTTCGTTTCGGTCGCTGATCATGGCGGCGTGACCCGTGCAGCTGGATTTCTTCACCTCACGCAATCTGCAGTCTCTATGCAACTCAAGCGGCTTGAAGAGCTATTGGGGCTTGAGCTGCTGGACCGGTCCGGCCGGACCATCGCGCTCACCGCATCCGGGGAGCAGCTGCTGGCCTATGCAAGGCGAATGATTGCGCTGAACGATGAGGTGATCGGGCGGCTGACTGATCAGGCTTTTGAGGGTGAGGTGGTGCTGGGGGTGCCGCATGATGTTGTTCATCCGTTCATCCCGCGTGTTTTGAAGCGTTTCAATGCCAGCTTTCCCAGGGTTAGCGTAAATCTGGTCACCTCCAACACGCGTCAACTGAAAGAAGAGTTTGCTCGTGGAGCGTTCGATCTGATTGTGACAACGGAATCGGGTGCGGGCGAGGGGGCTGAAACCTTGCACCATATGCCATTGCGTTGGGTTGGCGCGCTGAACGGATCAGCCTGGCGCCAACGACCTTTGAGGCTTGGATTTTGCCGCAATTGCATTTTCCGCCCGGTAGCAACAGCGGCGCTGGATGATGCGGGGATCGAATGGGATATGAGCATCGACAGCGATTCCGACCGTACGGTCGAAGCCACAGTAAGCGCTGATCTGGCGGTGGGTGTTTTGCTGGAAGGAACCCAACCCAGCCATCAGGAACTGATTGACCACACCGGGGTGTTACCGGATCTGCCGGTTCAGTTCATCAACCTCTACGGAGCCGAGCGGGTGCGCGAGGAATATGTGGCTGAGCTTGCCAATCTGCTTCGTCAGAACTTCAACCATCCTAAAGCGCAGCCGCTCAAAGTGGCGAGCTGATCTGGATCACCACTTTGCCGGTGGATTTGCGGTCGCGCAGAAGTTCCAATCCCTTTGCTGCGTCCTGCAGGGGCAGGACGTGGCTGATGTGAGGCTTGATTTGTCGTTCCGAATGCCAGCGAAATAGCGTGCTGAAACTATCACGCACAATCGCGGGCCGGAATTTCAGATAGCCGCCGATATAAACGCCAATAACGCTTAGGTTTTTGACCAGAAGATGATTGGCGGGGATCTGGGGGACTTCACCTCCGGCAAAACCGATCGGCAAAAGGCGACCCTCTGGATTGGTTGCGCCGAACGCGGCCTTGAAGACGTCGCCACCGATTACATCATAGACTACGTCGGCGCCGCCTAACGCACGCACACGCGCACGTAGGTCCTCATCTGCGTCAATTAGGTGATCCGCTCCGGCGTTCTTTGCCACGGCCAGCTTGTCCTGACCCCGCGCTTGCGCGATGACCGTCGCGCCCATCAGTTTCCCGATTTCAACTGCGGTCAAACCGACACCTCCAGCTGCCCCTGTAACCAGCAATGTCTCGCCCGGCTGCAGGCGTGCCCGATGTTCAAGGGCGATATGACTGGTGCCATAAGCGATCTGAATTGCGGCAGCGTCTTCGAAACTCATTGTCTCAGGCAGAGGAACAGCTCGGTCCGCATCGAAGACACCCGATTCGGCCAGTCCGCCTTGGCCGGAATAAACTGCGACACGATCACCCAGCTTCAGATTCGTAACATTGTTTCCAATTTCAACAACAATTCCTGCGATCTCCATGCCTAATGTGAAGGGGGTATCTGGGGTGTCCTGATAGGTTCCTTTCTGCATCAGAAGATCAGCAAAGTTAAGGCCACAGGCTCGGATAGCTATGCGGACCTGATTGTCGTTGAGGGGCGCCTCTTGAGTTTCGCGCAACTGCGCGGGCTGCCCTTTGGTTTCGACACGAAATGCCTGCATCATTGGTCTCCGCTCTTTTGTCGACATAGGCCGGATGACACGCATATTTGTCAATTCCAAACGTAAGCTTCGCGGGGTCGATGCGGGAAAGAAGCGTGTTTTGTTTCCGATTAGGAAACGATAAGGTCTCGCTTCTACGACACAACCACAAACCACTGTCCGTATTCTACGATTCAACCTTCTTGAAAAATAAATCTATTGCGGCAATATTACGCTATAGTGCTGTTCGGGGGGCACGATCCGAATTAGGGAGTTCTTAAGCAGCGACCCGCTAAATTGGCGGAAACGGCTGCTATCGCGGTTTCCCGGACAGGTGTTTGTGTAAAGGAGACTACCAATGACCCATCACGTCGATGTCCATGTGGGCAAACGCGTCCGGCATCGCCGCTGGCTGATTGGCATGACCCAGCAGCAGTTGGCGCAGCAAGTTGGTATCAAGTTTCAGCAGATCCAGAAATATGAAACAGGTGCCAACCGGATCAGCGCGTCGCGCCTTTGGGACATTGCCGAAGCATTGGATGTTCCCGTCAGTTTTTTCTTCGAAGGTCTGGAAGAGACACAGAAGGCGGACGCCGACAAGAAATCGGTACCCGCAGATTTGATGGGTGACAAGGAAGCGCTTGATCTCGTTCGTTCGTATTATGCGATCCCGGAAAATCAGCGTCGCCGTCTGTTTGAGCTGGCCAGAGTGCTTAGCGACGTCGCCTGATACAATCGCTTGACTTCGCGGGGCGCTGGACGCACGGGTAAGCCATGCAAAACACCCTACGAAGTGATCTTGAGATAGCAGAAGAAATGGCCGACGCGGCGCGGGCGGCCATTCTTCCTTTTTTCCGTAAGTCAAATCTGGAAACAGACAACAAACTCGTTGCAGGGTTTGATCCCGTTACCGTCGCGGATCGCGAGGCAGAAAAAGCGATGCGTGAAGTGCTGGCCCAGCATCGAGCCGAAGATGGTATTCTGGGTGAAGAATTCGGTCAGAGCACGGGGACAAGCGGGCGGGTCTGGGTTCTGGACCCAATTGATGGCACGCGCGGATTTATCAGTGGCACGCCCACTTGGGGTGTCCTGATTGCGCTGAGCGATGCAACCGGGCCAAAACTCGGCGTAATAGATCAGCCCTATATTGGTGAACGTTTTGTTGGTGACAAGGATCAGGCCTTCGTCAAAGGCCCATTGGGACGGTCAGAGCTTGGAACCCGTGATACTCGGACATTGGACGAGGCAATTATCTTCACCACATTTCCCGAAGTCGGAAGCGAGGTTGAGGCCGCGGCATTCAAAGCGGTTTCTAAGGACACGAAGCTGACACGCTATGGGATGGATTGTTATGCCTATGCGTTGCTCGCGGCAGGGCAAATCGACTTGGTAGTTGAGGCCGGATTGAACGCCTATGATATTCAAGCCCCAATTGCGGTGATCGAAGCAGCTGGTGGTGTGGTGACAGATTGGCAGGGTAATCCGGCCCATAATGGCGGTCGCGCTCTGGCGGCAGCCAATGCGGAGATACACGCGGCTGCGCTAGAAATCCTGAAGACCTACTAAACCAGTTGCCGCAACCACATTGCGGCTCTAAACTGCTCTCGGCTGGTTCTTGCGCCCGTTTTCCACCAGCCCATCACTCCACGCATGAGACGGGCTGAATGCGGGAGTGCGTAAAATGACAGAAATACTGATCCGAAATGCCGATATGATCGTGACGATGGATGACGCGCGACAAAAGCTAGCAGGCGCTGATCTGTTGGTTCGGGATGGAAAGATTGCCCAGATTGGTCAGGGCCTTATAAGTAATGGTGAAATACATGATGCCACGGGATGTGTCGTTACACCCGGATTGGTGAACACGCATCATCACCTTTACCAAACCCTCACGCGTGCGGTTCCCGGCGGGCAGGATGCGTTGTTATTCGGGTGGTTGCGAACTCTCTACCCGATCTGGGCGCAATTTGGACCGAACGAGATGTTTATCTCTGCCCAGATCGGTTTGGCAGAGCTCGCACTTTCCGGCTGCACATTGAGTTCTGATCACCTCTATCTTTATCCCAATGGTGCCCGGTTGGAGGATACGATCCACGCGGCCGCCGAACTGGGGTTGCGTTTTCATCCTACACGCGGAGCGATGAGTATTGGTGAAAGTGATGGGGGTCTGCCACCGGATGCTTTGGTCGAAGCGGAACATGCAATTCTGGAAGATATGATTCGTGTTGTAGATGCGTATCACGATCCATCCGAGGGCTCGATGTGCCGCGTTGGCTTGGCACCATGTTCGCCGTTTTCGGTAAGCCGAGACCTGATGCGCGATGCTGCACTACTGGCGCGCGATAAAGGAGTGATGCTTCATACTCATCTGGCGGAGAACGATGAGGATATTGCCTATTCACAAGACCAGTTCGGGTGCCGTCCCGGCCAATATGCCGAGGAACTCGGCTGGACCGGATCGGATGTCTGGCACGCGCATTGCGTCAAGCTGGATGGCACAGAAATCGACCTGTTCGCGCGAAGCCGAACGGGTGTTGCGCACTGCCCTTGTTCAAATTGTCGCCTTGGGTCGGGCATTGCTCCGGTTCGCAGCATGAGGGACCGTGGCGTGCCTGTTGGGTTGGGCGTCGACGGGTCGGCCAGCAATGACAGCAGCAATCTGGTGGCCGAGGCGCGTCAGTCCATGTTGCTGCAACGGGTCGCAAACGGTGCTGATGCCATGTCTGCGCGCGAAGCACTCGAGATTGCTACCCGCGGCGGGGCGGATGTGTTGAATAGGCCCGATTGCGGCCGGCTGATGCCCGGCAAGCGTGCCGATATCGCCATCTGGGATGTGCGAGGCATCGAAAGTTCAGGAAGTTGGGACCCCGCAGCACTGCTTCTGGCAGGGCCGACGCGTGTTAAGCACCTATTCGTAGAAGGGCGCCAGATTGTCCGTGACGGCGAGATCGTCACAATCGACTTGCCAAGAACAATTGATACCCAGAATCGTCTCGCACGCGCTCTGGCCGCCTAGCGGACCTCCGTCCCTAAACAGACAAGAATTCTGGTAACAAGTTGCATGGGCCAAAGGCCCATGCGGGTCAATTGGACATTACCTGCCCACCGATCCAGACATCTGAAATCGCGCGGTCATCACCCATCATGATGGTCGGAAACACCGCCTCCCAAAGATCATTGGCATGCGCTTCGCGTTGGGCGATGGCCGGTGTTGAAGCAAGGTCCAATACGACCAGATCTGCCTCCATTCCCGGGGAAACATTGCCGATGCGGTTGTCCATTCGAAGCGTGCGTGCCGAGCCTAAAGTTCCAAGCCAAAGCAATTGCGACGGGTGCAAGGGATGGCCCCGCAGCTGACCAATCTCATAGGCCGCGGCCATCGTGCGGAGCATTGAAAAACTGGAACCACCTCCGGTATCGGTCGCAAGGCCAACCCGGTGCCCCTCGTGAATCAGGCCGTTCATGTCAAATAGGCCGGAACCTATAAAGGTGTTCGAAGTGGGGCAGTGAATCAGTGACGCGTCCACCTCACGCAGGCGATCACGCTCGCGGTCTTCCATATGGATCGCGTGCCCATAGAGGCCATTTCCACCCAGCAAGCCGAATTGTTCGTAAGTATCCAGATAGTCACGCGCTTTGGGAAAAAGAGACTTAACCCATTCGATCTCGTCTGTCTGTTCGCTTAAGTGGGTTTGCATCAAACAATCGGGATGCTCGGCCCAAAGCGCGCCCATTGCCTCTAACTGGTCCGGCGTCGAGGTCGGCGAAAAACGAGGCGTGATGGCGTAAGAAATCCGATCAACCCCGTGCCACTTCTCAAGCAATGCTTTGGACTGATCATAACCAGTTTGCGTAGTGTCGCTCAGCCCCTCGGGCGCGTTACGGTCCATGCAGGTTTTGCCTGCTACGACACGTTGCCCTCTTGCTTGGGCTGCGGCAAAGAATGCATCGACACTCTCGGGATGAATGGTGCAAAAGCTGCACATGGTCGTCGTGCCGTGGGACGTTGTCAGGTCCAAATACCGGTTCGCAATTTCAGCGGCATACTCGGGGTCACCGAACTTCATTTCTTCGGGGAACGTATAACTGTTCAGCCAATCGATCAGCCGCTTGCCCCAACTCGCGATCATCGCGGTCTGCGGATAATGTACATGCGGATCGATGAAACCAGCCATGATCAGGTGGTTGCCGTAGTCTTTTATTACTGCGCCGGGATGCGCGTCGGACAGATCGGATGCCACACCCAATGTCACGATGCGCCCATCCTCGATCAGGACCGCTTCGTGAATTTCCGTCGCGCCAGTAGGCTCGCCGTCGAACGGCGATCCGTTGAAACTTAGTACGCGTCCTTTCAAAAGCGTCTTTTGCGCCATTTGCTGTGTTCTCCGCCTGTTTGGGACCGACACAAAGCATAGGGGGGTGAAAGATGTGGGTAAATTGGACCATTGTCATTGTTTTCCGGTAGCTGCTTCTTCTATCTAGAAGCAATCACCGAGAAAGAGGGGCAGCGCATGACGACAGGCAACGACGAAGTCGGACCCGATCAGCCCCGTGAAGAGGACGCCTATGCGCTGGACCGGCGGACCGTTGCGGCCATCCTATATGCGGTGGATGTCGAAGATCGCGCCAAGCTGATTGAGCTGATGGAGCCGCTGCACGCGGCCGACATCGCCGATCTTCTAGAGCAGATCAATCCTTACGACCGTTCGCGCCTGATCCGGCTGTATGATAAGGAGTTCGACGGAGACATTCTGTCAGAACTGGATGAATCCGTCCGGGAAGAGGTGATCAACGTCCTGAAACCGGACGTCCTGGCGGAAGCCGTCCGGGATATGGAAAGCGACGATGTCGTTGACCTGTTGGAAGACCTAGAAGAGCCGCAGCAGGAAACCATCCTCGACGCGCTTGAGGATTCCGAGCGGGTCGCGGCCGAGCAAGCACTCTCTTATCCAGAAAACTCTGCCGGTCGTCTTATGCAACGCGAGGTCGTCATGGCGCCCGAGCACTGGACGGTGGGGCAGGCCATTGATTTCATGCGGGCTAATGATGACCTGCCTGAGCAATTCTACCATGTCATTCTAGTTGACCCACGATTGAAACCCGTTGCGCAGGTTACGCTAGGCAAGCTGATGGCAACCCGGCGCGAGGTGTCACTGCATGACATCGCCGAAGCGGAGTTCCACACCATCCCAGTCGAACAAGACGAAGAGGATGTGGCCTATGCGTTCAACCAGTATCACCTGATCTCGGCCCCGGTTGTAGATGCTGATGGGCGGTTAGTGGGCGTGATCACCATCGACGACGCGATGGTGGTTCTGGATGAAGAATACGAAGAGGATATGCTGCGTCTTGCGGGTGTTTCGGACGAAAGCTCGCTGTCCGATAGCGTGGCAGCGACCAGCAAGCGGCGGTTACCTTGGCTCGGCGTCAATCTGGTCACTGCGATTTGCGGATCGCTGGTGATTTCGCAGTTTGAAGCCGCCATCGATCAACTGGTCGCACTTGCGATCCTGATGCCGATCGTCGCCTCGATGGGGGGTAATGCCGGAACGCAATCGCTGACGGTTGCAGTGCGGGCGCTGGCAACACGCGACCTGACCGGCTCGAACGTGGGGCGCGTGATCCGGCGTGAACTGCTGGTGGGCATGCTCAACGGGCTGTGTTTTGCGATCGTATTGGGGACCGTCGGGATGATGTGGTTCGATTCTCCGCTGCTGGGTGTCGTGATCGGATCGGCGCTGGTCGTGAACATGATCATCGCGGGCTTTGCAGGTACGGTAGTACCGGTGGTGCTGGATCGTCTGGGCGTGGACCCGGCGCTGGCGTCAGGAACCTTTGTGACCACAACAACGGACGTCATGGGGTTCTTCATATTCCTAGGGCTTGCCAGCGTGGTGCTATTGTGACCGAGACGACTGATCTAACCGAAGTAAAGGCCACGGCCCGCAAGGCGGCTTTTGCACGCCGAAAGATTGCGTTCGATGCGCGTCTGCCCGGTGCCGCTGGACGCCTGTCCGAGGTTCTGGCAGGGCATCGCGGGGTTCCCATGTCCGGCTACATGCCGATCCGGACCGAAATCGATCCATTGCCCGCAATGGCCGAAGCCGCCGCCTACGGCCCTGTCGGTGTGCCGGTCATTCAGGGTGCGGGGCAGGCGTTGCGTTTTTCGCGTTGGACGCCCGAAGGCTCATTGAAAGATGGGCCTTTCGGCGCGAAAGTGCCCGCGACGGACGATTACTTTGACCCGGAAATCCTGATCGTGCCCCTGGTTGCCTTCGATGTGCAAGGTGGTCGCTTGGGGTATGGCGGCGGCTTCTACGATCGCACGCTTGAAGGATTGCGGGCTAAGCGAGCGACGCTTGCGATTGGCTTTGCCTTCGATGCGCAAGAAGCTCAGGAGTTGCCATTGGAACCCACCGATCAGCCGCTGGATATGGTGATCACTGAAAGCCGAGTGCTGAGCTTCTGAGCGCCAGTTTACGGCAAAGTACTTTGCTATTTATCTGACTCAGCGTGCGTATCACCTGAAGATGGATGGGTAATTGCTTGGTTCTGCCTTGTTATTGCCACCTACAGCCCCTAGGACCGCAATCATGAGGATTTTGTTTCTAGGCGACGTTATGGGGCGGTCTGGTCGGACCGCTATACAGCAGCATTTGCCGCGCCTGCGCGACGAATGGCGGTTGGATTTTGTTGTGGTCAATGGTGAGAACGCATCAAACGGGATGGGTTTGAGCGGGGATCATGCCAAACTGCTTTTGGATTCCGGGGCAGACTGCATCACACTGGGTGACCATGCCTTCGATCAAAAAGATATGCTGCAGTTCATCGAGAAAGAACCACGCATAGTGCGCCCGGTGAATTTTGCAAAAGGTGCGCCGGGCCGGGGTCATAGACTGTTTACCGCTCCAGGCGGGCGCAAGGTGCTGGTGGTTCAGGTGCTCGGCCAAGTGTTCATGAAGCGACCCTTTGATGACCCGTTCTCAGCCATTGAGCCAATCCTGAAATCGCACCCGCGCGGCGGGCAAGCGCAGGCGATCATCGTTGATATGCATTGTGAGGCAACGTCAGAGAAGATGGCGATGGGGCATTATTGCGACAAACGAGCCAGCCTTGTGGTGGGCACACACACCCATGTGCCGACAGCAGATGCGCAAATTCTGCCTGGTGGCACGGGATACCTGACAGATGCCGGGATGTGTGGTGATTATGACTCGGTCATCGGCATGGATAAGCAGGAACCTATGCGGCGTTTCATAACTGGCATGCCCAAAGCGCGATTTACACCGGCGAATGGTGAAGCAACGCTGAGTGGGGTATTTGTTGAAACCGACGATCGCGACGGAAGTGCAAAATCTGTGCAGATGGTTCGAGTCGGCGGGCGACTTCAGCAATCGACGCCCTGATACGCACGTCAGACTTGCCCTGCCGCACGCAATACGTGAAACTACCTACTAGGCGCGTATGCCAGACCAGGGTTCGGACAGAATACCAAGAATGCATTTCCTTCAACTGACAGAGATGGGCAGCGCAATCCTGGCGCTTGTAATCGTTGCGGGCATGTTCATCATGTTTCTGCGCGAGGTCTATCCGACCGAAGTTGTAGCCATCGGCGGTGTGGCCCTGATGCTGGCGACGGGAATTCTACCCTATCAAAGCGCGCTGGCGGTGTTGTCCAATCCTGCACCATGGACCATCGGCGCCATGTTCATCATCATGGGCGCTCTGGTTCGAACCGGGGCGTTGGATGCGTTCACGTCGCTTGCGCAGAAGCAGGCACAGATCAACCCGCGCTTTGCCATTGGATTGTTGATGGCCTTTGTCGTATTTGCATCGGCGGTCGTGTCGAACACGCCCGTTGTTGTGGTTATGATCCCGGTATTTATCCAGATTGCCCGAACCCTGAACGTCCCGGCCTCCAAGCTGTTGATCCCGCTTAGCTATGCGGCGATCCTTGGGGGCACGCTTACACTGATCGGTACTTCGACCAACCTGCTGGTTGATGGTGTGGCACGATCGCAGGGTATGACGGCGTTTACTATCTTCGAGGTGACACCGCTGGGCATCGCGCTGGTGATCTATGGCATGGTTTATCTTCGTTTCATCGCGCCACGTTTGCTACCCGACCGTGACAGCATGGCTGACATGCTTAGTGACCGGTCCAAAATGAAATTCTTCACCGAGGCGGTCATCCCACCCGACAGCAACCTGATTGATCGTGAAGTGACAGGGGTGCAACTGTTTAAGCGCCCCGGGGTACGTCTGATTGACGTGATCCGTGGCGATGACTCGCTGCGTCGAAACCTCAAAGGTGTAACACTGAAAGTGGGCGACAGGGTGGTCCTGCGTACCGAAATGACCGAGTTGTTGAGCCTGCAAAGCAACAGGGAACTGAAACGCGTGGATCAGGTCTCGGCTGTTGAGACCAAGACAGTCGAGGTGCTTATCACACCGGGTTGCCGAATGGTCGGTCGAACGCTGGGCGCGATGCGATTGCGTCGCCGATATGGCGTTTATGTGCTGGCTGTACATCGTCGGAACCAGAATATCGGACGCCAGTTGGATGACTTGACCGTCCGCGTCGGCGATACTTTGTTGCTGGAAGGTTCGCCAGCAGATATCCGGAAGCTGGCGGCGGATATGGACATGGTGGACGTAACGCAACCTTCGGCTCGTGCGTTCCGTCGCAGCCATGCGCCAATAGCCATTGGGTCACTGGCAGGGATCGTAGCACTCGCAGCGCTTGGCGTCGCACCGATCCTGCTTCTGTCGATCTTGGCGGTTGCGGTGGTGCTGATAACCCGCTGCATAGACGCGGACGAGGCGTTTTCCTTTGTCGAAGGTCGATTGCTGGCTTTGATCTTCTCCATGCTTGCGATCGGAGCCGCGCTCGATAAATCAGGCGCAGTCACGCTGATTGTCGAGGCAGTTGCCCCTGCGCTGGGCATGTTGCCACCCTTCCTGATCATCTGGGCGGTGTATCTGCTGACTTCGGTACTGACCGAGTTGGTTTCGAACAATGCGGTCGCTGTAGTCGTGACACCGATCGCGATATCTCTGGCACAGGCCGTTGGTATCGATCCGCGCCCGCTTGTGGTTGCGGTAATGGTGGCTGCGTCGGCCTCTTTTGCAACGCCTATCGGTTACCAGACCAACATGATGGTGTACGGTCCGGGCGGGTACAGATTCACTGATTTTCTGAAAGTTGGCGTGCCGCTAAACCTGACTGTAGGCTTATTGGCTTCGCTGCTGATCCCGTTCATCTGGCCGCTCTGATTCCGGCGCAGATTCGCCGACCTGGGAACGATGGGTCTTGTAAATGTCGATCTGGCCACAATCTTTTCGCTAAAGAAGAATGCGAAAGGATGGGATCATGCCTTTTCCAAAACTCGGACAGGCCATCGTGGTCGGAGCAGTCGTACTTGCCTTGTTGGGTAGCCAGAGCCACGCAGGATTGGTGACAGGCACCGCAACCTATCGCGAACGGATTGCCTTGCCACCGGATGCGACGCTGTATGTCGAATTGCAGGACATCTCGCGGGCAGATGCAGCCGCTGTGACGCTGGCGGCGCAACGCTATGCGTTGAAAGGGGTGCCTTCGGAATTTGAGTTGTCGTTTGATGACGCCCTGATCCGTGAAGGAATGACCTACGCGGTACAGGGTTCGATCTATCGCGGAGATGAACTGCTGTTTACCACAGATACGATCCACCCTGTATTGACCAACGGAGAAGGCAACTCGGCCGACCTTGTGCTTGTGCAGGCGGGCGGGCAGGGTACCGCGACGCTGGAAGACACCGAGTGGGTTGGTATTGGGATAGACGGTGCCGTTCTGGATACGGAGCGCCCGCCACAGCTTTCCTTCGCGCAAGGTGGTGCGTTCGGCGGCACGGGCGGTTGCAACCGGTTCTCTGGACAAGCCGAGATAAACGGCAACAGCCTCGAATTCCCGGATAACATGGCCGCGACGCTGATGGCGTGCCCGCCCGGACTGGAAGAGATCGAGGACCAGTTTCTTGCGGCGCTGCAGAAGGTGACAACCTATGCGGTTGCCGGAGACAGCCTGGTCCTTCTCGACGCTGCGGGCGAGCCCGTTCTTAAATTCATCCGCGCCCAATAGATGGTTCGGGCGGTCAGGCTACTGCTCTTGATCGCCCGGCATTACGTCCTGAAAAAATGCAACCACCCAGGAATGTGCCTTCTAGCGCGTTATATCCGTGATAGCCACCGCCGCCAAAGCCGGCAATCTCACCAGCCGCAAACAGCCCAGGAACGACCTGACCGTCTGCGCCGATCATTTGGCTGTCGAGATTAGTCTGCAGCCCGCCGAGTGTCTTGCGCGTCAGTACGTGTAGTTTGACGGCTATTAACGGTCCGTTTGATTGGTCGAGGAACTTGTGGGGTTTGGCGGTGCGGATCAGCTTGTCGCCACGGTAATTGCGCGCGGCAAGGATGGCCATCACCTGAGCGTCTTTGGAAAACGGATTATCGATCTGTGAGTCCCGCGCCTCGATCTGTGCGCGTAGATGTGCCTCATCGATCAGGCCTCCACCCAATTGGTTCATGCCGCTGACCAGTTCGGTCAATGTATTGGCGACAACAAAATCCTCGCCTTTCTCCTTGAAGGCTTCGACCGGACCTGTCGCTTTGGAGCCCGAGAGGATGCGTTGTCGTATGACCTCTTTCCAACTGCCCGAGGTAAAATCGGGGTTCTGCTCGGAACCGGACAGAGCAAATTCCTTCTTGATCACTTTCTGGGTCAGCACGAACCAGCTGTACTCATATCCGGTTTTGAGGATCTCGCGTAGAGTGCCCAGTGTGTCGAAGCCGGGCAGGCACGGTGGTTGCAGGCGATTGCCGCGAGCGTCAAACCACATGGAGCTAGGGCCGGGCAGGATACGAATACCGTGTGCTGGCCAGATCGGATTCCAATTGCGCACACCTTCGGTGTAATGCCACATCCGATCCCCATTGATGACATGCCCGCCAGCCTTTTCGCTGATCGGGATCATCCTGCCATCAACGTGAAACGGTACTCCGGCAACCATATCCTTTGGCGGCTCGCCCAGTCGGTCACGAGGCCAGTTCTTTCGCACCATCTCGAAATTACCGCCGATTCCTCCTGAGGTGACGATGATTGAGGGGGCGTAGACCTCGAACTCGCCCACTTCATCCCGGTTGGTTTTGCCACCCCTCTGAGTGCTGTCATCCGACAGCACTTCTCCGGATACGCCTTTGGCAGTACCGTTTTGCATAATGATGTGGCTGACTTGATGGCGGAACTTCAACTGAATCAATCCGGATTCAACATGCGCGCGAACACGGCGGATAAAGTGTTCCAGTACACCCGGTCCCGTGCCCCATGTGATATGGAACCGGGGGACCGAGTTGCCGTGGCCGTCCGCATATGAGCCACCTCTTTCAGCCCAGCCGACCACGGGAAACCAGCGCAAACCCATTTCATGCAGCCACGGCCGCATCTCACCGGCGGCAAACTCTACATAGGCCTCGGCCCACTTGCGGGGCCAGGTGTCCTCCTCTCGATCAAACTGGGCGCTTCCCATCCAGTCACGCAGTGCCAGTTCATGGCTGTCGCGAATACCCATCCTGCGTTGTTCGGGTGTATCGACCATGAACAAACCACCCAGACTCCAGAATGCTTGACCACCAAGGAATTGCTCGGGTTCCTGGTCCAGCACGATTACGCGCTTGCCCCGGTCTCCCAGTTCGGCCGCTGCCGTCAGGCCCGCAAGGCCGCCTCCGATCACAATGGCGTCTGCTGTGTTGCTGGTCATCTGGTTTCCTTTCAGCGGCTGCGGAACCAAAGGATGAAGGGGGTCACGACCACATACATTGTGATACCATAAACGGCGGCAGGGACGGCAAGTGGGCTGAAGCCCGTTGTTGTACCAGTGATCAACGCCGCCAAGGTGATCCCCATTGCCGAGTTTTGAATGCCAGTTTCGACCGAGATCGTTTTAGCTTCGTCCCAGGTCAGATTGGCGGTACGCGCCAATCCAAGGCCGATCAATAAGAGCGCGATATTCAATGTAATCAGTGCCAACCCAATCGAGCTTAGGTTTTTAATGAAAAACTGCCAGTTCCCGGCCAGAGCCGCCGCAACGATCAGCACGAACAATATCGATGCGAGGGTTGAAAGTGGGCTATCAATCCGAATGGCGAAGCCCTTTGCAAAATGGCGGATGCTGACACCGATCGCAACCGGCAGAGTGGTGATTAGGAACAGCGCCGTGGCCAAAGAACTGATGGATACCTCGGGGGCCGCCTCGCCCATGAAATGATCAATAGACCATGCGGCCAGAATCGGTACGGTCACGATCGATAACAGGCTGATCACTGCCGTCAGACTGACTGACAGTGCCACATCGCCTCTTGCGAATTTTGCTAGGATGTTGCTGGTGACCCCTCCGGGGCAAAAGCTCAGAAGCATGACTCCGACAGCGATCTCTGCAGGTAGTCCGAACAGTGTGACTGTTCCAAAAGCGGCCAGCGGGATCAGCACAACCTGGCTGACAGCACCAATGGCGAAAGGAAAACCCCGCGTCAGGACGCGGCGGAAATCGGCAGCTTCAAGCCCAACCCCTAGTGAAAGCATGATAATGGCCAGCGAAATGGGCAGGCCAACGTTGATTAGCAGGTCCAAGAACAACTCCTCCCAAAGTCATTCGGTCCAGCCTATGCGAGGGGGTGTTGATCAGGCAATAACGCCGTTGGGTCACCCATACCGCTGCGCAAATCTCCGCAGGATTTCACCCGGCTGCGTGACGTCTGCGGCGTGGCAGATATCGATCAGGGTTTGCGCATCTTCTGGCGGGAAATAGCCGTGGTCTTTGTAGATGTTGATCCGCTGCTCAAAGTCCTTCGCGTCCGCTTCGGGGTGGAACTGTGTGGCATAGACATTTTGCCCCCAGCGGATCATCTGAATCGGACAGGGGTCCGAGGCTATTAGTTGAACGCAGCCGTCCGGCAGCGTCTGCACGGCCTCTTTATGTCCTACAAAAGCCTGGAACTGCGGTTGCAGGCCGGTGGTCAACGGGTCCCGGTCGCCATCTTCTGTCACACGGCAGTCAGACGGCCCGACCGGTTCACCATATTGCTGTTTGCTAACATCGCCCCCCAGATGTGCCGCCAGAATACCCAACCCATAACAGCAACCCATGAAGGGATGATCCCGCGCGGTGATCTGAGGCATCAACCCCATGATCGCCCCCTCGATCTTTGCGTCAAGTGGAGACTTGAGGGTCGGATCGTCGCTGACGCAGCCTGGACCTCCGCCCACGATAACGCCTGCATAATCAGTGACGTTCAATCCATCGGGAAGGTCTTCGCAATCCAGTCGGATGCGGTGGGTCTGCTCGGGCGCGAGCCCGGCTTTTTCCAGAATCGAAACATACTCAGCGTCTGAGGCATCGGTTTCGGGGCGCAGTTGAAGGATCAGAAATCGTTTCATGCGATGCCTTTACCCGTCAAAGCGGCCAGAACACAAGGATCGCGGGGATAGATACGGCGATGATCAGTACCTCCAACGGCAGGCCCATGCGCCAATAGTCACCGAAGCGGTAGCCACCGGGACCAAGTACCAGCGTGTTGTTTTTATGTCCAATCGGTGTGAGGAACGCGGCAGACGCCGCAACCGCGACCGTCATCAGAAATGGATCAGGCGACACCTCAAGCGTGCGCGCCATCTGAATACCAACCGGGGCGGCAACAATGGCGGTGGCCGTGTTGTTGAGCACGTCCGACAGGGTCATCGTGACGACCATCAGTACGGTCAGGATCGCCCAAGCGGGCAGGCCGTTTGTCAACTGGATCAGGGCGTTGGCAATCAATTCGGTCCCGCCTGAGGTTTCAAGCGCACTGCCCAACGGGATCATTGAGCCCAGCAAGACAACCACCGGCCATTCGATGTGATTGTAGATATCCGCAATCGGCATGATCTTGGTGAGCACATAGGCAACAACTACGAGGCCCAAAGCGATGGGCAAATAAATCAGCCCAACACTGGCTGCCAGCACCGCGGTGGCGAACAGGCCGATAGCCAGCCATGCCTTCTCATTCGCGGTGACATTCAGGCCGCGTTCAGCCAGCGGCAGGCAGCCGAGCCATTCGGTAACGTCCGGAGACCGGTCGCGAGGGCAGAGCAGAAGTAGGATGTCGCCGGGTTCGACTTCGGTCTTGCGGACCTGGCTGGTGATGCGGCGGCCCTGACGTGAGATGCCCATCAGCACCGTGCTCTGTCGCCATGCCAGCCCCAAAGCCTGCGCCGTTCGACCCGTGATGCGTGCACTTTCGGGAACAACGACCTCAATCACCTCGAGCCCGTCACCCTCGGCGGTCAGGACCTCTTGCCGACGAGTGTCTGAAAAATTCAGATTGAGCGCGGCGCGGAATTCATCCAGCGCCTCGGGACGGGCTTCCAGAACGAGGGCGTCGCCCTCATGCAAGGTTGCGTGTGTTGACCGACCATAGCGGCGCTTGCCGTCCCGGATCAGCCCGATGATGGCGACGTCGGATTTCTCGGCGGCCTCATAGAGTTGACTGACGCGCTTACCGATATGTGGAGATTCCGGTGGGATGGTCAGTTCGGCGATGTACTCTGCCAAGGCCTCGGATGTTTCCTCTTCCACACCCCGATTGGGGATCAGGCGCCAACCGATCAATGCAACGAATGCCAGACCGGCAATGGCCGCGATCCCGCCGACAGGGGCAAAGTCGAACATGTGAAAGGGCTCGCCCAGAGTTTCGGCCCGGATCGAGGCGATGATGATGTTGGGGGGTGTGCCGATCAACGTGGCCATGCCGCCAAGAATGGTCGCAAAGCTTAGGGGCATAAGGCTAAGGCCCACCGAACGCCCGGCCTTGCGGGCCGTCTGGATATCGACAGGCATCAGCAGGGCCAGCGCAGCTACGTTGTTCATGAACGCCGACAGGATCGCGCCAATCCCTCCCATCAGGGCGATATGCGCACCCAGACCGCGCGATGCGTCGACAAGGGTTCGCGTGATCATGAAAACGGCACCCGAGCGAACCAGACCCGCAGATACCACAAGCACCAGAGCGACGATGATCGTGGCAGGGTGCCCGAACCCGGCAAAAGCGTTGTCGACCGGGACAACCCCTAGCGTAACCGCGATCATCAGGGCGGTGAAGGCTACAAGGTCATAACGGAACCGCCCCCACAGCAGCATACCAAACACGGCAATGAAAAGGGAAAAAAGAATGATCTGATCTGTCGTCATACCGCCACCATAGCCTTGGGAAAAGGCAGGGCAAGCCGCTCTCTTGATCCTGCCCCCCGCAAACGTCTATATGAGCGCCAAACACGCAATCACGAATGACGAGGACGCACCATGGCAGGCCACTCCAAATGGGCCAACATCCAGCACCGCAAGGGACGTCAGGACGCCGCGCGGTCCAAACTGTTTTCCAAGCTGTCGAAAGAGATCACCGTTGCTGCCAAGATGGGCGACCCCGATCCCGACAAAAATCCGCGTCTGCGTCTGGCAGTGAAAGAGGCAAAGTCGAATTCTGTCCCCAAGGATGTGATTGACCGCGCGATCAAGAAATCGCAAGCCGGCGAAGGCGACGACTACGAAGAAATTCGGTACGAGGGCTATGGACCTAACGGCGTTGCTGTTATCGTTGAGACCATGACCGATAACCGCAATCGGACCGCGTCGACCGTACGTTCGACCTTTTCTAAGAACGGCGGCAATCTTGGCGAGACCGGATCGGTTGGGTTCATGTTTGAACGCAAAGGCGAGGTTGTCTATCCGGGAACCACAGGTGATGCGGATACGATTTTCGAGGCGGCCATCGAAGCGGGTGCAGAAGACGTCGAAAGCTCGGAAGACGGGCACATCATTTGGTGCGCGGACACCGATTTGAACGAAGTTTCGAACGCGCTTGAAGGCGCACTGGGCGAGTCGGAATCAACCAAGCTGGTTTGGAAGCCCACGACGACCACTGAATTGGGTCTTGAGGACATGCAGCGCCTAATGAAGCTTGTGGATGCTTTGGAAGATGATGACGATGTTCAGCGCGTAACTACAAACTTCGAAGCGACTGACGAGGTGATGGCGCAGCTCTGACCCGTTAGAGTTCGTCAAAGGATTGGAACCCGGCCCCGCAGCCGGGTTTTTCTTTTGCTGGGGCACGATCGACAGAAGCCTTGGTCCCGAAGAGTCTTGCATCTAAAGTCAAATCAACGTGGCTTTCGGCATCTGAGAGGCAGTCGTGGGCGCATCATGCAGAGCATAGCAAATGGCGACGAATTCTTCTGATCCGGCTCGACGAAACGTTCCGGTTTTGGCGAGCCAAAGCATTCTGTCTCAGGTGGCGTGGACCTTGGGCAGCCCGTCAATTGTGTTGCCATTCCTTGCTGTCTCGTTGGAGCTGCCGATGTTCCTGGCCGGGGCATTGGTTTCGATCCGCATGGTGGGCAGTATGATTTCGGATCTATTTCTGGCGCACCCCATTGCTGCACAGGCGCGCAAGAAACGTGGTATTGCACTGACCGAGTTGGGTTTGGGTGGTTGCTTGCTGATGGCACTGGCAATCGCGGCAACCGGAAGCGTGACCTTTACAGCTATCGCTTTTGTCATCGCTTTTTTTCTTATCGGCTTGCTTGAAGAAAGCCAGTCCCTGATGCTGTTCGATCTGTTCGGAGACCATCTGAAGTCGAAATCCCGAATGGTCATCCACTATCTCCAACTTGGCGCAGGTGGTCTTTGCGCGATCGGGTTGGTCTTGCTGATACACGAGATCATGAAAGAGTATCCGCCATTCTCGCGGCATTCAGCAGTCATTGCAGCATCCGTTGTGTTCTTCCTGTTCTCGGCGGTGTGTATTCTTGGAATGGCCGAGATTAGCCCTGACGAAGCCAGCGATGAGAAAACTGGCGCAGCACAGCATCAATCGCTGCGTAGCATTGTTTCCGGTGTACTTGGCATGTTCGAACAGCCATGGTTCCGGCGCTATTTAGTTATGCGCCTTCCACTGGTTGTTGTATCGCTGTCCGTCCCCTTCTTCGCGTTGATCGCAGCCGAGGCGCATCACGCCTCGGCCAAAGGCCTGACTGCCATGATAATCTCATCCGCGTCTGGCTATCTGGTGTCTGCTCCGTTGTGGCAGGTTGTGAATATGAAGTCGCATCGCGCGGTGATGGTTACGGGCAATCTAATGGTCGCAGCGACCGGTATCGTACTGCTGGCCTTTCATTATGCTCACATTGATCACGAGGTGCACCTGCACGCGATTGCCTTGTTTGTTGTTTCGGTTGCGACAACCGGGATTTCGAGTGCGCGTAAGCTGTACTTTCTTGACGTGGCTCCCAAGGATCAGCGCATTCAGGGGGCTGCGGCCATCAAATCAATCTGTCGGTTGACTGCGGTTGTTCTCTCGGCGGCATTGGCTGCTGTAGCCCATATGCACGAAGTCGCATCCGCAATCGCATTCATAGTGCTGGTCAGTATCTGGGCGGCATTTGCCTGTTTTCGTATCGTACTCCCTCAAAAAACCCGTGAGTCGAAGGCCTAAGCGGATCGGTTGGGCGGGATCAGCTTCTGAGCCGCTGCGCGACGGACCGCTTGGGTCAAGGGGGCAAGGGCGGGGGCCAATACCCGGCCAATTTGCCAGGTTAGTTCGACATCCAGCGGTGCATCGGGAATAAGTTCGCAAAGCTGCCCGTCGACAATCGCTCCACGTACAAGACCTTCCGGGTTCATGCCCCAGCCTAAACCGGCAATCGCCGCCTCTACAAAGCCATTGGAAGATGGCAGGAAATGCGTCGGTGGCGAAATGCGGTTGCCCGTCTGGGCCGTGATCCAACTTTTCTGCAGGTTGTCCTTGCGATTAAATGTTAGACACGGGGCGTGCGCCAGTGATTTGGCTGATACACCTTCGGAAAACCACTTCTGCATGAAGGCGGGGCTTGCGGTTGGAAGGTAGCGCAGCGTACCCAGCGCAATTGCATCGCATCCAGTGACGGTCTGTCCTCCGACCGTGATCGCCGCGCTAACCTCACCACGCCGTAACCAGTCAGCCGAGTGATCCTGATCGTCGATCACAAGATCGAATAGAACATCACCTGACTGAGCCATCGCGCTTATGAACCATGTAGCCAGCGTGTCAGCAGGCAAGGCAATGCGCACGCGCGCAGAGCCTTCGCGTTGATCCAACGTCAGCTCCCGCGCAAGCTTTGCTTCCAATAGACCGATATCTTCGGCATGCCGAGCGATCCGAAGGCCCGCTGGAGTCGCGGTGCATGGCGTGCCTCGATGGATCAGGGCGGCACCGACACGATCCTCCATTGCCTTGATCCTTTGTGAAATGGCGGAAGGGGTTACGGATAGTTCTGCGGCGGCGGCCTCAAAGCTGCCATGACGCAATATCGCCGCCAGTGCAGATAGGTGATGGGGGTCAAGGATCATTAGAAGATCTTAATTAAGGTAACTAACATTAATTTGATAGTGCTGTGATGGCCATGTAGTCAACGACCAACGACAGGAGACCGCATGTTCCCATCAATGATTGCCGGATTTGCTCTTAGCTTCAGCCTCATATTGGCAATTGGCGCTCAGAACGCATTTGTTCTGCGCCAAGGTCTGCGGCGCGAGCATGTTTTTCCCCTCTGCCTAACTTGTGCGGTCTCGGATGCCATTCTGATCGCAGCGGGAGTCGCCGGATTCGGTACGCTGGCTCAGGCCGCGCCGTGGTTTGAAACGGTCATGCGTTATGGTGGTGCGGCGTTTCTGACATGGTACGCCCTGCGTAGTTTCCGATCGGCTTGGCAGGGAGGTGAAGCGATGGAAACAGGCAACGGGCAGCGTACCAGCTTGCGCGCGGCCATGTTGACGGTCTTGGCCTTCACCTGGCTCAACCCCCATGTGTATCTCGATACAGTCGTGTTGATCGGTTCGATCTCGGCGCAATATGCGGATCGTCTGGGGTTCGCGATCGGAGCGGTGACCTCGAGTTTCGTATTCTTCTTTTCGCTGGGTTATGGGGCGAGAGTTCTTTATCCAATCTTTGCCCGCCCTCGTGCATGGCAAATTCTGGATGTGGTGATCGGTGTCGTTATGCTCGCGATTGCATTGAAACTTGTTGTCATGTGAAGGGTTGTTCCCGATCAGAAATCAGTGTTCAACCGTCAGTATGACTTCACCCAACCATCAGCAACGCCCGCTTGTCGGCATGTTCTGGATGTTCGCTGCCGGCTTGTCCTTTGTCGGCATGAACGCATTGGTCAAGATGTTGGGGACCAGCATGAACCCCATTCAGGCCGCGTTCTTGCGCTATGTATTTGGTCTGGTGTTTCTCTTGCCTGCCATGCGCGCGATTCTTGAGACGCCACTGACCCGTCGCAATCTGACGCTATTCGGGGTGCGTGGCGTGGTCCACGCCATTGCCGTCATGCTGTGGTTTTTTGCAATGACACGCATTCCACTCGCCGAAGTCACGGCGATGAACTACATGACGCCTATCTATGTCACAGTCGGCGCGGCCTTGTTTTTGGGTGAAAAGCTGGCCTTTCGCCGTATTGCGGCAATCGGAGTTGCTGTTATTGGCGTGCTCATCATTCTTCGTCCCGGCTTTCGGGAAGTTATGCCGGGTCATCTGGCAATGCTGGGTACAGCGCTGGCGCTTGGGGTCTCGTATCTGTTGGCCAAGATAATGGTGCGTAACATTCGCCCCTCTGTCGTGGTGGCCCATCTGTCAATCTGGGTCACAATCGCACTGGTACCTTTCGCCGTCGCCGTTTGGGAGCCGCCAAGCCTGCGAGATCTGGGTGTTCTGTTCGTGATCGCAAGTTTTGCAACGGCTGGTCACTACTTCATGACACTCGCTTTGCAGGCTGCTCCGGTCGCTGTAACCCAACCGATCACCTTCCTGCAGTTGATCTGGGCCACTTTACTTGGCACTCTGGCGTTTCATGAGCGTGTTGATATCTGGGTGATTGCCGGAGGTACCCTTATTCTGGCAGCCGTTAGTTTCATCACCTGGCGCGAGGCCGTGCTCAGTAGAAGCGGAGCACAATCGCCGACGCCACCACAAGGGTCAGAGACACCGCCGGCCACGCGTCGAAACGTTATTGATTGACGAGTCAATAAAAACCGCTTAGCCTCTCATGCACTCAGATATGGCAGAGGGGCGAACATGCCAAAACTCGGAATGGAGCCGATCCGGCGCGATGCGATCGTCAAAGCGACGATTGCTGAGCTTGGAGTGCAGAAGTCCCTCGACGTTACCGTTAGCCAGATTGCCAAACGCGCGGGGATGTCCAGCGCACTTGCACATCACTACTTCGGGGGCAAAGAGCAGATTTTTCTAGCTGCGATGCGCCGTATACTGTCTGACTTCGGGGCAGAGGCGCGTGTACAGCTTGGTACTGCCAAGCCGGAAGAGCGTGCGCAGGCTATCATCCGCGCCTGTTTTGCGCCGTCATGTTTCACGCCGGACGTGATCGCTGCGTGGATGACCTTTTACGTGCTGGCGCAAACCAATGATGACGCGCTGAGGCTCTGGCAGATCTATCAGTCCCGCATCCGTTCGAATCTTATTCACGCGCTACGCCCACTCATGCGTGAACCGACCAAAGCAGCGGAAGACATGATCGCCCTGATCGATGGGCTGTATATTCACGCTGCTCTAAATGCCCCGCAAGAGCCCCAGCTGGCTGTCAATCATGCGCTGCGGGTAATGAATGTTTTCCTAGAGGCCGAAAAATGACAAAGCCGAATATTCTGATCCTTATGGTGGATCAGCTAAACGGAACCCTCTTTCCCGATGGTCCCGCAGACTGGCTGCACGCGCCAAACCTGAAAAAACTGGCCGCAAAATCCACGCGGTTTGCCAACGCTTATACAGCGTCGCCGCTTTGTGCGCCGGGACGGGCGAGCTTCATGTCGGGACAGTTGCCATCGCGCACTGGTGTGTATGATAATGCTGCCGAGTTCCGCAGCGATATTCCCACATACGCCCATCACCTGCGGCGCGCCGGATATTATACGTGCCTTTCTGGCAAAATGCACTTTGTTGGCCCCGACCAGATGCATGGTTTTGAGGATCGCCTGACCACCGACATCTACCCGGCAGATTTCGGGTGGACGCCGGATTACCGCAAACCTGGCGAGCGCATTGACTGGTGGTATCATAATATGAGTTCGGTCACCGGCGCAGGTGTTGCCGAGATTTCCAACCAGATGGAGTATGACGACGAGGTTGCCTACAACGCCAAGGCCAAACTCTATGATCTGGCGCGTGGTAAAGATGATCGCCCCTGGTGTGTGACCGTTAGTTTCACCCATCCACACGATCCTTACGTGGCGCGCCGCAAGTATTGGGACCTGTATGAAGATTGCGAGCATCTGGAGCCGCAGATCGCGGACTTGGGCTATGACAATCAGGACCCGCATTCTAAACGTATCTTCGATGCCAATGATTGGCGCAGCTTCGACATAACGACCGAGGATATTCGCAAATCACGCCGTGCATATTTTGCCAATATCTCTTATCTGGATGACAAGATCGGCGAGATATTGGAGGTGCTGGAAACCACGCGGCAAGAGGCGACTATTCTCTTTGTCTCCGACCATGGCGATATGCTGGGGGAACGCGGATTGTGGTTCAAGATGACCTTCTTCGAAGGATCTTCACGCGTACCGCTCATGATTTCTTCACCTGATCTGCCTGCAGGCCGGATCGACACACCCATCTCGACAATTGATGTGACGCCTACGCTTGGTGCTCTGGCGGGTGTCGATATGGGCGAAATTGCTCCGTGGACGGATGGTGAAGATCTCGTGCCTTTGGCAAGCGGTGAGGACCGGTCTGCGCCCGTTGCGATTGAATATGCTGCCGAAGCCTCATATGCACCATTGGTTTCAATGCGCTACGGCAAGTGGAAATATAACCGCTGCGCGCTCGACCCCGATCAGTTGTTCGATCTCGAAAGCGACCCCCACGAGTTGGAAAACCTTGCCGAACGCCCGGAACATGCCGGAACCTTGCAGAGCCTACGCGCCAAGTCTGAAGCGCGCTGGGATCTTGATCGCTTTGATGCGGACGTAAGAGCCAGCCAAGCGCGTCGCTGGGTGGTTTACGAGGCATTGCGGCAGGGCGGCTATTATCCGTGGGATTACCAGCCGCTTCAAAAAGCGTCTGAACGCTATATGCGCAATCACATGGATCTGAATGATGTCGAGGAAAGCCAACGCTTCCCGCGTGGCGAATAACCTTTCAGCTTATCGAAAACACTCCCGCTGATTGTGATGAGATTTTTCGATGAAAAATCTTGTCCCTCGCGGGAACGGAGACACAATTATGGAAGCAGATTTTGTCATAGTCGGCGCAGGCTCCGCCGGATGTGCAATGGCTTACCGACTTAGCGAGGCCGGAGCCTCAGTTCTGGTGATCGAACATGGCGGCACCGACGCGGGGCCATTCATCCAGATGCCTGCTGCGCTGAGCTATCCGATGAATATGTCGCGCTATGACTGGGGCTATAAATCCGAACCCGAGCCACATCTGAATAACCGCCGTCTGGCTTGCCCACGCGGAAAGGTAATTGGTGGGTCTTCTTCGATCAACGGCATGGTCTATGTGCGCGGTCATGCGCGGGATTTTGACACCTGGGCAGATCTGGGCGCAGATGGATGGTCCTACGCGGACGTGCTGCCGTACTACAAACGTATGGAAACCTGGCATGATGGTGGCCATGGTGGCGATCATACTTGGCGGGGAAAAGACGGGCCGCTGCATGTGTCGCGCGGGCCTCGCGAGAATCCACTATTCAAAGCTTTCGTCGATGCAGGGCAGCAGGCTGGCTATGAGGTTACCGGGGACTATAACGGTGAAAAACAAGAAGGCTTTGGACCGATGGAGCAGACCGTCTGGAAAGGACGGCGCTGGTCGGCGGCGAATGCTTATCTCAAGCCTGCTCTCAAGCGTGACAATTGCGATATCGTTCGGGGCCTTGCCGCGCGCGTGGTAATTGAAGACGGGCAGGCAACCGGAGTTGAATTGATCCGGGGTGGGAAACGGGAAGTGATCAGAGCACGTCGTGAGGTCGTGCTGGCAGCTTCATCTATCAATTCGCCGAAGCTACTTATGCTGTCGGGTATCGGGTCCGCTACGCACCTTGCCGAACACGGGATCGATGTGGTCGCAGACCGACCCGGCGTCGGCGCCAATCTGCAGGACCACCTTGAGCTTTATATCCAGCAGGCCTCATTGCAACCGATCACCCTATACAAGCATTGGAACTTGATTAGCAAAGGTGTGATTGGGGCGCAGTGGCTGTTCACCAAGACTGGTCTGGGCGCGTCGAACCAATTTGAAAGTGCAGCTTTTGTACGCTCGCAGCCTGGCGTTGAATACCCTGATATCCAATATCATTTCCTGCCGATGGCTGTGCGCTATGATGGGCAGGCAGCGGCTGAAGGGCATGGATTTCAGGCACATGTAGGACCCATGAGGTCGCCGTCACGCGGAGCAGTGACACTGCGTTCTGCCAAAGCCCAAGATGCGCCGGTAATCCGGTTCAACTACATGAGCCATGACAAGGATTGGGAAGACTTTCGAACCTGCATCCGTCTGACCAGAGAAATCTTTGGTCAGGAGGCGTTCCAACCCTTTGCGGGCAAGGAAATACAGCCGGGGGCAGCCGTGCAATCGGACGAAGATCTGAACGCTTTCATCGCTGAACATGCCGAAAGTGCTTACCATCCGTGCGGAACCTGTCGAATGGGCCGTGCGGATGACAAGCAAGCAGTTGTCGATCCGCAGGGGCGTGTGATTGGGGTCGATGGGCTACGCGTCGCCGACAGCTCAATTTTTCCGCAGATCACAAATGGCAATCTGAACGCTCCGTCCATCATGGTGGGTGAAAAAATTTCGGATCATTTGTTGGAGAAAGAGCCTCTGCCCAAAGCGAATGATCAGCCCTGGATCAGTCCGAGATGGGCGACGGCACAGCGTTGATCCGTTCAGGTTCTTGGGTCGTGCATTTCTCTGAAACTTGAGGATATTCCTGCGGAATTTGATCGGCATCAAAGCCGAGTGAGACAGTCATGTTTAGCCTTTAGATGTAACGCTGAAACAAGGAGCCAACAGGATGTCCCACACCCCGCATGAACTGGCAGAAGAGTTTCCCGAAAAGGTCGACGTGATGAGCCAGCTCAAGCAAACGGATGCTCATTTTGCGCGGCTCGCGGATGAGTATCATGAGGTCAACCGTATCGTGCATCGCGCTGAGACAAATGTCGAACCGATGGAGGATCTGGCTGCAATTGAATTGCGAAAGAAACGCGCCGTGCTCAAGGATGAAATCTGGGCGATTTTGTCCAAAAACTAACGGTCAGTCGGGGGCTCTGCCCCCGTCTCTAAGCGCAACTTCCTATGTTCAGGTGACTTCATAAGGCAGGGTGCCGCGGCTATGAGCATCGATGGTCAGACGGCGTTCCAGCGGCGGAACTGATCTTTGGTGGCAGGTCTGACGCTCACAAATTCGGCAGGATATGCCGATTGGTTCGTAAGCGCTGGCGTTGTTGATGTCGAGATTGTCGGCATAGACCAATGCTTCAGCGTGACGAACTTCACATCCTAACGCGATTGCATATCGGCGGACAGGTGCGCCGAATGATCCCCCGGATTTCGAGACATCGCGTGCCAGAGAGATATAGCGAACGCCATCTGGGGTTTCGGCCAGTTGTTGTAGGAAATGCCCTGGTGTTTCAAAGGCACGATGGACATTCCAAAGTGGGCAGGCGCCGCCAAAGCGGGCGAATTGAAGTCGCGTGGCTGAATGGCGTTTAGTGATTGTGCCAGCCTGATCGACGCGGACGAAGAAGAAGGGAATTCCTTTTGCACCGGGGCGCTGCAGTGTCGACAAGCGATGTGCCACTTGTTCAATAGATGCCCCGAAGCGGTTACTGAGCAGTTCCAGATCGTGCCGATATTCCTGTGCGGCAGACAGGTATGCACCGTAGGGCATCAGAGATGCCCCAGCGAAATAGTTGGCAAGGCCAATTTTCGCGATCGAGCGAGCCTCGCTGCTCTGGAAGCGAGCGAAGTCGAGCGTCGCTTCGAGTAGTTTATCCTGGCTGATCAACGCCACCTGCAACAGCAGTTGAAAGACCTGCGTTTGCGGTGCAGCACGCGAGGAAAGACGCAGGGTTTTATCTTTAGCGTTGTAGCTGCGCAGGGCTTCGGTGTCGGTGAAGGTTACATGTATGCCGCGCTCGGAAAGGCTGTTCAGCGCGACCTGACGAATCCCGTTTGTTTCATCAGCCCGGCTGGCGAACCGTTCGGCGGCGCGGTCGACCGCGTCGATGTAATTGTCGCAGTAGTGGAAGAAGTCCCGGACCTCTTCCCAGGGGCTGGCCTGAATGCGGGCATCTTCGCGGCCCAGAGCCTCGTCGAGGGAAGCCAGCCGTTCATGTGTCTGACGATAGGCGCGGTGCAATTCGATAAAGGCCCGTGCAAGAGCAGGGGCATTGGATGCGGTTAGTCTGAGGTCAGCCAAGGGTGGGATCATGTCGGCGAATACCGGATCGGCAAGCGCTTCGCGCATGTCCGAGACCAGACGTTCGCTGTCGCCGGTGCTGAGCTCGGTCACGTCCATGCCAAACTCTTGCGCCAGAGCCAGAACAACGGTCGTTGAGATCGGACGGTTATTGTTCTCCATCTGGTTCAGATACGGCAGGGAAACGCCCAGCTTTGTGGCAAAATCCTTTTGAGTGAGGGTCAGGCGTGTGCGCATTTCACGCAGCTTGGCGCCGGCGTAGAGTTTTTGAGTGGCCATGGCGGTTCTTTGCAGCTTTACTAAATCTGCAGGCTAACTTTGCAAACCCAATCGCGCAAGCCGTCTACAGACCCAATTGCCGTTCGCGCCAAATAACAACGCTGATCGCGCAGATTGCCAGCGCGGCGGTTGCCAGCATTAACCAAAGCAGTGGCATCGCGCCGGTCTCATGCGTCAGCAATGCGCCTGCTAATGCGCTAAGTGCCGCGCCGCCGCCCAACATGATTGCACCGCTCAGGCCTGATGCTGTGGCCGCCAGATGCGGGCGGACCGAAAGAGATCCGGCGGTTGCATTTGGGATCGCCATGCCGTTGCCCAACCCAACAAAGGTCATCAGGCCAAAGAAGCTGAGGGCCGTTCCCAGATCCATTAGGAACAACAAGGCCGACAGCGCCACGCCAATTGCATTCAGCCAACATCCCCAGCGCACCATGCGGTTGACGCCGAAGCGCACCGAGAAGCGACCGCTGATGAAGTTACCAAAGAAATAACCAATCGCCGGCGCACCGAAGTAGATGCCGACCTCGGCGGCAGTCATGCCGAACACCTCGGTCCCGATAAAGGGCGCACCCCCGAGATAGGCAAAGAACGCACCTGAGGAGAAAGCTGAGGACAGGGAATAGCCCCAGAAACGAGGCGACTTCAGCAGTTCAGGGTATTCGCGAAATTGCTCCATCAACGTTTTACCGCTTGCGGCGGCGGTTTCGCCAAAGTCTTGGTGGGTCAGCACCAGCGCCAGCGCCGCAAGGGCAAAGGGCAGCCAGAAATTGGCTTTCCAGCCAAAGGATTCTTCAAGAAGCCCGCCGACCGCAGGGCCAATCATCGGGACGACCGCCATGCCCATGGTGACATATCCGAGCATTGAGGCAGCCTGATCCTGTTCGTACATATCCCGCACAGCCGCACGGCTAAGGACGATACCAACGACAATGACGGCCTGACACATTCTGAAGGCCAGAAACATCTCGACATTTGGGGCGTAAATGCACCCCAACGTTGCCAGCAGAAATAGGGCGAGCCCCCACAGCAGTACGGGCCGACGCCCGGCCTTGTCGGCAATAGGTCCGATCAGGATTTGCAGTGCCGCATTAACCAGAAGATACAGGGCGATCGAAAGCTGCATCACCTTGTAATCAGTCTGAAAATAGGTTGCCATGAAGGGGAGGCTAGGCAGGTACAGATTCATGCTCAGCGCCGACAGCCCCGACAACAATACGAGTGTTGCAAGCGTGGGAGGTGTGCGGCTGACAGAGGGAGAACTGAACTGCATGGTTTACCTTTAGTCCCAGATCGCGCGAAATGCCATCGGCAGTTTGGCCTGTTGTGTTATTTAACAAATTTGCAGTTATCTAAAATAATATTGCCAAATATTTGCAAATTTGCCGAAAACTTCTTTGGCCGCTGTTCCCAAATCGCTATGGTCGCGCAAATTCTCTTGGGAGACTATCGACATGAAAGACATCCTTTCCGAGCTCGAAGGCCGTCGCAACAACGCGCGATTGGGTGGTGGGCAAAAACGCATCGACTCGCAACACGCCCGCGGAAAACTGACGGCACGCGAACGGATCGAGCTGCTGGTGGACGAGGGCAGCTTTGAAGAGTTTGACATGTTCGTCAGCCATCGCTGCACCGATTTCGGAATGGAAAAACAAAAGCCTGCAGGTGACGGTGTAGTCACAGGCTGGGGTACGATCAATGGCCGGATGGTCTATGTGTTCAGCCAGGACTTTACTGTGTTTGGCGGTTCGCTATCCGAGACCCACGCTCAGAAGATCTGCAAGATCATGGATATGGCGGTTCAGAACGGTGCACCAGTAATCGGAATCAACGACTCGGGTGGCGCGCGAATTCAAGAAGGCGTCGCCTCGTTGGCGGGATATGCAGAGGTGTTTCAGCGCAATATCATGGCCTCAGGGGTGGTGCCGCAGATCAGTGTGATCATGGGGCCCTGCGCTGGTGGCGCGGTTTACAGTCCGGCAATGACCGATTTCATCTTCATGGTTAAAGACTCGTCCTACATGTTTGTGACCGGTCCCGATGTGGTAAAAACCGTCACGAACGAGGTCGTCACGGCTGAGGAGCTGGGCGGCGCTTCGACGCACACCAAGAAATCCTCGGTGGCCGATGGCGCATTCGAAAACGACGTGGAAGCATTGGCCGAGGTGCGTCGTCTGGTCGATTTCCTGCCGCTCAACAATCGAGAAAAGCCTCCGGTACGTCCATTCTTCGACAGTCCTGACCGGGTAGAGACCTCGCTGGACACTCTGATCCCGGACAATCCGAACACGCCTTACGATATGAAGGAGCTCATCACCAAAATTGCGGATGAGGGTGATTTCTACGAGATTCAAGAGGACTACGCCAAGAATATCATCACCGGCTTTATCCGGCTCGAAGGGCAGACCGTTGGCGTCGTGGCCAACCAGCCCATGGTATTGGCGGGTTGTCTGGATATCGATAGCTCCCGAAAAGCGGCTCGGTTCGTGCGGTTCTGTGATTGCTTTGAAATCCCGATCCTGACGCTTGTTGATGTTCCGGGCTTTTTGCCAGGGACGTCGCAGGAATATGGCGGTGTGATCAAGCACGGCGCGAAACTGCTCTTTGCCTATGGTGAAGCGACCGTGCCAAAGGTCACCGTGATCACCCGTAAGGCATACGGAGGCGCGTATGATGTTATGGCCTCCAAACATCTACGCGGCGATTTCAACTATGCGTGGCCCACAGCTGAGATCGCGGTGATGGGTGCCAAAGGCGCGACCGAGATCATCCATCGCGCCGATCTGGGTGATGCCGAGAAGATTGCCCAGCATACGCAGGACTACGAAGATCGTTTTGCCAATCCATTCGTCGCAGCCGAGCGTGGCTTTATCGATGAGGTGATTATGCCGCAATCGACGCGCCGTCGGGTGTCGCGGGCATTCGCCAGCCTTCGCGGCAAGCAACTGAAGAACCCTTGGAAAAAGCACGACAATATTCCGCTGTGACAACCTGAGGAAGTTACCCGATCCGCTGCATGACTCGACCGACCAGACATAAGGACGCGCAGGCCGCATATGCTGCGCACGCAACCCCGGAGGGAGGAGACCGCCACAGGCGGATCCGGGGTTGCGCATTGATTCTGGCGTTAGTCGCTGGGGTAACTCCGGTGCTGGCCTCTAACCTGCTGCCTGTGCCTTCGGGACAGCCGGTAGAGCTCAGCGATGTACTATTGGATACCAATCCGGGTGAGCTTTGGGTGAGGTTTCGGTTCATCGCGCCCAAGATCGGATCAACTGCAGGACGCATTACCTACGATGTCGCTGTGATCGATATGGAGCATTTGTGTGAAACGCTGGCGGTTCCTTACGTGGCGCAACACGAGCTGGTACCCGCTCGGGTGGTTATCTCCCTCTCGGACCGGCCGCTTGAATTCGGTACCTCCGAACCCGATGCGACCCAATTCTTCGAAGCCTACCGGTTGGAGCAATCCCGGTGTATCTGGGAGGGGCTCTGACCATGACCGTACAACGTCGCGGTTCCAGAGTGTTCCGATACAACACTGCAACTCTGGAGGTTCGCATGATCGCTTCAATCCCGCAGGCATGTCCGATGTCTTGCCTTCTGATGAACTTGGCCGGCGAGGTGACACCATGTTAAAACATCGCGGCTTCCCCGGTCGCCTGCCTGGAACCGACTTTCAGTTCACCATTCGCCGCGCCAATCCCAAAGGCGTCACGCCATTGACACAGCGCGAGCGTTTTCGGGATCGAAAACCCGCCGACAAGCGCGCGGATGTCGCGTTCATGGAGGCCCTGTGGGAACATTTTGGCGATCAACCGTTTGAGCGGGGTAATCTGGACGCAGGCCGGTTGAGCTGGCTGTTCGGCCGCGAAGTTATCGCCGCCGAAGATTCATTCGACCCGGCCAGTTACGATGCTTTGTTGGTGATCGACTTGGACGCCGCGCGTCAGTCATTCCCGGATTTGTTTGACGGGGTGCGCTGATCGTGTTGGAAGTTGCCGCGCATAACACACAGCTGATCCATGAACGTGGAACCCTGCCCTTGAAAGGGCAGGGCGCGTTGGGTGCATCAGAAGTTGAGCTGTGCGGCCAACTGGATGCGGTTACCGTCGAAGGTATCACCCGAAATTGTGTCGTTCCGCTCGCCATAAATGTATTCGGCACTGAGCGTCAGGCTGTCGGTCGCCTTGTAGAAAGCATTGACGTGGATCGTCTCAAGCTCAGTGAACGACAGCGTGCCGGTCGACGTAGGCAGGTCATAGTCTTCCTTGCCGTAGGCGATGCCGACATTCCATTTGGAAGTCAGGTCCTGACGGAATTCGATGGTATAGCCACCAACATCATTGGCCTGACCTCCGAAAACTGCATCGCCCAGCCCGATCAAGTAGGGCCCAATCGCCTCGCCGTTGACGTAGTTGACCTGGAACAACCCGCCTTCCCACGGCCGGATCGAGCCCGACAAAGAGAAACCGGTCTGATCGACCTCGTCGTCGCCAGACTGCGCCTTGCCAAAAAGCGCCGAGGCACGAGCGATGTATTTGCCATCGTTGTATTCGACCGAGCCGGTCAACACCGGGTCATCCGAATCCGAACCGCTGACGTTTTCTTCGACAGAAACGGCGAGGGTGGTGTTCGACCCGAGGGAGTTCGTGAAGCGCACCTGCGGTACGCGGGCAAAGGCGATACCGACAGGCCCATTGAATTCGACCGAGGTGGAATAGGTGTCCAGCGGTTGGAAATTGGTCCAGTATTGACCGATCAGCCATTGTTCCCCAATCCGTATATTCGCGTGTCGAATGCGGAATTCGGCGGTCCCGTCCGAACCGAACGCGTCCACTTCGATCTGGCCTTGAATATCCCCGATGCCGCTTGGGGTGATGGTGCGCAATCCGATTCGCGATTGGCGAACTGTGGCCCCGAAAGTGCCGTCGGTTTCGGCCGAGGGCTCACCAATAACGTTCACGAAGGCTGTGTCACCCTGATCGTATTCAAAGTCGTAGAAAAAATCGGCTTTGACGTAGCCATAGACGTCCAGATTGGTGTTGCCGATCCTCAGATCTCCGGTTCCAGATCCTGGCTTGGACGTTTCCAGAGCTTCGATCCGGGCGCGCAGAGCATCCAGTTCGGCCTGTGTTTGTGCATCTTGCGCCAAGGCTTGGATTCCGGTCATGGAAAGCGCGCTGGCTGCAAAGAGGTTGACGGTTTTACCCTATTTTATCATGGGGATAGTTCCTTGTATGCGAGTGTGCACCGTCACCGTTCCACGCAAGTGGACTTGAGGAAAATCACCAAGCCGAGAGAGATTTACCAAGATTTCTCAAGCAAATGTGTCGGCAATTCCCCGGCTCTTCACACCGCAGTGACGCGGGCGTTTAAATCGCTGCCAGCGCAGGATTTTTTTAGAGCTATTCCATTAGTGAAGTGTGAGGGGTTGCGCGCAATATCCGGTCATAAACGTGAATTTCGTAACACGAACGTGACGGGTTTACAGATGAGCGCCGATAACACCAGCGGCGGCTGCGTCGGCGCAAATTTGCGCGGTTATTTGCTGGATGGGCAAATTTCAGCCGGAATCTCAAATGGAAACAATGACAGGTTGGCGGCCAGAATTGTGCTGTGCACAGTGTTTGAGCCGTGCGGCTCTACTTTGCCTGCGTCGCACAAGCACCTACTATTCCGTACCCCTTCCTTCCGCGGGCAGGCTTGTGTTCCCCACAGAGTTCTGTCCGCGGTTTTCTTTTTGTCTGGTTTAGACAAAAAGCGGCAAAAACCTGCGCAATATGCAAGTTTGCGGTCTGTGTTATTGCATAACAAGGCGCGAAATCGGCATCTGCTCTCAAAGACTGCAAAAAATCTAGAAGGGCAGAAACCATGCGAATCAAACGAATTTCCCTTGCGTTGGCAACCTGCGCGGGTCTGGCAGCCTGCGGTGGCTCGACCGGCGAACAGGCGATCCTTGGCGGCGGTGCGGGGGCCCTGGGGGCGGCGGTCCTCAGTGCAGATCCGTTGCTTGGGGCGGCAGTCGGGGCTGCGGGCAACGTGCTGTATTGCAAGACCCAGCACAACTGTAACTAAAACTGAATTCAACGGGACTGGAAAAGTCCCGTCCGTCATTGCGCATCACGCCGTCGTAGGGTCAACGCCCTGCGGCGGCGTTTTGCGTATCCAGAACATCAAGCCAAAGGACGTACCATGTTCAACAAGATCCTGATCGCAAACCGGGGCGAGATTGCCTGCCGGGTCATCAAGACTGCCCGCAAGATGGGTATTGGTACGGTTGCCATCTATTCAGATGCTGACAAGAACGCCCTGCATGTCTCGATGGCGGATGAGGCGGTGCATATCGGCCCGCCGCCCGCCAACCAGTCTTATATCGTGATCGACAAGGTGATGGATGCCATCCGTCAAAGCGGCGCGCAGGCGGTTCACCCCGGTTACGGCTTTTTGTCAGAAAACTCCAAATTCGCAGAAGCACTGGATGCTGAAGGTGTGGCCTTTGTTGGCCCTCCGGTAGGCGCTATAGAAAGCATGGGTGACAAGATCACCTCGAAGAAGATTGCGCAAGAGGCTGGGGTTTCGACGGTTCCCGGCTACATGGGCCTGATCGAGGATGCAGATGAGGCCGTAAAGATTTCCAATGACATCGGCTATCCGGTGATGATCAAGGCCAGCGCTGGCGGTGGCGGCAAAGGAATGCGGATCGCCTGGAACGATGAAGAAGCGCGCGAGGGTTTCCAGTCATCCAAGAACGAAGCGGCGAGTTCTTTTGGTGATGATCGGATTTTTATCGAGAAATTCGTAACCCAACCGCGCCACATCGAAATTCAGGTCCTGTGCGACAGCCATGGCAATGGCATCTATTTAGGCGAACGCGAATGCTCGATCCAGCGCCGGAACCAGAAAGTGGTGGAAGAGGCCCCATCGCCGTTCCTGGACCCCGAAACCCGTAAGGCCATGGGCGAACAAGCGGTCGCGCTTGCCAAGGCTGTGAACTATGCCAGCGCCGGGACAGTTGAATTCATCGTGGATGGTGAAAAGAACTTTTATTTCCTCGAAATGAACACCCGCCTACAGGTGGAGCACCCGGTTACCGAACTGATTACAGGCGTTGATCTGGTGGAACAGATGATCCGTGTTGCCGCTGGTGAAAAACTGACCATCACTCAGGATGACGTGACGCTGACCGGCTGGGCGATCGAAAATCGCCTTTATGCAGAGGATCCGTATCGTGGCTTCTTGCCTTCGATCGGCCGCCTAACCCGCTATCGTCCGCCGCAGGAGGTCGCTGCTGGACCATTGCTGATCAACGGTAAATGGCAGGGTGAAGCTCCGAAAGGTGAAGCCGCTGTTCGCAACGATACCGGCGTCTATGAGGGCGGTGAAATCAGCATGTACTACGATCCGATGATCGCCAAGCTGTGCACTTGGGCCCCGACCCGTGCGCAGGCGATTGAGGCGATGCGTGTGGCGCTGGACAGCTTCGAGGTCGAAGGCATCGGTCACAACCTACCGTTCCTGTCGGCGGTAATGGACCACCCGAAATTCGTCAGCGGAGACATGACAACTGCGTTCATCGCCGAGGAATATCCCGACGGGTTTGAAGGTGTTGAATTGCCCGAGGATGATTTGCGCCGTATCGCAGCGTCCTGCGCTGCCATGCACCGGGTTGCCGAAATTCGGCGGACCCGTGTGTCTGGGCGTATGGACAATCATGAGCGTAAGGTTGGCAAACGCTGGAATGTCGCTCTGCAAGGGCAGGAGTTCAGTGTCAAGGTTAAGGCGGACAAACAGGGCGCAACGGTTAAGTTCAAGGACGGTTCATCTCTGCGCGTGTCTTCCGACTGGACGCCGGGTGATCAGCTCGCCGTGCTGGATGTTGACGGCAGCCCATTGGTCTTGAAGGTCGGCAAGGTCTCGGGTGGGTTCCGCATCCGCAATCGCGGCGCCGATCTTAAGGTCCACGTGCGCACTCCGCGTCAGGCTGAGCTGGCTCGGCTAATGCCTGAAAAACTGCCGCCTGATACGTCGAAAATGCTGCTTTGCCCGATGCCCGGTCTGATCGTGAAGATTGACGTCGAAGTCGGTCAGGAAGTGCAGGAAGGGCAGGCGCTCTGCACCGTTGAGGCCATGAAGATGGAGAACATCTTGCGCGCAGAGAAGAAAGGTGTCGTTTCCAAGATCAATGCCGGTCCGGGTGACAGTCTCGCCGTAGATGACGTGATCATAGAGTTCGAGTGATCCCGGGATGACTGCGCAGTCGCCACATATCCAAAAGCTTTTGAAGCGCCACGCTGATGGCTGCCTCATAGGCGGCTGCGCGGAAAGTGCTCATCCCCCTTCGCGTCGTTCGCGAATCTCGCGTTCACGCAGCGGGGTTTTGTCGATGGAACGGCCAATCTCGCGCACGCTCCATGGGCTGGGTTTGCGCAGTTTGACGATGCCGTCTTTGTCGACAAACACCATCTGGAACCCGCGCGGGCGCAGTTTTGACCTGATCGGTGATCGCGCCGCCGGATCGGTATCGGTCAGAACAATTACATCGCGATCCCGCATTGCGTCTTCGCCATCCAGCAACATGTCAATCTGTTGCTGGAACCTCGGGTCCGCAGGCGTATCGGCAAAGACGACGATTGGGCGGTGGGTCCAGAGAAAATCACTCAGATCACTGTCGTCTACGGGACGTACAAAACTGTCTTCTGCAGGTGCAGTGGCGTCGGCAGCCAATGCGGCCAACGGGAATAGTGCCGATAAAACAAGGACAAGCGTGCGTGTCATAAGGCCTCCTGTTCTGATGAATATAGCCTCAACTCAGGCGAATGCGACTGGCGAAATGTCCGAGAACATCAAAAAAATGCGCGTTGGGCGCCGCGCGGTCCTAAACGCATTTGCCAGACGGCATAGAAAACACGCCGTTCTCTCGGCCCTGCGATTGGGAGAGTAGGCAGATGGAAGTGATCCTGCACTGCGGCGCGCATCGTTGCGCAACCACCAGTTTTCAGAACTTCCTGCACAGTAATGAACAGATGCTTGAAAACCAAAGGCTGCTGTACTGGGGACCTGAACGAGCCCAAAACAACGGTCTCAATAGCCTTAATAAACTAACGCCAGATGTGTGCGATCAGCTGCACCGCGAACTGGACGCATGCCAGAGTGGTGGCGCTGCTCAGTTGTTGATTAGCCAGGAGAACTTTGTGGGCTCCATGGTGCGCAACATAGCATTTGCTTCCCTTTATCCGAGCATGCAGGAACGCGGGCAGCTATTGGCGAAGGCTTTTGATGGCAGGGTCACCAAACTCGCTCTGAATATCAGGGCGTTGGATATGTATTGGGCATCTGTCGCAGCCTACATGTTCAATCGTGGGAGTGAACCGATCCAGCCTGCAACGTGGAAACGTATTGCGCAGAGTGAACGCAGCTGGCGCGAAGTCATCACCGACTTGAGCCGGGCGTTTCCTGGCATTCCGTTACTTGTCCTACCTTTCGAGGATTTTGCGGGCCATCAGCAGATCCAGCTTGAGGCTTTGACAGGCCGCGCGGCGCCTGGGTTCAGCGATGGCTTGGCGTTGAATGGCGTATCCAAGCCAGCGCCTTATGGTCTGAACGTTGAGCAAGCGATGAAGCTTTGGGCGGATTACGCTGATGATTTGGCCTGGCTGGCGTCCGGCGCTGATGGATTGGCTGAACTGATCTGTCGGACAGAAACAAACACGCGCGGGACTACCCCCGCCGAAACCGGAATTGAACAGAGGAAATCGACATGACCGACACCAACGACTGGCAGGTGCTGGCCGAGAAAGAGCTGCGCGGACGTCCCCTGGACGATCTGACCAAAGAGACGCTCGAAGGCATTGAAGTCAAACCGCTCTATACGCAAGAAGATACTGCTGACTTGCCGCATATGGGGTCGCTGCCGGGCATTGGACCGTTTACGCGTGGCGTGAAGGCGACGATGTACGCAGGGCGTCCATGGACGATCCGCCAATATGCAGGGTTTTCGACGGCTGAAGAATCGAATGCGTTTTACCGCCGCAACCTAGCAGCCGGTCAGCAAGGCGTTTCTGTGGCTTTCGATCTGGCGACACACCGCGGTTACGACAGCGACCATCCACGCGTGGTTGGCGATGTTGGTAAAGCTGGTGTGGCCATCGACAGCGTTGAGGACATGAAGATCCTGTTCGATGGCATTCCGCTGGATAAGGTCTCGGTCTCGATGACAATGAACGGTGCCGTAATCCCGATTTTGGCCAGTTTCATCGTGGCTGGCGAGGAGCAGGGCCATGATAAATCTGTCCTGTCCGGGACCATTCAGAATGACATTCTGAAAGAGTTCATGGTGCGCAACACCTATATCTACCCACCTGAACCGTCGATGAAGATCATCTCGGATATCATAGACTTCACCTCGAACGAGATGCCCAAGTTCAACTCGATCTCGATCTCGGGCTATCACATGCAAGAAGCCGGTGCGAATCTGGTCCAGGAACTGGCCTATACGCTGGCTGACGGTCGAGAATACGTGCGCGCCGCAACGCAGTCCGGGATGGATGTCGATAAGTTCGCGGGGCGTCTTTCCTTCTTCTTCGCCATCGGCATGAACTTCTTCATGGAGATCGCCAAACTCCGTGCTGCCCGTACTTTGTGGCACCGGGTTATGACTGAGTTCGGGGCAAAATCCGAACGTTCCAAAATGCTGCGCACGCACTGCCAGACATCCGGTGTTAGCCTGCAGGAGCAGGATCCCTATAACAACGTGATCCGCACCGCCTATGAAGCGATGAGTGCGGTTCTGGGCGGTACCCAGTCGCTGCACACCAACGCTCTGGACGAAGCGATTGCACTGCCAACCGATTTCTCAGCCCGCATTGCACGGAACACTCAGCTGGTGTTGCAGGAAGAGACCGGCGTGACCGATGTGGTCGATCCGCTGGCCGGTTCTTACTACGTCGAAAGCCTGACCAATGAGCTGGTTGAAAAAGCCTGGGCCCTGATGGAAGAGGTCGAGGAAATGGGCGGCATGACCAAAGCCGTCGCCTCGGGTATGCCCAAGTTGCGGATTGAAGAAAGCGCCGCGCGGCGTCAGGCCATGATCGACCGGGGCGACGAGGTGATTGTCGGCGTCAACAAGTACCGCAAAGAAAAGGAAGACCTGATCGAAATTCTGGATGTCGATAATGTTGCGGTACGCGAAGCTCAGGTCGCACGACTGGAACGTATCCGCGCGACCCGCGACGAGGCGGCCTGTCAGGCCGCGCTGGACGCCCTGACCACCACCGCCCGCGAGGGCGGCAACCTTCTGGCCGCCGCCGTCGAGGCTGCACGTGCCCGCGCATCCGTAGGAGAGATCAGCATGGCAATGGAGAAAGAGTTCGGCCGTCACCGCGCCGAAGTAAAAACTCTGGCTGGCGTCTATGGCGCAGCCTATGAAGGCGACGAGGGTTTTGCGGCGATCCAGAAATCCATCGAAGATTTCGCCGAGGCCGAGGGGCGTCGCCCGCGTTTGCTCGTTGTAAAGATGGGTCAAGACGGTCACGATCGGGGCGCCAAGGTAATCGCAACAGCTTTTGCTGATATCGGCTTTGATGTGGATGTCGGCCCTCTGTTCCAGACACCGGCCGAGGCGGCGCAGGATGCGGTGGATAACGACGTGCATGTGATTGGCATCTCGTCTCAGGCGGCAGGCCACAAGACACTTGCACCACAATTGGTCGAAGAGCTGAAAAAAGCGGGGGCCGAGGATATCATCGTGATTTGCGGCGGTGTTATTCCCCAGCAGGATTACCAGTTCCTTTATGATCATGGGGTCAAGGCAATCTTTGGCCCGGGTACGAACATCCCCGACGCAGCACAGGATATCCTTAGACTGATCGGGGACGCTCGCAGCTGACGTGTCGCACACCGAGGTCCGAGATTTTTCGACGAAAAATCTTGTGATCCGAAACCCTTGGATGAAAACCACGCTCAGACCATTACGCTTGAGTAAACCGGTCTGAGCGCAATTCAAAGGAGGATGTCTCATGTTACTGGATCATCTGGCGGTTGCCGGTGAAACGCTTGAGGAGGCATCAGCGCATATTGAACAGGCTCTGGGCGTTCAGTTGCAAGATGGTGGCAAGCACGAAAGATTTGGCACCCACAACCGGCTGCTCGGTCTGCGTGATGGGTTGTATCTTGAAGCAATTGCTATTGATCCGCAGGCTCAGGTTCCGGAAAGAACCCGTTGGTTTGATCTGGATCGTTTCGAAGGCCCGCCTCGTCTGAGCAACTGGATCTGCCGAGTCTCGGATATCGAAGCTTCGCTTTCGGTATTTCCAGATGGTGTTGGTAGGCCGATCGAACTGAGCAGAGGGGCGCTGAGGTGGCGCATGGCCGTACCTCCAAGCGGGCGCTTGCCATTCGATAATCTGTTCCCGGCTCTTATTCAGTGGGAAGGTGATCTGCACCCTGCGCAAATGTTGCAGAACAGTGGATGCCAATTGCGCCGGTTGATCGTTTGTCACCCTGATGCTTTGGATCTGGCGAAAGGCTTGGGCGCGCTGGACTACGTTGTGTTTGACTCCGGCCCTGCCGCGCTGCGCGCTGAATTTGATACCCCGCACGGGTCGCGCGTGTTGGAATGATTATTCGGCAAGCCAAAGCCGAAGATGCGCCCGGAATTGCAGCGATCACAAATCCGATTATTCGTGACACGCTCGTGACCTTCACGACAGTTGAACGCAGCTCGGATTCGATTGCGGTCGATATCGAAGCTCGTCGCCCTCGCTATCTGGTGGCTGAGCTGGATGGGCAGGTGGTCGGATTCGCAACTTATGGGCCATTCCGTGCGGGGCCGGGATATGACCGAGTTGCCGAACACACGATCCAGCTATCGCTTGCAGCGAGGGGGCAGGGGATAGGGCGGGCCCTGATGTCGGTATTAGAAAGAACCGCCTGTGAAGAAGGCATACACGTTCTGGTCGCGGGGATCTCTTCGGCCAATCCCGCAGCTATTGATTTTCATTCTGCCATTGGCTTCAGCAAGGTTGGTCGAATGCCGGAGGTCGGTCGCAAATGGGATCAGTGGCTCGATCTTGTTCTGATGCAGAAAATTATTGCCCCGCAGTGATCTGTCGCACCTGACAGCCGCGCTGGGCCGGGTTAGGGTGCGCTCATGTCGATCTGGACTCGAATAGCCGATGCGCTGAGTGCGCTTGCCCAGGGCGAAAGCCTGACCGCAGTTTTTGAAAAACTGCGAACGCCGCCCGAGCGTTCGGTGGCCTTCGCGATTGCCGTTGTGGCACTCGGCGCCAAGATGGCAAAGGCCGATGGTCAGGTGACGCGGGATGAGGTAACGGCTTTCCGTGAGGTTTTTCAAATCGCCCCCGAAGATGAGGATGGCGCAGCACGTGTCTTTGATATGGCACGTACAGATGTCGCTGGGTATCAGGACTATGCCCGCCGAATTGCCCGCATGTTTGCTGAAGACAGCACGACCCTGTGCGACCTGATGGAGGGTCTGTTCCATATCGCCATGGCCGATGGGTTCTATCACCCAAACGAGAATGAATTTCTGGAAGAGGTCAGTCGTATCTTTGGTCAAACCGATGCGCAGTTCATGGCTTTGCGCGCGAGATTTGTACCGGATGCGCCGAAAGACCCCTATACGGTGTTGGGTGTTGCCCGGGATATGCCAGTGACCGAGATTCGTAAGGTCTGGCGTCAGTTGGTGCGTGACACACACCCCGATGCGATGATTGCGCGAGGCGTGCCGGAGGAAGCGGTGCGTCTTGCCGAGAAAAAGATGATCGATATCAATCGCGCTTGGGATGAAATTAACGGCGCCCGGGTCTGAGCCATGCGTCTGGCGACCTACAATATCGAATGGTTTGCCAATCTGTTTGACCGCGATGACAACCTGATAGCTGATGACAGTTGGTCAGGGCGTCGAGATGTCACAAAGGCCCAGCAGATCGAGGCCGTGGCGAAGGTTCTGACGGCGATTGATGCCGATGCGGTGCTTATCGTTGAAGCTCCCAACACGGGAAAGACGCAAAACACTGTTCGCGCCCTTCAGATATTTGCTGAAACCTTTGAATTGCGAAATACACTTGCAGTGATGGGCTTTGCCAACGACACCCATCAGGAACTGGCATTGTTGTTCGATCCGAATGTCCTGACAGCGCACCATGATCCCATTGGTCAACCCGACGACAAGGTTGCGCCCCGGTTTGACAGCGTGTTCCGCATTGATCTGGATGTAGATGCAACCGAAGATTTGGTTCAGTTTTCAAAGCCGCCCATGGAACTGGCCGTAGAGACTGAACATGGTACGACATTTCGTCTGATCGGTGCGCATCTGAAATCCAAAGCGCCCCATGGTGCAGGGTCAAGAGACGAGATGATCCGCCTTTCAATCGCCAATCGCCGCAAGCAACTGGCACAGGCGGTTTGGCTGGCGCGACGGGTTGAAGCCCATACCGATGCGCAAGAACCGGTTATTCTTCTGGGTGATCTGAACGACGGTCCGGGCTTAGATGAATTTGAGAATCTGTTCGGGCGTTCCTCGGTCGAAATTCTGCTGCAGGCGGGACTTTACGATCCTCACGCCGCCCAAGCCACTCGCCCGCGTCCCGGGTCTGTTCCCGCAACCGCGCGTTTTGAGCGCCGGGATGAGGGGCGATATCTCGAAGCGCTGTTGGACTATATCATGATCAGCAATGACTTGCGGAACCGGCACTCTGACTGGCGAATCTGGCATCCATTCCGGGATGCCGCGTGCTGGGGCAATCCGGAATTGCGCGAAGCCTTGCTGACAGCATCCGACCATTTTCCAGTGACGCTGGATATTGATCTGTAACCTTTCAACTGCATTCGCCATCTCCTATATTTCCAACATGCTACGCGTCTTGATAATATCTACGGCCTGTGCCGCTTCGGCGATTCCTGTCTACGCTGAAGAAGACGGCGGCAAATCTCTGATGGAGCGGGGAGCTGAACTGTTTCTGGAAGGTCTGCGGCAGGAAATGGAACCAACAATTGAGGATTTACGCGGGCTCGCGGATCAGTTCGGTCCCGCTTTGCAGTCATTCATTCAGGAAATGGGTCCTGCACTGGCAGAATTAGCGGCTCAGGTGCAGGATTGGAGCGCGTACGAGGCACCCGAGATGCTGTCCAATGGCGACATCATTATCCGCAAGAAATCCACCCGGGAACAGCCTGATGAACCGGCGCCACAAAATGACGAACCTTCCGATGGCCTGACTGATATCTGATCAGCCCCTTATGATCACTTTGGGTTCTGACTTCAGCGCCGCAGATAGTGAATTGAACCGTGCTTCCGCTACTTCGTTGAACAATGGGCCTGCTGATTTGGGCAGGCGCAATTCGATTTTTTGCTTCTTGGGATAATAGCGCAATTTACCCATGGCAGCATCATGCTGCATCCAAAGCATTGCTCCGAAACGAAGCGCTTTGCCCAGAATCTCGGCCTGCTCCTGGCCGCGTTCATCCAGCAATTCATATAGCTGTGTAAAGCGGCTCCCCTCGCGTTTGTTGCGGTACCGGTGTTGCAAAGCAAGACCAATAAAAATCCTCTCGGAATGCTTGATCCCACTCATGTTTGCACGGGTGACGTATTCGAAACAGGCTTCGGCCCGGTAGTCGGGATGCGCACGCCAGCTAACATCGTGGAGCAGGCAAGCCGCCTTGATCAAACGCACTTGTTGTTCTGGTGCCGAACGGAACAATGGCATTACAAAATCGAACAGGTGTTTGCCAAAACCGGGCAAACGCGCATCCTTGGCCTCGGCAAAACGACAGGCTTCGATCAAGGGGTCGCGGTCGCGCAGACGCTGTGGCATTTGCTCGTACAACAACCCTTCGCGGATACCGTAGCTTGAAATTGCGATGTCTTTAGGTTTGAACGTGCGGATCAGCCGAGACAGCACATCCATCGCGTATGGTATCAGCGCCATGCGCGACCCTGACACACCGGCCAAGGCGCGCAATTCGTCCGGGTCATTCTGCTCGATGAACTTGATGGTCTCGCGCACCTGACTTTGCGTCATGCGGTATTCGTGCAGCACATTCAGCGGATAACCTCGGCGGAGCATGTCCAGCCGGGCGAAGGCTCGCCAGCTGCCTCCCACAAGAAACAGCCGATCGCGCTGCGGACCCATCTTGTCGCGCATTTCTTCCAGCGTTTTTTTGATATGTTCCTTGCGTGCCCGACGTCCGCCTTTGATGTCTCGCAGTTTGAGCGGGCCCAAAGGCGAGGTCATACGGCGTCCTACCTCGCCGCCTCCGATCTCGGCCAATTCCACCGAAGAGCCGCCAATATCGCAAATCAACCCATAGGCACCCGGCCATCCCAGCAGCACACCCTGGGCCGAAAGACGGGCTTCTTCCTCGCCATCAACGACATTGATGATCAGTCCGGTTTCCGCTTTCACCTGGGTGCAGAACTCGGGCCCATCCTTGGCCTCTCGCACAGCAGCAGTAGCGACGGCATGTAACGCCGGCAATCCAAGATCTTCGGCCAGATACTTAAACCGATGCAGCGCCGACAATGCACGTTCTCGTCCCAGCGGGTTCAGACGACCGGTCTCGGAGAGACCAGCGCCCAGCTCGCACATGACCTTTTCATTGTAGAAATAGGCAGGTGATCGTGCCGCGCCATCGAAGATAACCATTCGAACCGAGTTGGACCCGATATCGACGACTCCGACCCGAGATAGTGCACGGGCCCCCGGATCTTCAAACAAAGGCTTTCCGAAAAGCCCGTGATCGGGGAAATCAGTCTCGACTGTCTTTGTCATGGTGTCCCTAGGTGTTTTGGCGGCAGGATGCGGGATCACTGTTATCCGGTCAATCGCGGGCATCAGATTGTTCAGGGCCTGTGTTCAATAGACGCACCGCCAGTGAACGGGTGATGTCGCGCTTTTCGCTGAGGGCGACGCGATCCAGCTCATTGACGATTCTCGCGGCGGTCTCAAAACTGCGGTCCATGTGTTTGACCAGATAAGCGATGACATCGGGGCTTGGATTCAACTGACGATCGGTGAACAGCTTGGTCAACACCGCTCCTAACAGCGCATCATCCGGCGCATCCAGCTCAACATAATGAGCCCCTTCCACCCGGCTTTGCAGATCGGCCAGTGGCAGGTTCCACACCTTTGGCGCGGCACGTCCGGTCATCAGAAGGGCATGACCTTCGGCCAGGGCCAGATTGTGCAGGTGAAACATGGTTCTCTGCAGTTCTGGATCTTCGATAATCAATGGCACATCCTCAACCGCGATCGGAGTGCGCGCGAGTTCAGGGACATCTTCATAGCGCAAAGCAGCAGCTTGTACGATCCGACCGCCTGTTTCTGCAGCCCAGACATGCGCTAGGTGAGTTTTCCCCGATCCTGCAGGGCCACTCAGAACCAGTTTGTTTCCCGGCCAGGATGTTGCCGAGATCATCGCAACAGCCAATGCATTGGCGGGTGAAACAAAGAAGTCCTCACGGCCCAAGGCGGTCTTGGACGGCAGGTCAAAGCTGAGCTGCGTGGCCATTTATTCGTCGTCCTGATTGAGCCCTTCAAGCCCGGTGTAAAGACGGCTGTTCAGATATTGTTCGGTCGCGAAGCGGGCCAAAACACCTAACGCAGCCGCAACCGGAACCGCAATCAGCATCCCCACAAACCCAAATAGCGCACCGAATACCGACAATGCCAATAGCAACCAGACCGGGTGCAGGCCGACAGAACTGCCGACCAGTTTGGGGGTCAGAAAGTTACCCTCGGTCACTTGCCCAAGGGCAAATATTCCGGCGACCAGACCGATATGAGCCCAATCGCCCCAGAATTGAAACAGGGCCAGACCTATGGCCAGAGAGCCTCCGATCAGGGCGCCCAGATACGGGATGAAAGTCACCAGCCCGGCAATGAACCCAACGATCAGGCCAAATTGCAGGCCAACCAACATCAGAGCAACCGCATAGTAGGTGCCGAGGATCAGGCAGACTGTCCCCATTCCGCGCACGAAGGAGGCTAGCACTGCATCAATCTCACTAGCCAGCCGTTTGATGGTGGGCGCGTGATCGCGGGGCAGCAGTTCTCCGATACGGGCGATCATGCGGTCCCAGTCCATCAGCAAATAGACGGCAACGACCGGTACGATGACCAGCAGCACGACGACGTTGATTGCGGATCCAAGCGAGGCGAGGACGGTTTGCAGTACATCGCCCGTTTTGGACTTTAATGTCTCGCCGAACGACACCAGCATCTGGTGCGTATTCGATTCCCGATCCAGAAGCGCAGGAAACTGCTTTTCAATGAATGCGCGCAGTTGCTTGAAAAGGCTGGGTAAGGTGTCGACCAAGTCCAGCAGCTGCGTGATCAGTGCAGGCACTACCATCAGGATCATCAGGACAAAGCCAAGCACACCAACGACCGTGATGATCCCCGTCGCAGCAATCCGAGATAAGCCCAGCTTTTCCAGCCGGTCGGCCACAGGGTCGAGGAAATAGGCAATCGCTCCACCGATCACGAAAGGCAGCAGCACATCACCCAGCAAGTATAGAATCACCACAAAGATCGCGGTGGCGAAGCCCCAATATCTGAGCTGATCCTTCACCGGCAAGGCCATGGCGCATTCCCTTGTTGCACAGCTTTGCCGTGTTCTTGGCCCATGATGCCTCGCGATGCAAGCAGTTCATCGGGCGGGCTTTTCATGCCTTAGTCGGTCAGAGTGCCCAGTTCCGGCGTGTCTTGGTCTGCGGTTTCATCCGGCCAGTTAGTCCGCCAGACTTCAGCCGACCAATGGCCGCAGTGAACGGCTGGTCGATCAAAGCCGGGCAGGGCCTGCAACAGGGGCGCGACAACCACATCGTGGCGCGGAACAGCGAAATAGGGAAAGGAATAGCGCTCATTGCCCGAGCGGTTAACCACACGATGCGGCGTTGATTTCAGCCGACCTCCGGACCACAGCTCAAGCATGTCACCGATATTCACGACGAAGCCACCGGGCGGACAATTAGGTGTGATCCAGCCGCCGGAGCGGGTCTGCACTTCAAGCCCGCCGACCGGGTCGGGGGCAATGATGGTCAGCGCATCAGTATCCTTATGCGGATGAATGCCATAACCACCCTCATCCGGTGCTTGCGGGGGGTAGTGTAGCAAGGTCATGTTGGTCATCGGGTTGCGGAACGCGTCACACAACGTGTTCGGCGGCACCATAAGCCCCACCTCCAGCGCGCCAAGCAACAGATCAGTCACGCCATCAAGTTGTCGCCAATAGTTCAGGATGACATCTTGGGCCTGCGGCACTTCACGAGGCCAGATGTTCGGGCCATAAAGCGTGCAGTCCGCCCGGATCGGAGCGTCCTCGGCCGCTTCGAAATGCAACTTGTACCCCTCGTACTTATCCGCGTCGCCCAAGCCGTCATTTGGTGTGAAGAACCCCAACGGGATATACCCACGATAATTCTCGCGGGTGATGGCCTGATCCCATTTGCTGGGCTCTTCGATATCAAAGATTGCCCGTACGCAGTCACGGACCTGGTTTATTTGCTCAGGTGCGACGCCTGTTCCGATGATGGACAGAAATCCGATGCTGGTGCAGGCGTCCATGATCTGAGCTACCGCGGCCTGATACTGCGGATCAGATGGATTGGCCAACGGAGAGATATCGATGGTTGGGATATTCTCCATTACGTGATCCTCACGCCTTGTTGCTCCAATTCCTTACGAACCGGAGCGAGGTTTATGCTGTCGAGTTCCTGATTGCTTTTTAAAGATATAGCCGCAGCTATTCCCGCCCCCTGACCCATCACCGCGCAGCAGGCCATGTTGCGCGTTGCGGCGTGGGCCACCCGGTCCGCACCATGCGATCTGCCCGCAACCAACAGGCCCTTGATGCCTTTGGGCAACATCGAGCGATAAGGGATCTGCATGTAGCGGCCCGTGGTCGGAAGGATCAGGATACCGTAGCCATCGATGAACTCGGGATAGATACCGATTGTATCCTCGAACCGGCCCTGATGACGGGCGTCGGTCTCGGTCATGTTATAGACCGCGTCGATCTTGCGCGTGTCACGGATGCCGATGGTCATCCCGAAGTTCCGCAAACGTGCGTTTTCGCAACCAGGCATGAAACGACGTAGGGCGTCGATGGCAAGCATGGTCTGGCGACGTCCCTCGATCTCACCTCTCGTCAAACTATCCGGGTCGGTGCCATCGACCTGATCCAGATGGATCAGGTTCATATAGGTGAGTTCGCCCGTATCATGCATCGCGCCCCAGGTGCCTGCGATGGTGTTCAGATGCGGCGGTATCAGGCCTTCTTTGATAGCCTGTTGGAAGGGTTTCTTGACGAAAGGCGAGAACATATCGTCTTCTTTGCCCGAGGTTTCGATATTCCATTCACCGCCACCGCCCCAGTCTTTATAGGTCTGAGGATCAGCCTTCACGCCTTCTATGAACGCGCGTTTGTCGACACCTGCCAGATGGAACATGACCGAGGCCGCCATCATGTCCTCACGCGGTGTCTTGTGCGTCGGAGCTCCCGCACGATGGGCCACATCGGCATCACCTGTTGCGTCGATCACAACCTTGGCCAGTATCGCCTCGCGCCCCGCCTTGGATTCGGTGATGATGCCGGTAATGCGATCCCCCTCCATGATCGGAGCCACAAACTGCCGGTGCAGCATCGGGTGCACGCCGGCCTCTTCAACCAGCTTGTCGGCGACCAGTTTGAAACCTTCACTGTCCAGTTCGTAGCTGAGCGATTGGCTCTCAGGCACGGCGGCACCCATCTCTTTGGCGCGGGATTCGAATTCCAGGCCGATGCCACCGGCCTCGGCGGTCTGTTCGTGACGATACCAGGCAAACCCTTCAACGCCGACGGCGGTGATGTTGCCCCCCATGCAGCCAAATCGGTCCATGATGGTGACGTCGGCCCCGGCACGCGCTGCTGCCAATGCCGCAGCCAAACCGGCGGGGCCCGAACCGACCACCAGAATGTCGGTTTGATGGATCACGGGGATCTGACGGGCGGGTTCTTGGATGGTCTGCATCGGCGCCTCGAGGTTTTACAGTTTTGTCACAATTGAAAAACTCGATTGGCGGGTCAATCAAAAAACCGACAGGCTGTTGGTCGCAAAATCGCCAATGTGCGATTGCCCCCGGCGAGGCTTTGGCATAATCACTTTTTGATGTCCGAATTCACCTTTGAAGGTTAAACAATGCGCCTCAGCCGTTACTTTCTGCCCGTTCTCAAGGAAAACCCCTCGGAGGCTCAGATCGTCAGCCACCGACTGATGTTGCGTGCGGGGATGATCAAACAGGCTGCTGCCGGGATTTATTCCTGGTTGCCGTTGGGCTTCAAAGTTTTGCGTAAGCTGGAAAACATCGTGCATGAAGAGCAAGCACGGGCCGGGCATATCGCCATTCAGATGCCGATCTTGCAATCGGCAGACCTCTGGCGCGAATCCGGGCGTTATGATGATTATGGGCAGGAAATGCTGCGGATGCAGGATCGCCACGGGCGCGATATGCTGTATACCCCAACTGCCGAGGAACTAGTGACGGACATCTTCCGCGGCCACGTGAGCAGCTACAAAGACCTGCCGCTGACGCTCTATCAGATCCAGTGGAAATTCCGCGACGAAATCCGCCCACGTTTCGGCGTAATGCGGGGTCGCGAATTTCTAATGAAAGACGGTTATAATTTCGATCTGACCAAAGAAGACGCGCTTCACGCGTACAACCGCCACTTGGTCAGCTATCTGCGCACTTATGAGCGAATGGGCCTGCAGGCCATCCCGATGCGGGCCGATTCCGGCCCCATTGGGGGCGATGACACGCATGAGTTCCTTGTTCTGGCTGATACCGGCGAATCCGAGGTCTTCTATGACAGTGCCGTTACTGATCTGACCTTTGGCGATCGGGACATCGACTATGATAGCCGCGAACAGTGTCAGGCGATCCTTGAAGAGTTCACGTCAAAATATGCTCGTACTGACGAAACCCATGACGAAGCGCTGTTCAACCAGATCCCGGAAGAGCGCCGACGCGTCGCGCGCGGGATCGAGGTTGGTCAAATCTTCTACTTCGGGACCAAGTATTCTGAACCTTTAGGCGCTACCGTACAAGGGCCGGATGGCAAGCCGATTCCCGTTCACATGGGTAGTCACGGTATCGGTGTCAGCCGCCTGATCGGTGCGATCATCGAGGCCAGCCATGACGACAAGGGTATCATCTGGCCCGAAGGCGTAACTCCTTTCCATTGTGGTATCGTGAACCTGAAACAAGGCGATGAAGAGGCCGATGCAGCTTGTGACAAAATCTACAAGGCGTTGACGGCGCTGGGGCTTGAGCCGCTGTATGACGACCGAAACGAACGGGCCGGGGGGAAATTCGCCACAATGGATCTGATCGGTCTGCCGTGGCGCATCACCGTGGGCCCACGTGGTCTGAAGAATGGTGTGGTCGAACTAACGTGCCGCCGTACCGGTGAAAGCGAAGAACTGAGCCCGGAGGCAGCGGTGACCAAAGTCGCCGAAATCTATGAGGGCATCGCCTGAACTAGGCGGTGCAAACCTCTGTGGTTTAGATCAGGATGCTGAAGTCGGACGTGCGGTCAGAAAATCGCCGTCCGCTTCGCTACCACGCGCAACCACGATTGGGCGTCCGAAGCGGCGAACGAGGTCTGCCAACTCGAAGCCCAGAAAACGCAACCCACAGACTCTTTCATCAGTGGTGCGATCAGTGATGCACAAGCGCCCTTTGCGGAACGCAAGGCGATATCCCTTGTCTCGCAGGATGTCGGCCAAACCGGCCCAGCTTGCTGCGCTTGTGAAAACTGGTCTGATCGCTGCCCGCAACAATGCTGCGCTTTCGCAATCCAGTTCTGTTGCTGCTGAACGAGTCATAATCGGACCCGTACCTTTTAAGTGTTCTTGAATACCCATGAGCGTGCCTCCGCCCTTAAACTCTTAAAATCTGTCCCCCACTCAAATAGGGTGACAAAATTTCTCACATTAATCAATTTGTGAAACAATATTTCGCGCCCGAATGTTGCGATTGTGACTCAGTCGGGTGCTGATATCTCACATTGACTTCATAACTGAAACAATAAGCCCTTGTCTGTGAAGGGGTTCACAACCATTGGTGTATTTGAAGGGAAGTGATCTCTCGTATTGCCAGTGAAGCTTCAGGCAGAACGTTAAAATGATTCGTTTCAGACTGAAGTTAAAGGGACCGGATCGCCTGTGATGTAGCAGGGCCAGTATTGGCGCGATAACCGGCTTGACCATCGGGTGAAATGTCGAAAGGGTCGCGAAAAATCAAAACCTGAGGCAGGAATGGCCAAATCTCCCCCGCCCTTTGCCCCCTTTGAGTGGAAAATAGCCTGGCGCTATCTGCGTGCCCGCCGGGCTGAAGGGGGTGTCAGCGTGATGACATGGATTTCCCTGATCGGGATCACGCTGGCCGTGTTTGCACTGATCGCAACACTAGCGGTCCGGTCTGGATTCCGGTCAGAATTTGTGGGCACCATTCTCGGAGCCAACGCCCATGTCACTGTTTATTCTGCGGGTGAGGTTGATGCGCAGGGACGGCTGGATCGCACCATAGCCGATTTCGACGGCATGGCGGAGCGGATCGCACAGGTGCCGGGTGTCGAACGTGCAGCCCCGCTCATTAAGGGGCAGGTGCTAATTACAAATGCAGACCGCAGCGCAGGGGTGCAGGTCTTTGGTATTCGTCCCGATGATCTTGCAGATTTGCCCGGTATTGCGGAAAGCGAACAGGCCTATGGCGACCTGTCCCTTTTCCCGGCCGGCATCGCCATCGGTTCGGGCGTCGCGCGGTCCATCGGGGCGACAGTTGGGGACCGTGTAAAGCTTACCTCGCCCAATGGCGTGAAGACCGCGTTTGGTACCTCACCCCGTGTGAACGCATATGAGGTTGTCTATGTCTTCTCCGCCGGGCGCTACGATATCGACCGTACCCGTGTCTACATGCCCTTTGTTGAGGCGCAGAGTTTCTTCAATCGCGAAGGCGTGGCAGACGAGATCGAAGTGATGGTCGAACGCCCCGAAGAACTGAACCCGATCCTGATCCCAATTCTGGAAGCGGCCGGGGAACGCAGCCAGATCTGGACCTGGCAGGATGCCTCGGGCGGGTTTCTACGCGCGTTGGAGGTCGAGGATAATGTGATGTTCATCATCCTGTCGATCCTTGTTCTGATTGCAGCGATGAACATCGTTTCGGGCTTGATCATGCTGGTGAAAAATAAGGGGCGTGACATTGGCATCCTGCGCACCATTGGCCTGAGCGAAGGGTCGGTTCTAAGGGTGTTTTTCATCTGCGGGGCTTTTACCGGGATCTTAGGGACTGTGATGGGGGTGATCTTGGGCTGCCTGTTTGCCATCTATATCGACCCGATATTCTCGTTCGTGAACTATGTCATGGGCGGCGGTGTCTGGGACCCGTCCATTCGGGGCATCTATGCCCTGCCGGCCGAGTTGCATCTGTCAGATGTCCTCAAGGCGGTGGCCCTGTCACTGGGATTGTCTTTCTTCGTCACTTACTTTCCAGCCCGTCGCGCGGCGCGGCTGAATCCGGTCGAGGCTCTGCGCTATGAGTGATGTGACGCTAAGGCTCAGCGGCCTGACCAAGACCTACCTACAAGGCACACCCGGTGAGGTTCAGGTGCTGCGTGGTGCCGATCTGGAACTGCGCGCCGGTGAGGCCGTGGCGCTGGTCGCGCCTTCAGGTGCGGGCAAGTCAACCCTGCTACATATCGCGGGCTTGCTGGATACACCCGATACCGGCGAGGTCGAAATCGCGGGGCAGGGTGTAGACGGCAAGGGAGACCGCACGCGAACGGCGATCCGGCGGAGGGATGTCGGCTTTGTTTATCAATTCCACCACCTGCTGCCAGAGTTTTCGGCGCTTGAAAACATCGTGCTACCGCAACTGGCAAACGGCACCGCTGAGAAGTCAGCACAGGCGCGAGCGATGCAATTGCTTGACCGCGTCGGTGTTGCGGCGCGGGCCGACCACCGGCCCGCCGCCTTATCAGGCGGTGAACAACAACGCGTGGCGTTTTGCCGGGCACTGGCCAATAAGCCGCGCGTTCTCCTGGCGGATGAGCCGACTGGCAATCTGGACCCCGAAACCTCGGATCAGGTTTTCGGGGCCCTCATGGCGCTTGTCCGCGACGAAGGGCTCTCGGCTCTGATCGCAACTCACAACCTTGATCTTGCAGCACGGATGGACAGGATGATGCGGCTGGATGGGGGAGTGCTCAGGCCAGCTGAGTGATCGCGACACCGACCGCCATTACCGCAATACCGCCCGCCCGCATCAAAGTCAGTGGCGTGACCTGAGCGCCGAACAGGCCGAAATGGTCAATTGCCGCAGTGCTGATCAACTGACCCAGCAGCACGAAAAACACGGCATTACCTACGCCGAAGTGTGGTGCCACATGCGTGATCGACAGAACGTAGAAAGCAATCAGAACGCCGCCCAATAGTAGATGTCGTGGGGCTTGCGCGGCCTTTGCGAAGGCCTCAGATCCTCCAAGTACCATTAGCGCCAGAGCTGAGGCCAAAAAGGCGATGGCGAACAGGATAACTGCCGCTGCATTGGGCGATCCGATCAACCTGCCTAAAGCTGCGTTCAGCGCGGCGAGGATGGGCACGCCGATCCCGGCGGCCAGCATTATAGCTGCGTATTGTGTCATTGCCCGAACCCTCTTCGCCGATATCGTTGATCTGGATCATTGCGCCACTGGGCTCAACGGGCAAGTCTTGATGTGCAAGGCTGAAGGGAGAAAAACGATGATCCGATCGATACTTGGTGCAGTCTCGCTCATGGCTCCGATTGCGATGCCTCAGGTCGTGTACGCACAGGATGTAGAGACAGGCTCCGAGCTGTATCAGCATTATTGCGCGACCTGTCATGGGCTGGACGCGACCGGCCATGGCCCGATGGCAGGAGTTCTGGTCATCCAGCCAACAAACCTGAAAGCACTGGCGGATGCCGACGGCGCGTTTCCAACCGCGCGTGTCGTGGCGCGGATTGACGGGCGAGACCCGTTGGTCAGCCACGGTAGCCCGATGCCGGTATATGGGCCGTTCTTTGAAGGGAATGACACCGCGTTAAAGACACCAGAAGGTCAACCGATCCTGACCAGCAAACCGATCGCAGATCTGGTTGCCTACCTGAAAACCCTGCAACAGAGTTAACGACCTCAGCGGCAGATACCTTGCACCTTTGCACCCGACCAAGGGAGAAGCACATCGCTTTTGCGCTTGTTTCCGGGAAGCTTTGAGACGTCGAAATGCGCGCTCAGCATATCGTGCAGACGCTCGGTTCGCGGCGCCTCCGGGTCCAATGCGCGGCAGCAGACATATTCCTCGACAATCGCGCCCTGCTGTTCGAAGCCGTATTCCAGAAAATCGGGTGAGGTGTCGAGATCGAACAAGTAGGGGTCGTTCTTGCCGCCATGTTCTGCGGCGGCTCTTAACGGGTGATAGCCAGTGGTCTTACGATTCTGCCATTGCCAGACATGGGTCAATTCATGGGCGAGCAACATCGCTGCGATCAGATTTACCTGCTCGGGGTATTCGCTCATGTAATCGTCCAGATACCAGTCTCTCGTGAAATACACGTGGTTGAACAAAGCAACACCCGCCGGTTTGCCGGTGACGGTTTCCTCTTTGACGGGCGGCAATATCCGCTCGCGGCAGGCAATCCGGGGCCGGGCTTTGCGAGTATAGGTAATCGCTGCAACAGGCGCACCTTCGACCAAACGCACGCGATCCAGGTTCAGAGTTTCACCATGGATATTGCTTGCAAAGGCCCGCTCATGCTCGGTTAGTGGGCGACCGCAAGAAGTAAACAGAAACAGGACTGAAATTAGGAGGTAGCGGACCATATCGACAAGCCTAATGCGCGCGGTCGGCGCTGCAAGTCGTTTTCAAAGGCTCATCGCTAATACCCGGCTGATTTCTGTCAACGACCTCCCTGATTGCTCCATCCACGTGTTGAATGCTGTTTGCACTGCTGCCATCGCTTTCTTGGACGTTGCAGGCTTGTCGATTACGCCTTCAGCAATCAATCGCGCGGTCACGTCCTGCGACAGGATGAAACTATCCCGACCAGCAAATCGCATGGCATATTGCGCCGATGCGCCGCCCAGGCGCGATCCGCGTTTAGCTAACATCGCCAGCAAACCGACATAGTCACGCGATGGCCAACCGCCCAGTATTTCGCCGACGCCCCCTTCAGAGCGGAGTTCCAGTAGGAAGGCAGCGTTGTCGCGTACGGCGGCAATCTTGGTTCCGTTTCGCACGATGCGAGTGTCCTGCAACAGTGCGTCAAACTTCTCGTCATCCATAAAAGCGCAACGCCCGATGTCGAAACCTTCAAATGCTGTTTCGAAGCCATCCCATTTTGCTTCGATCACTTTCCAGTTGAACCCGGCCTGAAACACGGACTTGGTAATAATCGATAACCAGCGATCATCCGGCATATCAGCTAATTCAGCAATTGGCTTCGGTTTGCTCAGTTTGCTTTCCAGATCATCCGGCCCGCCGTGGCGATCCGCTGCCATCCTGTAGATCTCGTCAAAGTGGTGCATCGCTTGGAATCTCCCTTATCCAGATGCTGCCGTTTTGGTTCAGTTTGACAAGGGAAAACCTGATCTTATGATGATCCAAATGTTTTATATTGACTAGTCAATCAATATCCCTCACTTTGTCTGACTAACGGTGCTGCGTAGGCGCGATGGCAGAAAGGTGCGGGAAAGAGGGGGTGCTGTTTTCTGCTCGACGAAGAAAGTCGAACACAAAACAAGTGTTCTCTTCCCTTTTCCGGCAAAACTTGTGCATGTTGCGACATGTGCTGTGACCACAAATATTCCTGAGCGGGCTCGATAACCCCACCGGGAAAACAGAATAAACAGGGAGTTAATACCATGAAGAAGCTAAGTGTAAGCCTTTTGGCCATTGCCGTCGCCGGATCGGCCCACGCGGCAGATATGGGCGCGGTAGATGAGCCGATCAAACTGGCGATTAACGAATGGACTGGCCAGCATGTCACCACTCATGTCGCGGGTGAGATGCTGAAGGCTGCAGGTTACAACGTTGAGTACGTTACCGCAGGCATGATGAACCAGTTCCAGGCGCTTGCCGATGGCGACATCGATGCGACCCTGGAAATCTGGTCGTCGAACGTGTCCGACGAATATGCCAAGAAGATTGACGAAGGCACCGTTGTTGAAATCGGTGATCTTGGGCTCAACGCCAAAGAGGGCATCGCATACCCAGCCCATGTTGCCGAGCTGTGCCCAGGCCTGCCGGCTTGGGAAGCGCTTAAGGATTGCGCTCAGGTCTTCGCGACGGCCGAAACATTGCCCGGTGGTCGTTTGGTCGACTATCCGGCGGATTGGGGCACACCCGGCGCAGATCGCATGACGGGCCTCGAACTTCCGTTCAAAGCCGTCCCGGCCGGCTCCGAAGGTGCGCTGATTGCAGAACTGCGTGCCTCGACCGAGCGGAAGTCGCCGCTGCTGATTACCTTCTGGCAGCCGCACTGGGCAATGTCGGCCTATGACGTGCAGTTTGTTGATCTGCCCGCAGGGGAAGAGGCCTGCTTTAATGATCCCTCGTGGGGCCCGAACCCCAATGCTGTGAATGACTGTGACTTCTCGCCTTCGCGTATCTTCAAAGCGGGGTGGAGCGGCATGGAAGAAAAATGGCCCGCTGCTTATGAAATCCTCAGCAACTATCAACTCGCTGTCGAAGATCAGCAGCCCATGATGGGCGCAATAGATGTCGATGGCGGAAAGGTCGAAGAAGTCGTTGCCGCTTGGATGGCCGAAAACGAGGGCAAATGGCGCCCCGTTGTCGACGCCGCAACGCAGTGAGCCAACATCAGTGACTGACGCAACTACGCCAGCCATTGCCTGCCAGAATCTCTGGCAGGTCTTTGGCCCCGGCGCTGATAAAGCCCTGACCGACGCGTTGTCTCGGTCAGGGAATGACGCCGATCAAGCCGCCACCGAATTACGCGAACACGGGTTCATCCCGGCCGTTCAGGATGCCAACTTCGAAGTCAGAGAGGGCGAGCTGTTCGTCATCATGGGGCTTTCGGGCTCGGGCAAATCCACGCTCATCCGCTGTATTTCGCAACTTCTGCCCGGAACGGGTGGTGAGATTCGCGTAGATGGCGAGAATGTAATCGGCGCTTCCAAAAAAGCTCTGACCGATCTGCGCCGCAAAAAGCTGGGTATGGTGTTCCAGCATTTCGGTTTGTTTCCGCACATGACCGTCGCAGAGAACGTGGCCTATCCGCTTCGTGTTCAAGGCGTTAGCAAAAAAGAGCGGCTTGCACGCGCGCAAGAAGTCATTTCTCTAGTCGGCCTTGAGGGCCGGGAAGATAGCTTCCCGCGCCAGCTCTCGGGGGGGCAACGCCAGCGTGTCGGGATTGCGCGCTCGTTGGCGGTGAACCCTGATATCTGGTTTCTGGACGAGCCATTTTCGGCCCTTGATCCGTTGATTCGCCGCCAGTTACAGGATGAATTCCTGCGTATTCAGGCGACGTTGAAGAAGTCTATCGTATTCATCACGCATGATATCCAGGAGGCGCTGAAACTTGCCGACCGGATCGCCATCATGCGCGATGGTAAGATTGTCCAGATCGGCACTCCAACTGATATAGTCCTGCGCCCGGTCGATGATTATGTGCGTGAGTTCTCGAAGGACGTTGCCAAAGGTCAGCATGCCAAGGTTGCATCGGTCATGCGCGATGATGGAGAACGCGGGCCGGATGATCCGGGTCTGACCACCTCAATGACACTGGATGCTGCGCTTGCGCATTGTATGGAGCTCTATGAACCCGTGCCTGTACGCGATTCAGATGGCAATGTTGTCGGCACCGTGCATCCGTCCGATCTGGCCGCGGCATTACAGGTGGATGAAGCATGACCGCCGTTACAGATCTGCCCGTTCGGCAGGCGCGTCTCACGGCGGGGGCGCAGGCGGCTTTGATCACCCTGATCGTAGGAGCGGTTTGCCTCGCTCTGGAAGGCGTTGCCCCCTGGCTTGTCAAATGGCCAGCCGCTTGGGAACTTCCAGCGACGCAGTGGGTTGGTGCGTTCCTTGATTGGTTCCTGAACGGGATCAAGCCAGCGGCGCGGTTGTTTTCTGACCTGATGGCCTATCCCATGAACTGGGCCAACTTTGTGCTGGGGAACACGCCTTGGCCGATTCTGATTGGTATCGTCACCGCGTTGGGCTGGTATCTGGGTGGTTTGCCGATGGCCGCTCTGGGCTTTATCGGTCTTAGCTTCGTGCTGGCATCAGGGTATTGGGCGGAAAGCATGAATACGCTCGCGCTCGTTGCAGTTTCCGTACCCGTCGCGCTGATCATGGGCGGAGCGATCGGCATCCTTGCCAACGAGATACCCAAGGTCAAAGCGTTTGTTCAAGCGGTGCTGGATATTATGCAAACGGTTCCGACCTTTGCATACCTCACACCGCTTTTGTTGCTCTTCGGGTTTGGCCCTGTCGTGGGCTTGATCGCTTCAGCCATTTACGCGGCCCCTCCGATGGCGCGCAATGTGATGCTGGGTTTGGAGCGTGTTGAACCGGAGATCAAAGAGGCTGCGATCATGTCCGGTGGGACGCGCTTTCAGCAGCTTTTTCAGGTCGAGATCCCCGCCGCTACGACGCAAATCATGGTCGGCGTGAACCAATGCCTTATGGCGGCCTTGTCTATGGTCATCATCGCGGCCGTCATCGGTGGGTTCAACGACATCGGCTGGGAGGTCCTGCTGACCATGCGCAAGGCGCAGTTCGGCGAATCCCTAATGGCTGGTCTGGTCATCGTGGTCTTTGCGGTTGTAATCGATCGGATGAGCGGCACGCTGGCGACCGAGCGCAAGCGTTATGACCAGCGGGTTGTCTGGGCAATGTTGGCATTTGCTGTAGTTTTTACAGTAGCCTTCTGGGCATGGCTGCCGAACCCGTCGGAACTGACCGTGCTGGATCCCATGGCCGAAGCGATTGACAGCGGCCTGACTGCGTTTACGCAGGCCAATGGGCCGTGGTTGGATGCGCTCAAGAACAACTCGCTGTTTTACGTATTGCTTCCCCTTCGGATTGGTCTGGATCAAGCGGTTTTGCCATTTACCTGGGGCTTTCAATGGACCCCAGGCATGAGTTGGGGCCTGTTCGCCGCCGGTGCTGTGATTGCTCTGCTGATGGCATGGCGTGGGCATCTGACCGGAGGGTTGGTGGCGTTGATCCTGATCGGCATGCTGGAAACGGGCATCTCAAACCTGCCGTGGCCATTTGTTCTGACAGGTACCGCCGCCTTGGGTTGGGTCGCGGGTGGCTGGCGTCTGGCTGCGCTGTCGGTAGGTCTGCTGTGTACCATTCTCGTGTCGGGTCTATGGGAGAGGGCGCTGTTGTCGCTCTATCTTAGCGGGGCTGCGGTGTTTTCCTGTGCCGTGGTTGGTGGGCTGATTGGCTTGGCCAGCGCAGTCTGGGGGCCTGTCTGGAAGGTGGTTCGTCCTATCTGTGATATGTTGCAGACGATCCCGTTGTTTGTGTTCCTGATCCCGGTACTGATGGTATTCCAGATCGGCGAGTTCTCTGCGTTCCTCGCAATTTGTGCTTACGCCATTGTCCCGATGATCCGCTACACGCGGCACGGGCTGGTCAATACACCGGAAGAGATGATGGAAGCCGCCATTTCCAGCGGCGCGACCGAGTGGCAGATCATGCGCGATGTCCGCGCGCCTTATGCGGCACCGACCATCTTGCTGGGGCTGAACCAAACCATTCTCTATGCCTTTGCAATGCTTGTGATCGCGGCGCTGATTGGAACCACCGGGCTGGGCCAGTCGATCTATCTGGCGCTGGGTCAGGCGGATGTAGGTCTTGGCATTTCAGCGGGTGCAGCGATGGCTATCCTGGCGCTGATTGCCGACCGGATGGTGCAGGGTTTTGCCGAGGAACGGCGTAAAGCGCTTGGCCTCTAAAAAGATTAGGGGGCGGTGATGCCGCCCCTTGGCTCTACTTGATTTCGGACAAAGACCAACCGATCACCGGGGAGTAATCCGGGCATAACATGATCGGAGACTACAATGACTGGTTGGGGCTTTTTCCTAGCAGCACTTGCCACCTTTCTTCTTAGCCATATGATCCCGGCACGCCCAGCTGTGCGCGGTTGGCTCATTGGGGTAATGGGAAAGCAGGTGTATTTCGCCACCTATTCGGTGATCTCGCTGGCCGTATTGGGATGGCTGATCGTCGCCGCAGCAAACGCACCATATGTCGAAATAATTCCGCCTTTTCCGATATTCCGCTGGGTACCTTTGCTGGTTATGCCTGTTGTTTGCTGGTTGGCGCTCGCAGGGCTCTCTATTCGGAATCCGTTTTCGTTCGGCGGTTTGGGACACGCATCTTTTGATCCTGATCGCCCCGGTATTCTGCGCACCTCGCGCCATCCGATCCTTGTGGCACTGATGCTCTGGGCCTTGTCACATCTGTTGGCAAATGGCAGCCTGTCGCATGCCATCCTGTTCGGACTGTTTGCGGGCTTTGCAGTGATGGGCATGGCCCTGATCGATCACCGCAACGCGCGCAACTTAGGTTCTGAATGGATACGCCTGTCCCGCAACACCGCACGCCTATCGCTGCGTGCCCCTCGTCCCTGGCCACGTCCTTGGGTCTGGCTATCAGCCATTGCTGTCTATGCGGTTCTCCTACACTTACACACACCTGTGATCGGGCTCTCTCCGCTGCCCTAGCAGCTCTAGGTGGTCGGACAGACCGACGCGTGCTATCTGAAACGTCACAAACAGAATTCTTGAGGTCCAAAATATGCATCTGGCCTATGTTACTACAACCGATCGCGGTGCGACCGACCGCCTGCTCAGCGCATTTGCGGATGGTCTTGTGAAGGCCGGAACACCGCTTGCTGGTGTGGTTCAAACCAACACCGAATGCGCGGAAGGCTACAAATGCGATATGGACTTACAGGTGATACCCAGCGGCGAAACCATTCGCATCTCCCAATCGCTGGGTAAGAACGCGCGGGGATGCCGTCTGGACCCGGCTGAGCTGGAACGTGCCGTTGGACTGGTCACTCGTTCACTAGACAATGCACCGCACCTGCTGATCATCAACAAGTTCGGAAAACACGAAGCGGACGGGCGTGGTTTCAGGCCGATCATCGCCGACGCCTTGGAGCGCGACATCCCGGTGCTGGTTGGTGTTAATCAGCTTAATATTGAGCGGTTCCAGGAATTCGCTGGGGGTATGGCGCAGGCGCTTGATCCCGACGTCGGGAGCCTGACCGATTGGCTGGACAAAGTAACACAAAGCCGTATGCGGCACGTCGCCTCTTCTGGCGGTTAGAAGCGGTCCGGGTATTTACGCGATGCGATGAGGAGTAAATTCCACTGCCTCTGCGCTCGATCGCGGCAAAAGTGGTGGACTTGCGCCCTGTCTTCGGTTCTAGCTTTGACCGAAGTTACAATCCGGCGGCCACACAAGCTGTGCATAAGCCGATAAAATGGGCTTATCCATGATCCAGGGTCAGCACGGTTCACGTGAGATCGAGCATCAGTCAAATAACTCGCCAGTAAGTGAAACCCTGCACGAAGGGTTGATGTCGACTGATCAATTCTGGATTTGCCTGTTTTCTGGCTACTTTCTACTTCATGTTGTTTTGCGCATCGCAACGGGTGGCTCACTTGGTCTGGATGAAGCCGAAATCCTTCTTGACGCACGCCATCTTGAATGGGGCTACGGCCCGCAATTACCGCTTTATGCATGGCTGCAATGGGCTGTGTTTCAGATAACCGGACCAGGATTGCCGGGCTTGTCGTTACTGAAGAATGGGTTACTACTGGCGACCGTCGTCACGCTCTACCTGACTATTCGCACCCGGCGAAGCCCGCTTATGGCGGGGCTGTCGGTGCTGTCGTTACTCATGCTCTACCAATTTAGCTGGGAGGCACAGCGCGCATTAACACACTCGGTTCTGGCCAATTTCTGCTCGGTGCTGACCTTTGCGGTGATCTGGAGCCTGATCCGCAATCCGAAGACATCGGGATTTGTTCTTTTGGGTGTTGTTGTGGCAATGGGCGGTTTGTCGAAATTTAATTATGCAGTCGCACTACTGGCCATGATGCTCGCGGTTTTTAGCGATCCCGCAACACGAAAGCCTCTTTGGTCACCAAAGCTAATGCTTTCGATCGGTGTCGCCGCCTTGCTGACTGCGCCTCCGGTGCTTTGGATCCTAGACAATCCTGAGCAAGCATTTGCAAGTGCACGCAAGTTGAATATGAGCAACGAAGGTCCAGTCGCACTGATCGCAGTGCAGGGCTTTGCAGAACTGGCCTTGGCTGCGTTTGGCTTTGTATCGCTCTTATCGATCGTCGTGGGTGTACTCTGGCTGATTTACCGGCGTCAGGGGGCATCAGTCGCAGCCGATGACCTGCTGCGATTGATGGCACGCACACTGTTTTGGGCATTGGTACTGATGGCGCTTGTCGTGCTTTTTAGCGGCAGCACCAATGTAAAAGACCGCTGGCTGCAACCCATTCTGATCTATGCGGGCCCCGCATTGGTTTTATGGCTGCTGCCTCAAACGGGTGCGACAGGGGGCCGGCGGTTCGCCCAAATAAGCGCTGTTCTGGCCGGATTTATTGGGTTGGCGATGCTCCATCATAATCTCGCAGGAGACGCCAAGCGTGCCGCACCCTTCGCAGAATTGACGGCTCAGATACTGGCGCAAACCTCGCCTGACAGCGTGATCGTGGCCGATAACTGGCTGGCGGGTAACATGGCCTATTTCGCGCCAGAGCGTGCTATCTACAGCGATCGCGATATGAATGCGCCTGACGCAAGTCTTCGGGTTTGGGAGGCAGACCAAAAGACACCCAAGGACGTTGATCTAACCAAGGTTACAACTCTGATCGCTCCCTATCGATTCGATGAGAACGAGGAGATGTCGTTGTCATTCGGGCCCGCGTCAGAATAGCTTTAACTTCACCACACCTGATCGTGCGAGGTACAGTGGCCAGCTGACATGCGGGAGGAATGGTCCATAAATCTGAGTTGAGAAAGTGGTGGGCGACCCTGGAATCGAACCAGGCGTGCGTCTCCGCGAGGGAGTTACAGTCCCCTGCCACACCTTGCGGCCTGTCGCCCACTGTCAGGCGTTGCACCTGACGTGGAGGCGTGATTACTAGCGCGTCTAAAGGGCGTCAACAGGAAAATACCGCTTTGACGCAGGAAACCGAATTCCCGGCCCGGAGGCCCGTAAAATGAAGAAACCAAAGTGGGTCGTTGAGAAGGAACAGGCGCGTAAGGCGGCCGCGGCGGAAACCGTCTGGCTGTTCGGTTTACATGCCGTACGTGATGCTCTGATGAACCCAAAGCGGCAGAAATTGCGCCTTATTGTGACTCGCAACGCCGGTGACAAACTGGCGGAAGCGATTGAATTTGCAGGGATCAAGCCTGAGATGGCTGATCCTCGCAAATTTACGGCTCCGATTGATCCGGGCTCGGTCCATCAGGGCGCAGCGCTTGAGGTTAAGCCGTTGGACTGGGGCGGGCTTGCTGAGAACTGTATTGGACAGGAAAACCCGCGTGTGTTGTTGCTGGATCGAGTAACCGACCCGCACAATGTCGGGGCGATCCTACGCTCGGCCGAAGTATTGGGGGCCAGCGCCGTGATCGGCACCCGCCACCATTCGGCCCCTGAAACCGGTGCTCTGGCCAAAACCGCCAGCGGTGCGCTGGAGAGGCAACCGTATCTGCGTGTTCGCAACCTCGCCGATACGATCATCGAATTGCAGAACATGGGCTATTTGGTGCTTGGATTGGATGGAGAGGCCGATGAGACGATTGAGGCCACGCTAAGCGATAAGCGTGATCGTCCCGTGGCGCTGGTGCTAGGGGCCGAAGGACCAGGACTGCGGCAAAAAACCAAAGAGACCGTGGATCAACTGGTTAAAATTGACGCGGCGGGTGGATTTGGATCACTCAATGTCTCAAATGCTGCGGCGATAGCACTATATGCGTCACAGCCCAGATGACAGGAGGCCCCCATTTCGACGCCGCATAAAATTGCCACCTGCTGCTACTGCGGGACGCGCGCCGCGCTGGTTCTGAAGGGAAAGCAGCAGCACGAGTTGAGTTGCGCGAGCTGCGGAGCGCCCCTCCACAATCTCAAGATGGTGCCAAAGGCCAAGTTGGCCGAGCGACCGACCCAAGGCTACAAACCGGCACAGAAATACAAGAAGAACAAAAAGAAGAAAAAGCGGGGCTTGTTCTCAAAGGTACTCGACGAAGCGTGGGATGTGATTGAAGACGTTTTCGATTGATAATTGCACGCCTGTTCACATCGGCGTCATGGGGGTTTCGGATACGGTTTGAAATATGCATCTTGAAGCCCTCTCAAATCGAACCAATGAATCACCTATGCTCTCCCGACGTTCTTTTTTAACCAGTCTCTCCTGCATCGCATTCGCCCCTGTCGTTGGCGCGCAGGAAAAGTCCATGTTCTTCGCCAGCGATGGGATGGCTATCTCGGGCTATGATGCTGTTTCCTATTTCAAGATCGGGGCACCGGAACCTGGCCAGCCCGATATTGCCCTGATGTGGAAAGGGGCAACTTGGCGATTTGCATCTGAAGAGAATCGCGACCGGTTTGAACGCAATCCGCGCGCCTTTGCCCCGCAGTTTGGCGGGTACTGCGCCTATGCAATGGCGAAAGGTATGCTGAGCAGTACTGATCCACAAGCCTGGCAGATCGTGGATGGAAGATTGTATCTGACTCACTCCGAAGCGATCGAGCGCATCTGGAAGCAGAACGTGTTTCAAAACATCCGCGAGGCCGAGGAACATTGGCCTGAAGTTCTGTACCAATAGTCGGCAACATTCCGCTTTTCGTGATCTGTCATCACAAAAATGCGCGCGACCTCTTTTTTTTAATAAACTTATGCCTAAATGTCACAGTGACCGCGGAACGGAACTGCCGCGGGTCATTTCACTGTCCCTCGTTCCAACAACTGGCGCTCAGGTAAGACCTGAGCGCTTTTTTCTTTTTGGCGTGGCGTTTAGGGTGCAATCATGCCCGATTATTCTGACCAGTTCCTGACCAAGATATTGAAGCGCACCAAAGTTGTGGCTGTCGTTGGCGTTTCAATGAACCCGGTTCGGCCCAGCTACTACGTGGCGCGTTACTTGTCACTTAAAGGCTATACGGTGATTCCGGTGAACCCGGGCCATGTTGGGAAGCCGCTGTTCGGTCAGACGGTCAGGGCGTCGTTGTCCGAGATATCCGAGCCGGTCGACATGGTTGATATATTCCGCAGGTCCGAGGCTGTTCCACCCATTGTTGATGAGGCTTTGACCGCGTTTCCGAACCTTAGTACGGTCTGGATGCAAATTGGCGTTGAGCATGCTGAGGCCGCTGCCAAAGTGCAGGGGCGTGACGTGGATGTGGTGATGAACCGATGCCCTAAAATCGAATATCAACGTCTGTTTGGTGAACTTCGAATGGGTGGGTTTGCAACCGGCGTCATTTCGTCCAAACTCTAAGCAATTCATGGCGGTTGCTCTTTCACACCGAAAACGCGCTATGATTGGATTGCCAGCCGGCCTTGGTTGAGTGCCGCCTTTGTGCAATCCGCTGATTCCCAGTCTCCCGAAATTGAACCTGTCTGATCCCTGCAGAGGGTCTTGTGAAATGGAAAGTGAGCTAAGAACAATGTCAATTCCTGAACCTCCATTTGAAGGTGCCTGCTTATGTGGTGCGGTGCGCGTTCGTGTGACGGCATCCCCCCTTTTAACCGTTGCGTGCCACTGCCGGGATTGCCAAAAATTCAGTGCGAGCGCGTTTTCTCTTACCACCATGTTCCCAAGTGATGGTTTCTCCTATGACGGGGAACTGGTTCAGGGTGGTCTTGGTTCGGTCGAACGCGCGCATTATTTCTGTAAAACGTGTCTGAACTTTATCTATTCTCAGCTCAAAGGAGCACCGGAACGGGTCAACCTGCGGACGTCGATCTTAGACCAAGCAGCTTCATTCGAGCCATTTCTCGAAGTGATGACAGAGGCGAAGATGCCTTGGGTGGATGTTCCTGCTGTTCGCAGCTACTCCCGATTTCCGGAGACACCGGAAGAGCTGCATTCGCTAATGCGCGACTATTCAAAACGCTGAATTCTGGTGCAGCCAGAATGAACCGTGAAGGGCTTTCGAGGTCTAACACATCGGAGCCCGATGAGACACAACGGGTTCAGTTCAAAGCCAATAGGGCCAGTTGCCCTTCCTGTTCCTGGCGACGCTTTTCCAGAACCACTTCGCGTGGAACCCACTCGTAACGGGTGTCCTCAACCAGGGGCGACCAGAATAACACTCCACCATAGCGCCAGGGATCCAGGACGACGCCGTCATACATGCTCTCGCCTTTGCGGCTGATGATGGCAGTGCTGTGGTCTATGCGGAACGGATTATCCGCATTGGCGATAGCGCGGTGCATTTCGAGCGTGCGGAATTGTTCCTGATCCAGACGACGCTCGATATCCTCGGCCCAATGCCAGCATAGGCCACGCGGACGCAGACCCTTGTTGACCTTGGCGTTATGGATAAGCGGAGGATCGGTGATTTCGTATTCCTGCACCAGTTGCGCAGTGTAGGCATACGCGATGCGGGCGGCGCGGGTGGCTTCTTCCGGGTCGATATCGGGGCCGAGGCTTTGGATTTCGGCGGCAAGCCGCTGGACCTCATCTCCAGAGGAAGGGGGAGGGGTGGCGCAGGCCGCGAGGGTGGCAAGTGCTGCTGCGAACACCAAAGCTCTGATCATCTGCGCGCCCTTTGCCTCAATGCACCCGAACCCGGAGTATAGCGGGCCGGGTTATCGCACGAAACCCGCTTAGCTTTTTGGCCGTGATGCCTTTTCCGTGATGCCGCTGGTGCCCTGTCGACGGGCCAGTTCGCCCAGCACATCATCCAGCGCCACATCTCGCGCAGCCAGCATGACCAGCAGGTGGTAAAGCACATCAGCCGCCTCGGAGGTCAGTTTTTCTCTGTCCCCTTTGGCGGCTTCGATGATTGCCTCAATGGCTTCTTCACCGAATTTCTCGGCGCATTTCTCTGGGCCTTTGGCCAACAGCTTGGCGGTCCAGCTGCTGTCAGGATCAGTTCCCTTGCGCGCCTCAATCGTGGCGGCAAGATCGTGCAGAATGCTCATGTCAGCCTCATCGGAATGCCAGCGGCGGCCATATGCTCCTTGGCCTCGTGGATGGTGTATTCGCCGAAATGGAAAATCGAGGCGGCAAGAACCGCGCTGGCCCCGCCTTTGGTCACGCCCTCGACAAGATGGTCCAGATTACCCACGCCCCCGCTGGCGATAACCGGCACATCTACCGCGTCACTGATCGCGCGGGTCAGGGGCAGGTTGAACCCGGCCTTGGTGCCATCGCGATCCATCGAGGTCAGCAGGATTTCCCCCGCGCCCTTGGCGACGACGGTTTTGGCAAACTCAACCGCGTCGATGCCTGTTGGTTTGCGCCCGCCATGAGTGAATATCTCACACTTGCCGGGGCTGACAGTCTTGGCGTCAATGGCGCAGACAATGCACTGGCTGCCGAACTGGTCTGCAGCCTCGGCGATGACGTCCGGATTCGCGACGGCGGCTGAGTTAAAGCTGACCTTGTCCGCTCCAGCCAGCAACAGGGCCCGCACGTCATCTTTGGTGCGCACGCCACCACCGACGGTCAGAGGCACAAAACACTGTTCTGCCGTGCGTTGGACCACATCGAACATCGTGCCCCGGTTCTCATGCGTTGCATGGATGTCCAGAAAGCAGATCTCGTCGGCTCCGGCGGCGTCGTATGCCTTGGCCGATTCTACCGGGTCACCGGCATCGCGCAGGCCAACGAAATTCACACCTTTGACCACACGGCCATCGGCGACATCCAAACAGGGAATGATGCGGGTTTTCAGCATGGGCCTTCCTTTGCTTGGGGCACCTGTACCGGCAAAGCCCCGCCGATGCCAGAGTTGTGATTGCGATCTGGCGCGAAGCTGTGGAAATTAAGGGTGAAATTCACGAAAAGGATTATCGAGATGCGACATCTTATTCTGGCTTCAATACTCACATTCGGAGGCGCCCTGTCCGCCATGGCTGACGATATCATCAAAGTTCAAACCAGCAAATCCGTGGCCGAGGCGTTGGACGCGCTCGAAGCCGCGGTCGGCAATGCGGGTGCGACCGTCTTTGCCCGCGTTGATCACGCGGCAGGGGCGGAAAAGGTTGGTACGCCCATTCCGCCCAATCAGGTGCTGATCTTTGGCAACCCGGCTCTGGGCACTCCCGCCATGCAGATCGATCCGCGTGCCGGGCTGTTCCTGCCGCTGAAGGTGCAGGCCTATGAAGACGCAAACGGGCAGGTCTGGCTGGCCTATGAGGACCCGAAAGAGACGATGGACGAGCTCGACGAGGTCGAGAAATCCCCCGTCATTGAAAAGATGCGCGGTGCTTTGGCGAAGCTGACCGCCGCCGCTGCTCAATAACTCAGTTCAGGGCGCGAATGGCCTCTTTCAGGTCAATCGCGCCATCATAGAGCGCGCGGCCGGAGATCGCTCCATTCAGCTCAACCCCACAATCGCGCAGAGCGATCAGGTCGTCCAGAGAGCTGACGCCGCCCGAGGCAATCACCGGAATCGAAACCGCCTGTGCGAGCGCAGCGGTGGCCTCGATATTCGGGCCCTGCATCGCACCATCACGGTTGATGTCGGTGTAAATGATCGCTGCCACGCCTGCGTCCTCGAAACTGCGGGCCAAATCGGTGACCTGCACGTTGGTTTCCTCGGCCCAGCCTTTGGTGGCGACCATTCCGTTGCGGGCGTCGATGCCCACGGCGACCTTGCCGGGGAAGGCTTTGGCAGCTTCGCGCACCAGATCAGGGTTTTCGACCGCAACAGTGCCCAGAATCACCCGGGCCAGACCTTTTTTGATCCAGGTCTCGATTGTGGCCATGTCCCGGATACCACCACCCAACTGAGCGGGCACGTCACAGGCTTTCAGAATGGCCTCAACGGGTGCCGCGTTGACAGGCTCACCGGCAAAAGCGCCGTTGAGATCAACCAGATGCAGCCACTCGCATCCTGCCTCGACAAACGCACGGGCCTGTGCGGCAGGGTCTTCGTTAAAGACCGTCGCCTTGTCCATTTCACCGCGCAGCAGGCGCACGGCGTTGCCGTCTTTCAAATCGATGGCGGGGTAGAGGATCATGTCGGGCGGCCCTATATCTCTGTTACACGCGCGGGATATCGCACAGGCAGGGCAGGGGCGCAACGCGACGCTAAGTCATTCTTGCCCGGTGCGTGATGGCAGGTCAGACTGACCGGAAAGACAGGGAGACGACCATGAAGACATATACTCTTGCAGCGGCTTTTGTCGCGATAGCGACAACCGCTTTTGCAGATGATCCGGTGGATGGTCTGTGGAAGACCGCTCCGGGGGATACCGGTGGCTATCTGCATGTGTCGATTTCCGAATGCGGCAGCGCCATCTGTGGCACCATCGACAGCGCATTCGATGCCCAAGGCAACCAACAGCTGGAATACGAAAACCTTGGCAAACAGATCATCTGGGACATGATCCCTGAGGGCAACGGCAGCTATGACGACGGCAAAATCTGGGCCCCGGATCGCGATAAAACCTACAGCTCGAAAATGACGCTGGACAGCCAAAACAAGCTGACCGTTAAGGGGTGCGCCGTGGGCGGTCTGGTCTGCCGGGGGCAAGTCTGGACACGGGTTCAGTAACCGCTCAGGGCGTCCAGGTCAGGAAATTGCCGATCATACGCAGGCCGACGTCCTGGCTTTTCTCAGGGTGGAACTGCATCCCAACCATCGTGTCGCGGCCAATCACGGCCGTGACCTCTTGCCCATAGTCCACATAGGCCAGCCGTTGCGCCGGATCCGTCACCCGGAAGTGATAGGAGTGCACAAAATAGGCGTGATCGCCTGATTTGATCCCGTCAAAGACCGGGTGGTTGCTTTCAAGCGCCAGATCGTTCCAACCCATATGTGGCACCTTGAGCGCGCTGTCCGAGGGTTCGATCTTCACAACATCACCTGCGACCCAGCCCAGACCGTCGGTCTCAGTGTATTCATGGCCCTTGGTCGCCATCAGCTGCATTCCGACGCAGATGCCCAGAAACGGGCGGCCTTTCTGCTCAACCGCTTCAACCATCGCATCATAGATGCCTTTGTGGCCGCGCAACTCGGCGGCGCATGCCGGGAAAGCGCCATCACCGGGCAGAACCAGCCGGTCGGCCCGCGCGACGACGTCTGCGGCCGATGTCACGACGACCTCGCCCGCATCCAGTTCGCGCGCCATCCGTTGAAACGCCTTCTCCGCCGAGTGCAGGTTACCGCTCTCGTAGTCAATGATGGCTGTCAGCATCTACAGCGCGCCCTTAGTCGAGGGAATCGCATCTGCTTTGCGCGGATCGGTCTCGACCGCATCACGCAAAGCGCGGGCGACGGCCTTGAAGGCGGCCTCGGCAATGTGGTGGCTGTTGAAACCATGCAACTGATCGATATGCAGGGTGATCCCGCCATGGGTGCTGAGTGCCTGAAAGAATTCGCGCACCAATTCGGTGTCGAAAGTGCCGATTTTGGGTGTTGGCAGGTCCACATTCCAGATCAGGAAAGGCCGGCCCGACAGGTCCAGCGCACAGCACACCTGTGCGTCATCCATGGGCAGGTGGCACTCGCCATAGCGCCGGATACCCTTCTTGTCCCCCAGCGCCTGCGTCAGTGCCTGACCCAGCGCGATGCCGGTATCCTCGACCGTGTGGTGGTCGTCGATGTGGTAATCGCCCTTGGCACGGATCGTCATGTCGATCAGTGAATGCCGCGCCAATTGGTCCAGCATATGGTCGAAGAACCCGACACCGGTCTGGATGTCATACTGACCTGTGCCGTCCAGGTTAACCTCGACCGAGATCTCGGTCTCGGCGGTCTGACGGCTGATTTTAGCGCTGCGCATGGGCGAATTCCTTTTGCTACAGGGGCGCTTATAGACGTGGATGAACGGCCTATCCAGACCGCTTTATGCCTTCGCTGCAAACTGTTGCAGGGGATTGCACCTGGGCGCGGCCCGTGCCAGCCTGCGGGCAACACGAACCAACAAGGCCCGGCCCATGTCCACCTGCGTTTTCATCCAGATCCGTTGTAAACCCGGCACCACTTACAAAGTCGCCGAAGAGATCGCACTGCGTGAAATCCATTCCGAACTGTATTCCACAAGCGGCGAATACGATCTGCTGCTGAAACTCTACATTCCTGAAACCGAGGATGTGGGTCATTTCATCAACGAAAATCTGCTGGTGATTCCCAATATCGAGCGGTCCTTGACCACGATGACGTTCAAGGCGTTCTAGCCGAGTTCGAATGTCGTGATGCCATATATCCGGTCAAGGTCGATGTCTGGAGCGTGACTGGAATACATGCGCCCAGTTTCAAATACCTTGGTCAGCCCCAACTGTTGGGCCAATTCCATGGCTTGTGCGTTTGGATTAGGCTTGTCGATGAATACCTCGGCCTCGGCCTGATCAGCGGCGAGCGTCGTCAGAAGGGAAATCAAAAGCGCCTGCGCGATATGTGGATTGTCGGCAAACAGCGGCCCGACCTTGTAACCGCTCAGGCAGCGCCGCAACGTCGCATAGCCTTTGATCTGCCCATTTTCCTCAAACACCCGCGAAACGTGGCTGGGTGCATCCAACCAGCCCTGCAAAAACGTGTCCCGCGCGGCGGGGAACAGGCCTCGGTCATACGACTTTAGATCATCGGTTAGTGCGTTGATTGGACGAACTCGACTGTCCTGCACGCGACCCAGGGCGTCCAGGATGCCGCCGACGGTGCCCGCGAATCGATAATTGTCATACGCCAGTTCAAAACCGAATTTCCGATAGTTGTCCTGCTGTTCGACCACGCCGTCCATGCCCATGTTGCGATCCTGGCAATGTGCCTTGACCGCTTCGGCGACCTGCAATCCGTATCCCGAGCCGCGAAACTCGGGACGCACGATGTAGAAGCCAAGAAATGCGTAGGCATCATCGTAGTTCACGGCGGATGCGGACGCGATCATCTGGCCGTCCAGGAAACCGCCCTTGAACCCTTCTGGGTCCGAACTGCGAAAACAGACTGCATCATGCAGCCCGGGGTTCCAGCCTTCCTGACCCGCCCAGTCAACTGCGGTTTGAAGTTCGTCTGCTGTTAAGGCGCGAATGATGTAATCGGACATACCCGCATCTCCGTCGTAATTTCGTGTGCAGCAAAGATGCCGCAGCAATCGCGAAAGGACCAGCATGTTCGGAGAGTTTGGTATCTGGAGCGGGCGAGGCGATTCGAACGCCCGACCCTAACCTTGGCAAGGTTATGCTCTACCCCTGAGCTACGCCCGCATCAGATACCTATATGGTCCGAAGACCTCTCAATGGAGCGGGCGAGGCGATTCGAACGCCCGACCCTAACCTTGGCAAGGTTATGCTCTACCCCTGAGCTACGCCCGCGCCGTTGAGTGAGGAGGGATGTATAAATTCCCACACGAGGCTGCAAGCGGAAAAACACAAAAAACAGCAAAAATCTTTCGACGGAATTTCGGAGCTGGCGTGTTTAAGAGCTATAGCAGTGAACAAAACGAGGGATTGGGCTCAGAAAATGACAGGTATTGCAGACATTAAAATGACAGCGCTGGCTGCATTGATAGTTCTGACCACCGTGATCTGTGGTCAAAGCGATGAAACACTGGCAGAGTCGCAGCCTGGCCTCCCGCATGCCCCCTTGATCGAGACGCAGGTTTTGACAGGCTAAATCGTGCGCTCAAAATGCCAAGGCGAGATTCGCGATCGCGGCAATCAGAATTGCGGAGAATGTCAGACCCATGCCGATCTGGCGCAGGATGATGATTTGCGGCGTCTTACCAAAACCAAAGGCGTGCAGGAGTCGCCCCGCCAACAGCAATAGCCCCAGCAGGTTTACGAGCAATCCACCTGCGCCCTGAAGCTCCACCATGGCGATCAGCAGTAACGCAAAGGGCGCGTATTCGGCGCAGTTCGCATGGGTACGCATCGCTTTGATCATGGCCTTGTCGCCATGATCCCCGACCGAGATTTTGCCTGCCCGGCGTTGCCGGATGACATTTACGCTGAGCGCGACATACAGAAATGCGATCAATGCGGCGTAGATCGGGGTGATAGTCAGCATAGGGCCTCCAGATGTTGAAAGGGCCGCCCGGTTCCCCGAACGACCCTTATTAGCTTAGAAGGCTAAACTGGTTATTCCAGTTCGACCAGCAGGTCCTTGGCGTCAATCTGACCGCTGGGCTGGACGTGGACGGCTTTAACGACCGCGTCACGTTCGGCGTGGATGCCGGTCTCCATCTTCATGGCTTCGATCGTCAGCAACAGGTCACCTTCCTTGATCTCTTGCCCAGCAGATACTGCGACCGTGGCCACGACACCCGGCATCGGCGCGCCAATGTGATTGGCATTGCCAATCTCGGCCTTGGGCCGTTGCGCGGTCGTGGCTTTGACCAGACGGTTCGGCACCCGTATCACACGCGGTTGGCCATTGAGTTCAAAGAATACTCGGACTTCACCATTCTCATCGGTTTCGCCAATCGCCTGACAGCGAATTTCCAGCGTCTTGCCCGGATCGATCTCGGCGGTGATCTCTTCACCCGGCTCCATGCCGTAGAAGAAGGTGCGCGTGGGCAGAGTACGGACCGGGCCATAGGTTCGGTGACGCCCCATGTAGTCCAGGAAGACTTTGGGATACATTAGATACCCGTTCAGGTCCTCGTCATCGATCTCTTTGCCATCCAGTTGGTTTGACAGATCGGCGCGGGTGGCTTCAAGATCAACCGCTTCGACATGCTTACCTGGACGCTCGGTGTTAGGTGTCTCACCCTTCAGCGCCTTGTTGATAATCGCATCAGGGAACCCGCCCGGAGGCTGGCCCAGATTGCCGCGCATCATGTCGATGACTGAGTCCGGGAACACCACATCGGTCGACGGGTTTTCCACGTCATCACGAGTCAGGTTTTGGCTGACCATCATCAAGGCCATATCGCCAACAACCTTCGACGAAGGTGTAACCTTCACGATATCGCCGAACATCTTGTTAACATCGGCATACATCTGGGCGACCTCGTGCCAGCGTTCTTCCAACCCCAGTGAGCGCGCCTGCGCCTTGAGGTTTGTGAACTGACCGCCGGGCATTTCGTGCAGATACACCTCGGACGCAGGCGCTTGAAGCCCGGATTCAAAGGCCGCGTATTGGCCGCGAACAGCTTCAAAGTAATCGCTGATTTCGCGGATCGCTTTGATGTCCAGCCCGGTGTCCCTTTCGGTATGGCGCAGCGCTTCGACCACAGTGCCCAGAGTCGCTTGAGACGTGTTGCCCGAGAACGCATCCATCGCACAATCCACAGCATCCACGCCTGCTTCGGACGCCGCCAGAATGGTCGCGCTGGCGATACCGGCTGTATCGTGGGTGTGGAAGTGGATCGGCAAGCCGACCTCTTCTTTCAGTGCACGGATAAGAATCCGGGCTGAGCTCGGTTTCAGCAGGCCGGCCATATCCTTCAGTCCCAGAACATGGGCACCCGCGTCACGCAGCTCTTTCGCCATGCCGACGTAATATTTCAGATCATATTTGGCGCGATCCGGGTCGAGAATATCGCCGGTATAACACACCGTGCCCTCACAGATTTTGCCGTTCTCGACAACTGCGTCCATGGCGACACGCATGTTCTCGACCCAGTTGAGCGAGTCAAACACACGGAAGACATCGATATTCTTGGCGGCCTGACGCACGAATTCCTGCACGACATTGTCAGGATAATTAGTGTAGCCGACTCCGTTTGCGCCGCGCAACAACATCTGAGTCATCAGATTCGGCATCGCTTCGCGCAGATCGCGCAGACGCTGCCATGGGCATTCCTGCAAGAAGCGATAGGCCACATCAAAGGTCGCACCCCCCCAGCATTCGACGCTGAACAGCTGCGGCAGGTTGGCCGCGTAGGTCGGCGCCACCTTGATCATGTCGATCGAACGCATCCGCGTTGCCAGCAGCGATTGGTGCCCGTCACGCATCGTGGTGTCGGTAATCAAGAGCTGCCGTTGCGCCTTCATCCAGTCGGCCACGGCCTGCGGGCCCTTCTGCTCCAGCAGATTGCGAGTACCCATCTGTGGTTCTGCCTTGGGTACAGGTGGGCGCGCCTCTTTCAGATCGGGGCGCGGCGTCGGGCGGTCTTTGGTTTCGGGATGCCCGTTCACCGTGATATCGGCGATATAGTTCAGAACCTTGGTGCCCCGGTCACGGCGCTTTTTGAACTGGAACAGGTCCGGCGTCTCGTCGATGAACTTTGTGGTGTATTCATTCGACAGGAAAGTCTGGTGCTTCAGCAGGTTCTCGACAAAGGCGATATTGGTTGAAACACCACGCACACGGAATTCACGCAGGGCGCGGTCCATCCGAGCTATGGCCTTCTCGGGCGTGGGCGCCCAGGCGGTGACTTTGGTTAACAGCGAATCGTAGTAGCGTGTAATCACGCCTCCGGCGTAAGCAGTGCCGCCGTCCAGACGGATGCCCATCCCGGTTGCCGAGCGATAGGCGGTAATGCGACCGTAATCGGGGATGAAGTTGTTTAAAGGGTCCTCGGTGGTGACACGTGTCTGCAGCGCATGGCCGTTCAAGCGGATCTCATTCTGGCTGGCTTTACCAGTCGCCTCGGCCAGAGTCTTGCCCTCGGCGATCAGGATTTGAGCCTGCACGATGTCGATGCCGGTGACTTCTTCGGTAACAGTGTGTTCCACCTGCACACGCGGATTCACCTCGATGAAGTAGAACTTGCCGGTGTTCATATCCATCAGGAATTCAACCGTGCCCGCGCATTCATAGTTCACATGGGCGCAGATTTTACGGCCCAGCTCGCAGATTTCCGCGCGCTGTTCTTCAGACAGGTACGGGGCAGGCGCGCGTTCAACGACCTTCTGGTTCCGACGCTGAACCGAGCAGTCGCGTTCGTACAGATGATAGATCTCACCATGCTTGTCGCCGAGGATCTGTACCTCGACATGGCGGGCGCGGGTGATCATCTTTTCCAGATACCCTTCGCCATTTCCGAACGCAGCTTCAGCCTCGCGGCGGCCTTCCAGCACTTTTTCTTCCAGCTCATCTTCGGACAGGATTGGACGCATGCCGCGACCGCCGCCGCCCCAACTGGCCTTCAGCATGAGCGGATAGCCAATCTCGGCCGCCTCGGCCTTGATCGCCTCCATGTCGTCGCCCAGCACTTCGGTCGCCGGAATGACCGGTACATTGGCTGCGATCGCGACCTTCCGCGCGCTGGCCTTGTCGCCGAGAGCACGCATGGTTTCGGCCTTGGGGCCGATGAAGGTGATTCCGTTCTGCACACAGGCATCCACGAAATCCGGATTCTCAGAAAGCAGGCCATAACCAGGATGGATCGCGTCGGCACCGCATTCCTTGGCCACGCGAATGATTTCGTCAATTGATAGATAGGCTGCGACCGGGCCCAGATCCGCGCCGATGCGATAGGCCTCATCCGCCTTAAACCGGTGCAGGCCTAACTTGTCTTCCTCGGCGAAGACCGCGACGGTTCGTTTGCCCATCTCGTTGGCTGCACGCATCACGCGTATGGCAATCTCGCCGCGATTGGCGATGAGGATCTTGTTGAAGTCAGTCATGGCAGGTCCCGGTCATTTAGGTGTGGCCTAGTGATTAGGCGGACAATACGGCCACGTACATCTGTAGTTCTGGGTAGAACCGGCATGTTATCGCTCGCAAACGCCGCCTTTTGGCGCTTTTCTTTTACACATGCTGCGTCGCAGCATCAAATGTTGTATTTTCTGTAGACCAAAATAACCTGTTTCGGGTGTTTTTAGACTCATCGCAATCCCGAGGAACGGTCTCAGATACAGCGGAATGGCCGATCCATCACACAGCCTGCTTCGATATCCATATCGGATCAAACAGGTCTGCCTCTGGCATTTTCTGAGTGGTTCGAATGCTTCAAACCTATTGAGGCTGCCGGAATTGTGCCGACAGATTGTGGAGACCTTAATACCAGCGCCTGCGTGATACTTTGCAACAGCCTAAGCTTGGCCTCGACCAGTGAGGTAGTTTCGTCCGCCGTTAAGCTGCTGAGCTATTGGGTAAGCTCTGAGCCGTCCGCGCACTTTTGTCACCGTCGACCGGCACGGATTCAGTGATCGCTCCGGATCGGGCCAACTGTACCTGATTGCGCCCCTTGTCTTTGGCAGCGTATAGCGCGTCATCAGCGGCCCGCATCAAATCCTGGGGCATCACGCCATGCGCAGGATAGTGTGCCACCCCGGCTGAGATGGTTATGCGCGGCAGCGATTTTTCACCATAGCGGACCGAGACTGCCTCAATTACCTGCCGTATCTGCTCTGCACGGGTCATGGCTTCGTCCGGCGTGTTTTCCGGCAGGATCAGCATGAATTCCTCACCCCCGATCCGGCAGGCGATCTCATCCCGATCGCAACCCTGCTCCAGTGCAGATCCCACAGCGCGGAGCACCATGTCGCCTGCGTCATGCCCATGGGTGTCGTTGAACTTCTTGAAATGATCCACATCCACCGCGATCAGACTTAACGGAGCACCGTTCTGTTGGCTCCGGTTAATGGCTTTGCGCAGGGTTTCTGTCATATGGCGGCGATTGAATAGCCCGGTCAGCGGGTCGCGGACAGATTGGTCGTGTAACTGATCGCGCATTCGCACATTGGCAATAGCCATACTGATCTGCTCGGCGCATAGCTGCGCCAGCTTCTTACTGGCGTGAAACGCCTCTCCGCTGCCCTCATGAGAGCGCAGATGCAGCAGACCAACCGTTTCGCCATGGGCCAGAATTGGGAAGCAGAAATAGGGACGTCCGTCATGCGGCTCTGCATGTTCGCAGACAAAATCGATCTCGGATGCGCCAAATTCATATGTGCGCCCTCGCCGCAGACCCCAGCACCCCTCAGGATGAATATGCGCCTTGTGCGACCCGCCATTCCAGCTGGCACAACCATCCAGAACATCACGGGAGTTAGAGTAGACGTACACGCTACCCTCGGCTTCGGGCAGGATGTGGGTCATAAATCGCGACACCATATCAAACAACTCATCCAGAGATCGGCTGGATTGAAGCCACTCATTCAACTCACCGAGCAGTCGCACCTCGCGCGCCAAGCGTAACTGATCATCCATCAACCCTCGTTCTTTGGTCGCGCGGGCCCGCAAATCGCGCACCTGATTGCGATTCGTCCGGTAGATCACCAGAATCACTACGGTCAACGCCAACAGAGCCACACCGCACAAAACGGCCAGAGACCATCGGACGCGCGTGATGAACAAATCCCGCTGAGGGGTAATGTCCGAATAGAATTCGATCGCGCCCAGAAATTGGCCATCCTTGATGACCGGCGTGTAGATCTCGGCGACATGACAGGTTTCTTTGCCCAAACCGGCCATCAACTCATGATCCCGCGAACCGACCTCGGAAATCGGTTTTTCCTCGTGCTTGTAAAACGATCCGCCGACAGCCAGGATCTCAGCGAAATAGGGTTTCGTGTTTATTGACCCGACATCCGCTGAGCGCGTCGACCAGAAAACGCGCCCGTCGCTGTCGAATAGCTTAAACCGGTAGATATCCGAAGTTTCAGGCAGTAGTTCCAGAAACTCCTGATCGTGATCGTCCAGAATGCCGTGTTTGAAGGTCGCTTCGACATCGTGCAGGTGAGAGGCGACCTGTTGATTCAGCTGTGCCGCGCGATGTCGCAGGTCTGATTCCAGCATCCGGTCGACCATCGGGGCTGGGATTGCATATATCCCCCAGCCGGCAAGCGCGGTCAGCGCCATCAGCATCAAAGAGATGCCTGCGATTTTCAGGCTTGAGGTCTGGCCTGCTTTATCTATCTGTTTCATCACCCGCGCTCCCACAGCAATGGGGTCAGGATGTTTGGCAAGGTTTGACAGGGGGTTAATGGCGTCGGCGTGTTTGTTTAGAATTAAGCGGAATGCGCGGCAAATTCCCTGTGAACAAGCCGTGAACAAACCCTTTCCCTTGGCGCGTATCCGGCGTAGTTTGGATCCATGAGCAGTTTTGACGAAATGGACGCCTTCGAGGGCGCATCGCTGTCGGCGCGGGCGATGCCTGCGGCCTCGGCAGAGTACCTCAACGATCTCAACCCGGCGCAACGCGAAGCGGTCGAGCGGCTGGATGGTCCGGTGCTGATGTTGGCCGGTGCGGGAACGGGCAAGACCAAGGCGCTGACTGCGCGGATCACCCATCTGCTCAGAACCAACCGGGTGCGCGAGAATGAGATTCTGGCGGTGACCTTCACCAACAAGGCCGCGCGCGAGATGAAACAGCGCGTGGGTCGAATGTTGGGCCGACCCGCCGAGGGGATGCCGTGGCTGGGCACGTTCCACGCGATCTGCGTAAAGCTATTGCGGCGTCATGCGGAACTGGTCGGGCTGAAGTCGAACTTCACCATTCTGGACACGGATGATCAGAAACGATTGCTGAAGCAGGCCATGGAATTGGCAAGCGTCGATGAAAAACGCCATCCGCCACGTTGGTTTGCTGGGGTTGTAGACGGCTGGAAAAACCAAGCTTGGAGTCCAGACAAAATTCCTGCATCTGCAGACGTAGAGTTATGGTGCGAGCGGTTATATACGGATGAACAAGTCGCGTCAGCAGAAAATGCATATAAGTTCAGCCGTCGAAATCCAGAAAGTGGCGCTATTGCCCGCCATGTAATAACTGGTTCAGAGCTTTATCGGAGATACCAGACCCGCCTGCGCGAGCTGAACGCGGTGGATTTCGGTGACCTGCTGCTGCACATGGTCACGATCTTCCAGACCTATCCGGACGTGCTGGAGCAATACCAGCGTTGGTTCCGCTATATCCTTGTGGACGAGTATCAGGATACCAACGTCGCCCAATATCTCTGGCTGCGTTTGCTAGCGAAGAAGCACAAGAACATCTGCTGCGTCGGTGACGACGATCAGTCGATCTATGGCTGGCGCGGGGCAGAGGTGGGAAACATTCTGCGGTTCGAGAAGGATTTTCCCGGTGCCTTCGTTGTGCGGCTGGAGCAGAACTACCGCTCAACCCCGCATATTCTGGCTGCCGCCTCGAACGTCATTCGCGGCAACGAAAGCCGTTTGGGCAAAGAACTTTGGACCGACCGTGAAGAGGGGGAAAAGGTCCGTTTGATAGGCCATTGGGATGGCGAGGAAGAAGCGCGCTGGATCGGTGAGGAAATCGATGCGATGCAGGGCGGCACGCGCGGTGTGCGGCCGATGAACCTTGATGAGATGGCGATCCTCGTGCGCGCCTCGCACCAGATGCGGGCGTTTGAGGATCGGTTTTTGACCATCGGTCTGCCTTACAAAGTGATCGGCGGCCCTCGGTTCTATGAGCGGATGGAGATTCGCGATGCCATGGCCTATTTCCGGCTGGTGGTCAGCCCCGAGGATGATCTGGCCTTTGAGCGGATCGTAAACACGCCCAAACGCGGCCTTGGCGATAAGGCGCAGCAGACGATTCAGGTTGTGGCGCGCAAGAATGGGGTATCTCTGGTCGAAGGGGCGCGGATCGCGGTTGAAAACGGCCTGATCAAGGGCAAGGGCAGCAAAGCGCTGCGCGAGCTTGTCGACGGGCTGGCGCGGTGGAACGCGATGACGCGTGGCCCTCGGATCGAAGTCGATGACGACACGGTGATCGATGATGGCGTCTCACCGATCCGTTATGGCGAACCTGAGCACACACATATCGAATTGGCGCAGATCGTTCTGGACGAATCCGGCTATACCGCCCATTGGCAGAACGAAAAGACGCCCGAAGCGCCGGGGCGGCTGGAAAACCTAAAAGAACTGGTCAATCAGCTGGACAATTTCGAGAACCTGCAAGGGTTCCTGGAGCATGTCAGTTTGGTGATGGATAACGAGCAGGACAGCGACGGGGCCAAGGTCTCGATCATGACCCTGCACGCGGCGAAGGGCTTGGAATTCCCCGCCGTTTTCCTGCCGGGGTGGGAGGACGGATTGTTCCCTTCGCAGCGGTCAATGGATGAAACGGGAATCAAGGGCCTAGAAGAAGAAAGGCGGCTGGCTTATGTCGGTATCACCCGCGCCGAAGAGGTATGCACCATTTCCTTTGCGGCCAACCGACGGGTGTTCGGGCAATGGCAGAACTCTATGCCGTCTCGGTTCATCGATGAGCTGCCTGAAGATCATGTGGAAGTGCTGACGCCTCCGGGTCTCTATGGTGGTGGCCAGGCCACCGCCAGTATCGAAACCCGCGCGGCGGAGGCGAATGTCTATAACTCCCCAGGATGGAAGCGTATGCAGGCGCGGCAGGGGCAGTACGGGATGTCTCAGCCGAAAGAAAGTCGGAACACAGTGATTGATGCAACTGCGGTTGCCAGCTTCACGTTGGGTGAACGCGTTTTTCACCAGAAATTCGGTTATGGCGCAGTGATCGGCATCGAGGGCGATAAGGTTGAGGTAGATTTTGACAAGGCGGGGATGAAGAAAGTGGTCTCGCGCTTTCTGACCGCTAAGGACGATGTGCCGTTCTGACGCCTATAATCCTTCGACCAGAACCAGATTCGCTGTCGCCGTGTTTTGTCTGATTTTGGCAAGTTCAATATAGTTCGGGTCGTCTTTCCACGCTCTGGCGGCTGCCATGTCCGGAAACTCCATCAGGACAATGCCGTCTTCTGCCCAACTGCCTTCGATCACTTCGACGGGTTTTGAGGATACCGTCAGAAGCCTCCCGCCATGCCGGTCAAAGATCGGCATGAAGCCTTCAAGGTATTTCTGGTACCCATTCGGGTCATGGATGGAAATTTGGGCGATGAAATAGGCGGCCATGCGACGCTCCTGAAAATTGTTCACGGCCCCAGCTTACATCTTGTGCTTAAAAACGAAAAACGGCGGTTCCCAGGGAGGAGGAGGGGAACCGCCGTTCTTTTCTACATCAGGGCAGGGAGGAGGAAGCCCCGATGTATCCGAACCCGGGTTTGATCCCGGTATGAGGAAGACGCGGCGACGTCAGGGAGGAGGAAGACGTCGCCGCGCGCTTTCAACATCGAGACAGGGAGGAGGAGAGTCCCGATGTATCTGCTTCCGGCAGTTAAGGCCGGTATAAGGTGCGGCAACGTCAGGGAGGAGGAAAGACGCTGCCGCTGAAATACAGATCCGAAAGGGAGGAGGACGGACCTGATCTCGGTGTTTCGTATCGCGTTACTACGCTGTGTGGTCTTCGGTGGCTTGCATGGCCAACCGGCGGATCATCGAACGATGCAGGCCCAGATCGGCCAGTTCGCGGTTAGACAGTTCCGATAGCTCATTCACCGTCTGGCGGTAGAGGCGATAGCGCGTAAAGCGGGCTTTTGCTCCTTCGATCAGCGCTGCGATTCCGAACGCAGGTACGCCTTTCGGGGCTGTGTGTGTGCTTGCGATTGCCATCTTCATCATCCGTTCATTCTTACTGGTGCCGGTATCGTCCGGCGCTTGCTTGAGATTGAAAATAGGCAAATGCTGCGAATGCACAATAGCTCGCATCGTCAATGCTGCTATGCAGCAATTGCATGGATTGTCAGGGTTTTTGGGGTCACCTGAATTTTTACTATGAAAATATAGGATTTCACGAGCGGGTTTATTTGCCCTCGTCAATTGCCAGAGTTCAGGGTGCCTCTCTTTCAACCGCTATTGGTGATTGAATGGGCAGTTCTGGAAAGCGCCGGGTGGAGCGCGGAAGTGTTGCGCACTGGTCTGAGCGCCGGCACCGTCAAGTTATGGGAAAGCATGGGTCTTGCGTGGGATTGGGGGTTTCGCGCACGTGATTCGTGGGTCAAAGCAGCGTTTTGACAGGGAGCGCAAAAGTTTTAGGGGAAAATTTTAAAAATTCTGGGAAATCATGGGAGAATAATTTTAAACGCGTTGTTGCGCATATATGGTAATAGGATTTTACGCCACCGCTAGTTATAGTGTGTATTGCTCAAAATTCGGTTGTGTTATCTTGGCATTTGGATGTGAATCGATTCTCTGGGCGCAAAATATCTGTTGATTTCCATGAATTCCCATGGCATCCCTTGGATACCCGATGAGGGCGAGGACAGTTAAGGGGCACCAAACGACCCCGAACCAAAATATAAAAAAAGGTTTCATACAGGCATCTCGCTTTCATCAATCAACAGATCCGGCGCGCGGGCGAGCAGACATCCCCCCAGGTGGCGCGCGCAGCTGGACATCCCGCAGAGCGGGTCAATGCGGCGGGTTGATCAGTGGCAGCAGATCAACCCGCCGTTTTTCATCCGGGGGAACGTGAATTTTGAGGTGGGGCGCAAGCGAAAGGGACAGTCGTCTTGGCGCGCAGGTTTAGAGGCGAAAGCCAGCATAAGGTGGATACGAAGGGCAGGGTCTCGATCCCGGCCTCGTTTCGTCGTGTGCTTGAAGCCTCGGATCCCAACTGGCAACCCGGTGACAATCCTGAACTCGTGATTGTCTATGGCGACCACCGCCGCAAATACCTTGAATGTTACACCATGGAAGCGATCGATGAGGTTGACGCCAAGATTGATGCGTTACCACGTGGCTCGATGCAGCGTCGGATGCTTCAGCGGATGTTCCATGGTCAGTCTTTCCCGACGAATGTGGATGAAACCGGCCGCCTGGTGCTGCCCGCAAAGCTGCGCAACAAGATCGACCTTGAAAATGAGGCGTTCTTTATCGCTGCTGGGGACACGTTCCAGATCTGGAAACCCGAGACATACGAGGCCGAGGAACTGGCCACGACCGAGGAATGGCTGGACGATCTGCCTGAGGATTTCGATCCGATGCAGTATCTCGACGGCATCGGGGATGGGTGACGGCATGGCCGGCGCTCAGGCTTCTTCGGACAAACCTCACATCCCTGTTCTCTTGCGTCCGTTACTGGCTGCCGTGGCGCCAGTATCCGGTATCTGGCTAGACGGCACCTTCGGCGCAGGCGGCTATGCGCGCGGTCTGCTTGAGGCCGGGGCCGAGAAGGTCATTGGTGTGGATCGAGACCCGCTGGCCTTTGAAATGGCTGCAGATTGGGTTGGGGAATACGGTGACCGGCTGGTGGTGCAGCAGGGCGTATTCTCCCGCATGGATGAATATGCACAGAATCTGGATGGCGTAGTGCTGGATCTTGGTGTGTCCTCGATGCAACTGGACCAGGCCGAACGCGGTTTTTCGTTCATGAAAGACGGTCCTCTGGACATGCGTATGAGTCAGGAGGGCGAAAGCGCTGCCGATCTGGTCAACGAGGCCACCGAGGCGCAATTGGCTGATATCCTGTTCCATTTTGGCGAAGAGCGTGCCAGCCGTCGCATCGCCAAAGCCATCGTAAAGGCGCGGGCAGAAGGGCCGATCACTACGACTTTGCGTTTGGCCGAAATCATCGAATCTTGTCTTCCGCGCCCGAAGCCCGGTCAGTCGCATCCCGCGACGCGCAGCTTTCAGGGGCTTCGCATAGCGGTGAATGCAGAATATGAAGAGCTATTTCAGGGGCTAATGGCGGCTGAGCGCGCCTTGAAGCCCGGCGGGCAACTGGCCGTTGTGACCTTTCATTCCATCGAAGATCGTATGGTCAAACGGTTCTTCCAGTCTCGCGCGGGAAAAACTGGACGCGCCAATCGCTATGCGCCTGAGATCGAGCAGGAGAAGCCGCAATTCACGCTCAAGACCCGTAAGGCCGTCGGACCGGATGAGCAGGAGCTTGAAGAAAACCCGCGGGCGCGCTCGGCCAAGCTGCGTGTCGCGATCCGGACGGATACCCCGGCGGGGGAAATTGAGGCCCGCGCCATCGGCATGCCGCAACTGGGGGGAAGGGCAAGATGAAGAGTATTTTGTATGTGTTGACTGCTCTGTCTGTTTTTGGGCTGGCGCTTTGGGCGTATCAGGAAAACTACCGCACGCAGCAAGTGGTCAAGGAAACGCAATTACTGCAGCAAAAAATAGGCGTAGCGCAGGCGCGGCTGGCGGTGCTGAATGCGGAATGGGCTTATCTGAACCGGCCCGATCGTCTGCGCGAGCTGGCGGATCTGAACTTCGAACGTTTAGGATTGCTACCGTTGCGCGCCGAGCAATTCGGGCGCGCCGATCAAATCGCCTATGGCGAGGATCCCGACCTGCCTATCGTTGACCCGATTGAGCTGCAGGCGATCACCGAGACACAAGCGCTGGGTGAGGTGCAGTTCCCATGACCCGAACACCACTCCGCCCGCTTGCCCGAATCCTTGACGCCCGCGCACGTGGTGAAAATCCGAAAGCGATCGAACGCGAGAACATCCACCAGCGTCACGAAGACATGAAAGATCGCGCCAGAGCGCGCGCCGAAGGTCGCTTGCTGGTGCTGGGCCTATTCTTTTTTTGCGCATTCTCAGTTGTAGGGTTTCGCATGGGCGCGCTGGCTACGTCGGAAGCGCAGGAACCACTGGCCAATGCGCCTGGGGCATCTATTGCGATGCAACGCGCCAATATCGTTGACCGCGAGGGGCGCATTCTGGCGACCAATCTGGATACCTATTCGGTCTACGCGCAGCCACCTTTGATGATCGACCCGATTGCCGCTGCCGATCAGCTGGTCGCCATCTTCCCCGATTTGGAAAAAGAGCGCCTGGTTAAAGATTTCACAGGCAAGCGTAAGTTCCTGTGGATCAAGAAGCGCGTCTCACCCGAGCAGAAGCAGGCCGTACATGACATTGGCGATCCGGGCATCCTGTTCGGTCCACGCGAAATGCGACTTTACCCTAATGGCCGTCTGGCCGCGCATATTTTGGGTGGCTCTGGCTTTGGCCGTGAAGGCGTCAGCGCCGCCGAGGTGATCGGTGTGGCAGGCGTCGAAAAGCAGTTCGACGACTATTTGCGCGATCCGGCTAACGGCAACAAGCCGCTGCAACTGTCGCTGGACCTGACAGTTCAGGCGGCGGTGGAACAGGTGCTTTATGGCGGCATGAAAATCATGAACGCCAAAGGCGCTTCGGCGGTTTTGATGAATGCCCATACGGGTGAAGTGGTCTCGGCGGCCTCGCTGCCGTCCTTTGATCCCAACGATCGGCCGCGCCCGCCGACTTCGGGATTTGACCCCTCGGACAGCCCACTGTTCAACCGCTATGTGCAGGGTGTGTACGAGCTGGGCTCGGTGTTCAAAATTTTCACCGCTGCGCAGGCGGTGCAGTTGGGACTGGTTAACTCCAACACGATTATCGACACTTCGGGCCCGATGAAAATTGGTCGTTTTCCGATCGGAGAGTTCAACGGCAAGAACTACGGCGAAATCAGCGTGGCGGATGTAATCGTCCACAGCTCGAACCGGGGGACTGGGCGACTTGCGCTGCAAATCGGTGGCAAGCGACAGCAGGATTTTCTGCGCTCGCTGGGCATGTTCGACCCGACCCCGTTTGAGATCGTTGAAGCTAAGGGCGGCGAGCCGCTCAAGCCGAAAAAATGGGGTGAGTTGAGCACTGTCACCATTTCCTACGGCCATGGTCTGTCGACGAGCCCGATGCATCTGGCCGCCGGATATGCGGCGATTGCCAATGGTGGACATTATGTCAGCCCGACAATATTGCGCCGCAACGGTCCGCAGTACGGCCCGCGTGTGATGTCTGAAAGTACCGCGAAACAGGCGCAAGCAATGCTGCGCAAAGTGGTCACCGATGGCACCGCCAGTTTCGGAGATGTGGCGGGCTATGACGTGGCGGGCAAAACCGGCACTGCAGACAAGCCCAAACCGCGCGGCGGTTATTACGATGACAAGGTGATCGCCACCTTTGCCACGCTATTCCCGGCCCACGACCCTAAATATGTGCTGATCGTCACGCTGGATGAACCCTCCATCGTGGCGTACGGCGAAAAGCGCCGTACCGCCGGCTGGACTGCCGTTCCGGTTGCCGCTGAACTGATCGCGCGCATCGCACCACTGCTGGGCCTCAGGCCCCGGCTTGAGCCTGAGGCGGGCGCTGCTATAACGCTGACCTCAAATTAGGCTGTCCGGCGAAAGGTGGGTCATGGGCAATCAGTCAAAGAAACTCAGCGAACTGGCCCTGACCGCACGGGGCGGGGTCAATCCGGAGATCGCCGGTCTGGCCGTCGATAGCCGAGAGGTGAAAGATGGCTTCCTGTTTGCCGCTCTTCCGGGCACCCGTGTCCACGGTGGCGAATTCATCCAATACGCCCTGCGCATGGGGGCCGCCGCGATCCTGACCGACGCAGAAGGAGCCGAGATTGCGACCCAGGAGCTGGCCGCATCGGACGCCGCGCTGATCGTCACCGAGGACCCCCGTCAGGCTCTCGCTGGTGCCGCAGCACTCTGGTTTGGCGCGCAGCCTCAGACCATCGTGGCGGTCACTGGAACCAACGGTAAAACCTCGGTCGCGAGTTTCGTTCGCCAGATCTGGACCGAGCTTGACCTGGCCGCCGTCAACCTCGGCACCACTGGGGTCGAGGGCGCTTGGACCGCACCATTGGCACATACCACGCCCGAGCCGATCACGCTGCACCGCTGTTTGGCCGAGGCTGCCGAGAACGGAGTGACCCATGCCGCGATGGAGGCATCCTCGCACGGGCTTGAACAACGCCGCTTGGACGGGGTGCACCTGACGGCCGCCGGATTTTCGAATTTCACGCAAGACCATCTAGACTATCACGACACATTCGAGGCCTATTTCGCCGCCAAAGCAGGCCTGTTCGACCGGGTGCTGCCCGAAGACGGGGCCGCAGTGGTCAACCTTGGTGATCCCAAGGGCGCCGAGATGCTCAAGTTCGCAGAGGCGCGTGGTCAGGGTATCCTCACCGTGGGGCCCGAGGGCTCTGACCTTTGCCTGTTGAATCAACGCTTTGACGCTACTGGGCAGGACCTGCGCTTTGCGTGGAAAGGCAAAACCTATCAAACCCGCTTAAACCTGATCGGAGGGTTTCAGGCCGAGAACGTCCTTCTGGCCTGTGGTCTGGTCATCGCAGCAGGAGAGGATCCCGACCGCGTGTTTGAAACTCTGCCGCACCTGACCACCGTGCGGGGTAGAATGCAACTAGCTGCCACCCGCGACAACGGCGCGGCGGTGTTTGTGGACTATGCACATACGCCCGATGCCGTCGCCACTGCGCTGAAAGCGATGCGCCCCCATGTTATGGGCCGACTGATTGCCATCGTCGGTGCCGGCGGCGATCGTGATGCCACCAAACGTCCGCTGATGGGCAAAGCTGCTGCCGACCATGCTGATCTGGTCTTTGTGACTGATGACAACCCGCGCAGCGAAGACCCTGCCACCATCCGCACCGCTGTCATGCTGGGTGCGCCTGAAGCCACCGAAGTGGGCGACCGGGCCGAAGCTATCCTGCGGGGCATCGACGCTCTGCAGCCAGGCGATGCATTGCTGATCGCGGGTAAAGGGCATGAAACCGGCCAGATCGTCGGCGATCAGGTTCTGCCCTTCGATGACGTCGAACAGGCCAGCATCTCTGTCGCTGCACTGGACGGGAGGGTCGCATGACACTCTGGACAGCTGCTGAAGCCGCCGAAGCAACCGGTGGGCACGCGACTGCGAATTGGAAGGCCGACGGCGTCTCAATAGATACCCGCACTTTGCAACCCGGAGACTTATTCGTCGCGCTTGAAGCCGCCCGCGATGGCCATGATTTCGTTGCGCAAGCTCTAGAGAAAGGCGCAGGAGCGGCGCTGGTTTCACATATTCCCGAAGACGTGCCGGAAGATGCGCCGCTTTTGATCGTCGATGACGTACAGGCTGGGCTTGAAGCGCTTGGGCAAGCTGCGCGAGCACGCTGTACAGCACGTGTGGTGGGTGTGACTGGCAGTGTGGGCAAAACCTCAACCAAAGAAATGCTGGCCAGTATCCTAGAAACTCAGGGAAAAACACACGCTAGTGTTGCCAGCTACAACAACCATTGGGGTGTCCCGCTGACACTGGCGCGGATGCCGCACGACACCGATTATGCGGTGATCGAAATAGGCATGAACCACCCGGGCGAGATAGCACCTTTGGCGCGTCAGGCCCAGCCGCATGTGGGGCTGGTGACCACGGTGGCCGCAGTGCATCTCGAAGCGTTCGACTCGGTCGCGGGAATCGCCCATGAGAAGGCCGCGATTTTCGACGGTCTGACCAAGGGTGGGGCCGCCATCGTCAACGCCGATGTCGAGCATGCCGACATCCTGCGCAGCTGTGCGCAGGCGCAGGGCGCAAAGATTGTCGAGTTTGGTCGAACGGCACAAGATTACGCTCTGACCGACGTGAAGCAGGGCGCGGACAGTCTTCAAGCGCAGGGTAAGATTGGCGAAAACAATATTTCGTTCGACGTCCGATCGGCAGGTACGCATTTTGCGATGAATGCTTTGGGCGCGCTGGCGGCTTGCGCCGAGTTGGGCGTCGATCTGGATCAGGCGGTTGCCGGTCTCCGCAACTGGTCCCCGGTCAAAGGGCGCGGGGTCCGCGAAGTGATCGCGCTTTCCGATGGTGGTCAGATTGAGCTGCTGGATGACAGCTACAACGCCAACCCGACCTCGATGGAGGCCGCACTTGACGTGCTGGCCGCCTCAGCGGGCAAGCGCAAGATCGCGTTTCTGGGCGATATGAAAGAGCTGGGTGCACAGGAACACGCGATGCACGCGGCAATGGCCGATGTGGCCGCGATGGCGCAGGTCGATCAAGTTCATTGCATCGGCCCGCTGATGCAGGCGCTGCATCAGGCCTTACCGGAAGGTAAGCGCGGGCTCTGGACCGAGACCAGCGCCGAGATGGCCGGGCAACTGCTCGTGTTGATCCGTAATGGCGATGCAGTGCTGGCAAAGGGCTCGCTCAGCATGGCATTGGCGCAGATTGTTGACGGTCTGCGGAAAATGGGGCAAAGGCGCGCGCTTGAGCCGTAAGCGCTCGTGATGCCTGTGTAAGAAAGGTTTTGGTATGCTCTATTGGTTGACCGCCCTGTCGGATGGAGGGGATTTCTGGAACCTCTTCCGCTACATCACATTTCGGGCAGGCGGAGCCTTTCTGACGGCGCTGATCTTTGGTTTTTTGTTTGGAAAACCCCTGATCAATGTGTTGCGTCGCAAGCAGGGCAAGGGTCAACCGATCCGTGATGACGGTCCCGAAGCGCATCTGTCCAAGGCAGGGACCCCTACCATGGGCGGGCTGCTGATCGTAGGTGCGCTTGTGACATCGACTCTTATCTGGGCGCGCTGGGATAATCCTTACGTATGGATGGTGCTGTTCGTGACGTTGGCATATGCGGCCATCGGCTTTGCGGATGACTATGCCAAGGTTTCGAAGCAAAACACCAAGGGAGTTTCTAGCAAGATGCGACTGGCGCTTGGCGTTATTATCGCTGTGCTGGCCTCGCTCTGGGCAACGCTTCATCACCCGGCAGATTTGCAGAACCAACTGGCCTTGCCTGTCTTCAAGGATACACTGGTCAATCTGGGCCTGTTCTACATCCCGTTTGCGGTGATCGTGATCGTCGGGGCGGCAAATGCGGTCAACCTGACCGATGGTCTGGACGGGCTGGCCATTATGCCTGCGATGATTGCAGCTTCGACGCTGGGTGTCATCGCCTATGCCGTGGGACGGGTCGACTTTACCGAATACCTCGATGTTCATTACGTGCCGGGGACCGGAGAAATCCTAATCTTTACAGCCGCGCTTTTTGGCGGCGGATTGGGTTTCCTTTGGTACAATGCACCCCCTGCGGCTGTGTTCATGGGCGATACCGGGTCGTTGGCTCTGGGCGGAGCGCTGGGTGCGATTGCCGTCGCTACCAAACACGAACTGGTGTTGGCGGTGGTCGGCGGGCTGTTTGTCGTCGAGGCGCTAAGCGTGATTGTTCAGGTTCTCTATTTCAAACGAACTGGCAAACGCGTTTTTCTAATGGCCCCCATCCACCACCATTATGAGAAAAAGGGTTGGGCCGAGCCCACCATCGTGATCCGGTTCTGGATCATCTCGCTGATCCTGGCGCTGATCGGTCTGGCGACGTTGAAAGTGCGGTGAAGCTGCGGCCGGGTTCAGAAGGCCCGCGGCCTACCTGCCACCCGTTGGGCCCAGCTCGCGCTATCGCGCGAGCCTGAACGCGCCCTTGCCTTTGGGAAAACCTTCGGTGCAGTGTGGCGCAAATTTCTAATCTGCGAAGGTAGTAGCATGATCCCGGTTAAAGGGTTTTCAGGGCAGAAGGTTGCGGTTCTGGGGCTGGGGCGTTCGGGTCTGACCACGGCGCGGGCGCTGCGGGCTGGTGGGGCGCAGCCGGTATGCTGGGACGATAATCCCGCTGCGCGCGAGTCGGCTGAGCAGGAAGGTTTTGCCTGTGTCGATCTGCATCGTCACGGAGCCTTTGATGACATCGCGTCGCTAATCGTATCGCCGGGCATTCCGCATCTCTATCCCACACCAAATCCGGTGGTGGCTGCTGCGCTGGAGTCTGGCGTGCCGGTCGACAATGATATCGGGCTGTTCTTCCGCTCGTTCGCGGGGCCGGAATGGAATGCGCACGATACCCCGCCACGCGTCATTGCGGTGACTGGATCGAACGGCAAATCTACCACTGCAGCGCTGATTCATCATGTCCTGACGGAGGCCGGTCGAAATTCGCAGCTTGCGGGAAATATCGGGCGAGGTGTGTTAGATATCGATCCGGGTGGTGATGGCTCAGTCGTGGTGTTGGAGCTCAGCAGCTATCAGACCGAACTGGCCCGCGCGCTGACCCCGGATGTGGCGGTGTTCACCAACCTCTCACCCGATCATCTGGATCGGCACGGTGGCATGGGCGGCTATTTCGCCGCCAAGCGCCGTCTCTTTGCTGAAGGCGGACCGGATCGCGCAGTGATCGGCATTGACGAGGCTGAGGGTGCGTTTCTGGCCGGACAGATGTCTGAGGGGCCGACGGACGATCGGGTGATCCGAATTTCGGTTGCGCGCAAACTGACCGGGCCGGGTTGGCAGGTTTTTGCCCGCAAGGGATATCTCGCGGAATACCGTAAAGGCCGGCAGGCGGGTTCGATCGATCTGCGGGGCATCAAGGGTCTGCCCGGCGCGCATAACCACCAGAATGCCTGTGCGGCCTATGCCGCCTGCCGGTCGCTGGGCCTTGCGCCTCGCGTGATCGAAGATGCGCTTCACAGCTTCCCGGGGCTGCCGCATCGCAGTCAGATCATAGCCGAGGCGGATGGTGTGACTTATGTGAACGACTCCAAGGCCACCAACGTCGACAGCGCCTTAAAAGCGCTGAGTGCATTCAACAACATCCGCTGGATCTGCGGTGGGCTTGAGAAAGAGGGCGGGTTGGATGCTCTGAATGGGGCGGCGGATCAGGTCGTCCGCGCCTATGTTATAGGACGAGAGGCCGCTGGGTTTGCGATGCGGCTTACGGCCGATGCGCTGGTCTGCACGACTATGGCCGAGGCAGTGAAGCAAGCAATGGTCGATGCACAACCCGGCGAGACGGTTTTGCTGGCCCCTGCGGCGGCGAGTTTTGACCAGTACGACAACTTCGAACAGCGTGGTGATGATTTCGTTGCCGAGGTCAAAAAACGTTTATGAAAATAGGACGTTTGCAATAGACCGCCTGTTCGGCCAGTCTGTAGATCTATCTGCTTGACGAGACATAATAATTGGTTTTGCCTTTGGAAAATTCAACGCGAGGTCATGGAATATGCCAAACCGTAAACTCTTTATGATCCTTCCTGCCATTCTGGTGGCCGGCGCCTGCACCAACACTGGCGCAAGCTATCAGCCGGTGATCGATGGTCCGGTCAGTCCGAATTACAACGTTGATCTGCAACAATGCCAGCAACTCGCCGCATCTCAGGCCAGTGTGGATGGGTCCACAGCCGGTAACGCGGCTATCGGCGCAGCAGGTGCTGCTGCCGTCACCGGTATCGTTCAGGACAGCAGCGACAATCTGGGCCGTGCGGCGGTTGCCGGTGCGCTTGTTGGCGCAGGTGCTGATGTGATCAACAAGAACCAGAATAAAGAAGTCATCGTGCGCAATTGCATGCGCGGACGTGGCTACAACGTGGTTGGCTAACGGCCTGCGATTGCAACCCCAGCGGCGTGCCCTGAGGACCACGCCCACTGGAAGTTGTAGCCGCCTAGCCAGCCGGTGACATCCACCGCTTCACCAATTGCATAGAGGCCGGGGACATCCTTGGCCTCCATTGTTTTTGAAGACAGATCATCGGTGTCGATACCGCCCAAAGTTACTTCGGCTGTGCGATATCCTTCGGTTCCGGATGGTGTCAGGCGCCAATCCGAAAGGGCAGCAATAAGCTCGGAGAGTTTTGAGTCGGATTGATCCGCCAGATTACCCTGTATTGGCATGAAATGGCTTAGATAATCGATCAGCCGGGCAGGCAGGTAGCGCCCTAGTTCGGTGGACAGGGCTTTGCGGCCGCCGCTTTGCCGCTGCGACCGCAACCGATCAAACAGGGGCAGATCGGGTATCAGATTGACGCGGATTTCCTGACCCTCGCGCCAATAGGAGGAAAGCTGTAAAACTGACGGCCCGCTGAGGCCGCGATGAGTGAACAGCAGCGCCTCGTCAAAGCTGGTTTTGCTGGCTGAAAGACGTGCAGGCAGAGACACACCGGACAAATCCTTGAACTTTCCATCGGAAAAAGTGAACGGCACCAATGCTGCGCGTGTTTCCGTCATCTGCAGCCCGAACTGCTGCGCTATATCATAGGCCAGTCCGGTCGCACCCATTTTGGGGATAGACTTGCCCCCCGTGGCGAGCACGAGGTTGGCACAAGTCAGGGACACACGTCGCCCTTCGCGCTCAACTGCCAGTTCAAACCCGCTCTCGGTTTTACGCAGATCTTTCAAAGAAGTCTGAACCCAGAGTTCAGCCCCGACGCGATCCATTTCAGCCAACAGCATCGAGATGACCTGTTTTGACGATCCGTCGCAAAACAACTGCCCCAGCGTCTTTTCATGCCACGAGATACCGTGTCGGTTTACCAAGTCGATGAAATCCCACTGCGTATAACGGGCAAGAGCGGATTTGCAGAAATGCGGGTTCTGCGACAGGAAATTGCCGGGTCCAGCATACATATTGGTGAAATTACACCGCCCCCCGCCCGAGATGCGGATTTTCTCTCCCGGGGCCTTCGCGTGATCGATCATCAGTACACGCCCACCACAATGGGTCGCGCACATCATGCCAGCCGCGCCAGCACCGAGGATAATCGTTTCGTAATTCATGCGCTGCGCATGGCGTGTATTGTTAGCGATGGCAAGAGTACAAACCAAAACGGTGCGTGTATGGGTCTCTAAATTTCTGAGTGGCACTTGAGCTTGTGCCATCTGATGTGTGTGTATTTTCAGTTGCCATGCACACCGACATGCTAAGCTCTTTGCTAATGCTTACCAGTTAAATCTTATTTAAAGGACAAAACTATGAAGTTTCCGAATTTCATTACGGGCTTTCCAAGTTTAGACGTACCATTTCCCGAAGATGTCGTGCAGACAGCAGTCATTCGATCTGACGCTGGTTTGGTCGCCTTTTTTACTTTTCTTAAAGATATGGAGCTCCCACCGCATTCACATGGTGCCCAATGGGGTACGGTGGTCGATGGAGAAATTGAACTTACCATTGGTGGAGACACGAGAGTTTATTTGCCCGGTGACAGTTATTCGATTCCGGCCGGAGTGGAGCATGGCGGATACATCAAGGCGGGTTCCCGGGTGATCGATGTGTTTGAAGAGCCTGATAGATACCCCATCAAAGACTGACGTTATGCTGTTTGGACAAGGGCGTGGGGCGCGGTTGATATTCTGATGACCTTAACCGCGCCTCTATGCGTCTCTTATCAGAATAGGCAGCTTGCGCAGCTTGATTGCACGCGCGTTTGATACCGGCGAGATCATTGTCCCGGAATTCCAGTTCTGCCCGTCATTCTGCTAGCCCAATCGTAAAAATCACTGTAGACTCTCAATCAGATCCCGAAAACGGGACGTTAACGAGGCAGATAGTGGCGGTATCTCATGACTGAGATGGTGTATGGCGCGGTCCAGGACCAGCGCGGTGAACCGATTCTTCCAAAGTGGTGGCGGACTATTGATCGCTGGACGATGTCCTGCGTTTTGATCCTGTTTGTCATCGGACTTCTGTTGGGGCTGGCCTCGTCGCCACCGCTTGCCGGTCGCAACGGATTCGACCCGTTTCACTATGTCGAGCGACAGGCGGTGTTTGGCGGGCTGGCGCTGGTCGCGATGCTACTGACCTCGATGATGTCGCCGACGTTGGTACGGCGTCTTGCGATCTTGGGCTTTCTGGCCTCTTTTGTGGCGCTGGCCTTCCTGCCGATCTTTGGTACCGATTTTGGCAAAGGCGCAGTGCGCTGGTATTCGCTGGGTTTTGCCTCGCTGCAGCCATCCGAGTTCCTCAAACCCGGTTTTGTTGTCGTGGCCGCTTGGCTGCTGGCCGCTTCGCAGGAAATAAATGGCCCGCCGGGTCGGCTTTGGTCGTTCGCGCTGTGCATGTCCATCGTGGCGATGTTGGTGATGCAGCCTGATTTCGGGCAAGCTTGCCTGATCCTCTTTGGTTGGGGCGTAATGTATTTCGTGGCGGGTGCGCCGATGCTGTTGTTGGTCTGTATGGCCGGGGCAGTGGTTTTGGGCGGAATGCTGGCCTATTCAAATTCTGAACACTTTGCCCGCCGGATCGACGGCTTTCTCAATCAGGAGCTCGATCCCACCACACAACTTGGTTACGCTACCAACGCCATCCGCGAAGGTGGTTTGTTCGGCGTTGGTGTGGGCGAAGGCCAAGTGAAATGGTCTCTGCCCGATGCGCATACGGATTTCATCATCGCCGTAGCGGCCGAGGAATACGGGCTGATCCTGGTCCTGATTATCATCGCGCTCTATTCGCTGATCGTAGTACGCTCGCTACTGCGGCTGATGCGCGAACGCGACATGTTCATCCGTCTGGCTGGCACTGGTCTTGCCTGCATGTTTGGCGTGCAGGCAATGATCAACATGGGCGTCGCCGTGCGGCTACTGCCCGCCAAGGGCATGACGCTGCCGTTTGTCAGCTATGGCGGGTCGTCCCTGATTGCAGGCGGCATCGCGGTAGGTATGTTGTTGGCCTTCACCCGAACCCGCCCGCAAGGCGAGCTTGGCGACATTCTGCGCGGACGAGGCTGATGGGAAAACCTTACCTTCTGATCGCAGCGGGCGGCACGGGCGGGCACATGTTCCCCGCACAAGCGCTGGCCGAGGCGATGCTGGCCAAAGGCTGGCGTGTGCGCTTGTCCACCGACCCGCGCGGCGCGCGCTATACCGGTGCGTTCCCCGAAGCTGTTGAAACTGTCGAGGCCTCCTCGGCCACCTTCGCCCGTGGTGGTCTGGCCGCCAAGGTGCTGGTCGGGCCGAAGATCGCTGCTGGCGTGACCGGCATGGCCGCGCAGATGATGCGCGATAAACCGGACGTGGTGGTAGGTTTTGGCGGCTATCCGTCGATCCCGGCATTGGGCGCGGCGACGCTTCTGAAAATTCCGCGCATGATCCATGAACAAAATGGTGTTCTTGGCCGCGTGAACCAATTGTTTGCCACCCGCGTGGCGCAGGTGGCCTGTGGTGTTTGGCCCACTGATCTGCCCGAAGGGGCCATGGGTACACATACTGGTAACCCGGTCCGCGCCTCTGTTCTGGACCGCGCCGCTGCCCCATACATCCCGCCTGGGGAATACCCGATGTCTGTCCTTGTGATGGGCGGCAGCCAAGGCGCGCGCATCCTCAGCGACGTGGTGCCTGACGCCATCGCGGCACTGCCTGAATATCTGCGCGGGTTTATTCGCGTCTCGCATCAGGCTCGTGATGAGGATGGCGAACGGGTCAAGACCTTTTATGCCGATCACGGCATACGCGCCGATGTGCAGCCCTTCTTTGACGATGTGCCTCGCCGCATGTCCGATGCACAACTGGTGATCAGCCGTTCGGGTGCGTCCAGCGTCGCCGATATCTCAGTGATCGGGAGACCTTCGATCCTGATCCCCTTCGCAGCGGCTGCAGGGGATCACCAAACCGCCAATGCGCGCGCGCTGGTTCAGGCAGGCGGGGCGATCATGATCCCCGAAAACGCCCTTGACGTTCCCGCGCTGACAGAGCAGATGACCACGGTTCTCACCAACCCCGAAGCCGCACAGCAAATGGCCCATGCCGCGCTATCGGTCGGGGCTCCGGACGCGACCGAGCGTCTGGTCGCCCTAGTCGAGCAACTGGCGTAGAAGGAGACCTCATGAATCCAGCAACCAAACTGCCGCAGGACGTTGGACCGATCCACTTCGTGGGTATCGGCGGGATCGGGATGTCGGGCATTGCCGAGGTACTTTTGAACCTTGGGTATCGGGTTCAGGGGTCGGATCTGAAAACTTCGAAGATTACTGACCGGCTGGCTGGGCTGGGTGCTGAGATTTTCGAAGGCCAGCGTGCCGAGAATTTGCAGAACGCCGCCGTGGTCGTGGTCTCGACCGCGATCAAACCGGGGAACCCGGAGCTGGACGAGGCGCGCGCGAAGGGCCTGCCGGTTGTCCGCCGCGCCGATATGCTGGCCGAACTGATGCGGCTGCGCTCGAATATTGCCATCGCTGGAACCCACGGAAAAACGACCACGACCACAATGATGGCCGAACTGATGGTTGCCGGCGATTTTGATCCCACGGTCATCAATGGCGGCATCATCCACGCCTATGGCAGCAACGCCCGCATGGGGCAGGGCGAATGGATGGTGGTCGAAGCGGATGAGAGTGATGGCTCTTTCAACCGCCTACCCGCAACCATCGCCATTGTCACCAATATCGACCCCGAGCATATGGAGCATTGGGGTGATTTCGACAAACTGCGCGACGGGTTTTACGAATTCGTCTCGAACCTGCCGTTTTATGGCCTGGCCGTCTGTTGCACCGATCATGCCGAGGTGCAGGCTCTGGTCGGCCGCATCTCGGACCGTCGCGTGCGCACATATGGTTTCAACGCACAGGCCGATGTGCGGGCCGAGAACCTGAGCTACAAAGGTGGCGTTGCCCATTTCGACATCCATTTGCGCTACGAAGACACGGTGATCGAGGGCTGTACCCTGCCGATGCCCGGCGATCACAACGTCTCGAATGCTCTTTCCGCTGTGGCCGTGGCCCGCCATCTGGGGATGAAAGCTTCGGAAATTCGCGACGCTCTGGCAAACTTCGGCGGCGTTAACCGCCGTTTCACCAAGGTTGGAGAGATCAACGGCGTCACCATCATCGACGATTACGGCCACCACCCGGTTGAAATCACCGCCGTTCTCAAGGCCGCACGTCAAGCAACCGAGGGCCGTGTCATCGCCGTCCATCAGCCGCACCGCTATTCCCGCCTGTCCGACCTGTTCGACGATTTCTGCACCTGCTTCAACGACGCCGACGTGGTCGCTATTGCCGAGGTCTTTGCTGCAGGCGAGGATCCGATCGAAGGCGCCAGCCGCGATGATCTTGTGCAGGGCCTGATCCGCCACGGCCACCGTCATGCGCGGGCGATCTTGAACGAAGAAGATCTTGCACGCCTCGTCCGCGAACAGGCCCGCCCGGGGGACATGGTCGTCTGCCTCGGCGCAGGGACGATCAGCACCTGGGCCAACGGGTTGCCAGAGCAATTGGCCGCATGACTGCATATCTCGGCATACTAATACTGGTTTTGCTGGGGTTCATTGTCGGTATTCTACCCAGGTTGCTGATGCTTGTGGTCGTCGCTCTCTCTATTGGGTTTCTCATCTACGGGCTCTATGGAACAGATTCAGAGGTCTCGGTGGACGCGAGGATTGGGGCATTCATCGCTCTGAATGCTCTACCATTCTTGCTTGTGGGTTTTTGTGTCGGATTATGGAGAAAGAGAAGAAAACGATTGATGGGGCAAGAGCGTAGAGATGCCTGATTTAGGACAAAATACCTTTTGCGACTGCGGCTTTTATCCTTCCGGTAGTGCGCTATGAGTCTGTCACTCATAATCGCCTGCGGCTGGGTCTTCGCCTCAACCATCGTGGCGATGCTGCCCATGCGCCTGCAATTCCCGCCGGGTGTGATGCTGTTTGCCAGCGCGCCCGCACTGATTCTGTGGCTGAGTTTAGACTATGGCTGGTTCATAGGAGTGCTGGCTGCAGCTGGTTTCGTCTCGATGTACCGCAACCCGATCCGCTACTACTGGCGCAAATGGACGGGTAAAGAGGTGTCAGAATGAATTGGTCGATTGCGCTTGCCGGTCTTTGGGGTGTGGTTGCCAATGTGCTGGCGATGATCCCCAGCAAGGACAACCACTGGCGGCGCGCATATTTCCTGATCGCCGTCGGCGTTCCCATCTTAGGCTATGTGACCTATCAAAATGGCCCGTGGATCGGGTTGCTGGTTCTGGCGGCGGGGATGTCGGTGCTGCGCTGGCCGGTGATTTACCTCACCCGTTGGACAAACGCGAAAATGCAAGGCATGAAGGCGGTCAATAAGTAACGGCCATTTCAGGAGGTCTCCATGGTCGACATCGCCACATTCGCATATCTTCCGCTGATAACATTCGTATTCGGAGGCATAGCAGGTTTTATCGCTGGCCGCTGGATTGGTACAAAAGGGTTGATGTGGCTCATCGGCCTGTCCTCAGCCCTGGGGTTGGTGCTGATTGTCATGCTCGCTGGTGTTGCAACCGGTGAGGAAGAGCAGGCCTTTGGCCCCTTTGTCTGGCTCACCGGTGCGGTTTTGCCCTTCCTGTTTGCCGTTATTATGGGTGGTGTTGGGGGGCGGAGTTTGGCCGCTCGTACAAACGCATGAGCAGATTGCCCGCGGTCCGCGGCCGCTTATCCGAAGCGCGCGCGCTGTCCGATCTGACTTGGCTGCGAGTTGGTGGTCCGGCCGATTATCTGTTTCAGCCTGCCGATGTCGAAGATCTGCAGGTCTTTTTGCGTGATCTTCAGGCAGACATCACTGTTTTTCCGATGGGCGTGGGTTCGAATCTTATCATTCGTGATGGGGGGCTGCGTGCAGTGGTGATCCGACTTGGGCGCGGTTTTAACGGGATATCTATTGAAGACGGTACCGTAACCGCAGGGGCCGCTGCGCTGGATGCGCATGTCGCGCGCAAGGCGGCGGACGCGGGCGTAGATCTGACGTTTTTGCGCACCATACCGGGATCCATCGGCGGTGCGGTGCGCATGAATGCCGGGTGCTATGGCAGCTATACGGCAGATGTTTTGCAGACGGCCACGATCGTTACGCGTCAGGGAAAGCTCGTTGAACTTGCCGCTGGTGATCTGAACTTTCGCTACCGCCAGTCTGACCTGCCCGATGGTGCGGTGCTGATCTCGGCCACGTTCAAAGGACCGTCGGGTGATCCCAAAGAGCTACACGCACGTATGGAAACACAACTGAAGAAGCGTGACGAAAGCCAGCCAACAAAGGATCGCAGCGCAGGTTCAACTTTCCGCAATCCCGCGGGGTTTTCTTCGACGGGCCGTGCCGACGATGTGCATGATCTGAAGGCATGGAAAATGATCGATGATGCAGGGATGCGAGGGGCGGCCATTGGTGGGGCGCAGATGAGTCCCAAGCACTCGAACTTTCTGATCAATACCGGCAACGCCACCGCCGCCGACCTCGAAGATCTCGGCGAGGCGGTGAGAAAAAAGGTTTACGAAACAAGCGGCATCACGCTAGAGTGGGAAATCATGCGGATCGGTGATCCGCTGACAGAATAAAGCCCCGACCGTCAGACCAAAACAGGCAAATTCAGGCGACGGATCAAAGGCATAAACGCAGTACGGACCACTACATAAGGTCCGGGGACATTGAGGCGCACATTGGGTATGTCGAGCAGGACAAACCCCAAAGTGGCGGTATTGATGGGTGGCCCCTCGGCGGAACGCGAGGTGTCTCTCAGCTCTGGGCGCGAATGCGCGGCCGCCCTTGTGGGAGAAGGCTTTGAAGTGGTCGAGCTGGACGCAGGTCCCGACCTCTACGCGCGCCTTTTGGACATCAAGCCGGATGTGGTTTTTAACGCCCTGCATGGTCGCTGGGGCGAGGATGGCTGCGTGCAGGGCCTGCTGGAATGGATGCGGATTCCCTATACACACTCCGGCGTGCTGGCTTCGGCACTTGCGATGGACAAGCAGCGCAGCAAAGAGGTCTATCAAGCCGAAGGTCTCCCCGTCGTCCCTAGCGTGATTGTACCTAAGGTCGAGGTGGTCGAGGTCCATGTGATGGAACCGCCATACGTGGCCAAGCCCAATAACGAAGGGTCCAGCGTCGGCATCTATATCGTGCACAAGGGCTCGAACGGACCCCCGCAGCTGTCGGACAATATGCCGGACCAAGTTATGGTCGAGAAATACGTGGCAGGCCGTGAACTGACCGTGACCGTTATGGGCGATCGCGCCCTGACCGTGACCGAGATCATGACCGATGGCGGTTGGTACGACTATGATGCCAAGTATAAGCCCGGCGGTTCGTGGCATGTTCTGCCCGCCGACATCCCGCAGGATATCTTTGACCGCTGCATGGACTATGCGCTGCAAGCTCATAGTGCACTGGGCTGCAGGGGCGTCAGTCGTACGGATTACCGCTGGGATGACAGCATGGGCACGGATGGGCTGTTCCTGCTGGAAACCAACACGCAACCCGGCATGACACCAACGTCTCTGGTGCCCGAGCAAGCAGCGCATATCGGCATGACCTTTGGACAGCTCTGCGCCTGGATGGTGGAGGATGCTTCGTGCGACCGCTGACCGCCACCCGCGCTCCGGTGATCCACCGGACCAAGGCCCTCGCTGGGCCGGACGCGGACTTTGCCACTGCACCAAGGCCCGAACCCAAGGCCGAACCCAAGCTGCGGCTGGGCGGGATGCGTCTGTTTGGCCGTGCGGATAATTCTGATCCCGCACCCTCGCGCCTCAGCTACCGTTTTCAGCGCTGGATGCTCACCCCCGGCATCCGGCGCGGGTTGAAGATCGGCCTGCCGGTTCTGGCAGTCATCGGCGTGGTGGGAGGCTATTTCGCCTCGGAAGACCGGCGCGAAGCAGTCAGTACCTACATTGCCGACATCAAGACCTCGATTCAGGAACGCCCAGAATTCATGGTCAACCTGATGGCCATTGACGGGGCAGGGACCACGCTGTCGGAAGATATCCGCGAGGTAGTACCGCTCGATTTCCCGCTTAGCTCGTGGGATCTGGATGTAGAGTTGATCCGCGACACCATCACCGGGCTGCATCCGGTGAAGTCGGCCACTGTGCGCATCCGGCCCGGCGGCATCCTGCAGGTCGATGTGGTCGAACGCCAGCCGGTTATCGTCTGGCGCACCCGTGACGGGGTTGAGTTGCTGGATGAAACCGGCGCTCATGTAGACCGGGTCGCCGCGCGCACCGATCATTCAAACCTGCCGCTGATCGCTGGCAAGGGCGCGGACAAACACGTCCCCGAGGCGCTGCAAATTCTGACCACCGCCCGCAGCCTGGGTGAACGAGTTCGGGGCCTGGTCCGCGTGGGCGAGCGGCGCTGGGATCTGGTGCTGGACCGTAACCAACGCATCATGTTGCCGACCGAACGCCCCGTACGCGCCTTGGAACGCGTCTTGGCGGTGAACGAGGTACAGGACCTTTTGGAACGCGACGTGGTGGCCGTGGACATGCGCCTCGGCCAGCGGCCAACCATCAGAATGAACAAAACAGCCAGCGAAGACTGGTGGAACACAAAAGTAGATGTGAGTAGCGGGCAGTAACGACCATGATGACCGATCTTTATCAGTCCCAACGCGCAATGCGGCAGATGCGCCGACAGGCGATGCAACGCGGCGTTGTCGCCATTCTGGATGTGGGCAGTTCCAAGATCGCCTGCCTTGTCCTGCGGTTTGACGGCACCGGGCGTCTGTCGGAAGATAACTCGATCGGCTCCATGGCGGGTCAAACCGGATTTCGGGTGATCGGCGCCGCGACCACACGCTCACGCGGCGTGCAATTCGGCGAAGTTACTGCGATGCAGGAAACCGAACGCGCCATCCGAACAGCGCTGCAGGCAGCTCAAAAAATGGCCGATATCCGCGTGGATCACGTGATTGCCAGCTTCTCGGGTGCCAATCCGCGGTCTTACGGGTTGGACGCGCAGGTTGATCTGGAAGGTCAGTTGGTCACGGAGGCCGAAGTTGGTCGGGTTCTGAACGCCTGCGACGTACCTGATTATGGTGAGGGCCGCGAAGTATTGCATGCCCAGCCGGTGAATTTTGCACTCGACAATCGTTCCGGTCTGATCGATCCGCGTGGACAGCTGGGCCAGTCGCTGGCCGTGGACATGCACATGCTGACCGTCGATGCGGTGGCGATCCAGAATATCGTGCGCTGTATCAAGCGCTGCGATCTGGAATTGGCGGGGATTGCGAACTCGGCCTATGTCTCGGGTATATCCGCGCTGGTCGAGGACGAGCAGGAGTTGGGGGCGGCCTGTATCGACATGGGTGGCGGCACCACCAGCGTCTCGATCTTCATGAAGAAACACATGATCTATGCCGATTGTGTGCGCATGGGTGGCGATCACGTGACCAGCGATATTTCTATGGGTCTCGGTGTGCCTGCGGCGGTGGCCGAACGGATCAAGACCTTTAATGGTGGCGTCCATGCGACTGGTGCTGATGACCGCGACCTGATCGACATCGGCGGTGACACAGGCGACTGGGAGCATGATCGAAGAACTGTAAGCCGTGCCGAGTTGATCGGCATTATGCGTCCGCGCGTCGAGGAGATCTTGGAAGAAGTTCGCACCCGTCTGGACGCGGCGGGCTTTGATCATCTGCCAAGTCAGCAGATTGTCTTGACTGGCGGGGGCAGCCAAATCATGGGGCTCGACGGATTAGCCAGCCGCATTCTGGGCCAGCGCGTCCGTTTGGGTCGTCCGTTGCGCGTACACGGCCTGCCGCAATCCGCGACCGGGCCGGGTTTTTCCTCGGCTGTTGGCCTCAGCCTGTTTGCCGCGCATCCGCAAGATGAATGGTGGGATTTCGAAATCCCGGTCGACACATATGCTGCGCGCCCCTTCAAACGCGCCGTGCGTTGGTTCCGTGACAATTGGTAGTGCGCTCCGCCGGGTCGCGGCGATCATCAGCGTCGCCTTCGCGCCCGCGTTGCCCAACGCTCAAACACTGATCGCGCCCGAGGCGTTTCTGGATGCAGTTGTAGGCAAAACCATTACATTCCATGAAATCCGCAGCGGTATGCTGGTCGGGACCGAGGAATTCCTTAGCCCAACCCTTTCAGTTTGGCGGATGGAGGGGCGGGGCTGCGTCTATGGTCAGATTACAACGCCCAACGGTCAGCTCTGCTTTCTCTATGATGATGCGATCGATGGTCTTCCAGTCTGCTGGTGGCCTTTCCTTTATGATGATCGCCTGATGGTGCGGCTGGCCAGTTTCGAAAGCGGCGAAATGCAAGAGGTCCGCAGTATCACGCAGGACAGTCTAAATTGCCCAAGTACTCCGGTTGGCTAAAGAAATCGGTTGCAGCATTTGCCAGAATCCCGCAAGATATCCACAAGGTCCGGCAGAGGCCTAGCGGCAGGACATTGAGCAGTTTTCCGCGACCGAAATGAGTAAGCAGCCGGTTTTCGCGCCCTCCGTCAGGTGGGCGGGATCTCTCGGTGCGTAGTGCTGCGCGTGCGTCTAGCCGCTACATGTGCCAGCAAGTGCGAAATACCGCTGTTTGCTGCCTTATTTCCTCCATATTTTGTGGATTCTGGCGATTTTTCTGGTGACGTTTCCGAAATGACACAGTAAAATCAACTGTGGATAGGTCAGAAAAAACCGCATTTTGCGGCAACATATAAAACAGGCGGACAGAGCATGACATTAAATCTTTCGATGCCCGGGCACGACGAACTCAAGCCTCGGATTACCGTATTTGGCGTTGGCGGCGCTGGGGGCAACGCAGTCGACAATATGATTGAAAAACAGCTGGACGGCGTTGAATTTGTTGTCGCTAACACTGACGCACAGGCGCTGCAGCAAAGCCGCTCGTCGGCGCGGGTGCAGCTTGGCGTCAAGGTCACGGAAGGTTTGGGCGCGGGCGCACGTCCGACAGTGGGTGCGGCGGCAGCTGAAGAAAGCATCGAACAGATCGTGGATCATCTGGCGGGCGCGCATATGTGCTTTATCACCGCCGGCATGGGCGGTGGCACCGGCACAGGGGCGGCTCCGATCATAGCGCAGGCTGCGCGGGAACTGGGCGTGCTGACCGTTGGTGTTGTTACGAAACCCTTCCAGTTCGAAGGCGCAAAACGGATGCGTCAGGCCGAGGACGGTGTAGATGCCCTGCAAAAGGTCGTCGATACTCTGATTATCATCCCAAATCAGAACCTTTTCCGTCTGGCTAATGAAAAGACCACGTTCACCGAGGCATTCTCGATGGCCGATGATGTTCTGTATCAAGGCGTCAAAGGCGTGACGGACCTGATGGTGCGACCGGGCCTGATCAACCTCGACTTCGCTGACGTTCGCGCTGTTATGGACGAGATGGGCAAGGCGATGATGGGTACTGGCGAAGCTACCGGTGAAGACCGCGCGATTCAGGCCGCCGAGAAAGCCATCGCCAACCCGCTGTTGGACGAAATCAGCCTCAAAGGTGCCAAGGGCGTGCTGATCAACATCACCGGTGCACACGACCTGACCCTGTTCGAGCTGGACGAAGCGGCCAACCGCATTCGCGAGGAAGTGGACCCAGAGGCCAACATCATCGTCGGTTCGACACTCGATACAGAGATGGAAGGTGGTATGCGCGTATCGGTTGTGGCCACTGGAATCGACGCCAGCGAGAAAACGGACGATGTACCGGTCGCCCGCCGCTCGATGTCGGCTCCGCTGACTCGTACGGTTTCGGCAGAAGAAGCTGCACCGGAACAGATTGCCGCGGATGAGACTGTAGCGGCCGAAGATACAAACATTGCCCCTACGTTGTTTGAATCGATCGAGGATGTCGAGTTGAACGAAGGTTGGCACGAAGAACAGCCCGCCGCTGAACAGGACGACGACGGCCTGCCTCCTCCTGCCTATCAGCCGCAGGTGGCGCAGTTCGAACCCCAGCCCGAGGTCGAAGAAACAGAGGAAAGCTACGTTGCTTCGCGTGCCCCGACTCCCGGTACCCCGTCGCCCGAGGCGATGCAACGGCTGCAAGCGGCGGTGCAGAAGGTGCCTTCGAACCGACTGCGCGCCGCCACTGAGGCCCCTCGCGAACCCGCTCCTCAACCGCAGCAAACAGCCGAAGATCGCCCGCGTTTTGGGTTCAATCGGCTGATCGATCGGATGACTGGCCACGCCGCCGATACTCCGGCGCAACCGGTGCGTCAGCAGCCCGCGATGCGGTCGGTTGACGCTACGGCACCCGTGCAGGATGAAGTCGATCCAGACCAGGAACGCATCGAAATTCCTGCCTTCCTGCGGCGTCAGGCCAACTGATCGCGGTAACAAAATCATCCCAAAGGGTCGCCATTGTGCGGCCCTTTTTTGTTGAATCACAAGGTATTGAACCTGAGTAAGCAGGGATTTGCCGATGTGTCACATTCATGTTTCATTCGGTTGCAAAGAGTGAGTTGAGCCTTGACGCCCCCTTCCTTAGTTGAGGGTGCAACACAGCCCCAGACAGGCTGGACACAACTCGCAGAGGCTCACATTGCAACATACGCTCAAATCTTCAGTCACGTTCAAGGGCACCGGGCTGCATAGCGGCAAGCCTGCGACGATGGTCCTGAAGCCGGCGGCTGCTGGTCATGGGATCTGGTTCAAGCGGACTGATATCGAGCTGGGCAATGCACTGATCCCTGCGATCTATGATGTCGTTGAGCGCACGCCTCTTTGCACCCGTCTGGTCAATGAGGCAAACGTATCGGTCTCGACCGTCGAGCACATCATGGCTGCTCTTGCCGGTTGTGGTATCCATAACGCGCTGATTGAGATCGATGGCCCTGAGGTTCCGATCATGGACGGCTCGTCCGTTGCATTCGTTCAGGGCATTATGGCCAAAGGTGTACGTCGTCAGGCCAGCCCTGTTCTGGCTTATGAGGTGCTTAAGCCTGTTTCCGTCGAACGTGAGGGCGCAATAGCCTCGATTGCACCTGCCGAAGGGTTGGAGATCGAATTCCATATCGATTTTGAAGATGACGCCATCGGTAGCCAGACCAAAGTTCTGGACATGCGCAATGGTTCATTCGCACGCGAACTCTGTGACAGCCGCACATTCTGCCGCCGTACAGACGTTGAAGCAATGCGCGAGAACGGATTGGCGCTGGGTGGTACGCTGGACAACGCTGTTGTCGTGCAGGGCGATGAGGTTCTTACACCGGGTGGCTTTCGTCATGCAGATGAAGCTGTGCGTCACAAGATGCTGGACGCTCTGGGTGACCTCTATCTGGCAGGCGGTCCGATTCTGGGGCGCTTTATTGGTGAGAAATCGGGTCATTCGATGACCAACACTCTATTGCGCAAGCTGTTCGAAACGCCCGGTGCTGTGCGCCCGATACTGTGCACACCCGAACAGGCTGCGCGTCTGCCTGGTCAGGGCTTGGTTCGTAGCGAAATCCCACAGGTCGCGTGATCCGATCAACTCTGGCGACAATTGCGTCACGAGGGTGGATAAGGCGTTTTGCACTGGAATTTTATGTGCTAGACCAAGGCCCGATAAGGGGTAAATCCCGCTAAGTAGAACGACAAGGATGGGCGGAATGGTTGGCACCAAAGCGGCAGTCAGAATCGCAGGCGCGCTTCTTCTGGCAGCAACTTTGACGGCATGCGGCAATGCCGGTGGCCTGTTTGGGAACAAGGGTGCAGACCGCAGCCAGAACCTCGAAGGCTTTACACCCGAACAGATTTATACCCGCGGTGAATACGAGCTGTCGCAGAATCGTTCGGATGATGCGGCTTGGTATTTCTCTGAGGTTGAGCGTTTGTACCCCTATTCTGATTGGGCAAAACGTGCGCTGATCATGCAGGCGTTTTCGTTTCACTCTGACCAGAATTACGAAGAAAGCCGTGCTGCTGCACAACGGTACATTGATTTCTATCCCACGGATGAAGACGCTGCGTATGCGCAGTATCTTCTGGCGCTCAGCTACTATGACCAGATCGACGAAGTTGGCCGCGATCAGGGCCTGACCTTTCAGGCGCTGCAGTCCTTGCGCACCGTGATCGAAGTCTACCCAGACAGCGAATATGCCTCTTCGGCTGTTCTAAAATTTGATCTGGCCTTTGATCATCTGGCGGCTAAAGAGATGGAAATCGGGCGCTACTATTTGCGCCAGGACCACTTTACCGCCGCCATCAACCGTTTCCGCGTCGTGGTAGAGGATTTTCAGACTACCTCGCATACCGCAGAAGCGCTCTATCGTCTGATCGAGGCATATCTGGCGCTGGGTCTGGTCGATGAAGCGCAATCCGCCGGTGCGATTCTGGGGTACAACTACCAATCCTCGGAATGGTATGATGCTGGCTACGCGCTGCTGACATCGCGCGGGCTTAATCTCAAGAGCCGTGGCAACAACTGGCTGAACACGATCTACCGTCAGACCATCAAGGGTGAGTGGTTGTAACTGCCATGGCTAAAGGCTTGGGACGCTAAAGACCCGATGCTGCGCGCCCTTGATATCCGCGACATGCTGATCATCGACCGGCTGGAACTGACTTTCCAGCCGGGGTTGAACGCTTTGACTGGTGAAACCGGCGCGGGCAAATCGATCCTGCTGGATTCGCTGGGCTTCGTCTTGGGCTGGCGCGGGCGGGCCGAATTGGTCCGGCAGGGTGCTGCGCAGGGCGAGGTTGTGGCCGAGTTCGAGTTGCCCGAAGACCACCCCGCCCATGCCGTACTGGCCGAGGCTGGACTGCCCGGCGGCGAAGAACTGATCCTGCGCCGCGTCAACACCGCCGAGGGCCGCAAGACTGCGTGGGTCAACGATCGGCGTTGTTCCGGAGAAGTATTACGCGCGCTGTCGGAGACGCTGATCGAGCTGCACGGTCAGCATGATGACCGAGGTTTGCTGAACCCACGCGGCCACCGCGCGATGCTGGATACCTATGCCGGAGCAGCGGATCAGCTGGCGGCCGTACGTGCGGCCTGGGGTCAGATGTCTAGGGCCCGTAAGGCGCTGGCCGAGACCGAGACAGCGCTGTCCGCCATGCGCGCCGAGGAAGAATTCCTGCGCCATTCCGTGGGTGAATTGGACCAGCTTGACCCTCAACCGGGCGAGGATGCCGAACTCGACGCCCGCCGCCGCATGATGCAGGGGGCCGAGCGCATTCGGGATGACGTGGCCCGTGCTTTTGCTCTTTTGGGCGGTGACGGGGCTGAAGGTGCGATGTCGGATGCGGTCCGCTGGCTGGAAGGCGTGTCGGACAATGCGGGTGGTCAGTTGGAAGAACCGATTGCCGCGCTCGGTCGCGCTCTGATTGAACTGGGCGAAGCACAAGACGGTGTTAACACTTGTCTGCAAGCGCTCGACTTCAACCCGGCGGAACTTGAGCAGATCGAAGAGCGCCTCTTCGCCATTCGCGCTCTGGCCCGCAAGCACGACGTCGCCCCCGACGATCTGGGCGCTTTCGCTGATACTCTGCGCGACCGGCTAAACCGTCTGGACGCGGGCGATGCCGACCTAGGCGACAAACGCGCTGCCGTGGATGCCGCGCAGGCCGCCTATGATGCAAAGGCCAACGCGCTCAGCGATACACGCGTCAGGGCGGCCAGCACGCTGGACGCCGCTGTGATGGCCGAACTGGCACCGCTGAAAATGGAACGCGCCGTGTTCCAGACCGAAATCACACCCACCGATCCTGGCCCAGAGGGGGTCGACACCGTGGCCTTTACCGTCGCCACTAACCCCGGCGCACCGTCTGGTCCGTTGAACAAGATTGCCTCGGGTGGCGAACTCAGCCGTTTTCTTTTGGCGCTCAAGGTTTGCCTGGCCGGAGATGACAGTGCTCGTACGATGATTTTTGACGAAATCGACCGAGGCGTGGGCGGGGCGACAGCGGATGCGGTTGGTCGGCGACTGGCCGCACTGGCACAGGGCGGGCAGGTACTGGTTGTAACACACTCGCCTCAGGTTGCCGCCCGAGCTGCGCATCACTGGCGCGTGCAGAAACAGGTAACCGGGGATCAGACCCTTTCGACGGTCATCCCATTGGCTGACCCGGATCGCGTCGATGAAATCGCTCGCATGGTCGCAGGCGACACCATCACCGAAGAAGCGCGTGCCGCCGCGCGTGCTCTGTTGGAAGCCTAGTAAGCAACGCTCGTCAACAATCCCTTGTGAACCGACTTTTCTCTGCACGCCGCGTGGCTTACTAAGGGTCAGCCGACTATCCCCACGAGGGCCAATGACCCAGTCCACCCGCACCGTGCTGCGCAATCAGCTCAACCAAGCCCTCTCGGCGATCCGGGACGCCTGGCGGGTTATGCTTCACCGAGGTCCGAGCCAGATCCAGTTTTGGTTCATCGCACTGGTCATCGGAATAGCTGCGGGTTTCATGGCGTTGGGCTTCCGCATGGCGATTGCGTCGCTGCAGGCCTATCTCTACAGCACCGAAGATATCCTCTATCTTCACAGCCATGCCGAAAAGTTGCATTGGCTATGGATTTTTCTCACACCTGTGATTGGTGGGCTGGTTGTTGGTGTACTTCTGAACAAATTTACGGATGACGGACGTGTGCGTTCAGTCGCCGATGTGATCGAGGGATCGGCCCTTACTGATGGACGAGTTGAGAAGAAGGCCGGCATAGCTTCATTCATAGCCTCACTCATTACGCTCAGCTCGGGCGGCTCTACAGGTCGGGAAGGGCCAGTCGTGCATATGGCCGGCGTGATCTCAACCTGGGTAAGTGATCGTATTCATGCTGACGGGATAACTGGGCGAGATCTTCTTGGTTGTGCTGTGGCCGCTGCAGTTTCAGCCAGCTTCAATGCCCCTATCGCGGGGGCCTTGTTCGCACTCGAAGTCGTACTGCGCCACTTTGCCGTACATGCCTTTGCGCCGATCGTGATCGCTTCGGTCGCAGGCACCGTGATTAACCGGCTGGCCTATGGTGACGTAACTGAGTTCACATTGGATACGCCGGGCTCGCTGCAATTCTACGTCGAACTGCCTGCCTTCCTGATCCTCGGCCTGATCTGCGGGTTTGTTTCTTTGCTGTTGATGCGTTCGATATTCTTTGCCGAAGATATCGGGACTCATATCCAGAACCGTCTGTCCCTGCCGGGCTGGCTGCGCCCGGGTGTTTCAGGTGCCATGCTGGGTTTGCTAGCGGTCTGGTTCCCACACATAATCGGTGTCGGCTACGAAACCACAATCCGCGCCCTGACCGGAGATCTTGTGCTGACAACAGCCATCCTGTTTGCCGTGATAAAGACGGTCGCGGTAGCCATTACGATGGGGGGGCGCATGGGTGGTGGTGTGTTTTCGCCCTCACTCATGATCGGTGCATTGACCGGATTGGCCTTTGGCCTGATCGCCACCGGACTGTTGCCGGATGTCTCGGGTACTCATACGCTATATGCCTTTGCCGGGATGGGAGCTGTGGCGGCGGCGGTTCTGGGCGCGCCAATTTCAACTACGCTGATTGTTTTCGAGCTGACGGGCGACTGGCAGATCGGTCTTGCCGTGATGGTCTCGGTTTCGATGTCTACGGCGCTGGCCTCGCGTCTTGTGGATCGGTCGTTCTTTTTAACCCAGCTTGAACGCCGCAATGTTCATCTTGCCGCCGGACCTCAGGCCTACCTTCTGGCCATGTTGCGCGCTGGTGCGGTGATGCGTCCGCTGGGCGGCGCGCGCTCGATAACAAAAGAGGAAGCGCAGCAACTGATTGATCAAGGCCTTTGCGTCAAGGCCAGCGCTACGCTTGAGGCCGCGATGCCCTATTTCGACCGAGATGAAATCCCCTGCATTCCGGTTGTCGTTCTTGATAAAGACGGCTGCGAGGATCCCGTTGGCGCGCTGTATCATGTCGACGCTCTTAAAGCCTATAATCGCGCCTTGGCCGCGACGGCAGCCGAGGAACACTCCTGAACAGCTGTCATGTACTTTTACTTTGGCTGTATCGCCCAGGTAACTGTCCCGGCAAAGCAGTACGAACCGCGCCCTACGGGGCGAGCACTTTCTGTCCGGATCCCCGAGGCAGTCCAATTGTTGCCTGCCTGGCCCAGAAGCCCGCCATCCGTCGATGCTCTGAGATGGTGCAATCCACGGATACGCTGCGTTTGCGGCATTGGGCTTTCCCTTGGCCGGTACAATAGGCAGCTATGCTAGAAGGGCCAGCGGCGGCCATTCAATGCAATGTACGAACAACCTGAGACACGAGCTTCTCTGTCTAGAAACCGGTTATGCAGGCTGCTCTGTCAGCACGCAAAGTATCTTATCATTTGGGCCGATACCAAGTTCGTCGCGGGTTGTGCCGTCCAATACCGCAGCAACGCCAGCACCACCCGAGGCGCTGGTCTCCAACCCTGCCTTCGCCATTACGGGAAGCTGTGCAGCAACCGCATCATCGTCCATTGTCAGAAACAAATCGGCGTCTCGTGCAAGTCCATTCAAGGCGATCAGCGAGGGCTCCTTGCAGTCCAGCCGCCCCATGATGCTGTCCGGGCCATCGGCAAAAACGCAGTGTCCGGCCTCAATGCTGGCCTGAAGCGCAGGGGCAGATGAAGGTTCGACAACGATAATCTGTGGTGCGTCGCCCCAAACCACACGGGCATAGGCAGCAACAGCCCCGGCCATGCCACCAACGCCAGCTTGTAGAATAATGTGAGTTGGTGCCTCAGGGCATTGTGCCGCCGCTTCGACGGCCATTTGCAAATAGCCTTCCATCAGAAGGTGAGGTAGTTCGGTGTACCCCTCCCATGAACTGTCTGAGAGCAGGGTCCAGCCATTTTCATTTGCAGCTTGACTGGCAGCATCCATACTGGCTGCGTAGTCTTTACCAGCCCGAACCACCTGCGCATTTTGCGCGCGCAGGCGATCCGCAAAACTCTCGGGAACGGTTTCGGCGATGTAGACAACCGCATCGGCTCCGAAGACACGAGCCCCGGCGGCCATGCTCATTCCGTGATTGCCAGCGCTGGCCGTGACATAGGTACGCCCACTAAGAGAGTTTCCGTCCGGTGCATCAGAGCTATCACCAGCTTGACACGCAATAACATAAGCGGCACCCAACGCTTTGAATGATCCGAGATCCATCCGGGGCCGTTCGTCTTTGACCCAGAGATTCGCGACAGGCGCCAGCGCTGACGCGTCAATCAGAGGTGTTTCAGCAAAATCGGGGCAAAAAGAGCGATGCTGCCCAAGGCGGCTGGTCTCGACCGAAGGATAGGGAGCTGAACCCGCGAGCTTTGACCCATTTCGAAACGGGTTGCCGACTACTCTCATCTCTCGCTCCCTGATTTGTTGGTAAGCCGACGTGACCGAATTGGCTACACGCTGTCAAGCGCAGTGTTTCACGCAAATTTAGCCGCGGTTGTACGATCATTTTGTCCAATGCATCGTTGGATCGGATGAATGAGTATCTTTTCAATCGAATTGGTTGGTTGTAAGTGTTTGCCGACATCATCGGCGCGGTTCGAAAATGCCCCGTCTGTGATGAGCGGGCGTGATGGAATGGTAGACATATCGGACTTAAAATCCGAAGGCCTTAGTGCCGTGTGGGTTCGAGTCCCACCGCCCGCACCAGTTTTACTTTGAGTGTCGCCTCAGACCGGGAATCCCAGTTGGGTGATCAATTTCCAGATATCTTTGTTTGCATTCGAAAGCTGAGTGACGACATCTTCGATTTCTTTCATAGCTTTGTCGTCCACCGTGTCTTCGCGGCCTAGTTTGATGTCCGTCTTGCGATCTGCAATTCGCATTAGAATAGTCTTTGGATTTCCGCTTTCCTGATCAAAGGAATAAATGCAGTGATTGTACTTGTTGCGAATGGATGACAACCGCGACAACCGCTGAGTGTGTTCAAGGATAGGGTCACGAATTTCGGGTGCGCGTCCCTCCATCTTTGCGAGGCGTTCTACCAGATCGATGCGCGCGCGTGTCGTGTTCAACGTCAGGAATATGATGACCGCTACATCTTTGTTGGCGCCCGTCAGTCCGGCAATCAGGTGAATCAGCAGGCTTTCAGTGTTCGTCCACATATAATTGAGCCGGCCCACCAGGAGGATGAGCCGGTCAAACCGAGTTTCAAAAGCTTCATCCAACGGATGAGTTGCGCACTTCGTTGGGTGCGACCTCAAAATAGAAATGAGCAGCCGCTGTCCGGTTGCTCACATCGATCTTGCCCGAGACATTGTGCATATGAAGTTTCACCGTGTGCTCGGTGATGCCTAACTTAGACGCGATTGTCTTATTGCTCTTTCCCTGCGAAACCAGCCGCAAAACCTGCTTTTCCCGGCGCGTTAGCTTGGCGTATTGCAGCAGTTTTTCAGGTGATCGGGTTCTGATCGCTGGTTGTTTTTCAATAGGTGTGCCCGGCGCACTTGGCGTTGCAGGCATGCTATCGGCCAGAAAGCAGGGTAAATGCAGTTCTTCATGCATCAGCAGGCGCAATATGGCACGCCAAACATCGGGTGCCACATTCATTGGCAAATACCCAATGTTGCCGAAACGAACGCGATCCCAGCGTTCGAACAAAGTCCGGGCTGGGCCTTTCTTGCGATACGCGAACGCCAAGCAACCCGTTTCCGCTAGTCGGCTATAATCTGCAGGTCGCGCCAGCAGGTCTTCGAGCATCATCTGATCCACGACAATTATGCGCTCGGCCGAAACAGCGCTTCCAGTCTCGGACGTCAGTTCATCGATGCTATCGTATCTGGATGCACGAACGCCGAATTCGTTCTGAACACTTCTTAGAGTTTGGTTCGAATAGAATAGCTCTTTGCCGACAAATATGATCGACAGTTCTTCGGGGTATTCAATTTGGCCACGGGCCTCTTCTTGCAACGAAATATTCACCGATCTTCCCCCACTAATACAAACGCCACCCTCCGAAATCTTTAAATAGGGCACAGAATTAAGTGGCGCGAAACATTAACTTATTAGTTCAAATAGTCCCTTATCTTAGCGGAAAGTACGTGTTTCAGCAACCAGACGCCTGAACTCTGAGGGTATGTACTAGAACCTTTGATCAGGTTTCACATTGACGATTTTGACGTAACCCGATGAAATAAATACGTTTATAATAATGTTCATTTTGGTGTGATTGATTCTTGGCCTTGTTGGCGCAAATTTAGGCAAAAATTAGAAAAAACCATATTTTTTTCAAATAGTTGCCGCAATTAATGCTTTCGACCAGCTATTCACGTCCTCCCATCACTGCAACCATGATCAAGCTTCAATTTGTGAAGTTTACTTGAACCTAACGTGCCTGCGGTCCGCGTATTTCAGCGAAATTTCCGTGGCCATGGAATCGGCTTAGCCGAGAAAGGGGGGCACACCAAACAGAAGACAATGACTGTCGCGCTAGTGTCCAGCTTGGCACTTTGTGCGCGAAATTTGTTTCAACCGCACTAGTAGCCGCTTTGTAGATGAATGGCGGTCGGGTGCTTCAGTAAAAGTGGAATTTATTATGGTACGCAGAAATGCTCCAATCACTGACGTCCAAGAAGTTATCGAAGACCAAGATCCTGTTGTTGATGAGCCTCAGGTAGAAGAAGAGGTCGCGGAAGTTGAAGATATCAACGTCCAGCAGCAGCAGCAGCAGCAGGGCGACGACAGCAACACCAACGGTGGCGACGACAGCAACAAGAACGAAAGCGATAATAGCAACACCAACGGTGGTGACGACAGCAACAAGAACGATAATAGCAATACCAACGGTGGTAATGATTCTAATTCCCAAACCAACGGTGGTAATGACAGTAACACCAACAATAACAATGCATCGGTAGATATCGACTTTAGCGGTGGCGAGTGGGTTCCACGCGACGACGATAAAGTGGACGTTGACATTGATGACTATGCGTCGACTGGTGACGTTATCACGGCTGGCGATAATATAGACTATGATCCCGGTAACGATATCAACATTGATATCGCACTGGATGGTCCTGGTAATGACTTCGCATCAATCAACCATCAGGCCGCTACTCTAAACGACAATGATACGCTGTCCGGTGCAAGTGTATCGAACGGTGGAACGTTTACCCAAAGCGGAAATGCAACCGGTGGATCGGCCTATGCTGAGGAAGGCATTGACGCTGAAGCCGATGGTGGCGCGTCTGGTCAAGGTGGCATGAGCTATGGTGGTAACGCAGCAGGCGATACGCACGGTAGCAATGCATTGGCCTTTGGTGGGCATTCCGGAAACGCGGACGCCAATTCAACCGGCGGAAACGGCGGGGCCTCGGGTAGCGCTCATAATGCGAGCCTAGGTCTTGGTCTGTCAGGCGCACATGCCGACGGTGCGAGCACCGGTGGAAATGGCGGTAACGCCAACAGCACCTCAAGTGCAAACAATACCGGATCTTCGTCCTCTAGTGGTACAGGCACCGGTGGCGAAGGCGGACTCGCCGGATCGGTTGGTCTGGGTCTTGGCTTGGGTCTTTCGGGCTCGTCAGCCAGCGGTAGCGCCGACGGCGGCGATCAGGGTTCTGGCGCATTAGGCGCAGGTCTTGGTTTGGCTGGCACGGATGCCTCCGCATACGGTGCAGATGCTGGAAGCGGCAATGCACAGACCAATGGCTCTGCAGACAACGCCAGCTCTGGTAGTAACCAGGCGGACGGTACGACTGCAGGTAGCAACCTGGGTCTGGGTCTCGCGGGCGCTGGCGCACTCGGCTACAATGATGCCGATGGTGGTGCGGGTTCTGGCGGTCCGGGTACTGGTGGTCCTGGTTCCGGTACTGGCGGTACTGGCGGTTCTGGTTCTGGTGGACCAGGTTCCGGTGGTGCGGGTTCTGGTGGTGAAGGATCTGGCGGGAATGCCAATGGTGGTGACGGCACTGGTGGTAACTCCGGCGCTGTCGAAGAAGCCTTCCCGTTCCTGAGAGTGGTCGAGGAAGAAGAACCGGAAGCTGAAGAAGAAGCGGCAGCTGGAAACTCGAACGGTACTGGCGGTGACGGTGGTACTGGTGGTGCAGGTACCGGTGGTACGGGTACTGGCGGTACGGGTACCGGTGGTACAGGTACTGGTGGTAATGGTACTGGCGGAACAGGTACTGGTGGACCTGGTGCCGGTGGCCCAGGTACTGGCGGCGCTGGTGGCGGCTATGTCGATACGGACGCCAATGCACAAGGTGTTGGTGATCAGACCGCAGGTGCAGCTGATGTAACTCAGAGCCCTGGTGAGATCGACGGCACGACCAACAACACTCAGACCCCAGACGGTTCGGGTGGAAATGGTGGAAGTAACTCGACCAATGGCATGTCGACTGGTTCGGGTTCTGGTGCAGCGACTGCTGATGGTACCGCTGGTGCTGGTGGCACGACTACACCGACATCCAGCTCGGCCGGAAGTGGTGCAGGTTCTGCCGACGCGACCAACACAGCCGGTGCCGGTGGTGCGGGTCAGGTCTGGTCGACAGCTGACACCGATGGCACAGCCGATAGCCTCGCCGAAGCGATCGCGGGTTACGGTGGCTCAGCCAACTCGGACAATGACGCAGCCTCGACCGGTACGGGTAGTGCGACTGGCACTGCGTACTCGGGTGCAGGCGGTGCCGGCGGTGCGGGAACCTCAGCAGGTGGATCCAGCGGTGCGGTCATGGGTACTGCGACCACCGGTAATACCACAGGTGCGACGAACACTGGTGGTGAAGCGTCTGGTGCATATTCCGGTGCTGGTGGTGCAGGCGGAAACGCAGGTACCTGGGGCTCGAACAACGGTGGCGACGGTATTGTCAACGGTGAGTCTTATGCATCGGCAGCGGCAGTCGTCGATACGAACGCATTCAACCAATCGATCGTACAGGGTGCCAACGTGCTTGGTAACTCGGTCGACACGACCATGGTTGGCGGTTCGATGACCTCGACGTACTCGAGCGACGACACTGACGTCTAAGACAAAATCGGGGGCCGCATTATCGGCCCCCGTTAAACGAAATCGCCGGGGCCGCGTTAGGTGGCCTCGGCCCAGAAAATCCCGAACCGGAAATTATCGCCGGCAAGGGGGTTAGGGATCATCGAAATGTCATTCGATAGTGTTACCGAAAAGATTGCACACTTTATTGGATCTTTTGATCTTACGATTGAAAAAGCCCGGCTGAGGGATCAATACGAAGAGTTCACCGCCATGCGGCGCAAGGCGGAGCTGGACGAGCTGGAAAATCCCGCAAAGGTTCGGATTAAGGCAGATCTGGAACCGGACCCGGGCAAATATGGTCCTCTTCCCTATCAGTTTGACACCCCCCCCGCCACTCCTGAACTTCCACCAGAGTCCGACGGCCCTGTATTTGAGACGGTCATCGCACTTGATCCACCACCTTCGTCCGGTCCACAGCTGCCCGAAACAACAACCGGTGTTGCCGCGACGTTTATTATTGAACAGAAACTCGAGATTGTGACGGAACTTATCGGTTCGGCAGTAACCTATACGTTCCAGACAATTTATTTGCGCGACAATGATGTCGTGGGAGAGGGTAACTTCCGCGACGTTGATCAGCTCATTGCACTGGCAGAAGCAGCAGCGCAGGTTGCAGCATCGATGCATGGGTTCGCCGTACCCTCATTCTCGCTCTCGGACTACCTGTCAGTCGAGTATGTGGAAACATTGGCCGAAGAGATGCTGTCGCCGATCACTGTCCAGGTTGAAGGTGCGGTCGTCTATCAGTTCCACGGCGAAGACGCGATGGGCGTAATCGTGAATGGTGAGTATGTGGACGAGGCCCCGGTTTGGGACGATCTTCTGCCCGCGCATCATAGGCCGGACGAGGAAGAAGAAGACGAGACGCCCGATATGATGCCCGCCGAATGGGATCAGGACGAGGAAGATGAATTTGCCGATGGTCATACGGTGATCGCTGGCGGCAACCTTGCGATCAACGAGATGAACGCAACCGTGGCCTGGGTCGATGCGCCCTATATCGCGGTCGGTGGAAAAGCGATCGATCTGACCATGGTCAGCCAAGTCGCCGTTGTATCGGACATGGATAAGGGTACGAACGGTGGGTCGGGCACCAATGTAGTGCACTCCTCTAAGATTGAAGTCGAAGGAAAGTCAGCCCCTTGGCTAAACCATGGTTCGAGCGACGAAGATGCTCCGGCATTTGTGCATGTCGATTGGATTACCACCGACCTGATCGTCGCGAATTTTGTCAAGCAGGACATAGATGCGACGGATATTGATCATATCGATACCGAGATAAACGCAACGACCACCCTATATGCGTTAGGTGACAACGAGTTGGTAGATGTCACGAATATCCTGCAACTTGGTAGCTATTACGACCTGATCATGATCGAAGGTGACATGATTACGGTCGATGCGTTTGTCCAGACGCACGTATTGATGGATGACGATGTGGTGACGGGTGGATTGCCTGGGCTCATCGAAGGATCTGATGAGAACCTGGTCATGAACGAGGTTTCCCTGAAGAAAGAAGGCGAAGACACGCATCAGGAGATGCATGGTTCAATGGCCGAAGCAATGGCCTTTGGTGAAGACGACATGGCTGCGCTGGAAGAGGCGCTGATGAACGATCCAATGTTCGCTGGCATGGAACAGATGCGGGTGCTCAAGGTCGATGGATCGCTGGTTCAGGTCAATGTTGCAGAGCAATCGACCATGCTTGCGGACCAGGATGATGTGCATTTGCATGGCCCTCACGCCGACGAAACTGAAGTACTGGCGGGCAGCAACGCAATGCTGAATGCAGCCAACGTTACCAAGGCGGGGGTGGATTCGGTGGTCATGGCCCAAGACGGCGCATTTTCCGACCTGCTGCTACATCAGGCGAGCCTGATTGACGTGCCGACCAATGAGGAAATCTCGGAAATGACCAACGAGGCGATTGCCGCGATCATGGCAGAGGCTGGAATGCCCGGTTATGAGAACGGTATTGGTCCGAAGGGCAACGATCTCACTCCGAGCGAAACGGCGAATTCCTCTGATGGCCTGCAGACCATGCTGGCCTGATTTTTCCTATTTTACGAGTGACCGGAAGGTTAGTTTATGTCGATTGTTTTTTCGTCGCGCCGCACCCGCTTTGCAAGTCCCTTGGATCGGCACGGCGGAGGAGGCCCGTTGACTCTGGAACCCTGTGATCGCGTGGCAAAGCCAGACGATAGTAGCGTGTCCAAAACGGAGCCCCGTCTGCGTCTGACAAGCGAGATGAAGTTGAAGGGGTCTAAATCCAATCCTGATGTTGCAAATAAAACCAGCGCTGCGATTGTCGGATCAGGGGCCAGTTCAGCGAAACAGGAAGCCGCACCTCAGGCGGCAACGCAACCGGATAGTTCGGTGCAGAAGCAGGCAGAGCAGACAGATCAAAAGTCACAACCGCGCGCCGGCTCTCCCCTTCGGCGTGCGCAGTCGCGGCCCAAGCAAGATAAGGATCCTGTGGGTGGCGACGACGGGGTGGCCGATGCCGATACCCCCGATTGTGAGACCGCCGATCAATCGACTGCGCGTATGACCCCCGATGCGCCGTCGGACGGTAAAGGCCGCATGGGCACCACGATCGAGGCCAAGGCGAACCAACCATTGCTGCGCCCGGGGACGGGTGGTGGCGACGGCAAAGGGCCACCCCAAACTTTCCACAAACGCACGCCGCCCGAGGATTTCCAGAAGACGCTGCGCACCTCACTCCGCGCGATCTGGCGCAATCTGGCGTTTGTGCTGGTGCTGACCTGCGCGACAAATGTTCTGATCCTGGCGATCCCAATCTACCTGTTTCAGATCAGCGACCGGGTTTTGACCAGCCGATCACTGGATACGCTGATCATGCTTACCGCGATTGTTGCCGGTGCGGTCATTTTTCAGTCCGCGTTTGACGCGGTCCGGCGGTTCATGCTGATGCGCACAGCCGTTGAAGTAGCGGCCCGTCTCGGCGCACCGGTTCTAAGCGCAGCGGCTCATGCCTCGCTGCATGGTAATGGGCGTGAGTATCAGACATTGGGCGATCTTCAGCAGGTGCGGGGCTTTCTGGTTTCCGGCACGCTGATTTCGTTTCTTGATGTACCATTCGCACCTCTTTTCATACTGATGATCTTTCTGGTGCACCCGCAGCTGGGAATGATCGTCGTGACCACCGCTCTGATCCTGATGGTCATTGCACTGGTAAACCAGAAGATGACGGCCAAACCGTTTGCCAAGGCCAATCAGGCGCAATCAATGGCGAACCAGCATCTGGATTCGATGTCACGCAACAGCCAGATCATCAACGCGTTGGCGATGATCCCCGAGGCTGTCCGTATCTGGGGACGTGACACTGCACAATCGCTGACCTGGCAGGTCAAGGCGCAGGATCGCAATGTGATATTCGCTGCCATCTCACGCGCCGTGCGTCTGTTGACGCAAATCGGGATCTTGGGATGGGGGGCGTTTCTGGCCCTCCAGGGTGAGATCACAGGCGGCATGGTTATTGCGGCCTCGATCATTGCAGGCCGTGCATTCGCTCCGATTGAAGGGTCGATTGAGGGATGGAACAATTTCCTACTGACGCGGGGCGCATTTGGGCGGATTAAGGCTCTGCTGTCCAATTCAGCACTGCAATACGAAAAACTACGTCTGCCGCGCCCGGAAGGACGGCTCGATGTGGAGCGTTTGCTCTATGTCCCCGGTGGCACAAAGCGTGTGGTGCTGAACGGGATCACCTTTGCATTGAATCCCGGTGAAACTCTGGCAATCATCGGGAATTCCGGCGCAGGGAAAACCACACTGGGCAAAACGCTTGTGGGTTCGATTCTACCGACCTCGGGAAGTGTCCGTCTGGACTTGATGGATATCCGCAACTGGGATCCGCGCCAGTTTGGCGAAAATATTGGTTATCTGCCGCAAGATGTACAACTGTTCCCTGGCACCATCAAAGACAACATCGGCCGGATGCGTGCCGATGCCACGGATGAGCAAATCCACGATGCTGCCGTTCTGGCGGACGTTCATAACATGATTGCAACGCTGCCGCAGGGGTATGAGACGGTGGTGGCAGCCGACGGCTCACCTCTCTCAGGCGGCCAGAAACAGCGCATCGCTTTGGCGCGCGCCTTTTTCGGAAACCCACGTTTGGTTGTTCTGGACGAGCCGAACTCGAACCTCGACGTGGCAGGCGACAAGGCGCTGGCGTGCGCGATTGAACAAGCCAAGGAAAGCAAAATCACAGTGGTCGTGATCACGCAGAAACCGACGCTGTTGAATGTTGTCGACAAAATCATGCTGCTGACCGACGGGCGCGTAGCCCTGTTCGGCCAGCGGGAACAGGTGCTGGAACAGCTCAATGGGCCACGCCAGCAACCGCCCGAATTGCAGGGCAAGGGGGAATAAGCGATGAACGAAGTGACCCGCACCGATGAAGGCGGTCTTTGGTACGCCGAGGTTCCGCGCTCGATCAACAAGTTCATTGTGATTGGGCTTGTCATGCTCATTGCCTGTTTCGGTGGTTTCGGCGTGTGGTCCTTCCGGGCGCCCCTGGCGGCAGCGGTCATAGCGCAAGGCAGCTTTGTCGCCACCGGTCGCAACAAGATCGTGCAACACCTGGAAGGTGGAATTATCGAAAACATTCTGGTCAAGGAAGGTGAGGCCGTTCAGGCCGGGCAGATCATGATGACGCTGGACCAGACTTCGGCCGAGGCGAATGAACGCGAATTGTTCATTCGGAAAATCCGACTTCAGGCCATGACTGAACGGCTTTTAGCCGAGCATAGCGAGCAGGAAAACCTTGTCTTCTCGCCGGCGTTGATTGAGGCGTCGGATGACGTGGAAGTCATGACCATCCTCGACAATCAAAAGCTCAGCTTCAATGTCTCGCGCAAGACGTTGCTGAACGATATTGCCCTGCTTCAGCGGAACATGGAGGCGCTAAAAATTCGGGCCACCGGGTTCGAGGCGCAGTTGACCAGCATGGAGCGCCGCTCGGACATTTTGAAAGAAGAATATGACACCAAGTATTCGTTGTTCGAAAAGGGTCTTGTGCGCAAGGGCGATCTAAACACGATCCGTCGTGTCCAGGCCGAGGCCGAGGGCCAACTGGCGCGGTTACGGGCTGAAACAGCCGAAGTTAGCCAGATGCTGCTCAAGTATGAGGAACAGATTTTGCGTACACGCTCGGCCTATCGCGAAGCCGCGCTGGACGAATTGAGTGTAATCGAAGCAGATTTGGAAAGTGTGCGTGAGAAGGCCCGCCAAGCCCGTAGCGTTCTCGATCGTGCCGTAGTGCGTGCGCCGGTGACTGGAACCGTGGTCCGGCTGCACCATCACACTCCCGGCGGTGTGATCGAAACCGGAGAGCAGATTGCCGAGATTCTACCCGCCGATGCTCCTTTGATTATCGAGGCGCAAATCCCACGCACCGAGATCGACAGTGTTGTGACAGGGCAGATGGCAACAGTACGACTGGTAGCCCTTAATCAACGAACAACGCCTGTTCTCGAAGGCGAGGTGTATTATGTCTCAGCCGACTCGCTGTTAGAAGATTCCGCCGGCATGCCGCAAGAGGTGTATCTGGCGCGTATTTCTCTGACTGCAGATGAGATGAGCCGTGTACGGGGTTTTGTGCCCACGCCCGGTATGCCTGCTGAGATCATGATCCAGACTGAGGAACGCACCTTTGCGGCCTATATCGCGAAGCCAGTGGTCGACAGCATGTCACGCGCTTTCCGAGAGCACTGACGTCGGGGTGCGCCGATCAAGGCGGCTACATCTTCCATTTTTCGCATGTTATCCTTCCGCAAATTTATTTGCTGGAGGGGCGTTGATGCCATTGACTGTGAAAGAAATGATGGAGGCTGCAAACGCTGTAGTTGAGCGCATTGACGCGGCTAGGGCGCAGGAAATGTTGGGGCAGGGCGCGCTGCTTCTGGACATCCGAGATGCGCCGGAGCTGGAACGAACCGGCCGAGCTGTTGGATCGCATCATATACCGCGCGGGATGCTGGAATTTCGGGCTGATCCAGATTTGCCATCATATGACCAAGAACTACGCAAGGATCGTGTGATCATCCTGCATTGCGCTTCGGGCGGCAGGGCAGCGCTGGCTGGTAAACTGCTCAAGGATATGGGGTACCTACACGTCTACAATCTCGGTGGGTTTGCGGATTGGGTGAACGGCGGCGGAGAAGCTATGGGTCCCATGGATCGCGGGATGTAAAAAACGCAATCTGACCCAAATCAAAGTCACACATATTCCATTGCTGTAATGTGAGGAGCAGAAGCCAACAGATAGGACGACTGGCCATGTTTCGCCTAGCAGCCATGCTTTATTCCCTAATCGCCACCGCAATTGCCGGTTCCGCCGTAATCGCCGTCCTGGCGGCTGGGATGGTCACTTCCATGGCCATCATTTACGCAGCAGCCGCAGGGGCGGTTGTGGCAGCACCGGTTTCATGGTTGGTGGCAAAGCGCCTTTATCAAGGCGCTTGATTAGGCATTCAGAAATGTTCTGACGGCGGCCTCGAATTCGCGGGGTTTCTCTGCGTGCAGCCAATGGCCTGCGCCGGGGATCTTGGCGAAGCGAGCGGCAGGGAATAACTTACGAATCCGATCGCGGTGTTCGGAGAGCACATAGTCGGATTCGGCACCGGACAGAAACAGCGCTGGGCCGTTCCAGCTGCCAGTCACGTCTGGGAAGCCCATGATGTTCGGCATTTCGTCGGCCAGAACATCCAAATTCAGCCGCCATTTTTTGTTTTCAACATCCAGGGATTGCGTGAAAAAGCTCTGTAGTGCCTTTTCAACGCCCTGATCAGCCAGTTGCGCCTCTGCGTCTGAGCGACGTTCGACGCGCGACATATCAACCGCGCGCATCGCTTCGATATATTGGATTTGACTGTGCCCATAGGTGACAGGCGCAATGTCGGCCACGACCAGTTTGCGGACTCGGTCGCCGTGTTGCAACGCCAGAACCATCGATGCCTTACCACCCATCGAATGTCCGACGACATCTGCGACACCGCCGACACTGTCGATCACCTCGACCAAATCCTGCGCCAGTTGGGGATAGTCATGATGACGGTCCCAAAAGCTGTAGGCGTGATTGCGCATATCGACCGCGATCACCTGCCGCTCATCGGATAAACGGCGGGCGATAACGCCCCAGTTACGGGCCGAGCCGTATAGCCCGTGCGCTATCAACAAGGGGGGATTGTCAGTCGGGTCGCCATGGATGATCGTGTTGAGCATGACAATGTGATACGCGTCACCACGCGGAACAACCAGCCCCATTGTCGCCGGTGTGACGCGCGGCTACATTGTCCCGTCAGGAGGCGCCAATGACGCAGGAAATCGATATCCAAACCCGGATCGCAGAGACCATTCGGTTGCTGCGCAAAAAGCTTGGGGTGAAGGATAAGACCCTGATTGCCTCAGTTAGGCGCGCAAAGCGGCGTTTGCCGCGTAAGGTATATAAACAGGCCTTGGTGCTGGCAGAGGCCGAGCAGATGGCAGAGCACCCCAAGCTGCGGATGGTTTTGGATATGCCCCGGCTCGAAAAAGCGTCTGACGAGGTGCAAGGCCACCTGAACGCGATCAATCTGGCTGATCGACGCTGGGGATGGTTCCTAAGCTTTCTTGGGTCGCTGGCGTTGGGGCTGATCGCGCTGTCGGCGCTGGCGCTTGTTGTGCTGCGGTGGCGTGGCTTCATCTGACCACTGTGTGCTCCAAAGAAAAACGGCGCCGATCAGGGCGCCGTTTCTTGATTTCGGAACCTTGTGGGATCAGAGGTTCGGGTAAAGCGGGAAGCGCGCGCAGAGGTCTGCGACTTCGGCTTTTACTTTGGCTTCAACGGCGCCGTTTCCGTCTTCACCATTGGCGGCCAGTCCATCGACAACCTCGATGATCCAGTCTGCGATCTGGCGGAACTCGACCTCACCAAAACCGCGTGTGGTTCCGGCAGGCGAACCCAGACGGATACCGCTGGTGACGGTTGGCTTTTCGGGGTCGAACGGCACACCGTTCTTGTTGCAGGTGATATGTGCCCGACCCAGAGCCTTCTCGGTCGCGTTGCCCTTAACGCCTTTGGGGCGCAGGTCGACCAGCACCACATGGGTGTCGGTGCCGTGGGTCACGGTGTCCAGGCCACCCTTGATCAGCTGATCTGAAAGGGCCTGCGCA
>JBFOLN010000011.1:0-5876 GCA_040829945.1 Ruegeria sp.
GCGCCCTTTGCCCGGAAAGGTGAGACAATCGGGTTGATGAAGGGTCATGAAACCCACTTGCGCATGCCACTTGGCGACTATGAACGGCTGATAACTGCCCTCGGGGGGCTTGCGATTGCTGACGCCACCGAGATTGTACGCAGCTTGCGTATGATGAAATCCGAGGCCGAAATCGAAAAGCTATCGTATATCTGCGCTATTGGCTCGCGCACCTTTGCTAAAGTGCCTGAACTGGCGCACGAAGGTCAGCCCCTTGAGGATTTATTCCGGGCCTTCCGACGCGAAGGGCTGTCACAAGGGGCCGACGACGTGCCCTATCTGGTTGGCGGTGCGGATACGGTCGGCTATCACGATGTCATCTCTCCACCTTCGCGCCAACCATTGGCGCGCGGTGATATCCTGATGCTCGACACCGGGGCCAATTGGGACGGGTATTTTTGCGACTTCGACCGAAACTGGGCCATAGGCAGTGCCGATGACGCCTCGCGCCGCGCCTATGACGTGCTTTGGCGCGCAACCGAGGCAGGGATCGCCGCAGCCCGACCCGGTGCCACCTGCCGCGATCTGTATCACGCCATGCAGAAAGTGATTGCCGAAATGGACGACCAGGGCGGTGACGTAGGCAGGTTGGGCCATGGTCTTGGGATGCAGTTGACCGAATGGCCCTCGCATGCCCTCTGGGATACCACCGAGATTGCTGAGAACATGGTGCTGACCCTTGAACCTTCGCTCGGTTATGGCGATGGTCGGATCATGGTTCATGAGGAAAACATCGTCGTGCGCGCAGATGTCGCGGAACTTTTGACCGAGCGCGCCGCGCCCGAATTGCCCATCATCTGAGAATTGCCATGAAACTGGGTTTTCAAACAGACGACGGCATCGGAACACGCGCAAATCTCGGCGTGGTTGTCTTGGAGACGGACGAGACGCTGGAGCATGAGTTTTCCCGCATCATGAACCTGTCAGGCGTTGCGCTTTACCACAGCAGAATACCCATGGTGCCCGAGATCCGGCCAGACACCCTGGCGCGGATGGAGCAGGACCTGCCCGCGTCTGCCAAACTATTGCCGCCATCGCTGGATTTTGACGCAATCGGCTTTGGCTGCACCTCAGCCTCTACCGTAATCGGGTCAGAGAATGTGGCTCGGGCCGTAAGGTCCGTCCACCCCGACGCCAGCGTTACCGATCCGTTGGCAGCCCTCATCGCGGCAGGACGGCATCTGGGGGTGAAACGGTTGGGCTTTGTCACCCCGTACATTCCCGAAGTTTCGGCCGGGATGCGTGCGAAACTTGAGGAGGCCGGGTTCCAGATCACAGGCTTCGGGTCATTCGAAGAAGGGAATGACCGTGTTGTTGCCCGGATCACGGAATCTTCGATCCTGGACGCAATCAAGACGGTTGCCGGGCAAGCCCCCTGCGATGCCATAGTCGTTTCTTGCACCAACCTGCGGTGCCTCGATGTCATCGTTCGGGCGGAAGAAATGACCAGAGTACCTGTCATGTCGAGCAATCAGGCTCTGGCATGGCACATGCTGCGGCTGGCTGGAATCCAAGACACGAATGTGCAGTTCGGGCGTCTCTTCGGGTAGGTTTGTACGCCCTCGTGAATCTGCTGCCAGCTTTCACCCATTCACTTTTGCGATGTTCTACCCGTTTAAGGCAAATTCCTGTGCAGGCACCAATTTGATCAGCCCGGCCCATTGATCAAGATCAACGGCAAGGTCCGCAAGCATTGGTAGAGTGACCCCGTTTAATCTTACCGTTTTGGGGGGTCGGTATGAGCGTGCTTATCGCATTCGGAACTGTAGAGGGCCAATCTGGAAAAATCGCCTGTTTTATTAGAGACATTGCCACAGAGGCTGGAATTCACACAACGCTTCTGGACACATGCGAAATCCAAGGTGAGGTTTCCTTTGAAGGCGTAGACAAAGTGATCCTCGCAGCCCCCGTCCACGAACGGCGGCATCCCAAGCGGTTTGAGGAATTTGTCGCGGCCCAACGAGACAGTCTTGCTAAGCGAAAATCACTGGTGCTTTCGGTTAGCCTGAAAGCCGCGTTTCTGAAAAGCCAGGAAGAGGCCGAAGATTATCTGGCCGAGATGTTGCTGAGAACCCATTTTGAACCAGACAGAACTGCTCTGGTCGCGGGCGCCGTGCATCCTGAGTGTTATGATTACTTTGAAACAGAAATTGTCCGCCACGTCGTTTTGCAGGAGCAGCGGGTCGACCCGCGAAACGGTATACAGGAATTCACGGATTGGGATGCTTTGAGGGCAACTGTGACGGCTTTTTTGAACGAATAGCTCGGCACAAACACCTTACAAAACTCAGACGTCAACCGCCCGTTTCCCGTGCAAATAGGTCCCCACAGATCAGCTGGTTCGGTTGGCATTCCATCCAGCGAGGCTGAAAAAAGCGAACAGTATCGCAGCGACGCAGACAATCGACGGGCCTGCCGGTGTGTCGAACATATAGGCAGAGCGCAGTCCGGCAATAGCCGAAAAGGCACCAATTGCAGCAGCAATCAAGGCCATCGATTCCGGTGATCGCGCCAGGCTGCGCGCGGCAGCAGCCGGGATGATCAACATCGCCGCGATCAACAGCACGCCCACCACCTTGATCGCCACCGCCACGGTTACGGCAAGGGCCAGGGTCAGGATCAGCTGCTCGCGCTTTGGATCAAAGCCGCTGGCATAGGCCAGCTCTTCGTTCAGGGTCGCGGTCAAAAGCTGCGACCAGCGCCAGGTAATCAGCGCCACAACCAGAGCGGCACCGCCCCAGATCACGATCAGATCGGTGCGCGACACCGCCAGAATGTCGCCAAAAAGATAGGCCATCAGGTCGATACGCACCCCAGACAGAAAGGACACTGCAACCAGACCAAAGGCCAGTGCAGAATGGGCCATAACGCCCAAAAGCGTGTCCATCGCATAACCGCGACCCGTCAGGAACGTCACGGTCAGCGCCATGATCAACGCAACCACCAAAGCCCCCGTGAAGATGGAGATTTGAAACGCGAGCGACAGCGCCACACCCAAAATCGCGGCATGCGCTGTTGCATCTCCGAAATCGGCCATCCGGCGCCAAACGACCAAACAGCCAAGCGGAGCAGCGGCAAAGGCGACGCCGATACCTGCGAGCGTTGCCCGCGTCATGAAATCATCAAGCATTACTCTGCAGCGTCCTGAGAATGGTCACAGTGGTCGTGATCGTGGTCATGATCATGGCGATAGAGCGCCAACGCTCCGCCGGTTCCGGTTCCGAACAAGGCCCGGTATTCCGGGGCCGAGGCCACTACGGCCGGGGACCCCTCGCAACAGACATGTCCATTCAGACAAATCACCCGGTCCGACGCGCTCATGACCACGTGCAATTCATGACTGATCATCAGGATCGCGCAGCCGGCCTCGTGGCGCACGGCCTCGATCTGCCGATAAAACGCAGCCGATCCCGGCTGATCAAGCCCCTGCGTCGCCTCGTCCAGCAACAACAGCGCTGGCCGGTTGATCAACGCGCGGGCCAGCAAGACTCGCTGGAACTGCCCTCCGGAGAGTTGCGACATCTGGCGTTTGAGCAAATCCGGAACACCCGCCGATTCCAAAGCATCCATACATTGGCGGTGCGAAACGCGATCTGTCAGGCGCATAAACCGTCCGACCGTGATCGGCAGGGTGGGATCGATGTGCAGTTTTTGCGGGACGTATCCGATTTTCAATCCCTGTTGGCGCGAAATTTGCCCGGCGGCGGGCTGTGTCGCGCCAATGATCGCACGCAGGAGACTGGTCTTGCCGGACCCGTTTGGCCCGACAATCGTGACGATCTCACCGGGCTCAATAGTCATATCGACATGATGCAGAACGGTATTAGCGCCATAGCGGACGCTGAGACCTTCGACAGAAACAAGGGGCATTACTCAGCCTTTTTGGTGCAATCGGGGCAGACACCTTCGGCTTCTACTACTGTTCGCTCGATCTCGAAACCCACTGCACGGGCAGCGGCACCCAGCGCGCCCTTGGCTGGGGCGGACTGCGCTTCGGCAACCGCATCGCATTTTCTACAGATCATAAAGGCTGGCGAATGCGACGCTCCGGGATGAGAACAGGCAACAAAGGCGTTCAGACGCTCGATTTTATGGGCGAATTCATTCTCGACCAGAAAATCAAGTGCCCGATAAGCGACCGGCGGCTGAGAGCCAAACCCCTCTTCGCGCAAACGGTCAAGAATGGCATAGGCCCCAAGGGCCCGGTGTTCCTGCAACAGCATCTCCAACACCTTGCGGCGCACAGGCGTCAGGCGCAGCCCTTGTTCCTTGCATCGCGCCTCGGCCGAGGCCAGCGAGCTTTCCACGCAGTTCGCGTGGTCATGTTTCTGGAATCCGACCGTAGTCGCTTGGCCAACCGGTGCGGGGTGCGTCTCACTTGTCATGTTATTCCATATCATGTATGCCGCTCGTAACGTTATAAAATCACATAGAGGGTCTGATGTCCAGAAAGCTCCTTCCATTATCGATTTCGGCTGCACTTATGGGTGGAACAGCCATGGCGGATGCCCCAAACGTCGCGGTTGACATCGCGCCTGTGCACTCGCTGGTGGCGAGAGTGATGGAAGGTGTCGGCACCCCTGATCTGATCATTCCGCCGGGTGCCTCTCCGCACGGATACAACCTGCGGCCATCGGAAGCTTCCGCGCTGCAGGAGGCAGATCTGGTGTTCTGGATTGGCGAAGATCTGACGCCGTGGATGGAAGGCGCTGTGGAAACGCTGGCCGATGGCGCAACCGTTACAACTTTGCTTGAATCGGATGGAACGGTTCTGCTTGATTTCCGGGAAAACGCTCTGTTCGAGGCGCATGATCACGGGGATCACGACGACCATGGTCACGACGATCATGCCGACCACGATGATCATGAAGATCACGACCACGGCGACGAGCATGCCGAAGGCGACGACCACGGCCACGACGACCACGATCATGATGAGCATGCTGAAGGCAAAGAGCATGACGATCACGATCATGACGAAGAACACGCGCATGCGGACGAGCATGAACACGATGATCACGACGATCATGGCCACGAGGATCACGACGACCACGACGATCACGGTCACGAAGAACATGCAGACCATGACGATCATGACGGGCACGCGCATGGCGCGCATGATCCCCACGCCTGGCTTTCTCCGGCGAACGCTGAAACTTGGCTAAATACGATCGCAGCTCAACTGTCAGCTGCTGACCCGGACAACGCGGGCGCCTACTTTGCCAACGCAGCCGCCGCGCGTGAAGAAATGGCTGCGCTGTCTGCGGAAGTGGCCGAGACTTTGGAACCGGTCCGCGGCGGCAGTTTCATCGTGTTCCATGACGCCTACCAGTACTTTGAAGATGCGTTCGATTTTCCGGCATCTGGCGCAATCTCGATCGGCGACGCGACAGACCCAAGCCCGGCCCGTATTGCTGAAATTCAGGCGCGCATCAAAGATGAAGGCGTTGATTGTGTAATGACCGAGCCGCAGTTCAACCCGGGCATCGTCGCAACCGTTCTGGACGGCACCGAAGCCAAAACCGGTGTCATCGACCCGTTGGGGTCTGACCTGGAACCCGGCGCAGCGTTGTATCCGCAAGTCATCCGCAACATGGCCAAAACCTTGGCTGAGTGCCTCTGATCCAAACGCATTGCCCGGCCGGGTCGAAAGACTTGACCGGGCAATTGCACTTAAGGGCAACGCCGGGTATCCAGTTTCCTTGTTTCGTGTGACAGCGTTGTCCTTACCCCTCTCACCCCGAGCAGTCCCTGCAACCTGTTGATCCACCCACCTGCAGTATTTGAGCAGCTTGTGTTCTCAATTTTCTGCATGTTATGATATCACATAATATAAC
>JBFOLN010000012.1:0-70751 GCA_040829945.1 Ruegeria sp.
ACGGGGGGTGAAAGGCGGCCCTGTCCAAGGCTTCAAAGCGATGTAAGCGGCAGGTTCTGAAGTGTCAACGCTGCGCCCTGTCGCGGCAAAGAAATAGGATGATTCCATGCCCAAAGGCCTCACTTTTCTGCCATCGCTGGCGCTTGCAGCCGTGATGGCCCTGCCGCTGGCCGCCGAAACCAAGCCTGATGCCTCGACCGTAGTCGCGCGCGTAAATGGCGATGAGATCACATTGGGTCACGTTATCGCCACCGCGTCTGCTCTGCCTGCGCAGTATCAGCAACTGGAAGATGAAGTTCTGTATGACTTTATACTTGAACAATTGGTCCAGCAGCATCTGCTGGGTCAGCAACAGGATAATCTGAACCCGCTGAACGCATTGCGCTTGGAAAACGAAACCCGTTCTCTGAGGGCCGTGCAGACGGTTGAGGCGATCACTGCCGCTGAGGTGACGGATGCGGCAATCCAGGCTGCCTATGACGCACAATTCGCCGAGTTCGAAGGCGAAGATGAATTCAACGCAAGTCACATTCTGGTTGAAAGCGAAGATGAAGCCAAAGCTATTAAGGCACAGTTGAATGATGGCGCGGACTTCGCTGAACTGGCGAAAGAGAAATCCACCGGTCCTTCGGGCCCCAATGGCGGCGCTCTGGGCTGGTTCGGCAAAGGCCAAATGGTGCCCGAGTTTGAAAACGCGGTTGTAGCCCTTGAAAAAGGCAGTGTTTCAGACCCAGTTCAAACCCAATTCGGCTGGCACGTGGTCGCTCTGAACGACAAACGCAAAACGCAAGCCCCTGAACTTGAGGCGGTGCGCGGTGAACTGGCCGAGACCATTCGACAAGAGGCGATTCAGGCCAAGATAGACGAGTTGACGCAGCAGGCGCAGATCGAACGCCCCACGCTTGAAGGCGTTGGCCCCGAAATCATGCACCAACTGGAACTGCTGCAGGAGTAACCCCCGTGGCCACAATCACCAAGGTTTCGCCGCTCGCTCCGGCGGCTTTCCCCGACTTGCCTGCCATTGACGGTGTGCGTTTCGCTACTGTCGAGGCCGGCGTACGCTATCAGGGCCGCACGGATGTAATGTTGGCAATGCTTGACCCCGGCACCTCGGTGGCTGGGGTCTTCACCCGCTCCGCCACGCGTGCCGCACCGGTATTGGACTGTCAGGAAAAGATCGGCGGCCCCAGTGATGGTTCGGCGGCGATCCTTGTCAATTCGGGCAACGCCAACGCTTTCACCGGTCACTACGGGCAAACCTCAGTGGCCGAGGTGACGCAAGCCGTTTCCAAGGCCACCGGCGTTGCGGTCGAGCGTGTTTTCACGTCTTCGACCGGCGTGATTGGCGAACCGCTGCCCCATGATCGTATCGTGTCACAACTTGAAACGCTGAAATCCACCCTCAGCCGCCACGCGATCGAAGATGCCGCGCGGGCGATCATGACCACGGATACCTTCCCAAAAGGCGCCTCGGCGCAGGTCGAGATTGACGGCAAAACAGTCTCTATTGCAGGGATTGCCAAAGGCTCTGGCATGATTGCGCCCGATATGGCGACCATGCTGGTCTATATCTTCACCGACGCGCAGGTCGATCAATCAGCCCTGCAATCGATGCTGGGCGCGCAAACTGATCGCACCTTCAACTGCATCACCGTCGACAGTGACACCTCGACCTCGGACAGCCTGCTTTTGTGCGCCACCGGAGCTTCGGGCGTCGACGCAACCGGCAACGTCGCGTTTGAACGGGCTTTGGAAACGGTGATGCTCGACCTTGCGCAGCAAGTGGTGCGCGATGGTGAAGGAGCCACTAAATTCGTAGAAATTCGTGTGACCGGGGCGGCCTCGGATTCCGACGCCAAGACCCACGGGCTGGCCATTGCCAACTCCCCTCTGGTCAAAACCGCCATCGCGGGCGAAGACCCGAACTGGGGCCGCATCGTCATGGCCATCGGCAAATCCGGCGCCGCCGCGGATCGCGACCTTCTGAGCATTTCCTTCGGAGATATCCTTGTAGCCGAAAAAGGCTGGGTCAGCCCCAGTTACCGCGAGGAAGACGCCGCAGCCTATATGAAAGGTCAGGACCTGGTGATCGCGGTCGATCTGGGTCTGGGTGAGGGGTCATCCACCGTTTGGACCTGCGATCTGACCCATGGCTATATCGAGATCAACGCGGATTATCGCTCGTGAAAACAGTATTAGTGTCTGCCGTCGCCCTGATTGACATCGAGGGTCGCGTCCTGCTGGCCCAACGTCCCGAGGGCAAATCCATGGCCGGTCTCTGGGAGTTTCCCGGCGGCAAGATTGAACCCGGAGAAACCCCCGAAGCCGCGCTGATCCGCGAATTGCACGAGGAACTGGGCATCGACACCTGGGCCTCGTGCCTCGCGCCCCTAACCTTTGCAAGCCACAGTTATGATGATTTCCACCTGCTGATGCCACTGTTTGCCTGCCGTAAATGGGAGGGCATCCCGCAATCGAAGGAAGGACAGGCGTTGAAATGGGTGAGGGCGAACGATTTGCGTAGCTATCCTATGCCTGCGGCAGATGTGCCGTTGATTCCGATCCTGCGGGATTGGTTGTAGGTCAAAAACGGTGCAAACTGTCTGATGCTCTGGCTGGGTGACAGACAGTTTATCTTTCACGAAAATGGTCAGCTACGCTGAAAAATCCGGGCTGCCTTCATCACCGGCTCAACATAAACGCCGTAAAGTGATCGATAATCCTTGGTTTCCGGCCCGATACCGAACTGCAGTTCTTCGCGGCCTTGAGGCACATAGAGCGTCCCGCCCAGCCTGTCCCAGATCGCCAACCCGCCACCCATGTTTTTATCCCAGTGTTTGGGATCACTTGAGTGATGGATCTGATGCATTGCTGGCGAAATCAGCCATTTTTCAACACGTGGGCCAAAGCTGACCCAGACCGGACTGTGGCGCAGGACACCGCCGATGATGTTGGAGGCAAAGAAAATGACGTTCGCCCCGCCAATTTGATAGACCGTCAGGTGATCTCCAAACAGGCCCCAAAACACACCATTAACTATCGCAGCTGCGCCTACCGTGCAAAACACGAAAAACACAGTATCGAACGGGTGGTGCCGCTCAGCTGTTGCAAAGTTCAAATGCTCTGCTGAGTGGTGGATCTTGTGGAATTCCCAGAGCAATGGAACCTTATGTTGCAGATAATGCAACCACCAGCGCATGAAATCATTGACCAGATACAACGTAATGGTCAGCGCGATTGCGGCCCAAACCGAACCACCTTCATTTTGAAGATTTGCGCCCAGAGTTCTGATCTCATCTGCGATTACAGGCGTCAGGTTCCAAAGCGTCTTCACAATCCAATCGAGTACAAACACATAGAGGACCGGATTAAGCACGAGAATTACGTAGTCGATAAACGCCGAACGGGATCGCCAAACCTCTTTCCTGAAAAAAACGGAAAGGAACCTTCGGTCATCTCCCCCAATCCGATGAGCATAGATAGCAATGAGCATTCCGCACAGAATATACACCCAAAAATGCCGCAGGTTTGCGTTATCAACAATGCCCGAGATTTTGGATACGGCTATCTGAGCCAGTTCTGATGGATCCATTGCACCGCGCCCGCGTGAGATTCCCGACATAAGTCCAGTCACATAAAAACCCGGCGGAATTATGACGCTTTGTTTCCTTCTGCCAGTCGCCTTATTCGCTTCGTAGATCGCTGGATTCTGCGTTTAGGGAAACCCGTAGCGGTTCATATTATCAACACCCGTGATCCTGATTTGTTCTTTCCGCAATTCACCGGCGACAATTGGTCCATCGCGATCTCGTGCATGATAGGGCCGCTCAACTCAAGGGTATGTAGGTTTTGTACAACCTGGAAGATCGACCTAGTCTCCCTGTTACAATTCGTAAGAATTGAGAAAACATCAGGAAAAAGTTGACGCTGATCCTTCGCATGTCCCTAATCGGGGCATTGGCGTCCGGGGCTATCACTCGGACCCGCCATTTCCGGCCTCGGGGAGGGGTCGGGTGGGGAGGAGAGAAAGATTGGCTCAGACGCAGTCGGGCGCTGAAGGGTTGGACTCCCTTCCGGCGCTGTTACATCGCAATGTGACTCAGCTCGGGGATGCCCCGGCCTATCGGGAAAAAGAATTCGGGATCTGGCAATGCTGGACCTGGGCGGAAGCGGCACATGAAATCCGCTCTATCGCGCTGGGGTTTCTGGAACTGGGTGTTGAGAAGGGTGACCATATCGCCGTGATCGGGCGCAATCGGCCGGCGCATTACTGGTCGATGGTTGCAGCGCAGATGGTCGGCGCAGTTCCGGTGCCTCTGTATCAGGATTCGGTCGCCGAAGAGATGGCCTATGTGCTGGAGCATTGCGGCGCGAAATATGTCGTCTGCGGTGATCAGGAGCAGGTCGACAAAGTCATCGAGATTCAGGAAAACCTGCATCAAGTCAAACACATACTCTATACCGACAAGCGCGGGATGCGGAAATACGACCACTCCCAGATGAACGCGCTTGAGGACATCATGGCCGAGGGCAGCGCCGGTCATGCACGGTTTGACGCCGAACTGGACAAGCGTATCGCTGCGATCACCTATGACGATACCTGCGTGATGCTCTATACCTCGGGCACCACGGGCAAGCCCAAGGGCGTAGTGCTGTCGAATCGGAATGTCATTGAAAGCGCCAAGAATTCCGCAGAGTTTGATCATCTGACCCGAAATGAGGATATCCTGTCCTACCTGCCGATGGCGTGGGTTGGGGATTTCATATTCTCCATCGGTCAGGCCTACTGGTGTGGTTTCTGTGTGAACTGCCCCGAAAGCGCCGACACGATGATGACCGACCTGCGCGAGATCGGGCCGACCTATTTCTTCGCCCCGCCGCGTGTGTTCGAGACCCAGCTAACCAACGTGATGATCCGGATGGAGGATGCGGGAAAGCTGAAGCAGCGCATGTTCCATCACTTCATGGCGCACGCCAAGAAGGTTGGTGGGTTGCTGTTGGACGGCAAACCGGTGGGCTTTGGCGACAAGCTAAAATACGCACTGGGCAACCTGCTGGTCTACGGTCCGCTTAAGGATACGCTCGGCTATGGCCGTTTCCGCGTGGGATATACAGCGGGCGAGGCGATTGGGCCGGAAATCTTCGATTTCTATCGCTCTTTGGGCATCAACCTGAAACAGCTCTATGGCCAGACCGAAGCGACGGTGTTCATCACTGTGCAGCCAGATGGCGAGGTGCGGGCCGATACGGTCGGCGTCCCTGCACCGGATGTTGAGCTGAAAATCGATGATAAGGGCGAAATCCACTATCGCTCGCCCGGGGTGTTTGTTGAGTATTATAACAACCCGGACTCCACGGCTTCGACCAAGGATGCCGAAGGTTGGGTGGCGACAGGGGATGCCGGTTTCATCGAGGAGAACTCGGGCCATCTGCGGATCATCGATCGCGCCAAAGACGTGGGCAAGATGGCCGATGGCTCGATGTTTGCGCCGAAATACGTCGAGAACAAGCTGAAGTTCTTTCCTGACATTCTTGAGGTTGTGCTGTTCGGTAACGGCAAGGATCGCTGCGTAGCCTTCATCAATATTGACCTGACAGCTGTCGGAAACTGGGCCGAACGTAACAATGTGGCCTACGCGTCCTATCAGGAGCTAGCGGGACATCCCCGTGTGTTAGAGACGATTCGGAGCCATGTGGAAGAGGTGAACAAGTCGGTTGCGGCGGATGAAATGCTGTCGGGTTGTCAGGTGCATCGTTTCGTGGTTCTGCATAAGGAACTGGATGCGGATGATGGTGAAATGACCCGGACCCGCAAGGTGCGACGCGGGTTTGTCGAGGACAAGTTCAGCGACATTATTGCGGCGTTGTACGACGGGTCGTCGAGCGTTTCGACCACTACTGAAGTCACCTATGAGGATGGTCGTAAGGGATCGATTTCGGCGACGTTGGAAATTGTCGATGCGCCAGTGGTTCCGGTCGCGCAGCACAAGGTGGCGGCAGAATGAGGGGGCTGACGTGCGCCGCTCGACCTGCGGTCATCGCCCCGCCCGCCATCCCGTTTTTGTGTCAGGGAGGTTCTGATGCTGGATAATTCCGAAGGATATGTCACCGAAGACGGTCGCAAGATCGGCGGTGTGGTGATGGAGATGAAGAACATTACTCTGCGTTTTGGCGGTGTGGTGGCGATCAAGGATATCTCGTTCGACATTCGCGAAGGCGAAATCCGCGCGATTATCGGGCCGAACGGAGCCGGTAAATCCTCGATGCTGAACGTGATCTCGGGATTTTATGTCCCGCAAGAAGGTGAGGTCTGGTTTCATGGGTCTAAGCGCCCGCCGATGCGGCCCTTTGAAGTGGCGCAGCAGGGGATCGCGCGGACGTTTCAAAACATCGCTCTGTTCGAAGGCATGAGTGTTCTGGACAACGTCATGACCGGCCGTCTGGGTTACATGAAGACCAACATTTTTCAGCAAGCCTGGTGGAAGGGTAAGGCCGAGGCGGAAGAGACCGAAAACCGCGAGGCAGTCGAAAAGATAATTGATTTCCTTGAGATTCAACACATCCGCAAGACGCCGGTTTCGCGCTTGCCCTACGGTCTGAAGAAGCGCGTCGAACTGGCCCGCGCTCTGGCGGCAGAGCCTAAGCTGCTGTTGCTGGATGAGCCTATGGCCGGGATGAATGTCGAAGAGAAAGAAGACATGAGCCGCTTTATCCTCGACGTGAATGACGAGTTCGGCACCACCATCGCCCTGATCGAACACGACATGGGTGTGGTGATGGACCTGAGCGACCGTGTGGTTGTGATGGACTACGGCAAGAAGATCGGCGACGGCACTCCGGACGAAGTGCGCAACAATCAGGAAGTCATCGATGCCTATCTGGGTGTGAGTCATGATTGAGTTTAGAGTAATGCTTGCCGGACTCTTCTTCTCCCTGAGTTCTTCGGCGCAAGCGAGCGAAGCCGAACTAAGCTGGGCGCTGTCCACGTTTACAGACTGTGTTGAAACAATCCAAAAAGGCGATGTGTATGTATTCGCGCAATCGGGTTTCAGCGAACAAAAGCACCTAGATAAGAAGTGCCCAACTGATCACCCTAGGTACCTCGAAGACGAATGTCGCCCGGATGAAGTTATTAGTTTCACACACAAACTTAGAATGCCATCGGGCGCCGTGCGTTCTGTGTTTACAGCCGGTCCTGACCAACCCCGGTTTCAATGTGTAATTTCCACAGAGGCCTCCGATAGTAAGCTGGTTAAGAGTGAGTTCAGGGCGTTCTCGAAAGCTCCCCCTGCGGGGCTAAAAAACTGCCGAATGACGAGAAGCACGGTGAGGTGCAAGATGGCAGTCAAAGCCCGGCAGGGCGGGCCGATGTCGAACAACCGAATTTATAGACTTAATGCCGAGTTACGTCGCGAGACAGGTGGCTCAATAACGCTCGATCTACGGTGAGAGATAAAGCAACAGGGAAGATGAGCCCGCTTCATAGGATAGTCTAACATGCCTGAACAACTCGTATTTGCGATGGAGGTCATCCTCAACGGTCTGATGGCCGGGGTGCTGTATGCGCTGGTCGCGCTGGGCTTTGTGCTAATCTACAAGGCTTCAGGGATTTTCAACTATGCACAAGGGGTTATGGCCCTTTTTGCGGCGATGACGCTGGTTGGGATCATGAACGGGCAGGTGCCCTTTGCGCATCTGATCAATGCGACTTTCGGTACACATATCCACTATTTTGGCTGGAATGTGCCTGCGTTGCTGGCGATCATTCTGACCATGGGAGTGATGGTTCTGCTGGCCTGGTGCGTGCAGCGGTTCGTGATGCGCCATCTGGTTGGGCAGGAACCGATCATCCTGTTCATGGCGACCATAGGCTTGGCTTATTTCCTTGAAGGCGTTGCCGATCTGATGTGGGGGTCCGAGATCAAGACTCTGGATGTGGGTCTGCCGCAGGGGATCAACCTGTGGATTGATGAAACCACCTTCAACATCTTCGACTATGGTTTCTTCATCGACAATCTGGACATCGTAGCGACGATCATCGCGGCGCTGCTGGTGGCGGCCTTGGTGGCATTTAGTCAATACACCAAGCAGGGCCGGGCAATGCGCGCCGTGGCTGATGACCATCAGGCGGCGCTGTCGGTCGGGATTTCGCTGAACTTCATCTGGGTGATGGTCTGGTCGGTGGCCGGTTTCGTGGCGCTGGTTGCGGGCATCATGTGGGGCACCAAGTCGGGCGTTCAGTTCTCGCTGTCGCTGATCGCGCTCAAGGCGCTGCCTGTGCTGATGCTGGGCGGATTCACCTCGATCCCTGGTGCCATCGTCGGCGGGCTGATCATTGGTGTGGGCGAGAAACTGTTCGAGTTTGCCATCGGCCCGTTGGTCGGCGGCGCGACCGAGAACTGGTTCGCCTATGTGCTTGCGTTGATCTTTCTGGTGTTCCGGCCACAGGGCCTGTTCGGCGAGAAGATCATCGAGAGGGTGTAGGGCATGACCAAGCTGATTGCCATCATCAACGTGATCGCATGGGCGGGGTTCTGGGCCTTTGGCTACATCGCCCTGACATCAAGCGATCTGAGCGAAGGCCAGCTTGTGATCGCAATGCTTCTGGCCTTTGCCGGATTGGTCATGGGCATCCTGGCTTACATGAAACTGGTACGCGCCTCTGAGGCCAATGGATATGCCAAAGGGTCCAATCAACTGGATGCCGCTGCCCGCAATCGGGCGCAGGAAGAATGGGGAAAGTAAGACATGTTCTATCGTGAGGCCGGGGACTTCAAGACCTCCTACGTAGCTGACAGCCAGACTTTCCCGATCAAGTTCGATCGGTATCGGTATTATGTCGTGCTGGCGGTGGCATTCGGGATCATCCCGTTCATCATCAACGATTACTGGGCCAATGCACTGTTGCTGCCCTTCCTGATATACGCAATTGCCGCCATCGGCTTGAACATTCTGGTGGGATATTGCGGACAGGTGTCGCTGGGCACCGGTGGATTTATGGCTGTGGGGGCCTATGCCTGTTACAAGCTGATGACGGCTTTCCCAGATATCAGCATGTTCATACATGTGATCCTTGCTGGTGGGATCACTGCGATTGTTGGTGTTTTGTTTGGTCTGCCATCTCTGCGGATCAAAGGATTCTATTTGGCAGTCGCTACACTGGCGGCACAGTTCTTCCTAGTATGGCTGTTTAACAGGGTACCGTGGTTCTACAACTACTCGGCCTCAGGCCAGATCAACGCGCCGGAACGCGACGTATTCGGGATCATCATCACAGGCCCGAATGCACCAGCTTGGGCGACATATCTGTTCTGCCTGATCTTCTTGACTGTTTGCGCCATCATCGCACGCAACCTGACCCGGGGAACCACGGGCCGCACATGGATGGCAATCCGCGATATGGATATTGCAGCTGAGATCATCGGGGTAAATCCGCTCAAGGCCAAGCTAACCGCCTTTGCCGTCAGTTCGTTCTTCGTGGGCGTCGCTGGAGCATTGTTCTTTGCAGTTTATCTTGGCGCTGTTGAGGTTGGCGAGGTCTTTGGCATCCAGAAGTCATTCCTGGTGCTGTTTATGGTCATTATCGGCGGCTTAGGGTCGATTTTTGGATCTTTTGCCGGTGCCGCTTTCCTCGTGTTGCTGCCGGTTGTCCTGAAAGTGGTTGGTGTCGATGTGCTGGGCTGGCCCACAGATATCGTCGCCCATCTGCAGCTGGTGATCGTGGGCGCGCTGATCATTATTTTCCTGATCCTCGAACCACATGGTCTGGCACAGTTGTGGCGCGTGGCAAAAGAGAAACTCAGACTCTGGCCGTTCCCGCACTAGCGGTAGGCCCAACGAAAAGACGGGTGGAAAGCCCGGAATCCAACATCGGACCAACCAAGGGAGGAGACACCCGATGAACAAGAAACTGGCAACCCTGGCGCTGGGTGCGCTGATGGCCTCAGGCCCCGCACTGGCGGATCTAGTTATCCCGGACCTCAGCTACCGCACAGGGCCATACGCGGCGGGTGGGATCCCATTCTCGGATGGCTACAACGATTACTTCACTCTGCTGAACGAACGTGACGGCGGTATTGGCGGCGTTCCGGTGCGGGTGGTTGAATGCGAGACCGGCTATAACACCGAAAAAGGCGTGGAATGCTATGAATCCACCAAAGGCGAAGGTGCGCTGGTGTATCAGCCGCTGTCGACCGGGATTACCTATCAGCTGATCCCCAAAGTGACGGCTGACGGCATCCCGCTGCACACCATGGGTTATGGCCGGACCTCGGCTGCAAACGGCAAGGTGTTCAGCAACGTGTTCAACTACCCGGCCAACTATTGGAACGGTGCGTCGGGCGCGATCAACTACCTTCTGGATGAAAATGGCGGTGACTTGAGCGGCAAGAAAATCGCGCTGGTCTACCACAACTCGGCCTACGGCAAAGAGCCGATCCGCACGCTGGAAATGCTGGCGGAAAAGCATGGATATGACCTGACCTTGCTGCCCGTTGATCATCCCGGTCAGGAGCAGAAGTCACAATGGCTGCAAATCCGCCGCGAAAAGCCTGACTATGTGGTCATGTGGGGCTGGGGCGTGATGAACCAGGTCGCGGTTCAGGAAGCCGCCAACATCCGCTTCCCGATGGAGAACTTCATTGGCGTCTGGTGGTCTGGTGCCGAGTTCGATGTGGAACCGGCAGGTGACAAAGCCACGGGCTACAAGGCGCTGACCTTCACCGGTCTGGGTGATGACTACCCGGTCTATGACGATCTGCGGAAGTACGTCGTTGATGGCGGCAAGGCTGCAGGCGCAGGCGATCAGCTGGGTGCCGTGCAGTATAACCGCGGGCTCTATGCGGCGATGCTGGCGTCTGAAGCCATCAAGACAGCGCAAGAGATGCACGGTGTTGCCGAGATCACGCCTGCGATGATGCGGGACGGGATGGAAGCACTGGAAATCACCAACGCCAAGATGGAAGGGCTCGGTATGGCTGGGTTCGGACCCGAATTCTCGGTCAGCTGTGAAAACCACGGTGGACCGGGTCTGGTTGGTGTTGTGCAGTGGGATGCATCGGCCGGAACCTGGAACCAAATTCAGGAGTTCAAGGAAACGGATGCCGAGGTGATTGGCCAACTGATCGCGGAAGATTCGGCGGCCTACGCGGCTGAAAACAACATCTCGCCACGCTGCGAATAAGCCGACACGTGTCCCGGAGTAATCCGGGGCCGCTAAACCCCGGAGCGGCGGGTCGCCTGCCGCTCCAGACGAACCGCCCTAAAAGGGCAGGCATGAGGACACGCGCTGATGCTGGATGCGGCACAAACCACTGATGTGCAGGCGGAAACCCTGCTTGAGGTCAATAATATCGAGGTGATCTATAACCATGTGATCCTCGTGCTGAAAGGCGTCAGCCTGACGGTGCCTAAAGGTGGCATTACGGCTCTGCTGGGTGGCAACGGTGCAGGCAAGACAACCACATTGAAGGCCGTGTCGAACCTTCTTCACTCTGAACGGGGTGAAGTCACAAAGGGCTCGATCAAGTATCGCGGCCAGAGTGTGCACGAAAGCGATCCCGCCGATCTGGTTGAGAAGGGCGTCATTCAGGTGATGGAGGGCCGTCACTGTTTCGAACACCTCACGGTCGAGGAAAACCTGCTGACCGGTGCCTACACCCGCAAGGACGGATCTGCCGCGATCCAGCAGGATCTGGAACTGGTTTACAATTACTTCCCTCGCCTGAAGGAACGCCGCCGTAGTCAGGCCGGTTATACTTCGGGTGGGGAACAACAGATGGTCGCGATGGGTAGGGCTCTGATGTCGCGCCCTGAGACCATCCTTCTTGATGAACCCTCGATGGGCCTCGCCCCGCAGCTGGTTGAAGAGATTTTTGGCATCGTAAAGGACCTGAACGAGAAGGAAGGCGTGTCCTTCCTGCTGGCCGAACAGAACACAAATGTGGCTCTAAGGTTTGCCCATTACGGCTATATTCTGGAATCTGGCCGCGTAGTGATGGACGGACCCGCCGCTGAATTGCGCGAAAACCCGGACGTTAAGGAGTTTTATCTCGGCATGTCGGACGAAGGCCGTAAGAGCTTTCGAGACGTGCGCTCATACCGCCGCCGTAAGAGATGGCTGTAAGCGGGTGGAGGATATTTCGATGACCTATTTCGATAAACTTGAAACCCGATCCGCCGATGAACGCGCCGCTGATCATGCGCGCGCCTTGCCGGAGCAGATTGCCCGCGCGCAAAAAGCGCCCGGATACGTCGATATCCTGTCTGAGGTTCAGGCGGATTCAGTGGCAGACATGCAGGCATTGGCGCGGCTTCCAGTGTTGCGGAAATCGGATTTGACCAAGGCGCAGGCCGGGCGGCCACCATTTGGGGGCTTTACGGTGAAACCGGCGCGCAACTTCCAGCATGTGTTCCAATCTCCGGGTCCGATTTACGAACCCGGCAGCACCGATCATGACTGGTGGCGCATGGGTCGGTTCCTGAATGCAGCCGGGGTTGGCCCGGGCGATATCGTCCAGAACTGTTTTGGCTATCACCTGACCCCTGCCGGAATGATCTTTGAAAGCGGTGCGCAGGCTGTTGGCGCGTCGGTCCTGCCCGCAGGTACGGGTCAGACCGAGTTGCAGGTGACCGCCGCGCGCGATGTGGGTTGCACTGCTTATGCGGGGACGCCCGACTATCTGAAGGTCATTCTGGATAAGGCCGAAGCCATGGGCGTCGCGCTGAGTTTCTCTAAGGCCGCTGTGGGAGGCGGGGCGCTGTTTCCAAGCCTACGTCAGGATTACGCTGATCGGGGCATTACCTGCCTGCAATGCTACGCCACCGCTGATCTGGGCAACATTGCTTATGAAAGTCCCGCGATGGAGGGGATGATCATCGACGAACATGTGATTGTTGAGATCGTCACTCCTGGCACAGGAACTCCGGTCGCACCGGGTGAGGTGGGTGAGGTGGTTGTGACCACGCTTAATCCCGATTACCCGCTGATCCGTTTTGCCACCGGCGATCTTTCGGCGATCATGCCCGGCACATCCTCTTGCGGACGCACAAATATGCGCATCAAAGGTTGGATGGGCCGCGCGGATCAAACCACCAAGATCAAGGGCATGTTCGTCCGACCCGAACAGGTGGCTGCGCTTGTGGATAAGCATGACGAAATCGTCAAGGCGCGTGTCATTGCGGCGCGACAGGGCGAGATGGATACGATGACTGTTCAGATCGAAAGCCCCTGCGAAAACGACGGAGCCTACGCGAAGTCGGTTGTTGAAGTGCTAAAGCTCAAGGGCGCGATTGAGGTGGTGGCCCCCGGCTCGCTGCCCAAGGATGGTCTGGTGATTGAAGATAAGCGCGTCTACGAGTAACCAATTAATGGACAGTCTGCGGCAGTAAGTGCCGCAGATTTATTGCCTGCCGCACTGGTGTTTCCGAGCATTTTCGTCGATTAAAGACTGAACCTTCGGGATTGTCAGTCACGCATCATGGCCGAAATCGAATACGCAGAACACGGTACACACAATCGCGGTGCGTTCGGCACACGACTGGTGGGTGCGATTTCTTATGCAGTAGCAGCGGCCTGCCTGTTACCCATGGTGGCAGTCGTTCTGGCAGCGGTGACCGGCGGAACCGATACAGTTTCTCACTTGTTAGAGACCGTTTTACCGCGATATGCGCTGACTACGGCCATTCTTGTGGTGTTGGTGGCGGCTGGTACGTTCTCGATCGGGGTTGGCGCCGCATGGCTGGTGACAATGACCCGGTTTCCCGGAGTGAGGTTTCTTGAGATTGCGTTGGTACTGCCATTGGCTTTTCCGGCTTATGTGCTGGCCTATGCGTATACATTCATCCTTGATCACCCAGGGATCGTGCAAGCCACGTTGCGTGACGTAACGGGTTGGGGGCCGCGCGACTATTGGTTCCCCGAGATCCGCTCGACCGCGGGTGCGGCGGTGATGCTGATCCTTGTGCTTTATCCTTACGTCTATTTGCTGGCCCGCGCGGCATTTCTGCAGCAAAGTGCGACCGCTTTTCTGGCCGCACGGGCGCTGGGCAACGGTCCTTGGCACGCGTTCTGGCGCGTATCCCTACCGATGGCGCGCCCGGCGATTGCCGGGGGTGTGCTGTTGGCGGTGATGGAAACCATCGCGGACTTTGGCACCGTCGCCTATTTCGGGGTCCAGACCTTTGCAACCGGCATCTATACCAGCTGGTTTTCAATGGCTGACCGGGCAGCGGCAGCACAATTGGCCCTGTGCCTGCTTGCATTTGCACTGGTCATGGCCGTGACTGAGCGTACTCAGCGCGGCAAGGCGAAATACTACCAAGTTGGAAAAAGCAGCAAGGCGCAGGCAGCCGCGACGTTGCGGGGATGGCCTGCGGCGGCGGCCTTTGTGCTCTGTGTTGTTCCTGTGGTGTTTGGTTTTCTATTGCCCGTATTCATTCTGGTCCAGATGGGGTTCGAATCCGAACAGAACCTTCTGACGCCCCGGTATGCTGGGTTTATCCGCAATTCGCTGATCTTGGCAGGTACCGCTGCGGTCATCACAGTCAGCGCGGCAGTGTGCATCGGATTTTTTCAGCGCCTCAGGCCCGGTCGGGGTTCGGCCATAACAGGATATCTGGCGCGTTTGGGTTATGCGGTTCCGGGTGGAGTGATTGCGGTTGGCTTGATCGTACCCTTTGCCGGTTTCGATAATGCGTTGGATGCCTGGATGCGAAAAACCTTCGATGTTTCAACAGGCTTGCTGGTGACTGGCTCGATCTGGCTGTTGATTGCAGCTTATATGGTGCGGTTCCTTGCTGCTGCGCTCAGTGCCTATGAGGGCGGGCAGAGCACCGTGCATGCCAATATGGACGCCGCTGCACGTTCGCTGGGACAAACGCCGTTGGGAACGCTGCGTCGTGTACATTTGCCAATCCTGACCCCATCGCTTCTGACGGCACTGCTGATCGTTTTTGTCGATGTCATGAAAGAATTACCCGCGACGCTGATCATGCGGCCCTTCAATTTCGATACCTTGGCGGTGCAGGCCTACCGTCTGGCCTCGGACGAACGGCTTGAGGGAGCGGCAGTGCCGTCGCTGGTTATTCTTGCTGTCGGGCTGTTGCCGGTGATCCTGATTTGCCGTCAGGTCGGACGAAGGTAGCAGGCGAGCGGTTCAAAAATACAACACCTTGTTGGCGTCGGGCTTGATTCAAAAACAAATTCCGGCAAGGCTTGTGATATGAACATGCAGCCTCCCAGCCGGTTCGGGTCCGGCTCTGCCCAGATGCCGGTCGCGTTTGACCGGCGCGAGATGTCTCATATCCTGTCTGTCTATGGCCGAATGGTCTCTGCCGGAGAATGGCGAGATTACGGTATTTCCAACCTGCGGGATATGGCGGTTTTTTCGATCTTTCGGCGTACTGCCGAGCATCCCATCTACCGGGTTGAAAAACATCCTCGCTTGCGGCTGCGGCAGGGTATGTATTCGGTCGTGGGCATGGATGGGCGCATCCTGAAACGCGGACACGATTTGCGCGCCGTGTTACGGGTATTGGAACGCAAGCTGATCCGGTCTGTTGACCCTGATTAGAGCCTTTTGTGGGCCGTAACCGGTCCATCGCCCTGCGCGGCAATACGGTCAATCGCCTGATCCATAGGTTCAAGGGCGACGGCCATATGATAGGCGTTGGCGTGTAGCAGCAGGTTCTCGGCCGCGACCCAGGCTACGTGGCCTTTCCAGAACAGCAGATCACCGCGTTTTGCAGGTTCGCCTTCGAGCAAGCGTTCGCCGACTTCGCGTTCCTGATTCCCACTGTCTCCGGGGCAGGGGATGCCACAGGCCAGCAGGGCGGCCTGCACCAGACCTGAACAATCCAAGCCGGACCGGCTATTGCCACCCCACAAGTAGGGCGTGCCCAGAAACAGCTGGGCGGCAGCAACCGGATCGGTGAGGCGCGAATAAGCAGGCACCGTGTGAACCCCGGGGATGAACCCCAAGGTTGTTTCCAGAAACCCGTCCTGGTTGGACAGCGCCCGTATCTTGCTGCCAAAACTCAGTGAGATCTGATCAGGGCTTTTTATATCCGGCGCTGCATAGGCGTGGGTGGCCGCGGCGACAATCCAGTGCGTTTGCGGCTCGATCGGGCCAAGATGATCCGAGGCCACCCAGCCGGCATATCCATCCTTGTCGGAGATGATCCGGCTCCAGCCATCCTTCTCTTCGGTGACCGAGGCTGTGTCTCCGAACAACAATTGCCGATCGCGCGGCCCATCCGGCTGGCGCAGGAGATCAACGACCGGGTGAATGATGCGGGCTTTGCTCATAGGCCCAGAATCTCGGGCAGGGCAGTCAGCAGGGCACGGGGACCTTGCCCCAGACCACCCTTGCTGCGGCCAGGTTCCTTTCCGCGTTGCCAGGCGAAAATGTCGAAATGCATATAACGGCAGTTTCCTACAAAGCGGCGCAGAAACAGCGCGGCCGTGATCGAACCCGCAAACCCACCCGACGGTGCGTTGTCCAGATCGGCAATGCCTGGTTCGATCATTGCTTCGTAAGGCTCATGAAACGGCATCCGCCAGACCGGATCAGCGACCGACCGGGCTGCCTGCGCCAGCGCGGTGGCAGCCCCGTCGTCGTCGGTATAAAACGGTGCCAGATCGACCCCGACGGCCACTCGCGCGGCGCCCGTCAGTGTTGCCATCGAGATCACGAGGTCTGGCTCTGCCTCATGTGCCAGCGCCAGCGCATCGGCCAGCACCAGGCGCCCCTCGGCATCGGTGTTGTTGATCTCGACCGTCAGCCCGTTGCGTGCGGTCAGGATGTCGCCCGGACGGTAGGCATTGCCTGCCACTGAGTTCTCAACCGCGGGGATCAACACGCGTAGCTGCACATCGAGCCCCAGCTTCATGATCATCTGAGCCAGACCCAACACATTGGCCGCCCCGCCCATGTCCTTCTTCATCTGACCCATCGACGCGCCGGGCTTCAGGTTCAGCCCGCCAGTGTCGAAACACACCCCTTTGCCCACCAACGTTAATTTCGGGCCTCGGCTGCCCCAGTTCATCTCGATCAGCCGGGGTGCTTGTTCCGCAGCGCGTCCAACCGCATGGATCATTGGAAAACCCTGATCCAGTAATGCCTCCCCGCTTACTACCGAGAAGTCTGCACCGCAGTCTTGCGCTAATGCCTCGGCCGCGCGTTGTAACTGTTTGGGCCCCATATCCGATGCGGGGGTATTTACCAGGTCTCGCGTCAACGCCTCGGCGTTGGCCATGATTTCGATCCGCGTAGCATCAACGCCATTCGGTGCAACCAGGGCGGCGCTGGCCGGGCTTTGTGCCGCATATCGGTCAAACGCATAGCCAGTCATCAGCCAGCCAAAGCATTCAGCCTCCAGCACCTCGTCAGGGACGCCCGATGCAATGTGATAAGTGCCTTTGGGCAAGTTTTCTGCTGCTGCGGCTAAAGGAAATCGTTTGCGCGCGCGTTTTGCCGCGCTGCCATATCCCGCCAGCGCAAATTCCGGAGCGCCGTCAGGGCCCGGTACCAGAAGGGTCTGACCCAGCGCTCCGGAAAAGCCGTCAGTCGCAACCCATGACCGTACATGATCCGGTTGATCCGACAGCCAGTCATCCAGATTGGATTGCGCCAGAACATGCAGCGGCAGTGATGGTTCAGAGGCTGGGGCAAAGGACAGGGTCATGCGTGTCTCGGCTGGTTGAAATTACGCCCAGACTAGCTGTCTGCGCCTCACTCGCAACCCCCCTCAGACCGATAGGTCCTGCTGGTCCCAGACGGCGGTGAGAGAACGCTCGCCAACCCGGATCAGACGGCTCAGAGTAGCTCCGGTTGCCACTGCGTCTCCGGTATCGACTGAATACGCAACGTCACCTGCCACGCGGGCCAATGCAGTCATCCCGATCTGTTCGGAGATGGCCACCAGAGATTTGGCGCATTTGCGTAGCCCGGCCCAGTCCCGTTGTCGCCAGAACCGTTCGCAATTTGACAATCGTAGTGCCAGTTCCTCGATCGTACGGCACAGCACGTCCATCGCGTTGGTATCGCCAAGCTGACTGTACAGGCTACTCAGACGGTCCGGGTCCAGACGCACGGATTCTTTTTGTTCAAGCGTTATTATCTTGTCCACCAAATTCACCCCAATTGTTATGCCCCCACGGCATAGTTGCAACTTGGCGACAAAAAACTTTGCAAAACCTTGCGCTTGTTTAGAAGAATGGGTCGAATTTTCTGAGAATTCGGGCTTCCCAGCAAGAACGCCGGTGAAGAGCTGTTGTTACTTGGAATTCAGATCTGACTGGGATGACCAGACACTGACATGCGGGCCGCGATCAACGCGATCAGCAGCACGCGAAGTTCCACCTCTTGCTTTGGCTCTTACTTGCTGTCAATTAGCATGGTCAAACGGCGGACAGAAAGGGATAGGAACATGCCGATTACCACTGATGAACTGACCGCTGCCCGCAATGCCTGGGGTGATGGGCTGATCGCTATCTCGAATTCCTTCGAAGAAGGTGGCATTGATGCGGCGCGCGCCACTGCCGAAGGTGTTCTGGATGCTGCCTACGGTTACAATCTAGGGGCGGTTTTGTTCAAGCCAACGATGGCCTCGGGGGATCAGACCTTTCGTCCGACGCGCCATGGCGCCCTCGCCTACTTTGTTGGCCACGATGCTGAATATCCGCTTGATGGCGGTTTCGGGATCAAAGGTTGGCGTGCGATGGAAAGCGTGACTTCTGCCAGTTTTGTCGAAGGCGACGTTGCTATGTGGATGGGTAAAGTCAAGCTCACTGACAAGAATGGCGGCGTAACTCAGGTCGACAAGAGCTTTGGCTACAAGAAAGACTCTGAGGGTACGTTGCGTATCGTGCTACACCATTCCTCATTGCCCTATCAGCCGTGACTTCGGGGTTGAGATTTACAGGGCTGGCTTGAAGCAGGCACCTGAAGATTTTCAAATGGCGTGGATCAGTCCTCTGATTTCGCGCCATTTTTTGGTATGATCCCTGTGTTTCAATTGGATTCGGATCATACCAATGAGATTGATTAAACGTATTCTCGTGACCTTGATCGTGATCGTTCTGGCGCTTGTCGGGGTGTCTTATCTCTTGCCCGGCAAGGCTGAAGTATCCCGAAGTATCACGATAGATGCCCCCGCCTCGGCAATCTTTACCTATGTTAATTCGATGCAGGCGACCGAGAAATGGTCGCCGTGGTTATCCCGCGATCCTGAAACCAAGCTGAGTTATAGCGGCCCGGATGTGGGCGTCGGCAATACGCTGAACTGGGCTTCGGACAACCCGCAGGTGGGCACCGGATCGCAGGAAATCATCGAAAGTGCTCCGGATCAGATGGTCAGGACCGCGCTTGATTTCGGCCCCATGGGCACTGCAACGGCGTCATTTGAGTTGCGGCCTGAAGAGGCCGGAACCGAAGTCACATGGGGGTTCACATCCGATCTGGGCATGAACCCCATGTCCCGCTGGATGGGGCTGATGATGGATAAATGGGTCGGTGAAGACTACGAGCGCGGGCTGGATAACCTCAAGGCGCTGGTTGAAGGACAGGGATAAGCGGAGTGGTATACTGGTCACCGGATTAATCTTCAGGCTGACAGTTGATGCATGGTTGCAGAGGTTTGCGCCAGACGTCTAGGCGGGAATGACAGTATCCGGTGTTAGGTTAGACAGTAGTCGTTTGCGTTATGGGGGGATGCTGTGGAATCAGATAGAGCTGCCGCATTGTATGACCAGATAAGCCTTCCTGCTCTTTCAATCGAAATTGCGGCGCTGGTTCTAGTCGTAGTTTTACCAGCTGCCGCAGTTGCCGGTTTTACGGCCGGCGCGCTTCGCAGGAAGGCTCTTTTGGCGGCTGACAAGGAGGTGGATCAGGTTGTCGGCCAAACCACCCTTGGGGCAATTCTGGCCCTTCTCGGATTGCTTCTTGCATTCAGTTTCGGGAATGCCCTGAATATGTCTCAGGCCAGAAAATCCGCGATCGTGAACGAGGCGGCCGCGCTTGGGACCGCATTCATGCGTGCGGATTATCTCGCGGAACCGGGCCGTACAAATTTACAGCAAGCCATACTTGATTACACGAGAACGCGGATACTACCGGATGAGGGGCGTATCGATTCTCTGGAAGCTGCGCAGGACTTCATCGCACACACGCTGGATGCGCAGGCTCATCTCTGGCCCCTCACGTTGGAGGCAACAAAAGACCCTGTACCGGCACCGATAAAGGCCTTTGTCGCTGGTGCGGTGAATGAAGCCGTCGACGCCCATCTCTACCGGGTAGAAACGCTGTCGAACCCGGTTTCAGACGTCACGCAGGCGATGATGCTTGCGGCGGCGCTTATTGCGTTGTTCTTGCTTGGCAATCGGGCGGGTATTATCGGGCGCCGCCTGACCTGGAGGACGTTCGTGTTTTCGGGATTTCTGTTTGTTGTCATGGTCACGATCATGGATGCACAACGGGGCAGCGAAGGTCTTGTCCGGGTAGACGATACCGCCCTCAGGACAACGATTTTCGACATGCAGAAGGCTCTTACGGACAACTCGTAATGCTTCAGGCGCAACATGCGCGTGGTCAGTATCGGTGAGTGCATACAAAACCCCGCCTAGCTGGTAGGCGGGGTTTAGGGATTTGATCCAAGTTTGGTCGGAGAAGGCCTCAGCCCTTCTTCAGAACCTCACGGCCCAGAAGCTCCGCAATCTGTACCGCATTCAGCGCCGCGCCTTTGCGCAGGTTGTCGGACACACACCACAGGTTCAGACCGTTCTCGATGGTCGAATCCTGACGGATGCGGCTGATGAATGTGGCGAAATCGCCCGCGCATTCGATGGGCGACACGTAGCCACCAGCTTCGCGCTTGTCGATCACCATGATGCCCGGTGCTTCACGCAGGATGTCGCGGGCTTCGTCTTCGTCCAGAAATTCCTCGAACTCGATATTCACGGCCTCGGAGTGGCCGACGAACACCGGAACGCGGACGCAGGTTGCGGTGACCTTGATCGACGGATCGACGATCTTCTTGGTTTCAACAACCATCTTCCACTCTTCCTTGGTCGAACCGTCTTCCATGAAGACGTCGATCTGCGGAATGACGTTGAAGGCGATCTGCTTCTGGAATTTCTTCGGCTCAACCTCGGTTGTGGGGTTGTAGATGGCCTTGGTCTGGTCCCAAAGCTCATCCATGCCTTCTTTACCGGCGCCCGAAACCGACTGATAGGTCGAGACAACGACGCGCTTGATCTTGGCGCGGTCATGCAGCGGCTTCAGCGCGACCACCATCTGCGCGGTCGAGCAGTTGGGGTTGGCGATGATGTTTTTGTTCTTATAGTCGTGGATCGCTTGCGGGTTACATTCTGGCACGATCAGCGGAATGTCCGGGTCATAGCGATAGAGCGACGAGTTATCGATCACCACGCAGCCAGCCGCCGCCGCCTTGGGGGCGTAGACTTTGGTGGCCTCGGAACCCACGGCAAACAGCGCCATGTCCCAGCCGGTGAATTCGAACGTGTCCAGATCTTTGGTCGTGAGTGTCTTGTCGCCAAATGTCACCTCAGTCCCCAGCGAACGACGGCTTGCCAGGGCAGCAAGTTCATCGACGGGGAACTGGCGTTCTGCCAGAATGTTCAGCATTTCGCGGCCCACATTACCCGTGGCGCCGACGACTACGACGCGATAGCCCATTTCATGTCTCCAAAGTTAAGGACGCGCGTTCATAGCCGCGTTGCGGCAAAGAAAAAAGAGGCGTTTCGGCTTATTTCACCCCGTCACACCGATTTGACACAGTTCAGTACCGTTCAGGGTTGTTTCAGCAAGGATCGATAAACCTCGACAATTGCCTGCGCTTCGCCTTCGATTCGAAAATTCTGTTCGACATGGGCGCGGGCGACTTGCCCGGCGGCGGCCAGCGCGGCGCGGTCCTGCAACATATCCTCCAGCGCGTCGGCCAGTGCTGGGGCGTTATCTTTCTCGACCAATCGACCCGTCTCGCCATCCTTGATTTGCGCACTGAACGCGCCGACACCGTGGCAGGCTATGGCGGGCACGCCCGAGGCCATCGCCTCAAGCGGGGTTAGGCCGAAACCTTCGTGGCGCGCGGGGGCCACGAACAAATCGAGCGCGCGATAGGTCTCGACAATCTCATCCCAAGGGCGTTCACCCAGAAAATGAACGCGGTCACCTAGCCCGGCGTCTTTCAGCTTTTGCTCCTGTTCGGCCTGAAACGCCTCGAACTCTTTGGTGGCGCGCCCGGTGAAGACCACATGCGCATCGGGGTGATTGGGCAGCACTTTCAGGGCGGCCTCGACCAGCAAGTCGACCCCTTTCTGGGGACGGATGCGGCCAAAACAGCCGATCAGCAGCCCGTCTGGCAGGCCAAGTTTCTGGCGCAGAGCGTGTTTGTCATCGGTGGGATGGAACAGTTCGGTGTTCACACCGTGCATGATGACAGTTGCGGGATGCTCTAGGAAAGAAGCGGCCTGAGGCGTTGTGGCGATCAACGCATCCATTTTGCGGATCAGGCCTTTGGTGAATCCGGAGTGATCGCGCTGCGCGGCCGAAGTGAACAGCATTTTGTAGTTGCGCCGGAAAACAGTGCGCAGGATCAAGCCCATCAGCATCTCGGTATTCCGGCGTGCATGCCAAACCCGTTTGCGATTGGGCAGAAACAGCAGTTTCCAGAGTCTGATATGGGGTAAATCATCAGGCAGGCCGGGGCCGGTGGCACGTATGCCGATCATTTTCTCTTGAATCGGCAGCAGCCGGATCACCGTGGTGGTCACCCCCGACAGGGAATGCTTCAGATTGGGTGCAATCACCTCAATATCTTGCACAGGCGGTCTCCGGATTCAGTCTACGCTGTCCCGACTGAATAGATAGATCACGCAACCAATGGCAAGGGTGACAGCAAAAAAGCCGAAAATCGCAGTATACGGCGCGGCGGGGCTGATCCCGGCGCTGGCCGCATGGATGCGACCGGTGGCAAATTGCGCCAGACCAACGCCGCCAACGCCGAAAAGGTTTAGCAGGGTAACGCCCCGCCCGACCAGATGCGGGGGTACAAAGGCCCGGCCATGGGCCATGATCACCGGAAAGCTGGCGCCCAGAAAGCCGATCACCGCCAGCAGCAGAACCGAGACCCATACTCCTTTGTCGATCCACAGACACAATAGGCCGAGCGCCGTGGCTCCCATCAGGTTTCCGCTCAGGATCACCCATTTCCGGGTGCCTAGGATGCGGTCTAGCGGCCCATAGGCAAAGGTTCCCGCGATCATCGCGGCCCCCATGATCAGGGTTGCTGTCCCGATCTGGGCGGTGCTGAGCCCGAACACATCATTCAAATACGGCCCGGCCCATAGCCCACGGATCGCACCCGAGGGCGCATAGGCCACAAGCATGAGCGGCAGAATGACCCACAATGCAGGCTGTTTAAGTAGGTCCAGAATCGACCCTTTGTGCTCGGTCTGGACCTTTTGGGGATCACACACCGTCATCCAGATCCCCGCAGCCACTGCACCAGAGATGATCGCCAGGCCGGCCAACGTGGCGCGCCAGCCCATCAGCTCGACAGCCAATGCGGTAGGGTATGAGGCAACCAGATTGCCGACAGATCCCACGCCCAGCATTACTGCGGCGAGCGTGGCGAATTTGGCGGGCGGAAACTCTCGGGCAAAAATGTAGTAGGACGCCATCAGGACAGGCGAACAGCCAACCCCGATTAGAGCCATCGCAAGCGCCACATGCAGCGGGGAAGTGGCCACAGCAAATAGGGCCGCTCCACCCGCGCCTCCTATTAGCAATAGTACGGCCGAGCTGCGCCTTGGTCCCAATTGATCTAGTGCCCAGCCAACCGGAATTTGCATCGCGGCGAAAACCAGAAACCAAAGGCCCGAGGCGAACGCCAGATCTTCGGGCGTGGCTCCGATATCTCGACCCAGGTCGGTGGTGAGAACGGCCAGAAAAGCGCGAAAAAACTGGCTGAGGACATAGGCCAGACACAAGATCACTAACCCTGCCTGCATCTGTCGCCCCTTTTGCCTGACTGCTTTGCTGCGATGCTTGGCATGTCACGCCAACCCACACAAGCGCTTGTGCGTGTTGATTAGGGAAGACATCCCTCAGAATTGGGCTATCATCAATCCATAATTAGGATTTTCCGAGAGTGTCATGCCCTCCTCAGACCCTGTTTTTTATGATTCAGTTCCCATTTCAGACAACTTCCTGAGCTTGAGCGACCCCGCGCAGTTTACACCTTTGCCGAATACGTGGGTTCTTGGTGTCGCCGATATTGTGGACTCGACCGGTGAGATTGCCCGGGGCCGATACAAGACGGTCAATATGGTGGGGGCTGCGGTGATTTCGGGCATGATCAACGCTCTGAGCGGGCGGCTGTTTCCCTATGTCTTCGGTGGGGACGGCGCTGGGTTTGCTGTTCCGGGCGGGGACGCTGATGCTGCACGAGAAACGCTGGCAGCATTGCAAAGTTGGGCCGAGACAGAATTCGCCATCACGCTGCGTGCGGGGCTTGTTTCCGTGGCTGACATCCGCGCCGCCGGGCATGACCTTCGTGTTGCCCGCTATGCACCATCTACTGGTGTTGATTATGCGATGTTCACAGGCGGTGGTCTGGCCTGGGCCGAGGCGCAGATGAAATCCGGGCAGCTTACTATTCAGCCAGCTGGGCCCGATGCTCAGCCCGACCTGACCGGATTGTCCTGCCGTTGGTCCAACAGCCCGGCACGGCATGGCCAAATCGTATCGCTGGTGATCCAGCCTGAACCAGAGTCTAATGAGGCTGAATTTGCCGCTTTGGCGCAATCAGTACTGTCCGTGGCTGAAGGGCTGGAGCGCGCTGGCCATCCGGTTCCACCCAAGGGACCGCCGATGAGATGGCCGCCGCCTGGCGTCGATATAGATGCCCATGTATCACGCGCCGGGCGCAACCTGCTGATGCAGAAGATACGTCTGACGATTGGGAATATGCTGATCGGGCTGTTGTTTAAAACCGGGATGCGATTGGGGCAGTTCGAACCCAACCACTACAAAGAGATGGTCAGCCGCAATGCGGATTTTCGCAAATTCGATGACGGGTTGAAGATGACACTGGATTGCGATCCGGCCACGCTGGACCAGATTACCAGATTGCTTGAGGATGCGCGGGCGCAGGGCATGATCCGATATGGGATACATGCCCAGCAAGAGGCGATGATGACCTGCTTTGTGCCCTCGGCCATGCGTGATGACCATGTGCATTTCGTTGACGGAGCCTCGGGCGGTTATGCTCAGGCTGCGGTGACGATGCGGGCTTAAAGTCCGCGGGCGATCTCGGTGATGACGTCATAGGCCATCATGACATCGCTCTCGGTGGTTTCGAACTGACCGGCCTGAAAGCGGATGACCAAATCGCCGTCCACGCGGGTCTGGGTCAGGTAAATCCGCCCGTCATCATTGATCGCATTCACCAAGCACAGGTTCAGCTCGTCCAGATCGGAGGCGCCGTCCGGTTCATATCGGAAGGTCCACAGCGACCACATCGGCGGTGTAACGATGCGAAAATCCGGCTCGGCTGCCAACCGGTCATGCAGCGCCACCGACCAGTTGACGTGATTGCGCAACCGTTCGCGCAGCCCCTCTAGCCCATAGGTTCGAATGACAAACCACAGCTTCAGCGCTCGGAACCGGCGGCCCAGCGGGACCGACCATTCAGAGTAATTGATGATCCCATCTTTCCCGTGGGTCTTCAGGTATTCCGGGCTGATCGCGAGTGTGCGGACCAGATCATCAGGGTTTTTCAGGAAATGTGCGCAGCAATCGAATTGCACGCCCAGCCATTTATGCGGATTGAACACGATGCTGTCTGCTTGTTCGATGCCGGGCCAATAATGCCGATACTCGGGGCAGATCATCGCCGACCCCGCCCAAGCTGCGTCGACATGGGTATAGAGCCCGTATTTCCGCGCAATCTCAAGGCAGCGATCCACCGGATCGGTTGCGCCTGTTCCGGTTCCTCCAACGCAAAGAATTACGCCCGTTGGCTGCAGCTCAGACTCTAAATCTGTCTGAATCGCCTTTTCCAGCGCGTCGGGATCCATCCCTCGCCAATCGCCCTGAACCGGAATGCGCACCAGATTTTCCTGTCCGATACCCGCGACCCAAATGGCGCGGTCAATCGAGGTGTGCACCTCGGAAGAACAGTAGATGCGCAGTGGTTTCTGACCGAACAGACCCTGGTTGTTGCCCTGCCAATTCATTGCCTTCTCGCGCATGGTCAACACTGCGGCCAGCGTTGCGGATGAGGCGGAATCCTGAATGACACCGGCAAAACCTTCGGGGAGGTCCAGCGCCTCACGCAGCCAATCCATCATTCGCGTTTCCATCTCGGTCGCGGCGGGTGAGGTCTGCCACAACATGCATTGCGGTGCGATAGCGCTTGCAAGAAACTCTGCCAATACTGACGGGGCCGAGGCGTTTGAGTTGAAATAGGCGAAGAACCGGGGGTGCTGCCAATGGGTGATCCCGGGCATCACGATCTGTTCGAAATCGCGAAAGATGTCCTCGATCGCTTCGCCTTGCTCGGGGGGATGCATCGGTAGTGCGTTCAGGACATCACCTGGCTCGGTCCGGGCACGTACTGGTTTGTCGCCGACAGTCAGGTGGTAGTCTTGCGTCCAATCCGCGATTTTCTTTCCCCAGTCGGAAAATTCGTTCCACTTCATCTCTGCTTCCCCGTATTCAAATTGCCAGACCCGCAGACGTTTACCGTTGTCGATTCTGTGCACCGGCGCTCACCAAAGCTTGCACAACATTATCATCCGACAAATCGCAGTCAATATAATAAACAAGTTAAGTAAATTGCAGTGAAAGTGAAACATCTAAAATCAACGATCTATTGCGAAATAACTGGAATTGCGCAAAAATTCCTCATGACAAAGAATTTGCCACTGACGTCCCGTTCATTACCGATTGCGCTTTTACGCGCGCGGGAAAGAGTGATGGGCCCCATCCGTGGCGTGTTGGCTGACGCAGGTGTCACCGAGCAACAGTGGCGTGTTTTGCGTGTTCTACAGGAAGAAGGCCCACAGGAACCTACTCAGATCGCGGTGCGTGCCTGTCTGTTGCTACCCAGCCTGACGCGTATTCTGAAGAAGCTGGAAGATAAAAAGCTGATCATCCGACGACCGGACACTAAAGACCGCCGGCGTCAGATTGTTGAGATCAGCGGGGATGGGCTACAGATCATCCACGCCAATCTGCCGGAGATGTTGGAGTTGGCGGAACACACACGTACGCTGTTGGGGGTGGAGCGGCACGAAATGCTACTGAACCTTTTGAGTGAGCTTCACGAGTTGGAAGACTAGAATCACGATGGTTATCAGGCTCTAAAAATAGAGTTTTACGCATCTGCCAAAACTAGAATTCTGCCTTCGACGCGCAGTTATGGTGAACACTTAGGCAAAACCCGTTGCCCGATGTTTCTTCGCGTCGTAGCTTGTGCAGTACTTTAAACAAACGGTTTGTTTGATGGAGATTGAAGGGCCCAAGCCTCCAAACCCGGTTCAGTCTGGGGATACTGCAACGCAGGACCTGAGTGTGCGCGTCGGTGCTCGTGTACGGCGAGCCCGGCAAATGCGTGGTATCCCGCGCCGGGTCTTGTCGGAAAGCTCGGGTGTGTCGCCCCGGTATTTGGCCCAGCTGGAAGCGGGTGAGGGCAACATCTCGATCGGAGTATTGCAGCGGGTCGCGCAGGCGCTGGATTACAAGGCCGAATGGCTGATCGGAGAAGACGACCCGTGGGATTCGGACGCGTTGCAGATGGCGGAACTGTTTCGACAGGCTAATGATGAGGTCAAGAACCGCGTCATGCGGGCGTTACGCCCCCAGCCAGTTGAGGATGCTCGGGCGTATAGGGTCTGTCTGATTGGACTCCGGGGTGCTGGAAAGTCGACCTTGGGTGCCATGCTCGGAGCCGCACTGGAACTGCCCTTCGTCGAACTGACCGCGCTTATTGAAGAGATGGCCGGCATGCCATTATCCGAAGTGATGGCGTTTTACGGACAGGAGGGATACCGAAACCTCGAAGCGCAGGCGCTGGACCGGGTGATCACGGCGCATGATCGGATGGTTCTGGCCGTTGCAGGCGGGATCGTTTCGGAACCTTCAACTTATACAACGCTCCTCAATCGGTTTCATACTGTCTGGCTGCGGGCCTCACCAATGGAGCATATGGAAAGGGTAAGAGCCCAAGGAGATGAACGCCCGATGGCCGGAAACCCCAAGGCGATGGAGCAGCTGAAGTGTATTCTGGCCAGCCGAGAAGCGTTGTACGGGCGGGCAATCGCTCAGCTGGACACATCGGGCCGGACCCCGGGTGCTTCGTTAAATGAGTTGCAAAAACTCGTAGATGAGCATGGATTCCTGACTGGAATGTAAGATTTATTTGGGGTCTTTCAGCCAGTTGTCGGCAAACTCAATTCCACTCAGATCAGCAACGCGCCGGACCCGGTCAAGCTCGGCCTGTAACCGGCGGGTCCTTGCGTCAGACCAACGGATCGACCGTTCGGGCCATAATGCACGGACGCATAGTAGGTCCCGATCTCGCTGCGCCTTCATATCAATTCGCCCGATCAGTCGATTTCCTTCCATCAGCGGAAAGACATAGTAACCGTAGACGCGCTTGGGTTCGGGGACGAACACCTCAATACGATAGTGGAATCCAAACAACCGTTCGGCCCGATTGCGATCGCGCAACATCGGGTCAAAAGGGCTGAGAACCCTGATACGCCCGGGGGCGTCAGGTAGCCTTGCAGCCTGTTCACAGGTGCCGGGTCGAGCAAAGACTTTGCGGTCCCTTCGATCTGCGCATTCAATGCAGATTTCTACAATATCGCCCCGTGTTAGAGCCTGTTCACACCAGGATTTTGCCTCAGACACACTGACTGTGTCCCAGAACGCAGCCAATTCACCCGAGGTGGCAAAGCCCAGCCGGTCGAGCGCTGCGTTGCAAAGCCAATCCACAGTGGCCTCCGCATCGCAGGGCAGGTTGCCGGGGCAAAGCTGGGTATCGATCACGCGCTCGGTCAGGTCATATCGTTTCTGAAACCTGTCGCGCCCGACAACGGTGAGCGCTCCGGACCGCCAGAGATACTCCAACGCCGTTTTTGATGGATGCCAGTCCCACCAGCCACCGGATCCCTTCTTTTCATCTTTGCCCACATCGGACGACCCAACAGGACCATGGTCGCGAATGTGCCGCAGGACGGTTTCGAACTTCTGCTCGAACCCATCACGCCGCCAGTTCTTCCAGCGGGCTTTCAGCATATCGGCGTCGCGCAGAAACCTGAGATGCCAGTGGCGATAAAATTCAATTGGAATGACCGCGGCATCATGGGTCCAATGTTCGAACAGCGCACGGTCGCGCTCATACAGACGCTTGAGATGGCGCGTGCGATAGCTGGGTCTTCGCGCATAAAGGATCATGTCATGGGCGCGTGCGACCGTATTGATACTGTCGAGCTGCACGAACCCCAAGCGATGGATCAACTGCAACAGATCGTCGCCCTTGGAACCACCCGCCGGCTGTTCCAACAGGGCGTGCCGATCCATGAAAAGCGCGCGCGCTGCGCGGTTGTCCAACCGTTGCAATGCCATAAGACACTAGCGCCGTTTCAGCGTATCACCATAGCTGATCTTGGGGGTCAGGGTGACGCGGGTTTCAACTTCCGAATCCGGCTCGGCCAGCTTTGCCGCGATGATTTCTGCAGCGGTGCGTCCGATTTCGGTCCGGCAGGCATCCATCGTGGCCAGCTTGCGCGGCAGGCCCTGCAGCAATTCGACATTGTTGAACCCGGCCAAACCGATCTGACCGGGCACATCAATGCCCTGATCCAACAGATACAGCAGCCCGCCCGCACCAATCATATCGTTGGAATAATACAAAAAATCCAAATCGGGTGAGCGTTCCAGCATGGCATGAGTCATCTCACGCCCCTTGGCCAAGGCCGACCCGCCCGAGTAAAATTCACGATCCTCGATCTCAACCCCGTGCTTGCCCAGCACTTCGGTAAAGCCTTCGAACCGCTTCCTAGCGCGATGATCCAACGGCATCTTGGTGCCCATAAAGCCAATATGTTCATACCCTGCCTTCAGGATGGCCTGCGCCATCTCACGCCCGGCCCGGCGGTGTGAAATGCCCACCATCGCATCGACCGGCTTGCCATCGGTATCCATGATCTCAACCACCGGTATGCCTGCCGAATCCAACATGGCGCGCGCGGCTTCGGTATGTTCAAGCCCGGCGATGATCACCCCGGAAGGCCGCCACGAGAGCATCTCGTACAGCACTTTCTCTTCCTTTTCGGGTAGATAGTCCGTCACGCCGACCACCGGCTGCAGCTCGGTATCTTCCAACACCTGATTGATGCCGGTCAATACTTCGGGGAAAACCATGTTCGACAACGAGGGGATGATCACGGCAACCAGATTCACCCGGCTTGACGCCAACGCGCCGGCGATTTTGTTTGGCACATACCCCAGCTCTTTCGCGGCGGCCAGAACGCGGGTTCGGGTGGCATCCGACACATCCCCGCGATTGCGTAGCACCCTACTGACGGTCATCTCTGACACTCCGGACGCTTCCGAGACATCACGAAGGGTAAGCGGGCGTTTTGTTTCTGTTGTCACCGGGGTACCTGCATTGTTTGTTTGGCTGATGGTAGCGTGAACAGGGCAAACTGTTCAACAGTTACGCAAAACTCATGACAACCTGGAAAAAGCCCGTTACAGAAAGCGATGCGCGGCCCCGTGGCTCAACTGGATAGAGCAGCCCCCTCCTAAGGGGCAGGTTGCAGGTTCGAATCCTGCCGGGGTCGCCATACTTCTCTAATAAAGTATCTACTTTCAATAAGTTAGATATTTTCTGTAACGACCGATCACAGGAGGAAGTACAGACCTACTGTGTTACTCTAAGGTTGATTGTATAGGTGGGGTTTGGTGTGGTGGTGAAATAACCATCCTTAAACAGATAAGGCATATGCAATACCTAGGGTTCATAAGGGGCATACTGGATATCTACTAGCGTCCTTTTTCGGACATGGGACGGATAATGCGCTGCAGGTTTGAGAAGCTGCGGCAAACGGATGCTGATCGAACACTCCGCAATCAGTGACTGACTTCCGGGGCTGCCATCCCTTCTAGCTGCGTTTCCGTAAGATACTGAAAATAAGCCAAATGCATGCCACCTTATTCGACGCTTCATTTTCCGCATCATGCTTTGAGCATCTGAAAACCCGATCGCATAAAATAAATTGTCATGGTTGACAAAAAACATCCGCATATTATTTGTCATCAATGACAATTTATGGGATGCCGATGCCACGACCCTCGCTGAAAGACCAAAGATCTCATGAGATTCTGGATGCCTACCTGACATGTGTAGCGCGGTTCGGACTCGAGGGAGCGACACAGGAACGGATTGCGGAAGAAGCTGGAGTTAAACGACCTCTTCTACGCCATTACCTTGGAAACAAGGATGAGATGATAACCGCATTGGCGGACCACACCTTAGATGGCTTTGCCGCCTCGCTGGAAGGACTGCGACAGGCGTTGCCGGAAAAGGCGACACCTTCGGATCTTGTGGATGTGCTGTTTGCGGAAAATGGCGGTACCGATCCGCGCTTGATGCTGGTTTATCAGGCATTGGTGGCAACCGTCGCGGACCGTCCTGAACTACGCCAGGATCTGATGGCTAGCCTTGAGGAGTTCTTTGACGTGGTCGAGTCGATCTTGCGACGCGCGGCCCCTGCTGCCCCGGACGAGAGCATTCGCGCGGTGACCCAAGGTATTTCGGCGATCTTTGTCAGCATGGACGCCCTTTCACCGCTTGAACCACCTAACGCATGGCGCACGGAGCTGAAACTGGCCGCTTCCCTATTGGCCTCCATCCTCGAGGATAAGTCATGAGTCCGACCAGAACTGCGAACTACATTGCCCTGCCCATCCTGCTGGTATCCACAGCCGTAGGACTCTACTGGGTTTGGGGATTGCTTTTTGTCTGGTGGGTCGTCCCAACGATCATGAACAGACAGGCCTTTTTAGTGTTTGAAGTAAATCGAGACGATGATCCGGCCCTGTACTGGGCCATCGTAGGATTATGGGTCGTGCTGGGTCTGATGATGATCGCGGCAAGCATTTTTCCCCAATACGCCAATCTGCTTTCCTGAGGTGATTTGATGTCAAAAAATATGTACCACCACCTGCCTGTTGAGGCCTACACATCTCAGGATTGGTTCGATCGGGAGCAACAACTGATCTTCTCTCGGACATGGCGATTTGCCGGTCTGGCAGAAGATATTTCAGGACCGGGGCATTACCTTTCGGTGCAGGCCGGACTGAACAATCTGTTTATCGTCATGGGGCGCGACCACCGGCTACGTGCATTTCACAACATCTGCCGCCACAGAGGTACGCAGCTGATCCGCGCCGTCGGCAAGACGCAAAAGGCACTGACTTGCCCTTATCATGACTGGACTTACGATCTGGAAGGCAATCTGATCTCGGTTCCGGATGAAACATCCGAATTCCCCGATGGCGTCAATAAATCCTGTCTTGGCCTCAAGCCGGCAAGCGTGGATGTCTGGCGCGGTATGCTGTTCGTTCATCCCGACCCGAATGCACCCAATCTTGCGGAGTGGTTCGGAGAAGTTGACCCACTTCTCGGTCCTCACAAGCCCGAAGAGCTGGTCGAATATCCTGAAGGGCGAAACACTTACGAGATCAAGGCCAACTGGAAGATCGTGGTCGAGAACTATATCGACGTCTACCACCTAAGCCATCTGCATTCGAATACGCTGCATATGTATGACCATGCCAAGGCCGAGTACGGATGGAAGGGACCGCATTATCATTTCTGGGAGCCCCCCTCTGCAGATTACGCAAAGGATCACGAGGCCAATCTACCCATGCCGCGCACGATTCCCGAACCGCATGTCGGCGCTTGGGTCCCCATGCTGTTTCCAGGAATCGGCATCGGGGCCAGCGAAGAAAGCTGGAACCTGTTCATTATCACCCCACTGGCGCCGGATCTGACAAGGATCGAGAACCGGGCCAAGCTGGCCAATGTTTCAGACTGGTCGTTCCAAAAGCAACAGTGGAAAAGCTGGGGTTTCTGGAAGGATTTCGGCGGGGCAAAGTATCAGGGCGACGACGTTGCCGGCGAGGATGATCCGATGGCATCCGGTGACTTCACGACCGAGGATATTTATGCCTGCGAGCAGCAACAAAAATCCCTGAAAAGCCCGTATCTGGAAATCGGTCCGGCCGGGGTGGGTGAAAGCCCGATTACGCAGCATCAAAAGGTTGTGATTGAATTCATGAAAGAAATCCCGGGCAGTGGAGAGGGTCAATGAAACCCGTCCAAGCCACCCTGATTGGCATTGCGCTTGCTTCAGCCTTGGCACTGACTGTACAGGCAGATGCTCCTGCAAACGTCGCTGCGCGCATTTTGCAGGCTCAGGATGAAGAAAGCCTTATAAAAACTTGGCGCGATTGGCACCATCAGGCGGAGCATCGGATCATCATTAAGTACGGGTTGGGGCAACCAGATGATGTGTTCTCGTATCTGGTGGCAGATGACGCTGATCTGAAGGTCCCCGAGGTTGCTGGTGCGTTGGAGCAGTACAGCGAAACCGACCGATCAGAGCCTGAGATATCACTGCGTACCGAGGATGGCGTTACGCACGTCATTGCGATGACCCACGTCGCTTACGACTGGAATGGGTACAATGGTAAAATGCGTCAAACTGATGAGTTTGTCTTTGCGTCTTACCTGGGCAGACCGGTCGTTCGCTCGTTGACCACGATCTACGATTACAGATGACGGAACACGACATGCAACGAAACTTTCATGCACTGACCGTCTCCGAGACCCAAAAAGTCATCGGCGGGGCGGCAACCAGTGTCATCTTTAAGGTTCCAACTGCGCTGCTGGACCGATTTGAATGGACTGCCGGGCAACATCTGACGGTCAGGTTCAGGATCAAAGGTGAAGAGTACAGGCGTTGCTATACCATCTCGAACCCACCGGGATCAGCATTACGCATCACTGTCAAACGTGTGAAAGGCGGGATCGTCTCAAACTACATCGGTGACACCCTGTCCGTTGGTGACACGGTTGAAGTCATGCCTCCCTTCGGCCAGTTCACACTAAGCCCCGGAAACCTGAAACGTCGGACCCACTATTTCTTCGGGGCAGGAAGCGGCATCACTCCCCTCTACGCGATGATCGAGGCAGTGTTGACCGGGGAACCGCATTCTATGGCGCATCTGATCCTTGGCAATACCAACGCGAACAGCATCATATTCCGGGATGACCTTGTACAGTTACAGGTGCAACATCCGCAGAGGTTCACGGCGCGGCACATCCTGTCCCGACCTGCACTGCTTAGCTGGTTCACCCCTTGGCGCACTGGACAATTGGATGCGGATGCTATTCAGGCGTCAATTTCCGAAACCCCCCCGGTGGCGCAGGACAACCAATTCTGGATATGCGGTCCCGGCACGATGAATGCAGATGTTCGAACTGCACTGCACAATCTGGATGTTCCCGACAACCGAATTCACACGGAGAGCTTTGGCGGAGACTCAGAACGTGACATGAGCGTGGCGGGTGTTGCGGCAACCGCCCGTATCGAACTGAACGGCGTATCGACTGAAGTTCCGGTTGATGCCGGTCAAACCATTCTTGAAGCATCGCGATCCGCCGGATTAAACCCACCATTTAGCTGCCAGTCGGGTGTTTGCGGTGCTTGCGTGGCCTATTTGACTGATGGTGCGGTTCATATGAGAAGCCGTATGGCACTTGAAGATAGTGATATCTCAAAAGGGCTAATTCTGAGCTGCCAAAGTGTTGCCACGCGAAAGAGCATTGCACTGAAGTTTGAGAACAAAGGCTAGATACTCAAGCCAGTCGATATCGGTCGACTGAGTGTCACCCATGACTTGTTCGGTGCGTTACCATTTTATCTTGATATCGTAGGTGTTTACGGATCAGGTATAGAAAATACGCAAGGTTTTTCCCATTGTGCCGGTAAACCTTCAGACCGAAGAATAACAGGCGGAACGTATGTATATTGAGCTTGCGATATTTGTATTGTTCGCGTTTTCCTATTCTCTTTCGGCCCAGCATATCGAAAAGCTGCCAATCTCTGGACCGATTATCTTTCTTGTCTTCGGATTTGTCATAGGGCCGTTTGGTTTAGGGCTCGTCAACGTCGCCACAAACACCGAGGTGTTGCGCTGGTTGGCAGACTTGACGCTTGCTATCTTTTTGTTCGTGGATGCCGCGAATACGCGACCTCGGGTTTTGGACAAGACCTATAAACTGCCTTTACGCCTGTTGTTGATTGGCTTGCCCTGTTCGATCTTTCTGGGGTTTGTCGCGGCACATCTCTTTGACGCACAGCTAGGCCTGCCGGAAATGGCATTGTTGGGCGTGATGCTGGCGGCGACCGATGCGGCCCTTGGTAAGCCGGTGGTATCAAACCCGCAGCTTCCAGAACGTATGCGCACGGCGTTAAGCGTGGAAAGCGGCCTGAATGATGGCCTGTGCGTACCTTTGCTGCTTTTCTTTATCGCGCTGTCCGAGGCCGGCAATGGCGGACATGCAGCAGAAACTTCCGCGTTAATACTCATGGCGCACGAACTTGGCATTGGATTGGCTGTTGGTCTTGTCGTTTCGGTTGCAGGTTCTGGCCTGCTCAAAATTGCCGGGGACCGGGGTTGGATATCCGAGCCGTGGGTGATGGTGCCGACAATCATGCTGGCGTTGAGCTGTTTCAGCCTGGCGCAGGAACTGGGCGGTAGCGGTTATATTGCGGCCTTTGTCGGAGGCTTGGCATATCGCCGTGAAGTTGGTGGTTTCCGCCAGCAACTTCTTGGGCAGGCTGAAGGCGTGGGCGAGATACTGTCGATGGCAACCTGGGTATTTGTGGGAGTGTCCGTTATCGGTTTGACGTTGCCGCTGATCGGCTGGCCGGTACTTCTCTATGCAGTCCTAAGCCTTACTGTCGTTCGAATGGTGCCGGTCTTCCTGTCGTTGGCAGGCACGGGCGAGACATTGGAAACCAAGTTGTTTATGGGCTGGTTCGGACCACGGGGTCTAGCAAGTATCGTATTCTCGTTGATCGTCTTGAACAGTCATGTTCCCAACGCGGAATTCATTGCGATGGTTGTTCTGGCAACTGTTTTCCTGAGTACGGTACTGCACGGAATAACAGCAAACCCTTTTACAAGGCTGCTGGCAAAACATCTGAACAACACCCGTTGATGTTGCGCTCGATACTTCGCTTAAAGAATGCGAGTTGCCTTCTGAGCTAAATCAGCTCGATCGTTGCGGATACCACTCTCAACATCGGAAAGAGCAATTGTTCGGATCTTTGAATTTGAATTGGATTCGAATCATCGTTTGGCTGATCACTGATCCAAGCAATGCCGGTTTCTTCCAGCTTGCTTTGTTGAAGCGGACTTAAGAAATAGAAGGTAGCCGATACATGAAAACGGCAATAAAACCGGAAACCGCAGCTGAGATGGTTCCTGACGGTGCTGTTTTGCATATCGGCGGTTTTATGGGTGTAGGTACACCAAACCGGATCATCGATGCACTTGTCGCGCGCAACGCCAGAGATCTGACAGTGATCTGTAACGATACGGCCATGCCGGGGGTCGGGATCGGAAAGCTTGTCGCTGCAGATGCCGTATCAACTGTGATTGCCAGCCACATTGGTCTCAATCCGGAAACTCAGACAAAAATGATCGCCGGTGACATACGGGTGGAACTGGTCCCGCAGGGTACATTGGTCGAACGCATTCGCGCTGCCGGTTACGGGCTGGGCGGAGTGTTGACGGCCACCGGGATCGGAACACCCGTGGAAGACGGGAAGCAGACGATAGACATCGACGGTATTACCTATCTGGTTGAGAAACCTCTGCGGGCGGGTTTTGCCCTGATCGCGGCACGGCAGGCGGATTATGTGGGCAATCTGGAATACACATTGACCGCCCACAACTTCAATCCAACCATGGCAATGTCGGCTGATTGCGTAATTGCAGAGCCGCATCACATCGTGCCTGTTGGGGTCATTTCGCCTGATGCCGTTAAAACACCTGGTGTTATTGTCGACCACCTCATCGAAAGGGCTGCGTGATGATGGATGCAAAGACTCTGATCGCGCGGCGCGTGGCGTTGGAGATTAAGCCGAACACACTTGTCAATCTTGGCATAGGTCTGCCCAGTATGGTCGCCAACTACCTGCCCGAAGATGTGCATGTGTTCTTTCAGGCCGAGAATGGCGTGATCGGACTTGGGGCCCGACCACCAGAAGGCATGGAAGACCCGGATCTGACGGATGCCGGTGGCGGTTTCATCACCGCAGTACCGGGTGCCGCATCCATCGACAGCGCGATGAGTTTCGGACTTATCCGGGGTGGGCATTTGGATATGACCGTCCTTGGCGGGCTTCAGGTGGATACTCGTGGATATCTGGCGAACTGGATGGTTCCCGGGCGAATGGTGCCGGGAATGGGAGGGGCGATGGATCTGGTTGCAGGTGCTCGTCACGTGATCGTCGCGATGCAACACACGCAAAAAGGCCGACCAAAGATCGTGCCAGAATGTACACTGCCCCTGACGGCCGAGCGGCGGGTAAGTCTGATTGTTACTGAGCTTGCTGTTATCAAACCAACGGAAAACGGCCTGGACCTTCTTGAACTGGCTCCCGGTGTTTCGGTCGAAGAGGTCATTGCTGCGACCGAAGCACCGTTGAATGTACGTGACACTCCGTCTGTGATGAAACTAGTAGATGCCTAATGGCCTTGTGTGTAAGAGGTATCTGACTGGAATCGCGCTTATTAGAGCCTGTTCTCTGTACATCATTTGAGCGTGTGGAAAGATTGTTCGGTCGCTATCGGGCACGGTGGGTCGGTCCACAGCTGCTGCCGCCACTGCTAGGCATTTTTCAGAGAAACCGGACACATCCGCCAATACTGTGACCGGTCTGATGTCGGTGTTTTGCCGAACCACATAATCCGCCGAAAGCGTCGCAGACTGCTGCCATCATGCGACGCATTCTGTCCTTTTCGTTTAGCCGCGAAACGAACCCGTCAGATCGGTGGCGAGGGCTGCTAACGACATCTCAATTCTTCTTACCGGGTGTACCGTCGAATTTCTTTTCGATGTCACTCCAGCAGTCGATATAATCATCCTGCAGCGGTGCTTCGTTGGCCGCAAAGACCGTCAGATGTTGCGGAAAGCGGGTTTCGAACATGAAGGACATCGTGTCTTCCAGCTTATCCGGCCCCAGATTCGCATTCGACGCCTTTTCAAACGCTTCGCGATCGGGGCCGTGCGGCAGCATCATGTTGTGCAGGCTCATGCCACCCGGAACAAAACCCTGCGGCTTGGCGTCATATTGGCCGTAGATATTGCCCATCAGCTCGGACATTATGTTCTTGTGGTACCACGGCGGACGGAATGTATCTTCCATCACCATCCAGCGCTCGCGGAACAAAACAAAGTCGATATTGGCGGTGCCGGGCTGGCCCGACGGAGCGGTCAGAACGGTAAAGATCGACGGATCCGGGTGATCGAACAGGATCGCCCCGACAGGGCAATAGTTGCGCAAGTTATACTTAACGGGCGCGTAGTTACCGTGCCATGCAACTACATCAAGCGGGCTGTGGCCGATCTTGGCTGTATGGAACTGACCGCACCACTTGACAGTTACGGTCGAGGGCACCTCGCGATCCTCAAACGCCGCGACCGGAGCCTTGAAATCACGTGGGTTTGCCATGCAGTTGGCACCGATCGGACCACGGCCGGGCAGTTCAAATTTTTGACCGTAGTTTTCGCAGACGAAACCGCGCGCAGGGCCTTCCAGTACTTCGACCCGATACACAAGTCCGCGTGGGATAATAGCGATTTCTTTTGGCTCAAGGTCAATGATCCCCAATTCGGTGTAGAATCGTAGAATACCTTCCTGTGGTACCACCAGCAGCTCGGAATCAGCCGAAAAGAAATAATCATCCTCCATCGAAGTGTTCACCATATAGATATGGCTGGCCATTCCGACCTGAGTGTTCACGTCACCGGCAGTGGTCATGGTATGCATGCCGGTGACCCAAGTCAGCGACTCTTCGGTGTGTGGCACCGGATCCCAGCGATATTGGCCCAGGCTGATAACGTCAGGATCTACATTGGGCGCTGATTTCCAGTGCGGCACATCGATTTTTTCATAACGATGCGAGTGCTTTACCGATGGGCGAATACGATAACACCAGGTGCGTTCGTTCTGATGTGCAGGTGCCGTGAAGGCAGTGCCAGAAAGCTGCTCACCATAGAGCCCGTAGTTACATTTCTGCGGGCTATTCATTCCTTGGGGCAGGGCATCGGGAAGAGCTTCGGTTTCATAGTCATTGCCAAAGCCCGGCATGTAACCCTCGTGCGGACCTTTCAGGGACGGGGCAATCGTCATGCGTTCAGTCTTTGTAAATTCATTCATTTTGCGCGTTCCTTCCGAGCAGATACGATCGAATTTATGCGGCTTGGTAATAGTTGACTTTGTAACTAACAAGCATGACAGGCGGCAATTCTGAAAAAGATGAGTGAGATTTGCAAGAAATCGCGCTTGCACCACAATGCGAGTGTTTTGACCCACGCTGTGGGGGAAGGTGAGCTGGACGAAACCCCATCTGTGCGTAGCGGATTCCAACGCGGGCGTCCTCAGGCTCGATGGCGTAGAGAAAATGGCGACGCTTTGACTGGCTCGGATGCACATTGATCGAGCGCTCGTGGGTCAGAAAAGAGTTACACGACAGGTCGGAACGACGAAAGCTACGTGCAAGAATAGTAGATATATTTCAGGAAGTTAAATAAGTCGGCACGAAGCATTACTAGCTTGATCTGCCTTCACTGTTTCCACGAAAATTAGAAGTTCATTGGGTTGCCTAGGAAAGAAAAAGAACAGCCTGACCAAATGACTTATGCTGTTTATCGGGAGTGTTTTTGGTGCCCAGGAGAGGACTCGAACCTCCACGTCCATACGGACACTAGCACCTGAAGCTAGCGCGTCTACCAATTCCGCCACCTGGGCAGGTGTCGTGGAGGGGCGTTTAAGCCGACTGGCGGGGGTCGTCAACCGGATTCGCTGAGTTTTTGAAAGTTTTTTGATGTCTCGCCCATTGTTGGGTTTACGCACCCGAAATTCACGGATGCGCGGCGTTATTGCGCCTTGTTTGCCTGCCGCTTGGGCGATAGATCAGGTCAGAACCAGACAGCAGGAGCGCCATCATGTCCAAACTGGTCACGATTTACGGTGGATCGGGTTTTGTCGGCCGATATATAGCGCGGCGTATGGCTGCCGAAGGATGGCGTGTACGCGTCGCTGTGCGGCGGCCAAATGAAGCGATGTTCGTAAGGCCTTATGGCGCAGTTGGTCAGGTTGAGCCCATCCTGTGCAACATCCGCGATGATGCCTCGGTTGCTGCGGCGATGCATGGTGTCGATGCGGTGGTCAACTGTGTGGGCGTCCTTAACGAACTCGGTAAAAACGCGTTTGACGCGGTGCAGGCTGAAGGTGCGGAACGAATTGCCCGACTGGCATCGACACATGGCATCGACCGGATGGTCCACATTTCGGCTATTGGTGCTGATCCGGAGTCCAACAGCGAATACGCGCGCACCAAAGCGCAAGGGGAAGCGGGCGTGCTGCAACACATGCCGAGCGCGGTCATCTTGCGCCCATCGGTCATATTCGGAACCGAAGATCAGTTCTTCAACCGATTTGCTGGGATGACACGGATGAGCCCGTTCCTACCGCTTGTCGGGGCCGATACGCGGTTTCAGCCGGTCTATGTCGATGATGTGGCGCAAGCGGCTGTCCGGGGTGTTTTGGGCAAGGCGGCCGCAGGCGTTTATGAACTTGGCGGCCCTGAAGTTAAGAGTTTCCGTGCCTTGATGCAGCAGATGCTGGATGTGATTCATCGTCGCCGGATCATCATTGGCATGCCCTTCTGGGTTGCGAAAATCATGGCCGGTGTTCTGGACATCGCGAAATTCGTCAGTTTCCAGCTATTCCCGAACAATATCCTGACTCGCGACCAGCTCAAAAACCTACGGCGCGACAATGTTGTTGCGGAAGATGCCAAGGGATTTGCGGATCTGGGAATCGAGCCGGTATCGCTGGAAACGATTTTGCCCGAATACCTCTGGAAATTCCGTCCCTCGGGTCAGTATGACGACATTCAGAATTCGGCTAAGAATCTGCAGATCTGATCAGCTGTAGGCAATGAACAGCAAGATTGATCCAAGGATGACGCGATAGATCACGTAAGGCGTGAAACTGACGCTGCGCAGCAGCCGCATCATCAGGTTGAGGGCCAGCAGCGCTGAAACAAAAGCGAACGCCGCGGCGATGGCGCCGTCTTTTGCCAGTTGTGCATCAGCTTCGCGAACTACATCGATCGACAGCAAAACGCCCGAGGCCAGAATCGTCGGTATGGACATCAGCATCGCAATCCGGGCGCCATCCTCCCGAGTGTAGCCAAGCTGGCGGGCACCGGTGATGGTGATCCCCGAACGTGAAGTCCCCGGAATCAGCGCCAGGACCTGCCAAAGGCCCATGACAATCGCATCCCGAAGGCCCCAGTCAGATGCCTGTTTGGTCTGCGGACCGTTCTGGTCCATCCAATAAAGAAGCAGGCCGAAGCCAAGCATTGCCCAACCGATTACCGCGATTGAGCGCAGCGATTGTTGAAACCCTGTCAGATAGACAATAGCGCCTGCAATCACGGTTGGAATCGTGGCGACGATCAAGCCCATCGCCAATCGAGCTTGTGGTGAATCGATTCGTCCGCGGATCGCGTGTGGCAATCCAGCCAGCGCCTGTTTCACATCAGACCGGAAATACAGGACTACAGCACCAAGGGTGCCTACATGCACGGCGACATCAATCGCTAAGCCTTGATCGTTTGCACCGGTCAGACTGGGTAGCAGTACCAGGTGGCCAGAGGACGACACAGGCAAGAACTCGGTCACGCCTTGGACGATCGCCACAAGAATCAAGTAAAATAGGCTCATCTGCTCTGCCAGTGTCGTGGTCGTTTTGCCTTGAACAATGGGTATAAGCGTGTAGCAGGAAAGGAAAGCGCTCAGATAGGTCCGAATCGGAACTAATATTAGATTATTTTTGCCGCTCACATCCCGATTCTCAGGGTTTTTCTTAATTTAGGTCAACAAGATTGACTTTTCATCTTCTGTGACATCTCTTAAAGAGACCCAAGCAAGCCAAATCATGGAGTCTGAGCCGTGGCCAAGCAACCGATGCTGAAATTTGTGCAGATCGATCGTGTCATGCCTGAAAAGCGTGCCGCAACTGACCGCAAAGTGGACTTTGATGAGATTTATGCCGAGTTCGCCGCCGAAAAAGCGGCCGAGCAGGCAAGCCGCTGTAGCCAATGCGGTGTGCCGTATTGCCAGTCGCACTGCCCATTGCACAATAATATCCCTGATTGGTTGCATCTGACCGCCACTGGTCGGCTGGAAGAGGCCTATGAGACCAGCCAGGCGACCAACACGTTCCCCGAGATCTGTGGCCGCATTTGCCCACAGGACCGTCTGTGCGAAGGCAATTGCGTGATCGAACAATCGGGTCACGGCACTGTCACCATTGGCACGATCGAGAAATACATCACGGATACCGCATGGGACAAAGGCTGGGTGAAGCCAGTGGCCCCTGCAGCGGAACGCGGTGAAAGCGTTGGCATCATCGGCGGTGGCCCGGGCGGTTTGGCTGCTGCAGACATGCTGCGGCAAGTTGGAATTCAGGTTACTGTCTATGACCGGTATGACCGCGCAGGTGGTTTGCTGATGTACGGCATTCCAGGCTTCAAACTGGAAAAGGACATCGTTCAGCGCCGCAACGATCTGTTGGCAGAAGGAGGCGTCGAGTTTGTCCTGAACTGTGACGTGGATGCAGCCAAATTCGAGGAAATCCGCGCCAGACATGATGCCGTGATTATCGCGACAGGCGTCTACAAATCACGTGATCTGTCGATGCCGGGCAGCGGTCTGGAAGGAATTGAAAAGGCGATCGATTTCCTGACTGCTTCGAACCGCAAGAGCTTTGGGGATGCCGTCGAAGATTTCGACAATGGCCGCTTGAATGCTGAAGGTAAGAAAGTTGTCGTGATCGGCGGCGGTGACACCGCAATGGACTGCGTGCGGACGTCGGTCCGTCAGGGGGCGACTTCGGTCAAATGTCTGTACCGCCGTGACCGGGCGAACATGCCCGGATCGCAGCGTGAAACCCAGAATGCCGAGGAAGAAGGCGTTGTGTTCGAATGGCTCAGCGCACCCAAAGGCTTTACCGGTGATGGCAGCGTTTCCGGCGTGATGGTTCAGAAGATGCGTCTGGGTCAGCCGGATGCCAGCGGTCGTCAGGCCCCTGAGGTCATCGAAGGTGCCGATTATGTGGAAGAGGCCGATCTGGTGATCAAGGCGCTGGGGTTTGAGCCCGAAGATCTGCCCACACTGTTCGGTCAACCCGATCTGTCTGTTACCCGCTGGGGTACTGTGAAAGCCGCTTTCCAGACCGGTGAGACCGAGATGGACGGTGTTTATGCCATTGGCGACATCGTACGCGGCGCGTCATTGGTTGTGTGGGCTATCCGTGACGGGCGTGATTGCGCAGATGCGATCATCGACCGGTTCAACAGTAAAGCTGCCGTTGCGGCCGAATAACCGACATCCCAGCGACAGGAGGGTTTGACATGCCCGAATTGCAAGGACAGTGCATGTGCGGTGCGGTCACAGTGACTGCAACCCCGGCGCGGGATGCGTTGGGGGCATGTCACTGTGACCAATGTCGCCGCTGGACCAGCTCGATGCTGGTGACATTTCAGGCTGAGCCCGGATATGCCGCGCTGGGACCGGTGAAAACATTCACCTCATCTGACTGGGCCGAGCGCGCCTTCTGTGCCGACTGTGGTTCTGCCCTGTGGTATCGCATCACTCTGCCGGGAGAGATGCATGGCCAGACCCAGATGGCGGCGGGCCTCTTCGAAGACACGGGTAACCCCCTGAAACTTGAACTCTATATCGATAAAAAGCCCGAGGGCTACGCGTTCGCAGGAGAGCGTCGGCAAATGACCAAAGCCGAGGTCGAAGCCATGTACGCCCTACCGGAAGAAGGAGACAACCAATGACAAAGTATGACGCCGATTGGGTCCGGGCCGAAGAAGCCAAACGTCAGTGGATGGCCGAAAATGGTCTCTACTCTGAAGATGAAGAGCATTCATCCTGCGGTGTGGGGCTGGTTGTTTCAGTTGATGGCAAGAAAAGCCGTAAAGTGGTGGACGCCGGGATCGATGCGCTCAAAGCGATTTGGCATCGGGGTGCCGTGGACGCCGATGGGAAAACCGGCGACGGCGCGGGTATACATGTGCAGATTCCGGTCCCGTTTTTCTACGACCAGATCCGCCGCACCGGGCACGAGCCCAATTTAGACGAATTGATCGCAGTTGGTCAGGTCTTTCTACCCCGCACCGATTTTGGCGCGCAGGAAAGCTGCCGGACCATTGTGGAAACCGAAGTTTTGCGCATGGGCTACTACATCTATGGCTGGCGTCATGTGCCGGTGGATGTGACTTGTCTGGGCGACAAAGCCAACGCGACCCGGCCCGAGATCGAGCAGATCCTGATCTCGAATTCCAAGGGTGTGGATGAAGAAACGTTCGAGCGTGAACTCTATGTCATCCGCCGTCGTATCGAAAAAGCCGCTGCTGCTGCTGGGATATCCGGGCTGTATCTGGCGTCTTTGTCCTGCCGTTCGATTATCTACAAGGGCATGATGCTGGCTGAACAGGTGGCAGTATTCTACCCCGATCTTATGGATGAACGGTTTGAGTCGGCGTTTGCGATTTATCACCAGCGGTATTCGACCAATACATTCCCTCAATGGTGGCTGGCCCAGCCGTTCCGCATGTTGGCGCATAACGGCGAGATCAACACGCTGAAGGGCAATATCAACTGGATGAAAAGCCATGAGATCCGCATGGCCAGCGCGACCTTTGGCGATCACGCGGAAGACATCAAGCCGATCATTGCTGGCGGATCATCGGATTCGGCCGCATTAGACTCGGTTTTTGAGGTTCTGGTGCGTGCGGGACGCTCGGCTCCGATGGCGAAAACAATGCTTGTCCCCGAAAGCTGGTCAAAGCAAGCGGTGGAGCTGCCGCAAGCATGGCGCGACATGTATTCCTACTGCAACTCGGTGATGGAGCCGTGGGATGGTCCTGCCGCCTTGGCCATGACTGACGGTCGCTGGGTTTGCGCCGGTCTGGACCGGAATGGTCTGCGCCCCATGCGCTATGTGGTAACTGGCGATGGTCTGGTCATTGCGGGCTCTGAAGCCGGGATGGTTCCGATTGATGAGGCCAGCGTGACCGAAAAAGGCGCGCTTGGTCCGGGCCAGATGCTGGCCGTTGATATGAAAAAGGGCAAGCTGTTCCGCGATAAGCAGATTAAAGACAAACTCGCGCGCGCTCTGCCGTTTGGTGAGTGGGTTCGCAAAATCCATGATCTGGACGAGTCGCTTGCAGGCGTCACCGAAGTACCGATGTTCACCGGTGCCGAACTGCGCAAGCGCCAGATCGCAGCCGGATACTCGGTAGAAGAGCTGGAGCAGATTCTGGCACCGATGGCCGAAGACGGGAAAGAGTCGCTTGCCTCGATGGGCGACGACACGCCTTCTGCCGTGCTTTCGAAACAGTACCGACCGCTCAGCCATTTCTTCCGTCAGAACTTTAGTCAGGTGACGAACCCGCCAATCGACAGCTTGCGCGAATATCGCGTGATGTCGCTGAAAACCCGGTTCGGAAACCTGAAAAACGTATTGGACGAGGACAGCAGCCAGACTGAGATTGTCGTTCTAGAAAGCCCATTTGTCGGCAACGCGCAATGGGATAATCTGGCTGCTGGTTTCGATGCGCCGCTGGCAGAAATCGACTGTAGCTTTGAACCCGGTCGTGGCGCGCTGAGCGGCGCGCTGGCACGTGTTAGAGCCGAAGCCGAAGAGGCCGTGCGCTCTGGCGCAGGGCATCTGGTGCTGTCCGACATGAATTCCGGCGTCGGCCGCGTGGGAATGCCGATGATCCTTGCGACCAGTGCGGTGCACTCACACCTGACCCGTCAGGGGCTGCGCACCTTCTGTTCGTTGAACGTGCGGTCAGCGGAATGTGTCGATCCGCATTACTTTGCGGTTCTGATCGGCTGTGGCGCGACCGTGGTTAACGCCTATCTGGCCGAGGACTCTCTGGCTGACAGGATCGATCGGGGTCTGCTTGATGGGACATTGACCGAAAATGTCGCGCGTTATCGCGAAGCCATCGATCAGGGCCTCCTGAAGATCATGGCCAAGATGGGGATTTCTGTGATCTCCTCCTATCGCGGTGGTTTGAACTTCGAGGCCGTCGGCCTGAGTCGCGCCATGGTGGCCGAGTATTTCCCCGGCATGACCAGTCGGATTTCCGGCATCGGTGTCACCGGTATCCAGACCAAGCTGGAAGAGATTCATGCCAAAGGTTGGGACAGTGGATTGGACGTGCTGCCTATTGGTGGTTTTTACAAGGCCCGCAAATCGGGCGAGACCCATGCGTGGGAAGCGACTTCGATGCACATGATGCAGATGGCCTGTAACCGCGCCTCATATGAGCTGTGGAAACAGTATTCGGCCAAGATGCAGTCGAACCCACCGATCCATTTGCGCGATCTGATGGATTTCAAACCATTGGGCAAGCCGGTGCCGATTGAAGAGGTCGAGTCGATCACCTCAATTCGCAAACGCTTTGTCACGCCGGGTATGTCGCTGGGCGCGTTGTCGCCGGAGGCGCACAAGACGCTGAACGTGGCGATGAACCGGATCGGTGCGAAATCCGACTCGGGCGAGGGTGGTGAAGACCCCGCGCATTTCGTGCCCGAACCCAACGGTGACAACCCCTCGGCCAAGATCAAACAGGTGGCGTCGGGCCGGTTCGGTGTGACTGCCGAATACCTGAACCAGTGCGAAGAGTTGGAGATCAAGGTCGCGCAAGGAGCAAAGCCCGGTGAGGGTGGTCAGCTGCCGGGCATGAAGGTCACCGACCTGATCGCGCGACTGCGTCATTCGACCAAGGGTGTGACTCTGATTTCGCCGCCGCCGCACCATGACATCTATTCGATCGAGGATCTGGCGCAGCTGATCTATGACCTCAAGCAGATCAACCCGCGCTGCAAGGTAACGGTGAAACTGGTGGCGTCTTCGGGCGTTGGCACGATTGCCGCCGGTGTGGCCAAGGCAAAAGCCGATATTATCCTAATTTCAGGTCACAATGGCGGAACGGGTGCTTCGCCCGCGACCTCCATCAAATACGCTGGCCTGCCATGGGAGATGGGCCTGACCGAGGCGCATCAGGTGCTGGCGATGAACAACCTGCGCGACCGCGTGACATTGCGGACCGATGGTGGCCTGCGCACAGGTCGCGACATTGTCATGGCGGCTATGATGGGGGCCGAGGAATACGGCATCGGCACAGCTGCGCTGATTGCGATGGGTTGTATCATGGTGCGTCAGTGCCAGTCGAACACCTGCCCGGTGGGCGTCTGTACCCAGGATGACTCCTTGCGCGCCAAGTTCACCGGCAATGCGGACAAGGTGGTGAACCTGATCACCTTCTATGCTCAGGAAGTTCGTGAGCTGCTGGCCAGCCTGGGCGCGCGTTCGATTGACGAAATCATCGGGCGGGCCGATCTGCTGGCGCAGGTCAGCCGGGGTTCGGCTCACTTGGATGATCTGGACCTCAATCCGCTTCTGATCACTGTCGATGGCGCGCATGACATCGTCTACAACCGCGACAAGGATCGCAACGCAGTGCCGGATACTCTGGACGCCGAAATCGTGCGTGATGCGGCACGATTCTTGAAGGACGGCGAGAAGATGCAGCTGTCTTACGCGATCCAGAACACGCACCGAACAGTCGGTACGCGGGTTTCCAGCCATATCGTGCAGAACTTCGGTATGCGGAACACGTTCCAGGATGACCACCTGCATGTGAAACTGCAGGGTTCGGCCGGTCAGTCGCTGGGTGCGTTTGCGGCTCCGGGTCTGAAGCTGGAGGTGTCGGGAGATGCTAACGACTATGTCGGCAAAGGTTTGTCTGGCGGCATGATCGTCGTGCGCCCACCGCAAGTCAGTCCACTGAAGGCCGATGACAACACAATCATCGGGAACACCGTTCTTTATGGGGCAACCGACGGTCACCTGTTCGCCGCTGGCCGCGCGGGTGAGCGCTTTGCGGTCCGTAACTCGGGCGCCAGTGTAGTGATCGAGGGCTGCGGATCGAACGGCTGTGAATACATGACCGGCGGCGTTGCGGTGATCCTTGGTGATATCGGTGCCAATTTTGGTGCGGGTATGACGGGCGGTATGGCCTATCTGTATGATCCCGAAGGCAAAGCGGAAAAGCTGATGAACATGGAGACGCTGGTCACCTGTCCGGTGACAGTGGAGCATTGGCTAAGTCAGCTAAAAGTGCTGATCGAACGTCATGTCGCCGAAACCAACAGCCGGAAAGCCGTTGATATCCTGCAGCATTGGGAGGTGGAAAAAGCCCACTTCCTGCAGGTTTGCCCGAAAGAGATGCTAAACAAGCTTAGCCACCCTCTGACCACCGAAGCCGCTGCAGTTCCTGCTGAATAGGGTCTGGTACGGAGAAAGTCATGAGCCCGGCGTGTCGTTTCCAACACGCTGGGTTTTCTTTTGTCTGGTCATATTGTTTCTGATTCTTGTGCAATACCGTGTTTAACGCCTAGCTTTGGTCATAGTTTATTCGGGAATTGCAGGCATGCTGCTATCCCAGCGATGTGAGTAAAGTGGAGTATCGGTATGCCCACGACGTATACAGACCAGTTTTTTGTGCTCGACCCGGCCAACCCAGGTGCGAACGGAACCGTTGTTGGATCCACGCTGAATGTCGAGGTCTTTGATATCATTGATCAGAACGACGATGACCTGGTCAACCGGCTGGATGGAGACTCGGTCGACGGATCTGATATCTCCGCGTCCTATTTCAATGATATGGTGACGATCGAGCTGCCGGGCGGTGCGCAGGTTACATATACCGGCGTTACCTTCTACCTTGCTGACGGGCGCGAGGTTTTTACCCCCACAGACGGTTCGGTTCTGCAGCAAGGCACATTCGTGTCCTCTTCAGTAACTGATTTTAGCGATGATGGGGCGTCCTTTGGTTCGGTTGATGTCGCCAACGGTGATTTGGGTCCGCCCTGCTTTACACCCGGCACCCTGATCAATACCCCAGATGGACCCCGGCTGGTCGAAGACCTGAAGCCCGGAGATCTGGTTACGACCGCGGACAGTGGCGCTAAAGCCGTGCTCTGGATCGGCCGAACAACGGTGGCGGCTGAAGGCAAACTGGCACCAATTCGATTCGAGGCCGGGATTTTCGGCCTTAATCGGCCTCTTCTTGTTTCTCCACAGCATCGAATGCTGATTGATGACTGGCGTGCGCCGTATCTCTATGGTCACGCTGAGGTGCTGATCGCGGCGCATTGCCTCGTAAACGGAGATACCGTGACACGCGTTGAGGGTGGTGAGATCGATTACATCCACCTTCTGTTCAGGCGGCATGAGATTGTATTTGCCAACGGGGCCAAAAGCGAAAGCTATTATCCGGGTCATGCGGTGACGCAGGCTGAGCATCAGACGCAGGCAGAGGTGCTCTCGCTGTTTCCGGAACTGAAGGCACGCGGCGTAGCAGCAGTAAGAACGGCACGCCCGGTTGTTCGTCCGCGTGACGGGCGGATGTTGGCAAAATAATCCGTTTCAAATGCGTCCTGTGCGGCGTATAGCAAGGCATGGCAAAAAAAGCAGTGCGCAAACCGCGCAGTAAGAAAAACAAGGCGTCTAAATCAAATAAAACTGCAGGCCTCATCGCGCAAATTCGGCGATGGGCTATGCGCACTGTTTTGGGTATCTCTGCTGTTTTTCTAGCGTTGATCCTGTTTTATTCGGTCGTGAATCCACCGATCACACATACGATTTGGTCCGAATGGCGGCGGCTTGGGCGGGTTGAACGCGAATGGGTTCCGATAGAAAACATTTCTCCCATCATGGCCAGATCAGCCGTAGCGGCTGAGGATGCGAACTTCTGTCTGCATTGGGGTTTTGATGTTGAGGCCATCCGTGATGCACTGGAAGATGGTGCCAACCGCGGTGCCTCGACCATTACACAGCAGGTGGTGAAGAATGTGTTCCTTTGGCAGGGGCGCAGTTGGATACGCAAGGCGCTTGAGACCACGATGACACCGGTTGTTGAAATGGTCTGGAGCAAGCAGCGCATCCTCGAGGTATATCTGAACGTCGCTGAAACCGGCTCGGGTGTTTTTGGCGTCGAGGCGGCTGCGCAGAAGTATTACGGGGTGAGCGCGGCAAAGATGTCACCGGTTCAGGCCGCGCGCCTTGCGGCAATTCTGCCTTCTCCGCGCAATAGATCGGTCACCGATCCTTCGGTGCGGACCCGCCGCCGGGCGGCCTCGATACTGGATGGGGCGGCTACCATCCGCGCAGATGGACGCGCCGACTGTTTCGAGGATTGAAACCCAAGCCCGTCAGAGGCTAAAGCTGAAGGGTATTCTCTGGTTCGATTGGAAGTCCATGGCGCGTCTGTTTCACGTTCCCCTCTCACCTTACTGCCGCAAGGTTCGCCTGTCTCTGGCCGAAAAAAAGATCGAGGTTGAACTGGTCGAAGAACGATACTGGGAACAGGATCCGGATTTCCTGCGCCGCAACCCGGCCGGCAAGGTTCCAGTGTTGCGCTTGGACGGTCAGATCATGGCCGAAAGTGCGGCGATCTGCGAATACATTGAAGAAACCCGGCCCGAACCACCCTTGATGCCAAAGAAACCTGAGGCGCGGTACGAGGTCAGGCGCCTCGTGGGCTGGTTCGATGATAAGTTCCATCACGAAGTTACGTCGAAATTGCTTTACGAGCGCGTGAACAAGAAAGTGACCGGCCAAGGTTATCCGGACAGCAAGAATGTCAAAGAAGGCGCGCGCGCGATCAAGTATCATCTGGATTACATGGCCTGGCTGCTGGATCATCGCCGTTGGCTGGCCGGAGATCAGATGACATTGGCGGATTTTGCTGCCGCGTCGCATTTATCGGCGCTGGACTACATCTCGGATGTGGACTGGAATCGCAGTTCTGCCGTGAAGGATTGGTACGCCAAGATCAAATCGCGCCCGGCATTTCGGTCAATTCTGGCGGATCAGGTGCCGGGATTCCGGCCGCCAGCGCATTACGCTGATCTGGATTTCTGATACTTAGGGCAGGACCAGGGGCTATCTGCCCCGAACCCCCGAGGATATTTGTAACCAGATGAAGATCGGATCAGAGTTAAAAGAACAACTGGTGGCGCAGGCACTGGCCGAAGGATTTATTTCCTGCAGGGTTTGCCGGCCGTGGGATGTGTCGCAGGTTCCTGAACGATTGGATGCATTTCTTCAGGCGGGATACCACGGCCAGATGGGCTGGATGGCCGAGCGGACGCATTGGCGCGGAGACCCGTCTGTCTTATGGCCCGAAGCACGTTCGGTGATTATGCTGGCTGAAAGCTACAAGCCCGAGCATGATCCAACCGAAATTTTAGAGCACCCACAGCTGGGTGCTATTTCGGTTTACGCTCAGAACAAGGACTATCACGATCTGGTCAAGAAGCGCCTCAAGCGTCTGGCACGCTGGCTAATTGCCGAGGCAGGGGGTGAGGTAAAGGTTTTTGTCGATACCGCCCCAGTGCCCGAGAAAGCCCTAGGGCAGGCTGCGGGATTAGGTTGGCAGGGTAAACATACCAATCTGGTCAGCCAGGAATGGGGTAATTGGGCCTTTTTAGGCTCTGTTTTTACCACGATCGAGTTGCCGATTGACGGTGCAGAGGTGGATCATTGTGGATCGTGCCGGGCCTGTTTAACTGCTTGCCCAACCGATGCGTTTCCTGCGCCTTATCAGTTGGATGCGCGGCGTTGCATTTCGTATCTGACCATCGAGCATAAGGGACCGGTTGATGAGGATCTGCGCGCCCTGCTGGGTAACCGAATTTACGGCTGCGATGATTGTTTGGCCGCGTGTCCATGGAACAAATTCGCGGTTGCTGCGAGCGACATTCGTTATGCTGCACGGGAAGAGTTGAAGGCCCCCGCGCTTGCAGATTTGGCAATGTTGGATGATGCAGCGTTTCGCGCGATGTTTTCTGGCTCACCCATCAAACGGATCGGGAGGGATCGGTTTGTGCGTAACGTGCTTTATGCGATTGGGAATTCTGCGCAGCCCTCGTTGCTTCCCGTTGCACGGAATTTGACCGAGGATCCTAATCCGACTGTTGCGGATGCCGCGCGCTGGGCAGTGCATAGGTTGTCGTAAACGGGCTGGACGCGCCGCGTGAAAACGCTACACCCGATTCTGGCGAACAGATGGAGGACCCGATGGCGCTGGCTTTGGGGGTAGATACGGGTGGAACCTATACGGATGCAGTGCTGGTCCGGGACGAGCGGGAGGTAATCGCGTCAGCCAAGTCGCTGACCACTAGAGCAGATCTGGCGATAGGGGTCGGACATGCGATCTCAGCGGTGTTGGATGAAGCTCAGGTTTCACCTGATCAGATCGGGTTGGCATCGCTATCGACCACTTTGGCGACCAACGCGTTGGTCGAAGGGCAGGGTGGGCGCATTGCGCTTATCTATGTCGGATTTCGCGACAGTGATCTGGAGAAGCATGGGTTGCGCGATGCGCTGAAGGGCGACCCTGCTTTGGTTCTGGCTGGGGGGCATAACCATGCGGGCGGCGAGAAAGAGCCGCTGGATATTCCCGGGCTTGAGGCCTTTTTAGACTCTCATGAGGGCATATCCGGCTACGCAGTAGCGGCGCAGTTCGCCACCCGAAACCCAGCACATGAGCTGGAGGTTGCGCGTGTGATCGCTGAAAGAACCCGCATCCCGGTGACATGCTCGCATCATCTGTCAGCAAAACTGAATGGGCCAAAACGGGCTGTGACGGCGGTATTGAATGCACGTTTGATCGGAATGATCGATCGATTGATCGGGCGGGCACAGGACCAGTTGCGGGAACAGGATATCACAGCGCCGATGATGGTAGTGCGCGGGGACGGGGCATTGATGAGCGCCGAACAGGCGCGGGAGCGCCCGATCGAGACAATCCTCAGCGGCCCGGCGGCATCGATTGTGGGTGCGCGATGGTTGACCGACGTCGATAATGCTCTGGTATCGGATATTGGTGGGACGACCACTGATGTCGCTTTGATCCGGGACGGGAAGCCGACAATCGACCTGGCAGGCGCGCAGGTTGGTGGTTTCCGTACGATGGTCGAAGCTGTTGCAATGCGTACCCACGGTCTTGGCGGAGACAGCCAGGTGCATGTTTTGACCGAAGGGTTGCAGGGCGGCGTCTTTCTTGGCCCGCGCCGGGTGCTTCCGATCTCGTTGATCGCGGCTGAAGCCCCGGAAGTGGTTCATGCTGCGCTGGATGAACAGTTGCGTGCCACAACTGTCGGTGAGCATGACACCCGTTTCGCGCGTCGGGTGCCGGGCATTCCCGCTGAGGGTGCCGGGCCGCGCGAGGCCATCTTGCTGGACCGGTTGGGAGATCAGGTTCTACCGCTCGGTAAGTTGTTGCAGACCCGAATGGAGCATGGCGCGCTGGGCCGCCTCGTGGATCGTGGAATCTTGCAGGTTTCAGGCGTAACACCATCGGATGCCAGCCATGTTCTCGGGCGATTGGACGAATGGGATGGTGCCGCGGCGCGCAAAGCGCTGGAATTGATGGCGCGTAAGCGGGTTGGTTCGGGTGAACAGCTGGCGAAATCACCCGAGACACTGGCGCAGATGATCGTGGATCAACTGACCGAACAGACCTCATTGACTTTATTAGAGACTGCTTTTGCCGAAGAAACGAATGGATTTGGACTTTCGGCGCAAGAGCTCGCACGGCATGTTCTGACCCATCGCGGACTGGCAAATCACCGAGGTCTGCTGGCATTGGATGCTGCATTGAACGTTGATGTGGTTGGCCTGGGGGCCTCAGCTCCCAGCTACTATCCGGCGGTGGGTGAGCGATTGCACTGCAATATGATTCTGCCCGAACACGCTGGTGTCGCGAACGCGATCGGTGCGGTTGTGGGGCGGATGACGCTTCGCCGGTCCGGCACGGTAACCTCTCCGGCAGAGGGCCGATATCGCGTGCATCTTGAAGAGGGCCCTCAGGATTTTTCGGATTCGGATGCAGCGCTCGAAGTATTGGAAACCGCATTGAAAGATGAGGTCGAAGGCGCTGTGCGTGAAGCAGGAGCCGAGAACATTCGTGTGACCGTCGATCGGGATATTCGCATGGCCCGGATTGAAGCGCAGGAGGTGTTCATCGAGGCGCTAGTTACTGTTGAAGCCAGCGGCAGGCCACGAGTGGCGGTCGGGTAGCCCCTGTCCGGGGCTACCGGGTAGTCTATTCCGCCGCGCTGGATCGCTTGGGCAACACCCAATCCTGACGCGGGAAGTGGCAGGTATAACCGTTCGGGATACGCTCAAGATAATCCTGATGCTCGGGCTCGGCCTCCCAGAAATCGCTAACAGGCTCTAGTTCTGTCACGACCTTCCCGGGCCAGATACCGCTGGCATTTACATCTGCGATCGTGTCCTCAGCCACCTGTTTTTGGGCCTCGTCCACGAAATAGATAGCCGAGCGATAGCTCATACCACGGTCATTGCCTTGTCGGTTAAGCGTGGTTGGATCGTGAATCTGGAAGAAAAATTCCAATAGATCGCGATAGGTGATCTGGCTGGGGTCGAACCAGATCTCGATACCCTCGGCATGGGTGCCATGGTTGCGATAGGTGGCGTTCGGGACGTCGCCGCCAGTATAGCCAACGCGGGTCCGCGAAACACCGGGCAGTTTGCGGATCAGATCCTGCATGCCCCAAAAGCAACCACCGGCCAATACAGCACGTTGTTCAGTCATTGGATGTCCTCCACATGAATTAGGTACTCGCTATAGCCTTCGGCCTCCATCTCATCACGATGGATGAACCGCAGCGAAGCGGAATTGATACAGTAGCGCAGCCCGCCATGTTCGCGTGGCCCGTCCGGAAATACATGTCCAAGATGACTATCACCATGTTTCGAACGGACTTCGGTGCGGATCATGCCCAGTGTGCGGTCTTCGAATTCCTCCACATGCTCGTGGAGAATAGGCTTGGTGAAACTGGGCCAGCCACAACCAGATTCGTATTTGTGGGTTGAGGCAAATAGCGGTTCTCCAGACACGATATCCACATAAATGCCCGGCTCCTTGTTATTCAGGTGCTTACCGGTGCCAGGACGCTCGGTACCGCTGCGCTGGGTGACGTGGAATTCTTCCGGCGACAGGGCGGCAATGGCCTCGGGGTCCTTGGTATAGCGGGACATGGCTCCTCCGATTCTTACTACTTTCGGCTAGTAGATGGTGTTCGGTCGGCGAAAGCAAAGGCTTGTTGCATCGGCTCGCGCAGACGTGCGTTGTTTCAGGTTGGTTTGGTGGTGCGCTGGCGTGACAGTTGAACCGCAAGAATACCCAGTGTGGTGACCATGACGCCCACCGCATCCAGCGGACCAAGTTTTTCACCCAGAAGGATCGCTGCTATGGTCACACCAAATACCGGATTTAGGAAATGAAAGGTCGCCGCGCGGATTGGGCCGATACGATCCAGCAGCAAGAACCAGATGAAGGTCGCCAGAAGGCCCGGGAACAGAATTGTGTAGGTAAAGGCGAGAGAAAAGGGAAGCGTAGGGTGTATATACACGGTCTCGAACACCGGAGCGGCGAGAAACAGCACCGCTGAACCGATCAGCATCTGCAGCCCGACCACCATCATGAAGTTCCCACCCGAGGTCGCCCCCCGAACCGCAAGAGTCGCGAAGGTCAGCGCCAGCGCTCCGATACCGCAGAGCAGAACGCCGAACAGATCGACACCAGCATTGATCCGGCTGCTCATGATAAGGGCGACACCGGCAAAGCCTGCTAGCAAACCGATGATGCCCAGCGGGCGCAGCCGCTCACCCAACAGAAGCCATCCGGTCAGCGCCACCAACAATGGCATGGTTGATGCGATGATCGCTGCGACCGAGGCCTCTACCGTTTGCATGGCATAGAAATTCAGACCCAAATAAAGGGCGTTTTGGCAGATGCCGAACAATATGGTGGCGCGCCATTGATTGCGATTCAGGTGCCAGCTTTGCCCCATGGCACGCGCAATAGCAACGCCAAGCAGACCTGAGATCAAAAACCGCAGTGCAAGCGAAAACAAGGGCGAGGCATCGGCGACAATGATCCGCGCTGAGGTAAAGGCCGATGACCAGATCAGGGCAAAAACAAGCCCCATGGCGACGGCACGCAGATCCATTACAGCCTCCTCAAGAAATCCGGGCGACTGTTTCCGATTTTACCAACAGCTGCAAGGACCCAATGTGCCAAACATCGGGTTGTGCTGGTCATTGACATGAATGGCTTTGCCCGCAATCCGGATGAGCGAAGCTTTCGCGAAAAGCCTGCTCATCCACCGGTTATGGTCAGTTGCCGCAATCAGGCGAAAAAACTGAGATCGTCCATCGAGAACCAGCCGGCATTTTCAACGTGATCGTTGGTGATTTCACCACCGGATGCAACAAACTCGACATGATCAACATCGCGCCAGTCAAATTCGTGGGTGATGTGGTCAAAAGTCAGATCGACTTCTGCGCTATGGACCAACACTGCGTCATTGTAGGCGTTGATGGTGACCTGGTTCGCCCAGTTCGATTCCGGGGTGTAAGTAGTGTCTGACTTGGAGGCATTGGCCAAGGAAACGCTGTTAAAATTGAACTCTTCACCATCGCTTTTCGAGAATCCAACCGTGGCACCCCAAGCGTTGAATGCCTCTAGGTCGGCATCTGGCGTCGTGCCACCATACTCATTGGATGCAAGTGCGCCATCGATGTCTCTCTGCCCTTTGCTGACACTTGCGATGAATGTTCCGTCCAGAACCTGATCCCCGTCCTTGATACGTGTTCCGTCATTAAAATCGAGCACGAATTCTTCAATCACAACGGGCGGGGTCAATTCAGGGAAGTATTGGAAGAACGCTTCCGGAATGTCTTCGACCGTTTCATACAATGTGGTCTCTGTCCCTCTTGCATCAGGATAGCTGGTTACCTTCAAAACCCAGGATGCGCTGACGTCCCCATCCAGTTGAAGCGTCTGAGACCGATTTCCATCTGTATAAAGTGTAACGGTAACGTCCCCATTGTCTTTCTCAAGCCGACGCTCAGAGATACGCCGGTCCTGATAGGTGGTCGTGATCGAAGCCCAGGACTTCGCGTCCAGTTCGTCGATTTGAGAGATACTGACACGTTGCCCATCTGACCAAATCTCGTGCTTTACGACTCCATTATCGTATGCCGTTGTCTTTTCATATTTTTTCCGTTGTCATCAAAAGTCGTGCTCACGGTCTTCCATGACTTCACGTCGGTTTCGTCTGTCTGGGTTATACTGCTACGCTGCCCGTCAGACCATGTTTCCTGCTTGACGATCCCATTGTCATAGGTGGTCGTTCGCCCGGTTCTGTTCCCGTTTATGTCGAAGAACGTATCAACCGTGTCCCAGGATTTGGTTTGAAGGAAATCCTGAACCGTTTTGAAATGCCCCGGTGCGAAGGCTTCAACCGTCCGGGTTCCGTCATCGTTTGTTATCGTGCGGCCGACGATGATGCCCGCTGCATCATAGCGTAGAACGATCTGGCTCCAGGGTTTTGCACCGTCTCCGAAAAAACCATCCTGGATGAGTGTCGCATTCGGAACGCCATTTTGAAAGGTTTCGGTCACTCGGATACTGTCTGGGTATACCGTACCGCGTTCGCTGATCATGCCAGTGGCGTCATAATCAATGAACCGATTATCAAAGCCCAGCGCCTCTTCGGTTCCAACGTAAAACTCCTGGCGCAAAACGCCGTCTTCGTAAGTCCCGAAGACCTCATATCCGGCATCAAAAGTCGTCCGCGTGGCGACGACGACATCTTCTTCAATTGTGTATTGGATGCGTGTCCAGTCGAATTGATTTTCTGTATCGAATTCAGTGGTTTGATATCGTGTCATAAATCGAGATTCCTTAATAATACCTCACCTTAAGCGAGTGAATGAAGAATATGACACAACTATGGCGGCAGTTGCGAAAGCTTGATATTAATCAGATATTTGCATGACTTTTTCCGGCAAAGAAAAAGGGGCCGCCCGGTGGCGACCCCTTCAATCTTTTGATTTGTCTTCGGCGAATTAGCCGTTGACGCTGTCTTTCAGAGCCTTGGCGATGGTCATCTTGACCACTTTGTCGGCTTCTTTCTTGAACTGCTCGCCAGTGGCAGGGTTGCGCACCATGCGCTCGGGGCGCTCGCGGCAGTAGATTTTGCCAACGCCGGGCAGGGTGACGGCGCCACCGGCCGAAACTTCGCGGGTGATCAGGCCTGTCATGGCCTCCAGCGCAGCGTTTGCGGATTTCTTGTCAGTTCCCATTTCCTCAGCGAGAGCAGCCACCAGCTGAGTCTTTGTCATAGGCTTTGCCATTTCTTGGTCTCCTTAACGTGCCCGATCTATAGGGCCTCACCGCGTAACTCTAACGGGATATTGTGGCTGAACACAACGAATAGTAGCACTAAAAACCCCAAAAATAGGGGGAATTCGTTGCTTTTTTGCTTCAGAGAAAGGCCGTTTCGTCGAAGGAACGCAATTTCCGGCTGTGTAAACGCTCTAACGGCATGCCGCGCAAATGCTCCATCGCTCGGATTCCAATCGCCAGATGACGACTGACCTGAGTGGTATAGAACGCCGAAGCCATGCCGGGAAGCTTTAATTCACCGTGCAAGGGTTTATCCGAGACGCACAGCAAGGTGCCGTAAGGGACCCGGAACCGGTAGCCATTTGCTGCGATCGTCGCGCTCTCCATGTCCAGTGCAATCGCACGAGACTGGCTGAGCCGTTGCACCGGCCCGGACTGATCGCGAAGCTCCCAGTTGCGGTTATCGACGGAGGCGACGGTGCCTGTCCGCATGATGCGTTTCAGCTCGTAGCCTTCCAGCTCGGTTACCTCGGCCACAGCCTGTTCCAGTGCGACCTGGACTTCAGCCAGCGGTGGGATCGGCACCCAGACGGGCAGGTCGTCGTCCAGCACCTTGTCCTCGCGCAGGTAGGCATGTGCCAGTACGAAATCTCCCAGTGCCTGTGTGTTGCGCAGCCCGGCGCAGTGTCCGACCATCAACCAGGCGTGTGGGCGCAGAACCGCAATGTGGTCGGTGGCCGTTTTGGCGTTCGATGGCCCAACGCCGATATTGACCAATGTGATCCCTGATCCATCCGCACGCTTCAAGTGATAGGTCGGCATCTGCGGGAGCTTCAGCGGCTGTTCCAGTGCAGCGTCTGCGACCGTGATCTCAACATTCCCGGTTGAGACAAAGCTGATATAGCCGCTATCAGGATCAGCCAGTTGAGCCCGTGCATAGTTCTCAAATTCCGAAACATAGAACTGATAGTTGGTGAACAGCACGTGGTTCTGGAAATGGCCCGGATCCGTCGCGGTGTAATGCGATAGCCGCGCCAGTGAATAGTCCACGCGCTGGGCCGTGAACAGGGCAAGGGGCTCCGCATCGTTCTCCAGCTCATGCACGCCATTCACGATATCGTCGTTGGTCGTGTTCAGGTCCGGCACGTCAAACGCATCGCGCAAGGTGAACCCGGCTGCGCCCTGATGTGGGACAACCAGATCCGGATTGTTGGCGACAGCGAAATGGACCGGGATCGGCGTTTCTGAGGCACCAATTGTGACTGGCTGATCGTGGTTCTTGATCAAAAGCGCAATCTGCTGAGTTAGATAAGACCGAAACAAATCGGCGCGTGTCACTGTCGTGGCATGCGTGCCCGGTTCGGACACGTGCCCAAAACTCAACCGGCTGTCGACCTGTGCGTAAGATGAAGTCTTGATTCGGATTTCAGGATAGAACGCGCGATATCTTTCTGTCGGAGTGCCGTTTTCCAAGGCTTTCGCAAAATGATGGCACAGGAAATCGGTGGCCTGTGTATACAGCTCTTCCAAGCGCGCGACTGCCGCCAGCGGGTCGGTAAAGGTCTCAGGTTTGGGAACGTCAGGAGTTCTTATGATTGTCATGCAAGGGGTTCCAGAAGGTCGATCTTTTCAAATGTGCGCACGTCCACCAGCCCAAGGTCCGAGATCCGCAGTTCTGGGATCACAACCAAGGCCAGCAGAGAGTGCTGCATATATGCGTTGTTAAGCTGACAGCCGCAGGCTTTCATCGCCTCGACCATTTGTTCGGCTTTGGCGGCAACCTCAGTCGCAGGGCTGTCAGACATTAGGCCCGCGATGGGCAATTCAACCAGTGCCAGTTCTTCACCATCCCGGAAGATTGTGATGCCGCCACCCACTTCGGCCAGCCTGTTCGCGGCCAGCGCCATCTGTTCGCGGTCAGTGCCGACAACGATCATGTGGTGGCTGTCATGCGCGACGGTCGAGGCCATGGCCATTCTGCCCTGATATCCAAAGCCAGAGACAAAGGCGTTGGTCACACCCCCGGTAGCGCGGTGCCGCTCGACCAATGCGATCTGGCACACGTCGCCTTCGCCATCAACAAGCCCTTCGATAATGGGCAACTCTGATTTCAGTGCCTGCGTCGGGGCCTGATTTTCAACCACCCCGATCACGTTCGCCATGACACGGTTCGCTCCGGCAGGGGCTGCGATCTCAAAGTCGGTCGAGGTCAGCGCGTGCCCAAGATGAACGGTATTCCGCGCCTTGGCGGGCCAGTCCAGATGCGGGCAGTCGACCGTCACAGCGCCGTTTTCAGCGACGATCTGTCCCCGGGCGATCACGGTTTCGATGGGAAGCTCTGTCAGATCTGAACTCAGTACAATGTCCGCACGCCGTCCGGGTGTGATCGAGCCGATCTCGCGTTCCAACCCAAAATGGGTCGCTGTGTTGATCGTCGCCATCTGAAGCGCGACCAGTGGGTCACAACCGCAGGCAATCGCATGGCGCACCACGCGGTTCATATGACCAGCGTTAACCAGCGTGCCTGAATGACAGTCATCCGTGCACAGAATGAAGTTCCTCGGGTCCAGTCCTTTCTCGGTCACTGCGCTGATCTGGCTTTCCACATCATACCAGGCAGAGCCGAGCCGCATCATTGATCGCATTCCCTGACGGACTCGTGCGATGGCGTCGGCCTCACAAGTGCCTTCATGATCATCGGCAGGGCCACCTGCGACATAAGCTGCAAAATCAGGCCCTAAATCGGGCGAAGCATAGTGTCCGCCGACCGTTTTCCCGGCCTCCTGAGTAGCCGCGATCTCTGCCAGCATCTTCGGGTCGCCATGAATGACACCCGGAAAGTTCATCATCTCGCCCAACCCGATGATGCCGGGCCATGACATCGCTTCGGCCACATCTTCGGCAGTGATCTCGTAACCGGTCGTCTCCAATCCCGGCGCAGATGGCGCGCAGGATGGCATTTGAGTGAAGATGTTCACCGGCTGCATCAGCGCCTCGTCATGCATCAGGCGCACGCCTTCGAGGCCAAGCACATTGGCAATCTCGTGCGGGTCGGTAAACATAGAGGTGGTGCCATGCGGAATGACGGCACGCGCAAATTCGGCTGGGGTCAACATGCCCGACTCGATATGCATATGCGCATCACATAATCCGGGGATCATGTACTGACCACCCGCCTCGATGATCTGGGTCTCAGAACCGGTGCAATGAGATGCGTCCGGTCCCACAAAGGCCACGCGCCCCGCAGTGATCGCCACATCATGGTCGGGCAGGGTTTCCCGGCTGTGTACATTCACCCAGATTCCACCACGGATCACCATGTCTGCAGCCTCGCGGCCTGCGGCAACAGCGATGAGACGAGGGGCGGTATCGGGCCAACTAGGGAAGGGAGTGTATTGCATGGCCCAACTTTCCTGAATGCAGCGAAAGGTGCAACCCCTGCTCAGCAGGTATCATCAAATCATCACAACACTGCTTATCGGAACCTGCCCCAGTGCGTCAGCTCTGCTATGCCCAACCAGAGGATATGCCCAAAGGGCATTGACGATGGGCGGCAGCCGCCTGATTCAGGCTTGTGTGTCAGCCGCGATTTCGGCGCGTAACCAATCGGCAAAGGCCAGCGCGCCGGGTGTTTCCTCGGCCTGAGGTGACAACAACAAGTAATAGGCCTCAGGCATAGCGGCGCGATGTCTGAACGGAGCGATCAGGCGGCCTTCGTCAATCAGTCGCTGAGCGATCATATCATGGGCCAGGCACAACCCGCCTCCGGCCATCGCTACAGATAAGCTGACCAAATAGGTTGTTGAGTATGTAACCTGAGGTTTTCCCCAATTTAGACCCTGTTCTGTAATCCAGCTCTCCCAGTTTGAGAGCAGGTTGGAACAGTCGAACAGGGGGTGTTGCTGCAGGGTCTCCAGTGTCACTCGGAGGTTTGGTGCGCAGACGGGATAGTAGTGGTCGGTACGCAACAACTCGGTTCGTACGGTATCGGCTGGACGAAGGGAATAGCGGATCTCAACGGCTGCACCCTCGGCCATCTCGCGAGGCTCCCACAACTCGGTAAAAATGTTCAGATGTATATCTGGATGAAGTTCGCGAAATCGAGGCAAGCGCGGAGCCAGCCAGTTGACCGCAAATGATATATTGCTCTGCACCTGAACTGCGTTTTGTTGAGCACCGGTGACGGCCTGTGTGCCCCGTACCAATGTCCGGAATGCCTCGCGCACGACGGGCAGATAGGTGATGCCAGCCTCGGTTAACTCCAATGCACGCGGGCGACGCAGGAATAAAGGCTGGCCTAAATATCCCTCCAGCGATTTCACCTGCTGACTTACGGCGCTTTGCGTCATGTTCAGATCGCGCGCCGCACCGGTGAACGACAGATGTCGGGCAGCGGCCTCGAAGGTGCGCAGCCAGCCTAGTGGTGGAAGCGGTTTCTGCATTAGTATAACTTTGCCAGTAGTTTTACTAATGAAGTAAGTGCGTTTTTTTCGTTGGTCAAATTTTTACAGCGCGGGCACGATTTCATCCAAAGACTCGATCACCTCGCGAAGGAGCCCGGCATGACCGTCACCAACCTGCGTCCCAATATCGATCACTGGTCCGAGCGTGTGGATATGGCTGCTGCCTTCCGCTGGACCGAACGGCTGAACATGCATGAAGGAGTGGCGAATCATTTCAGCCTTGCCGTCAATCAGGACGGCACGCAGTTCCTGATGAATGCCAATCAGATGCATTTCGCGCGTATCCGGGCCTCCAACCTGCTGTTGCTGGACGCAAATGACACAGATGTTATGGATCAGCCCGGCGCACCGGATCCGACGGCGTGGGGATTGCACGGTTCAATCCACCGCCATTGCCCGCATGCGCGCTGTGTCATGCATGTGCATTCGATCTTCGCCACGGTTCTGGCGTCCCTTGCTGACAGCAGCTTGCCTCCGATCGATCAAAACACCGCAACTTTCTTCAATCGCTATGTGATCGATGAGGAATTCGGAGGCTTGGCGTTTGAAAGCGAAGGTGAGCGTTGTGCTTCGATGTTGTCGGACCCGAAGAAACAGGTCATGATCATGGGCAATCACGGTGTATTGGTTATTGGCAGCAGTCCCGCAGATGCTTTCAACAGACTGTATTACTTTGAACGAGCAGCCGAGACTTACATTCGCGCACTTCAAACTGGTCTGCCCCTGCGTGTTCTGTCTGACGAGATTGCCGAGAAAACCGCGCAAGAACTTGATGATTACCCCGGTCAGGCTGAGGCGCATCTGCGTGAGATCAAGGCTGTCCTGGATGCCGAAGGCTCGGATTACGCAACCTGATAGCCCCCTCGAAGGAATGCCAGTGATGACCGATGTTCATGACGCAGAAGCCGCCCGTTGGAATTACCGCCCCGAAGGCCCGGTTGATCTGAACCCGTTATTCAGCTGGCCACCGCGCCCTGTTGCAATTGTGCACTGGTACAAGGGCGCATGGTTGCCATTAACGTCGCTAACACTCTGCATGGTGTTGGCCTTGACGGCATATCTGATGTTTTTCCCTGCATTAGAGACGATGCAAACCTTCGCGCCCGGTTGGATGTTCCGCATTTGGCTATTGAATATGGTGCCTCAGATTTTGGTGGCAGGCGGCCTGCACTGGTGGCTTTACATGCGCAAAGGGCAGGGCATGTACAAAAAGTTCGACCGTCGTGATCTGACCTGCAACAACGGCACGTTTACTTTTCGCAATCAGGTGCTGGACAATATCTGGTGGACGCTGGGCAGTGCAATGACCGTGGCAACCGTTTATCAATGGTTGATCTATTGGGCGATGGCGAATGGATACGTGCCGGTTATAACTTGGGCCGCTGCCCCTGTCTGGTTTGTGGTCTGGATGATGTTGATCCCGATGTGGTCAGGGCTGCATTTCTACTGGGTGCACCGGTTGGAGCATCACCCGAAACTCTACAAGCACGTTCATGCTGTGCATCATCGCAACGTCAATATCGGGCCGTGGTCGGGGATATCGAACCACTGGTATGAGAACCTTCTCTATTTCACCACCTACTTCATCCATCTGGTCGTACCCTCGCATCCGCTGCATCTGTTGTTTCATGCCTATTTCCAACAGATCAGTCCGGTGTTGTCCCACTCGGGGTTCGAAAAACTGAAGGCTGGCGAAACAGATGCCGCAAGGGCCGGGGATTTCTTCCACCAGCTTCATCATCGGTATTTTGAGTGCAACTACGGCACATCCGAGATCCCGTTCGATAAGTGGTTCGGTACCTATCATGACGGTTCAGCCGAGGCGACAACACGGACACGGGCCTACAAGAAGCAGATGTATACCTGACGGATGCATGCGTTTTGTTCGGCTACGCTCCGCAAAAGCCCAAAATTGATCTGTTCAGAGCCTGATTTCAGGCTTTCTCGAACAATGCGATCAAAGCGACATCATCTTTGTTGGGGCCGGCGGCCAGTTCGCCATAAATCCGGACCTGAGTTAACGAGAGATCGCTGATCTGACCCTCTTCAAGGCGGCGGAAGGTATCTGCGAACCCCAATGCTTCAAAGTGTTTTGCATTAATCGACAGGGCGAACTGCGCGCCGTGGCGCGCGACACGCAAGAGTGCTGGTAAAACTTCTGGCCCCAGATGGCCATGGGTGAACGTTCCGGACGAGACGACACCGGCATAGCTGCCGCGCGGGACCGGCAGGCCCTGATTGAGATCAGCTTCGATCGCGTCTCGGTATATATCTTTGCGCATCGCCTCATCCAGCATCTCGGCACTGATATCGGTGGCGTCGATCGGGCCCACTCCCAGTCCGGCCAGAATCGCTCCGCACAACCCTGTGCCCGCGCCTACATCCAATACCGGGCCTTGTCCGCCTGCACCCACAAAGGCGCGTGCCGTGTGGATGTGGAGTTGATAATCCTCCAGCGCGGCAAAACTGTCGTCATAATCTCCAGCCCATTCTGCATAGAGACGCTTGTTCTCTTCTGGTGATTTCAGGGAGTAGGCGGTTTGCAAGTCGGGTGTCTTTTTGCTCATGCTTCAATGAATGCGCATCAGGGGATTCGAATCAAGTGCGGCTATCCGGCGCTTGCATCCCCAGGCCGGGCGGATCATCAAAGGACCCATGACACAGACACTCTTTTCCTTCGGCCACGGCTATTCCGCCCGCGCGATATCGAGGCGACTAGATCCAACCGCATGGCGGGTCATCGGAACAACGCGCGATCCAAAACAGCTTGAAACCATTCGCGCCTCGGGCGCCGAGCCTCGTGTCTGGCCGGGTGAACGGCCTGATCTGGATGGTGTCACGCATCTTCTGATCTCGACCGCGCCAACGGTCGAGGGTGATCCTGTTCTCGCAGAGATGAAGGACGAGATTGCTGCGCGTGCCGAACAGTTCAATTGGGTCGGGTATCTGTCGACCACAGCTGTATATGGCGATCACCAAGGCGGTTGGGTGGATGAGACGACGCCACCGACACCTACTGCCGATCGCGGGCGCTGGCGTGTGCGTGCCGAAACGCAATGGGGCGAGATTCCGGGTCTGCCCCTGCATATCTTCCGTCTGGCAGGCATCTACGGGCCGGGTCGCGGGCCGTTCTCAAAGCTCAAGCGCGGTGGTCTGCGGCGGATCATCAAGCCGGGGCAGGTATTCTCGCGCATTCATGTTGATGACATTGCGCAGGTTCTGACCGCTTCGATGGCGAAACCTAATCCGGGGGCGATCTACAATGTCTGCGATGACGAACCTGTGCCACCGCAGGATGTGATCGGTTATGCGGCCGAGTTACAGGGCCTGCCGCTGCCACCTTCGGTCCCGTTTGATGAGGCTGATCTGACCCCGATGGCGCGCAGTTTTTATAACGAGAACAAGCGTGTTCGGAATGACCGGATCAAGGACGAACTGGGTGTTTCGTTGCATTATCCGAATTATCGCGTTGGGCTTGAGGCGTTGATGCAGCATCAGAACGGCGCATCGTGATGGTCCCGCCTTGTCAAGAAACGGGTACGGATTGTATGGGGGTTCGATGAAGGATCGCTCTGCCCCGCTGAAGATCACTGTCTCCACCCTGACACGGCAACGCCCCGAGATGTTGGCCGCGCTGATTCAAAGCTGGGGCGAAATGAAACTGCCACCAGATTGTTCAGTCAGATGTCTGGTGGTTGAGAACGACAGCTCGGCTTTCAGCGAAACCACTGTGAGGGCAGTGGGCGAAGCTCTGCCCAATGGTGCTGGTCTGGATTATGTCCTTGAAACCGAATTGGGTATCCCTTTCGGACGCAACCGTGCAGCGCACGAAGCGTTGGAGAATGGTTCGGACCTGCTGTGTTTTGTAGATGACGATGAAGTGGTGGCGCGCGATTGGCTTGAGCAGCTGGTCGATGGTTACCGTAACAGTTCGGCGGTACTGTTGGGGGCTCCGTTACGTGCTGCGGGGCCGACGGGTTCAGAAACCACGCTGCAACGGTTGATGCTGCGCAACATCAGCAACCGCTATCTCGACAAGGAAAAAGCAGCTGCGAAGAAAGCCACTCTGGACGATACAGGTGGTGTGACCATCGTGACCAACAATTGGTTGGGCGAGACGCGCCTGTTCAGCGATACCGGCCTCTGGTTTGATGAAACGATGCGGATGACCGGCGGAACGGATGCTAAGTTCTATGCCGAGACCGTCGCGGCCGGGCTGCCCGTAGGTTGGGTGTCAGACGCATTTGTATACGAGACCATTCCGCCCGAGCGCTTGTCCTTCTGGTACCAGGCCGCCCGGGGGCGGGATCAATCCAACACCCACATGCGCCGCAAGCTTGATCAAAAGCCAACAAAGGCTGTCTTGGGTTTTCTGAGCGCCCCATTGCGTTTGGTGGCGTTGCTGGGGGCAATCCTGTTGTTCCCGTTTCAACCGGATCGGCGGTTTATCCAGATCGCCCGTACAGCTGGATGGTTGGTCGGGGTAATAGGTATCCCCTTTGGTTACAAATCGGCGCTCTACAAGAAAGTAAGTGGTCACTGAACCTGCTGAACCAAGGACCCGGCATGGTTTCCTGTCGTCGTGTCATTTCACATCCGAATACTAAAGTGAGTGCCGGAAGTAATAAGGCCACGAAAGCGTGGTGATCGCATTGGTCAGGACTCGAATGGCGCTGTCCTGATTTCCAAAGCTTGCCATAGTTAAAAGTTATTAATTTCATCAAAAAACAAAACTTATGTGAATGACTTTGATTTGCTAAATCTAACACCAGACAGCAAGAACGAGTCGTTAATGCATTATGCCAATATGAAGTTAGGGCGTAGCGGCGCATCAACGCGCGACGCCCGCACTTGTTATGGATGCAATACTGCCCTTCGGCTCTGTTCTTCGGATCAGATTTAACCGCGCGACACATACACTATAGCCAGGATTGGAGATCGAAATGGACGGAAGTGATAACCCAAACACAGGCACATGCCCGGTGATGCATGGTTCGGCAGGCGGCCGTACCAACCGTGACTGGTGGCCCAACCAGTTGAACATTTCCATTCTGCACCAGCACGGGGTTGCCTCGAACCCGATGGGTGGGACGTTCGATTATGCGGAAGAGTTCAAGAAGCTCGACCTGCAGGCATTGAAAGAGGACCTGTATAGCTTGATGACAGACTCACAGGATTGGTGGCCTGCGGATTATGGTCATTATGGCGGCTTGTTCATCCGCATGGCGTGGCACAGTGCCGGCACCTACCGGACAGCAGATGGTCGGGGGGGCGCTTCGACGGGCAATCAGCGTTTCGCACCGTTGAACAGCTGGCCAGACAACGGCAACCTGGACAAGGCGCGCCGCCTGTTGTGGCCAATCAAGCAGAAATACGGCAATCAAATCTCTTGGGCTGACCTGATCATTCTCGCGGGCAACTGCGCCATCGAGTCCATGGGCGGTAAGACTTTTGGCTTTTCTGGAGGTCGCGAAGACATCTGGGCGCCCGAAGAGGATATCTATTGGGGGGCCGAGACGGACTGGTTAGCTCCGACAGAAAATCCACATAGCCGCTATTCAGGTGAGCGTGATCTGGAGAATCCACTGGCGGCTGTTCAGATGGGCTTGATTTATGTGAACCCTGAAGGTCCGGACGGACAGCCCGACGCGCTGGCTTCGGGCCGTGACATACGTGATACCTTTGGCCGGATGGCAATGAACGATGAGGAGACCGTCGCTCTGGTTGCCGGTGGTCATACATTCGGCAAGGCCCACGGCGCTGGTGATCCGGGTCTGGTCGGCCCCGAACCCGAAGCCGCGCCTATCGAAGATATGGGGCTGGGCTGGATCAATGAGTTCGGCAGCGGCAAGGGTGACGACACGACCACCAGTGGCATCGAGGGTGCCTGGACAGCAAACCCGACCAAGTGGGACAACGGTTACTTCGACCTGCTGTTTGGCTACGACTGGAACTTGACCAAGAGCCCAGCGGGCGCATGGATCTGGGAACCTGTCGGAGTCAAGGAAGAGGACATGGCCCCGGCAGCGGGTGATCCGACGAAAAAGGTCAAGACCATGATGACCACCGCCGACATGGCGATGCGCATGGACCCGATCTATGGCCCGATCTCAAAGCGCTTCCACGAGAACCCGGGCGAGTTTGCCGATGCCTTTGCCCGCGCGTGGTTCAAGTTGACCCATCGCGACATGGGCCCACGCGCGCGCTATCTGGGTAGCGAGTCACCTACCGAAGAATTGCTCTGGCAAGACAATGTTCCGGCCGTCGATCATGAATTGATCGATGAGGCAGACGCAGCCGATCTGAAGGCCAAGATTCTCGCCACCGGGCTTTCGGTATCCGATCTGGTATCAACTGCATGGGCTTCGGCCTCGACCTTCCGCGGATCGGACATGCGTGGTGGCGCCAATGGAGCGCGTATTCGACTGGCCCCGCAGAAGGATTGGGAGATCAACGAACCACTGAAACTGTCCAAGGCTCTGGATGCGCTGGAAGGCGTCCAGAAAGCGTTCAATGACGCGCAGTCTGGCGGCAAGAAGGTTTCATTGGCGGATGTCATCGTTCTGGGCGGCGCAGCTGCAATTGAACAAGCTGCCAAATCTGCTGGTCAGGACGTTGACGTGCCTTTTGCACCAGGCAGGACTGATGCCACGCAAGAGCACACGGATGTCGATTCCTTTGCCGTGATGGAGCCGATCGCCGACGGATTCCGCAATTTCCTGCACAAGGATTACTCGGTTCCGGCTGAGGCTCTGCTGATCGACCGGGCCCAACTGCTGACGCTTTCCGCACCGGAGATGACCGCGCTTGTCGGTGGAATGCGTGTGCTGGGTGCAAACTTCGGCGACACGTCTCACGGTGTGTTCACTGACCGGGTTGGCACGCTCAGCACCGATTTCTTCGTGAACCTGCTGGATATGGGGACCGAGTGGAAACCGTCTGGTGATGGCACCTATGAGGGCCGTGACCGGGCAAGCGGTGACGTCAAGTGGACCGGCACCCGCGTGGATTTGGTCTTTGGGTCGAATTCGCAATTGCGAGCACTGGCCGAGGTCTATGGTCAGGACGATGCGGGCGGCAAATTTGTCTGTGACTTCGTTTCGGCTTGGAACAAAGTGATGAATGCGGATCGATATGATTTGAACTAACCCTGTGACCATCGCAGTGAATTGTGCCGCCCGAGGAGACTCGGGCGGCGTTTTCAATCGCCCGACTCCTGAGGGCCTACCAAGCATTGGGTACGATTCCGCCGAAAGGCTGTTCTTTCTGTTGCTTCAAACCTCCTTTTAGCGGGTTCGCGGGAGGTTTTATTAAGTTAACCTATTGTTTTCATTAAGGTGTATGAGAAACTGGTCGGAAATGCGAAGTTTTTTCAAATATGGGGTTGCAGGTCCCAGACCTAATCCGTAAATACCCCTTCACCGGCGCTGCTGAGGCGGTTGCTGGGACGCTGGAGACGGCGGAGACGGGCCGGAGAGACGGTTGGACGCTCGGGAGAGACCGGGGGCATCTGCGGTTGAGTTTTAGGCGGGCGCGCTGAGTGATTGGCGCAACG
>JBFOLN010000013.1:0-52229 GCA_040829945.1 Ruegeria sp.
CGCCCCCTGCATCTGCGCCTTGAACAGGTCCACCCCCTGCATCCGCGCCCAGCGCAGGTCCGCCGCCTGCATATGCGCCCCGCTTAGGTTCGCCCCCTGCATCTGCGCCGCGCGTAGCTCCGCCCCCTGCATATGCGCCTCGCTTAGGTCCGCCCCCTGCATCCGCGCCTTGAATAGGTCCGCCCCCTGCATCTGCGCCACGCGTAGGTTCGCCCCCTGCATCTGCGCCGCGCGTAGCTCCGCCCCCTTCATCTGCGCCGCGCATAGGTCCGCCCCCTGCATCTGCGCCCCGCGTAGGTTCGCCCCCTGCATCTGCGCCACGCTTAGGTTCGCCCCCTGCATCTGCGCCGCGCGTAGCTCCGCCCCCTGCATCTGCGCCAGGCCCAGGTACGCCCCCTGCATCTGCGCCCCGCGTAGGTTCGCCCCCTGCATCTGCGCCTCGCTTAGGTCCGCCCCCTCCATCTGCGCCCTTCTTAGATCCACCGCCTTCATCTGCGCCTCGCGCAGGTCCGCCCCAGCAAACGACCCAAAAGCCATGTTGGCAGCGCGGAGATCCGAATTTCGCGGAGACCAATCTTCCAAAGATCGAAGCTTAGCTTGCCGCTCGGCTTTCCAAGCTTTGCTAAATTGTATTTCTAGATCCGAAAAAAAATCTGTGCATCTGGGGTTCGTTTCGTAGCCATTGTTGTCACACCAATGTTCTCGAGCCGAAACGTTGTGTATTTTGAGAACTCCGTCGTTTTTTGATGAACCACATGTTTTGGGATCAAGTCCCTGTTGGGCGCACCACTCAACCCGAAACTTCCGCCGATGGACTTCGTAGCCGAGCCAGTCCGCGGGAAGAGAAACGATTTCGACTTCTCTCAAATCAGCTGACGAGATGGTAAGGGCGTACGGATCGGTGCCATCCTCGGGGTCAATTGGCTTTGGTAAGATCTTAATCTCAGTCAAAATCTGGTAGGTCACTGCATAGGCTTTTTCGGTCGCTACACGAAATACCCCTAATTGCTCGGGCCCGTCCGTTTTTGCGACAGTTAAAGCTGCTGCAGGGATGAGGATAATCAAAGTAGGCAGCAAAGCCATCAAGTGCCACCACCCGCCTTGGTAGGTCCGGCCATATCTTAATCGAGTAATAGCGGTGAATAGGCTCGACAGCATAGTCATTGTCGTCAGTGTGAAGAGAAGCGCGTTGAAAATGGAAAACCCAAGCTCGTGTGCGGGCCAATATCGCACCCAAAAATAGCCAATCACAATCGGACCAACGGCGAAGACCAAAAGGAAAGTAACGAGGTGCGATAACCAATCCATTGGACGGCGGTGGAACGCATTGTCTCGACGAAGCGCAAGCCCGAGATCATTGATGAGCCAAGGTGTGACCTGCAGCGACAACGCCTTTCCTTTTGGTCGCGGTGGGGCTTCTGCCAGGGCCTCCCACAATTTCAGGAGATAGAGATGCAGGTAGACATACAGCGCCGAGCCAAGAATTGGACCGAAGATAAAGAAATCTCGAGTTGGTATCTCAACTCCAATCAATGGGAGTGTCGTTCGACGGCTTTCAATAAAAAAATCTGCGTCCTGAACCCCCAAAAGAGTTACACCAGCAAAAGCCAAATAGGCCAGCAGACCGAACCAATTGGTGCGAGCAATCTTTGAAAGCTCGTTAATCCGGTCGATCGCGGAAGTGTCCGGGGATTTGGGACGATTTATGAAAACTCGGCGACGCATGAAATATCTCTAAATACCAGTATTTTATCATGACGTATTGAAACTGGCAATTTCGGCATCTTCCATCGTGCGTCAAAGACTTTTGCGCAGGTAATCAGTTTGGGGGAACCGCCAGAGGCCCCAACCAATCCGTTCTCGTAGCATTGATCTCAAGCTTCTTACGCTTGAGGGATCTATGAGCAGAAAGAACTTTAACGCCTGCCTGAAACATATCCTGAAATGGGAAGGTGGTTATGTTGACCACCCAAAAGACCCGGGCGGCGCAACAAACCACGGTATCACACACAAAACGCTTGCCAGTTTCCGGGGAAAAGGGCACTTTGCCGGCAGATTTCCCGTCCCGAGAACGGGCCGCACTTCTCTATGATCTAAGGCAAGGCTACATGTTCAGAGGGCGCGCCGGTTGGAGTGGCGAACGCATGCAGCAAGACCTCGATTCCAGAGTTCAGATGCTGCTGTCTTAATGCCGATCAGTTCTAAAGCCTCCTCTGCTGAAACATTGACCTATTGGGACTTGGACAGAAAAGTTGAAAGCTTCTCAGCGCGTTTTTGCGAACCGCGAACGGCACATAAAGCGGGTGCACCTTCACAAAACTGAGCCCGATAAAGGCCCCCACTTAAGTCGACCGCCAATATATGTTGAGCAATAACTGTAATTTCGCTCCACCGTCGTCTTTCGAGCTAACGATGAAATTGGGTAAGGTCAGCATCGGTCTTAGCTTGTATTGAACTCAGCCGCCTTGGCGTTCATTTGGTGAACCTGAACGCATCGTGTTTCGGTATCCGTACTCCGGTTATGCGCCGAAACAACGGTGAAATTGGGTTTGGATTTGCAATTGCCTCAATTGTCTGTCCTTCAACCCGTTATTTTAGCGAAGTATTCTAGATTCTGAAGTACTTGCTGTTTTTCGAGCGTGATTGGCTTTTCTTGCAGTAACTCGAAGCAAGCTAAGAAATGAATACCAACCAAATGCACAGAATTTGAGCGAGAATTCTCTGCTCTCTGACCCCAATGGAGGGTTCCACAGTCGAGACTGTTGACTCGTTGCGACAATTTGTACATTCTCTATATCAATACGTATGTGCTGAAATACAGAACAACAGTGGAGTGAAGAAAAATGCATGTCAAAGGTGTAGTGGCAAGTTTAGCTGTTGCCGCGGGGTTCGCTTTCCCAAGTTTGGCACTTGCGGAAAGCCCGACCATCAAAGCAATCCAGGAGCGTGGCAAAATGCTTTGCTCCGGTCACAACGGCTCATATTTTGGTTTTGTCGAAGTGAATGACAAAAATGAGTGGAAAGGCTTGGACATTGACCTTTGCCGAGCGATGACCACCGCGCTGCTGGGTGATCCTGGCAAGGCGCAAATTGTTCCTTTGAGTTGGGCTCAGCGTTTCCCTGCGCTGCAATCGGGTGATGTTGATATCATCATCAAGGCAACCGGCTGGACTATGGGTCGCGACACTGAACTTGGGCTGCAATTCTCGATCCCATACTTCTTTGGCGGTGCGCAATTCATGGCGCATGGAAATTTGGGCATCACTGAAGCCAAAGACTTGGAAGGCGGTACGATTTGTGTTGAGGCGGGCACGACTATTGAGCGCATCGCTGCTAACTACCTTGAGAGCCTTGGCGTAGAGCACACGATGGTGAGCTACGAAAAAGCATCGGAGCTACGCGCGGCTTATCTGGCCAACAGATGCGATAGCTTCGTCGCCTGGGGCCCGTTCCTGGCCGTTCTACGCGCCACCGAGATTGAAAATCCAGATGCGCACGTGATCTTAAACGATCAACTTTCGAATGAACCGATCTCAGCCGCGATGCGTCAGGGCGACGAGGACTTTGTCGACTTTACCAACTGGATGCTGTCCGCTCTACTGATTGCCGAAGAAGAAGGCATTACATCGGAGAATGTCGAAGAAATGGCATCAAACCCGCCGAACCCGAAAATCGCGCGTCTGCTGGGTGCAGAGCCGGGCATGGGTGAGCGTCTGGGCATCCGTGACACATGGGCGAAAGAGATGATTGCAGCCGTCGGTAACTATGGTGAGATTTACCACCGCAACCTTGGTGACAACAGCCCGTACAAGCTGGAACGCGGTCTTAACAATCTCTGGAGCCACGGCGGCGTTCTGTACGCCCCGCAGCTTGACTAAGCACTGACTTAGCCACGGGGCCGCGTGATGTTGCGGCCCCGCATTCTTCCCTAAAATCAGAAGATTAAGAGCCATGGACGCATCCGAACTGAAGGCGCGCGCCAACAGGCGCAAATTGATCATCCAAAGTGCGCTGATCGTGTTTTCTGCGCTGGTCGTCATCGGCGCCATCCAAAGTGCCAAGGTCAATCTAAATGCGCTGGGTCTTGCCAGCGGCTTTGGCTTCCTGGAACGGTCTACAGGCTGGTCCTATTCTTTCTCGCTGATCGACCGGGATATCAATGACAGCTACGCCCGGACCCTGACGATCGGGTTCCTGAACACTGTTTTCTTAGGCTTTCTGGCGATTGTGCTTTCCACTATCTTTGGGTTTCTGATCGGGACGTTCCGCGACGCGCGGAACCCGGCGATGAAAACGGCAGCGACGGTCTATATCCAAACATTCCGGAACATTCCGCTGATCCTGCAGGGTATATTCTGGTACGCCGTTGTGATCCACCTGCCGGGACCAAGGCAGGCGATGAATCTGGGTGAAGCGATTTTCCTGTCAAACCGCGGGTTGATGATCCCGCTGCTGAACGTGTCTCTGACCGTCGTTCTTGTCATGGTTTTGGTCCTGATCGCTGCGGCATTTTATCTGTCGCGGATGAAGATCAGCCTTGCCAAAATTGCGCTGGCGCTAATCGGTCTGGGCTTTTTCATGGTTCTTATCGCAACCGGCCTGACAGTTCCGGCCGGTGAGGGGGCAATCTCGTGGCCCGCGCTAAAGGGCCTGCGGTTTGAGGGCGGTTTGACGATCTCACCCGAGCTACTGGTGATGATCATCGCCATTACGCTATATGGCTCTGCCTATATCGCCGAGGTTGTACGTGGTGGCCTTGCCGAAGTGCCCAAGGGCCTAATTGAGGCCGGTGAGGCGCTGGGGCTAACCCAGCGTGCGATCTGGGCACGGATCAAGATGCCCATGGCGCTGCGGACGATTATACCGCCGCTTGGAAACCAGTGGATTTTCATCATGAAAGCCACAACCATCGGTGTGGCCATCGGGTTCTCTGACCTGTTCTACATCGTCTCTACCTCAATCACTCAGTCCGGGCAGACACTGGAACTGATCGCCATCCTCATGGGCGCGTTTCTGCTGGTCAATTTCTCGATTGCTCAGTTCATCAACTGGCTGAACGAAAGCCTCAAACTGAAGGCGCATTGATATGGCTGACGCGGTACCTACCAATAAATTCGACTGGGAGAAATTCCGCCGCCGTTCCTTCGCCACGCCGACGGATTCGATCATCAGTGTTGTAGTCTTCGCAGGCCTCACATGGCTGGTCTGGCAGGCGCTCAGTTGGGGTGTGTTTCACGCGGTGTGGAGCGCGGACAATGTTGAGGAATGTGGCCATGGCGGGGCGTGTTGGTCGGTTATTGATGCCCGGCACCGGCTGATCCTGTTTGGTCTTTACCCGTACGACGAACACTGGCGGTCGGCCTTGGCCTGTTTGTCGATTATTGGCACGGTCATCATTTCGTGTTTTCCTTGGACCTGGACGGCCAAGCGCCTGTCGACCATCTGGATCGTGGGCTTTGCCACCTACTTCCTTTTGATGGAAGGCAGCCTGTTGGGTCTGCCGCAGGTCACTACGGACCAATGGGGCGGTTTGGCTCTGACATTGTTCCTGTTCTCCAGCGTTGTTCTGATCGGGATGCCGATGGGGCTGGGTCTGGCGTTGATGCGCCGGTCCGAGATGCCTGTCGTGCGCGGGTTTGCCTCGCTGGTGATCGACACGATCCGCTCACTACCGTTACTGACAACCCTTTTCACAGCCGCAGTGGTGATCCCGATCCTGCTGCCAAGTTGGCTGGAAGGGGATAAGATCTGGCGCGTGATCATTGCTTTTGGCTTGTTCTTCGCTTGCTATCAGGCCGAAGTGCTGCGTGGTGGTTTTCAGGCCATCACCAAGGGGCAGTTCGAAGCGGGCAAGGCGCTGGGTCTGACCTATTGGCAGATTCTGGGGCGCATTGTGCTGCCGCAGGTGTTCCGTCACGCGCTGCCTGCCACAGTCAACAACGTAGTTGTGACCTTCAAAGAAACCGCGATCGTGATCATCATCGGGTTCTTTGATGTACTCGCCTCCGCCAATGCTGCCTTCGGTACCGGTGAATGGGCGCCATATTACATCGAGGTGCTGGCCTTTGTCGCCGCGATCTACTGGGTCTTCCTGTTTGGCCTTGGCCAGTACGGCGAATACCTCAAGCGGCGCATGAAAGTTGCAGAGCGGTAATCTCCCCGTCTTCCTTCACCGCATCTGCAAAACCGCCCATCTTGAAACAGATGGGCGGTTTGTTCTTTGCATGTTCAGTTGCTTATAATTTATTGATAGGTGTCTTGAGCATCATGTTTCCCTCGTCATCCTCGGGCACCTCACCGGCGCGCATGTTTACCTGAAGCGATGGCAGGATAAGTTTTGGAACGGCCAGCTGCGCGTCGCGTTCCGTGCGGAACTTGATGAATTCTTCCCGCGATTTGCCGCCGCCAACATGGATGTTCTTGGCCTTCTGCTCGCCAATCGTGGTTTCCCACGCAATCGCGCGCCCTCCGGGGCCGTAATCATGGCAGATGAAAAGCCGCATCTCGTCGGGCAGCGAAAGAACCCGCTGGATCGAGTCGTAAAGCTGCCCCGCATCGCCGCCCGGGAAGTCGGCGCGCGCTGATCCTCCGTCCGGCATGAACAATGTGTCTCCGACAAAAACGGCGTCACCAATCACATGGACCATGCAGGCCGGTGTGTGACCAGGTGTGTGCAGCGCAAAGCAGGACATGCCGCCCAACTGATACGCCTCGCCATCCGCAAAAAGCGCGTCAAACTGCGAGCCGTCGCGCTGAAACTCTGTCCCTTCGTTGAAGATCTTGCCGAACGTGTCCTGAACGGTTTGTACATGCTCGCCTATGCCGATCTTGCCGCCCAACTCCTGCTGCAGGTAAGGCGCGGCCGACAGGTGGTCGGCATGGACATGCGTTTCAATGATCCATTCAAGGGTCAGCTCATTCTCGCGAATATAGGCGATGACCTGATCGGCGCTTTCAAAGGTCAGGCGGCCCGCTGCAAGTTCGAACTCCATCACCGGATCGACAATGGCACAGGCCGTCGACTCAGGATCGCGCACGACATAGGTGATCGTGTTGGACCCCGGATCAAAGAAACCGGTAACCTCCGGTTTTTGCGACAGATTGACCGATGGGATCGTCATAGAGCACCTCTTTTTTTAGTCGAGCGTTACCGTTCCGTTTGGGCTTTCCAGAACAAAGGAAAGCGCGGTGGGGCCTTCGGAAATCTCTGCCAGATGCGAGATCTGAAGTTTTTCAAACATGTCTTTCAGACGCGCGGCATCCGGTGTCTGTACCTTCACCTTTGCAAGCGTCACGCCCAGGTTCTGCTGGCCGGTTGACGGGTGCGGACCGGGGGACCATTCGATGAAGGCCGGAAGCAGGCCGTTCCCCGGCAGATGTCCGTCTTTTGGCACGGTCAGACGCCAGGTCCGGTCACCGCGCTGGAAATGGACAACTTCGCCCAGATCAACCGGGCTGGCGGCGATAACAGCATCCAGATCATCGGTGTTCACAACCCAGCACAGCGCCCTCGGACGCTCGTTCAGGCGGTCTTGTGTGGCGGGGGCATCCAGAGTGAACCAGCGCACCCGGCCCGGATCCGGGGCATCGGGGTCGATTGCGATCAGTTCAAAGAAGCTCTCGTTCCCCACCTGCATGACGCAGTTATGCGTGCTCATCGCATCGTGTTTTGAGCCTTGAGGCACTTCGACACCCAGCGCGTCCTTCATGGCCGCAACGCCTTGGGCCAGAGTGTCTGCGCCGATGGCAAAATGGTCGATCTTGTTGAGCATTCTCAAATCCTTACTGATCAAGCAGGGGGAGGGCGTTGACGACGTCTGCTTTCAGACTGTCAAGGTCCTCCAATCCGATATTGAAACGGACAAGCTGGCCGGTTTCCGACCACTCGGTCGCTGTGCGCAAAGGCGTGACCGGCAGGGCGAGGCTTTCATATCCGCCCCAACTGACCCCTATTCCGAAATGGTGCAGCGCGTCGACAAAGCGATGCACGGCGCTTTCGCTCGTGGTGTGGAAGACGACGCCAAACAGCCCCGCGGCGCCAGTAAAATCCCGCGTCCAGTTTTCATGACCGGGGCAAGAGGGCAGCGCTGGGTGCAGAACGGTTTTCACCCGCGGCTGGTCCGCAAACCACTGTGCCATTTCGCGACCGGCTTTATCGAAATACTCCATCCGCAGCTTCAGCGTTCTGAGCCCGCGCAGGGCAAGCAGAATTTCCTGACCGCCGGATTTATCGCCGATCTGCATGACCGCCTTGCGAATGACTTTGGCATAAGCCGCGTTGCTGGCCGTGATCCCCAGCATGCAGTCCGAGTGGCCCGAGATGTATTTGCTGCCCGAGTAGACAACGATATCGACGCCCCACGACAGCGGTTGGCTGAAGACGGGCGTTCCCCATGTGTTGTCGAGGATCGTGGGCACATTCGCTGATTGTGCCGCTGCTGCGATGGCCCGGATATCAGGCATCTCGAACGTGCCGGAGCCGGGGCTTTCAAACATGATTGCGGCGGTTTCAGCGCGGATCAAATCGCTGATCGCGCTGCCCATCATCGGATCGAAATACTCAATCTCGACCCCTTGCTGAGTCAGCAAGCCGTCGCAGAAGGCACGGGTATTGCCGTAAACGTTGTCAGCGACCAGAACGTGGTTGCCGGGGCGGGTCAGGGTCATCAGGGTCGTTGTGATCGCGGCCACCCCCGAGGATGTCAGCGTGATCGCCTCGGCGCCTTCAAGCTTTGCCAGCATCTGCTCAAGCTTGTGAGTCGCGGCATTGCCATAGCGCCCATAATAGAGTGTACCGCTTTCATACCGCGCATCGCGCGCGGCTGCGAATTCTGCAAAGCTGTCGAAAACCATTGTCGAGCCGAGCTCGATCGGCATATTCACATGCCGACCCTCAACACGATCGGGACGCCCATCCTGCACAAGGCAGTCTGCTAGATTAAATGGGATGTCTTGCACTTTTGTGCCCTCTAATACTGTTCAGCATGATGACAGGTCACCAATTTTGTGTCAATATTCGGAAAGGCAGTTTTTCATAACGGAACAAAGACGTGACCGCAGAGACGACCCGGACCCTGACCGGAAACCATTGGGGTGCTGGTATTTCAGAAACAAAAGACGGCAAACTGGTCGCGGTTCACCCGCATCCTGACGACCCGAATCCCTCAGACATCAATCGCAATATTGCCTCAAGCCTGAACGGCCGCGCCCGTGTGCTGCGCCCGGCTGTCCGGCGCGGCTGGCTGACTGGGGAAGGCGTTCGCGGGCGCGACAGTTTTGTCGAAGTCAGCTGGGATGATGCGCTGGACCTGATCGCCGCCGAGCTGACCCGTGTGCGCAAGACCTACGGCAACACCGCGATCTTCGGTGGATCATATGGCTGGTCCAGTGCGGGCCGCTTTCATCACGCCCAGAGCCAGCTCAAGCGTTTCCTGAACGGACAGGGCGGGTTTGTCCGCTCGGAGGGCAACTACAGTTACAACGCTGCGCTGGTATTGATGCCACATATTGTAGGCCCGTTTCGAACCCATGTGGCGCAGGCGACCCGATGGCCTGTTGTTGCCGAACATACCGACCTTGTGGTGATGTTCGGGGGCATGGCGACACGCAATACACAGGTCAGTGATGGCGGCGTTGCGCGCCATCGGATGCTGGACAATCTGAAAGCCTGTGGTGCGGCCGGCGTAAAGTTTGTTAACTTTAGTCCTTTGCGCACAGATGCCGCGGATGAGATTGTTGCAGAATGGCTACCGCCCAAACCCGGCACAGATACTGCCGTGATGATGGGGCTGGCACATACACTGTTGATTGAGAACTTGCACGACCGTGAGTTCCTTGATCGCTATACGGTCGGGTTCGACAGGTTTGCGGCTTACTTGTGCGGCGATGACGACGGCATCGTCAAATCGGCAAACTGGTCTGCGTCGATCTCGGGTGTTTCGGCCGAGCGCATTGCGACCTTGGCGCGGGAAATGGCTGCCGGGCGAACAATGATAGCCTGCGCTGCAGCGCTTCAGCGGGCCGATTACGGCGAACAGCCGTTGTGGATGACTGTCACTCTGGCAGCGATGCTTGGACAAATCGGGTTGCCTGGTGGAGGCTATACCGTCGGATATGGAGTGAACGCCAATATTGGCAATATCGAACGGCCGTTTCGTTGGGGCACGTTTCCACAGGGGAAAAACCCAATTTCTGATTTTATCCCGGTGGCGATGATTTCAGACATGCTTCTGAACCCTGGTGGTGAATACCATTACAACGGCGAAACCCGCGTGTTTCCGGACATTCGGATGATTTGGTGGGCCGGAGGAAATCCATTTCACCACCATCAGGACTTACGTCGCCTTCACAACGCGTTTCAAAGTCCTGAAACCGTGATCGTGAACGAGCTCAACTGGACCGCAACGGCGCGACATGCGGATATCGTTCTTCCAGTGGCCGCGCCGCAAGAGCGCACGGATTTCGGCGGCGGTAAATCTGATAATGCGTTGGTTCCCATGCCTGCAAGTGCTGAGCCACGCGAGGAGGCACGGATCGAGTTTGAGCTGTACGCTGACCTCTCCAAGCGAATGGGCAACGCGGATTTGTTCACTGACGGGCTGGATCAAGAGGGCTGGTTGCGCCGCATATGGGGTCAGACACAAGAGGCTGCTTTGGCAAGTGGCGAGCGTCTGCCGGATTGGGAAGCCTTTATCACTGGTGATGTCGTAGAACTACGCGACCCGTCCCCAACGCAGGTATTCTTGGCGGAGTTTCGGCAGGATCCGGATGCCAACCCTCTGCCAACACCCAGTGGTCGAATTGAGATATTCTCTGAGAGAATTGCAAGTTTTCAATTGGACGACTGTCGCGGACATCCGATTTGGTTCGAGCCACGCGATACTTCTGCGGACGCGCAACCGCTATATCTGCTTTCGGGCCAACCGAGCACCCGTTTGCATTCCCAATTGGACAATGGGGACTATAGCCTCAGCCTGAAGGTGGAGGGGCGGGAACCGGTTTTGATCCACCCGGATGACGCGGCGGACCGAGGGATCTCAGATGGCGATGTCGTTGAGCTATTCAATGATCGCGGTCGGTGTTTGGCCGGAGCGCGTATCACGCCCGACATCCTTAAAGGCTGCGTCTTTCTGTGGACGGGTGCCTGGTACGACCCGGATTACAAAGCCCCGCAGCAGCGGGACCGGCACGGCAATCCAAACGCCTTGACCCATGACATGCGCACATCGAGCCTGACGCAGAGCCCTGCGTCGCATTCGGCAATGGTGGACCTACGCCTCTTTGACGGTGAGGTGCCCGAGCTGACGGTTCATGACCAGCCTGCATTTGAAGCTGTTTCGCGTTCTGCTATACAGAACAAGTTGCGAGGAAAGGACGAGCAGTGAACGAAACACCAAAAGCCCCAAAAGTGGATTCCACCCTGTCTAAGGGGCTGGCCATTCTGGAGAATCTCGCAGCTCATCAGGGCAGTAAAGGTGTCACCGAGCTGTCTCGGGAACTGGAATTGACGAAATCAAACACGTTCCGCCTTTTGCAGACGTTAATCACGCTTGGGTATGTCAAGCATCTGGACGACAAAACCTATGCTGCAACCCTTAAAGCCTGGCAGGTTGGGCGCAGTTCGGTTGAAAACTTGAACTTGCGGGCTGTCGCCGCGCCCGAGATGGCCTATCTTAGCCAGGAGACGGGGGAAGCGATTTACCTCGCGGTGCCAGAGGGTTTGAGCGTCATCTACATTGACAAAGTTGAAAGCCTGAAGCCAATCCGGTCTTGGAACCCGGTTGGCGGTAGCGCACCCATTCATTGTGTTGGTACAGGCAAGGCTATCCTGTCGAGCAATTTCGATCAGCTACGCGACAAACTGGATGGTCAACTGGCCAGATACACCGATAAAACCCTGACGACGCTGGAGGAAGTGGCCGCAGATGTAGAGGAAACGCTCAAGCGGGGGTTTGCCTACGATCGCGGAGAATTCCGAGATCGCATTCTGAGCTTTGGAGCGCCTATTCTGCTGCCCGACGGTGAGGCAATCGCAGCGCTTGGAATCTCGCTGCCCGATATCAACATGAGCGACGGCGGTGAAGAACGGTTGGGCATGTTGGTACACCACGCTGCGGAAGGCGTAACCCAGAAACTGCGCCAACTCTGAAGCGCAGCTTCCGGTATAAACTCAATCTTTTTTCTCGACGGGTCCACCGGATTTTTCCCAGGACCCGAAGCCGTCTTTCAAATGCGCGGCTTCAAAACCCATATCCTTCAACGTGGCTACAGTAAGGGCAGAGCGCCAGCCTGAAGCGCAATGGAAGACGTATTTCTTACCCTGCTGCGCAAATACGTCCTTGTGATATGGGCTGTCGGGGTCGACCCAAAACTCGATCATACCGCGCGGGGCGTGGAAACTGCCTGGGATGAAACCGGTGCGCTGACGCTCGCGCACATCACGGATATCCACAATAACAACATTGGGATCGTCGACCATTTCGATCAGGTCTGCTGTTTCGATTTCTTCGATACGGTCCCGCGATTCCTGCACCATTTGGGCTGCTGTTTTTTTGAGCTGGGTCATGTCATAATGTTCCGTTATTTAAAACAAGCTTTTCGTATATTGACACAAAGAGGAGATCGTTGCAACGTAAGTTAACAGGAATCGCCTGATAGTTGGCGTGTTCTTTGTTTCAACAAAAGAGGGCGCCCGCACATGAATACAGACAGCCCGATTTCTCTTTGGGATATGTCAGCTGAAGAACCGGACCTTCAGAACCCGATGACAGGCGACGCGGAAACAGACGTCGCCATTGTTGGTGGTGGGTTCACCGGTTTGTCGACGGCGCTTCATAGTGCAGAGCGGGGATTGAGTGCCCACGTGCTTGAGGCCAAGCATATCGGGTTTGGTGGTTCGGGGCGCAATGTGGGTCTGGTTAATGCAGGGGTTTGGCACCCGCCAGCTGCGGTCCGCAAAAAGCTGGGTGACACTTACGGGCCTCGCTTTGTAAAGCGGTTCGGTGAGGGGCCGGCGCAAGTCTTTGATCTGATCGAAAAGCACCAGATCCGCTGCGAGGTTACCAAAACTGGAACCATCCACGCAGCCCATGCTCCATCAGGCTTCGAAGACCTGAAGGCGCGCCATGCAGAATGGGCACGTTTGGGCGAACCAGTCGATTTGCTATCCGCTGAAGAAATGATTGAAAAAACAGGAACAAGCGCATTCCATGGCGGCCTGTTGGACCATCGAGCGGGCACGATCAATCCGATGGGCTACTGCCGAGGCTTGGCGCGTGCCGCAAAGGGTGCGGGAGCCGAAATCAGCACTGGCGTACGTGCAACCAACCTGCAACGTGACGGTGAAAAATGGGTTGTCGAAACCGACAGGGGAGCGGTCAGGGCCAAGTACGTTGTGCTGGGTACAAATGCCTACAGTGACACGCTTTGGCCGGGACTTAATCGCGTGTTCACAATGATCCGGTACTTTCAACTGGCAACGAAACCTCTGACCGCAGATATGTCGCACATCCTTCCAGGTCGTCAGGGTATCTGGGATACAGGCCAGATCATGTTCAGTATACGGCGCGATGCACATGACCGCGTAGTGATCGGTTCCATGGGTGCGGTCGTCGGGTCAGTCGGTCGAGGATTGTCGCACCGTTGGGCCAAGAAACAGCTTTTGCGCCTCTACCCAGAACTCGGCCCCGTAGAGTTCGAGGAAGCTTGGCATGGAAAAATTGCCATGACTCCGGACCACCTGCCGCGTATCTATCAGTTGGCGCCCAATCTACTTACTCCGATCGGTTACAACGGGCGTGGCATCACCACCGGGACGATATTTGGCGAATGCATGGCCAAACTGATTTCGGGCATGGACCCCAACGATCTTCCACTTCCCATGACCGAATTGTCGACCGTGCCATCGGCCCCGATCATGTCCCGCCTTTACCAAACGGCTTTCACGGCCAACCAAGTCCTCAAGAGCCTTTAGAGATCCATGAACAATTCAAAAATACGCGTCGGCGTTGACATTGGTGGAACCTTTACGGATGTAGCGCTGCAACATCCCAGCGGTTTGTCCACCTGCAAAGTTCTGACCAACTACAGTCAGCCCGAACAGGCCATTCTGGACGGGATCGTCAAGGCAGCGGAGCAGGCGGGTGTCGCATTGGGTGACATCGGTCAGGTTATCCACGGCACCACTCTAGTGACCAATTCGCTGATCGAACGGCGCGGTGCAAGAACTGCATTTATCACCACCGAAGGGTTCCGAGACGTGGTCGAGATGCGCTCGGAAAACCGGTTTGAGCAATATGACCTGAACCTCAACCTGCCGAAACCTCTGGTGCCGCGTCAGGACCGCTTCACGCTGAACGAACGCATGGGGCCGGACGGAGAGGTGCTGCTGGCGTTGGACCTGTCCGAGGTCAACGCGATGGTCGATAGGATCAAGGCAGGTGGGTTCGAAGCGGTCGCCATCGGCCTGATCCATGCCTATGCCAATGACGCGCACGAGGTGGCCATGGGCGAGGCGCTGCGCAAGGCGATGCCAGACCTGTCGATTTCGTTGTCTTCGGTGATCTCGCCGCAGATGCGGGAACTGCCACGTTTCAACACGGTAATCGCCAATGCCTATGTGCAACCGCAGGTCGCCGATTACTTGGGCCGTCTGGTGGTGCGCTTGCGCGACACCAGAGTGACGGCGCCTGTGTTTATGCTGCATTCTGGCGGCGGTCTGATCTCGATCGAAACCGCTGCGGAACAGCCTGTGCGCTTGCTGGAATCCGGCCCGGCTGGTGGGGCGATCTTTGCGGCTGATTTTGCGCGGGCACATGGTCTGGACAAAGTACTAAGCTTTGACATGGGCGGAACCACCGCCAAGATTTGCCTGATCGAAGACGGCGCGCCCAAGACAGCCAATACCTTCGAAGTTGCGCGGACCTATCGGTTCAAAAAAGGCTCGGGCATGACCGTGTCGACACCCGTTGTCGAGATGGTCGAAATCGGGGCGGGCGGCGGTTCGATTGCCTCGGTCGATAGCATGGGCCGTTTGCAGGTTGGGCCCCGCTCAGCGGCGTCGGAACCTGGACCAGCCTGCTATGGGCGTGGCGGGACCGAGCCGACAGTGACGGATGCGAACCTGCTTCTGGGCCGTCTGGACCCGGACAATTTTGCAGGGGGTGCTATCCCACTGCACACGGCGGAATCTGAAAAAGCCGCCACCAAACTGAACCTCTCTGCCGGGGATGCCGCCTTTGGGATCACTGAATTGGTGGATGAGAATATGGCCAATGCTGCGCGCGTTCATACGGTCGAGAACGGGCGCGACATTGAACACTTCACCATGATCGCCTTCGGAGGAGGAGCACCTCTGCACGCCTGCCGCCAATGCGAGAAGCTTGGGATCAAGGCGCTGATCATCCCACCGGGTGCTGGTGTAGGCTCGGCCATCGGGTTTCTGAAAGCTCCGTTCAGTTTTGAGGCGACACGCGGGCTGTTCCAGCGTCTGGACGATTTCGACGCCGGCGCGGTAAACGCTGCGTTGATCGAGATGGAAGCTGAGGCGCGCGCCTTCGTCGACGAAGGTGCCAAGGGTGCAGAGACCGAAATCCGACTGACCGCTCAAATGCGCTATTCCGGTCAGGGATGGGAAATACCCGTGGTGCTGCCCCACAAGCAATTTGAAGACAGTGATGTTTCGCTGATTCTTAAGGCGTTCGAAGGCGCCTACCGTACGCTCTTTGGTCGGATCATCGACGGGTTGGCGGTTGAGATCACCAACTGGCTTTTGATAGTCTCCACGGTTTTGCCGGATGCCGAACCTGTTGTCATCCACAACAGTGGGACGGACGCGGAAGTCGCACGGACGCGCGAATTCTTCGATGCCGCCCTGCGCAAATCGGTTGAAGCGCGCGAGGTTCAACGGACCAGCATGGCGCCGGGCAAGGCGGTCGAAGGCCCCGCGATCATCGTCGAATCCGAAACATCAACCGTAGTCACTTCGGGCTATCGCGCGGTGGGGCAGGGCGATGGAAGTTTGCTGTTGCTGGCGAAGGAGGCTTAAGCCATGAGTGCGTCAGATATCGATCATCAGATCATGTGGAACCGCCTGATAGCGGTCGTGGAGGAACAGGCCACAACACTTATCCGTACAGCCTTTTCAACTTCGGTCCGCGAGGCGGGCGACCTTTCGGCGGGTCTGTTCGACCGCGAGGGCCGGATGATCGCGCAGGCTGTGACCGGAACTCCGGGCCACGTGAATGCGATGGCAGAAAGCGTCACGCATTTTACTGCTCAAATCGGGCCACAGAACACGTTCGACGGCGATGTCTTCATCACCAACGATCCTTGGCTGGGCACCGGGCACCTGCATGACATCACCGTTGTCACTCCGGTGTTCCGCAAGGGCGCGCATATTGGGTATTTCGCATGCACCGCGCATGTGGTGGACATCGGCGGGCGCGGATTTGGCCCGGACGGCAATGAGGTTTTCGAAGAGGGCCTACTGATCCCCATCACCAAATTCGCTGAACGTGGTCAGGTTCAACCTCTGCTGATTGAGATGATCCGCGCCAATGTGCGGACCCCGGATCAGACTGTGGGCGATATGTACTCGCTGGCCGCCTGTAACGAGGCTGGTGACCGCCGCCTTCAGGCGATGATGGATGAGTTCGATATCGACGACCTGCAATCCCTCTCGGATTTCGTCATCGAGACAAGCCGTAAGGCGACGCTGGAGGCAATCGCCAAAGTGCCCTCGGGCACCTATCACGAGACAATGCAAGTCGACGGCTATGACGCCCCGGTGCATATGGAGGTGACGCTTAGCGTCGATGGCGATCAACTGCTGGCGGATTTCGCGGGCACATCGGGCATGAGCCGGTTCGGCGTGAACTGCCCCGAGGTCTACACCCGCGCCTATGCCTGTTACGCACTAAAATGCGCAATTGCTCCCGAGGTGCCGAACAACACAGGCTCGCTTGAGCCGTTTCGGATCACCGCGCCAGAGGGCAGCATCTTAGCGGCCAAACGCCCCGCGCCAGTTTCGGTGCGTCACGTCATGGGCCATTTGGTGCCCGATGTGGTTCTGGGCGCATTGCACAAAGCGCTGCCGGATACTGTTCCGGCCGAGGGGGCAAGTGCGCTCTGGAACATTCAGATTTCCGCCCGGGCTTCGGATCCGGAAAGCGGCCTGCCGAACCGCGAGGTGCTGATGTTCAACTCGGGCGGCACCGGTGCGCGCCCGGCCTTTGACGGGCTGAGCGCCACGGCCTTCCCCTCCGGCGTATCAACCATGAGCGTCGAGGCGACCGAACATGTCGGGCCAATCACTGTCTGGCGCAAGGACCTGCGCGAAGGCTCAGGTGGAGCTGGGGCTTTGCGGGGCGGTCTGGGTCAGACCATCGAGATCGAACCGCGCGAAGGTTATGATTTCTACTTCAACGCCATGTTCGACCGGGTAGACAACCCGGCACGCGGGCGCAATGGCGGGCTGGCGGGTGGTTCAGGGGCGGTCGAACTGTCCGATGGGTCAAAACTGCGCGCGAAGGGTCGGCAACTGGTCAAGAACGGCCAGCGGTTGAGACTCAGCTTGCCAGGCGGCGGCGGCTATGGCGCACCCGAGCAAAGGGATCGCGACGCGGTGGCAGACGACTTGGCCGCCGGGTTCATCTCAACCGAACAGGCAAAGCAAGATTACGGATTTGAAGGGTAAACGCATATGGTTGACACTCCTATTGCAGTTGTAACCGGTGCTGCGCAGGGCATTGGGCTGGCCTGCGCCGAGGCGCTGAACGAGGATGGCTACAAGGTCGTGCTGGTTGATATCCAGGACAGTGTGCATGAGGCCGCCGCGACCGTGGGCGGTGTCGGAATGGTCTGCGACATGGGCGATGTGGACGCCATCAGCGCGATGTTCGACACGATTGAGGCCGAGTTCGGTCCGGTCGCGGCGCTGGTGAACAATGCAGGTATCGCGATGCCTGGGAGCTTTCTGGACTATGATTTGGCCGCCTATGATCGGGTGATGGATATCAACCTGCGTGGCGTGTTCGTGGCAATGCAGCGGGTTGCGAACACGATGATCGAGAAAGGCATCGAAGGCGCGATTGTGAATATGTCGTCGATCAACGCGCAGGTCGCGATCCCTGCGATCCCGGCATATTGCGCCTCGAAAGGCGGGGTCATGCAACTAACCAAAGTTGCTGCATTGGCGCTGGCTCCGAAAAACATTCGTGTCAATGCGGTTGGTCCCGGCTCGATTGATACCGAGATGATGGCCGGCGTGAATGCCAACCCCGAAGCCTTCAAGATGGCGATGTCGCGCACACCGATGGGCCGCGCAGGCACCGCGCGCGAGATCGGCGATGTGGTGGCGTTCCTGTGTTCCCAAAAGGCCAGTTATGTCACTGGTGAAACGATCTATGTCGATGGTGGTCGCCTCGGCCTGAACTACGTGATGTCATGAGCTACGCAGAGGCATATGCAAGCTGGCAGGCCGACCCCGAGGCGTTCTGGGGGCAGGCCGCCGAACAGATCGACTGGTTCACACCAGCCGAAAAGGTCTTTGACCCGGGTATGGGCGTCTACGGACGCTGGTTTGCCGGGGCAACTTGCAACACCTGCTGGAACTGCGTCGACCGCCATGTCGAGGCCGGGCATGGCGACCGCAAGGCGCTGGTCTATGACAGCCCGGTCACCTATGCGGTTCAGACCTTCAGCTTTGGTGAATTGCAGGCCGAAGTCGGTGCATTGGCCTCAGTCATGCGCGCTCATGGCGTAGGCAAAGGTGATCGCGTCGTCATCTACATGCCAATGGTGCCGCAGGCGGTGTTTGCGATGCTGGCCTGTGCCCGTCTCGGTGCCATCCATTCGGTGGTCTTTGGCGGCTTTGCACCGCATGAACTGGCCACCCGCATCAACGATGCCGCACCCAAGATGATCATCTCGGCTTCCTGCGGGATCGAGCCGGGACGGATCGTGCATTACAAACCGCTGCTGGATGCCGCGATTGAGGAAGCCACCACCAAGCCCGAGCATTGCCTGATCCTGCAACGCGACATGGAACTGGCCGAGCTGATCCTCGGCCGCGATCTGGACTATGCCGAACTTGTCGGTGCGGCAAAGGCGGCAGGAGAGACCACGGAATGCGTGCCGGTTGCGGCGACCGATCCGCTCTATATCCTCTACACCTCGGGAACCACCGGGCAGCCCAAGGGCGTTGTGCGTGACAATGGCGGGCACATGGTGGCGCTGAAATGGACGATGGAACACCACTACGGGATCAATCCCGGTGAGGTGTTCTGGGCCGCCTCCGATGTCGGCTGGGTCGTCGGGCATTCCTATATCTGCTACGGCCCGCTGCTGCATGGCTGCGCTACCGTGGTCTATGAGGGCAAGCCGGTGGGCACGCCCGATGCGGGTGCCTTCTGGCGGGTTGTTCAGGATCATGAGGTTGCTGTGCTATTTACCGCCCCGACCGCTTTCCGCGCGATCAAGAAAGAAGACCCGAAGGGGCAGTTGATCGGGCAGTACGACCTGTCGAAATTCCGCTCGCTGTTTCTGGCCGGCGAACGCTCGGATCCGGCGACGATCCAATGGGCTGAAGAGAAATTGCAGCGCCCGGTGATCGACCATTGGTGGCAGACCGAAACCGGCTGGGCCATGTCGGGCAACCCGGTGGGCTTGGGACAATTCCCGGTCAAATACGGCTCACCCGGTAAGCCAATGCCGGGCTACGACATCCAGGTGTTGGATGATGAAGGTCATGAGGTCCCGCCCGGCACCTTGGGCAACATTGTGTGCAAACTGCCGCTGCCGCCCTCGGGCTTTCCGATGCTGTGGAATGCGCCGGAACGGTTCCTGACCTCGTATATGAACGAATTCCCCGGCTACTACGCCACATCGGATGCAGGGATCATTGATGAGGACGGCTATGTCTTCATCATGGCCCGCACGGACGACATCATCAACGTGGCCGGGCATCGCTTGTCGACTGGCGCGATGGAAGAGGTGATCGGGGAGCATCCCGACATCGCGGAATGTGCCGTGGTCGGCGCGGCGGATGCGCTGAAAGGTCAGATGCCGCTGGGTTTCTATGTGACCAATGACGGCGCCGATCGGGACTCTAGTGAACTGGAAAAAGAGCTGGTCGCGTTGATGCGGGAACAGATCGGGGCGGTCGCAGCCTTCAAAACCGCCATTTCGGTCAAACGGTTGCCGAAAACGCGCTCTGGCAAGGTTTTGCGCGGGACGATGCAGAAGATTGCCGACAGTGTTGAATTCAAGATGCCGGCTGCCATCGACGATCCGGCCATTCTGGATGAGATTTCCGACGCGCTGAAGGGGCGGGGGCTGCTGAAATGATTGAACGTCTCCACACCAGTGCCCGGATGTCGAAGATCGTCAAGCACAATGGCGTCGCCTATCTGTGCGGTCAGGTTGGTGCGGGTGACAGCGTCACCAAACAGACGCAGGACTGCCTGTTGCGCGTTGATGCCCTGCTGGCAGAGGCGGGCTCGGACCGTAAACATATCCTGCAGGCCACCGTCTGGCTGCGCGATATGGCGGATTTTGCTGAAATGAACGCCGTCTGGGATGCCTGGGTGCCTGAGGGCCATGCGCCCGCCCGCGCCTGTGGCGAGGCCCGTCTGGCGCGGGACGTATTGAAAGTTGAGATCATCATCACAGCCGCAATCAAAACCTGAAGGGGAGACCGCCATGTCCGAAACACCGGCCGTCAGACTAAGCAAGGTGGAAAAATACTACGGGTCTTTCCACGCCCTCAAGAACGTAAACCTGACCGTGAGCAAGGGCGAAAAAATTGTCGTCTGCGGGCCGTCTGGATCGGGCAAATCAACCATGATCCGCACGATCAACCAGCTTGAGGAACATCAGTCTGGTCTGATCGAGATCAATGGCCACGCCATCAGCGCCGAAGATCCCAATATCGACAAGCTGCGGCAGGATGTTGGTATGGTGTTTCAGCACTTTAACCTATTCCCGCATATGACGATCCTTGAGAACTGCACGCTGGCCCCGATGCTTGCGCGCAAAATCTCGCAGTCCGAGGCCGAAGAGACCGCGATGATGTATCTGGAAAAGGTCCAGATCGCCAATCAGGCGCCCAAGTATCCCGGCCAGCTTTCAGGCGGTCAGCAGCAGCGCGTGGCCATCGCGCGTGCGCTGTGTATGAAGCCGGATATCCTGCTGTTTGACGAGCCGACCTCGGCATTGGATCCCGAAATGATCGGTGAGGTTCTGGACGTCATGGTTCGTTTGGCCGAAGAAGGTATGACCATGATTTGCGTGACCCATGAGATGGGGTTTGCTCGCAAAGTTGCTGATCGGGTTATCTTTATGGATGCCGGTGAAATCATCGAAGAGGACGATCCCGAAAGCTTCTTTACCAATCCCAAGAGCGAGCGGACGAAAAATTTTCTCGAGCAGGTGTTGGTTCACTGAAAATGAACGCGATCTGCTTTTTCAATGGCAAGGCGCGGCTTTACACTGCGGTTCGTTTGAGGAGGCCGCTAGATTGTCTGCCCTGCGACCTTCCCAAGTTAACTTTGTCATTTTCTAAGGATAGATTGGGCAGATGAGGATCGTGGATTTCATTCGCAAGCGACTCAGGCAATCTCACAAAGTTCTCGAAAGAGACGGCTTCGGAGCTTTTCTCTATACAAATTAGGCGTTTCCACATGTTCCGCACTCGACGTTGATCATGGCGTATTTCTCGTAGTCCGGCGATTGAACAAATGAGATTTCGTTCTGATTTCTGCGAACTCAGTACGTCCCAGCAACCAGCGAACTGAACGGTCTTGTCAGAAGAACTTGGCTTGAGGCGGGCAGGGTGCTCTCGTAGCCTTCGCGCATGATTCAACAATCGCCATTCAAATGCTTTAAAACCAGTTCCGAGATCATCCGCCTTGCGGTGATGTTATACATCCGCTTCCCGCTTTCGCTTCGGAATGTCGAAGATCTGTTGCACGAGAGAGGCATCGACGTGAGCCACGAAACGGTCAGATATTGGTGGAACAGGTTCGGTCCGATGTTTGCTTCTGAGATCCGAAGAAAGCGTGTTTAGCAGCTGAGCGCATTCTCGAAATGGAAGTGGCATGTGGATGAGGTTTTTGTAAAGGTGAATGGCAAGCGGCATTATCTTTGGCGGGGTGTTGATAACGAAGGCGAAGTGCTGGAAGCCGTTGTCATCAAACGCCGAAACAAGCAGGCGGCATTGAAATTCCTCAAGAAATTGATGAAGCGACACGGTAAAGCGGAAAACGTTATCACAGGTCGGTTCGCGTCATATCGGGCCGCTCTCAGAGAGCTTGGTGCTACCGAAAAACAGCAGACGGGCAGGTGGCTCAATAACCGAGTCGAGAACTCGCACCTGCCGTTCCAACGACGAGAACGCGCCATGCAACGTTTCAGACGTATGCGAAGTCTACAGAAATTCGCTTCCGTCCATTCCTTCGTCTACAACCACTTCAACTAGGAAAGATCGCTCGCCAGCCGAGACACCTTCAAGCTGACCCGCGCCGCCGCTCTTAGCAAGTGGCGTCAACTTTGTTCGGGATAGCTTAACGGTTTCCGCGGCGAATTGAGACTGGTTCGAATTCGTCTGACAGCACCCCGCAGGGAACTGCTGGCGTTTCCCGACGCTCTCAAAGATGACCAGGTGTATGCTCTGACCCAGTTCGCCGAATACATGCGTCGAAGCCAAGGAACATACCTTGATACAGATCCTTATACTGGCCGCCGCCAAGGCAATTATCGACCCGAACGACCAAGAAGGGAAGACCGCATGCGGTTCTGACGCCACGCGAGGGCGCTTTCCAGCGATCTGAGAGTGGGTATCAATTCTTCGAACTCAAACGTCTGCGATGAAGCGCGAAGTCGACATCTGACTGTCTATGTCAGATGATCGTGTTGAGGCTGAATGCGGACTAGTGTTGTGAACGAGTTTTGGTCAATTCGGGCGGGAAACAGTCATTCGCCTCAAGTGAGAACTGAATTGCGGAAACAGTGAATGCCGGTCATTCAAAATTCTGGATCGACATACATGATGAAGAAGACTATCGCTGGTGGCCTGTCTGCGTTGAGATCATCTACCCCACCTACCAATTCCGTTGGATAGTCAGCGCATTTCGTCGTCACAGCTGAACGTTCAAAAGAATGTAATTAGCTCGGGTCTGAGAAAGGGTCGGGAGGAGTATTTAGTCGAAGATGACGCATGAATGCCCGTGCGATCCTTGGAACTGGTTTTTGATCCGAAACCACAAAGTGACCGCGATACCGCATCGGAGACTCAAATCGGACAAATGCCAGATCGGGAGATCGGTAATGGTACACTGGAAAGGGATTGATAACGGCCAACCCCAACCCTTCACGTGCCATGTCAGCAGCGGCGAAAGAGGTGGAGACTTCGGCAACGATCCTCGGTTCGGCGCGAACCTGATGAAGCAACCGGTCAAGTTGTCCACGCCGTCCATGCCGATAGGTCAGGGCAATCAGCTCCTGCTCATGCAGGTCGGACGGTGCAAGCATTGCGCGTTTTGAAAGCGGATGTTCAGGGCGCATGACACAAACCGCTGGTGATTCACGAAATGGAATAAGCTTGATGCCAGCGCGGCTTTGTTCAATCCCGGTGACTGCCAGATCAAAGCGGTTCTCAAGTACACCCAGAGTAACCATATCCGACGTTGTTACTTCCAGATTGACAAAAAAACCGGGGTTTCCGCGAATGAAGCTGGCGATAAGGGATACGATGTATCGATGTGCATAGCTGGGCGGGGCCACGAGGCGCAGTGTTTCCTGTACAGTTTCGCCCGGACCATCGATCCTGTCCAATGCCTCGAACAAAGGATCCAAACGCATATTGAGTCTCACGGCCTCCTGCGTCGGTCGCAATCTGCCCGCGTCCCTCTCGAACAGTGTTCTGCCCAATCGATCTTCCAAGCTGCTGACAGAACGGCTCACCGCAGACTGAGACAAACCGAGTTGTCGTGCAGCTGACGCTGTTGTGCCCGATTGCATGAGCGCTCGGAGTGCCTGGTATTCAGGCAGAGAATGCCAGCTGCGCGGTTTTTTCATTTCCAGATGTCCACATGATTTCGACTAGCTCTATGAGTAAAACTCATCGATTTTTTTTACAATTATGATGATAACGTCTGCTAGCTTGTGTCGAAATGATACTAATCCGGATGACGCAAGATTGAGTACCTCCCCCCTTATCTTTGACGGGCACAATGACGTTTTGTCGAAGCTAGCTTCGACAGGTGGTCTGTCTGAAGCTGGGCGCTTCGTTACAAGGCTCGAAGGTGCAATTGACCTTGAGAAATCCAAGCAGGGTGGATTTGGGGGAGGATTCTTTGCAGTCTGGGTGCCTTCACCCATGGATGCCGATGCAAAAATGCAAGAAATGGTTCAGCCCAGCTATGACCTGCCGCTTCCCGATCAGATAGATGCTGAAGACGCTCTACCCTCAGCGCTAGCGCAGATTGCCATCCTGCTAGAACTGGAACGTTTGGGTGCGCTGAAAGTGGCTCGATCGGTTTCAGATATCCGAAGCAGCATGGCGCAAGGTCAGATGGCAGCCATTTTTCACATCGAGGGCGCCGAGGCGATTGATGGCGATCTGCATTCACTCGACGTATTTCATGCCGCGGGGCTGCGTTCGATTGGTCCGGTTTGGAGCCGACCCAACATTTTTGGCCATGGTGTGCCATTCAGATACCCATCAGGGCCAGACACCGGCCCGGGGTTGACCGATCATGGTCTGCGACTTGTCCAGCGCTGCAACGCGCTTGGTATCATGCTGGATTTGTCCCATCTCAACGAAAAAGGGTTTTGGGACGTTGCGCGATATTCAGATGCGCCTTTGGTTGCGACGCATTCGAATGCGCATGCCATTTGCCCGCATGCACGAAATCTGACCGATGACCAGCTTCGCACGATTGCGGAAAGCGACGGGATGGTCGGACTAAATTTTGCCGCTGCGTTTCTTCGCGAGGATGGGCGGATGCTGTCTGACGTGCCGCTGACTCAGGTTCTAAAGCACCTTGATCACCTGATCGAGATATTGGGAGAGGACCGGGTTGGGCTTGGGTCGGACTATGACGGGGCGGTGGTTCCCGACGATGTGACAGACGTTTCGATGCTGCCCCGATTGAGAGATGCCATGAAAAACCATGGATACGGCAAAGAGCTCATCAAGAAGCTCTGCCACAAAAACTGGTTGCGCGTTCTGGAAAAGACCTGGGGATCGTAACCGTTAGTGAATGACTTGATGACAGAGAGGACAAAATGAACGCATTTAATAAATTGCTTACCGGTGCGGCGCTAGGACTGGCGCTGGCTGTGACCTCGACTTCGGCAATGGCGGAAACGCCGCCAAACATGCTGGTGATCGCGAACCGTATTGACGACATCACAACACTGGACCCCGCCGAAAGCTTTGAATTTGCCGGGTCGGATGTCAGCCGCAATGTCTACCAAAAGCTCGTCAATTTTGACCCGCTGGATCTGGATGCAGGATATCAGCCGGACGTCGCGGAAAGCTGGGACGTGTCAGAGGACGGCAAGTCGATTACCTTCAAGATCAGGGAAGGGTTGACCTTTCATTCCGGTAATTCGGTGACTGCGGAGGATGTTCAGTTTTCGCTGCGTCGCGCGATCATTCTGAACAAAACTCCAGCCTTTATCCTGACCCAGTTTGGCTTCACTCCGGAAAATGTCGAACAAACGATTGTTGCAGATGGCAACACTCTGACGATTACGACGGACAAGCCCTACGCGACATCCTTCGTTCTGAACTGCCTTACTGCGACCATCGGCGGCATCGTCGATAAGAAGACTGTGATGGAACACGACAAGGACGGCGATCTGGGCAATGAATGGCTCAAGACTAATACGGCAGGTTCCGGAGCTTACAGCTTGGTGAGCTGGAAGCCTAATGAAAGCGTGACCCTACAGTCCAACCCCGATTTCTATCTTGGTGCCCCTGCGATGGAGCGTGTTGTCGTCCGCCACGTTCAGGAAAGCGCTAGCCAGCGTCTGCTGTTGGAACGTGGCGATATCGACGTTGCCCGCAACCTGAACCCCGAAGACGTTGCAGGTGTGTCATCGGTCGCAGGTGTCAAAATTTCGGATGAGCTGAAGGGCCGCCTGATGTATGTTTCGCTGAACCAGAAGCACCCTGAGCTCAGCAAACCTCAGGTCCGTCAGGCGTTCAAATACCTGATTGACTATGAAGGAATGCGCGACAGCTTCCTGAAAGGTCAGTACACCATTCACCAGAACTTCCTGCCGCAAACCTATCTTGGCGCGTCTGATGAAAATCCCTTTAGTTTCAACGTCGAAAAAGCCAAAGCGTTGCTGGATGAAGCTGGTGTAAGTGGACTTGAGATCGAAGTTGGTGTGCGCGAAGCGCAGGAGCGGATTGAAATCGCTCAGTCGATGCAAAATGCACTTGGCCAGGTCGGGATCACGATGAACATCACCGTCGGTACCGCCAAACAAATTCTGGCTCGGTATCGTGCACGGGAGCTCGACGTCTATCTTGGCGCATGGGGCCCGGATTATCCTGATCCGCAAACCAACGCGGGGACGTTTGCCTATAATCCTGACAACTCGGACGCGGCCAATGCAACTGGTCTGTTGGCGTGGCGGAATTCGTGGGATACCGGCGGGCTGACAGAGAAAACAGATGCGGCTGTGGTTGAGAACGACACAGTGAAGCGTGCCGATATGTATAAGGAAATCCAGGCTGAATTCCGTGAGACATCACCATTTGTCGTCATGTTCCAGCAAATCGAGCAATCGGCATTGCGTGAAAACGTAACGGATTTCTCGACAGGTCAAGCGATCACATCGGCGTCGTATTGGCAGGTGACCAAGTAAATGGCACTGGCCGAAAGACCATCTGAGGGGCGCCGCTCGGCGCCTCTTATCCATTGGATCAAGAGCATCCTGAAAACACTTGGCACTATTGCAATCACGATGTTGGGTCTGCTGTTCGTGACCTTCATCATCGGCCGCGTCATGCCGATTGATCCGGTGCTGGCCATCGTCGGTGAACGCGCTTCGCAATCGACTTATGATGCGGTCTACCAACAGCTTGGCCTTGATAAGCCTCTACTGGTCCAGTTCGGGTATTATCTTTGGGACGTTTTGCACGGAGACTTTGGCAACTCGCTGCTGAATGCGCGCCCGGTTTCCGAAGACATAGCACGTGTATTCCCAGCCACGCTGGAATTGGCGACTTTGGGTGTGATGATTGGCATCTTTCTAGGTGTTCCGCTGGGTGTGATTGCCGCCGTGAAGCGGGGGTCCTGGATCGATCAGATCGCCCGTGTAGTCGCGCTTGTTGGTTATTCAATGCCGATCTTCTGGCTAGGGCTCATGGGGCTTTTGGTCTTCTACGGGATTCTTGGCTGGGTTGGGGGACCGGGCCGGCTGGATATTTTCTACGAAGATATTGTGCCCACGCGTACCGGGTTGATCCTGGTGGATAGCGCCATTGCCCAGGATTGGGATGTCTTCCGCAATGCGTTGTCTCACATCGTCCTGCCCGCTGCTTTGCTGGGATATTACTCGCTGGCTTACATCAGCCGGATGACGCGTTCTTTCATGCTGGAACAACTGTCGGCGGAATATGTCATTACCGCCCGCGTCAAGGGCCTGTCAGAGCGGCAGGTGATCTGGCGCCACGCCTTCAAGAATATTCGCGTACAGCTCATCACAGTCATCGCACTGAGCTACGCCAATTTGCTGGAAGGGTCGGTTCTGACCGAGATCATCTTTAGCTGGCCAGGGATCGGTAGCTATATCACGACCGCTTTGCTGAGCGCTGACATGAATGCCGTCCTCGGAGGAACAGTCGTGGTCGGGCTGATCTTTATCTGCCTGAACATATTCTCTGACTTGCTTTACCGTTTCTTTGATCCGAGGTCGAAATGAGCGACATGACTTTGCGTCAGTGGCTGCTGACCGACGAACCCACATCCCGCCGACATGCCAGATTGGCTAGCTTGTACAAAGGCTGGCTGACTTTGCGATCAAACTCGATGGCAATGGTTGGGTTGGCGATCCTAATTGTCCTCGTGCTGACTGCGGTTTTTGCACCTATCATCGCGCCGCAAGATCCTTTTGTTCAGGATCTGTCCAGCCGATTGCTTCCTATCGGGTCCGAAGGACACTTGCTGGGAACCGATAGTCTGGGGCGGGATATTCTGTCGCGCCTGATCTATGGCGCGCGGATAACGCTTTACATTGTGGCGCTGGTGGCGCTCATCGCTCCGGTCGCGGGCCTTTTGGTTGGAACTGTCGCGGGATATGCCGGGGGATGGGCTGATGTGATCCTCATGCGCATCACCGATATCTTCCTCGCCTTTCCGCGCCTTGTTCTGGCATTGGCTTTTGTTGCAGCGCTCGGAGCAGGGATTGAAAACGCGGTTTTGGCGATCTCGCTGACTGCATGGCCGCCATACGCGCGCATGGCGCGGGCAGAAACGCTGACGATCCGGTCAACCGACTATATCAACGCGATCCGGCTTCAAGGGGCCGGGCCGCTGCGGATTATCACCCGGCACATCTGGCCGCTTTGCATCTCGTCACTGATCGTACGTGTCACACTGGACATGGCCGGGATCATTCTGGCGGCGGCGGGCCTGGGTTTCTTGGGCCTGGGGGCGCAACCTCCAAGCCCCGAATGGGGTGCCATGATTTCCGAAGGGCGCAGGTTCATCCTTGATCATTGGTGGGTTGCCACAGTGCCGGGGCTTGCAATTTTCGCGGTTTCACTGGCCTTCAACCTGTTGGGTGACGGGCTAAGGGACGCGCTTGATCCAAAGGATGGTGGGCAATGAACTTACTCGACATCGAAGACCTGTGGGTTCGCTTTCCAACCCGTCAGGGCGTGTTTGATGCGGTCCGCGGAGTGTCATTCTCGTTGGGGCGTGAACGGCTGGGGATCGTTGGCGAAAGCGGGTCCGGCAAGTCGATGACAGGGAGGGCCATCCTGCGCCTGATCCGAAAGCCCGGTATCGTCGAAGCCAACCACATCAATCTTGAGGGACGTGACCTGTTGCAGCTCACCGAGCGCGAGATGCGCAGCGTGCGCGGCAAGCAGATTTCCATGGTGATGCAGGACCCCAAGTTCTCTCTGAACCCAGTGGTCACGGTAGGCGAACAGTTGATGGAGGCGTATCTTCAGCACAATTCCGGCTCTAAATCGCGCGCCAAAAAAATGGCGATCGAAATGTTGGAGGATGTCTCGATCCGTGACCCCGAACGGGTAATGCGGGCCTACCCACATGAGGTGTCAGGCGGCATGGGACAGCGCATCATGATTGCTATGATGCTAATCCCGAACCCCAACATTCTGATTGCGGATGAACCGACTTCGGCGCTGGATGTCAGCGTTCAGCGGCAGGTGCTAAACATCATGGACGGGCTAGTGAAGGAACGGGGAATGGGCCTAATTTTCATCAGCCATGACTTGAATCTTGTTTCCGAGTTTTGCGATCGTGTCCTCATCATGTATTCGGGTCGGATTGTTGAAGTGTGTGAAGCGGATAAGTTGCACCAGGCTCAGCACCCGTACACTCAGGGCTTGCTGAATTCGCTTCCCCGGCTGGATGACAAACGCCTCCACCTGAGTGTTCTGACCCGCGACCCTTCCTGGTCTGACGCGCCGAGTGTGAGGGGTTGAAATGACCGCACTGGAAATCAAGGACCTGAATGTTTGGTTCGGTCACGCTCATGATCGCGTGGATGCCGTCAAGTCCGCCGGCCTGAATGTCATGCAAGGCGAAAGCTTCGGCCTGGTCGGAGAAAGCGGGTCCGGTAAGTCAACAATCCTGCGTGCGATAACGGGTCTCGCGCCCCATTGGTCCGGCACCATTCGGGTCGAAGGAGAACCACTTTATGGAGCAAAGCGAGATCGCGGTTTCTTTCGAACCGTGCAGATGGTTTTCCAGGATCCATATGCTTCGCTACACCCGCGGCACACTGTCGATCAGGTTCTCAGCGAAACAATTCGCCTACATGGATTGGACAACATCGACAAACGTGTAACCGACCTGCTGAACGATGTCGGTCTTGGGCAACGGTTTCGGTTCCGGTACCCACACCAGCTCTCTGGTGGCCAACGTCAACGCGTTGCTATCGCGCGGGCCTTGGCAGGTGAGCCGGACATCTTGCTTTTGGACGAACCTACGTCAGCATTGGATGTCAGCGTTCAGGCCGAAGTACTCAATCTACTGACTGACCTGCGCTCGCAGCGCGGACTTACATATCTAATGGTATCTCATGATCTTCCGGTGATCGCGCATATGTGTGAACAATTGGCGGTAATGAGAAGTGGTGAGATTGTTGAAGTTATGTCTTCGGAAACTCTGCGTTTGGGGAAACCCAATCACGAATATTCTAAGCAATTGCTAAACGCATCGGTTGCCCCGCATCAGTAGCCAATTTTCGTTCAATGTGCTATTTACCGTTCGCACTTTCACTTCGGGTGGCATCATTCCTCTAGATATTAACGTCGCCGTTTCAGACAGTACTCAAGAGTAAGTCTCTATTGGGTTGAGGCAGCGTGTTTACTCAGGGAATTTTACGGTATGAGAATCCTACAATAAACCGCTGGACGAATACCTCATTACAGGCGCTTATGTTGGAGGCATCGAAGAAAATGACGGTAACTTCCCACGAAGTGAGAATTTGACTGCTAAATAACTTTGCGCATGCGGCGAACTGCAGGGCTGCGGTCGCAGAATCGCAGCACTGTGACGAGTGACCGGTATGGGTCGAAGTTTCTTCCGCTCGTGGGCGCAACAGCGAAATTTGCCTGGCGAAAAACTGGAAAGAATATCTAGTCAGCCAAAGATGAGACCCATTTCCAAAACGTCAGAGCGGCAGGATTTTCCTCGGCTCGGTCCGATAAGCAACCGAAGTAACCCCTATCAGTGTGAACTTCCCTGCTTGTAAGACGGATAAGCTGACCTTGATCCAAAAGATTTTGGAACAAGGTTTCCCATCCCAGAATGATGCCATCACCATTCAGTGCTGCTTGAAGGTACACCATGAACGAGGTGAACTTTTGCTCAGAGCTTGGTGCGGGTGCCAAGATATCTGTTCCTTTGAAATAGATTTCCCAGTCATGCGAATGCACGCCGGTGGACAGGTGCAAGAGTTCACATTGCGCCAGCCTTTTCATATCGTCGCCGACTGGCTGAAACGCGTTCGGGCTGCCGACTGGAACAAGTTTCTCGGAGAAAATGTGTGCCGCTCGTGAGGATGGGAGGTTGTTTGGTTCGTCAAAGACGATCAGCACGTCTGCTTGCGCGTTCTTGTACGCTTCATTTTGGTCGCGGGAGACAAGTTCGACGGCAATTTCAGGATGTTTCAAGCGAAACTCAGCTAGGTGCTGCATCAGATAGCAGCTTGCAAATCCAATCGTTGTGTTAACGACAACCACGTTCCGTTCGGGTTGGGTCTTGATGTGGTTTATTGCGTTTGAGACCTGAGAGATCCCTTCAGATATTGCCCGAAATAACAGGTCTCCTTCGGCCGTCAAAGTCGCGTTTGGGCGCGTGCGAACTATAAGTTTGACCCCAAGCTCCGCTTCGAGTTCCGCAACGCGTCTGCTGATCGAGGGTTGCTGCACATTCAATGCACTTGCGGCGCGCGTGAAATTCCGATGCCGGGCAACGGCCTCAAAGGCCGTGAGTAGCTTCCAGTTCAATGTAGGCACTAAACATTCCTTAATGGAATAATCTACATAACTCTTTTAGGCGTTCTCCTCAGGCCAGCAAAAGCCCAAAATTGAAGCAGTGAAGCTAAATCGCGGGTGTGCAGAAGAGTGAGCGAACAGATCGCAGACCATTCCGTGCCGGAAGGCGGTGCCAAAGAGTGGGCATGGAATCCTGCCACGCCCATTCCTGTGAGTCCGGTTTTTGTTTGGCCACCCCGGCCAGCCCAAGCGTTCAAGTGGCTCGCCTCGTATTGGCTAGCATTGTCATCCACAGTGGTTGAGCTGGGATTTGCCATCGCGATCTGGTGGCTCATGCAGCCTAGTTGGGAGGCCATGCAGACGTTTGACTTTGCTTGGATCATTACGATCTGGGCCCGCAACATGGCTTTGCTCGTCTTGGTCGCGGGAGGCCTTCACCTGTGGCTTTGGCGCTGGCGCGGTCAAGGAGAGGCCACCAAGTTCGACCCCCGTGATCTGGCCGTGAATAATCGCAATTTCACCTTCCGCGATCAGGTCTTCGACAATGTCTTTTGGTCCCTCGCTTCGGGGGTCACCGTTTGGACCGTCTTTGAGGTTCTATATTTCTGGTGTGCAGCCAACGGGTTTGCGCCTGTTATTAGTATCAGTGACGCACCGATCTGGTCGATCGTTTGGTTCGTATTGATCCCTTTGTGGGCGTCATTCCATTTCTATTGGATACACCGCCTTTTGCACTGGCCGTCAATCTACAAGCGCGTGCATTCGCTCCACCATCGCAACATCAACGTTGGTCCATGGTCTGGTATGTCTATGCACCCACTAGAACACATTGGCTACTTTTCGTCTGTGCTGATCCATTTCATCATTCCGTCCGACCCAATCCATGTGATCTTTCACCTTTACAATCTGGCGCTTAATCCGGCGGTTTCGCATGCCGGCTTTGAAAAGCTGTTTGTCAGAGATCGCAAACGCATGGCGCTCGGGGATTTCTTCCATCAGCTGCATCATCGCTATTTCGAGTGCAACTACGGCACTGCCGAAGTGCCCTGGGATGTTGTCTTTGGCTCATTCCACAATGGGACGCCTGAGGCGACACGACGCATTCGTGACCGCAAAAGACTGATGGGGCGGTGATATGATAGCGCAAGCGGCGGTCATGTATGGTGTGGGGCAAGCTCTTGAGGTTGAAGAGCTTGAATTGGAGGAGCCAGGGCCCGGTGAAGTCCGCCTTCGTATGGGAGCGGCTGGTGTTTGCCATTCAGATTATCATGTCATGTCTGGCCAAGCAGGTCACGAATTGCCCGTAGTACTTGGACATGAGGGTGCTGGTACAATTACAGCCCTAGGTGACGGAGTAGAGGGTCTTGCGGTAGGCGATCACGTCGTGCTCAGTTGGATCCCCTATTGCGGGGCGTGTTTCTTCTGCAGGAACGAACAAACCCATCTGTGCCAAGCCTACAAGACCCCGCTTTGGGACGGCACAATGCTTGATGGGACCTGCCGGTTCTCAAACGCAAAAGGACCGGTCCGGCATCTGTCGATGCTTGCCTGTTGGGCCGACACCGTAATCGTGCCGCAGGTGAGCTGTGTGAAGATCGATAAGGCTGTTCCGTTCGAAATCGCTGCCCTTCTGGGATGTGCCGTCACCACGGGCGTAGGGGCTGCATTGAACCGCGCCAAGGTTGCGAATGGTGACACGGTCGTAGTGATTGGAGCAGGCGGGGTTGGTCTGTCGATCATCATGGGCGCAAAGCTTGCGGGTGCCGCGCAGATCATCGCCATTGACGCGTCACCCAAGGCCGAGGGCAAAGCACGGGAGCTCGGGGCGACGCATTTCGTGGATGCCAAACAGGACGTAGGTGCCGCTGTTCAGGGGCTCACGGAGCATGGCGCCGATCATGTTTTTGAGGCCGTCGGAAAGTGCACGTTGCAACGCGCAGCTATCGACTATTGCCGGCCTGGCGGGCAGGTGACTTTTGTTGGATTGGACGCAATTGATGCGACGATTGACCTGCCGTCGACCGTAATCACGCGGGCAGAGATCAATGTCACAGGGTCGATCTTCGGCTCTTGCTGCACGACCCGAGACTTCAAGGAGTATGGCCAGCACTATTTGGATGGTGACCTGCCCATCAACCATCTGATCGGTCGCCGTTACAGACTGGATCAAATCAACATCGCAATTGACGACATGCTGGCCGGCCACCCCGGACGCGGTGTCATCCTATTCGACTAGAGCAGTGATATGATCGAGACCGCACTCACACGCCTTGCAAGATTTGTGGCTGAGGACGCATTGCCCCCAGATCAGATAACCACGGCCATTCTCAGAGACGGTGTGATCGACACGCTTGGGTGCATGACCGTGGGAGCCAAGACGGATGTCGCGCAACGCTGCCTATTGGCAGTCGCAAATATGGGCGGAGGAGGACCCTCGCGTGTTGTAGGTTCCTTTGAGCGATTTTCACGACCCCACGCGGCATTCTTAAACGCCGTGGCTGGGCACGCGTTGGATTTCGACGATTGGGAAATCCCCGGTAACACGCACCCGACCGTGGTGTTGCTGCCCGCACTGTTGGCAGTGGCGGAACTGCACACGAGCGGAGAGGACTTGGTTCGCGCTTATCTCGCCGGGTTCGAAGTGATTGCCCGCCTCGGGGAAGTTTTGAACTTTGAGCACTACGACGCCGGATGGCATTCAACGGCAACGTTGGGAGCTGTCGGTGCGGCAGCGGGCTGCGCACGTCTAATGGACTTGAACATATCCGAAACGGCGAGAGCCATGTCCTTGGCCTGCAGTTCCGCCGCCGGGTACACATGCCAGTTCGGTTCAAATGCAAAGCCTGTCCAAGCAGGTTTCGCGGCACGTGCCGGTGTGGAGGCCACTTGCCTTGCCAAAGCGGGGCTCAGTGCTCAGCCTCATGTGTTGGATCACCCCAGCGGCCTTGCAGCACTCATGGGAGGTCTCAACGCAGACCGTTTGGAGCAGGTCTTGCAAAAGGTCGGGAGGCCATACGCCCTGAGCGAACATGGTCTGGTTTTTAAGCCATGGCCAAGCTGCGGCTACACCCATCGGGTCATGACCTGTGCATTGGCGATGCGCGACCGCATTCAAGCAGATGAGATTTCGGAAGTTATCCTGCATATGCCCGATTTTCACGCTGCCGTTCTGCCGTTCGACAGACCGAACGCGCGCTCGGAAGCCCTATTCAGCGCACCTTTTGTTGTGTCCATGGGGCTCCTTGAAGGTGATCTGACTCTTGCCGATCTTGATCGCGAAGCTTGGAAACGCCCTGAAATCCGGAAACTGGTATCGCACTGCGAGCTTCGGCCGTTCAGCCCGAATAGACCCGATCTGAACTACAGCCCAGAAGACCCTGACCGTATCGAGGTCATTCTAGAGACAGGCGAGCGGTTTGTGGAAAGCTGCGTCTATCCTCTCGGAGCTCCAGCGTTACCCATGTCTCACGACAGCATAATGGCAAAGTTCAAAGCAAATCTTGGTCAGATGCCTGAGGAAATCGCGCGCCGCGCGGTTTGGATACGTGAACTGGAAGAGTGGCCCACGGCACCGTCCGTGCCCGAGATCTTCTTCGAACAAGGATTCGCCTGATGAGCAGAGTAAGATCAGGACGCATAGCGCGGCGCGCAGCTCGAAAAGGAGGGGCTGGGTCTGGCCCCACAACCTCGATCTGGCCTGGGATCGAAGGCGGAAGGTACCGGCCAATTCCCAAAGACGGGGTCGAGGCCATCCATCAGACCGCGCTCCATATTCTGGCAGAGATTGGTATCGCAAGTGCCTCGCCCCGATGCATCGACACAGTTGTCGCAGCTGGCGGTACTGTCTCTGAGGCACGCAGGCTGCTGTTTCCCACAGATATGGTTGAGCGCGTATTGGAAACAGCTGGTCGCGGCTTCAAGCTGTACGGACAGACACCGGAATATGATCTCGACCCCTCCGGGACACGCATTCATCTCGGCACATCTGGCGCGGCGGTGCACATCGTGGACAGCAAAACCGGCGAGGTTCGCGATACGACATTGGCTGACCTGCATGATATGGCGCGTTTGGCTCAGGCCCTTCCCAACATTCATATGTTTCAGCGTACCGTTGTGGCGCGGGATGTCATTGATCCTCATGCGATGGAGCTCAATACGGCCTATGCGTGCGCGGCGGGAACCAGGAAGCCCATAGGAACCTCCTTCAGCTCGGTTGCGACCATGCGCGCCGCCGTCGAAATGTTTCATATGATCGCTGGTGGCGAGGACGCGTGGCGTGTGCGGCCGTTCTGCTGCGTCTCCACATGTTTCATCGTTCCACCGCTCACTTTTGCGGAAGAAGCCCTGGGCATTATCGAATGCGCAGCAGAGACAGGCACGCCATTGAAGCTCGTCTCTGCCGGTCAAGCCGGCGCAACCAGTCCCGCCCCGCTTGCGGGTGCTGTGGCTCAGCAGGTCGCGGAAGTGCTGGCGGGGCTGGTCTATGTCAACCTTCTCAATCCCGGCCACCCGGCGCTTTTCGGCGCTCTGCCATTCGTGAGTGATCTTCGCACCGGCGCGATGTCGGGTGGCAGTGCCGAACAAGGGGTGCTTATGGCGGCCTGCGCGCAGATGGCACAGCATTACGGCATTCCTTGTGCAGTCAGTGCAGGCATGACCGATGCAAAACTGCCGGATTTCCAAGCCGGCTATGAAAAGGGGATTACCGAGCTTCTCAGCGCACTGGCAGGTGCCAACCTGATTTATGAAGCTGCTGGTATGTACGGCTCACTTCTTGCCGCTAGCAAAGAGAGCTTTGTGCTCGATAACGATCTCATTGGATCAGTTATGCGGGCCACGCGCGGATTCGAGATCAACGAAGATGCATTGGCGTTTGACGTCATTCGCGAGGTGTGCCTCGAAGGCCCAGGCCATTTTCTTGGGAGTGACCAGACCTTGGGTAGAATGCAAAGCGACTACTACTATCCGGCCTTAGCAGACCGCGCGACACCTCAAGCCTGGGCAGACGCCGAGACTCCAACACTTCTCCAGACAGCCCGTGCAAAGACGCAGGACATTTTAGAGCAGCCTGCTGAAGCAGTCTTCGGTTCAGAAACGAATTCAGAGATCATGGCAAAATTTCCTGAGATCCAAGAAGCTTGGTCTGGTTAGTAAAGCATCACAGCATCTGTACAAATCTAGCTTTACGCTCTTACAGAGTATTTTCTGTCCTTCGAACCGAGCGCTTCGCAAAGGGTGATGATAGTCAATTCTAATGGCCGCTTTTGGGGTAGCTGCACTGAGGCAAAGGCTGTTTAAGTCAAGGTCCGGTAAGGGCCGCTCGCGAGAACGGTCCGGATCGTCCGATTTCAATTGCCTCCGCAACCGCGAGTGCGTGTTCGAGCTCTACACGGAGGTACCGGACCGTACTGTCCGTCCTTGTGTGGCCCAGCAATCGCTGAACCGCGCACACTTAGCCTGTCTTTTGTATATCTGCGAAGACTTGGTGCACCGCATCGAATACGTGCCGAATGCGCTCGATTTTAAGCCAATTGAGGTAACCCAAGCTCAGACAATCCATGCATAATGTCGGTCGAGATGTGAAGACGTTTATGGAAGCAGCCCGACCATAGATTCTCTGAGCCGACCATGAACTCATCCTTCATCCAATTTTCCGCAGATGCCCGCGTGCCTTCGGAGATCGAGACGCGCACCGGTTATTGCGTTTTGCTTTGCAGAATGAAAGCTCTTTCTTTGATCTGGCCCAATGGCACCACGTTGACGATTTTCATCTTCACTAGATCACAGCCGCGCAGCTTGCTGATGAGGCGCCAACAATCCCCATCGTGAATCCTTTGTCATATATTGCCTAAACCTTTCAATATAGCTGCTTGGCGGGTTTGGTATTGCGGTAGAAGCAGCGGCTGTCATCTTTAAATTATACGAACCCCAGGGCGCAGCTTTGTATAGCAGACATCAGCGAGCTCACACGGAAATTGCCCCGGCGCGGCGCATATCAGAACCTCTTGGGCGATGGACTCAAAATCAGCGCGGAAGTGGGTTGTGCTTTTGACACATAGTATGCGTGCGTCTTCCGGCTCTAAATTGAACAAACGTATTTGCGCCAGATCCAGACATTGGTTTCGAATGCTGGTGACAAGGACATGGATTTGCGTTCCGGTCAGCTGTAATGCGACCGACGGGCCGAGCGTTGCAACACCGCCGCCATACATTTCACCCGTATAGCGGCATTGGCCGTCACTCAGGTGATGTACTCGGACCTGCGCAGTGTAGGGGGCGTCGCCGGGGCCTTTGCCGCCAATCTTGGCCTCGAATTCCGCACCTTCGCCCAATTCGTGGGTCTTGGCCGCCAGCTGCGGGTCGTGCAGTAGCCCGAGTATGGCTGAAGGTGCATTCTGCCGCACCAACTCCCGCAATAGGCCTGTTGTGTCGGCCGACGCACCAGCCCCGGGATTGTCCTGCGCATCCGCAATCACTACTGGCCCATGGCCGGTTGCCTTTAGGGCGGTTACTACAGCGTCTTTTGGGCTCAGCAAACTGGTATCAAACTGCGTTTCAGCCGCTTGCAGCTTCGCGAAAATCTGGGACGCCATTGCGTCGGCCTCGGACTGAGATGCGCCGTAAGCCAAGACAGATGGTCCACAATCGGCCGTATCCGCTGCGGTAAATCCAACGGCGAGTTCAACAAGTCGAGCGCCCGGCCCGTCGAAGGCATCCAGCGCGTTGTAAAGCGTTTTGGCAGGGCCCACTTCGGTATACTGGCTGTGAAGCGGGACAAGATACTCGCCTTGACGCCATGCCTTTGCGGGCGGACCATTAGCGCAGATGTCGCGCGTCATTCGAAAGGCCCGCGCGCCTGTGTTTGCCATGTCGAGATGCGGATAGGTGCGGAATATGGTCATGGCGTCCGACAGATCCACCATTCGCCTCGAGATATTGGCGTGCATATCGAGGCTTGCAACAAGCGGCAGGTACGGCCCGATCACCTGCCTGATCCGCAACAACAGCTCTCCCTCGCCATCATCCCAAGACTCTGTGACCATGGCACCATGCAAGTCCAGGTAGACCGCATCAAGCTGGGTCATGTCCGCAAGTGCTGTGGTTATGCGTTCGGCAATGGTGTCGAATGCGTGATCCGCAACCTTGCCGCCCGGTTCAGCAGCGCACCACAGGATGGGTCGCAATTCGACCCCATCCGCCAAGGCAGTTTTTGCGAAACCGGCTATGGGCAGGTTCATGCCCCGGGTTATGTTCAAAAGGTCTTGACCCCAAAGCAATCCCGGCCAGCTGTCGGCCTGTTCAAAGTCGCTCAGCTGTGTTGGCGTGTCGACGAAGGTGTTGGTCTCGTGCTGAAACCCTGCGATTGCAATTCTCATCTGACCCTTCAGCCACTTATTGCTGCACCAATCCAGCGGTCAAAATCTCACGCAGTTTTGCCGCCACGATATCAGGTTTGTGGCGGGTCATCGAAACATGACCCAAGCCGGGAACTTCGTGAAATACGCCGTTTGGCGCAAGATCAGAAACCACTTTGCACATGACTGGCGCGGTTTGAACATCCTCGGAAAAAGCAATGACGTGCATCGGGACGAGGCAGGTTTTCAGCCCCTCACGGCAATCGAATTCCAAACAGGCCTCCCACTGATCAATTGTCGCCTTTGGATCACGATCCCGAAATCGCTCGGTGTACGAGGCCTTGAGCTGCTCCCAAAGCTCCGGCTCGTGCAGCGCTTTGGCCGGAAAGGCATAAACGGCATAGTGCGGCGCCAGAAAATAGTCGGGCAGGGTGATACCATCCTTGCGCAGATCGATCTCGGCCTGCATCCAGTCGCGAGTGAACCCGTCGATATAGGCCGAGGTGCCCATCGGAATGGCCAGCCGCACCTTGTCGGGGAAGTCGATCGCGGTTTGCTGCGTGACCAACCCACCCAGCGACAGGCCGCAGACGGTCGCCTGCCCACCAGCAAAGGCGCCAATCACCGCAGCGCAATCGGTTGCGTAGTCATGCATTGTCCAAGGGGGAGGCGGAGACTGCGTATCACCGGCCCCCCGTGGATCATAGGTGATGCACTTAAAACTGTCTGACAGGCGTGCAAACTGCTCGGAATAGGCCTCTGCCGTCTGATCGCCGCCGGGAACGAACACGACCGGCGGTCCATCCCCTTCGACGACAACGCGCATGGTGACGCCACCGATGCTCAATTGATGTGTCTTGGCGTTTGGCCCAAATTCTGGGAAGGCTGACATTGGAAGGCTCCTGTGGCCGCAAGGATACGTTACATGCCGTTGCGGGGAATGATGTGTGTCTCTTCTTCTTCGAAAATAAGCTCTTCGCCCGACCAGGCCTTGAGGCGTGAGGTCAGGTGAAACTCGGTCGCTGTCGCCCGTTGCTCGGAATAGGTCCAGATTTTCGCGGACCAGTCGTCCCGGTCGAAACCGGCCGTTTGCTCCATGGTGGCGACGGCAGACAAGGGATCGCCAGGGTGGATCGTGTAGCGCCGATCCGACACATCGCTGAGCACCGTTCCGATGTCATCAAGACGGAAATCGCCGACCGGTCCAAACACACCACCATCCAGAAAGAACCGGTGGGTAACATCGCCATTCGTCAGGTCGGTGTAGACCGAGCGTTCCATTGACCCTGTACGAACATGGGATTTTCGCGGGGTAACGGTGGGGGGCTCCGGTTCCGGCAGCGGACGCGGCTCGGCACTGCCGTCAGGCTGGGTTCTGACCGGCAGGGTCAGCCGGGACGTGCCGGGTCGGATTGTGAGCGTCACCGGTTTCGGCGATGTCCACAGAACTGGCCAATAGGTAGAGGCGATTTGTAGAGTGACCCGATGGCCCACAGGCAGCCGGTAGCCGGTTCCATACATAGGAACTGTGACAGTCATGTCTTCGCCGGGCGTGATCGGGGTGGGTTGGGTGTCGCTGTCGCGGTGGTTGAGGTTGCAAAATCCCCGTGCGATCAGAGTTTGCGCGCCGTCCGGGGCTTCATCCACCAGCAATGCGGCGACAAATCCCTGTGGCTGATCAGCGGACACCGTCAGGTCAACGCTGGGCTGGCCCAGCAGATCAAGCGGTTCCGTCAGGGGTGATCCTTTGAACTGCAAGGCACCCCCGGCGTCGATCCGGCAATCTGCAGCCATATCTCCGGGGATGGCGAACGAGCACATATCGCCCGCAGCTGCCCCGAAGGTCTGCGGCGAGCAGATCGACATCGCCGCCCCGGCCTGTGCCGTTTCTCCTAGCGTTTGATTATTCAGCCAGAGCGTATGCTCGGCAACATTGGGCGACGGCCACGAAGGTTCTTCCACCCAATGCCCTCTGCGCTGCAGATGAGTGCCTGAAGGGGCAGCGCTGTCTTGCAGGAAAAACCGCAGCGGGGGTTCATCCATCAGGCCAGTGTTTTTCCCCTTCAGCCAATGGTTCCAAAATCGGATTACTTCTCCGACAAAATCGGCCTTTGGTTCGGGGATACCTTCATGCGGGTAAAGATGTGCCCAAGGCCCCATCAGAATTTTGACGGGGCCTTTGAGGTGCTCGGCAATCCGGAAGGGCGTGTCACGATACAGGTCCATCCAACCGCCGAAGAAATACACCGGAACCTCAACATCCGTATAGTTCTCGCAGATCGAGCCGCGCCGCCACATCTCGTCATGGGTTTGGTGTACCAGCCACATGGCGGGCCAGAATTTCGCGCCTGTCAGCCTTTCCTGCCACATGTCGATCCAGCGATCGGCTCCGACGATTTCGGGGTCGGGGGGCATCGCATTGTAGAGCTGCATGATCGAGCCCCACCAGAAATTGTCATTGGCCAGACAGCCACCATAAAAGTGAATGTCCTCGCGCCAACGGTCATCCGTGCCCATCACCGGGGCGATGGCTTTCAGCGCAGGAGGCCGCGTCGCCGCAACCTGAAAGGCATTGTAGGCGCCCCAGCTTTTGCCGAACATGCCGACATTTCCATCGCACCAATCCTGATCGGCTATCCATTGGACGATGTCATGACCATCCTGAATTTCTTGGTAAGAGTATTCGTCTTCGGCCACGCCCTCACTGTCGCCATACCCCCGAATATCCACACGGATCGATGCGTATCCGGCCGCTGCGAAATGCGGGTGCATGCTCTCGTCGCGCATGCGTGTGCGATCCCGCCGCCGGTAGGGAATGTATTCCAGAATGCAAGGCAGCGGTGAGGTTTTGGCCGCTTCGGGCAGCCAGAGCCGCGCGGCGAGTTTCGTCCCGTCGGGCATGGGGATCCAGACGGTTTCAATGACTTCGATGTCACTCATGATGCGGCCTTTTCTTCCATTTCCGGCGGGCGGGCGCCGGGTTCGAGGGGGAAATGACAGGCAACCGCACGTCCATCAATCACCTGCCGCTCAGGCGCATCCACACTGCATCGCGATTGCGTCCAGGGGCAGCGGGTGTGGAACTCGCAGCCCGCTGGGCGGGCCAACAGTGAGGGAACTTCGGCAGGTAGGGTGATCCGGTCATGGGTTTTGTCCGGGTCAGGCTCGGGGTTAGCCGACAGAAGCGCCGCCGTATAGGGGTGTTGCGGAGCGCTGAACACTTCTTCGGTGTCACCAGCCTCGACAAAGCGGCCCAGATACATCACCGCGGTCCTGTCCGCCACGTGATGCACCACGTGCAGGTTGTGCGTGATGATTACCATCGCCAGACCCAGCCGCTCGCGCAGATCGTTCAGCAGGTTCAGAACTTCGCCTTGCACCGACACGTCCAGACCAGCCGTGGGTTCGTCGGCGATGATCAGCGCCGGGTCCAACGCGATGGCCCGCGCTACGCCGACCCGTCGGGCCTGCCCACCCGACAACTGATGCGGAAAGCGCGAGGCGAAACTGGTGGGTAAGCCCACCAGTGTCAGAAGGCGCTCTGCTTCGTCCCGAAGGTTGCGGCCTTCGATCCCGTGGATGCGAAAAGGTTCGGTCACCAGATCGCCGACAGTCATGCGGGGTGAGAGCGACCCCACAGGGTCCTGAAACATCATCGACATGCGCTTGCGAACAGGCTTCATCGCTTTGCGGTCCAACTCATCAATGCGCTGGTCCTCGAACGTAATTGTCCCGGCGCTGATCTCTTGCAGGCCGTTCACTGCACGGGCCAGCGTCGTTTTGCCAGAACCGCTTTCGCCAACCAAAGCAAAGGTTTCGCCCCGGTTGACCTCAAAGTTCACCCCGGCCACGCCAAGGATCGCGCTTTTGCGTCCCAGTCCGCCGACCGGAAACGAGACCTGAACATCTTCGACCTTGAGAATGGGATCGCTACTCATGCCGTCACTCCGGTTTCAACTGGGATGTCTGCGACAAAGCAGCGGGCGATATGGCCATTGCCGATATCCTTGTCGGGTGGCGGGGCCGAGCACGTGTCACTCACGCGGTCGCAGCGGTTGGCAAATATGCAGCCAGCGGGCCGCGCGCGCAGATCGGGGATTTCTCCGGGTATCGTTGGCAGGTGCCGGGTGCGTTCGCTTTGCCGTGCCGGGTCGCATTCCAGCAGCCGCGCCGTGTAGGGGTGGCGCGGGTCTTGGAATATCTGACGGACGGTGCCGCGCTCCACGACTTCACCCGCATACATGACCACCACGTCATCACACAGCTCGGCGATGACACCCAGATGGTGCGAAATGAACATGACTGAACAACCGATTTTTTGCTGCAAGTCCTTGAGCAGCTCGATCGTTGTCACCTCAAGTGTCGCATCCAGCGCCGTTGTGGGTTCGTCCGCAATCAGCAGGGCGGGCTCCATCATGAGCGCCATGGCGATGGCGATCCGTTGCTTCATCCCTCCTGAGAACTGGTGCGGATACCGCGCCAATGCAGCGCGCGCATCGGGAATACGCACCAATTCCAGCATCTCGACTGCGCGGTTCAGCTTCTCCTCTTTCGACAGGGACGAGCGATACTGGATATTCAGCATCTGTTTGCCGACCGAGATCACGGGGTTCAGCGCACCCATCGGGTCCTGAAACACGGTGGCGATACGCGGGCCACGCAAATCTCGCATGCGTGACGGGGGCAAAGTGGTCAGTTCATCCTGCCCTTCAAACAGGATCGATCCGCCGTCGACGCTGCCGTTGTCAGCGAGCAGCCCAAGAATGGCGTTGATCAACGTGGATTTCCCGCAGCCGGATTCACCCACGATCCCAACGATCCGATTTTCGGGCACATCGAAGCTGACGTTTTTCAAGGCGTGCAGCGGCCCTGCCTCGGTCGAGAAGCTGACGTTCAGGTTGTCTATTCGCAGCGTGGTCATCAGCGTCCTTTCAGCCGGGGATCGAACACGTCCCGCAGCGTCTCACCCAGGAAGGTAAAGCCCAGCGTGGTGATGATGATCGGCACACCGCCCGCAATCGCGATCCAGGCGGTGTCTCGGATATTGGTGAAACCGTCGTTCAGGATCGAGCCCCAGCTTGGGGTCGGGGGGCGCACGCCGAGACCCAGAAAGCTCATCCCCGCCTCAATCCCGATGACGACCGGGATGTCCATCGACGCAAGGATGACCAGCGGCCCGATCACATTGGGCAGGATATGGACACGCAGGATACGCGCCGAAGACGCGCCCATACTCTGAGCGGCAGTAACGTATTCCGAGGTTTTCAATGCAATAGTCTGAGTACGTATGATCCGCGCGTATCCGGGCACGGTGACCAGAACGACGACGACCATCACGGCGGTCAGCGACGGCCCCATCAGCGTGACCAGCGCGAGGGCCAGCATGACGGTGGGAAAGCTCTTCATCGCGTCGAACAGCAGGATCATCAGGTTGTCCAGCCAACGCGGCCCGTAACCCGCGATCAGGCCCAGAATGATACCGATCCCCAGTGACACAGCGGTCGAGACCAAAGCCACAAACAACGCGATTCGCCCGCCGTGCAGCACTCGGGCAAATAGGTCTCTGCCCAGTTGATCGGTGCCCATCAGATGCTGTGAGCTTGGCCCTTGGAACCGGTCACGCGGGTTGATTTTGACCGGGTCCCAGCCGGTCAGCAGATCGGCGAAAACGGCACCAAAGATCACGAACAGCACCAGGAACAATCCCAATGCGCCTAGTGGTTCGCGCAGGATTTTGCGGATCGGACGCCAAAGCTCGGCCATGCGCCCGGGGGCGGGGTTAGAAACTGCTTCTGACACGGGGATCCAAAGCTCCGATGATGAGGTCTGCCAACAGGTTAAGCAGAACGAACAGGACGGTCGTGATTAGAACGGTGCCCGTCACGATGGGGAAGTTGCGGGTCAGGATGGCGTCATAGACCAGCTTGCCAACGCCGGGGCGGGCAAAGACGATCTCGGCAAACACAGCCGAGGACAACATCTGACCAATACCCACGCCCAACAAAGTGACCGTAGGCAGGATCGCGATCGACAGGGCATAGCGATAGGTGATCGTCCGATCCGGCAGCCCAAAGGCGCGCGCAGTGCGGATATGGCTGGCCTCAAGCACTTCGAGCATCGAGGCACGCACCATGCGGGCAATATAGCCGACCCAGCCCAGACCAACCGCCAGCGAAGGCAGGATCAGGTGCGTGAGCTGATCTCCTAGGTTTCCGGGTTCGCCCGCACCGATGGCAGGCAGCCAACGCAGTTCAACCGCAAAGATCAGCAGGGCATAAATCGCGATGACAAAGGACGGCACAGCAATCACGGCCACGGAGAGGATGCCGACAACCCGGTCTGCCCAGCTGCCGCGGCTGACTGCCGCCCAGCAGCCCAGCGGAATGCCTAGGGCAACCGACCAGGTGATGCCGCCGACGATCAGGGCCAGCGTGTAAGGCAGTTGCTCGAACACGACTGTGGTGACGGGTCGGCCTGATAGGACCTCGTCGCCCAGATCGCCTGTCCAAGCCCCGATGTAGAAGTTCCAGAACTGAACCAGAACCGGCTGGTTCAACCCCATTTTCTCGCGCAGGGCAGCGCGCATTTCCTCGGTTGCCCGAGGCCCCAGCGCGACCGAGGCCGGGTCGCCGGGGATCAGGTAGATCATACAAAACAGCAGAAACATGGCGACCGACACGATCGCAGCAGCCAGCCCAAGCCGTTTGATAAAATAGCTCAGCATACGCGCCCCCTATAGGCGTGTGGGCGGCGGTTGCGCGCCGCCCGTTTGCGTGGATCAGGCGGGTTTGAAGAGTGGCAGCAAAGGCTCACCATTGGGTTTCAGACCCGGATAGACCGTATCCTTGTGGATCAACCCGACCACCTCGTGTGTCAGGAACACATAGCAGCCACTTTCATCCATGAGACCTTGCATCTTCTTGTAGATCTCATCGCGTTTGGCGGGATCGCTTTCGACAAGACCTTCTTCGTGAAGCGACTTGTATTCCTCGTTGTTGAACCGTTCCCAGTTCCAGACTCCAACCTGTTCCGGTGTGAACCAGACAGTTGCCCAGCTGGGATCAGGGTTCATCGAGAACCGGCTGAGCACCAACTGAAGGTTCATGAAGTAATCGCCGTCCTTGGAGCCAAGCGTCCAAAAGGTCCCACTGTCATTCTGCTTGATTTCGCAGTTGATGCCGACCTCGGCCAGATTGGCCTGAATGACCTGAGCGGCCGTCAGACGTTCAGACTGGTTGAGAATATCCAGCGTGACGGTCATGCCTTCGGCACCCGCTTCGGCCAGCAATTCGCGCGCCTTGTCGGGGTCATAGTCGTAGGTCACGCTATCCCGGCTGCCCGGCAAGCCCGGGGCGATGATGCCGTTGCCTACGGCGGCGGCGCCGAAGTAAGCCGCATCAACAACGGTCTGCCGGTCAATCGCGTGCTGAATGGCACGGCGAATGCGAACGTCCTGCAGCGCTTCGTTGTCGTGGTTCATGCCCAGCCAAACATAAGCCAGCGAGGGTTTCTCTTCGACAATGGATCCCGCAGGCGGGTTTTCCTTGAGACGCGGCAGCGAGGATACTGAGGTCCAGGTGTAGTCCAGATCGCCCGCCTCAAAACCCAGTTCGGCGGTCGAGGGGTCCTCGATGGGCAGGATGTGGATTTCTTCGTACCCGCCGGGCTGATAGGCCCAGTCGGGATTGCGTTTCAGAACGGTTTTCTGTTTGGGGACCCATTCGGTTAGAATGTACTGGCCAGATTGCGCCACCGGCTCGGACCCGATCTTGCCGCCGATTTCCTCGACTGCCTTGCGTGAAACGATGCAAGATGCGGGCGTCGGTAGCGTCGTCGTCCAGAGCGGCACGAACTTGTTCTTCAGATGAATCAGACCCGAGAGATTGTCTTTGACTTCAACTTCTTTCAAAGCGCTCCAATCGCCAGCATAGGGGCTTTCGTTAGCCGGATCGGCAATACGTTCAATCGAGAATTTCACGTCATCGGCGGTCATCTGGCCGAAGCCATCGGTAAACCCGATCTTGTCGCGCAGTTTGAAGGCGATGGTCAGGTCGTCCAGCTGTTCGATGCTTTCAACAGCAACGGGCCGCCAATTCCATTCGTCACCCTGTTGGTTCGACACCAGCGGCGCATAGATCGACCGCATGATGTCGGCCTCGGGTAGCGCCAGCCAGAAGGCCGGGTCCAGAACCTGCAGGTCGCTGTAGGACCGAATGGTCAGGACTGAACCATCGGCACTCACGGCCATATGTGGGAATGCCAGACTGGCGGCGCCCAATGCACCGGCACCGGCCAGAACGGAGCGTCGGGAAACGTCCCCTTTGAAAATCGAACTCATTTGCTTACTCCCTGTTTGTCTTCATATCCGGGCATCTGTCCGGTTTGGTTGCTTGCGGGCAGACGCCCGCGACTTCAGGTGCCAGCAGGCGTTATCCGTTCTTTTTCTTGTGTGACTGTGGCAGTTGCTCTGCAGCGCCAAGGGCTGAGAATCTTGGGATGATGACGGGCGAGTTCACCCAGATCATACGTGCGGGTTGATCTGACACGTTGCGCAGGACGTGCAAAATTTCACCGGGAAAGCTAAAGCTGTCACCGGTTCGAAGGGTGACGGTCTCGTCCTCGAGGACGAGTTCAAGTTCACCCTTTAGAATGACCCCATGCATCTCGCCATCGCGCGAGAAGTACTGGTCTACGACCTGTTCGGAATAGGGGCGGTAGTCCGAGACGCCCAAACAGAACCCACCGCCAATTGAACTGGATAGCAACTGATCCGCATAGCCAGATTGTTCGATGGGTTCGTCATACAGCAAATTCAGATTTCGACGGTTGGATTGACGCACGACATAGGCGCGTTCCAGCGGACCAGAGCCGGGGCGGTGATTGAAAAACCACTCTTCGGGCACGCCCAAGGCCTCGGCAATACGCGAGATTTTGTTGAGAGACGCGCTGACCGTCCCGCGTTCGATGGCGCTGAGATGGCTGATTGAAACACCGCTGCTGTTTGCAAGCTCGGCCAGCGTCATCTGGCGAGCTTTGCGCAATTGGCGCACCTCGGCCCCGAAGGCCGCAAGGCCCTCTTCGCTTGCAGTGCGGCTGTGGTCTTTCGATCTGGCCTGGCTCACGAATCCTCCCTTCGTGTGCTGGATACTTTGGGAATGCTACGACAGATTTTCTTTTTCGCAAGAAAATTTATTCATTTTTCCTGTATTGGCATTTTCTCTCGGCGCTTGCTACCACCGGATGCCGATACGCAGGGCGTCGTAGATTGCGGCGTGAATGTTGCGTGCCGAAACGGCGTCACCGATGCGATACAGGTCAAACCCGGCGCCGGGATTGGTTTGCGGAAACAGGTCGCCTTCGCCGGAGACTAGCGCGCCTTGATCCACCGCCCCGCAATTGCGCGACAGAGCTTTGAGATCAAAATAGAGATCGTCCAAAGGCTGCGTGCCCTGATTGACAACCACCTGATCATAATCCCTTTTTTCAACCAGATCAGAATAGTCGGTGCCGATATGGGCTTGCAGCTGATTGCCTGATTTTTCGATCGCTTGCAGGGTTCGGGCGACAGTGAACACGGCCCCGGTTTTCTGCAGGGACCGCATATAGGGCACCAGGTTCATCGCCATGACCTCGGGCGCAAAGCTGCGGTCACGGGTCATGACCTCGACCCGTGCGCCGGTTGCAGCGATGACCTCGGCGGCCATGAGTGCTGGGTGATCCCCTGCATCGTCATAGATCAGCACGTTTTCGCCCGGCTGCACGTCGCCGGACAGGATATCCCAGGCGGACACGGCCAGTTCATTGCCCGAATCAAGGATCGTTGTGACCGGCAGGCCCCCGGTCGCAATCACGACCATATCCGGTGATAGCGCGGTCACGTCACTGGTTTCGGCATAAGTGTTGAACTGAAATTGAACGTCCCGCGCAGCACATTGTGCCATGCGCCAATCGATGATCCCGATCATCTCGGCGCGGCGCTTGGATTGCGCGGTCAGGCGCACTTGCCCGCCGTGTTCGGGGGCGGCCTCGAAAACGGTGACGTCATGGCCACGCTCAGCGGCAACGCGCGCCGCCTCCAGCCCGCCCGGGCCCGCGCCCACGATAACTGCGTGGCGACGATCTTGGGCGGCTGGGATGGCATGCGGCATCGATAATTCGCGCCCCGTGGCGGGGTTGTGAATGCACAGTGCCTCGCCTGCCTGATAGATGCGGTCGAGGCAGTAGGTGGCGCCGACGCAGGGCCGGATGTCATCTTCTTGCCCGGCTTGAATCTTGGACACGATCATTGGGTCGGCCATATGCGCGCGGGTCATCCCAACCATATCCAAAAGACCCGAGGCCACCGCATGTCGCGCGGTCGCCACGTCAGGGATGCGCGAAGCGTGAAAGGTCGGCATCCCGATCTCAGCCCGCACGCGTCCGGCAAAATCCAGATGCGGCGCACTTTTCATGCCCTGTACGGGGATCACATCCGTCATGGCAGGGTCGGTGTGAATACGACCGCGAATAACGTTCAGGAAATCCACCTGACCGCTGTCGCGCAGCCTGTGCGCGATCTCGATCCCTTCTTCCTCGGTGATGCCGCCCTTTTCGACCTCATCAGCGGTGTAGCGGACGCCGACGATAAACCCAGGCCCCACGCGGTCGCGGATCGCATCCAGAACCATGAAGCCGAAGCGCAGCCGGTTGTCGAGATCGCCGCCGAACGGTGAGTCCATCGTGTTGGTCAGCGGCGACCAGAACTGGTCCAGCAGATGCCCGTAGGCCTGCAACTCGATCCCGTCCAATCCGGCGGTCTGCATGCGTTCAGCCGCATCGGCATAGTCGGTCACGATCCGCTCGATATCGAAATCTTCGATCTTCTTCGGAAAGGCACGATGCGCGGGTTCGCGGTAATGCGACGGAGAAACTGACGGCAACCAGTCACCTTTGTTCCAGCCTGTGCGTCGTCCCAAATGGGTCAACTGGATCATCACCGCGCAGCCATGGGCGTGGCAGGCGTCGGTTAGTTCGCCCATCCAGCGCACGACCTCATCCTTGTAGGCGAGGATGTTGTTGAACACCGGCGGGCTGTCACGGCTGACGGTGGCCGAACCCGCAGTCATTGTCATGGCAACGCCCGCTTTTGCACGCATTTCGTGATAGGCGCGATAGCGTTCCTTGGGCATTCCGTCTTTTGGATAGGCGGGCTCATGACTGGTGGTCATGATCCTGTTTTTCAGGGTCAGGTGCTTCAGTTGATAGGGCTGCAACAGGACGTCACGGTTCATGACGAGGTTTCCCGGTCAGACGCCTGCGGTGCGACAACATCCTTTGGAATGACGACCGGTGAGACCGCCCAGATCAACCGGCATACCTGATCGGTACGGTTGCGGGCATGGTGTGGGATACGTGCGTCAAAGCTGTAGCTGTCACCAGTGCGCAGGGTGATGAATTCGTCCCCGATCTGCATTTCCAGCTCACCTTCCAGAACCAACCCATGCTCTTCGCCTTCGTGCTTTTGCAAGGGATCTTCGGGGCGTTCCGAATGCGGCGCATAGACCGCCATGCCCATATAAAACTGCCCGCCGATCGAGCTGGACAGCAGGTGATCGGTATAGCCCAGCTCAGCCGCGTCTTGATCGTAGAGCGTATTCAGCGCCCGGCGATTCTGGGCGCGCACGACAAAGGCCTGTTCCATTGGCCCGGCCCCGGCCCGGCGGGCAAAGAACCAATCCGGCGTGACGCTGAGCGCGCTGGCGATGGCCTGCAATACATCGACCGAAGGCTTGGAGACCCCGCGCTCAATCGCCGACACGTGGCTGAGCGAAATGCTCGCTTCTTCGCTCAGCTGTTTGAGCGTGAGCTGGCGGGCTTTGCGCAGCTGCCGAACTTCACTGCCCAGCGAGGATATTGCAGATGGCAAAGCGACGACGTTTTCAGAAGGCATGCGGCTCTCCGAATCTGGGATGAGCGATAATCTCTATGAAAATTAAAAGCAGACTAGAATTTTAAAGTCAAATTCTATTTTTAATCGAATAATGTTCACCTATTGCAAGATTGATCTGGATTTGCAGAAGTAGGTTAAACACCAAACGCAATCGGCGGATCACAATGGCAGACCAAGCTGAATACCCTTTCGACGTATTGGAAACGGATCATCTGTGGATAGAAATGCCGGATCGCGTTAGGCTGGCTGCACGGTTGTGGCGCCCAGTGACTCAAGGGCTTGTCCCCGCCATTCTGGAGTACATTCCCTATCGCAAGACCGACATGGTTCGCGCGCGTGATGAGCGGAACCATCCTTTTTTTGCCGCTCATGGCTATGCCTGTATCCGGGTGGATATGAGGGGATCAGGGGATAGCGAAGGGCACATGCTGGATATGTACGCACCAGCAGAACTGGACGATGCGCGGCAAGTGATCGAATGGCTGGCTGCACAACCCTGGTGCAATGGTCGGGTCGGGATGTTTGGCACGTCCTGGGGCGGTACCGCATCTCTTCAAGCAAGTGTTAATGCGCCCGCACCCTTGAAAGCGACGATCGCCGTCTGTGCCACGCATGACAGATTTGAAGACGACATCCACTATATGGGCGGTTGCGTTCTTTCGGATACATTCGAATGGGGTGCAACGCTTCCCTCTATCCTAGCGTCTCCTCCGTCGTTGAATGTCGGGCCAGATTGGAAATCGCTTTGGAAAAAACGGATCGACAATCTGACGTTTCCCTTGGAAAACTGGCTGCGCGAGGATGGGCGCGGTGAATATTGGCGCCACGGCTCTGTCAGACATACTGCAAATGCGCTGTCTATCCCGATCCTTTCGGTTGGTGGCTGGAGCGATCGCTATTCCAATTCTGTCATGTCTTTGGTTGATGCACGCCCCGATCTGATCTGGGGGGTCGTTGGTCCGTGGGGGCATCATTATCCCGATCACGGTAGCCCGGGACCTTCCATCGGCTTTCAAAAGCTGGCGCTGGAGTGGTGGGATCATTGGTTGAAATCGGATCAGCCGGACACTCCTGACTGGCCGCGCTTGCGGGTCTGGATGCGCGAATTCGATACACCGGGTAACAGTTTGGCCCAAAGATCCGGGAGATGGGCGCAAAGCGGGCCAGCCTCGCAGGAAAGCGCGATGCAGGATTGGGACTTGTCCACGCTGAAATCCAGCGACGGCACTGC
>JBFOLN010000014.1:0-11671 GCA_040829945.1 Ruegeria sp.
GCGAATGCCGGGTCCGGTACAGCAACTGCTGTGGGCCTGAATCTGGGTGACGGGTTTATTGGCGATGTAACCAACAGCGGCACGTTGAATGTGCAAGCTTCGGCCGCCTCAACCGCCGCCGTAGCCTATGGGCTTCGGACTTTTGTTGACGTGACCGGAAATATCTCAAACAGCGGGTCCCTGTCTGTTTCCGCGCGTGGGGCTGACACGGCGACCGCAGCGGGCTTTCGGATCAATGGCAATCTGACAGGTGCGTTTTCGAACACCGGCAACATATCCGTTGCTGCCTCTGCCTCGGATCTAAACCACGAGGACGTCATTGCCGTTGGTGTGGAGGTTTCGGGCCATATTCTGGGCGGGTTCGCAAACTCCGGTTCGCTGTCGGTGATGGGCACCGGAGAGGATCAACAGGCCTATGTCTACGGTCTGCTTGCCCAAGACGGCGTGACTGGCGATGTGCTGAACAGCGGTCTCATCAACTCTCAGGTCGCCAGCGCCACGTCGGCCGACGTGTATGGCATTCGGATCGACAACGGATTGGACGGCGCGTTTTCGAATACCGGCACGATCCGGATCGTCGGGCGTACTGATGACGACGACCTTGATGCGTACGGCGCATATATTCGCGACGGGGTTAGCCAGGATGTCACCAACAGTGGTGTCATCATACTGCAGGCAACCGCCGGTGACTCGGCTGAGGCTGTTGGTCTGGCGGTGTCAGGCGAAGTTGACGCAAGCATTGTGAACTCGGGGACAATTTCGACCGTTGCAGAAAGCGGGGGGGGGCAGGCGCTCACCTACGGCATTCGAGCGGTGTCGGGACTGGACGGGAGTGTTATCAATTCAGGGGCAATCTCAGTTCTGGGCAACGGAGCGACCGAAGCCACAGCCGCCGGTGTTTACATCAACCGGGAATGGACAGGCGCCTTGGACAATTCCGGTACAATCAGTGTCGTGGCGGATGCGCAGGATGAAGAGGCGAGGGCCTATGGCCTTTTGACCCGAAACGGAGAGTTGGAGGTTGATATCAACAACTCCGGGTCCATGATGGCACGGGCCAGCTCAGACAAGGAATACGCGAACGCCTATGCGCTCTACTTTGAGGGCGAGCAGCTCAAGGGTAGCGTTTCGAATTCCGGCAGCTTGGTTGCGCAAGCTCAATCGCAGGACACGGACGCAGAAGCCTACGGTATCTATGCGGACAAAGGTGTCCTTGGCTCTATCGACAACAGCGGCACGATCTCGGCCGTGGCCGAAGGAGCGGCGAGCGCGAAGGCTCAGGCCGTCCTGCTCCGAAACACGATGTCAGCTGATGTGACGAATTCGGGCACCGTCACCGCAACGGCCACACTGACCAACGTCACGGATGGGTCCGATGGCATTGCCGCCGGGTTCTATATCGAGGACATGCAGGGCAACTTTGCCAACAGCGGAACCATTCAGGCAAGTGCCTCTGGCGGCGAGATGATCAACGCATACGGCCTGTATTTCGAAAACTTCGATGGTGAGATTACGGCGGTTGGCGAGATTTCAGCGGCATCCGATGCTGGCGATGCCTATGCGATCTATCTGGGCAACGGCACGGGGACACTGAACGTCGTCAGCACCGACAAGGTGGGCGGTTTGATCCGGGTTCAGGACCACAACGTCAATCTGGACGCCAATGGCGGCAGCGCGATCTTCGAATTTGAAGACGCAGCGGTCGGCTCGGGCGCCTTTACAACAACGGTGTCAGACGGTCGTTCGGCCTGGTTCGTGCAGGACGAAGGCGGCGCAGCCCCGGTTTATGCCAGCGTCGATTCCTCGGACTTGCTGCCATCGGGCGACGTGACGGCCTTTTATGGCAGCGCAATAAACGGCTCTGCGAATGCGCTGAGCTATGGGGCGCAGGCTCAGGTCACGCGCAACTCCACCACGGGCCGCGTTTCGGGCGTAACCTTTGGAACTTTCCGCCCCTACGTGATGGTGGATGCGGCGGCACGCCAGTTTGAAAATGTACCCGGAGTCGATACCGATGTGACCGTGTTCAACGGCAGCGTCGGCTATTCCGGGCAGTTGGACAATGGTTTGGCGCTGGCGCTTGGGTTGGGCGTGTTCCGTTCGAACGGGGATACGGATACAATCGATTTTGACACGGACGGTGTGTATCTGGACGCCTCAGTCGGGCGTCAGGTCGGAGCGTACACGATTGAGGCCGGTCTGGGCTTTGGCTGGCTGTCAACCGACCGATCCCGCGAGATCACGGGCAGTGCAGATGCGGATGCTGATTATGACAGCACGCTGTTGACCGCCTATCTGGGTCTTGAGCGTTCCTTTGATGTCAGCGATGCGTTCGGGCTGGTTGGGTTCGGCGATGTGCGCTATACCCGGCAGGAGGATGATGGCTACACCGAAAGCGGATCGTCAGCCAATGCCACAGTCGGCGACGTCACGACCGAGGTGATCGAGGCGCGGCTTGGCGTCGAGGCTGAGAAGGCATTGAACAACGGTGGCGCTTTGGTCGGTCAACTGTCAGGTGTTCTGCGCCGTGATCTGGGTGACAACAACGCGACGGTGACGGTGTTCTCGAGCACTCAAAGCTTGTCCTTCGCATCGACGGACTTTACCGGCGCAAGCGTGTTGATCGGGTATGAGCACGAGTTTGCCCCCAACATGCAATTTGAGGCCAACGCCGAACACGAAATCGGAGATGATGCTCAGGGACCGAATTTTCAAGCCGGGCTTCGGTGGTCATTCTGATTTGAATCGCTGATCGTTTAAAAAGCTGCGCGTCACCTAGGCCGAAGATCCGGTTCAAAAGGTAACTTTTGCGACTTGAACAGCACGCGTTTCAGACGGGGCAGGGTCTGCCCCGTCTTTTTTGCTTCAACTGGTATGTGCGTTGTGCCCGAAATACAGGAACTCACGATCCATTCCTGCGACATCTCCAGCCTCCAGTGACAAGCTGGGGCTGTCGAGCATCTTGTAGCTTTTCTGGGATTTGACCCAGTCATCCGCATTCTGAAGAGTTGTCAGCGTGTAGCTGGTCGTTTCATTCAGGTAATGCGTGGGGATGACGATCTTGGGCTTGAGCTTGGCTACGATATCATTGCCCTGTTGGTAATCCAGAATATGCTGCGATCCATCTACCGGAAGGGTCAGAACATCGACCTGACCGATGGCGTCCCAGAATTCCTGCGGTGGGTCATGACGGTTATCGCCCCAGATCAACGATCTGATACCGCCAGTTTCAATCAGGTATACCACCATGTCCATGTGGCTGACATTGTCGGGCGGGCAGGCTTGTACGCCGAATTCGCCAAGGGCATTGGTCCAGTCGTACCATCCGGGCGCGCGGCAAACGTGTTTGTCCGCAAATCCGGTGATCTTGATGTCCGCAAACTCGAAATTGCCAACCATCCGGTCCAGAACCATGGTGGAAACCGGACGATGGATTGCGTCGTGGTCGAAATGCGTGTGCGTCGACATGCAGATGTCGACCGGCGTTTCAGGAAACTCGTTCTTGAACCAAAGCCCCCACGCGCCAGAGGGGTCATCGCGCCATGGATCGAAAAGAACCGTTGCCCCACCCGGTGACGTTATCTTGATCGCGCAATGGCCGTAATAGTCGACACCGACCGCGCCCTCGACGGCGTTGCCGGTGGATTTTTGCAATTCGATTACCCCGTTATTGTTGCCGGGCTGCGTCCAGTCGGTGGATTGCGCACGGGCCGAGGTGCCACTCAGCAGAGTTCCGGCACTGCCCAGCCCAGCAGCCCCTGCGGCCATGAAAAACGAACGGCGTGACAAGGCGGGGGCGGTGTCGTTTGTGTCACCGCGCACAAGTGCTGGTTTAAGGTTCAGATCGTCTTTTTCCATCGTCTACTTCCCTGTTGTCCTAGGTCCGAGCCAGCCTCGAACACCCCGAGCGTAGCAATCGTGTCAGCAAACGACGGCATGGGAAAAACGTGGGGCAAACATGGGGAAAATCCCCATGTTTATTGAATGGACAAGAGCAGGCTACGCAAATTCTGCCCACTGCGCTTGAGACCAAGCTTTTTTCGGATGTTGTTTCGGTGAAACTCGATCGTGCTTGGCTCGCGCGACAATACGCGGGCAATGTCCTTAGTGGTCTGTCCGCGCATGATCATCTGAGCGATTTCCTGTTCCGCTGGTGTCAGCGTTTCAAAGACGGTCGTCAGCTGACCACTCATGTCCGAGGTAATGGATTTCAGGTTTTCCTCGGCCAGTTCCAGATACGCTTTTCCGGCCGGGTCAGAATCGAGCCTGCCGCGAAGCCTTGCAAGGTAGGGCACGACCAACGCTTTAATCTGACGCAGTAATCTGGCATCGTATTCCTCGCGCGATGTTTCCACATTGCTGAGTAGAACGCGAAGGGCGGTGTTTGCCTCTTCCAGGTCCGCAGTGCGATTGGCCACGCGCTGTTCCAATTGATCCAATGTCGCCTGCAGTTCGGCCTCCAGCGCAATGCGACGGTCGATTTCGATCAATCGCTCCAGATCAGCCTCGATCACACGCGCGAATTCCTGCAGCCCTTCGCGAAAGAGAAGCGCGCGCCGGTTGCGGCGCGTGTCGAGAACACAAATTGTCCCAAATAGTGACCCGTCCGGCCATTTCAGGGGGTATCCGATATAGAACCGCATCCCGTGTTCCATATCGTCGTTGTCAATCCACTCGGGGTCACAGGTGGCATCCTCAACGGTCAGTTCGCCATCGCGCTGCAGAACGCCGTAACAATAGAGCTTTTCGTTCAATTTGAACCGGCGGCCCATTTCGTAAGGGTTTCCTTCGGTTCTGCTGGTGACAAAAACCGAGTGACTAGGCCTGTGTGTACGCATGACCAAACTGGCCGGAACGTCAGCAACGCGTGCAATCAGATCAACGATCCGTTGCCATTTGGCGATGGTTTCTTGCGATATCTCTGGCTTCATAATCATGCACCCAGGGCTTCGTTATGTAGACAAATTTGCGTGCTACCTTGACCGGCGACAACAGTTCCAACAAGCATTCATGCCTCGGCACCCAGGGCGAATTGGTATCAACTGTCGCTCAATCGCCCTGTGCCACGCTATTGTGCACGTCGCTCAGAACACTCAGAAACAGTTTGGCTACCCGCGTTGGCGCAGGCTTTTTGCGGGTCACTGCTGCAAAGCGGGTTCGGTATCGAACTTCTTCGGGCAGTATCTTTTTCATTTGACCCTGTTTGACAAACTCCTGCGCCAGGTGATCGGGCAAGAAGCCAAGGTAGCGACCGGAAAGTATGAGAATTACCAGCGCCTGTTCACTTTGCACCTTGGCGGCACGTCGAAAGCCCAATTGCTGGCCAACGATAAGGTTAGGGGAATTCAGGTTCAGCCCCGCATAATTGAATTTCTGAAGGTCGCTTGCCACAAGCTCGTCGCGCGAACGTTCGAAAAGGGGGTGTTCCTCGCCGCAATACAGGAACATGTTCTCGCCGTAGAGAGGCGCGTAGTGAAGGCTGGCCGATGGTCTGTGTAAGGCAATGATGCCGATATCCAGCTGACCACTGATAACCATTGTCTCGATCACGTTGGGCGGTTCCAATGATAGCTCAATCTGAACGGCAGGGGCGGCCTCATTGAATTTATGAATGGCACGCGCCAGTCGGGCTTCTGGATTTGTGGTGCATTGATCAAACAGGGCTACCCGGATATTTCCGGCCATTTGCTGCTTGATTTCGTTCACTTCGGTCCGGAATTGGGAAACGGAAATCAGCAGGTCATCCGCTGCATTCAGCACTTTTTCGCCGTCCTCGGTCAGCGAAAACCCCGCCGGTCCCCGATTGCAGAGTTTCAGATCAAGGCGCAGCTCCAGATCCGAGATGTGCTTTGAGATTGTGGATTTCCCAATGTTAAGTTCGACTTCGGCCGCTGACAGACCGCCGCTTTCAACGACAGTTTTGAAAATTCGTAACAACCGAATGTCGGTGTCACCTATGCGGGTAGAGAGCTTTTCCAGCTTCATTTCGTATGTTCTATATTTGTGAAACCTTTCGCGCAAAGTTTAACAACAGCGAAACATTCTTTGCAAGCTAGGTTGGCGCCGCCGAGGCAGAATCGGTCTGACCAACTCTCCCCAGGTCAGCGCGCACCTCGAAACACGACAAATGGGAGGAAATCCATGTCATTCATCAAGAAGCTTGGCACATATGCGTCGGCTGTGTCGGTTGCGGCGCTTTTGGTTGCAGGCGCTGCGGATGCAAAGAACTTTAAGATCGCGGTTGGTGACAGCGCAGGAAGCGCGCAAGAAGCTTTGGGCCTCGCTTTCGTAAAGGCGCTGGAAGAGAAATCGGGTGGTGAACACACTGCAACCCTGTTCCTGAATGGTCAGCTGGGATCTGAGCAGGACACTGTCAACGAAGCCGCAATCGGCACGTTGGACATGTCGCTGCTTGCCATTAACAATATCACGCCGTTCTCGCCGTCGGTTGGTGTCTTCACGCTGCCTTATGTGATCCTCAGCCTGGAAGATGCTGAGAAGCTGACCCAAGGCCCGATCGGTCAGGAACTGGTCGATAACACCATTCGCGACGCGGGTGTGCGCATCATCGGCTGGACCTATACGGGCTTTCGCCGTCTGACCAACTCGAAAAAGCCGGTCAGCTCGGTTGCCGATTTGCAGGACCTGATCATCCGCGTTCCCAAGAACGAGATCATGATCGAAACCTACAAGGCGTGGGGCATCAACCCGACGCCGATGGCATGGTCCGAGACGTTCACCGGTCTGCAGACCAAAGTGGTCGACGGTCAGGACAACCCGTATCTGACCATCAACGCGATGAAGTTCTATGAGGTTCAGGATCACGTAACCAACCTGCGTTACATCTTTTCCATCGAACCGCTGATCATTTCCGAAGCTGTCTTCCAGGACCTGTCCGAAGAAGAGCAGCAGATGATCCTGGAAGCGGGACAGGAAGCAACCCTGGCTTCTGCTCAGTTCCTGCGCGACTCCGAAGCAGCCATCAGAGAAGAGCTGACCGCCAAGGGCATGGAGATCATCGATCCCGAGAACGACGAAGCCGAGTTCATCGATCTGGCGACCGGTGCCGTATGGCCTCAGTTCTACGACTCCATTGGTGGCGTCGAAAAACTGAACGCGGTTCTCGAAGCCATCGGTCGCGAGCCGGTCCAGCAGTAATCGCCGCAGAGCGATACCGGGAAGAGCGCCACGGCGCTCTTCTCATCTCAGGGAGGAGGGAAACCCTATGTTCTGGAAATTTCTGGACAATATAGAAAGTGTCATCTGCCGGATCCTGTTATCCGGCTTTGTCTGCCTGCTGTTTGTGCAGATCGTCGCGCGTGAGGTCTTTGGGTTTTCGATCAGCTGGATCGAAGAGCTGTCGGTCTACATGTTCGTCTGGTTTGTCTATTTCGGCGCAAGCTATGCCGCCTTGAAAGGGGCCCATAACCGGGTGACATTCCAGTTCAAGTTCCTGCCTGACGGCGCGATCAAATACATCGAAGCCTTTGCCGATCTCTTTTGGCTCTTTTTCAACGTCTACTTCCTGTATCTGGCGACGGATTTCGTCTTCAACAAGATGAACAAATTCTGGAAATCCCAGACGCTGGGGATCGAGATGAAGTACATCTACATGGTGCTTCCCATCGCCTTTGCGCTGATGACCTTCCGTATCATTCAGGTGAACTATCGCCGTCTTGTGAAAGGCGAAGACATCTCTGATCCCGATCAGATCGATCTCGATGAAATCAAAGCCGCCACAGATGCGGCCAAGAAGCACTAAGGGCAGGGAGGAAACATCATGGAATCCGAAATCGTCACAATCCTGTTTGGATCTTTTCTGTTTCTGCTGCTGATCGGCGCACCGATCACAGTGGCACTGGGCGTGGCTTCATTGGTCTCGTTCCTGTATCTGGGCGAAAACCCAATCAAATTCGTGCAGATCGCCTTTACCTCGGTGGGCGCGTTCCCGCTGATGGCGTTGCCTGCCTTCATTCTCGCCGGTGCCCTGATGGAGGCTGCCGGCATCTCAAAACGTCTGATCAATGTGGCTGAAAGTCTGGCTGGTCCGTTTACCGGCGGCATTTCCGCTGCGACGGTCATGGCCTGTCTTTTCTTTGGTGCGATCTCGGGCTCTGGCCCGGCAACAACCGCGGCGGTGGGGATGCTGGTGATCCCCGCAATGATTGATCGCGGATATGAGCGCGGTTATGCCTCTGCGATCACGGCCTCTTCGGGCGGCCTCGGGATTATCATTCCTCCCTCCATCCCGATGGTGATCTTTGGCATTGCCGCGCTCGGCATGGCACCTCCGCCAGAAGCGGTCGAAAAGTTCGGCACCTTCCAGTCGGTTTCGATCTCGAAACTGTTCATCGCGGGCTTTGTGCCAGCCTTCCTGATTGCCACCAGCCTGCTGATCCTGAACTTCTTCATGTCGAAGAAACGCGGCTACAAAGGTGTGGCCGAAGGGTGGTCGATCCGTCACGTGGGCTGCGAAATGTACCGCGGGTTCTGGTCGCTGATGGCACCGCTGGTGATCCTGGGCGGTATCTACACAGGTTTCTTCACCCCGACCGAGGCCGCAATCGTCGCGATCTTCTACACACTGGTCGTGGGTGTGGTGATCTATCGCGAACTGACCTGGCAGTCGCTGTTCCAGTCGCTTGAGGCGACAACATGGCTGACCGGTCGCGTGCTGCTGATCCTGTTCACCGCAACAGTATTCGGGCGCCTGCTGGTGGAAAACCAAATCCCGGCGATCATCGCGGACTCGATGCTCAGCTTTACGGACAACCTCTATGTCATCTGGGCGCTGATCATCTTCTTCCTGCTGTTCGTCGGCATGTTCATGGAGACGCTGGCCACCATTCTGATCCTGGTCCCGGTAATGCTGCCAGTAGCTTATTCGGTGGGTATCGACCCGATCCACTTTGGCGTGGTGATGGTCTGCACGCTTGGCATCGGTTTCCAGACACCGCCACTGGGCGAGAACCTGTTCATCGCATCCGGTATCTCGAACATCACGATCGAACAGATATCGCTGCGCGCGCTGCCCTTTGCGGCGGCCAATACGGCGGCGATCTTCATCATCGCCTTCTTCCCCGAACTGTCGCTGTGGTTGCCGCGGCTCCTTGGCTACTGACCTGAAAGGATGATGAGATGAAACAAATGGTGACAAACATCCTGTTTGCGACGGATTTGTCTGAAAACTCGGGTCACGCCCTGCGCAATGCCGCCAGCATTGCACAAGCCACCGGTGCGCAGATTCATGTGCTGCACGTCAACGAGCCGATTTCGGATGACGCAAAAATCACGATGGAAATGTTCATCCTGAACGAAGAAACGCGCAAGACAGCCATGCAGCGCCGGCACGAAATGGTCCGGCAGGTGCTGGCCGAGCGGCAGGCCAAGTTCTGGGCCCGCTTCGAAGGTGAAGACAGCAAAATCCGCGATCAGGTGACCTCAGTCGAGGTCACTGATGGCCACCCGGCCGAGGTGATCCTCCGCCGCTCGGTCGAGTTAAGCTGCGATCTGATCGTTCTGGGCGCGCATGACCATGGGTTTTCGCACACTTTCCTCGGCACCGTCGCCAAACGCGTTTTGCGACGATCCAAGATCCCGACACTGATCGTTCCGAACCCGGACGAGACCTAAGATCCCCCTCAAACAAGGACATACACAATGACCAAGACTCTGACCGCGCAGGACCTGGCGGACACGTTCGACGCGTTCAACCGTCATGATATCGACGGTGTGATGACCCACTTTGCCGATGACTGCGTATTCTACACCGTCGCAGGCGACCAGAAATACGGCAACAAGGTCGAAGGCGCGGATGCTATCGCTGCCGCATTCTCTGGCGTGTGGGCCGGCATGAAAGACGCGCACTGGGATCACCACAGCCACTTCGTGTATGGCGATCGCGCCGTGTCCGAGTGGACTTTTTCCGGAACTGATGCAGACGGAATGCGGATCGAAGCCGAAGGCGCTGATCTATTCACCGTTCGTGACGGAAAAATCATCGTAAAGCAGGCGCTTCGCAAGACGCGCCCCATGTTCAAAGCCTGATCCGCCGCCTCGCGCTCAGCTTCGGAGAAAACTAAGAATGGTGGACAACAGCATCCCGCGTCACTGGCCAAAGGCCAGCTATGATCCCAAATATGACCCCATCATTGATGCGGGTCCCGGGCACAACCGCGACCATGCGCCGACCTATTGGATCGGCACCGCAGGCACGCCGCCTGAGGATGATGGTCCGGTTTCCAACGACATGGACGCTGATGTCGTCGTTATCGGTTCGGGCTACACCGGGCTGTCGACTGCCATTCATCTGGCCAAAGAGCATGGCATTCAGGCCGTGGTTCTTGAGGCAAACACCGTGGCCTGGGGCTGCTCGACCCGCAATGGCGGGCAGGCCCAGATCTCATCCGGTAGACTGAAACGCTCGCAGTGGATCGAGCGCTGGGGTGTTGAAATTGCCAAAGGTATGCACGCCGAAGTGACCGAAGCCTTTGAGTTGTTCAATGACCTTATCGCTTCGGATGAAATCGACTGCGATCCTCAGCCGGGTGGGCACTACTACATTGCCCATCGGGACAAGGTTATGCCGTCGCTCAAGAAAGAGAGCAAGCTGCTGAATGACGTGTTCGGCTATGGCTCGCGGATCATCCACCGCGAAGAACTGCACGAAAACCATGTGCGCGACATGGAGGCCGCAGGTGCCATGTGGGAGCCTGACGGAACCTGCATTCATGCCGGTAAACTGGCCTTTGGCTACGTCAATATGGCCCGACGGCTGGGGGCCAAGATCCACACCGGCAGCCCTGTATTGGGGTGGGAGACCAAAAACGGCGTCCACCGCCTGCGCACGCCCGGCGGTATCGTTCGGGCAAAGGCCGTTGCTTTGGCGACGGCCGGGTACACTCCGCCTGGTTTGAACAACCGGACCAAACATCGCCTGATGCCGATCCTGTCCAACTCAATGGTCACCCGGCCCTTGACGCAGGCGGAGCTGGATGAATGCGGTATTCAGACCAAGTCACCTCTGACCGACACCCGCACCCTGCGTCACTACTATCGCCTGTTGCCTGACAACCGGGTGCAGATCGGCAGCCGCAGCGCGGTAACCGGACGAGATGCCGAGAATGGCAAGCATCTGGATATGCTGAAAAAGGGTCTGGCTCGCAAATTCCCGGCGCTGGAAGATATCAACCTCGACTATTCCTGGTGGGGTTGGGTCGATGTCAGTCACGATATGATGCCGCGCATTTTTCAGCCCGACCCTGATCAGCGCGTATTCTACGCCATGGGATATGGCGGCAACGGTGTCATGTACTCGGCTCAGGCCGGACGCCGTATGGCGCAGCTGGTGGCGGGACAGAGAGACAAAGCGTTCGACCTGCCGATCTTCACCTCACCTTTGCCCAGCCATGGTATCCTGACCCCATTCCGGCGGTTGGGTCAGCGTCTGGCCTACGTCGGATACTACCTCAAAGATGAAATTATATAATTTACAATGCGTTAGCGTCCTTCTGGACATATCCCGGCCTTGGTTCTGGCCCTAACGCCGTGCGGTTCCATGGGCGACAACCGTATTCAACGGCTGGGCTGGATGCTTGGCTATTCCACATATGCGCGGAGAACACTCAGATGAAAATGACGACGGAAGAGGCCTTTGTTAAGGTTCTGCAGA
>JBFOLN010000015.1:0-109634 GCA_040829945.1 Ruegeria sp.
AAAAAAGGCGATGATTTCCTCTTGCCCCTGCCGGGAAAGTCTTTATGAACACCTCAACGTCGGGCTATGGCGCAGCCTGGTAGCGCGTCCGTCTGGGGGACGGAAGGTCGCAGGTTCGAGTCCTGCTAGCCCGACCAAATCACACCGACGTTTATGGCACACAGGCCAGATCCCGCTCTGGCACATGAGGGGATCGAGATGACAGGTGTATGCCCTAACCAACAGCTTGAGGCGATGATTGCGCGTGGTGAAATCACCGCGAGCCCGGACATTATCCCTGCACAGGTTCAACCGGCCAGTCTTGATCTACGTTTGGGAACAGTGGCTTACCGGGTGCGTGCTTCGTTCCTGGCAGGTGAAGGACGGTCTGTTGCGGATCGTTTGGCCGAATTCGAGATGCACCGCATCGACATCACTGAAGGCGCGGTTCTGGAAAAGGGCTGTGTCTATCTGGTGCCGCTGATGGAATCGCTCGCCCTGCCCGATGATGTCAGTGCAGTGGCCAATGCCAAAAGCTCGACCGGGCGGCTGGACCTGCTCACCCGTACGATCACCGACGGCGGCACCGAATTCGACCGGGTGCCATCAGGCTATACCGGGCCGCTATACGCTGAAATATGCCCGCGTTCTTTCTCGGTTCTGGTCCGCCCCGGAATGCGGTTGAATCAGATCAGGTTCCGCAAAGGTCAAGCCGTGCTGAGCGATGCAGAACTGGCCGTGCTACATAATGAGTCACCGCTGGTCGACGGCCCCGCAGTTATTCAGGACGGGTTGGGCTTTTCGGTCGATTTGCAACTGCCTGACACTGATCTGGTTGGTTATCGTGCCAAGCCCCATACCGGGGTGATCGATCTGGACCGGATTGGAGAATACGACCCGCAGGAATACTGGGAAGAGGTACGTACAAAGGACGGTCGCATCATCCTAGATCCCGGCGCGTTTTACATCCTCGTCAGCCGTGAGGCGGTTCATATTCCCCCGATGTATGCCGCCGAGATGGCCCCCTATCTGGCCATGGTCGGCGAGTTCCGGGTGCATTATGCAGGGTTCTTCGACCCGGGTTTTGGTCATGCCGATGCCGGAGGCGCCGGGTCGCGCGGTGTGTTGGAAGTACGCTGCCACGAGGCCCCTTTCGTGCTGGAGCACGGACAGGTCGTCGGGCGTTTGGTCTATGAGAAGATGGCTGAGATGCCGACGCAGCTATACGGCGCGAGCATAGCCTCGAACTATCAGGGCCAGGGTCTGAAACTGTCCAAGCATTTCAAAACTGTGAGCTGAGTTTCAGAACTTCATGAACCGGCGCATCTGGCGAGTTACCTGACGCATCTGCTTGGCGCTTTGATTCTGGCGCTTGGTCGCATCGCGCATCTGACGATTCGCTTCTGGGCTACTCGAAGCCTCTGACTGGTCCGGCTTTCGACCGCCTCGACTTGCCATATCGATTCCCTTGTTGACCCCATGGTTCACAAGGCGGCGCATGACCTGGCGCACGATCATGTCGATGATCCGATTGGCGTTCATTGGCTCAACTCCGTTTCCTGCGCTCTACAATAGGCACGTCCTGCGGCAATAAAAGGGCGGTTCGATCACTCTTCCTCGAACAGCTCGGTCTGATCCTCGTCTTCGCCCTCGTCCTGCCCCTCTCCCAACGGCACAGTTCCGGGCGGCGGGCGGTTTTCCAGCAATCCGGCAGCACGCAATTCCTTGAGGCCCGGCAGGTCGCGCGCGTTCTCTAATCCGAAATGATCCAGAAACTCGGGCGTGACCACAAAAGTTACCGGACGGCCCGGCGTCATGCGGCGACGGCCCAGCCTGATCCACTCCATTTCGAGCAACTGGTCAATTGTCCCGCGTGAAACCGAGACCCCACGGATTTCCTCAATCTCAGCCCGTGTGCAGGGTTGATGATAGGCGACAATGGCCAATGTCTCGATCGCAGCACGGCTCAACTTGCGTGTCTCGACGGTTTCTTTCTGCATCAGGAAGCCGAGATCGGGGGCGGTACGGATCGCCCAAGCCTCACCCACACGCACCACACGAACACCGCGTCCTTCATAGCGTTTCTGCAGCAATTCAACGGCCTGCGCAGCATTGCTGCCATGCGGCATCCGCGCTTCAAGATCGGCAATCGTCACCGGTTCAGCACTGGCGAAAAGAACGGCTTCGACCATACGCTCCTGTTCCGCGAACGGAGGCGCTTCGAACAGGGTGCCTGTGCCTTCTTCCTGGGGTTCGTCAGTCACGTGTTTCAGTCCTTTTACGAAGATGGATCGGAGCAAAGGTCTCGCTCTGTTTGATCTCCATATGTCCCTCTTTCACCAATTCCAGTGAGGCCGCAAATGTCGCCGCAGTGGCCGAACGTCTGCGCACCGGATCGGCGTCCCATCCGTCGGGCAGATAGGTCTCCATATCAGTCCATGCACCGGCAAATCCGATCAGAGGGCGCATCCGCTCCAACGCCTGCTCCATTGTGAAGACGGCATCACGGTCCATGACGAAGGGGCGGAATTCATCTCGGGTGCGGATACGCGCATAACCCTGCATCAGATCCAGCAGCGTGGCGGAATAGGTCACGGTGCGGAGGCGTGTGACATCCTCGCCCTGCCCGCGTTTGAAGAAGTCGCGCCCTAGTTGGTCGCGCCCCATCAGCCGTGCTGCGGCATCACGCATGGCCTGCAGGCGCTCTAGCTGAAACGCAAGGTGCGCAGCCAGTTCTTCACCAGAGGGGCCTTCGTCATCCGGATCAGGCGGAAGCAACAAACGGGACTTCAGGAAGGCCAGCCAGGCCGCCATCACCAGGTAATCCGCCGCCAGTTCAATCCGCAGCTGCCGCGCCTTTTCGACAAAGGTCAGATACTGTTGCGCCAACGCCAGAACCGAGATTTTGCGCAGGTCCACCTTTTGCGTGCGCGAAAGCGTCAAAAGCACATCGAGCGGACCTTCAAACCCGTCGACGTCAACAATCAAAGCCTCGGCGGCCAGCCGATCGGCGACCGAGACCGGGTCTTCGCTGAAAAGGTTATCCTGCATATACCTGCCCGCCCATTAGGGCAGATAGTTCCGCCTCGGCGGCTTGGATGTCAAGTTCCTGTGGCGGTTGCCGCCGAGCTAACGCCCGATCTGCGCGTGCTTGTGCCAAATCCGACATCTGACCGGCGGCTTCGAGCACCTGAGCACGTTCTTCAAATGCTCCGTTGCAGTGCAAAGCAACATCGCACCCAGCGTCCAAGGCCTGACGAGCCAGATCAGCGGCTGAGCCGTTGAGGGCCTTCATCGTAATATCATCGGTCATGATTAGACCGTCAAACCCAATCCGCTCGCGGATCAGTGTCATCATCCCGGCGGAAATCGTCGCAGGCCGAGGGTCAATCTGATCGTAAACCAAATGCGCCGTCATCCCCATTGGCAGGTCATTGAGCGCACGAAATGGTGCAAAATCTGCGTCTTCCAACGCTTCCAGCGGCAGGTCCACATGCGGCAAATCGTGATGACTATCGAGCGTCGACAAGCCGTGGCCGGGCATATGTTTCACAACTGGCAATACCCCGCCATCCAGATGCCCGTCGGCGACCGCACGACCAATGGCGGAAACTTGTTTCAGATCAGAGCCGTAACAGCGGTTCTTCAAAAAAGCATGAGTATCTTCGCGGGCAAGATCGACCATTGGCGCACAGTTGCTGTCAATGCCCAGCTCCAACAGTTCCTGCGCGATCAAGCGATAGCGCAGATACATTGATCGCTCAGCTTGATCCCCGGCGCGGGCAACATGGTCCTGTGGCGGCACCCATTCGCGCGCCAAAGGCGCACGCAGGCGTTGAACGCGGCCACCCTCCTGATCGATGGTGATGGGGCAATTCCGGCCAACGGCGTCACGGAAATCCTGGCACAGGGCGCGGACCTGATCGGCACTATCAATGTTACGTGCAAAAAGAATGAACCCGAATGGGTTCATCTCTCGAAACAGGGCTTTCTCGTCGTGCGTCAGGCGCAGCCCTTCGGCATCAGTAATAGCCGCGCCAAACCTCACCGGACGGCGACCGGAATACAGTCTGCACCCTGCGCTACAAGCGCGGCGCAGAACTGACGCGAGTCACTCAGGTCATCAAACCCCATTACGCGCAGACGATAGAACGTACGTCCTCCGCTTGAGGTCTTCTGGATAACGCGCTGTTTTCCATCCATGTATTCTCCGAAACGGCCATCTAGACGCGCCCATTCCGCTTGCGCAATATCGGCGCTTTCATAGGCTCCAAGCTGCGCCAAACGGGTACCTTTGGGCAGAGTGTTCGGGTCGATATCCAACCCAACAGCGGCTTTCACCGCGGCGTTGATTGCTGCCTCGGTCGCGCTGTTGGAAGAAATTGCACTGGGCGTCGCACGGGCTGGGCGAACCAGCGGGCGCAGAGACCGGCGCACGCCAGGCAGCGCCGCAATCTTTGGGTCGGGCAGTTGCGCAGCATAGTCAGCCGGATCAATCGCGGGCTCTTCCTCGGGCGTCACCAGCGAGGCCAGCTGTACGCCCTGCTCTTGTGGCTGCCCGGGTTTTACTTCAGCTGCAAGCCCGTCCACCAGCGCATTTACGGCGGCCTGATCCGAGGCCGGTTCTTCTACAACATGCACGGCATTGGTAGCTTCGATCGCGGCCATCGGAGTATCTTCGTCAGTCAAAGACACTGGGCGCGGGGCAAGAATCAGACGATCCGCGGGAGGCGCTGCTGTACCGACGGCTGCAACGGTGTTCACGGCCAATCCCTGATGATCTGCGGGTGTTCCGCCCGGGTTCTCGGGCTGAATGCGCATCGGCCCCTCAGCAGCACGTACCACTGGCACCCCGCTCACATCGCGCATGACCAGCTGGTAGCCCCAGACACCTACCCCTGCGACCAGCGCCAGAGACGCAACCGCCCCAAACAAGTTGACCAATCGGCCCAGACCGCTGCCGGCGCGCGGAGCCTCGTCATAGCCGTAAGTTTCATCGGAATAATCATACGCATCCTGCGCGTGCGCTTGATTCGGGTAATCCATATGCTCGGGGCTTGCGTGCCCCGAGTAATCGTAACGTGCCATTTCCGCCTCACCGCCCGAATGCGCCTTAAAACGTGGCGCGCGGGTCATTTCTTGTCTGCCTCAGACCGGCGGTTCGGGCGATATTTTTTACCGCATCTCCTGCGCCGGAGTAACGCCAAGAATACCCAAGCCCGCTGAAATCACAACAGAAACGGACCGAGCCAGTGCGATTTTTGACTGGCTTGTGGCAACATCGCCATCCTGGATGAAACGCAGCTGGGTTTCGTCATTACCTTTGTTCCAAAGCGCATGGAAATCTCCTGCAAGTTCATAGAGATAGAAGGCAACCCTGTGCGGTTCGTTGGTACGTGCGGCGATTTCAACCAAGCGTGGCCATTCGGCCAGTTTCTTCGCCACCGTCAGCTCCGAAGCATGGTCAATCTTACCCAGATCGGCCTTACCAAGGATCGCATCATCGGTGGTAATCCCGGCTTCGGCGGCACGGCGCAGCACGCTCATGACGCGGGCATGGGCGTATTGGACGTAGAACACGGGGTTCTCGCGGCTCTGCTCCAGCACCTTGTCGAAATCGAAGTCCAGCGGCGCGTCATTCTTACGGGTCAGCATGACGAAACGGGTCACATCAGGACCCACCTGATCGACCACGTCACGCAAGGTGACAAAGTTCCCTGCCCGCTTGGACATCTTGAACGGCTCACCATTCTTCCACAGCTTCACCAGCTGCGTCAGCTTGATATCGAGCGACACTTTTCCATCGGACAGCGCCGAAACTGCGGCCTTCATCCGTTTGACGTAACCGCCGTGGTCCGCACCAAACACGTCAATCAGAGCGTCAAAGCCACGGGTTACCTTGTCATAGTGATAGGCGATGTCCGGTGCGAAATAGGTCCAGCTGCCATCCGATTTCTTGACCGGGCGATCCACATCGTCCCCATGTTCGGTCGACTTGAACAAAGTCTGTTCGCGCGGCTCCCAATCCTCAGGCTTCTTGCCCTTGGGAGGTTCAAGCACGCCTTCATAGATCAGGCCCTTGTCAGTCAGCGATTGCAGTGCGGCCTCGATCCGACCAGTGCCATAAAGCGATTTTTCCGAGAAAAATACATCCATCTCGACGCCTAACGCTTTCAAGTCGGCCCGGATCAGATCCATCATCGCGTCAGTCGAAAACTCGCGCAGCTCTTCAAGCCACTCGCTTTCCGGTTTGTCGATCAGGCTATCACCGTATTTCTCTTTCAGCGCTTCACCGATCGGGATCAGGTAGTCACCGGGATAGAGCCCCTCGGCGATCTCGGGGCTCAGCCCATTGGCCTCGCGATACCGTTCATAGGCGGACCGCGCCAGCACATCGACCTGCGCGCCGCCATCGTTGATGTAATACTCGCGTGTCACGTCATGGCCCGAATAGGCCAACAGGCTTGCCAGAGCGTCCCCGAACACCGCCCCTCGTGTATGACCCACATGCAACGGTCCAGTTGGGTTGGCTGAGACATACTCAACATTGACCTTCTGACCATGTCCCATGGTTGAACGGCCAAAGTCGGTGCCTTTCTCAAGCACGGCTGCCAGAACGCTCTGCCATACTGATGGGGCAAGCCGCAGATTCAGGAAGCCCGGCCCTGCGACTTCAGCACTTATAACCCGATCATCCAAAGCCAACTTTCCCGCCAGTACATCGGCGATATCGCGCGGCTTCATCTTGGCCGGCTTCGCCAGAACCATCGCAGCATTAGTTGCCATGTCACCATGCGCCGTATCACGCGGGGGTTCGACCGCGACGTTGTCAAAGCTCAGCCCTTCTGGCAGAGCACCTTCGGACTGCATCTGGGCTAGCGCGTCGAGTACGAGGCCGCGGATCTCGGAAAACAGGTTCATTTCGGGTGTCCTTTTGCTTGCCCGGCGGTTTACCACGCAAAGCGATAAGGTCAATGGACGCTTAAAATTTCCGCTTGGTTTAATGGTCAAGCCCGCTAAGGTCGGCGCGCATAACCAAACCGGAGCCCTTCTGATGCGCCTTGCCCTATCCCTTACTCTACTTTTAACCACCGCATCACCAATCTGGGCTGAGATGCCTGCGCCCGAAGGGCATGTTTTGCTGACACTGGGTGGGGCTGTCACGGAAACCAATCTTCCACCGCGTGGTGAAAATGGCGGTGGGCTTCATGGGTTTCTGGAAGTGCAACACAATGGCGCGGCCGGGTTCGATGCGGCAATGCTGAACATGCTGGATCAGGTGGAGATCACGATCCCCTACGGCCCTGAGGGCAATCAACGCGACATTCGCTTTTCAGGACCCTATCTATCCGTTGTGATGGAATTGGTCGGGGCTAAGGGCAAAACCGCGAAACCGATGGCGATGGACGGCTATCAGTCCGAGATCCCCTGGGACAGTATCGCAGCTCATCAACCTATTGTCGCGACCCACGCGGACGGCAGTCCGATGGGTATTGGCGGCTATGGTCCGACAATGATCGTGTTTCCTCCGACGGACGATCCGGAACTGGCGCAGGAACAATCCGGCCAGCAGGTCTGGGCACTGGCCTACATCGGGGTGGAGTGATTACCGACCCGTCAACCTTTTGTGATCCTGTAGGGCAAACCGGTCGGTCATTCCAGCGATGTAATCCGATACGATACGCGCCAGTGCCGTCTCATCGCGTGCCGCCACGATGTCGCCATGCCAGCGTACGGGCATTTGCTTGGGGTCGTTGAGGTAGATCGGGAATAGGTCTTCCACGACCGCACTGACTTCGGCGCGAACCGCCATAACACTGGACGCGCGGTACATCCGGGCGAAGAGAAAGGCACGGATTTCCTTGAGCTGCGCCCAAAGACCGGTCGAGAACTGTATCACAGGATAGCCAAGATGCCGGATGTCTTCGACGGATTGCGCGCCCGAATTGGCGATCAGTGAGTGTGAGGTGTCGATCACATCCGACACCATTACACCGAAGACACGCCGCAAGGCTTCGTGCCTGCGGCGGTACGGGTCCAAACCGGGGTACTTGCGGTCTACCTCAGCATAACATTCACCGACGATGGGCAATTCCTGAATTTCGCCATCCGAGAACAGATCAGCCCGCAGGCCGTCCAGCAGATCGTGGTTGTTATAAGCGATATCATCGGACAGTGCCGCCACCTGCGCCTCGGCACTGGCATGAGTGTGCAGCTCCAGATCAAAACCCTCGTTGCACTCGTCCAGGGCCCAGGGCAACACTCCGGTAACCGGCCCGTTATGTTTGGCAATCCCTTCAAGGCACTCCCAAGTCAGATTGCAGCCATCGAACTCGGCGTAGTGCCGCTCGAGCTTTGTGACAATGCGGATTGCCTGAGCGTTATGGTCAAACCCACCATAAGGCTCCATCAACGCATGTAGGGCATCCTCGCCGGTATGTCCGAAAGGGGTATGCCCAAGGTCATGAGCCAATGCGACTGCCTCGGTCAACTCACCGTTCAGCCTCAATGCCCCTGCTATCGTACGTGCCACCTGCGCCACTTCAATCGAGTGAGTCAGACGGGTCCGGTAGCTATCGCCCTCATGCTCGACAAACACTTGGGTCTTGTGTTTGAGCCGTCGAAATGCGCTGGCGTGAATAATCCGGTCCCGGTCGCGCTGAAAGCATGACCGGAAACTGCTTTCCTCCTCTGGCACCAGCCGCCCTCTTGCGCGGCCTGGATCCGAGGCAAAACCCGCTCTGTCCAAAGGTCTTGTCCTTGTCGCCTGTCCTTGCACTTTCTATATTGTAAGGCGTAAAGGAAATAAACCTTTGGAGTCCGGCATGAATCTGCCCCCAACAGTCACAGAACGCGCTTTTGAGCGTCTCGCCGAAATCGGCGCAGCGGATCAGGGTCAGGCCCTGCGTGTTGCAGTTGAAGGCGGTGGATGTTCCGGTTTTCAGTACGAAATCGCGCTGGACGAACCGAAAGAGGATGACCTTGTGTTGGAAGGCAAAGGTCAGAAAGTGATCGTCGACTCGATTTCTTTGCCGTTTTTGGAGAACGCGGTGATCGATTTCACGCAGGAACTGATCGGTGCGCGGTTTGTGATCGAAAACCCCAACGCGACCTCGTCCTGCGGCTGCGGCACTTCATTTTCAATGTGACCTTGCCCTGCCCGCGCGGTTGAGGGATAGATCATCTGGCAGCCAGCCGGAGGATCGCGCATGAAAATCGCCACGTTCAACATCAACGGCATCAAAGCGCGGGCCGAGGCCCTGCCCCGCTGGCTGGATGAGGCGCAGCCCGACGTTGTACTGCTGCAAGAGATCAAGTCGGTCGATGAGAACTTTCCCCGCGAGCTGTTCGAAGAGCGCGGCTATAATGTTGAGACCCATGGGCAAAAGAGTTTCAACGGCGTCGCGATCCTTTCGAAACTGCCACTGGAGGACGTGACCCGAGGCCTCCCCGGTGATGACACAGACGAGCAAGCGCGCTGGATAGAAGCGACAGTCGTAGGAAAAAAGGCGCTGCGTATTTGTGGACTGTATCTGCCCAATGGCAACCCGGTTCCGGGTCCAAAATATGACTACAAGCTCGCTTGGATGGAACGTCTTTATGATCGTGCCCGCGATTTGCTTGCGTCTGAAGAACCCGCACTGATGGCCGGGGATTACAACATCATTCCACAGGCCGAGGATGCAAAACGACCTGATGCTTGGCGTGAAGATGCGCTGTTTCGGCCTGAAAGCCGCACGGCGTTTCGAAAAATCCTGAATCTGGGCTTTACGGAAGCATTCCGAGCCTGCACGCAAGGTCCTGATCACTACTCATTCTGGGATTATCAAGCAGGTGCGTGGAACAGAAACGATGGGATCCGGATCGATCATTTTCTTCTCACCCCGCAGGCAGCGGACCTGATGCGTGATTGCCGGATTGATTACGAGATTCGAGGGCACGAAAAACCTTCGGACCACGTTCCTGTCTGGGTCGACCTCAACCTCTGAAGGTTCACGCCGTCGCGTCGTAGCTATAAATCCATTCGTATCGCTGCGCCAATCGTGGGCCAATGGCCATCAATGCGGCCTGCGCTGCCAACCTCATAGGACCACGCAGGTGAAAGTTGCGTGCATTTGCCCCGGCAGCCGCAACGACCTGCCGGGCACGGGGGCGTCTGGCCGCCTCATAAGCTGCTAATGCACGGGTCACGCCAGAATGGTCCTGAAATGAACGGATTAATACCCACACATCTTCCAGCGCAAGGCAGGCCCCCTGCGCCATGAAGGGCAAAGTCGGGTGCGCCGCGTCCCCCAACAAAGCCAACCGTCCGTTCTGCCAAGCTTGCGCTACAGGCCGCAGGAACAAGGCCCACAGGTGGACTTCTTCAACCTTCGACAGCATGCCGCGCACTGGTCCGCCAAAATCGGCAAACCGGGTGCGAAGATCATCAGGATCACCCTTGCGCCGCCAGCCTTCTTCTTGCCAATCGGAACGCTCTTCAATCGCTACGATATTCATCAGGCTCTGATCCCGCAGAGGGTAAGAGACGACGTGCCGACCCGGTCCCATCGTCAGAGAAGCACGCGGCACGGCTTCTCGTTGGTCCCATGGTATCGTCGCGCGCCAAGCGACCTGATGGGTAAACTGGGGCTCCTCGGTCCCGTTCAGGATCGGGCGGATTGTACTGCGCCCACCGTCAGCGGCGATGGCGCATTCAGCACGCAGCCTTTCACCGCCATCCAGAACGATCTCGGCCTCACCGGGATGTTTGCGGACTGTCGCCACGCGCGCACCCAATCGAATATCCACGCCAACACGGTCGGCCGCTTCGTGCAGCAGATCCACCAGATCAGCCCGATGATAGTAATAGGTTGGCCCGGCCTTGGGGGGGGCGATCCGACTGACAACCCGCCCCTTGCGGTAGTCGCGCAGAATAGTTCCAGCAGAGATTTGTCCGGCCTCGGGTACATTACCTGCAACACCCAATGCGCGCAGAACGGCCATTCCGTTGGCGCTGATCTGCAATCCGGCGCCGACTTCGGTCAGAGCAGGCGCCTGTTCCAGAACGATCACCCGGGCCCCCTGATTGCGCAGGGCCAGCGCCGCCGCCAAGCCGCCGATGCCGCCGCCTATGACACAGAATTTCAGACCATTGATGTTCATGGCACTGCCTTAATGCAAAAACGCCGAGGCAACAGGCCTCGGCGTCGTTGTTTTATCTTGGTTTTCCAGCGATCAATCGTCGCGGTGAACTTTTTCGCGGCGTTCATGGCGCTCTTGCGCCTCCAACGTCATTGTTGCGATCGGACGTGCATCCAGACGCTTAAGCGAGATCGGATCGCCGGTTTTCTCGCAATATCCGTATTCGCCCTCTTCGATCCGACGAATGGCCGAGTCGATCTTGGCGACCAGCTTACGCTGACGATCCCGGGTGCGCAGTTCCAACGCACGGTCGGTCTCTTCGCTTGCGCGGTCGGCGACATCAGGAATGTTACGGGTATTGTCCTGCAGCCCTTCGATCGTATCACGGCTGCCTGCGAGTAGTTCTGTCTTCCAATCCATCAGCTTGCGGCGAAAATACTCAAGCTGGCGATCATTCATGAAAGGCTCATCTTCGGCCGGACGATAATCTTCCGGCAGAAAAACTTCCTGCTTCATATTTGCTCCCTCGGTATGGCCTGAAACGTCGGTTGCGATTGTATTACCTGACATTCGGCACCCCCTTCTGCGGAGCGTTTATCCGACGGGGCAGAGATTGTCACTACACAAACGTATGCCTCGCCGCCGCGTCACTCCGACTGCTCTAATATTGAGACTTGTAACAACAAAACCTTGTTTTTCTGTGGTTATCGCAAGGCGTTTTTCAGGCAGCTTCAACCCCAGCGATACCCCGCCCCGAACGAATCGCCTAAAACAGATTGAACTCACAGCAGAATTCTGGCCTTCGCGACGCTGCGGCCCGGCTTGTAAAAAATGTTACCTCTCTGTAACTCGTGCAAAGCAAACCCAGCCCGCATTTCGCGGAAACCACATGAGGGGTCCCATGACCGCACGTTTTCAAGGCACCGCAGAATATGTTGCCACCGACGATCTGAACATTGCCGTGAACGCTGCTGTCACGCTGGAACGCCCCTTGTTGGTCAAAGGCGAGCCCGGAACCGGCAAGACGGAGCTGGCGAAACAGGTCGCAGGCGCGCTGGGGCTGGCGATGATCGAGTGGAATATAAAATCCACCACGCGCGCGCAACAGGGGTTGTATGAATATGATGCGGTCAGCCGTCTGCGCGATAGCCAGCTTGGCGAAGAGCGCGTGCATGATGTTTCGAACTACATCCGAAAGGGTAAGCTCTGGCAAGCGTTTGACGCGGATGAAAAAGTCGTGCTGCTGATCGACGAGATCGACAAGGCTGATATCGAGTTTCCCAACGACCTGCTGCAGGAACTCGATAAAATGGAATTCCACGTCTACGAGACCGGCGAGACGATCCGGGCCAAGAATCGCCCGATCGTCATAATCACCTCAAACAACGAAAAGGAACTACCGGACGCGTTCCTACGCCGCTGTTTCTTCCACTACATCCGCTTCCCGGATGAAGCTACGATGCGCCGGATTGTCGAAGTCCATCACCCTGGCATCAAAGACGCGCTGCTGACCACCGCGCTGACCCAGTTCTACGAAATCCGCGAGACTCAGGGGTTGAAGAAAAAGCCTTCGACCTCGGAGGTGCTGGACTGGCTGAAGCTGCTCTTGGCCGAAGACTTGAGTGCCGAGGATCTGAAACGCGACGGCGTGAATGCGCTGCCAAAACTGCATGGTGCGCTTCTAAAAAATGAGCAGGACGTACACCTGTTTGAACGGCTGGCCTTTATGGCGCGCAGCAAGCGGTGATCACGGCTTGTCATCGGTACGCTCGGATGTCAGCATTGCGTTAACGAAAAACCCCGCGACAATCGGGCCTCCAGAGCAGGAAACATAACAATGTCGACCACCCCCACAATCCGCCCTTTGCGACCAGAGGATCGGGATCAATGGGCCGAGATGTGGCGTGACTACCTTGCATTTTATGAAACCGAGGTCCCGGATTCGACCTACAAAAGCACCTTTGCACGCCTTTTAGGCGATGATCCGAATGACTTTTCCTGCTTTGTCGCTGATCTGGATGGGCAGCTGCTCGGACTGACCCACTACCTGTTTCATCGCCACGCCTGGAAGGAAGAAAGTGTCTGCTATCTGCAGGATCTATTTGCCCGCCCCGAAGCGCGTGGAACCGGTGTTGGACGCGCCTTGATTCAAGCCGTCTACGATGAAGCAGACAAGCAGGAAGCGCCAGCGGTCTATTGGCTGACGCAGGAAAACAACCATACCGCGCGCAAACTCTATGACCGCATCGGCAAGTTGTCGCCGTTCCTGAAGTATCAGCGACCATGAGGCTTTTGGGCGCAACCCTCCTTCTGGCGGCGCTGTCTGCCTGCACCACGGTCGACCGGATCGAGACGCCGACCCGCACCCAGGTGATCGAAGCTTCGCTGCCGCCGTCTAAATCCTTCGGCGCTGCTCGTCCGAGCCCGCCTACCCGTTCGAACAAAAATATCGCCGCAGATTTCCTCTCACTGCATTTCGCTCTGGAAAGCGGAGCGGAACTGCCGGTCTTTACCCGGTTTGATGGGCCGATCACGGTGCGCCTGACTGGGACACCCCCTCCAACGATGCAGACCGACCTGAGCCGGCTGCTGACACGGCTGCAACGTGAGGCGAAGATCGACATCCGCCAAGTTCCAGAAGGTCAGGCAAACATCACCATCGAGGCTGTAAGCCAGAAACAGATTCGTCGCATCCTTCCGCAGGCTGCCTGTTTCGTCGTGCCCAACTCTTCGAGTCTGGAAGAATACCGCCGTGACAGACGTAAAAGCAAAAGCAACTGGACCGAGCTGCGAAACCGCGAACGGATCGGGATTTTCATCCCTTACGATGCCAGCCCACAGGAGATTCGGGACTGCTTGCACGAAGAGCTGGCTCAGGCGATTGGGCCCCTGAACGACCTCTATCGCTTGCCCGATTCAGTGTTCAACGACGACAATTTCCACACGGTTCTAACCGGGTTCGACATGCTGATCCTGCGCACCGCCTATGCGCCTGAACTTCAAAACGGCATGACACGCGAACAGGTAGCAGCGGCTCTACCGAGCGTACTCAGCCGGCTAAATCCAAGGGGTGATCGGGTTGCGCCACAACAGGTGGCCGAGACACCTCGAGCATGGATCAATGCAGTTCAGCGCGCTTTGGGAGCTGGCGCCGGTTCAGCCAAGCGCGTCAACGCCGCAAAAGAGGCCGCGCGGATCGGTCAACAGCAAGGCTGGACCGATCACCGCCGCGCCTATCCGCATTATCTGCTGGGGCGCATGGGGCAATTCGACGACCCCCAAGCGGCGCAGCAGCAATACGCCATCGCCATGAAGTATCTGAACGCCACTCCGGGAACCGAAATTCAGCGCGCTCATGTCACCGCACAAACCGCAGCTTTCGCTTTGGCGCAGGGCCAAGGCACCGAGGCTCTGCCCGAGTTGAACAACGCAATCAACGTCATGACCAAGGCCGAGAACGCCGCCCTTCTGGCCACCCTATTGCTGCTCAAGTCCGAGGCGCTGCGGCAGTCCGGTCAAATCGATCAGGCACGTCGCGTTCGGCTGGACAGTATCGGGTGGGCACGTTACGGCTTCGGCTCGGATTTGGTGGTACGCTCGGTTACACAAGACATCGCGCAGTCAGCCGCCACAAGCACGGGTGGATAACGTCACATGATAGTGGTTTTGGGCATGGCGATTCTGGGCGCGGTTCTGGGTGCCCTGACGGCACGCAAACGTAATGGTAGCGGCGCAGACATGGCACAATACGCTGCAGGATATGGCATTGCCTTTGCGCTGGTCGGGCTGGTGATTTCACTGGTTCTTATCCGCCTGGTCTAAAGCGATGTTTCTGCCCTTCTTCGAAAACCTCCGAAACGCTGGCATTCCCGTATCTCTGCGCGAATATCTGACGTTTCTGGAAGGGATGAAGAAGGGTCTGGCAACCTACGATGTCGAAGCGTTTTACTATCTCGCCCGCGTTTCGATGGTGAAGGACGAGCGCAACATTGACAAGTTCGACCGCGCCTTTGCTGCCAGTTTTAAAGGGCTGGGCGAAATCAGTTTCGAACAAGTGCTTGAGGCGGTCGATATCCCCGCTGAATGGTTGGCAAAGATGGCCGAAAAACATCTTTCGGAGGAAGAAAAGGCTGAGATCGAAGCGCTTGGTGGCTTTGAGAAACTGATGGAGACGCTCCGCGAGCGCCTCAAAGACCAGCAAGGCCGCCATCAGGGCGGCAACAAGTGGATCGGCACCGCGGGCACTTCGCCTTTCGGGGCCTACGGCTATAACCCCGAAGGCGTACGCATCGGCCAGAAGGAAAGCCGCCACCAGCGCGCGGTGAAGGTCTGGGACAAGCGAGAATTCAAGAACTTAGACGATACTGTTGAATTAGGCACCCGAAACATCAAGGTCGCGTTGAAACGCCTGCGCCGCTGGGCACGTGAAGGTGCAGCAGAAGAGCTTGATCTGGATGGAACGATCAAGGCTACGGCTGAACACGGCTATCTGGATGTCAAAACCCGCCCCGAGCGTCACAACGCCGTCAAAGTGCTTTTGTTTCTGGACGTGGGTGGATCGATGGACCCGCATATCAAGGTTGTCGAAGAACTGTTCTCGGCGGCCCGAACCGAGTTTAAACATCTGGAATACTACTACTTCCACAATTGCCTCTATGAAGGCGTCTGGCGCGACAATCGCCGCCGCTGGGATCAGCAAACCCCGACGCACGAGGTTCTGCGCACATACGGACCGGACTACAAATGTATCTTTGTCGGCGACGCCTCGATGAGTCCCTATGAGATCGCCTATCCTGGTGGTGCGAATGAACACTGGAACCAAGAAGCCGGTCAAGTCTGGTTGGATCGCGCGCGCGAACAATGGGCATCGAACCTGTGGATCAATCCAGTACCCGAGAAGTATTGGGAATACACTCATTCGATCGGCATGATCCGCGAAATTTTCGAAGATCGCATGGTTCCGATGACGCTGGCTGGTCTGGAACAGGGTATGCGGGAATTGACACGGTAGCGCAGGTCGCTCTCTGTACGGAGCAAAGTTTTTCTTGACCTCAAGCTACCTTGAGCTTTCACAGTGTCTCTGGTCCTATCAGAAAATCTTAAGGGTCTCACGTGCACCTGCTGACAATTATAGATCACCCGGATCCAAACTCTTTCACTGCTGCAGTTGCCGCACAATTCAATAAAGGCGCTCAGGCAGCAGGCCACACCACCGAAATTGCGGATTTACACTCCGAAGGCTTCGATCCGCGCTGGTCTATGGCGGATATCGAACGTGACACGGATTCGAAGACACCATCGGACGTATTGGCCGAGCAACAACGAATAGCCCGAGCCGATGCCATCTGCCTTGCTTTCCCTCTGTTCTGGTGGGGAATGCCATCGATGATGAAAGGTTGGGTTGATCGCGTGTGGGCATGGGGCTGGGCCTATGACCAGTTGGACGACCCGGAAAAGTCGCTTCAGAAGCCTCGGACCGGAGTATTACTGGTACCAGCCGGGGCGCGATCTGATGAAATGGAAACTGCCGGGTATCTGCAGGCACTCGAAACAGCCTGGACCAGGGGCACGTTCGGTTACTTTGGTTTCTCGCCACGGAAGATCGAGTTGCTGCACGGATCAACCGGGTCCGCAGAGCGACGGCAAGCGCTTTTGGAGCGGAGTTATGATATCGGATACTCTTTGCCATCACCCGGACGATGAACACTTTCTCCGGAGGGCGCCCAACATTCCATTTGCCCTTGCAGCGCTGCACCTCCATATCTAACCCATGCTTCGCTTAACCCCGATCCTGCTGGCCATAGCCTATGCCGTTGTGATGTACCGGATATCCGTCTGGCGCACGCATCGTGAGCTGGATGCAAAGTCCACCGAATTGGCTGATCCTGCGCTAAAACGTATGACTGACCGGTTGGCGGCAGCTTTGGAAATTGACCGGGTTCCAGTCTACATCTACGAAATCGATCCTGTGAACGGGCTGGCCGCGCCGGATGGGCGAATATTCATTACGCGTGGGTTTTATCGCAAATTCCGCAATGGCGAGGTATCGGCCGAGGAAATGGCCAGCGTCATCGCGCATGAGCTGGGCCATGTGGCCCTTGGTCACGCCAGGCGGCGGATGATCGACTTCTCCGGTCAGAATGCCCTGCGCGCTGCTCTGATGATGCTATTGAACCGCTTCATCCCCTTCATCGGGGCATGGATCGCAAACATGCTGACTCATCTGCTGGCCTCCCGCCTGTCGCGGAGTGATGAGTATGAGGCCGATGAATATGCTGCTGCCCTTCTGACCAAGGCTGGGATCGGAATCGGGCCACAGAAATCGCTGTTTCACAAGCTTGAGGATCTGACGCAACAACGGGCTGGTGTGGTTCCTGCTTGGTTGATGAGTCATCCCAAGACCGATGAACGAATTGCCGCCCTGGAAGCGCTGGAAAATCGTTGGGGGTCAAAGGGATAGGATCAACCGCCTTGGGTCAGCCTGCCGCCGTTGGATCACACGGTGAGCGCTTTGCCTAGTCGAGGCAGACGGGCTTTCTTCATCAGAGCGCGCATAGTCCATTGATCACCAGACAGACGGTTGGCTTCGACAAGGACGTTGGAAGCGACCCGCGCCATGCCCTCTGGATCGGAGCACCAGAAATCATACAGCAATCCGTCAGGATCGTGCCTATGAAGCCCTTCGTCGGCGAGGATATTTTTAGGGAAATCCTTGGCGTTGGCGGTGACAATCACATCTGCCGAGCTTGTAACCGCCGTTGCCAGAACATGAATATCGGCAGCGTCCGGCAACCACAGGTGCTGCTCGGCGCCGGGGTTTTCAGGTTGGCTGGCAGCTGGCCAATGTGCCTGCACCAGCGCAATTTCGGCGCGCGCCTGCGCCTCACCTTCGGGGCCGAGTTTGCGCGCTGCTCTGGCCCATTCCTCAAGGATGCGCGCAGACCATACGGGCGTGAAATGGCCAAGATTGGCGGCACCCAGAAGCATCTCTCGCATCACCGTAGGGTAGATGACGCAGGTATCGAGGACAGCCTTCACAACCGATAGAACACGGCTTTGAGATAACCGCTTTCCGCCAGTTGTGGCAGTTGCGGATGATCCGGACCAGCAAACCCGGTGTGAATCAGCTGTGCCTGCCGCCCTGCACGTCCAATGCCGCGCGAAGAGGCATCTCGGAACCGGCCCAAATCCGCGGCGTGTGAACAGGAGCAAAGGCCAAGATACCCACCTGGTTTGACCAGCGGTGCGGCGAGGCGCGCGATGCGTTCATAAGCACGCAAACCTGCGTCCAATGCCTGCTTCGAAGGCGCAAAAGCCGGAGGATCGCAGATCACAACGTCAAATGATGCGCCCTCTTCACCCAGTTTGGTCAACACTTCGAACGCGTCGCCCTGACGGGTCTGAAACCCATCGGCGTATCCCGATGCTTTGGCACCTTTAGCCGCAAGCTCCAGCGCGGCAGCCGAGCCGTCGACTGACAAAGCCTGCGCCGCGCCACCTGCCAGCATGGCCAGGCCAAAACCGCCGACATGACTGAACACATCCAACACCTGCGCACCAGGGTGAACCAGTTGGGCAGCAAAGGCGTGATTGGGACGCTGGTCATAAAACAGGCCCGTTTTCTGCCCCCCGGTCAGGTCGGCCATATAGGTTGCACCATTCATCGGCACCAACAACGGTTCCTCTGGCGCGGAACCTCTTAAGGTGAGGCTCACATCATCTAGCCCCTCCAGTCCGCGCGTACGGCCCGAAGCGTTTTTCAATACGGTAACGACCCCAGGCACCTTGACCAGCGCATCCGTCAGCGTTTCGAGATGCACCTCGGCCCATGCCGCGTTTGGCTGGATCACGCAGACATCTCCAAAACGGTCGATGATTACGCCGGGAAACCCATCCGCTTCGGCATGAATCAGACGGTAGTGTGGTGCGCCGAACAGTCGTTCGCGCATTTCAAGCGCGCGGCGTATCCGTGTTTCGAACCACTCTGCATTCAGCTGTGCATCGATATCGCGATCCAGTACCCGGCACATGATTTTCGAAGCCGGATTCACCGCGACCAAAGCAATTGGGGAGCGTTTGTCATCTTCCAGCACCGCCAATGCACCAGCCTCGATTTTACGGGTCCGGCGGTCGGTAACGATGTCATTGGCATAAACCCAGGGAAACCCATGGCGCAGGCCACGCGCGTTGGCCTTGGGTTTCAAACGGATACGGGGGCGATCAGATGCGGTTGTCATGGCGCCCTCATAGTCGTGAATGCGCGCAGGCGAAAGCCCTGTTAACGGTCGCGATTACGCCAACCGCCACGCCGCTTAGGGGCCTGAGCAGTCTGCAGCCCTTCTGCCAGAACCTGCGTCATCGGATGATCCGCGGCCTCAGTGGAATAGATCATGTGCAGATCGATCAGGGCCTGTTTCTGATCACGATCCTCGGGCAGGCTCAGCGCCCAGTCCAGAAAGATGCTGCGGCATTCGGGCAAGGTGATACCCTCGATCCGGTAGGCCTCGCGGATCAGGCCCTTGTGGTCGTTCGGATCGTCACTGCGTGCCATTTTCAACCTCCCTGACCACTCCACCAATCAGCTTGGCGGCAATGGCGTAATTATCCTGCAATGCAGCCTGCAACTGTTCCACTCGATCGAACCCGGTGGCCCGGCACAAAAAGGCAATACCGCCCTCACCGATCTTGTCTGCCTCAATCGTCTTTCCCGATAGCAGCCGGGCTGCGCATTGTACGGACCAGCATAAGTCGTAACAGTCCTTTAGGGTTTGCGCTTGCGCGACATCCAGAAGACCGGCAGCGACCGCTCCGTCCAGACCCGAAGGAACGTCTCGTTGCGGGAGGCCGGCCAGCAATGCGCCTGTTTCAGCCAGCAGTTCGATATCCATCATGCGACCCGGTCCGTTCTTGGCGTCCCAGACCCCTGCTGGCGCTTTGGCTGCGGCCAGCCTGTTGCGCATATCTGCAACCTCTTGCAATACCTGTGTGCAATCGCGCGAGCGCGATAGGAGCTCAGCGCGGAAGCTTTCGATATCTGCGGCCAAACCAACATCCCCAGCGACCACATGGGCGCGCGTCAAAGCAAGGTGTTCCCATACCCAGGCCTCATTCTGCTGGTAGTTGGTAAAGCTGGCCCAACTGGTGGCCACAGGCCCCTGATTACCCGAAGGGCGCAGACGCATGTCGACTTCATAAAGACGTCCCTGTGACATCGGCGCGCTGAGCGCCGTTATAAGCGCCTGCGTGAACCGAGCGTAATATGTCCGCGTCGCCAGTGGGCGGGGGCCGTCGGACATGTCCTGATCCAGCGGATCGTAGATCACAATCATGTCCAGATCAGATTGCGAATTGATCCGCCCTGCCCCGAGCGATCCCATGCCCAGAACCGCCGCACCACGCCCCGGTGCGGGGCCATGCTTCTTGGCGAATTGTTCCACAACGCAGGGCAACACCGCTGCGATGACGGCCTGCGCCAGTTCAGCATATTGCTGCCCCGCCTGCGCCCCGTCGATCAACCCGCGCAGATGGTGCACGCCGATGCGGAAGTGCCATTCCTTGCACCAGCGACGTGCCAGATCCAACTGCGTTTCATAATCGCTCTCTTCCGACAAAGCCTGCACCAGATCAGTCTGCAACGCAGTCTGCCCTGGCCAATCGCTAAAGAAGCTACCACCAATTACCGCGTCGAATACTGAAGCGTTGCGTGACAAATGAGTGGCCAGCGAATGTGAGGTGCCGACTATGTCGGTCAGCAGGTCGATCAGCTGTGGGTTCGCCTCAAAAAGCGAGAATAGCTGCACCCCCGCAGGCAGGCCCGCAAGAAATCCGTCCAGTGCGAGAAGCGCCTCATCCGGTTTTGCAGTCTTTGCCAGACGCGATAAAAGCTCTGGCTTGAGTCGTTCGAAAATCCGTGCGCCCCTCTGCGACCGAAGCGCCGGATAGGTGGGCCAGCGGGCCAGCACACCCTTGTCAAACTCGACCTCCTGCAGCAGCGCGGGCGATGCGCCCGGCCCAGGGGCAAAAAACCCTTCGGTCAGTTCGTGTACTTCGGTCAGGCGGCGGGTCAAATCGGCAGTCAGTTCGGCGCTGCTAATCCCCATCAGGCAGGCGACCCGTTCGATCCCGTCTTCTGAGTTTGGAATTTTATGGGTTTGCGCATCATGCACCATCTGGATGCGATGCTCGACCTCGCGATGAACGCGATAATGATCCGTCAGTTTTTCGGCGACGTCATCAGGCACCCAGCCTTTCGATGCCAGTGCCCCCAGACCCGGAACAGTGCCACGCACTCGTAGGTCAGGATCGCGGCCACCCGCGATCAATTGACGGGTCTGGGTGAAAAACTCGATCTCTCGAATACCCCCCTGACCCAGCTTCATATCGTGACCGGGGATCGAGAGGCTACCGCCCGTCCCCTTGTTCTCGCGAATGCGCAGACGCATGTCATGAGCGTCCTGAATGGCGGCAAAATCCAGATGCCGCCGCCAAACGAACGGGCGCAAAGCATCCAGAAACCGCTGCCCCGCCGTGATGTCCCCGGCGCAAGGGCGTGCCTTGATATAGGCCGCGCGCTCCCACGTGCGCCCTAGGCTTTCATAGTACCGTTCGGCCGCCTCCATCGCCAAGCACACGGGCGTCACCGCCGGGTCGGGACGTAGGCGGAGATCGGTGCGGAAAACGTAGCCATCCGCAGTTTTGTCGCTGAGAGTGGCACAAAAATTCCGTGTGGCGCGCACCATGCCCTGTCGGGCCTCATAGAAGTCATCGGGATCAAATCGCGTCTCATCGAACAGCACGATCAAATCAATATCCGAGCTGTAGTTCAGCTCATAAGCACCCATTTTTCCCATCGCGAGAATAACCATCCCGGCAGCGGTATCGACATCATCCTCGGTCATACCCGGCAGTTTACCGCGCCGGATCAATGCGGCGATCTCAGCTTTTGCCGCCACATCGGCAGCCAGAGCACCAAAATTAGTCAGCGCGGCAGTCACTTTTTCCAGCGGCCACGCTCCCGCCAAATCCGCCAGCGCCGTCAGCAGAGCGATGCGTCGCTTGGCCTGCCGGAGCCCGGGTTTCAACTGATCCGGCGACAGCTTTCGTGCCACCTCCATCACATCGGAAAACGCCTGATCCGGCTGCTGCAGCGCTTGCGGCAACCAGTCCCGCTCTTGGTCGATCAACCCTTTCAGGTAGGGGCTGGAGCCCGCTGTTCCCGCGACCAACTCACCCTGTTCAGTGGTTAAGTCAGGCAGAGCCTCACGCGTTTCCTGACCCAACTCGGCATGAAAGGCCCGCGGAAGGCGGTGAATGGCTAGAGCCTGGCTCATGTACGCTCCAACGGTGTGTCCTGGCTGAAACTATTGATCCACACATCATGCCGCCGCTCCCAAAGGGACGATATAAGCATCGCCTCCCACTCTGATGCGTCGGGTCGCAAGTAGTCTGCGCGGTATGAGAGCAAAACCACATCCGCTGACAACACGCGCAGTCGGGTATCACTGAGTTCATATTCTGCCATCGTGGGCGCATCAGCAAACTGCCCTACGTGATCATCACGATTGGCAAACCCTGTTGGATAGACACCCAGAAAATCGGGGCTCAGCAAAGCTCGGTCTGCCTGAGCATTGCCTTCGACCAGCGCCGTCCACACTTGTTTTTCCAGCGAAAGTATCTGATCGAGCGTCGGGGCGGATTTGTTTTCAATATCTTGCATAGGTGGAAATTGCGCTCGTTCCGTGACCGCGTCAACCAATCAGCTGCATTAACAAACAAAATGTAAATCTTTTTCACATTGACCCCTTGCATTGCTGATTACCCTCTCCCATCTAGGAAATGTGAAAAGCATTTACATCCTAACTGGAGAGAGCAAAATGACCGCATTGTCCGACCACGCCGTTCCCCAAAACCCGGGGTGGCTGCACCGAAGCGAAGCCTGGCTTGACAGCAAAGGCAAAGGCGCCTGGATCGCCGCAATGGTTCTTGGCTTTATCTTCTTCTGGCCGATCGGCCTCGCCTTTCTGGCCTATATGATCTGGAGCAAACGTATGTTCAGCAAATCCTGCAGCCGTCGTTCTTCTTGGAATAGTCACATGAGCGCTATGAAAACCTCGGGCAACAGCGCGTTTGACGCCTACAAGGCCGACACGCTGGCTCGGTTGGAGCGCGAACAGAAAGACTTTGAGGCCTTCCTGCACCGCCTGCGCGAAGCCAAGGACAAGGCCGAATTCGACGAGTTCATGGACGAACGCGCCCGTGATAACCGTGGCGATGGCGAAAATGGCGAACAACCTGCTTAATCGCAGCTTGCCCTGTCCCGCCTCTCGGGACAGGGTGTTTCCGCACAAGACCCGGACCACAGAATATGTCTCATCTGCCTGACCCCGACAGCCAACCCGAATTCTATCAATCCGTTGTGACCAAGCGTTTCTTCGCGTGGCTGTTCGATATCGCCTTTATCTCATTGCTCTGCACGGTCGCGATCCTGCTGACCTTTGGCATGGGCTTTTTCATTCTAGCCCTAATCTATGCGGTGATCAGCTTCGTCTACCGCGTCGTCACCATCGCCAACGGCTCGGCCACGCTTGGAATGCGGTTCATGGGGATCGAGTTGCGCGATGCGTTCGGTGCCCGGATGGATACAGGCAAAGCCATCGCGCACACGGCAGGCTATTTCGTCAGCATGGCAATCCCGGTGCTACAGATCATCTCGGTCATCATGATGATGACCAGCGCCCGCTGTCAGGGCCTGACCGATGCCTTCCTTGGCACCGTGATGATCAACCAGCGCGCTTGAAATTCAATTGAGTGAAACACTTGGCGATGCACGGAACCGTTGCTATCATCCGTCCCGAGGAAATGCGGGACCTTCATGCGACACACGCTGCCAATTGCGCCACAATTCTATGTGACGGCACCCCAGCCCTGCCCCTATCTTGAGGGCAGGATGGAGCGCAAGCTGTTCACGGCCCTTCAGGGGGAAGGTGCAGATCAGCTGAATAATTGCCTTTCACAACAAGGGTTTCGCCGTTCACAGAATGTCCTCTATCGTCCATCCTGTACCGACTGCGCCGCCTGCCTGTCTGCCCGCATCGATGTTACGGCCTTTCGGCCAAGCAAGAGCCAGAAACGGGCCTACAAGCGCAATTCCTACCTGACTCGACGTGCCACCTCGCCCTGGGCAACGGATGAGCAGTTCGATCTGTTCCGTCGCTATCTTGATGCCCGTCACGCCGATGGTGGTATGGCCGATATGGACGTCTTCGAATTTGCTGCGATGATCGAGGAAACCCCGATCCGAAGCCGTGTTATTGAATACGCCCATCCCAAAACGGGCGAACTGATCGCCGTCAGCCTGACAGATGTTCTCGATGACGGGCTCAGCATGGTCTACTCGTTCTACGATCCCGAATTTCAACAAAACTCGCTGGGCACCTACATGATTCTCGACCATATCGAGATCGCGCGTGAAGCCGGGTTGCCCTATATCTATCTGGGCTATTGGGTGCCCGGCAGCCCCAAGATGGGGTACAAAGCGAAATTCGCGGGCTTGCAAGTTTATATGCAAGGTGAATGGCGGCGGATTGAAAACCCCGAGCAGTGTGCCCATACGGCCCATCACCCGCTTTCGTCTGCCCCCATTGCCGAGCAGGTAGCCAATATCCAACTGCCTGACCGACACCCCACAAAAGGCTGAACCATCATGCGGCAAAGCCTTCACGCGGTGACGCTGGTCGTTCCGGATTATGATGACGCGATTGCGTTCTACACCAAGTCGCTAAAATTCACGCTGACGCAGGATATTGATCTGGGCGGCGGTAAACGCTGGGTGCGCGTTACTCCTCCTGGTTCAACCGGTGCCTCGTTGTTGCTGGCCAAAGCGGATGGTCCTGATCAGATGGCTGCGATCGGGAACCAGACCGGAGGACGTGTCGGCTTTTTCCTCGAAACCGATGACTTCTACCGCGATCATGCGGCAATGTTGGAATCCGGTATCGGTTTTGAAGAGCGTCCGCGTCATGAACCTTATGGAATAGTCGCTGTTTGGTGCGACCCCTTCGGAAATCGTTGGGACCTGATCGAGTTTTCGGTGACACCCGACACTCCTTAATTACTTGATTCACAAAGACTTACGATCAACTTCACTCAAGTGCGTCAATTTTAACCACATCGCACAATTATTAAGCAGTTGAAAACTGACCTTACGTCACCAAATTAGCCAGACTTCTTAATGCTCGACCCAGTTTAGACGCCTGCGATCGCATAAGTATCAGCAGGGTCTGGTTTTTTGTTGCTGCGGCAGGTTCCCACCCCGTCGCAGAAATACCTGAAGGAGGGGAATATGGTAGATGCCGTACGCCGACTGCTCTCGGCCACTCTGACGACCCAGATTCTGATCGCGCTGGCCCTTGGGTCAGTCTTTGGACTGGTATTGAACTATCTCGATATCGCTGCCCTCAACGCCACCCTTGTACAAGGCGTGCTGTCGATGCTGGGGCAGATGTTCCTTAATGCCTTGCAGATGCTTGTTGTACCGCTGGTCGTGTTCTCACTGCTTTGCGGCGTCGTCGGAATTGGTGATGTCAAATTGCTTGGTCGCGTCGGAGGTTTGACCTTTGTCACCTATCTGGCAACCACCGCACTGGCCGTAACCACTGCTTTGATCTTTGCCGGTCTCATCGGTCCGGGCACTGGGTTCGAAAGCATGCATCTCGCCGCTGACGGAGTAAGTGTCGCCAACCCGCAGACGACGTGGGAGATTCTGGCGAATATCATTCCCAAGAACCCGATCAACGCGCTGGCGAATGGCGAGATGTTGCAGATCATCTTTTACGTAATGGTCGTCGGCATTGCGGTTCTGATGATGGGCAGCCGCGCCAAGCCTTTTGTCGAAGGTTGTGAGTTCATGAACGAACTGGCGATGAAAATCGTCAAGATCGTCATGGCCTTTGCCCCCATCGGTGTGTTCAGCCTGATTGCCAAGACTTTTGCGATGGAGGGGTTCGGACTGTTCGGCCCGGTCATCGGCTATCTGACGACGATTAGCCTGACGCTAGTCTTCCACCTCTGTGTGACACTGATGGCGCTGCTTTATTTCACCACAGGTCTTAGCCCGCGCATGTTCCTGCGTAAGATGCGCTCGGCCCAAATCTTCGCGTTCTCAACCTCCAGTTCAAACGCGACGATTCCGGCCAGCATGCAGTGCGTCACACAGCGGATTGGCGTTGACCGTTCAGTTGCCTCATTCGGCGTCCCACTGGGCGCGACGATCAACATGGACGGTACCGCAATCATGCACGGCGTGGCGACGGTATTCCTGGCCAATGCCTATGGCATCGATCTGGGTCTGAGCGGCTATCTGACCGTCATATCGATCTCGGTTCTGGCCTCAATCGGCACCGCAGGGGTACCTGGTGTGGGGATCGTGATGCTGGCAATGGTCCTGAACCAGTTGGGCATGCCGCTTGAGGGTATCGGGATTATTCTGGCTGTCGACCGTATCCTCGACATGATGCGGACGGTTGTAAACGTCACCGGAGATGCGGTCGTAACCACAATCGTCGGTCAGCGGGTTGGCAAGCTGGACAGGGCTGTTTTTGACAATCCTGATGCAGGCGTGTTCGACACCTCAGATCTCGAAATAGATCACGCGGCCGAGCAGGAGTTCGCCAGGTTAACCCATCCGCAGCCGCAATCATAAAGTAAAACGGAGGCCTTAGGGCCTCCGTTTCAGTTTCGCCAATAGTTCAGATCAGCTTGGTATCAGATCAGGTACAATTGTTACGATCGATGGGAAGAACCACAGGATCGCAATACCAACCACCTGGATGATCACGAATGGAATGATCCCCCGGTAAATATGGCCGGTTGTGACTTCTTTCGGCGCAACCCCGCGCAAATAGAATAGCGCGAACCCAAAAGGTGGCGTCAGGAACGAGGTCTGCAAGTTCACCGCCACCATGATGGTCACCCACTTAGGATCGAACGACCCGCCATAGATCACCGGCCCAACGATGGGGATCACGATGTAGATGATCTCGAGGAAATCCAGCACAAAGCCTAAGAAGAACAACACCAGCATCACGATCAGGAAGACCGTGAATTCGTTGTCGAAGCTCTTGAGGAACTGCTGGATGTAGTGCTCTCCGCCGAACGAGATCACCACCAGGTTCAGCAATTGAGATCCGATCAAAATGGTGAAGACCATCGAGGTCACCTTGGCCGTCTCTCGCACCACCGGGGTCAATACTCCGCTGGCAAACAGAACCCAGCAGGCGAACAACAATCCGAACAGCGCATAGAGGTAGGCCGCATAGGCGACAATGAACGCAATCCAGGTATCGACCGAGACATTGCCCTGATTGACGCGCAGATCGAAGTTCACGCCCATCAGCAGGGCGATGATCACGGCGAAAGTCGACCAGATGATGATCTTACCCGACCGGCCTTGATCCTGAAGTTTTCGATAAGCCGCCAACATGATGGCCCCACCCGCCCCTAGCGCCGCAGCGGGCGTGGGGTTGGTAACACCACCAAGGATCGAGCCCAGCACTGCGATGATCAGAACCAATGGCGGGAAAACCACACGGATCAGATCATTGGTGGCACAACGCGCTGCCGCTTCCTTGCAGCCATACATTGCGAGCGCAAAGGGTATGGCGAGCATCAGGAACGTTGCTCCGGACGAAGTTGTTGGCGCAATCAACAGCACATCAACCAACAGCATCAGCAACAGACCCATCGCACCGACAATCAAAGGCTGCGGCGAACGCGATGGTGCAATTCCACGACCCAAAACCAGCGTCAGGCCAAGCAACACCACGATAACAGCCACACCGTTGCCAATTGGCGCGGCAGAGGCGATCTTGGCCTCTTGCGCGGCGGCCAGTTCCTCTTCGCTCAATCGCTGCGCTTCGGACGAACCACCTGCTTCGTCAATCGCTTCCTGCTCGGACACCGCCTGATCCCAGGCGGACTGACCATGCAGTTCGATCATCGAAGCCTGACATTCCGGCGACACATTCGTGCGCAGCGATGCGCCCTGCCCGATATCCGAGAACGCCGAAACTGAAATATTCTGGCTACCAATTACGCCCGCGCTGCCCAACAGCACAGCACCAACGATCAAGGCAACCGGAGCACCCAGCAACCAGGTCAGTCCTTCCGAACGCGTAATGGTTTCACCAGATCCACCTGTTAGCTCAACTGCAGGGGCTTTGTCTGGATTCAGCAGCGCATAGCCAAAGGCATAGAGTGCATAGAGTAGCGCCAGCATTATCCCCGGCAGCAATGCCGCCTGGAACAGCGTGCCAACCGAAACAACCGCAGGCTCACCCAGATAGGTCAGCGCGTCAGTACACCCTGCCTCAACCGCGCGGGTTTCCTGCGCGGTGGAGTAAAGATCACCCGCCAGCGTTCCAAGTAGAACGATCACGATAGAGGGCGGAATGATCTGCCCCAGCGTACCCGAGGCTGCAATAACCCCTGTCGCCAATTCCGGCGAGTAGTTGTTGCGCAGCATGGTCGGCAAGGCCAGCAGCCCCATGGTGACAACAGTCGCGCCAACGATGCCGGTCGAGGCCGCAAGGAAGGCTCCCACCACAACGATTGACACAGCCAGACCACCGGGCAACGGGCCGAAGACGCGAGCCATAGTGGTCAGCAAGTCGTTCGCGATCTTGGATCGCTCCAGCGTGATGCCCATCAGGACAAACATCAGCACGGCGAGCAGGGTTTCGATAGACTGTCCAGCCAGAACACGTTCGTTCATGCGGTTCACAATGAACGAGACATTCCGGTCAAGCGCGGTTTCCCAGCCTTGCACGAAAACCGGCTCGGCTATCCTCGGTAAATCCGGGTATCGGAACACGGATATCACGTCAGGTTTGACGCCCGAATTCACCACGTCGCGATAGGCTTGCGAACCAGTATCGATCGCCTGATGGATCAACAGCCCCGCACTGTCCAGCGCGGCGATGATCCCAAAGGAAATCACCCCGGCCCCACCAATGGCAAAGGCCACGGGGAAGCCCGAAAGGATGCCTCCGAAGAGGCAGAAGAATACGATAATGAGGCCTATCTCGACGCCATCAAGTCCGAATAGCATTGTCTTGGTCTCCGTCCTTAATGAGTGCCTTCGTAGGCTTCTTCACCCTCGCCAAGGCTGTCCTTGTCGAGGTATTTTCCAACGCTTTCCGGTCCTTCCACGTATTCCAGATAGGACCGGTACAGGAACGCGATCGCATGCAGGAACACCATGGCGGCAAATGCCACTAGCAGGATTTTGAACAGGAAATAGGCGTTGAATCCGTTCGGACTGAACCCGATGGTTTCCACGTTCCAACGCAACGCGCGGGACTTGGCAACCAAGCGATCCAAAGTGTCACTGGCCGAGGGTTTCGGCACGATCAGGTGCCGCCACATGAAGTACCAACCATACATCCAAGTCAGCACGGCCATGGGCATCATGAACAGGACCGCTCCGCACATATCAACGACGCGCTTGGCCTTGTGGCTGATGCCCGCATAGATCAGGTCAACGCGTACATGACCACCCTGCACGAATGTGTAGGTGCAGCAAAGACAGACAACCATGGCGTTATAGAGTTTAAGTTCTTCGGCGAACCAACTGATATCCATCTGAAAAGGGATACCCAGACCGAATGACATATCCGGGCGCGTAAAGACCCGCTGCATGAAAACGATAACGATCTGCTGCACGACCATCAGAAGACCTGCCCAGGCAAAAAAGCGGCCTGTTGTGTTGGCAAATCCCTCGAGCCCACGTACCATTCCCCACATGAATCCACGCCAGTAAAGCCCGATGGCCGTCAGGACCAGAAACAGCGTGAAGATCACAAAGAAGAACTCGACCGAACCGCCATAATAGACAAAGCGCATGATTGCCTCTTTGTCGGACCAGTTCAGCCAGAGCTGCGGATGCGTGATGGCGTATCCGAAATTATAGAAGGCTTCGGCAATGTTCTGAATGAACCAGATCAGTCCATTCCACAGGGCGCCGAAGAACGAGATACCGTTTTCGTCCTGCATGTTGTCCCCAGGTCGTATCGGTTGCAATTTTGATTATAGCGGGTTTGTCCAATCCGCGCATTTGCAACGGGAAAGGTTCCCCCGCGAACGCGGGGAAACCATTTGATCAGTAATTAGGCTATTAGCCGCGAACGCGGTTGCGCTGAGTGGTGTAAACACCCGACGACAAGTCCAGCCAACCCGCCGACGATGTCGAGGACGCAACTGCACTGTCGTGGATTTTCTTGAACAGCTCGTCACCCATGTTCTCGTCCAGAACTTCCTGGCTGGCTGCGCCAAACGCATCCCAAACGCTGTCCGGGAATTCCATGACCTTAACACCGCCCGACTGCAGACGCTGCAGTGCGGCACCGTTGTTGGCCAGGAATTGCGACAGATTCCACTGATGGCATTCGCCGGCCGCGATTTCGATGATCTTCTGTTGTGCTGCCGTCAGGCTATCAAACACCTCGCGGTTGGTTGCCAGCGACAGACCTGCGTTCGGCTCGTGGAAACCAGCGGTGTAGTAGACTTTGGTGATTTCCTGGAAACCAGCCTTTTCATCGGCCCATGGACCAATCCACTCGGTTCCGTCAATCGCGCCGGATGACAGCGCCTGATACACTTCCGAGCCCGGAATGTTCTGTACGGATGCACCCAGTTTACCTAGCGCTTTACCGCCAAGACCCGGCATACGGAACTTCAGGCCATTGAAGTCTTCGGGGCTGTTGATCTCTTTCGAGTACCAGCCACCTGCCTGCGCGCCGGTGTTGCCCGCCAGGAAGGATTTCAGGCCGAAGATTTCGCCCAACTCATCGTGCAGCTCCATGCCGCCATCCTGGTAGTACCAGTTGACCATTTCCTGCGCTGTCATTCCGAAGGGAACAGCTGTGAAGAAGGCATAGCCCGGGTGCTGGCCTACAAAGTAGTAGTCGGCCGCATGGTACATATCGGCCTGACCGGACGAAACCGCATCAAACACTTCGAACGCGCCAACCAGTTCACCGGCTGCTTTGATTTCAACGTTCAGGTTGCCATCCGACATCGTTGTGATGCTGTCGGCACAACGCTGCGCGCTGTCGAACACGCCCGCAAGGCCACGGCCCCACGAGGTAACCATGGTCAGCGTGCGCTTGCCCTGCGCATAGGCGGGTGCTGCCAGCGTGGTGGCTGCAGCGGCCGAGCCGCCCAGTGCTGATGTTTTCAGAAACTTACGACGATCCATATGAGTGATCCTCCCCTACATATTCATTACCCGAGTGGTCCCGGGTCGATCGTTTCCAGTGCGCGTCAGCCTAATTCCGCTCAATCGAATGTGAATACCTACTACTACGTAGCCGAGAGGATTTTTCGGGGCTCAGGGCCAGAAATTAGACGGAATCAACCTGATCAGCGTCAAAACATGGTGCCCTAGCCCCCCGAACGCCCAATCTTTTTGCATTTTCCCCCCGGCTTGCGTATCGATTCGACCATGGGAGGACTACGGAATCTTATCTCGCTGACCTATGCGCAGAAATTGTCGCTGGTCGCGGCGATCCCGCTGCTCGCGGCCGTGACGGCGATTGCACTTGTGGTCGCCTACGAATCGCGTGCAACCGCCGAGAGTGAGATACAGGCCCTCGAACGCCGCCTGATCGAAGCCAAAAAAGAAGAGCTGCGTAATTACGTGACCCAGGCGCGCAATGGGTTTGCCTATATTTACGGTCGCGCTTCGCCCGATGACGAAGTCGCAAAAAACCTCGTGACCCAAATCCTTTCGGCGATGATCTATGGAAAGGACGGATTTTTCTTCGTCTACGACTATGATGGCAACAACCTTGTCAGCCCGCGTCAAACCGAATTCATCAACCGCAACTGGTCAGACCTGACCGACAGCGACGGCACACCGATCGTGGACGAGTTCATTACGCTTGCCCGCCAGGGTGCGGGATGGCACAGTTTCATGTGGCAGAAGCCCTCGACCGGGGAAGAGGCGCAAATGATCGCTTATGTCGTCGGCTTGCAAGATTGGCGCTGGGTAGTGGGCACTGGCGTGTTCATCGACGACATCGTCGCCACGGTCGCCAACGCCCGCGCCGAGGTCGAAGCGCGTGTTCAACGCACCTTCCTTTATATCGGTGGTATTGTTCTGGCCGCGATGCTCGTCGTGTTCACATCCGGCATGCTGCTGAATTTCCGTGAGCGCAGACTGGCGGACGCCAAGCTCAAGGAACTGACACAGCGGGTACTGGACGCTCAAGAAGAAGAGCGCGGACGCGTCGCTCGCGAATTGCATGACGGCATCAGCCAGATACTGGTCGGTGTCCGCTATGCACTGGACAACGCCCGACGACGTCTGATCCGCGGGGACGACGCGTCCGCACAGAAACCATTGCAAACAGGTATCGACAATCTGGCCACCGCCATCACCGAGGTTCGCCGCATCAGTCGCGACCTGCGTCCGGGTGTTCTGGATGATCTGGGGCTTGGGCCAGCGCTCAAGGCTTTGACCGACGATTTCAGTGAACGCACGGGTATTGAAACCGATTTCTCAACCGTAGTGTTCCGAAACCGATTGGATCAGGATAGCAAGATTGCTCTATACCGTATTGCGCAGGAAGCCCTGACCAATATCGAGCGCCACTCGGGAGCAACCCGTGTTACCATTGACCTGCGGGGTCATAAGAAAGGCGCCACGATGCGGATTACAGACAATGGTCGCGGGTTGCGGAATGAACCGGGCCATGTCAGCACCGGGATCGGGCTACGCAACATGCAAGAACGGATCGAACAGCTTGACGGTACTCTGCGCATCCTCTCTTCGCGTGGCAGGCGCAGCGGCACCGTGATTGAGGTCAGCCTGCCGCTCAGTCATATGCTGCCACCACAGGAAGACCCAACGCCAAAACGAAAGGCCGGTATCTGATGTCCGACACAATCATCCGGGTCCTTATTGTCGACGATCACCCCATGGTCGCCGAAGGCATTCAGTCTCTGCTGGAAAGCTATGATGAGATCGAAGTGGTCGGAACGCTCTCAAACGGACAAGAAGCTGTCGATCAAGCAACCCAGCTGCAGCCGGACGTGATCCTGATGGATCTCAACATGCCCGGCCTGAGCGGGTTGAACGCGACCGAAATCATTTTAGAGCGCCTGCCCAAAACCCGCATTCTGATCCTTTCGATGCATGACAGCCCCGAGTATATCTCGACGGCGCTCAGCCACGGGGCCAAAGGCTATATCCTCAAGGACGTTCCCACTGAAGAGATCAAGCAAGCCATCGATGCCGTGATGCGGGGCGAGCGGTATCTCTGCACCGGAGCCAGCGGCTCGCTGGAACCCAAAGATGGCAACACGCGCGAGGCGCTGACGGGTCGCGAACAGACGATCCTGCTGGAACTCGCGCAGGGTAAATCCAATAAAGAAGTCGCGCAAACACTGGATATCTCGGTGCGCACGGTCGAAACCCACCGCAAAAACATCAAACGCAAGCTGGGCATCTCCTCCACCGCCGGTCTGACCCGTTATGCGCTGGAACACGGTGTTTTGCAGGGCACCAGCCCCGGGTTCTGACCGCAGCGCGGCACGCGCTGCCCGGCCCAACCGGAGGAGACGCGCCGCAAGGCGCGTCGACGACGGGCGGGAGCCCTACCAGCTCATCTAGGGCGGATATCTTGTCCAAAGAAGATCAGCGTCCCATCCTCATCGATCACGTGAAACTCGCGCTGCTGATAGGGCTGATCGAAAGGTGGGCGTACGCGCCCCTCGGGCAGATCACTAAGCCCGGCTTTCAGCTTTTCATAAAGGGCATCGATCCCGTCAACATCAATGTAGAAGGACTGATCGTCACCCAATGGTTTGCCATCTGATCGCGGCGGGCATTCCAACAGACGAATGGCAACTGATGCGAGTGACAAATAAGCATAGTTGTCCTCTCTAAACCCGCAGGTGAATCCCAGTCGGGTGCAATAAAAATCAATCTGCGTATCCAGAGACGAACACAAAACAAAAGGTGTTAGTTGCAATATCTGCGACACAAGCGGCGACTCCCCCGGCAATGACGGGATCACTTTAACCGCATGCCTGTCTCAATCCAGCAATTCGTCACGCCTGAGTCCCGCGCGTTCATAATGATGAGGCAGGACCCGGCCATACAACTGCCGCGTACGTTCAACACCGCCGCACATACCTTCGGTTTCAACAAACGAGAAGATACCCACATAGCGCTTCCGCTCACCCTCGACCGGGGCAACCCGGTGCAGGGCATAGCGACCCTTGAAAATCTGCAAATCGCCGGGTTGCAGTTCCAGTTTGTGAACGCGTTCCATACTGCCATCAAGGACTGCGGCAACAGCCTTGAAGTTCTCGTTTTCACTGGTGCGCAGATTGGGCGCGTATTCGAATGCACCGCCGGATTCGCCATTCTGAATAGCAAGTGTGACAGTGTAGTTATTGGTATCGAAATGCCAGGGAAAGCCCTGCCCCTTCTCGACCACATTGATAATGACATCCGCCAGCGGGTCGTCATATCTAAAGAACCGATCCTCGGGCTCGTTCAGAGCTTCACGAATGAACGGCATGAAACCTTCATACTCGTATATCCGACGCAGCGGGCTCCTGTTGGTGAAGTTATCGGCTGGCACAAAGGCGTTGGACCGGTCATAGAAGCGTCGGATCGGGTGCCCGATGCCATAGCTTGGATCGTCCTGCGTGAAGTAGGCATTTGTGCGATTAAACGACCGATGCGCCTTGGGCGCTACGACGTCGGCCTCTTCAACCAGTTTGACCAGACCCTCTTCATGCACAAAGCCGGGCAGAACCGCGCACCCATCAACATCCAGATCTCGTCGCAGATCGGCGATCAACTGCCTGTACCCGTGGGAGTCGGGCCGGTCGATCGGATAACGCCCCAAATCCACAAGATCGTGCAACATGTCTGACCTCCCGATGTAGTGCTGTTATCTTCAACCTGCCCCAGCATCGGAGGGTGCTCTGGCCTGTTTCAGACATGAGCCTGACGCAATCAGACCACCTTCACGCGTGGTCGCGCACCCTAAAATCCAATGAAGTTTCACGGATATTTCCCAGCCTGCGTCATTTTGCGCAACAAAATACCAAAACTTGCAGTCTTTGACTTACAATATTTTTATTTTTGCCTGTTGACGCCCCTTCCCCTCAACCATAATGTCCCTGCACGCAAAGAAGGAGCCTCTGGCGATGAAAGCGCTAGTCGTAATCGTAGGAAACACGCGCATGGGCCGGTAACGGTAAACCATAATCGAACCCATGCGCCTCCGAAAATCTCGGGGGCTTTTTTTTGGCAACACGCAAGACACATGTCGCGAACGGAGCAAAGCAGATGACACGTGAGATGACCGGCGCAAAGATGGTAGTTCAAGCCCTCAAGGATCAGGGCGTGGACACGGTATTCGGATACCCTGGTGGCGCCGTCCTACCGATCTATGACGAGATTTTTCTGCAAAACGACATTCGCCACATTCTGGTGCGGCATGAACAAGGTGCGGTGCACGCAGCCGAAGGCTATGCACGGTCAACCGGAAAACCCGGCGTTGCCTTGGTGACATCGGGCCCCGGTGCCACCAATGCGGTTACAGGTCTGACCGATGCGCTGATGGATTCGATCCCTATTGTTGTTCTCACCGGTCAGGTGCCCACCTTCATGATCGGCTCGGACGCCTTTCAAGAGGCCGACACCGTCGGCATTACCCGCCCCTGCACCAAGCACAATTGGCTGGTCAAGGACACGGACTCGCTGTCCGGTACCCTGCACGAGGCGTTCCACGTCGCGACCTCAGGCCGCCCCGGCCCTGTTCTGATCGATATCCCCAAAGACGTTCAGTTTGCCACTGGCGAATATAGTGGCCCAAAGCCATCGACTTCGCACTATCAGCCGGTTGTAAAAGGTGATCTGGAAGAGATCACGGAATTAGTCGCGGCAATCGAGACCGCGAAGAAACCGGTGTTCTACACGGGCGGCGGCGTCATCAACTCTGGTCAGGCAGCCAGCCAGTTGCTGCGCGAACTTGTGGACGCAACCGGTTTCCCGATCACCTCAACTCTGATGGGGCTGGGCGCTTATCCGGCTTCGGGTAAAAACTGGATCGGCATGCTTGGAATGCACGGGCTCTACGAGGCCAACATGGCGATGCATGACTGCGATCTGATGATCAATATCGGCGCACGTTTTGATGACCGCATCACCGGTCGCATCGATGCGTTTTCGCCAAACTCGATCAAGGCGCACGTGGATATCGATCCGTCTTCGATCAACAAGGTGATCCGGGTGGATATTCCGATCGTCGGCGATGTAGGTCATGTGCTTGAGGATATTCTGAAAGTCTGGAAAGCCCGCGGGCGCAAGACAGACGCTGCCAATGTTAAACAATGGCAGGAACAGATCAACGAGTGGCGCAACGTTAACTGCCTCGCGTTCACCAACAGCGAGAAAACCATCAAGCCACAATATGCGTTGCAACGGCTGGAAGAACTGACCAAGAAACATGATCGGTACATCACGACCGAGGTTGGTCAGCATCAGATGTGGGCGGCCCAGTATCTGGGCTTCGAGGATCCCAATCGCTGGATGACCTCGGGTGGTCTGGGCACAATGGGCTATGGCTTCCCCGCCTCGATCGGTGTGCAGATGGCGCATCCAGATGCACTGGTGATCAACGTAGCCGGTGAGGCATCATGGCTGATGAACATGCAGGAAATGGGCACCGCAGCACAGTACCGCCTGCCCGTAAAGCAATTCATCCTGAACAATGAACGCCTTGGCATGGTGCGTCAGTGGCAGGAGCTGCTGCATGGTGAACGCTATTCGCACAGCTGGTCCGAAGCCCTGCCCGATTTCGTCAAACTCGCCGAGGCGTTTGGCGCCAAGGGCATTCTGTGTTCGGACCCGGCTGACCTGGACGATGCGATCATGGAAATGATTAATTATGACGGTCCAGTGATCTTTGACTGTCTGGTTGAAAAGCATGAAAATTGCTTCCCGATGATTCCATCAGGCAAGGCCCACAATGAAATGTTGCTGGGTGAGGCAGAGACGCAGGGCGTTATCCAAGCCGGTGGCGCTGTTCTGGTTTAACGACTCATCTATTTGGCGCTTGAACGGCCAAATTTGTACGGCAATAGGTGATGTTACAGTCGCCAAGGACGAAAACGAGGAAAAAAGATGCCCGGCCTCAGCAGATCAGACTCGACAGTGACTTCGAGCCCCGAAGAAAATCTGTCGATTTTTTCTGGACGTCGCGGTTGGCAGGTTGGGCTACTGGTTCCAGCCTTCGTTTTTGCCCTGTTTCTGTTCTGGATAGGGTCCGCGTGGTATGCCGTCGTTGATCAGGGAAAAATGTCCTTAGCCATTGATTTCAAAGTTTTCTGGGCTGCTGGTCACCTAGCGCACTTAGGTGACCCGCTTGCCGCATTTGATATCAACAGATTGGCAGAGATCCATGAAGCCTCGATGGAGGATGAATGGATGATCTGGTCATATCCTCCCGCTTTTCTGGTTGCGTTAAAACCACTAGGGGCACTGTCGTTTTCTCAGGCCTGGGCGATTTTCTCGGCGATCTCTATCGTGGCGATGTTTCTCGCTGTGCGTCCCTTCGCTTGCGGTATCACACCGGTTTGGTTTGCGTTCGCCTTACCTCCTGCGATTCTGCCAAATCTTTACATGGGACAGACCACCGCGTTGTGGACAGCGGGGCTTTTGGCCGCCCTTGCGGCGCTTCAGAATGGCCGTCTCGTCTTAGCCGGGTTCTTCATTGGATTGCTGACGCTGAAACCTCAACTGGGATTGCTAATTCCGTTGGCCCTTGTTGCAAGTGGCGCTTGGAAAACAATCATTTCAGCCACAATCACGACTATTGTTATTTCGCTCATGGCAACGCTTGTAGTTGGCGTTGGCTACTGGGCTGAGATGCGAGACATGATGGAGCTTCATTTCGAAACTATTCGATATTCCATCCAATCGATGACGCTAATGCTGAGTCCTTATTCATTGTTGGCCAGCATTGGTCTACCGGATTCAGTGGCCCTCGCCCTGCAGTGGACCTTGACTGCGTTGGCGGGCGTTGCCGTTTTCGTCGCGTGGCGCAACCCCAAGGTTGGGTTCGATCTGCGCGCAGCAGTTCTAATTCTGGGCATCTCTCTGTCTGCGCCATATTTCTGGTTTTACGAAGCTGGACTAGTAGCGATGGCAGCGTTGTTCCTATTGCGTGCCGGAGTCTTGACAACAACTCCCTTGCGCCTTGTCTTGGCTGCGGCAATGTGGATCGGCATAGGACCAGCAACACATTTTGTACTGTTCAAAATGACCGAAACTTTGTCCTTGCGCCTTGTGTTTGCCCCCATTCTAATTCTGGCTTGCGCAGTATGCCTCCAAGCATTGATCGTCACGCTACGCAAGCCGGCAACTCCCTATGTAAATGATGAGGTCTTTCAATGACTCCGCTAAACATCGTAAAAGGCTCCAACCGCCATTCTGCCTATAATCTACGCCCTACTTTTTCGGATGTGCAGGAACAGCACACAATCGCGGTGTTGGTTGAAAACGAACCCGGCGTACTTGCCCGGGTGATCGGACTTTTCTCGGGTCGCGGGTATAACATTGAAAGCTTGACCGTCGCCGAAGTAGATCACACCGGACATCTCAGCCGGATCACCATCGTTACCACCGGCACCCCGCAGGTGATCGAGCAGATCAAGGCGCAGCTCGGACGCATCGTTTCAGTCCGCGATGTGCATGATCTGACGGTCGAAGGGGCTTCGGTCGAGCGTGAGTTGGCAATCATCAAAGTTGTGGGCGAAGGCGACAAGCGGGTCGAAGCTTTGCGTCTGGCCGATATCTTTCGTGCCAACGTGGTCGACAGCACGTTGAATTCGTTCATCTTTGAAATCACAGGCGCCCCTGACAAGATCGATGCGTTTGCCGATTTGATGCGCCCTCTGGGCCTCGTCGAGATCGCCCGCACGGGTGTTGCTGCGTTGTTGCGCGGCGACTGAACGCCAAAATTCCGCCGCCCCGGCGTTGATTTATTGATCGGGGCGGCATCGTATTGAGCCGTTGCTGCACTCGGCAAACTAACGACTCCGGCTCACACATATTTGAGCAACAACATGAAAAAGATCATGCAAATGAGCCGTAAGCCTGTTGATTTTGATTGCCGCTACGTTAGCGTATGACCTGTAGCAGAGCGCCCACTGGCGCTCGCTGGGGTCATCTTTACGATTTCTGATTGATGTGCGGCTTATGCGCCGCTGCAATCGTGTTTTTCTGGGAAAACAAATGGAAATCTGGGACGAACGTGGCCGAAATCAATCGCAGCCCCACAGAATTGCGCAACATGTTCGGTGCAAATCTCAGGCAACTCGCGCAAAAATACCCTTCGGTTTCAGCGCTGTGCCGCCAATTGGGTATCAACCGCACCCAATTCAATCGCTATCTGGTGGGTGAGAGCTTTCCAAGGCCGGACGTGCTGGATCGAATTTGTCGTTTCTTTAAAGTCGATGCCCGCATACTGTTGAAGCCTCTGGACGAAATTGAACCCTCAGCCGATCATCCGGCGTCGGAGATCATTGATCGGTTCCTCGCCACAGGGGAGGAAAAGACCCTTGCGACCGGTTTCTATCATATCGCTGAAGCCCCTCCATCCAGACGCGACCCGGTACGGCACCGTCTATTGTTTGTACGTCGCATTCGCCACTGCACATTGTTGCGCGGCTACGAACCCCGGTCCGAGTTGCCCGGACTAACCGCCTCAGCGCGTGAGATTCAGGGGATTGTTTCGCACATCGGCGGTCAAATCTGCGCACTAATGTCCCGACCGGGCGCGCAGGATTGCAGAATGATGGTCCTGACCGAGCCGTCCGAACGGGCGGGAAATATATGGACGGGATATTTATATCATTTGGCAGAAGGCAGCGCACCAGGATCCGGCGTAAAACGGCTTAAGTTGCATCACCTTGGGCATGATTTATCTGCGGCTTTACAGATAAGGCGGCATGCACCATTCGCCCCTTTTGAAGTCGCCGATACGGGCGCGCTGACCTGAACTGCCCAGGTCACTGGGAGACCGGCCGTGACACTTCAGAGTTTTCGTTTTCCGTGATCAGACGGTAGAGATGCCAGCTTGCATGTCCCAGCAGCGGTAGAACGATAAGCAAGCCCAGAAACCATGGGATCAAGGCCAGAAAGGTAAGGATGGCGATGAAAGCCCCCCACCCCAACATCACACGCATGTTCGCTTTGACATAGGCAAAGCTGGAAATCATCGCCGTCACAAAATCCAGTTCGCGATCCAGCAGCATCGGGATCGTCAGCACAGTGATCATGTAAAGAACAATCGCAAACACGGCCCCGACAAGAGAACCCAATACCAGCATAGTTATTCCGTTGGGGGTCAAAAATACCTCAAACGATGAGGAAATATTGGTCATAGTCGACAACCCCATGAACAGGGCAAATATCATATGACCCAGAAAAAACCAGAACAGGAACATCACCACGATGATGGCGCAGATCGACGGCAGTTGTCTGCGGCTCTGCTGAATGACCACGCCAAAAATCGCGCCGGAATTCAGCGGCTCCCCTTGCTCTAGCCGATGAGAGACCTCGTACAGTCCCACGGCGGCGAATGGTCCGATCAACGGAAATCCGATCGCAGCCAGAACCAGCCAGTAGGACGTTCCTGTCATTAGCGTGACCCAAGCCATCAGCCACCCCGCCAACACGTAGAACCCTGCGAACAAAAGACCGTACATTGGCGCGCGGCGGTAATCCTGCCAAGCTCTGCGTAGTGCCTCTTTCAGCATCGGGGTATCGACAGGTTTCAGCGTCGGCACACCAAAGGGTTTATCCATATTCGTTCTCTCCTCCCGGGCGATTGCGCTTCATGGCTGGTCTCTTTTGTGGCCAGTGCGTTTCCGCATGATAGGCCGCGCCCATCGACAATAGCCGCGCATCTGAACCACGCGGACCAAATAGCTGCAGCCCCATCGGCAGTCCCTCGGCTCCGAACCCGACAGGTGCACCCAGACAGGGCAGACCCAGCAAACTGACCGGTGTAACGACCTGCATCCAGCGATGGTATGTATCCATCCCCTGCCCCAAAATTTCTGTCGGGTAGGGTTTTTCGATTTCGAATGGCCAGACCTGTGCCGCTGGTAAAACCAATGCATCATAGTCTTCAAACAGCTCTGCCGCCCGCCTGTGCCAGTCTGACCGGATGACGCTGGCACGGTGCACATCCATCGCGCTGAATGCCAATCCACGCTCCAATTCCCATCGGGCCGTGTCCTTGAGCACATCTTGGCGCGCGGCCACTGGCTCAAGCCCGGTGGCGACACTCCAGGAGCGCAGCGTGATCCAGCTCTTCCAGATCAGTTCAGCATCAAATGGAGGGGCAAGGGTGTCGACGCGCGCGCCGCGGCTCTCAAACGCATCCAACGCATCGCGGCAAAGCTTTAGTATGCCAGCCTCGCACGGGAACGCGCCCCCCCAATCGCCCAGCCAGCCAATCCGCATATCTTTCAGATCGGCTGCGTTTACAGGCGAGACCCTCGAGGCGTCCACGCTCAGTGGAACCCTTGGATCAGGTCCGGACATCACGTCGAGCAATATCCCGATATCCTCGGGGCTACGCGCCATCGGCCCGAGTGTCGAAAGCTGGTGCAGATAGCTGTCTCCCTCCGGTTCCGAGGGTACACGCCCCCAACTCGGCCTGAACCCGTAAACGTTGTTCCACGCGGCAGGATTGCGCAAACTGCCCATCATGTCGGATCCGTCCGCCAGCGCCAGCATCCCCGTCGCCAATGCCACAGCCGCCCCTCCGGACGATCCGCCACAGGATCGCGCGGGATCGTAGGGGTTGCGGGTCGCACCATAGACGGGATTGAACGTATGCGAACCCAGTCCAAATTCCGGCGTGTTAGTCTTGCCGATCAGGATCGCTCCGGCTGCACGCAAACGGGCGGCCAGCAGATCGTCGGCTTGCGGAATGTGATCCTTGAAAATCGGCGACCCCTGCGTCGATGGAATTCCTGCCACATTCACCAGATCCTTCACTGCGATTGGCAGTCCTTGCAAAGGGCCGCAAAGGGGCGCGGCATCCGACTTGCGCGCTGCAGCCATTAGGTCATCTTCGCCCTGCAGTGCGACAATCGCGTTCACCTGACCATTCACTTCCGCAATCCGGTCCAGCGTCACGCGCATCAGGTCGGCCGCCGATAGCCTGCGAGTGGACAACTCATCAAGAATGTCCTTGGCGGATGCTCTGGTCATATCCATGTGGCTTGGTTCCTTGGCTGCTCATCATCAGCCTAGCGACGTGGTAAGGCCATTTAAAGCCACTGTTTAAATGTATCTTTTTGCGCTGCGCCGATTACGGACCCAGCAGAAGAGTTTTACCTGACCCGGATGTCGATCCGGACGTTGCTATCGCGGCCCAGCATGTTTCTCAGGCAGAAGAAGATCATGACAAAGCTGAGGATCAACCATAGCCCGCCCCACATCATGGTCGTTCCACCAAACTCTTCGGCCAGCATGTAAGCATCCGAACGCAAGCCTGCGCGTCGGATCGTGTCGTCGAAAATGTCAAAAGGGACATAGATCATGCTGGTCAGCCCAATGACCCGCAGAACCAGGTCGCACAGATTGCGGCTGAGATAGAAGGACATGGCCAGCATCACCGCACCACTGCCCGCACAGAACGCCATGGCAAACGGATCACGGATGTAAAGCAGTGTCACCACCAGCAAGACGCCACCAAAAATACCAAGCGCGAACCGGTCTGCATCTGTACGCAATGCGACGATCAGCAGACCCATTCCAAACAATAATGACCCTAGATATCCAGCGGAGAGGGTAATGAACCGGTTCCCGCCCCGTCCAATAACCAAGCCACCCTGCTGTGGAGAAACCGAGAAGCTCTCGACCGAGCCGCCGGTCAGGACCAGGGCCAGCGCGTGCGAAAGCTCGTGCAGGAACACAGTCAGAATTTTCAACGGCAGTACAACTGGCGTATTCCAGAAAGCGAAAACCAATGCGACGATGGCGATCAGTTGCCAGTGACCTTTGATCAGGTTCGCAGCAGAGATCAGACGCTGACGCAATTAACCTTCGCCCTGCGCCTCTGACCGGCTTTTGCCCGAGACATTCAACGCCAATGTCGCCGCCATGAATCCATCCAGATCGCCATCCAACACACCTTTGGTGTCGGATGTTTCATGATTGGTCCGCAAGTCCTTCACCATCTGATAGGGCTGCAGCACGTAAGACCGGATCTGGTTGCCCCAGCCCGCATCACCTTTGGCTTCGTGGGCGGCATTGATCTCGGCGTTTCTGCGGTCAAGCTCTTGCTGGTAAAGCCGCGATTTCAGGGCTTTCATGGCAATGTCGCGGTTTTGGTGCTGCGACTTCTCGGAACTGGTCACGACAATCCCGGTTGGAATATGCGTGATCCGAACCGCCGAGTCCGTCGTGTTCACGTGCTGACCACCCGCACCGGAAGAACGATAGGTATCAACGCGGATATCGGCCGGGTTCACCTCAATCTCGATATTGTCGTCCACCACCGGATAGACCCAGACCGAGCTGAACGAAGTGTGCCGCTTGGCCGCCGAGTCAAACGGCGAAATACGCACCAGACGATGCACACCGCTTTCAGATTTGAGCCAGCCATAGGCGTTGTGGCCCGAAATCTTGTAGGCCGCCGATTTGATCCCCGCCTCTTCACCCGCGGTCTCGGATTGCAGCTCGACCGTATAGCCCTTTTTCTCGGCCCAACGGACATACATCCGCGCCAGCATTGAGGCCCAGTCACAGCTTTCGGTGCCACCCGCGCCGGAGTTGATTTCGAGGAACGTGTCATTCCCGTCCGCCTCACCATCCAAAAGCGCCTCAAGCTCTTTCTTCGCGGCTTTCGACTGCAGCTTTTTGATCGCGTCTTCGGCCTCAGTTACGACTTCTTCATCCTCTTCCATCTCCCCCAGTTCGATCAGCTCCATATTGTCGCTGAGATCGGTTTTGATGGATTCATAGGTCTCGATGGCATCGACCAGCAACTGCCGTTCGCGCATCAGTTTCTGAGCATTCTCCGGATTGTCCCACAGGTTCGGATCTTCGACGCGCGCGTTGAATTCCTCCAACCGGTATGGCGCAGTTTCGTAGTCCATGCGCTGTGCCAACAGCTCCAGAGACTTCTCGATTTCCACCACGATATTCTGGGTTTCGGCGCGCATGGTCAGGTCCCAACTTGCTCAATCAGGGTTGCGTGATAGCAAGAGGTGCAGGTCACCACAAGACGACTGAGCCGGGAAACTTGGACGGATCAATAAAGCCCGCCGCCCTGCAGATCACCTTGGCTGGCATTGGGGCCAACCGTGATCGTATCCCCGGTCGAAGTTGTTACCTGACGACCCGAGCTTGCCTCTTCAAACAACGGCAGGTCAGAACCCATCGCGAAGCCACCGTCATAGACGCGATCGATAAAACCATCCACGCCATCACGGAAATACTCGGCGACCACATATTCTCCACTCGCGTCTTCTGGCAGGCGCGCGCCGCTGAACCGGTCAATCTTGATGAAATGGCCACCCGGAGGCACCTCGAACGGGCCACCGCCGTATTTCTCGACTGCTTTTTCCATAAAGCTTTGGAACACAGGGCCGCACAAGGTGCCGCCATAGGCCCCCCGGCCCATCGGGCGCGGGCGGTCATAACCGATGTAGCAACCGGCCACGATATTTGAGGTGAAGCCGATGAACCACGCATCCTTGGATTCGTTCGTGGTGCCGGTCTTGCCCGCTGTGGGCACGGGCAGGTTCACAACACGTGATGCAGTGCCGCGATCAACCACGCCCTTCATCATCGACGTCAACTGGTAGGCGGTGATGGCATCCATGACCTGGCTGCGATCGGTGAGGATCGTGGGCGACTCATCAGGCTCAAGCCAGCTAGAGTTACAATCGACGCACTGGCGATCGTCATGGCGATAGATGGTCTTGCCGAACCGGTCCTGAATACGGTCAACCAGTGTGGGTTCAACCCGCTCGCCACCATTGGCGAACATCGCATAGGCAGCGACCATTTTGTACAGCGTAGTCTCTTCAGACCCTAGCGAGTTCGCAAGGAACGCACCCATCCGGTCATAAACGCCAAACCGCTCGGCATAGCCTGCGACCACGGGCATTGTGACTTCTTGCGCCAAACGGATGGTCATCAGGTTCCGCGACTGTTCGATCCCGGTGCGCAACGGCGTCGGACCATAGAACTTGTTCGTCGAGTTCTTGGGACGCCACAGGCCCTGAGGGGTATTCACTTCGATTGGCGCGTCCACAACGATGGTGGCCGGGCTGTAGCCGCTGTCCAGTGCGGCTGCATAAACGAAGGGTTTGAAGCTGGAGCCAGGCTGGCGCTGCGCCTGAGTGGCGCGATTGAACACGGTGTCCTGATACGAGAATCCACCCTGCATCGCCAGAACTCGGCCTGAGTTCACGTCCATCGCGACAAAGCCGCCTTGTACTTCGGGCCCCTGACGGGCGGCCCATTGCCCCTCTTCTCCCGCCATTACCAGAATGACATCGCCACGTTTGAAATTGGCCGCGAAATCACCCTGCATCCACTTGATGTCTTCGCGCGGGACAACCCCATCTGCCGGGCCGTCTTCGATACCAACGGTCAGAGATTGCTCGGCGACATTCAAAACAACGGCCGGATACCATTGCGTCGGCAGCACCACGTCACGCGGGATTTCCATGATCGCCAACGCTTCGCGCCACTGTGTTTCATCCGTCAGCTTTTCCTCGGCGATCACTTCACCAGTGCCGCGCCAGCGTCCGCGTGAGCGGTCGTATTTCTGCAGCGCAGTCCGCAGGGCCTTGGCGGCCTCGACCTGCATCTCTTCGTCGACCGAGGCACGTACGGTGAAACCGCCGGTAAAGAACTCTCCTTCGCCGAAATCCTCGCTCAGCTGGCGGCGGATTTCATCGGTGAAATAGTCACGAGGAGGCAGCGCGGTGCGGAAGCTTTCGAAATCGCCATTCTGGACCGAGCGCAGAGGCATATCGACCTCCGTCTCATAGGTCGCCTGATCGATGTACCCGTTCTGCTGCATTTCGCGCAGTACATAGTTGCGGCGGGCCAGCAGGCGCTCTTTCTGACGGACCGGATGGTAATCGGAGGGCGCTTTGGGCATAGCGGCCAGCATCGCCGCTTCGTGTGGTGCCAGTTCCTGCAGGGTCTTGTTGAAATAGGTCTGGGCGGCGGCGGTCACACCGTAGGAGTTCTGGCCCAGAAAGATCTCGTTCATATAGAGTTCGAGGATCTGTTCCTTGTCCAGCGTATCCTCAAGCCGAGTGGCGAGGATGATTTCCTTGATCTTACGTTCGGCCCGGCGGTCTCCAGACAGCAGGAAGTTCTTCATCACCTGCTGTGTAATCGTTGACGCACCCCGTACGGTTTCACCTTTGGTGCGCACGGCCTCGACCCCGGCGGCAATGATCCCGCGCGGGTCATAACCCTGATGGGTATAGAAATTCTTGTCTTCCGCCGAGATAAACGCCTGTTTCACCAGATCGGGGATTTCCTCGGACGGCGTGAACAGACGGCGTTCCTGAGCGAATTCGTCGATCAGCTGACCCTCACCCGAATAGATGCGGCTGATCGTGGGCGGCTTGTACTGCGCCAGTGATTCATGGCTGGGCAAGTCACGCCCATACATCCAGAACACCGCGCCGACGACCAGCGCGGCCATAAAAATACCCAAGGTCACGAGGCTGAAGATCGCCCCGAAAAACGAAAGAATGAACCGGATCACGTTACTGCCTTTTACTCGCGGTGACGCCTATATAGTGTCGCCCCCTCGCAGGGTCAAAACACGAAAGGCTACAATGGCCGTTTTGCGCCGCTACGTTATTGACCAACCAGCGATCGTTTCACCAAATCGTCCTGACGCCAGTTCTCAAGCCCCTGCACTAACCCGCTCGCCATTGAGGCCCGCCAGTCCGGATCAGAGATGTTCTTGAAGTCACGCGGGCTGGACAAGAACCCCAGCTCGACCAACACAGATGGGATGTCTGCGGCCTTCAACACCGAGAATGACGCAGACCGCAGCGGGCGGCGATTCATCGGACCTCCCTGCTGCGCCATACCATCGACCAACGAGCGGGCCAGCGCTTTGCTGCGCGGTTTGGTCTCTTGCCGGGCCAAATCCAGCAGCACATCAGCAACCTGATCATCCGCTCCGCTCAGATCGATACCCGCAATCAAGTCGCCTCGGTCATGCCGTTCGGCCAGCTTCTGGCTGGCAACATCCGAGGCCTCTTCTGACAGCGTGTAGACGACAGCCCCATGCGCCAACCCTTCGGAAAGCGAATCCGCGTGCAGCGAGATGAACACGTCTGCTCCGGCACGATGCGCCAGTGCGATGCGTCGCTCTAGCGAGACAAACTGATCCTCAACGCGCGTCATCACCACCTCGAAACCGCCTGAACGCAGCAGCGCCTCGCGCAGTTCGCGCGCGAAAGTCAGCATCAGCGTTTTCTCATTGGTATCAGCGACCTCTGCCCCCGGATCGATACCTCCATGACCGGGGTCCAGCATGATTCGAACCGTCTGCACACCTTCGCGCCGTGGCAGCGCCGGGGTCACCGCGGGTTCCGGCAAGTCCCAGCCGGGCTGGCGGGGGGCGCCTGCGCTGGCTGCAAAACTGTCAAAGTCAGTGCCTTTCAGGTGAAGCGACAGATGCGCAGCGCCCGTCGCCTGATCGATACGCAGATCGGCTGTTTCCACGGCGAGCGGAGCGCCCAGTTCCAGCACCAAGCGCGACCAACCGGGGACATACGCCCCGTATTGGACACCGCTGATCCGGTCACTTTGCAGGAAGGTCTCGCGATTCAGCCCGGACCAGTCGACCTCCTGAAAATCCAGTACCATGCGGTATGGATCGCGCAGCGTGAACACGCGGTATGGCACCCCCTGGCTAAGGCCAAGGTCCACCCGCACCCCGGTATTGCCTTCATCGACGATGCGGCTCTGGTCTGGAAGTGCGCGTGCAAGCGCGCTGAAGTCCTGCGCGACGGCAACACTGGTCAGCGCCCAGATCAGGGCGATTGCGTAGAAAATCCTGCTCATGGCCTCAAGTTATCCCGAGATCGTTTGAGGCAGAGCCTATCGCATAACCCCGCCTTTGTGAACGCTTTAGGCCGTTTGCGGGATCGCGCCTCGCTCGGCCATAAAACGCTGCAACCGATCCAGCCCATCCTGAATGTCTTCGGTCGACCGCGCATAGGAAAAACGCAGCGTCGTGTGCCCGCGCGCCGGATCGAAATCCAGCCCCGGCGTCACTGCGACCCCGGCCTTGTCCAGAATCTCGGCCGCAAAGGCACGGCTATCCTGCGTCAAATCCGAGACATCCGCATAGACATAAAACGCCCCATCGGGCGGTGCGATATTGGTAAACCCGGCCTTGGGCAACCCATCCAGCATCAACAGACGATTACGGCGGTAAACACCCAGATTGGCCTGCAGCTCCTCTTCGCAATCCATCGCTGCCAATGCTGCCACCTGGCTCGCATGAGGCGCACAAATGAACATGTTCTGGGCAATCCGCTCGACCACGCGCACCTGATCTTCGGGCACAACCATCCAGCCAACACGCCAGCCGGTCATCGAGAAATACTTGGAGAATGAGTTGATCACATAACATTCATCCGTCAGCTCCAGCGCGGTGACGGCTTTGGCTTCGTATTCCAGCCCGTGATAAATCTCATCACTGATGAATGAAGCCGCCTGCCCGTGCGCTGCTTCGATCAGCGCCTGCATCGCGGCATGGTCCAGCATCGTCCCAGTGGGGTTCGCAGGTGAAGCAACCATCACCCCCTGCAGATCGAGCCCTGTGAAATCAGCGGGCACTGGCTGCAGGCGGTTTTCAGGTGCAGTTGGCAGATCAACCGGAACCAACCCCAGCGCCTTGAGGATTTGCCGATATGACGGATACCCCGGTGCCCCAATCCCTACCCGATCGCCACTGTCGAACAGCGCCGTGAAAGTCAGCAGGAACCCGCCGGATGACCCCGGCGTGATCACCACCCGTTCGGGGTTAAGATCAACGTCATACCACTCGCCATACAACCGCGCGATCCGCTGCCTGAGCGCGGGCAAACCCAAAGCCACCGTATAACCCAGCGGCCCTTGTTCCATGGCCTTCGCCAGTGCTTCGGTCGCCCCTTTGGGTGCCCCGGTTCCCGGTTGGCCAACCTCCATATGAATGACATGCCGCCCGGCCTCTTCTGCCTTGCGTGCAGCCTCCATCACGTCCATCACGATGAAGGGATCGACCCCGGAACGGGTTGAGTTTCTCATGGCCATCTCCCATGTTGCAGCCATGGCTTTTGAACGCTTATCCCGGCTGGCGTCAATCCCGGCCGTGTTGCTGTTGGTGGTGACATGGTTGGTCAGCGCCATGCAGGCCAGCGCTCAGAGCCTGATCCGTGATCCCGATATTGAACACGGGTTACAAGAGCTTGCCTTTCCGATCCTGCGGGCCGCTGGCCTGAACACCAACCGGGTACGGGTGCTGGTCGTCAATGATGGAACGTTCAATGCCTTCGTGATCGACTACAACACCATCTATATCAACTACGGTCTGATCCTGAGCGTCGATACGCCCGAGATGCTGCAAGCGGTGATCGCGCACGAGGCGGCGCATATCTCGAATGGCCATCTGGCGCGGCGCTCGGAAAACCTGCGTGCTGCCCAACGCAACGCACAGCTCGGGTTCCTTTTAGCGCTTGCAACCGCAGCCGCGGGTGGTGGAGAAGCCGCAGCGGGCATTGCGGCGGGCACGCAAGCCTCGGCGCTGCGCGGTTTTCTGGGCCACACGCGCGCCGAGGAGGCCTCGGCTGATCGCAGCGCGGCCAGCTATCTACGCTGGGCCGGGATATCTCCGCGTGGGATGGTCAACCTGCACCGCAAGTTCGCGGGGCAAGAATTGCTGAACCCGGTCAATCAAGACCCCTACATGCGTTCGCACCCCACCAGCCGCGAACGTTTGCGCGCCGCCGAGGCCTTTCTGAACGAATTCGGCGACAAGGCAAAACAGAACGCAAACGCTGATTACTGGTTCGCGCGGGTCAAAGGCAAATTGTCCGCCTTTCTGCGATCCCCAACCTGGACAATGCGTCGCGCAGGCGAAGAGAAAGACCGTGACATCCGCCTCATGCGCGAGGCATCGGCCCATCACCAGAACCGCGATCTTGCTCGTGCCCGCACCGCAATCGATGGCGCACTCGACATTCGGCCCGACGATCCGTTTTTCTACGAGTTGAAAGGCCAGATTCTGCTCGAAAACCGACGCGTGGGCGAAGCTATTGATGCCTACGGGGCAGCGGTTGACATGGCCCCGAACAATGCCCTGATCCTCGCTGGTTATGGGCGCGCCCTGCTGGTAGATGGTCAGACGAAGAAAGCCCTGCAAGTACTTGAAAAGGCACGCGCACGTGATTACCGCAACGCCCGTCTGATGCGGGATCTGGGTTCGGCCTATTCACAGGTGGGCAACAATGGAATGGCGTCTGCTGTGACCGCTGAGCGATATGCGCTGCAAGGCCGCCTTGATGATGCGGGCATACATGCTAAACGGGCGGTAGCACAGCTTCCCGAAGGCTCTCCGGGTTGGCAACGGGCACAGGATGTGTTGATTGCCTCGGAGCGCGCAAAGAAGAGTAAAAAGAGGAAACGGAAATGATCCTGAGACATGCTGCACCGGCCCTATTGGGTCTTTCCCTGATCACCGGCCCTGCGCAGGCGCTGGATTTGAACGCGATGAGCGATGCCGAGAAGGCCGTGTTTGGCGCACAGGTGCGCGAATACCTTCTGGAAAACCCCGAAGTGATCATTGAGGCGATCAACATCCTTGAAGAACGCAACGCTGCTGCCGAGGCCCATGCCGATAAAGAGCTCGTCGCTGCCAACGCAGAGGAGTTGTTCAATGACGGCTACAGCTGGGTCGGCGGCAACCCGGATGGCGATATCACTCTGGTTGAATTCATGGACTATCGCTGCGGTTATTGCCGCCGCGCAGTGCCCGAGGTGGCCACCCTGCTGGAAGCCGACGGTAATATCCGCCTTGTCATAAAAGAGCTGCCCATCCTGGGTGATGCCTCGATCATTTCATCGCGCTTTGCCGTGGCAACCAAACAGGTCGCCGGGGATGACGCATATAAACAGGTACATGACGCGCTGCTGGAGTTTAGCGGCGAACCCTCCGAGGTCACCCTGCGCCGCATCTCGGACGGGCTGGGGCTGGACAGCGACGCGATCATCGCCGCCATGGACAGTGACGAAGTTACTGAAGAGATCACCAAGACCCGAGAGTTGGCACAAAAACTGCGGATTTCTGGTACGCCTTCGTTCGTTCTGGGCACCGAAATGTTGCGCGGCTTCCTGCCCGCGGACCAGATGCAGCAGATTGTGAATGGAGTGCGGTCCGAACAAGGCTAAGCACGAGGGGCGGCATGACCGCCCCGAATTTGCTTCGGTATGAGTGCCGGGCGTTTCAAACTCGGCTCTCAAACGATCTTTGTCACAGGAAACAGGCAGAATCTTGCCGTCCTTGAAGTGACATCTAAGTGATCTCTTTTCAGAGCGCACAAGATCGCCGTACAACTCCGATACCACTCTAACCGGCACGAAGTTCCTTGCACATCACCACAAGCAAAGAGAATACAATCTGGCCGCGCCTGACCGGCTTCGCCCGCGCTTCGATTGCGCTGGGGCTGATCACCCTTGTCTCTGCCTGCGCTCAGAACCCCGACGATGCGGATCTCGATCCGGAACGACAGGCAATGGCGTTGCAAGAGGTCTCAAGAAAGCACTCTCGGGGTCAACGCGTATGGTGTGTGCCCTACGCACGGGACCTCAGCGGCATCCAAATTCGCGGCAACGCCAAAGACTGGTGGGGCAAGGCGCGCAATAGCTTTGGCCGGGGCAGTGAACCTGTAGTCGGAGCTATCATGTCGTTTCGGGCGACTGGCGGAATGCCCTTAGGCCATGTGGCGGTCGTATCCGATATTGTCACCGAGCGCGAAGTCATCATCAATCACGCCAACTGGCATCGCAACAAAGTATCGTTGAAAATGGGCGTCAGGGACGTCTCCAAAAACAACGACTGGACGCTAGTCCGGGTCGAAAGCCAGCCGGGGCGATACGGCAGTCACTACCCGGTGAACGGGTTCATTTACCCGAAGATTGCCGAGTAATTCTAGGTTCTTTGCGTCTAAAGCTGAAGGATAGAATGCGTGAAGGGAATTTCATTACATTAGTCCCTACGCTTGCGCACTAACCACCAGCTTAGCGATCTGCGCTTCTTCTCTACCGATACCGTTTGCTGCCGCGTGCTGTCCCGCTGGCTTTCTCTGGGAATGGGGTACTGCTAGGTATTGGCTTGTGAACCTGATGCAGAGAACCAGCAACGGGGTTCACACGGAACAGGAACAATTCGCCGTATATGATTGGTAAAGTGCGATCTAACTGCCCACTGCCATCTTAGTCATACGGAAAGGCTGCGTCACACTTCATCGACACCACCCAGGTCGGGCTACCGTCTTTTCTGAAATCGGTAGCAGAGATAGCTTCGCCTTTCATGCCAGCCGGTATGACATCCCGCCCCTGCCGCTGGCTTTCGGCCAGAATGGCCTGCAAATCTTCAGGGCGGGAGTACTTTCGGAGTCCGGTGTTTTTTGTGATCGGTCCTGTCGGGCAATAGGTCGCGCGGGCAACCTGCTGGGCAAACGCGAATGCCGCAGCTGAATCTCGCCCATCGCGCAAGGACAATGCAACGCGCGAGCTCAGTAGCGGATCGACATACATGACTGGCGTCTTTCCCCGTGGCGTGCCCTGGCCGCCTGGAGTGATCCGCACATCGCTGTTCGTGGTGGTACCGTTATTATTCAAGCCCGTCACATGGACGGACAAGTATCCAAGTTGCGTCCCTTGAGTTGGTGGAACAGGGACATGTACAAAGCCCGGCCGATTGTCGTATTCGCTCGAAGTGTTGCTGCACGCGGCCAAAACCGCCACCATGAAACCCACATAAATTGCTTTGGTTTTCAAAGTTCCCTGCTCCAGAAATGCCTGCCTTTGAAGCCACTTATGGCGACAAATCAGGCCACTTCATGGCGCTTTTCATCTTAACCAGAAATTCCGCTGACGACTTATTCCGCCGCCTCAGCTGCAGCATCCAATTCTGCGGCCTTCTTCTCAACCTCTTCGACGATGTGGTCGATCATTTGATCGTTCGACATCTTGTGGCTGGCTTTTCCGGCCAGATAAACCATGCCGGACCCCGCTCCGCCGCCGGTGAAGCCCACATCGGTCATCAGCGCTTCACCCGGGCCATTCACAACGCAGCCGATGATCGACAGGCTCATGGGGGTCTTAATGTGTTCCAGCCGGTGCTCCAGCGCCTCAACGGTTTTGATAACGTCAAACCCCTGCCGCGCGCAGGAGGGGCACGAGATGATGTTCACGCCGCGATGACGCAGGCCCAGAGATTTGAGGATTTCGAAGCCGACCTTGACCTCTTCCACCGGATCGGCGGACAAGCTGACGCGGATCGTATCACCGATGCCCATCCACAACAGGTTGCCCAAACCGATTGCCGATTTGATTGTGCCACTGACCAGTCCGCCCGCCTCGGTGATGCCAAGGTGGATCGGCGCGTCGGTGGCCTCGGCGATGCCTTGATAAGCCGCAGCTGACAGGAACACATCGCTGGCCTTCACGCTAATCTTGAAGTTGTGAAAATCATTATCCTCAAGGATACGGATATGCTCGAGCGCGCTTTCCACCATCGCCTCGGGGCACGGCTCACCATATTTTTCAAGCAAGTGCTTTTCCAAAGAACCCGCATTCACCCCGATCCGGATCGAGCAGTTGTGGTCGCGTGCGGCCTTGATGACCTCTTGAACCCGTTTCTCATCACCGATGTTACCGGGATTAATCCGTAGACAGGCGGCGCCGGCCTCAGCGGCTTCGATACCACGTTTATAGTGAAAGTGGATATCCGCCACGATAGGTACGGGGCTTTCGCGTACGATCTCTTTCAGAGCTTTTGATGATGCCTCGTCAGGAACAGAAACCCTTACAATATCTGCGCCCGCCTCGGCTGCCGCCTGCACCTGCGCAACCGTACCTGCCACATCGGTGGTAAGCGTGTTGGTCATGGTCTGCACAGCAATCGGCGCATCCCCTCCAACCGGCACATTGCCCACCATGATCTGGCGGGATTTGCGGCGATAGATATCGCGCCATGGGCGTACATGATTAAGGGACATGAGGGCGGGTCCGGATCAGCCTGAGTTGTGCTTTAGATAGTCCGGCGACCCGCAGGTCGCAATGCCCGGATTACTCAGCGGGCTCTTCTGTCGCCTCGGTCTGCAGCTCGGCCACCAATTGCTTGAGCGCGCTGTTCTGTTCGGCCTCAAGATCGGCGACTTCGAAGTTCTCGGAGACGGCATCTTTCGACAGAACGACACCCTTGGTCACGGTACCGGGTGCGCCGACCGGGCCAAAGTGCTCACCATTCATCGAGAAATAGACTGAACCCGATGCCCCTGCGCGCAATTGCGGCGGTTCTTCGGTCAACGGAACTTCGAATGTGCTGCCTTGCTCGACAGTGCCCAGTGTACCTTCGAAGATCACGCTGCCATCAGCCGCGGTCACCCGCATCCACGAAGGGTTCACGGCGACGATCTTTAGTGTTGTATCAAGCTTTTCAACGACTTGCGGCAATGCAGGGCGTTCGACCGTGTGAACCTCGGTCACTTGAATCTGTGGGGGCTCAGGTGCGCGGAATGTTCCGACATTGCGCGGATCGAGGGTAGAGATCGGTGCATCCCGTGCGACCAGCACCGGCACATCAAGCGCCTGCGGACGATACAGACGATCCAGCGCCTCAGAACTTGGTGCCTCAGCGCCAGCCAATTCAGTCCCTTCGGGCCGGGCCTGCGCAGCATCCAACGGATCAAGATCGGTCAGTACGACTGGCGCCTGTTCGACCGGGCTGACCTGAACCTGTTGAATGCGGTTCAGAACCGACCAGCCACCATAGCCAATCCCACCGATGACGGCCAACAGGACCAATGTGGATCCGATTGCGCGCGGTTCAATCTGGCTAACAACGGATTCACGGCCCGGAATGTACGGCGTGCTGGGCGAGACAAACGGATCACGCCCCATCGGTCCGCGCGAAGGCAGACCGCCCTGAGGTTTTTTGACCACCGACGCCTCGGCCGACATGCCATGAGCGACTTCGAAACCGCTTTCCTGGCAGAAGGTCGAGAAGGTCTCATCCGGGTTCATGCCCAGATAGCGGGCGTAAGAACGCACATACCCGGCGATGAAGCCGGGTGTGTCAAATGCATCGGGATCGGCATTTTCGATGGCGGCGATGTAGTTGGCCTTGATCCGCAGTTCACGTTGCACATCCAGAAGCGACTTGCCCATGGTTGCGCGTTCCCCGCGCATGACGTCTCCGAGCCGTACCTCGTAGTCGTCGAAACCCTTGGGTCTGACGTCCATGTCTTCTTTGGAATCGCGCTGTGATCTGCGCCCAATCATTCCTGCTGCCCCATCTTTGCCTGTTGCGTGTTACACGCCCACGGCGAATCGCCCCTATAACGATTCGTCCGTTACTTTTGTTAGCGTAAGCTTAACACGCAGCAAACTCGTTGCACACTTTAGCGTGAGGTTATCCAGCAAGTTCGGCGCGATTTAGCGCACAATGTGACCAAAGTTCGTCCATCGCCTGCACCAATCGGTTCATTTCGTCAGGCCCGTGGACCGGTGACGGCGTAAAGCGCAGACGCTCGGTTCCGCGCGGGACGGTCGGGAAATTGATTGGTTGAACATAGATGCCGTAATCATCCAGCAACCGATCGCTCAGAATCTTGGTGTGTACCGGGTTGCCGACGATCACCGGCACGATGTGGCTGCCATGATCAATCAGCGGCAGACCTAAGCCTTTGAGACGCAGTTTGAGGATATTGGCTTGCGTCTGATGTTGCTCACGCAGTTCCGGTGTGCGTTTGAGATAAGCAACCGAAGCCGCCGCCCCTGCTGCAATCGCAGGTGGTAACGACGTGGTAAAGATGAAGCCCGGCGCGTATGAGCGGATGGCGTCACACATCTTGGCGCTTGCCGCGATATATCCCCCCATGACGCCATAGGCCTTCGCGAGCGTGCCGTTGATGATGTCGATGCGATGGGCCAAACGGTCACGCTCGGTTACACCACCGCCACGGGGGCCATACATGCCCACCGCGTGAACCTCATCAATATAGGTCAGCGCACCAAATTCATCGGCCAGATCGCAGATCTCTTCGATCGGACCAAAGTCGCCATCCATCGAGTAAACTGATTCAAAGGCAATCAGCTTGGGGGCTGCCGGGTCATCAGCCTCAAGCAACTCGCGCAGATGGGCCACATCATTGTGACGAAAGATACGCTTGGCACCGCCGTTGCGACGTACTCCTTCGATCATCGACGCATGGTTCAGCGCATCGGAATAGATGATCAGTCCTGGAAACAGCTTGGGCAACGTGCTCAGCGTCGCATCATTGGCAATATAGGCACTGGTGAACAGCAGCGCATCTTCTTTGCCATGTAAATCCGCCAATTCGGCTTCAAGCCGTTTGTGGTAAACGGTTGTTCCCGAAATGTTGCGTGTTCCGCCTGAACCCGCACCGGTCGCATCTACCGCCTCGTGCATCGCGTCCAGCACGACGGGGTTTTGCCCCATGCCCAGATAATCGTTGCCGCACCACACGGTGATACTCTGCTGCGATCCGTCCGGGCATGTCCGCACCGCATGCGGGAAATGTCCCTTGCGGCGTTCGATATCAATAAAGGTCCGGTAACGTCCTTCGTCATGCAGCCTGGCAATCGCTGTATCGAGCTGAGCAGTATAGTCCAACGGACCCTCCTTGGATGCCCGGATAATACTATACCCGAGCGACTTTTTTTGCCACTCAGCAAAACGTGCGCTTACATGGCTTCGCGTTCCTCTGTTCAGACTGCCTACAGCCGAACCGGTGAACCCAACTTTGATTTGCATCAAATACCGGTTAAGGCGCGGCGCGACAAGTAAAGTTACGGCAACCAGACGCGAGGAAACGACGCAGGCAGATTCACCGGTTCTTAAGGCGAAACGGGCTGGACGGCCCCGCTTGCGCTGCTAGGCTCTGCGCCAAATCCAGACCTTTCAGGAGAGACCCATGTCGCTTGACGCTGTACTGAGCCGGATCGATACCGATCTGACCACCTCTATCGATCGCCTGATGGAGTTCCTGCGAATCCCCTCAATTTCGACTGATCCAGCGTTTAAAGTGGATGTCGACAAGGCCGCAGACTGGTTGGTCGATGATTTGAAAAGCATCGGCATTAACGCTGAAAAGCGCGAAACCCCGGGCCATCCTATGGTTGTTGGTCATGTCGGTGAAGGCGGCGAAGACCCACATGTGCTGTTCTATGGCCATTATGACGTACAACCGGTTGACCCGCTGGAACTGTGGAACCGCGACCCGTTCGATCCAGCATTGGAAGACACCGCACACGGTCAAGTGATCCGTGGTCGTGGGTCTTCCGATGACAAGGGTCAGTTGATGACCTTCGTCGAAGCCTGCCGCGCCTGGAAGGCGGTTCACGGCACCCTGCCCTGCCGCATCACCTTCTTCTTTGAAGGCGAGGAAGAATCCGGATCGCCCTCGCTGGTGCCGTTTCTGGAAGAGAACAAAGCCGAGCTTCAGGCCGATCTGGCTTTGGTCTGTGACACTTCGATGGTCTCGCGCGGTGTGCCGTCGATTGCTTCGCAACTGCGCGGCATGCTCAAAGATGAATTCACCATCATCGGTCCGCGCATCGACCTGCATTCCGGTCACTATGGCGGACCTGGCCTGAACCCACTACGAGAATTGTCGCGCATCGTTGCCTCTTTCTATGATGAAGAAACCGGCCGCGTCGCGGTCGAAGGTTTCTATGATGGCGTGCACGAAGTTCCTGCGGAGCAACTGCGCCAATGGCAGAATTGCGGTTTCGACGAAGCGGAATACCTGAACTCGGTTGGTTATTCTGAGCCCCACGGCGAAAAGGGCTATTCCACGCTGGAACAACAATGGGCGCGGCCGACACTCGAAGTGAATGGCCTTTGGGGTGGCTACAACGGTGCTGGTTCCAAAACGGTGATCCCGTCCGAAGCACATTGCAAGATCACCTGCCGTTTGGTCGGCGACATGGACCCGGATGCGCTGCGCGACAAAATTCGCAAGCACGTTGAACATCGCCTGTCGCCCGACGCCAAAGTGGTTTGGGATAGTGACCTCGAAGGCTCGCCAGCTTCGGTGATGAACCTTGACCGTCCCGAATTCGAGGCTGCCCGCGGTGCGCTGTCGGATGAATGGGATCGTGAAGCCGTTTTCACCGGAATGGGCGGTTCAATCCCCGTTGTCGGCTATTTCAATACGGTTCTAGGGCTGGATTCGATGCTAGTCGGCTATGCCAATGACGACGATGCCATCCATTCGCCAAATGAGAAATACGACGTCAAAAGCTTCCACAAAGGCATCCGCTCGTGGGCGCGAATTCTGGACGCATTGAACAAAAGATAGGCTTGGATCTAAAAGGCTCTGCATCGCCCTCCGAGTTGTATTCAGCCAGATGAAGATCGGATAACCAGCTTCATCTGGCGACAAATACTTCGGATAAGCACGGTTTGAGGGCAGAGCCCCCAATCTTACATGTGGATCACACGTCCATAGGCATCCAGAACGCTTTCATGCATCATTTCTGACAACGTCGGATGTGGGAAGACGGTGTTCATCAGGTCCTCTTCGGTGGTTTCCAACTGGCGACCGACCACGTATCCCTGAATGAGCTCGGTGACTTCGGCACCTATCATGTGAGCGCCCAGAAGTTCTCCGGTCTTTGCATCAAACACGGTCTTGATCAGTCCCTCGGGCTCACCCAGCGCGATCGCTTTACCATTACCGATGAACGGGAAACGGCCGACCTTGATCTCATACCCAAGCTCTTTGGCTTTAGCTTCGCTATACCCAACTGATGCGACCTGTGGCTGGCAATAGGTGCAGCCCGCGATGCTTTCAGGTTTGACCGGGTGCGCGTGTTTGCCGGCGATCAGTTCCGCGACCATGACACCTTCGTGGCTGGCTTTGTGTGCAAGCCACGGCGCTCCGGCGATGTCACCAATAGCGTAAAGCCCGTCTACCCCAGTGCGGCAGTATTCATCGGTGATCACGTGCGTGCGGTCGATCTTCACACCCAAGGCTTCAAGCCCGAGGTTTTCGACATTGCCAACGATCCCAACCGCAGAGATCACAGTATCGAAGTCGTGTTTCTCAACCTTGCCTTTCACCTCGATATGCGCAGTGACCTTGCCTTTGGCGCGGTCCAGCTGTTTGACCATCGCCTTCTCCATGATGGTCATGCCCTGCTTGGTGAAGGCTTTCTTGGCCAAGGCACTTATCTCGGCATCTTCAACCGGCAAAACGCGGTCCATGACTTCAACAACCGTCGTGTCCGCGCCTAGCGTGTTGTAGAAGCTGGCGAATTCGATCCCGATCGCGCCTGAGCCGATGACCAACAGCTTCTTGGGCATCCGAGGCGGTTGCAGCGCATGTTTATAGGTCCAGACCAGATCGCCATCAGCCTCGAGCCCCGGCAACTCGCGCGCCCGGGCACCGGTGGCAACAACGATATTCTTCGCGGTCAGGTCTTCCGTACCTTTGTCGGTTTTCACGCTGACTTTGCCTTTGGCAGGGATCGTTGCCTCACCCATCACTACGGTCACTTTGTTCTTTTTGAGTAGGTGCCCGATGCCGCCGGATAGCTGCCCTGCAACACCGCGCGAGCGCTTTACAACAGCGTCCAGATCATATCCGACCTTATCCGCTTTCAGGCCGAAATCCTTAGCGCGCTCCATCAGATGGAACACTTCCGAAGACCGCAACAGAGCCTTGGTCGGGATGCAGCCCCAGTTCAAACAGATACCGCCCAGATGTTCACGCTCAACAACGGCGGTCTTCAGGCCCAGCTGTGCCGCGCGAATAGCGGCCACATAGCCACCGGGGCCAGCCCCGATTACGATCAGATCATAAGATTGTGCAGCCATGTTTTCCTCTCGGCACAGATCGGTTTAAAAACTAGTTTACCGTTAAACTATTTTTTACGACGCATCAACATCACAACCCGCGACATATATGACGCAGGGTCAAATCAGGTATTTGGAGCTGAATTCAGCCTATACCCACGTCACCGCAAAGGCTAGAACTGACGAATAAGCACTACCAGTTTTTGACCTTCCCGATTTTCGAAAGGCGTATCATGGCCAAAACGCTCAAAGATTTACTGCTCGCTCTTTTGAACGCAACTTTGATACTGCTGGCTTTGTGTCTTTTCCTGGGTTGGAAACTCGCACAATCCGTCGATCAAATCCGAGACGGATTTGCGGAGAACCTGCAACAAGTAGTGCCGTTGCGCGAACAGGCTCAGGGTATTCGAGGAGAGCTAACAGCGCTGCGCAGCGATCTTGCCACGCTCAACAGTCAGGGCACGCAGCTTGATACGACCGCCCGCCAACAGTTGAACTCTGCGCTGCAACGTCTGAGTAATCTGGAAGATAAGCTTGAAGACACACAGGCCCGTCTGGCGAACCTCGCCGACAACCCAGAGGACCTGATTGACTATGCCATCACGACATCTGCCGAATCCATCACCGATCGGCTTCTGATCATTAGGGGATGCGAGCCCGCGACTTAAGTCGCGGCCTGCAGTTCACGCACTGTCGAGCCGTAGCCGCCACTATTGACATATGCGGCTTCGTGTTCAGTTGTCGGGCGTTCCAGCGCATCGTTGCGATATGGGAAACGACCGAACTTGCGGATCACCTCGCGATGCGCCCGGGCGTGCAACAGATTGCTGTCACCACCTTCCGTCATCCGTTCGATCATAAGGCGCACACAGCGCTCCTGATCGCACAGATTTTCCGAATGCATCATCGGCAAATAAAAGAACTGCCGTGCCGGTTCATCGATCTTAAGATCCCAGCCTTTGTCGACTGCGCATTTCGCTGCAGCCAGCGCCGCCCGATCCGATGCGAAGGCCTGTTTACTACCCCGGAACATGTTGCGAGGCAGCTGATCCATAAGGACAATATAGGCCAGCGACCCGCTGGGATACGTCAGCCAGAGCGAGAATTTACCCTCACACGCGGCTTCCCATGTTTTAAGGAATTTGTCACGAATCCGCGCATCCAGCGCTTCATCCTGCAGGTACCACCCCTCGGGGCCAACCTCATCTAACCAAAAACTCAATACTTCTTCAGGACTAACCATTGCCCTAGACTCCGTAATTGCCCTCCCCAGGACGTAACGTCATTAAAATCACTTTTACAGATTTGTGACAGTAACATATTGCAACACAAAAGTCACATTTCCGGCGCTCAGGCAGTTTCTTGCGCATCCTGCTCATCCTGCGCCGCCTCAATGGCAACCTCCTGCGCAACCTCCAACGCAACGGGCGACGATGTCGGATAGATCGCCGCAATTGTTCCGGTCTCATCCACAGGTTTGTAGACGCGCTGGGTCATCCGGTAGGCAGCATATGCGGCCATGATGAACATCAGTGTTGCTATGAAAAGGAAAAAGCCCTGTGGTCCGAGCACGCCAACCCCCATCAGCCAACCGGTGATAATTGGACCTGCGATTGCGCCCAAGCCGTTAATAAAGACCAGGCCGCCCGAAGCTGCCGACATATCATCATATTCCAAGTAGTCATTTGTATACGCGATCAACAGTGAATAGAGCGGGCTTGTCATGCCGCCTATGATAAAGGCAGCTACGAGAAGCATAGTGAAAGTGACGCCCAGTATCATGCCTATAACGGCACCTACCCCACCAACAACGGCCACCAGCATGATCAGCAGACGACGGTCCATTCTATCGGACATCCAGCCCAACGGATATTGCAGGACAACGGCGCCGATATAAAACACCGCGACGAAGGTCGAAATCTCGACCAGACTCAACCCCACCTGAGCGCCATAGACGGCGCTCATCCCGAATTGCGCTGAGAATATCCCGCCCAACAAGAACATGCCGACACAGCCCAGTGGCGATGTTTCCATCAGCTGACGCAGTGTCATCGGTTTGGTGGTATCAAACGCCGGGGTCGGAGAGATGGACAGCAGAATAGGCGCAAATGAGATCGAAACCAGAATAGACGCGATGACAAAGGTCTCATATCCAGCCGGGTCACCGACTAGCAGCAATGCCTGAGCGCTCACAACCCCCGTCATCTGCACCATCATATAAAGTGACAGCGCCTGTCCCCGATTCTCGTTGTTGGCTGCGTTGTTCAGCCAGCTTTCCGCTGTCACGTATACGCCCGAGAAACAAAATCCGATAATTACACGGCCCAGCGACCATGCAATCGGATCCGTTAGCATCGGATACATGATCATGACGGCTGAGATAAAGGAAGCCAGCGCTGCGAATACGCGCACGTGTCCAACCCGCCTGATCATCTCGGGGGCCAAACGCGAACCACCTAGAAAACCAAGGAAATAGGCCGACATCACAAATGACATCTCGAGGGTCGAAAATCCCTCGATTTCGCCACGCACACCCAGCAACGTGCCCTGCAGGCCGTTGCCGACCATCAGCAATCCCATTCCCAAAAGAAGCGCCCAAGCGCTGGAAAGAACCTGAAGCATTCTGTCTATCCAAATTTGCTGATGTGTTATTTTGTTCGCTTTGCAATCAATTATCACCCGCGTCGCGCCTGTCTACGACATTGTGGCGGCGCGGATGAGAAAGATACGACTAAGGGATCAACAGAGACGCATCGCCATATGAGAAAAAACGATACTCATCAGCGATCGCATGGTCATAGATTGCTTTGACCCGTTCCTGCCCCATCAACGCCGAGACCAGCATCAACAATGTGGACATTGGCAGGTGGAAATTGGTCATCAAGGCATCGGTGACGTGAAACCGGAAGCCGGGATAGATGAAGATATCTGTCTCACCCTCCCAAGGCTCGATCTCGCCTCCTCGTGCTGCACTTTCAATCAGACGCAGGGCAGTCGTACCCACCGGGATTATACGCCCGCCCGCCGCCTTGGTTGCCGCAATCTCGGTAGCAGCTTGCGCGCTTACCCGCCCCCATTCGGCGTGCATCTTGTGGGTCGTCACGTCTTCAACCTTGACCGGCAGAAATGTACCTGCACCCACATGAAGAGTAACATGGGTGAAATCGACGCCGCGCGTAGCGAGTGCAGCCAACAGAGCATCATCAAAGTGCAGCGAAGCTGTCGGAGCTGCGACAGCGCCGGAATTCCGCGCCCATACGGTTTGATAGTCGGTTTTGTCTTGTTCGTCAGCCGCGCGCTTCGCCGCGATGTAGGGCGGTAATGGCATTGCGCCGGCCTGCTCCAACGCGCGGTCAAAGTCTTCTCCGGTCAGGTTGAAGCGCAGATAAGCTTGGCCATCAGACACACGATCCAGGCTCGCGCTCAGATGGTCAGAGAATACGATCTCTTCACCTGGTCTGACCTTTTTCAAAGGCTTGATCAGCGCAGCCCAACAACCATCAGATTGCGGGTCCAGAAGGGTTGCTTCGATTGCTGCTGAAACGGGTCCCTGTACGCTGCTTCGGTGGCGGCGACCGCTTAGCCGCGCGGGGATAACCCGGGTGTCGTTCAGCACCAAGCGATCTCCGGGTTGCAACATGTCTACCAGATCGAACACATGCCGATCCTGAATGGCATCGCCTTGCGCAACCAACATCCGCGCCGAAGAACGCGGGCTGGCGGGCCGCGTAGCAATCAGGTGCTCGGGTAGGTGGAAATCAAAATCGCTGAGTTTCATGGCCGCGCCATACATCGGCCCGACAGATTCGGCCACCATTCAGATCAGCGGTCCTCGCCCCGCGACTGATTGGTCGGGCGCGGTTCGCCAGAGCGATCGGGCGTAGCGTTCGGGCCATCCGATACGGTTGGAGCGGGTTCGCGCAACAGGTTGCGCAGAAACAGGGGGGCAAGCCCCGAAAGCGGATTGACCGATACCCGAGGACTGGTCAGAGGGCCAGTCAACGTGTAATTGAAAGCGAAGACACCCTCGCCTTTCTTACTCAGCACGCTGCCAATCGCATTTACCAGATAGATCGGTGAGATTGCGCCGCGCAAGTTCAGCATACCAGCCACCGTATCGACCGTACCGTCAAATGACAGCCCCATGGATGGGCCAACGGCGCTGCCACTTAGCACTTTCACCTCGGTCGGAGTGATGCGCATTTTGCTGTCGATTGCCGCGAAGTAAATACCTTGTCCCGCCATTTCGTCCAGCAAACCGACCAGACTGATTGCATTCAAAAGGGCCGCCATGGCCGGAGCGTCTTTGATACGCGTATTCCTGATATTCAGATCGACGTCATAATTTCCGGGCGCAGCGACAGGTTCGAGCTCCAGTTGCAATGACCCGCCCCGCGCCTGTGTCAGAACCCCGGCCGAGCGCAGTACTGCCCCCGCATCTTCCGAAGTCAGACCAACTGCTGATCGGGAGGCACGTGGTGTAACCTGCCCCTTGATCGGGGCACCGCCATTGACCTGTGCTGCGAAACTTCCTGCCAGCCCGCCCGTGGTCTGAAACGATCCGGTCAACCCGGTCAACGCAACCGTTTCCGTGACTTGTAACCGGTCCAGCGTGACGTCCAGCCGCGGCCCTGGCCCCGCAGCACCACCACCGCTACCGCCTTCCCCCAAGGTGGACTTACCCAGATCGAGTACACCTCCCAACACTCGGATATCCGGCAGCCCAGCGCCCCGCCCGATCAGTTCCGCTGGCACCGCAAGCCAGTTACCCAGCTCAAACGAGCTGAACCGAACCCGCTCGAACGCGCCATTACGGAAAGATATTGTCGCGGCGGTTCGTAGCCCCGCCGTATCAATGCGAAGCGCATCGACGCTGAGTTGCGCCCCTAGCGTTGCCTGGGCGGTCAATGTGCCGCTGGCATTGGCAGACTTGCGCCAGCCAAGCTCTGGAATTGCCAGCGCGACGCCCACAAGATCAGAGTCCGCCGACAGGCGCGGCGGTTCGCCTGCGCCGAGGCTTATACTGAAATCTGCGATCCCCTGCCCGGTTAGCATCCCGCGCGGTAACCCAGCGTTGATTTGTTCCATCAAACGTGGTGAGAACTCGATCTGGCCCGATACTTCGCTCTGCTGCGGAGTATCTCCGCCGATCGGCTGCCGCCATAGGACCTCAACGGGTACCACGCCGAACAGCCCATCGCCTTCGATGGCAACCTGCGTCTGATCCCCACTCAGGTTCAGCCGATCCGCACTCAATTCAAAACCCGGCACCAGCTTACTGCTATCCAGGTTCGACAGTTCACCGGTAAAATGGAAACGAGTATCTTCGAGCTTTAGGCCCTTGATCAGCGGCAAGGACAGAGTTCCGCCAAGGCTGACCTGTCCTTCGGCCAGATCGACTGGCAGGTTGGCCTTGGTCAACAATTGCAGAGGTGGCCTGTCCAGAAGGGACAGAGCCGCGGTTACACTGCCACTGGCCTGCACCCGTGCGATACCCGGCGTAGTTTTCTTAATGCTGGTATCCGGGATAATGAACGAGGTACCCGAGGCATCGACTTCCCCACCCTCATCCGCGATCACGATCCCCTTTTGTGCCGAGACCGTGAAGCGGCGGTTCAGCAGGCTGGCTTGCCCCTGAGCGTTTTGAATAGGCGGAAGCGTCTTGGCAAACCGAAGCTTGGTGTTTTCGAACTCGAAATCTGTGTACATGTCGGGTTTTTCGCCGGGGCGTAGCCTCAGCGCAAAATCCAAATCCGACATTTCGCCATAATGTACATTCTCGGTGACCCAACGGCGCGGTTTCGGAGCAAGCAATTCGGGCCAGTATTTCATTAGCTGGTCGGAATTCATCTGGTCGATCTGTGCATCGATCTCGGCCGCCCAGCCATCGGATAGCCCTGACAGAGAACCGCTCAGCCGCGCACGATGCGCGCCATCTTCAACTGTCATCTGCCCCAGCTGCATCCGGAACGGTGCCAGCTTCATCTGGAAATCCACATCGGCCCGCGTCAGGTTCAGCGCTTCGGGGAACAGATTGGCCGGGTTGACCTCAATCCCGCTCAGGCGGAACTGCCCCGACATACTGTCTAAACTTCCAGCTTTGACTCCTTGCAGGAAAGCCTTGCCATCAGCCTGCACCTTACCCCACGCAGAACTGATCGAAACTTCATTGAAGTCAAGCGCCTGCTGCTTTGGTTCGTACGTGAAATAGGTGCGCGCCGCATCAAACTTGATCGGCGTTGTTTCAGGCGTAGGTTGCACCGCGCCCGCACCAAGATTCAACGTAGCAAATACCGGCCCCAACGCGCCCTCGGCATCAACGCTCCCGCGCAAAGCGCCCGAGATTGGTGTCCTGAGCACCTGCATCCACGCCAATGCAGGGCTGTGGCCGGCAATGTCTTCGGCAGGCAGGTCCGTGATTGATATACCGAACTGCGCCGCGGGGCTGCCCAGTGAACTGGTATAGTTGGCCTCAATTGTACTGACATAGTCTCGACCGGCAAGAACCGAGAAGCTCGTGGCCAGACGAACCTCGCCGGCGCTGCGGGTGGCCTGAATGCGCCCCCCGTCCAATACCCAAGACCGGCCCAGCCGCAAATCCTGGTAGTCCAGCGTGATTGCGTCCAGCTCGACCGATGTCAAAGCTGACAAGGCGGGCGACTGGAATACCTCATCTGAACTCTCAATCAGCTGCGCAAGATTCGGAGCTTGACCGACCGGAGCACTACCAGCGCCAACCGTCAGCGAAAGCGCTCCGTCCACGCCCCGAGTCAGCGCAATCTGCGCGCCCTGCAGGATGATCCGCTTCGGGCGCACATGCCCGCGTAGCAGCGGGCGCATCGAAAGGCTGGCCCGCAGGTCCGACACTTCGGCGATCTGTTGACCGGCCGCATCACTGATACGCACATCGGTCAAACGTAGTCGCGGCCTCCAACCTTCATGAATGATGAAGCTGACATCGCCGAACCGCACCTTTACACCGCCCAACGCCTGATCAAGTCGGGTTTCGACCCGGTCGCGTAGCCAATCTGGCGCGTGCATGCGCTGACCGACCGCCATGAAGCCGGTTACCAACGCCAGAAAGATAAGAACAAATACGCCGCGCATGGCCCACAGCCCGGCTGTTCGCCGACGAGACCGGCGGCGGGTTTTTTTATCCACCTCCGAGTCATCCTGCTGTTCTTGCTGAACCAATTTGCGTTCTACGCCTTTCAACCTGCAGACGGCGCCCTATGATAACTGGCAACGTCATTTTTCTCAGCCGGAGTTTGAATATGCCCGAAGTGTCAGACATCGCACCCGACTTCACTCTGCCTCGCGACGGCGGCGGCGAAGTATCCCTTTCGGGACAGCGTGGCCGCTCAGTCGTTCTGTTTTTCTATCCCCGTGATGATACGCCGGGCTGCACCAAGGAATCCATCGGTTTTTCAGAACAACTGCAGGCCTTTGCGGATGCTGGCGCTAACGTTTTTGGCATCTCGCGCGATACAGTTGCCAAGCATGACAAGTTTGTCGCCAAGCACGGACTTACCACGCCGCTTCTGTCGGATGAGGGCCAGACCGTGTGCGAGGATTATGGCGTCTGGGTGGAAAAGAACATGTATGGGCGCAAATCCATGGGCATTGAACGATCGACCTTTTTGATTGATGCCGAAGGAAAGATTGCCCGTGTCTGGCGCAAGGTGAAAGTTCCCGGACATGTCGAAGAAGTGCTGGAGGCGGTGCGCGCGCTCTGACCCTCTCGACCCGCGCGGGCATACGGTTTATGACCCGCGCGGATTGCAGCAAAGGCGGGAAAAGACGTGGCCGAGACATTGACCCAAATGGCGACCGAGGTTCTGACCACGGCAAACGGACGCGAGAAAACCGCCTTGTCCAAGCGATATGCCGCGGCTTGGTTCGCTGCCCGAAAGGGCGAGGCACCCGAGATCGAAGTCGGCACTGCCGAGCCACCGCTTTATCCCGCACGACCTGAAAAGCCCGAACTGTTGTCCCCACGCGACGTCCCGCGCCGCAGGCCGGGATCCGAGTCTGGCCGTATCGCCCTTTTGCACGCTGTCGCTCATATAGAGTTGAACGCCGTGGACCTGCATTGGGATATCATTGCCCGGTTTGGCCATGTGCCCATGCCCATCGGGTTCTATGACGACTGGGTAAAATGCGCCGAGGAGGAATCGCGTCATTTCGAGATGGTGTGCGACTGTCTTGAGCAAATGGGCAGTCACTATGGTGCGCTGCCTGCCCATGCGGGAATGTGGCGGGCGGCAGAGGATACCGCAGAAGACCTAATGGGCCGCCTCGCCGTGGTGCCCATGGTGCTTGAGGCACGCGGGCTCGACGTGACGCCCGGCATGATCGACATCTTCCGCAAAGCCAAATCCGACGATGCTGTTGCCGCGCTCGAGGTGATCTATGCCGAAGAAGTTGGTCACGTAGCCTATGGATCAAAATGGTTCCACTTCTTATGTGGGCGTGAGAACGCCGACCCAAAAGACGTCTTCCACCAGCTTGTCCGCCGCTACTTCCACGGAACGCTAAAACCGCCCTTCAACGAAGAGAAGCGGGCCGAGGCCGGACTGCCTCCCGACTTCTACTGGCCGCTGACCGAAGACCTGCCACCACCCGGAGTTGTAGCAGACTGATCGATAGCGCCCGCTTTCGGCAAGTTCCCGCCGATTACCTGCGGGAATTCTCCGCTCGCGCCAGTTGATTGGTTAACAAACTTGCCCGAATGGCCGGACCGCATTATGCAATCGCGTCAAGGAGCGGCTACTCACTCACGACCGGCTCCGGGATATGGGGACAATTGAGGTAGGACGCGTGCGGACACGTCTGGCAATTAAACTACACTCACTGCTCGAGCGGCACTTTCCAGAGCGCCGTGTCTTTCTGAAATCTGACAACGACACACGGTTCATCCGGCTGAGTTCTGAAACCCAGATCGCTGCTGTCGCCGGTGTGTCGGTGATGGTCGCCTGGACAGCGATAGCCACGTCGATCCTGCTGATGGACAGTATCGGGTCGGGCAACTTCCGGGAACAGGCTAAACGTGATCAGGCCACCTATCAGGAACGGCTGAACATCTTGTCGGAAGAACGTGATGCGCGCGCGGCTGAAGCTCTGGCCGCCCATGATCGTTTCAACGCGGCGCTTGAACAAATCTCGGTCATGCAGTCCGAGCTGCTGGAATCGGAAAATCGCCGACGCGAGCTGGAAACCGGAATCGAAGTCATTCAGACAACGCTGCGCGCCACGATGAAGCAACGTGAAGACGCCCGTAGCGAGCTGGCCGAGCTGCAACAAAGCACTGATGGTGATACCGCTTACATGATGGCATCGGCCAATCCCGAGCAAATGGCCTTTATGACCGACGCCCTGGCCCGTACTGCAGCGCAGCGCGATCAGATCGCCTCTGATGCTCAAGGCGCACTGGATCAGCGGGACGAGCTGGAGCTTGAAATTCGCTTGATGCAGGAACGCAGCGACGAGATTTTCCGCCAGCTGGAAGAGGCGATGGTGATCTCGGTCGAACCCCTCGATAAAATGTTCCGCAACGCGGGCATGCCAACAGATCGTATCCTCGACGAGGTCCGGCGCGGATATAGCGGTATGGGCGGTCCGCTGACCCCTTTATCCCTGAGCACGCGCGGTGAGGAACTGACCCCCGACCAGATCCGCGCCAATATCCTGCTGGAACAGATGGACCAGCTGAACCTCTATCGCATCGCTGCTGAAAAGGCCCCCTTCGCCAGCCCTGTGCGCGCCGCCGTCCGCTTTACCAGTGGCTACGGCACTCGCCGCGACCCCAAAACCGGTGGACGCCGAATGCATAATGGCGCAGATTTCGCTGGCCCGACCGGTACCGATATCTTCGCGACGGCTGACGGCGTGGTCACCCATGCAGGCTGGCAATCGGGTTTCGGACGGCTGGTCAAGATCAAGCACGCCTTCGGGATTGAGACACTTTACGCTCATAATACCAAGATCCGTGTAAAGGTTGGCCAAAGGGTCTCGCGCGGGGATCATATTGCTGATATGGGTAGCACCGGACGGTCGACCGGCACGCACCTGCACTATGAGGTGCGCGTAAACGGAAAACCTGTAAACCCAATGACTTACATCAAGGCTGCGAGAAATGTTTTCTAAGAGCAAAATCAACGAACCCGGATCGAAAGAGACTGAGGCAGCGAAACCGGCCGCACCGGCCACTCCGGCGACCCCTGCACCGGCTGAAACCAAGGCCAGCACTCCGCCGAAGCCCAAGCCGCCCGCATCGGTTCTGTCATCGGATCTGCACATCACAGGCAATCTCAAGACCTCCGGTGACATTCAAGTCGAAGGCACCGTCGAAGGCGACATCCGCGCCCACCTGCTGACAATCGGCGAAACCGCCACCATCAAGGGCGAAGTCACCGCTGACGACGTCGTAGTGAATGGCCGTATCGTAGGTCGCGTGCGTGGCTTGAAGGTTCGCCTGACCTCGACCGCCCGCGTCGAAGGCGACATCATCCACAAGACCATCGCCATCGAAAGCGGAGCGCATTTCGAAGGCTCTGTCCAGCGTCAGGACGATCCGCTGAACCCCGGTCGCGGTGGCAAGTCCGGTGCCAACCCGGCTGCGGAAGTTAAGCAGTAACGCCAGAACTTACCGTTTGGTACAATTAACGCCGCAGGAAACCCTGCGGCGTTGTTCTTTGTCAGCCGATAGCTGACAAAAACGGTTCTACCACAGCCCTTTGCGAAAACCGGGTACTCCGCTAGCGTGGACACATTCCACAAATTCACCGGAGGCCAGATATATGATACGTAATCTTTTTCACAGTCTTTCCGTCGCGCTGGTTTTGGCGCTCGCTGCACCTGCATCAGCAAATGAGGGCAGTGGATTCCCACAGATCGTCGGGACCTGGACCGGGACCTATCTGGTCGCCTTTGCAAAATCGAACCCAAATCACGACAAGGGGCTGTTACGCACAGAGATGGAGCTGGAGATTGTCAAACTCGACGGCAACCTCATCACCGCAACCAACCGCTGGCGCCGCATCGGCGACAAAGACTGGATCGTCGAAGAGGCCATGGGCACCTTCAGCCTTGCCGACCCAAACAGCTTTGTCCTGGCTGAGGCTGGAATTTCGGGCGACGATATTTCATCCGGGATATTTCACGGCGTCTATATCGACGACGTAATCATGGTGACCTATGCAGGCCCCGGAACTGGCGTATCGTTCGCCGCGCAACTGGTCAAAAAAGCTGATGATAAATAGCGCCTCTGACGCGTTGACGGAACCGCAGGCCTTCAGCGCGCCCTACCGTAATCCGACGATGCGGCAGCAGCATCAAAATTCCCCGCTGCCGCTCAGTTTCACAAAAGGTGATTTTTGAATTAAAGTTAAAGCCGTTGTTTTCCGGAGGACTTTTCATGTCATCAAAACTCATGGCCGAATTCTTTGGTACATTCTGGCTTGTACTTGGCGGTTGCGGCAGCGCGGTATTGGCGGCGGGCGTTGCCGATGTGGGCATCGGCTGGCTGGGCGTATCCTTCGCCTTCGGCCTGACCGTACTCACCATGGCTTACGCCGTCGGACATATCTCGGGCGGGCACTTTAACCCTGCGGTCAGTCTTGGTCTGATGATCGGCGGGCGCTTTCCTGCAAAAGATCTGCTGCCCTACTGGATCGCTCAAGTGATTGGTGCAATTGCAGCAGCTCTGGTGCTTTACATAATCGTCAGCGGTGCCCCTGGATTCGAAGGTGTCGGCGGTTTTGCATCAAACGGCTACGGAGAGGCCTCGCCCGAAGGCTATTCGCTGATGTCGGCACTTGTGATCGAAATAGTCCTGACAGCGTTTTTCATCGCGATCATTCTGGGTGCAACTTCCAGTGGAGCTCCGGCAGGGTTTGCACCGATTGCCATCGGTCTAGGGCTGACTCTGATCCATCTGATCTCGATCCCGGTGACGAACACCTCAGTCAATCCTGCGCGATCAACCGGTGTGGCGCTGTTCGCGGATGGCCCCGCGCTGGCACAGCTTTGGCTGTTCTGGGTTGCTCCCTTAATTGGCGGTGCTGTCGGTGCGCTGATCTGGAATGCAATGGCGTCGGACGATTGATACATTCGGTCGGAGGCTGCTATGGGCGGCCTCCGATCATCCATTTGCCATTCGGCCAGAAGGCATGGAAGGCAAATGCAAACATCACATCATGCACCACATCCCTGCCCTGACCGTCCCGGACACGTATTGATCCTATGTCCCGTCCATTTGAAATACGGCCGGTATCCAGCGCCGAGGCCTGTCCGGGAACCCACTGAATGATCACGCCTTGTTCACGCACTACGTTTTGGCGACGAAGCCGCGTCAGTGGCCACGCCCTGTCGCCCACCCGGACGACGCGCTCAAGTGGCGGTATGCCATGGGGAGGAAGTTCTCCGGAATACAGAAACGGTCGGCGCGAAGTATCGTAGCCCCTATAGGGGTTACGCCCGTAATCCCGGTTGAACGTGGGTTCCGCCATCACCAGACCCTTTGGATTGCGGGCCTTGAACTCAGCCCAGCTTTCCATCCATGCGGGCAGCGCCTTCAGTTGGCGACCGGTCAGTTGCCCGACTATCGCCTCGCCCGTGGCTTGTTGCCACCAGCTTTCGGTTTCGCGGTCATACATGACCATGTCCGAGTTTCGTAGTTTGCCGGTGACCCCAAAAGTCAGCACTCCCCGTGGCGTGCGCCGATCAAAGACGATGCCCGAGTTGCACAAAGGGCAGTAAGTGACGGCGACCGGAACGCTTCCAATGCGGTCGTTGACGATCTCGTGCCAGATCAGATACCGGATCGGATAAGCGCGCGGGGTTTGGCGCGACAGTTCAACCGTTATAACCGGCTCTGACGGCGCAATGCCGGAATTTCGCGATACACGCGCGAATTTCGGATTATTCAGGGCTGGTATTCCGTCCTTGGGAGGACCACCTGACTGGATCTCGGCCCAGTTCCTGACGTTGGTCAAACCAAAATCAGTATCCGGCCATTCACCGCGCCACGCTTCGGGCCCGGCCTGAACAACCGTAGTAACGAAATACAGCAGGATTACAGCGATGATGCGCACGGGATCGATCCGCCCTTCGTGCATCAGTCTGCCCTCCGCGAGGGCTCATAACCAGCCCGGTACACGCGGATGTGAGACAAGCGGAGCGGGTCACATCCCGTGAAACCAGGATGCCCGGCGCCAATTAAAACGCCGGGCACAAAGTCACTCGGTCACGGTGACCTTTGTCATCGCATCCGGCTGACCGATAACTGCGCCGTTAGGGCCGTCACCGCGCTTGATCGTGTCTACCACGTCCATGCCGTCAGTGACCTGACCAACAACCGTATACTGGCCGTTCAGGAAAGGTCCGGGTTCGAACATGATGAAGAACTGCGAGTTGGCGCTGTCGGGGTCTTGCGCCCGCGCCATGCCTACGACACCCCGGTCAAAATTGTAGTCCGAGAACTCGGCAGGCAGATCGGGGCGGTCTGATCCACCCGTTCCCGCGCGACGCATATCTGCGCCCAGACGGCCATGTTCGACATCGCCGGTCTGCGCCATGAAGCCATCGATGACACGGTGGAACACAACGCCATCATATTGACCGGCAGCAGCCAGAGCGGTGATCTGCTCGACATGTTTGGGTGCGAGGTCCTCGAACAAATCGACGGAGACGGTGCCGTTTGCACCCTCACCTTCAATCTCGATCTCAAGGCCGGTTGCCAGCGCGGGGCTGGCCAGCAGGATAAATGCGGCGGCCAGCTTACGCATCGGCGGCCACCTTAACACTGATCATCCGGTCGGGGCTTGCTGGCGGCTCGCCACGCACGATGGCATCTACATGCTCCATCCCGTCAATGACACGGCCATAAACGGTGTACTGACCGTTTAGGAAATGGTTGTCCTTGAAGTTGATGAAGAACTGCGAATTTGCCGAATCCGGGTTGGCCGAACGCGCAGCACCCAAGGTTCCGCGATCATGGGGCAGATTCGAGAACTCTGCCGGGACATTCGGCAGCGACGAACCACCAGTGCCCGCCATACGAATGTTGAACCCGTCTTCCATGTCACCATGCTGCACGTCACCGGTTTGCGCCATGAACCCGTCGATCACACGATGAAAGGCGACGTTGTCATACTCACCACCACGGGCCAGCTCTTTCATACGGGCCGAATGCTGCGGTGCCACATCGGCCAGCAGTTCGATGACAACATTGCCGTCCTTCAGCTCGATGATGATCGTGTTTTCGGGATCTTTGATCTCGGCCATCTGGCCCTCCTGTCTTTGAAACTTGCGCAAATACCTAAGACGCGAACGCGGGAATGCCAAGTGACGCATTGACCTGAGGGCAAAATGCAGGAAAAGAACCGCCTGAAACAGGATGCAATGGGCGAGGATAAGCGCGATGGGCTGGAAATCTCTGGACGATATGGATCTGAACGGCAAACGGGTTCTGGTGCGTGTGGATATCAACGTGCCTGTCGCCGATGGCGTGGTCACAGATGACACCCGCATCCAGCGCATTGTGCCAACCGTGAAAGACATCCTCAGCGCAGGTGGCAAGCCGATCCTGTTGGCACATTTCGGACGTCCGGGCGGTCGGCATGTGCCCGACTTATCGCTTAAACAACTGGTACCCGCACTTGAAGCTGCGTTCGGCGTTCCCGTGCGCTTTGCCGATGATTGCGTCGGCTATGAGGCCGAGATTGCCGCAGCCAACCTCGCCGATGGTGAGGTCCTGCTGTTGGAAAACACCCGCTTCCATGCGGAAGAAACCAAAAACAGCGTTCCTCTTGCTGAGGGTATGGCGAAGTTGGGCGATATCTATTGTAATGATGCATTTTCGGCCGCACACCGCGCCCACAGCTCGACCGAAGCTCTGGCTCGTCTGCTACCCGCCTGCGCCGGCCGCTTGATGCAGCAGGAACTGAGCGCGCTCGAAGCTGCTTTGGGCGCGCCGAAAAGGCCTGTCACAGCCGTTGTTGGTGGAGCAAAGGTGTCAACCAAACTGGACCTTCTGGGCAACCTGATCGAGAAAGTCGATTATCTGGTGATCGGCGGCGGCATGGCAAACACCTTCCTGGTGGCAAGGGGGCTGGACGTGGGTAAGTCTCTGGCCGAGCACGCCATGACCGACACAGCCGCAGAGATTCTGAGTAAGGCCGAGACCACAGGCTGCACCATTGTCCTGCCGTGTGACATCGTGGTTGCCGAGGCCTTCGAGGCAAACGCTCCACATAAGGTTCTTCCGTCTGACCAATGCCCATCCGACGCCATGATTCTGGACGCTGGACCAGAGAGTGTGGCAGCAGTTTCCGAGGTGTTGGAAAAGAGCCAGACCTTGATCTGGAACGGCCCTCTGGGCGCGTTCGAACTGTCTCCATTCGATGCCGCCACAAATGCCGCCGCACTCAAGGCCGCTGCACTAACCCGCGACGGCAAGCTGACATCGGTCGCTGGCGGAGGCGATACGGTCGCAGCACTCAATGCGTCCGGCGCAGCAGATGACTTTTCGTATATCTCGACAGCCGGCGGCGCGTTCCTCGAATGGATGGAAGGTAAGACATTGCCGGGTGTAGCTGCCTTGGATCAGTAAGACATCAGCTGCCGGGCAAGCAAGCTTCAGCTTTTTGTTAGCGGGGGGATTCACAAGCCGAATCACCTGTGACATAGTGCGGACAGATGCCCGCCAAGGGCACGTTATTGAGGCAGTTTGTTATACGGTGGTTAATACGGTGACCCGTTCCTATCGACCCGGTCTGGGTGCGTTCATATTCTTCTCGATCGCGTTCATGTTGGGCGTGTATTTCACCTTTGCCGCCGTGCAGGGTGATTACGGCCTGTTCCGAAGGGTGGAAATTACAGCTGAACGCGACGCGCTGTCCCGGGATCTTAAGCAACTCAATGATGAGATCGCACAGATGGAGAACCTGGCCCGTCGTTTGTCTGATACCTACCTGGACCTTGATCTTCTGGACCAACAGGCACGCTCGGTTCTCGGCATGATCCGCGCTGATGAGATCGTCATTCGCTGATGCAAATCGGAAGAAGATTTTTCGCAAAAAAAATCTCCTACACAAAACAATCTTCGAAGAATTCCCCGCCGCACCGAACCGACGCTGCCCCCGCGTCACATTAACACTCGCCAGATGGCGTGAAATGCTCTATGAGATAGTTTAACGCTAAACTATCTGTCCGAGAGGGGGAGATCGCCACAATGGCTGCGCGAAAAACCACAAAGAAACCAAATGTTTCTGCGGAAGAGCTTAAAACCTACTACCGCGAAATGCTGCTGATCCGCCGATTCGAGGAAAAGGCCGGTCAACTTTATGGAATGGGTCTGATTGGTGGGTTCTGCCACCTTTATATCGGACAAGAGGCAGTTGTCGTCGGGCTGGAAGCAGCGGCAGAAGACGGTGACAAGCGGATTACCTCTTATCGCGACCATGGCCATATGCTGGCCTGCGGCATGGAACCGGGCGGTGTCATGGCCGAACTGACCGGGCGCGAGGGCGGATTGTCCAAGGGCAAGGGCGGCTCGATGCACATGTTCTCGAAAGAGAAGCACTTTTATGGTGGCCACGGCATCGTCGGTGCGCAGGTGCCGCTAGGTGCTGGGCTCGCCTTCGCTGACAAATATAAAGAGAATGGCCGCGTGACTTTCACCTATTTCGGTGACGGCGCAGCCAACCAGGGTCAGGTCTATGAGACCTTCAACATGGCCGCCCTCTGGGATCTGCCGGTGGTGTTCGTGATTGAAAACAACCAATACGCCATGGGCACGGCGCAGGCGCGTTCAACCTCCACAAAAGACATCTACCACCGTGGCGAGGCTTTCGGCATCCCCGGAGAAATCGTCAACGGTATGGACGTGATGGCGGTCAAGGAAGCGGGTGAAAAAGCCGTTGCCCACTGCCGCGCGGGCAAGGGGCCCTATATCCTCGAGGTCAAGACGTACCGCTATCGTGGTCACTCCATGTCCGATCCTGCCAAATACAGAACGCGGGAAGAGGTTCAGAAGGTTCGCGAGCAAAGCGACCCAATCGAGCATGTGCGCGAGCTTTTGCTCAGCGGCAAGCATGCAACCGAGGATGACCTGAAAGCGATCGACAAAGAGATCAAGGCGATTGTGAATCAGGCTGCTGAATTCTCCAAAGAAAGCCCCGAGCCGTCGCTGGACGAGCTCTGGACAGATATCTACGCCTGAGAGGACGAATAAGACATGGCAACCGAAATTCTCATGCCCGCCCTTTCGCCCACCATGGAAGAAGGCACGCTGGCCAAGTGGTTGGTCAAGGAAGGCGACACTGTTTCATCTGGTGACATCATGGCCGAGATCGAAACCGACAAGGCAACGATGGAGTTCGAAGCCGTCGATGAAGGCATCGTCGGCAAGATCCTGATCGACGAGGGTACCGAAGGGGTCAAAGTGAACACCCCCATCGCGATTCTGGTTGAAGAAGGCGAAGACGCCTCGACCCTGCAAACGGCTGCGCCAGCAGGTTCTGCGGTGACCGAAGCCGCCCCCGCGGCGGTTGAGGCCCCCGCTCCTTCTGCCGCTCCCGCTGCTCCGGTAGTGGATCTTTCGCCTGACTGGCCAGCGGATGCAGAAATGGCGCAACAAACTGTCCGCGAATCTTTGCGTGATGCAATGGCGGAAGAAATGCGTGGCGACGAAGACGTCTATCTGATGGGCGAAGAGGTCGCCGAATATCAGGGCGCATACAAAATTTCTCAAGGCCTGCTGGACGAATTCGGCACCAAGCGCGTGATCGACACGCCGATCACGGAACATGGTTTCACTGGTATCGCCGTAGGTTCAGCCTTTGGCGGGCTGAAACCGATTGTCGAGTTCATGACCTTCAACTTCGCCATGCAGGCGATTGATCAGATCATCAACTCCGCCGCCAAAACGCTTTATATGTCTGGCGGCCAGATGGGCTGTCCGATCGTTTTCCGTGGCCCGAACGGCGCCGCCGCCCGCGTGGCCGCGCAACACTCGCAGGACTACGCCGCATGGTACATGCAGGTGCCGGGTCTCAAAGTGGTGATGCCCTATTCCGCAGCCGACGCCAAAGGTTTGCTAAAATCGGCCATCCGCGACCCCAACCCGGTGGTCTTTTTGGAAAACGAAATCCTCTACGGCCGTTCCTTCGACGTGCCGCAAGTGGTTGATCTGACCATCCCTCTGGGCAAGGCCCGTATCTGGCGCGAAGGTTCGGACGTGACAATCGTCAGCTTCGGCATCGGCATGCAATACGCGCTGGAAGCTGCAGACAAACTGGCCGAGGAAGGCATCAGCGCCGAAGTGATCGACCTGCGCACCATCCGCCCGATGGACACCGGCGCGATCATTAGCTCGGTGATGAAAACCAACCGTCTGGTCACGGTCGAAGAAGGCTGGCCGCAAGGTTCCGTCGGTAGCTACATCAGCTCGGTCGTGATGCAGGAAGCGTTCGATTACCTCGACGCCCCGGTCATCACCCTCACCGGCAAGGATGTTCCGATGCCATATGCAGCGAACCTCGAAAAGCTGGCGCTGATCACCACCGATGAGGTGATCGCAGCAGTGAAACAGGTGACCTACCGGTAATGGAGATCAGGGGCCGCGATCCAGCAACCGAATGCTACCGTGTCGAGATTGACATCGACAACCGCCTCGTACGGGCGCTTGTGCCCGAGCGGCTGGCGGCGGATATGCGGTTGATAGGCGCGCGCCCCTCGCACCAGACCGCCTATGTCTGGATGGCGGAGAATAAAGACAAAATCGAGGCTGCGATAGCGACGCTCGCGCGCGGCACCGGGCGCCCCAAGGCGCCCTTTGACCAAATTACTCTGATTGAGGAGCGCTGAAATGCCCACCGAAATCCTGATGCCCGCCCTGTCCCCGACGATGGAGGAAGGCACACTTGCAAAATGGCTCGTCAAGGAAGGCGACACCGTCTCCTCAGGAGATCTTTTAGCCGAGATCGAAACCGACAAGGCCACAATGGAGTTCGAGGCTGTCGACGAAGGCACCGTCGGCAAAATCCTGATCCCCGAGGGCACCGAGGGTGTCAAAGTCAACACCGCTATTGCGGTCCTGCTGGATGATGGCGAAAGCACTGATGATATCGCGACCACGCCTGCCTCCGCTCCGGCGGCTGCGCCAGCTGCCGCGGCGGGCAACGAGGCTGCCGCACCGGCGGCACCCGAGGCGCCCGCACCTGCCCCGGCGGCACCGGCCAAAGCGGATGGCGGTCGTGTCTTCGCATCCCCCCTTGCTCGTCGCATTGCCGCACAGAAAGGCCTGGATCTGGCTCAAATCTCAGGTTCTGGCCCTCATGGCCGTATCGTCAAAGCCGATGTGGAAAGTGCCACAGCCGCGCCTGCAGCGGCACCAGCGCCCGCTGCCGCCGCAGCCCCAGCCGCCGCTGCTCCCGCAGGTCCATCAGCAGACGTCGTGGCCAAGATGTACGAAGGCCGCGAATACGAAGAGATCAAACTCGACGGTATGCGCAAGACCATCGCCGCGCGTCTGTCTGAGGCGAAGCAGACCATCCCGCACTTCTACCTGCGCCGCGACATCAAACTGGATGCGCTACTCAAGTTCCGCAGCCAGTTGAACAAACAGCTCGAAGGCCGGGGCGTGAAGCTCAGCGTCAACGACTTCATTATCAAGGCCGTCGCCAACGCGCTGCAACAGGTTCCCGAATGCAACGCCGTCTGGGCAGGTGACCGGGTTCTGCAATTGAAGCCCTCTGACGTGGCTGTCGCGGTTGCGATCGAGGGAGGCCTATTCACACCGGTCCTGCAGGATGCCGACACCAAGTCGCTCTCTGCCCTGTCGACCGAAATGAAGGACCTTGCAGGCCGCGCCCGCGAGCGCAAACTGGCCCCGCATGAGTATCAGGGCGGCACCTTCGCGGTCTCGAATCTGGGCATGTTCGGCATCGACAATTTCGACGCCATCGTGAACCCACCGCATGCAGGTATCCTCGCAGTTGGCACCGGTCTCAAGAAACCCATCGTGGGCGACGACGGAGAACTGACAGTCGCAACCGTCATGTCCGTCACTATGTCAGTCGATCATCGGGTCATCGACGGTGCGCTTGGCGCTCAATTGCTGCAGGCTATCGTCGATAATCTGGAGAACCCGATGGTAATGTTGGCCTAAGTCGACCAGAACACGCACAAAAAAAGGCCGCCTCGAACCCCGAGGCGGTCTTTTTCGTCTATTCACTCCGAATTACTGGTCTTTCCCCAGCATATGATCCATCGAGATTGACGGCTGATCGCAACCGGCCTCGCCCACGATCTTGGCGGGAATACCAGCAACCGTCGTGCACGGCGGCACCTCTTGCAGCACCACTGATCCGGCGGCGATACGGCTGCAATGGCCAACCTCGATATTGCCCAAAACCTTGGCGCCGGCGCCGATCAGAACGCCATCACCAATTGTGGGATGGCGCTGTTCTTCTTCCTTACCGGTCCCGCCCAGAGTCACCGAATGCAGCATCGAGACATTGTCGCCCACAATGGCGGTCTCACCGATCACGATGGAATGTGCGTGGTCGATCATGATGCCCTTACCGATACGGGCCGCAGGATGGATATCAATCCCGAATATCTCGGAGGATCGCATCTGGAAGAAGTAGGCCAGATCATGCCGCCCCTTTTTCCACAACCAATGGGCCACACGATAGGCCTGCATCGCCTGATACCCTTTAAAATAAAGGATCGGTTGCAGCAGACGGTGGCAGGCCGGATCGCGCTCATAGACGGCCATCAGATCGGCGCGCGCGGATTCGATCAGCGATTTGTCGTCGGCATAAGCCTCGTCCACGATCTCTCGCAGCACCATCATCGACATCTCGTTCGAGCACAGCTTGGCCGAGATGCGATAGGACAATGCCCTCTCCAGGCTGCGGTGGTGCAAGATACAGGCATGCACCAGCCCGCCCATCAGCGGCTCTTTCTCAACGGCTGCATGGGCTTCCGAGGTGATGCGGCCCCAAACCGGGTCCACTGGTGTCACTTGGCTGCGCGTTTCGAACATGGCTTTTCATCCTTTGCTGCGCTTAGAATAGCCATCTAGTGGCAAAAACATCAAACGCAAACCCCTGATATGCACTACAACAAAAAATGAACTCAGCCGATCTGGACCATTTTCGGAAGCTAATTCACCAGCGCCTTCGCGATCTGGCTGCGCAATCTGCGGCCGGTCAGGATGCGCAGTCCATTGTAGAGCTGGATCAGCAGGCGGTGGGTCGGCTCAGCCGGATGGATGCCCTGCAAAATCAGGCTATGGCCAAAGCGCAGCAGGCCCGGCGCGACACCGAAGCGTATCGACTTCAGGCCGCTCTGATTCGGATGGAAGAGGATGAATTCGGCTATTGCGAAGATTGTGGTGAGGAGATTGCACACGGACGGCTCGAATTAGACCTTGCCGCAACAAAATGCGTCAACTGCGCGTCTGGCTGATCTGAAACCGGATCAGTTTGCGCAAAACTAACTCGAAACACTGGCAATATTGCAGATCATCGAAATTCGGCTCATCTGCCAACAGACGGCTGCGCGCGGCCGCCATCAGCGAGCCGTTTCCATAAACAGGATGCAACCGCCCGGTTCTGGCGACGTGCTGGTCTGCAAGTTCAGCCTCAGCAATCATGACGGTGCTCAACTGGTCTCGGTCAGGTTGCGGCGCGGCCAGCAAAGCCCGCGCCGCAGCACAGATATCTCCGTGTAGGAGGGGTCGCACAAGCGTTCTCTACTCTACTGACAGCCGGGCAAACACCCCGGGCCCGTAGGTGGCTGAAACTTGTGCAACTGCGATGTCGTAAGACCCGATAAGCCCGTCCTCCGCCTTCATCGCTGCGGAATACTGCCAGACAGGAGTGCTGGAGAGTGCCTCGCGCAGCAAAGCGCCTTCGGCGAATACACGGATCAGATAGGATTCGCTTTCTTCTCCCAGTGGCACCTCAAGCCCGTTCCAATCGTCACCATCGATCCGCGTCCGGCGAATCCAAGTGATTTCATCTCCGGCACCCGACCCAGACACTCGCAAATGCACCGGCGCATAGGGCCTCAACCCGTTGCCATCGAATGCTTCGACCAAATGCACATAGGTCGGGTCCTCGTAGCCACGCGTGGCAGGGCCGATGCGGTAATGCTTGGCCACGCGGCGTTCGGTGCGCAACAGCCCGGTTTGGTAAACACGCTCATCCAGCAGCACAAAGGTCGACCCTTCCGGCCAGACATCAGGCATCACTAAATCTGTCCCCAGCTGTCCTCGCAACCGACCTGCCAGGTCATAGATGCCGGTGTCCTGCAAAGAAGCCTGAGAGAACTGAAACACTTCCCAATTCCCAGGCGACCCATCCCCGATTGCAGCCAGATTGGCACCGCTCAACAACGCCGAGCGCGGCCGCGATTCCAACACGCCATCGATCAGATTTACACGCAGCGCGGCCCCTTCGTCCCAAAGGCCCGCCCCTGCGCGCCGTAGCGGTGTCTCGGTGAAACCAATCACCGCCTGCCCCGCGATCACCTGATGCAGCGTGTAGTCCTCGTCCTGAGCAGCCGAATAGACAGCAACGTTACCGGGCCATGGCTCGGCTGAAATCGCCAGATAAGGCGCATGGGGCGCTTCGGATCCAGTGATCAGCGGTAGATCCATGAACACCGGTAAGACGGGCACTGGCGCGATGAACGGTTTGGCCGCCGCTACATCGTCCAGCACGTCGGACGGCGTATAGACGCCCGGTTCAATCCGTACTGCATCCGCCAATTGCATCTCGGCCTGTTCCAGCCGGTCAATCCGATATAGCGTTCCGTCCCCGGCATCCGGCAAACGAACTACATCTCCAGCCCCGACATGCAGTAGTGAGGGCGGCAGAGCAAACCGCGCCGTTTCGCGCGAGATGCGGGATTCGCTCAGCCAGCGCTCGACCGTCTGACGCCCTTCAACGCGGGTCATCGACAGAGGCATTTCGTTGACTGCAACCGAATGGGTTCTGTCATCGGGCAAGACCGCCTCTTCCGCGACCACATCATGGTCCGCATCCGACTGGACGAACCGCAGACGCACACGCCCGGTCATCTCGGCCTCAGCCTCGCGGCGATGTTCCACCGGTCCATCGATATCCGAGCTGATCGCGATCTGTTCAGGATCCAGATCTACGGCCCGACGCCCATCGCGGGTGCGGAACTTCAGCACCCCGTCCCGCTCGATCGCGTCGAACCCGTAGCGCAGCATCAGCGGCTGCAACGCCTGCCGGGCGTTCATCACGTCCTCAACCGCATAGCCGCGCAGCACGCCGTAAAGCTCGGACACATCAATCGCCGTCACCCCCGCCTCATGGCAGATTTCGGTCACGACCGAGGCCAGGGTCCGCGACCCGGACCGCCCATTCAGCCAATGCCCACGTGCATAGTTATCGCCGTCCGACCACTGCGACCGCAGATTGGGAAAAGTCGGAAACGGCCGCGCATCCCAGGCCCAGACGAAAGCGTTCGACATGTCCACCATCGGACCATCATAGATGTCCGAGACCGGATTGATCTCAGGATCACCCCAATAATCAAATACGGCCCGGAGGTACTGAACCATGATAAAATCGTCCCGCACACCGTTGGAATAACTCGGCAAATCCGATTCGGACGATTTCGGGTCCAGAAACTTGTTCGGCTGGTTCGTGCCCTTGTCGATGGCCGCGCAGCCCAGTTCTGTAAACCAGATCGGCTTGGCTCCGGGCACCCAATCCGTAGGGGTCTCCTGCCGAACGCCACTGATCCGCTCATGATGTCGGTTCGCCCACCAGTTACGAAGATCTTTGTAACGCCAAACCCATGGCTCGCCATGGTCGTAATCGGTGATCGGGCTTCGGATCTGCGCTTCGGCTTCCTCAGGTGAGGCATAATACCAATCATACCCCTCGCCGCCTTCGATATTGCCGCGCAGATAGTCGAGGTCATAGATCGACCCGTTCGACGCCTCAGCATCCAAATGCGAGGCTCCATCCCGCCAGTCGGACAACGGCATATAGTTGTCGATGCCGACAAAATCGATGTTTTCATCAGCCCAAAGCGGGTCGAGGTGGAAATACCGGTCACCGGTGGCATCTTGCGGCTGATAACCGAAATACTCAGTCCAGTCGGCGGCATAGCCGATCTTGGTCTCCGGCCCCAATATCGCGCGCACTTCCGCAGCCAATTCCCGCAACTCGGCAACTGCCGCAAAACCCGACGCGCCCCGGATTTGTGTCAGACCGCGCATCTCGGACCCGATGCAGAAGGACTCCACGCCGCCCGCCGCCTTGCTCAAGGCCGCATAGTGCAGAATGAACCGCCGTAATCCCCATTCACTTGGGCCGCGATAGGTCACTTTGCTGCCGCTGGTCGAGAAATGTGACGCGCGCGCCGTACCAAAGAACGCCGCCACCTGCGCATCCGCTTCGGCAGTTTGATCCGGTGTACCGGGCCTTCCCGGAGCCACATCCAGCGTGATCCGTCCCCGCCACGGCAAATGCGGCTGATCAAAAGCTTCAGACCAAGGATCAGGCAGGCCGTTGCCCTCTGATTGCTCCATCAGAATGAACGGATAGAACATGACCCGTTTGCCCGAATTCCTCAGGTGCCGGATCGCCTGCACCACCGCCGCATCAGCAGGGGTGCCGCCATAAACCGGACGCCCATCCTGCCATTTCACCTGCCCTGCCGCCGCACGGGACAGACCCGAAACGCTCCAGGGCATGTTTGCGCCCTCGATATTCTTGCGTTCAACCTTGGGTCGAATCTGGCATTCGCCACAGCGCAGATCGTCGCCGAACCACGACACGATCAACGAAGCCGCATCGCAGCCCGGCAGTTCCTTGCTCAGCGCGCGGGTCGAGGTCACAAGATCGGACTTGCCCGACGGCGAATTGACGTTCGCCGCCCAGCTACGGCCCAGGCCTTTGGTGTAATTGATCTGGGATGAAGCCAGCGCGTACTCGCCTGTTCCCGGCATCAGGGCCACGCCTTTGATGATCCGTGACAGCGCATCCGCCGCATCCGGCATCTCATCTTGCTCCTGCCGTACCACCTCAAATGAGAATTGCGGTACACGGTTGCCAAAGGGACCCAGCGCCAGATCTTCGATCACCACATAAGCCGTGCCGCGATAAGCGGGCACCGTACCTGCGCCTTCAACCGACTCCAACAGAGGATCGGGCAGTTGCTCGTAATCGCCACGATATATCCGCATATTCAGCGTTCGGCGCTCGACCTCTTCACCATCGGCCCAGACGCGTGTGATATCCGCAACTTTGCCTGCGCCCACGGCAATCGCCAGAGATACCGAATAGCTGTAGCTGTGCGTGGTTGTTGTTGTCGTGACTTCGACAGGCTTGGGTTTCCCCTTGCCTCCGCCGCCACCGCCCGAGGTCTGGGTCGTAGTCGAGGTCGAGCGTGATTCCAGGAAGTCCGAAGCCCAGATGACCTGCCCTCCAACCCGCATCCGGCCGTAGACCGTCGCGACGGTCGCACCCTCGCCGGTTTCGGTCAAACGGAAACGATCCAGGCGCCCGGTCTCGACCACCTCGCTGCCGCCGCCCATCACGGATTGGCTGGCCATCAGACGGTTGTCGATCACCCGCCCCAGCGTCGCCCCAACCGCACGACCAATCACCGCTGTCGACAACCCCGCGACCGAGCCCCCGATCGAGCCACCAATTGCCGCCCCGGCGGCAGACAGAACTATTGTAGCCATCAGAGGTCCTCCAGTGGGAATTCGAAACAAGCGACAACGCGGCGACGCCACGGTTCGCTCAGCGTGTTTTCAACAACACCGTGCCCGGTATAGGCGTGGATGAATCGCAATGGGTCTTGGGTAGTGACGATGCCCAGATGCTTGGCCACCGCCGCATCCCGCATCCGAAACAGCAAAACATCCCCCGTGGTTATATCCTCGGGCGATTTCTCGATCAGATGGCGGCGGGCTGCAGCCCACATGCGCTCCTCACCCTGAGGCTCGGACCAATCCATGCTGTAGACCGGCACTGCCTCGGGCTCATGCCCCATCACGGCGCGCCAAACGCCGCGCAGCAGGCCGAGACAATCGGCGCCTGCACCCCGAACGGAGGCCTGATGAACATAAGATGTGCCCAGCCATCCGCGCGCTTCGTCCACGATATCTTGTTTTGTCCGCATCACCGCCTGCTCCCCCCTTTGTGTTGACTGCTACGCTTGGGTACGGCCATGACCCAGTCCTCGTGCGGCAGGTCGGGGAAGCCCTGAAAGTTCAGGATGTTATTGAACTTCAACCGGCAGGTGGTCATGCGCTTGTCGCATCCGGCGGTCAGTTGAACCCGGTCCCCCACCGCTAATCCGCTGCCGATCGTTGACCACACCGTGACATCACGCCCATCTCGGACCGGTTCATCCAGCTTGATCGAGGCCCACAGGCCCTGCGCAGCCCCGTCCAGCACATCCAGCCTGCCGCGCTCGAACCACCCGGCGTCAGAACTCTCCGCGCCCTGCAAACGCAAAGCCGCGCCGTCCAGCGCGACAATTTCAGCCTCAGCGCGATAGCCCGGCGTCTCCAGGGCAAAGCGGCACGCCTTATCCCCCAACACTGCCGTACAGGGCTTCTGATAAATCCGCCCTAAAGGCCGGTTCAGCAGATCGGTCAACCCGCGCAATTCCGCGTGAAACGCCCCACCCGCGCGCCGCAACTCTCCAATCGAACCACGAAACTGCAGCATCCGCTGCTCAGGGTCCGTCCAATTGACCAGCCAGGCCCGTACCTCGGCACCGTCAAAGCGTCCCGCCTCGATATCCTCTTCCCGGACCGAGGCATCAGACAGCGCGCCCATCGCCTCGGTATTGTCGATCGACAGACCGGTTGCCTGCTCGATCGCGGTAGCAGTCAGGCCGGTGCTGGCCTTGAAGACGAGATCGTCAAAGCTCAGTTCCATGTCATGATCGGTGAAACCAAAAGTCTGCCCGTCGCTGCGCGTGATCGCCCAGCAGCGGCAGGTGGTGGTCAAGCCCGTTTGCAGATGCGCCTGTAGCGCCTGTTTATCCCCGCTCATCAGACCCGCACCTCGACCACCGGCACATTGGGCACGTCACCAGCCTGAAAGCTGGCCACACTGGTCTGGATCTTGTCGGTGTCGAAACGTACCGGAACGTCGAACTCAAACCCGGCAGTAATCTCGACTTGCTCAGGCGGCGGGGCGGTGAACGTCACGCGTCCGGTCGCCAGATCCACTTCAAAATCCACGCCCTCACGCTGCGCATCCTGATCCAGCCCCAGCGTCACGGTCCCCAGTACCGGCTTCAGGATCGGCCTCACATAGCTGAACCCGCCCGAGCTGTAGGTCTTGATCAGCTGAAAATCGGTCGTCTCGCCATCCCCGCGCGCAATCACCTGATCGCCCTTGTCGACCTCAGCCGTTGCTGCGCCCGACTTGAAATCCGACCAGTCCTTCCAGCGGAATCCAAACATCTGCCCTTGCCGCGCCTCAAAGAACGAGATCAGCGTCTCGACATCGTCCAGCGACCGCATCCCCAGCCCCGCATCATAGCGTCTACGCGAATGCGCCCAGGGCGTGTTGCGCTCCTCAAACCCATTCGCCAGCGTCACGATATCGGTGCGCCGCTCTGGCCCGCCAACTGAACCGAAACTCAGGCTGGCGGGAAATCTCACCTCATGGAAATTCATACCCTGCTCCCCTTATCTGTTGCGATTGCCGCGACCCAAGGCCCGGCTCATCTGCGCCGCGATTTGGCCCTGAGAGCGTCGGAATCCCTGCACATCGGGCGTGGAGATGTTCATCACCACGTTCACCGCCCGGCCCCCACCCTGTGTCCGCACGCCCAGCTTGCCGTCCGCGCCGCGCGCCAACGGCATGATCGCCTCGGGGCCCGCCTCGCCCATCAACCCGGTGCCGCCGCGCATAGGGAACATGGTCGGGCTGCTGACGACTCCACCATTGGCAAAAGGCATCACGCGGCCTTGGGAAAAACTGCCGCCATCCGCAAAGGGCAGTATTCCCTGAACCAAACCGCCCACCCCATTGGCAAGCATCCCGCCGAAATGATCCGTCACAGGCTTGATCGCCGCTGAATAAGCCGTGCGGATCATCGAGTTCTTCAGCACATCCAGCGCGCCCGACAGGTTCATCCCGTCCAGCACCACGCCATCAAACGCCTTGCGCAACCCGCCCGACATGCCGCGTTCCAACGTCGCCACATCCTTGCCAGTCTCTTCAAACGCCGCCCTGATCCGCCGCATCTGCCCATCGAAGGCCGAGGCCATGGTGGCAGCGTCGCCCAGCGCATCGCCCAGCGCCTCTCCCCGCTCCTGCAGGTCGTCAAAACCCTCACGATCCGTCATCACGCTCTCCTTGTTCCTTGTCCGGATAGGCCGTCAGCAGCGCGTCAAGACCAGCCTGGTTCATCGCAGGCATCCCCGCGCCCTGCCCCAGCATCAGCCGCAGCTCGGCCGGGGTCAGACGCCAAAACTGATCCGGCGTCAGGCGCAGGCCGAGAAACCCGGCCCGCATCAACACGGGCCAGTCGAACCCGCTCACTCGGGCACCATGAAGGCGCGCGCCAGCAGTTCTGCCGCTGCCTTGGCCCCCGCCATCGGCCCGCCCGCGATCTCGGCGTGCAGCAGATCATCGCGGGTCACCTGCGCCCCACCACCGCGCAGCCCGGCGACGAGCAAGGCCAGCACATCGCTGCTGGAATAGGCCCCGCCTTCAAACCGCTGCACCAATTCCACCAGAGACCCGGCCTGCAGCTCTTGTTCCAATTCCGCCAAAGCACCCAATGTCAGCTTGAGCACCCGCTGCTCCCCATCGATGGTCAGCGCCACCTCGCCCGTCCACGGATTGGCCATCAGAGCGCCGTAAAGCTCAGCGCACCAGCGCTTGCCATGCTCATCTCATAGGTCGCCTCACCGTTATGCGAGCCCGCATATTCGATGCTGCTGACCTGAAACGGCCCTTCGACAATGCCGAAATCGGGGATGATCACCTGAAAAGCTGGCGTCTCACCGTCAAAGAACAGCTGACGCGCCCGCTCATCCGTGCCTTCATCCTTAAACACGCCAGAGCCCGAGATCGCAGCGGATTTGACCCCGGCCCCCGACAGCAGCTCGCGCCACCCGCCTTGACTTTCCAGGCTGGTGACATCCACACTTTCCGCATTGAAACTGATCCGCGTGGCGCGCAGGCCCGCGATGGTCTCGAACAGGCCGGTGCCGTTCATATCCACTTTGACCAACAGGTCTTTTCCGTTTTGGGCAGCCATATGCTCTCTCCGTTGATTGCTTAGTCGTCTTCCACGCGGGCGCGGAATCTCAGATCGATCTGGCGGATTGCTCCGCCGGTTCCCGTGCGGCGGGCCGAGGCGCGCTCGAACCACAGCCCCACCAGATGGCCCCGGTCCAAAGTCAGAGCCGCCCCTTCCAGCGCATCGCAGACCGCACCGGCCAGTGTCTTGGCCGCACCAAAGCCCGCCGCCTCAGACACCACCGAAACCGTAAACCGATGCACCGCACCTGCGCCGGATCGGTCCGACGCCTCGCGCACCTCCTCGGGGCCCAGCGTCACGTAGGTCTGCGGCAACACTCCCGAAGGCACCGCGTCATAGATCGCACCACCCGACAGGGTGCTGACCTGCGCATCGCCCGCCAATTGTTGAAACACCGCCGCCTGCAACGCGGCTGCAACGCCATAGCTCATGCCGCCACCTCTTCGTCTGCAAAACAGGTCAGGTACTGGCCGCGCCCGTCACGTTCAGCCACCGCGCGGATGACAAAGCGGCGCGCGCCTTCGACAAAACGCTGATCCGGCGTAGGCCGCATCGACGAACCTTCAGGCGCGCCCCGGACAACGATCCGATAGCCAACCCGCGAGACCGAAGCCCCGCCCACAGCGCGTTCCGCCCCACTGCGCGCCGTGACTTCCGCCCAAAGCGAGCCCAGCGCGGCCCATGTCTCGGTATAGCCTCCCGCGCCATCGGCACTGCGGATCGGAGCCTCCAGCACCAGCTTGCGGTTCAATCGCGGCACGCTCATTGCGTCAGCCCTGCACCGAAGCGTACCGTGCGATAACGCTGGATCAGGCTGGTCACGCCAAAGGGCATGCACCCCGCGCCCAGCGCCGTCTCATCGCGGTATTCGTAGTAATGCGCCGCCAGCAGCAGCACCGCTTGCCCCAGATCAGCGGGCAGCCCGCCCCAATCCGCAGCCATTCCGGCCGTGAAGACGATCTTCACCGAGCCGCCGGTCTGCACCCTTGGCAAGCAGGCCCCAACCGGACGCAACCGAGGGCGCTGCATGTCGCGCTCCAACTGGTAAGCTTCGGCGTCCACAACTGTCTCGGTCCCCGCCGCATCGGTCAGCGTGACTGCAGCAACCGAAACCACCGGGGCCACCGGCAGCACTTCACCTGCTGGATCGCGCCAACCGTTCAGGCTCCACGAGAAATCCCGTTCAATCAGCACCTTGCCGGTGCGCGACTCAATCGCCGCAATGGCGGCACGCAGAAAGCCATTCAACACCTCATCCTGCACATTGCCCTCGGCAAACCCCGCGCCCAGCCGCAGATGCGCCTTGAACTGATCCACCGGCAGCGCCGCATCCGCGATGGCGGTTTCTTCGATCAACATCATCCATTCACTCCGCAATCTCGGACCCCTCCGGGGCCGTAACTTCAGGAATTGACGGGCACGCGCCGCCCCACGTTGCTCGGACGGAGGGGAGCAGCTAGACAACGCGGGGGATCTCACCCCGGCCCGCGCCCGCCGCCCGAGGGGCCTTGCAGCCCCCCGGATTCAGCCCGCTTTAGGCGGTGCCGAATTTCACCAGCTTGATCGCAGCAAAATCGCTCACGTCGCCGCCAACGCGCTTGGTCGCGTAGAACAGGACATGCGGCTTGGCGCTGAACGGGTCGCGCAGCACGCGCAGATCAGGACGTTCGGCGATGGTGTAGCCCGACTGGAAGTCACCAAAGGCGATCGAATAGCTGTCGGTCGCCGCATCCGGCATATCCTCGGCGATCAGCACCGGATAGCCCATCAAACGCGCGGGCTCACCCGCCGCCAGACCATCCGACCACAGGAAGCGGCCATCGCTGTCCTTCAGCTTGCGGATCAGACCCGCGGTTTTCGAGTTCATCACGAAGGTGCCGTTCACGCGATACTGCGCACCCAGCGCATAAACCACATCCACAATGGCATCCGCATCAACGCCACCATCAATGCCCGACGCGATATAGCCCAGGCTGTCCCAGCCCCAGCTGCCGTTTTCCATCGTGCGGTGGGTCAGGATGCCCTTGGGCTTGTCCACACCATCACCGTTGATGAACGCAGCCGCCTCGGCACGTGCAAACTTGTCTGCGATACGACCGGCCAGCCAGCTTTCGACATCGAACGCACTGTCGTCCAGCAGACGCTGCGATGCTTTGGGCAGAGCACTCAGTTCGTGCAGCGGGATAGAGATACGGTCAATCGACGGGGTCGACGTCTCAGCCGTAGCCGAGTTCTCATCCGCCCAACCCGCGCCTACATCGGTGTGGTCGATCAGCACGTCGAACGAGTTCGCCTCGACATTCACCACCGACGCAATCGAGCGGATCGAAGCAGTCGAATTCAGCACCGATTTGATCATCTCAGCCGTCTGCGGATCGACTAGATAACCACCATCGCTGTTGACTGCCGTCGAAAGCGATTTGGCCTCAATCTCCAGCCCGCGCAGCCCGTCATCCTCACCCGAACGCACATAGGCATCAAAAGCCTTCTGATGCGGGGCTCCGTCCTCAAGCGAAGCCGCAAGATGCGGGCGCGCCGCTATGGTTGATTTACGATCCAGCATGGTCAGTCGCTCTTCTGTCTGTTGCAGTTTGGTTTTAACTTCAGCCTTCAGGCCCTTGAATTCATTCACGAAGCCAGCCATCGCCTGCTTCACCTCCTGAACCAGGGGCGCACCCTCTCCGGTCAAGGCCGGGGTCTCGGTCTTGCTCATCAGCATGTCCTGTTTTTGGGTGGGTATTGAGGCGCGCTAGGTCCGCGCCAGCTCCTGCCGGGCGTTGTCGAACACCTCAGCAATACTGCGCCAGGTGTTCTCGGTCTCGGGGTCACACCCCTTCGCCGCCACCCGCGCACTGGGCAGCATCGGAAAGGTCACCAGCGACACCTCCCATAGCTCCAGTTCGGTCAGGACTCGCTGGCCCTTGTCATTCTTCACGGCCCGTTTGGTGCGATAGCCAATTGACAGGCCATCCATCGCACCCGCCCGGATCAGCTCCGCCGCCTCGCGGCCCTTCTGCGTGCTCTCCAGCAGACGCCCTTTGACCCACAGGCCGGTGTCGTCCTCGCGCACGTCATCCCAGACGCCGATGGGCTGCGCCGGATCATGCTGCCACAGCATCTTGACCCGCTGGCCCGCCTTGGACAGCCCGTCAAGCGAGCCTCGATATGCCCCGCGCTGCACCACATCGCTGCCCTGATCGACCTGCCCAAACAGGCTGGCATAGCCCTCGATCACCGCATCCTCGGACACCGACAACCCGTCGCCAAACCGCGCGAATTTATGCTCCAAATCCATGAACTTCTCCATGTAACCCACTGACATTATGGTGTTACCACAAGGAATGACTGAAACGCCTGCGCCAGGATCACCGCCGCCACGCCATAGACCGTCAGCCACAACCGCCGCTCCAGCCGCTCCATCATCTCTTCGATCTGATCCAGCCGCCTGCACAGATGCGCATGCTGGATCTCGGCCACCCGCTCATGCGCGGCCAGACGCAGGCCCGGCGCACAGTCGAACGGAGGATACCCGTCACCCATCCGCACGCTCCGGCAGTCCCAACAACGCCCGCTTCTCGGCATCGCTCAGGAAATCGGCACCGTTGACCCGCGCCCATTGCGCATCCCGCTCTGCCGACAGCGCGGGCACCTGATCCAGATCCGGCTTCAGCACCAAATCCTCACCCGAGAAGCCCGCCAGCCACTCGGACATCGCCGCCGCCACCCGCGTCACCAGAGGCAATACGGTCAGGCGATAAAACGCCCGGTTGGCCTCCTGATAGTTCGAATAGGTCGCGTCGCCTTGGATCCCCAGCAACATTGGCGGGACACCGAAGGCCAGCGCGATCTCGCGGGCGGCGGCTTCCTTGGTCTTTTGAAACTCCATATCGGACGGAGAGAACCCCATCGGCTTCCAATCCAAGCCCCCTTCCAGAACCATCGGACGGCCCGCATTCCGCGCCCCGCGATAGTTCTGCTCGATCTCATCGGACAGACGCCGGAACTGATCTTCGGCCATCACCCCATGACCATCACCCTTCCACACCAACGCCCCCGAAGGCCGCGCCGCATTGTCCAACAGCGATTTCGACCAGCGAGACGCGCTGTTGTGCACATCAATCGCCATCGCCGCCGCCTGCATCGGCGAGAACCCGTAATGGTCATCCTGAGGGTGGAACGACTTGATATGGCAGATATTTTCTGCTGCGAACCGGTGCTTCTTACCACCAACCGCGTAGTCATACGCCTTGGGCCACCCATCCGCGCCCGGCACCACGCTCATCCGGTCCGAGCGCAACACATGCAGCTCAACCGGCAAGCCTTCCTCGACCCTTATCGCTTCGACATAAGCGTTGCCCGACAGCAGCAACTGTCCAAACAGCGCTTCCATCAATTCCGCCCGCCCCTGCGCCGCATTCGGACGGCGCATGAGGCTCAGGATCGGATGCACATCAAACCGCTGCGCCTGATCCTGCAGCACCAGAGGCAAAGCCGCCGCCGCCTCGGCAATCAACTTGACCGAGCGGAACCCCACCGGGTTCCCCGAAAACCCCGTCCGCGTCAGCGACACCGCATCCCGAGGGCTCCACGCCACGCGCCCGCCCGTCTGCCACGCCACCACAGGCCCCGCCGCGCTCGCCTTCGCCTCGGGCGCTGCCTCAGCCGATCCACGACGCAAGAAATCGAATACCATCTGTGCTCCTTTCTGCCGCCGCTCTGCCCGGCTCGTTGAAAGGAGTTATGACGGAAAGAAGTTTAAGCCTCGGGAATGGGGCGTACGGGGGTTGGGCAACGGATACATAATGTGAAATCGATCTAGAGCGAATTTTGAGAGTTCACCGAAAATCCATTGCTCTCACGCATTCAAACTAGACGCGAAGATTCTGTTCGAATACTCCTGAAATTATAACATTATAGTTTTCAAGAATGTAGTGAGGTTTCATGAATTTAACCAAAGCAATCATACCGGTCTTGTTTTTAGCAGTGTCGGGATGTTTCGGACCAAATTTGGATTACGGCGCAGAACCAACGACCTTCAAGTATACCGAAGCCGGAACCTCAGGCTTAAATCCAATCAGACCCTACCCTACACCCGAAGACGTTTGCCAAATCATCAGTGAAAATCGAGAGATCCGCGAACCCGTCAACGATGGATCTTTTTTGATTGCTTGCCCAAAGCACGAACGCGGCGCAATCAGCGACAGACAAAGCGAAGGCGCGCAAGTGATAGCTCACGCGCGACACTGGACGATACTGTCTGTACCTGTTCGCTAGTGCCACATTTTGCTACTTAACAGCACTTAGACTGGGCAGTGAAACTGCTATAGCGCCCACACCCTAGGCCGCCGATTGACCCCCGCAGGCTCCACAACCAACTCATGCAACGCAGAGACCAACGCGTCGACCGGGTCGGGCGAGCCCTGCCCCTGACTTCGGCTTGGCTGATTGCAAGATTCAGAAGTTTGTTGAACCGATAGCCTAAACCCTTTGCAATCACCGCCAAGTTCTTGTGATTTCTTGCCACGGCGATTGTCTGCGTTTCATATGCCCCCACGTGTGCTTCAAATTGAAGAGGCCACCCGATGAATGAAAACGAACCTGTGTCGTCTAAATACTGCGATACGCACAACACCTGGACCAAGGAACCCACAGCTGCCGACAAACACGTCTACGAGGTGTTTGCCTCCAATGTAGTCGTTCTTGTGCAGCTGCTTGATGATTACAAAACCATGATGTCGCCGGATGTCCACGCAAGGCTGTTTTGTTCGCTGCTGGCGCTGTCCCGGTTGCTCGGCGAATACGAGGACAGTTGGAGTCAAGGGTACCCGACGTCCTGAACCTGAATGCGCTCAGCGAAAGATCAGTCCTTAATGCGAAATATGATTGTCTGTAGAGCAACCCTCAAAGTGCTCACAAACTCCGCACCCTAGGCCGTCGAAACGCCCCCGCGGGTGCTACAACCAGCTCATGCAGCGCCCAGACCAGCGCGTCGACCCGGTCGGGGGAGCCCTGCCCCTCGAACCCGCGCGCGGTCATCTGGCACATCTGTTCCTCCAGCGCGTCCAGCCCGGCCACATGTCTCACCCGCCCCTGCTCGTAAAGCGCCGCCACCGGCTCGGCCCGCGCGACCTTGCCGCGAGACGCCCGCACCGCGCGGAACGGGACCAGAGGGTCCACCTGCCGCACGACCTCTTCCACCAGTTGCCCGCCCTGATTGACCTCGGCCACCAGTCGTTCGGCTCCGAACTCATCCATCGCGTCAATCGCCGCCTGCGCCCAGCCCGCCGGGCCAACGCCCTGTACTGTCCGGTCAGCCAGCACATAAGCCCGCCAGTCCTCGGGCGGTCCCTGCAACCGCGCACCCACAACCACGATCCCGCAGGCATCCGCATCCGCCCCCGCCGTCACCGCCGGGTCCAGCGCCACCACGATGCGATCCAGCTCGGGCATCCGTGCACACCGCGCTGCCTCTAGCATCGAGCCTGTCCACAGCGCCCCCTCGGCGTCCGATAGCAGTACCCCTTCCAGTTCCTGCCGCCCCAGCCGCGTTCCTGCGTAGCGCGCGCGCACTTCGGCCAGAAACGAACCCGCCAGATTGGCCCGGTTTGCCTCGGTCGGCGCATGGGTCTGCACGGTGGACGGAGACGCCAGCAAGTCCTTCAGAACCTTCACATTGCGCGGTGTCGTGGTTACACAGACCCGCGGCCGTTCCCCCAACCGCAGCGCAAATTGCAACATATCCCAAGTCTCACCCGCCTTCTTCCACTTGGCCAGTTCATCCACCCAGGCCGCATCGAATTGAGGGCCCCGCAACCCCTCAGGGTCATGCGCCGAAAACGCCTGCGCCTCAGCCCCGTTCGGCCAGATCAGCTTGCGCTCCGAAGCCTTCCACACGGGTCGACGATCCGGCGGTGAGCACTGCAATATCCCGCTATCCCCAAAAATCATCACATCGCGCACCTGATCAAAGGTCTCCCCGACCAAGGCAACACGACAGGCTTCACCCTTCTCGAACGGCAATGACCCTTCGACCATCGACCGAACCCACTCGGCCCCGGCCCGCGTCTTGCCCGCGCCCCGCCCGCCCATGATTACCCATGACCGCCAGTCGCCCTCGGGTGGCAATTGATGCGGCAGCGCCCAGAACTCAAACAGGAAAGGGAGGGCACACAGCCCCCCCTCCCCGATCTCACTCAGAAATCTGTCCTGCACCGCAGCAGGCGCGGAGGCGAGCCAGCCTGCACCCGATCTCAGATCGTGCCCGATCAAGGTCGAGCGCATAGCCCCCTTGGGCAATTCCGGCTTGTCTGTGATGTTGTTCGACAAAGCTTGTCTCCACTTTCTGGCAACTTCGGATCAGCCCCTCTAGCTGACCCAGTTGCTTGCCTGTTCCGGCAAGATCTGCATCCTCCCCGGCACAGATCTGTTTTCGCAGTTCTTCCGCTGCTTGGCGCAGATCGCGAATGGACCTTTCGAGCGACTGCAACAATTCAGCCGTCTGAGAAATCCGCTCTTCCGGGGTAATCAAAGTCATGTTTGCCTGTGACCTCATGCGTGAGTTTTCTCCACACGAGAGAAATGAAAAACGGCCACCGGGTTACCCCGGGGCCGTTGCCCACTTCTTCTAGCATGACACAATTCGTACCAACAAAAGGTCGCAAAGTCAATGATTTACGCAACAAGCGCGCAACACCCTGCGCTCGGTTTGTTAACGGTCAGCCCCGCATGACCTCGAGAAATGCAGCACTTACGATCAGCGTCGCACCAAAAAGCTCTCGTAGCCCAAACGGTTCGCCCGAGAAAGCGGCAGCCGAAATCAGGCCCACCACGACCTCGCTCATCAGCAACAAGCCAACGCGCGCGGGCGTCAACTTGGTCGCAGGCCAAATGGTCAGAAAGAACATCGGCAATGTGTAAAGCACAGACAGCAAAGCCAACGGGCCTATGCGCACAACCATCTCCCCGATCATCTCCGACGACGCCAATCCTCCGCCAAATGGAACGCTCAGCAGAGAAAGCACCAAAGCTCCTGAAATAAAGGCAAAGACCTGCCCCGGAACGGGAATACCGGACGCCCGGTAAAGACCCAGCGAGCCCATCGCCCAGGTGATCCCCGAGATCAAAGACAACCAATCGCCTGTATTCCGAGGCCAGGGAATCCCCTGCTCACCGCCAAGCACGATGAACATGCCACCCAGACCGCAGAGCAAGCCCAGCACGCGCGCCGGGCCAAGACGCTCACCCAGAAATACCATTCCAAGGATCGTTCCCCAGACCGGTGTCAGATAGAACAGCAGGATTGACCGGACGACATCTGTGTAAACCAGACTGATGGTAAACAAGCTGAACGCAGCACCGGTGAACATCCCGCTGAAGATCAGCCCGCGCCAGTCTTTCAAAAGCGCTTGCCGCTCTCGCATCAAGAATGGCGTCAGCACGATCAGCGCCGCAGTGTACATCACAATGCCCGGCCATGGACCGTCCAGCCCCTTATCGACGAAATACCGAACCGGAATCCAGTACAGACCCCACATCATCCCGCCGCAGACAAGGGCGATGCTGGCGGTCCTCAAATCCGTCCCTTGTAAAGCTCTGAATGCCATGGCCCGCCTCATAAAACCTTCCAAACCGTATCTGGCAAACGCGCAACCTCCGCAAGCTCCTGGCCGACACGGCGCTTGACAATCGCGACCACAAGGCGCATGTGCCCCTCAAACAGCGCTGAAGCGTGAGCATCGGCGGGTTCGCCCCGCCCCGACAGCGCCCGATTCACCCATAGTTCCCCATCACGCAGGGTTCTTGACGCGACGACCGGATGATGCAGGAACCGCCTGCTTGTCCCGAGGTCTCGCACAACCCCTGTTGGCCGCGGATGCGGCCCATATGGCTTGCCCGTGGACCATCGCCTCGGGCTGTAAAGGATAGTTATTTGTTCGACTTCGATATGCTGGGCCTTGCACCTGCCCTCAACGACGCGCTGCAACGCGCCAATTTCACCCAACCGACCCCGATCCAGAACCAGGCCATCCCGCTGGCCCTGAATGGTCACGATATCCTTGGCCTCGCCCAGACCGGTACAGGTAAGACATTGGCCTTTGGCCTGCCGCTGATCGACCATCTGCTGGCCCAGCCCGGCAAGCCCGATCCCAAAACCGCCAAGGCGCTGATCCTTGCGCCCACCCGCGAGTTGGTCAACCAGATCGCCGACAGCCTTCGCAACTTGACCAAGAAAACCAAGATCCGCGTCGCGACCGTGGTTGGCGGTCAGTCGATCAACAAGCAGATCATGTTTCTGGCGCGCGGCACCGACATTCTTGTCGCCACCCCCGGTCGCCTGATCGACCTGATGGATCGCGGTGCGGTTAATCTGGGTTCAGTCAAGCACCTTGTGCTGGACGAGGCTGACCAGATGCTCGATATGGGCTTCATCCATGCCCTGCGTCGGATCGCGCCGGAACTGGGCACGCCGCGCCAAACCATGCTGTTCTCAGCCACCATGCCGAAGCAAATGGAAGAGCTCAGCCGCGCTTACCTGACCAACCCGCAACGGGTGCAGGTCTCGCCCCCCGGCAAAGCAGCCGACAAGATCACGCAGTCGATCCACTTTGTTGAAAAGTCTGCAAAACCCGCCAAACTGCGCGAGATCCTCTCGGCTGACATGGACGCGCTGACGTTGGTCTTCTCCCGCACCAAACACGGGGCTGAAAAGCTGATGAAGGGGCTGGTGGCAGATGGCTTCAACGCGGCCTCGATCCACGGCAACAAAAGCCAGGGTCAACGCGACCGCGCGATCAAGGCCTTCCGCGCGGGTGATGTCAATGTTCTGGTCGCCACCGATGTCGCCGCGCGCGGCATCGACATTCCGGGTGTGGCCTATGTGATCAACTACGACCTGCCCGAGGTGCCAGACAACTATGTCCACCGCATCGGCCGCACCGCCCGTGCAGGCCGCGAGGGTGAGGCCATCGCCTTCTGCTCGGCGGAAGAGGTCGACCTGCTGCGTCAGATTCAGAAACTGATGAAGATTGAAATCCCCGTCGCCAGTGGTGAGATGCCCGAGGCGGTCTCACCAAAGAAAACCCCGCGCCGCCCAAGCAACCGTCGTCGAGGCCCCAAACCTCAGCATTCTGGTGCGCCCAAATCGGGCGGTCAAAAACGTCGCCGTCCGCGTCGCGCCAAGGCAGCCTGAACAAGCAACGGCCCGGTCGAATGACCGGGCCGTTGCTTTATCGGGGTTGGAGTTTCGTGTTGTACAGGTCGGACACCATGCCGATTCAAACCGGTACAACTCGGAAGATCGTCTCAGTTCCCTGAATTCCGCTCCGCCTCGATCTCGCGCCATTTGGCGACGTTGCGATTGTGCTCATCTAGGGTCTCGGCAAAGGCATGACCACCGGTTCCGTCCGCAACAAAGAAGATGAAATCCGTGTTGTCCGGTGCCACCGAAGCCTCAAGGCTCGCAAGACCCGGGTTGGCGATCGGGGTGGGTGGCAACCCCTCGATGACATAGGTGTTCCAAGGCGTTGCGCGGCGCAGTTCGCTTTGCCGCAATCCGCGACCCAAGGTGCCCTGCCCCTTAGTCACGCCATAGATCACGGTCGGGTCTGTCTGCAGCCTCATACCTTGGTTCAGACGGTTCACGAAAACGCTGGCTACCTGGCCGCGCTCTTCCGGCTGACCCGTTTCTTTTTCGATGATCGACGCCAGGATCAGCATCTCTTCGGGGCTGGTCAGAGGCAAGCCATCCTGACGCCCTTCCCATGCCGCATTGATCCTAAGCTGCTGTTTTTCCTGCATATCCGCAAGAATTTCATTCCGATCCTCACCGGGTCTGACCTCATAGCTGTCAGGGGCCAGCATCCCTTCGGCAGGCAGCTCGGCCACTTCACCGGTCAGCAAGTCCATCGCTTTCAGCGACTCGACAATCTGCCAACTGGTGACGCCTTCAGCTAGGGAAATGCGATAACGCGTATCCGCCTCACCGCGTTTTTCTGCATAGACTTCCGGAGTTTCCTCTTCGGCGGCCACGAAGGATGCGACCTCGTCAAAGTCCAGCGTCGCCGGGTTCAGTTCGCGCACGCGGGTCTGCATACGGGTCACGCCAATACGGTATTCAATCTCGGTCCCGCAGGTGCTGGCGCCGCTATGGGTAATGTCGTCGACGATTTGCTCCATCGACGCGCCTTCGCGAACCAGAAAGCTACCCGCTTTCAGCTGCTGAGATTTGTCTGCGTAATCAGCCGCTAAGCGAAAGATCAACCCACTAGTGATCGCACCCTGATCCTCCAGATCACGGCTGACCCGTGTCATGTTGGAGCCCGGTTTTACCTGCAGGCAGATCGCGGTTTCCAGCGGTCCTTCGGATTTGTATTGCGACTGCCCCCACAGGACAACACCGCCCATCAGGAACAACCCAACGATTAGGACAGTCAAGGCGTTCGAAGCGAGGGCCCGCCACATTTAGCTGACCTTTCCGAAAATCACACTCGCGTTGGTGCCGCCGAAGCCGAACGAATTAGACAAGGCCACGTTGATCTCACGTTCGCGCTTGGCATTCGGGGCCAAATCGATCGGAGTTTCAACCGCCGGATTGTCCAGGTTGATCGTCGGAGGAGCGACCTGATCGCGGATCGCAAGGATCGAGAAGATCGCCTCAATCGCGCCAGCAGCACCCAGCAGGTGACCAGTGGCCGATTTGGTCGAAGTCATGGTCGCGTTGCTAGCGTGATCCCCCAACAGACGTTCTACCGCGCCCAATTCAATCGTATCCGCCATGGTCGAGGTCCCATGCGCGTTGATGTAATCCAGATCCTTCGGTTCCAACCCGGCGCTGCGCAGCGCGGCCTTCATCGAACGTTCGGCCCCGTCGCCATCCTCAGACGGCGCGGTGATGTGATAGGCGTCACCTGACATGCCATAGCCCAGAACCTCGGCATAGATCTTGGCACCGCGCGCTTTGGCGTGTTCGTAGTCCTCAAGAACCACAATGCCCGCACCTTCGCCCATAACGAAACCATCGCGATCGATGTCATAGGGGCGGCTAGCTTTCTTCGGATCATCGGCATATTTAGTCGACAGTGCCTTACAGGCGTTGAAGCCCGCGATGCCGATTTCGCAGATGCAACCCTCGCCGCCGCCTGCGATCATCACATCCGCATCCCCCGCACGGATAATGCGGCTGGCGTCGCCAATGGCGTGCGCACCGGTCGAGCACGCGGTTACGACTGAGTGGTTTGGCCCCTTGAACCCGTGACGGATCGACACCTGCCCCGAGGCCAGGTTGATAAGGGCGCCGGGGATAAAGAACGGAGAAACCCTGCGCGGACCTTTGTCGCGGATCAGATTGGCCGTATTCGCAATGGAACCGAGCCCGCCAATACCCGATCCGATCAGAACACCCGTTCTCAGGCGATCTTCTTCATCTTCAGGCAGCCAGTTCGCGTCCTTACAGGCCATTTCAGCGGCCGCGATGGAATAGAGAATGAAATCTTCAATCTTGCGCTGTTCTTTTGGCGGCATCCAATCATCGGGATTGAAGGTCCCGTTGGTGCCATCTCCGCGCGGCACTTCGCAGGCATAGGTCGTGGTGACCCCACTTGCCTCGGCATCAAATTGCGTGATTGGTCCTGCGCCGGATTCTCCATCCAGCAGCCGTGACCATGTTTCCTCAACCCCACTGGCCAAAGGAGTGACCAATCCAAGACCGGTTACAACGACTCTGCGCATGAAGTGCCTCTTGCCTGCTTCCTGTTATGAGAACCGCTCATACCCCGGCCCGGGGTGCGGGGGCAAGAGCAACGGCGTATTCTGTACCGGCGTCATGTTGCCATGACCCGTTCAGATATTTCATCAAATGAAATAGAGTTTTTGCTATAGACAAAAAAACCCGCCATTCCTTCAGTGCTGAAAAGGCGGGTTTTTCTGGCGCGTGGCGCTTACTGGAATTCAGCGATCGGCTCGTGCGCTGACTTAGCAACTTCCAGAGCTTCGGACAGATCGACGGTCTTGCGGAACAAAGCCCGGCCAACGATTGCCCCCGAGATATTCGAGATATAGGCAAGACGGGAAATGTCATCGGTAGTGCGTACAACACCGCTTGCGATGATCGGTGTACGTGATTTCTCTGCCAGACCCGAAATCAGACCCAGCTGCGCCTCGACATCTTCCATATCGCTATCGATATCTGTGACCAGAATGGCCGCAAACGGCGTATCTGCAAAAGCTTCAATGAACGCTTCTGGTGTAAAGGCGCTTTGGCTGCGCCAACCCTCCGTCATCACTTGCCCCTGCCAAACATCCACTGCCAATACGATCTGATCGGGATACAGCTTGGCCAGTTCTTTCACCAGATTCGGATCCCACGCCGCAAGCGTACCGATCACGATTCGACCGGCGCCCTTGTTGATCCAGTGTTCAACCTGCTCGCGGGTTCTCATCCCACCCGCCAGTTGTACGGACATCTCAGATGAACGAATTATCTCTTCAACCAACTCGGAATTGGTGTCGCGCCCTTCGATGGCATCGAAGTCCGTCAGTTGCATCCAAGTCGCACCCGCTGCGGACCAGCTGCGCGCGGTCTCTACCGGATTCACGTGCCAAATCATCGCCTCATCCAGACGCCCTTTGTCCAGCGTAACGCAACGACCGTTCTGTAGTTCCATCGTGGGGTAAATTCTCATGAGCCTTTTCCTCCGCTCACTCAAATGACAATTCCACGATACCATATCGTCGCCAACCAGCCCAACATTTCCCGGGATCGGCAAAGTGTATTCTATTTGCGTCATCGTTGCGCAGGAAACGTTTCACACTCGCGCCGGAGGTCCATTTCGGCGAAACAAGTGAACGGAGGTGTCACGATATTCAGCCTCGCGCAGCAGCTTGTACCCCAACTTCTCGGCCAATCGCTGTGAAGCTGCATGATCAGCGTCGATCAGCGCGACCAATGGGCCAGGTATAACCCGGTCGAACCAGTCATGTGCGGCCTGAGCGGCCTCACGCCCATATCCTTGTCCCTGCATGTCCGGGTCCAGAACCCACCCGGCTTCGGGGAAGCCATCAAAATCGTCGCCCAGCCCTCGGTTGCCATAAAAGAACCCGGCCTGCCCGATCAGAGTACGATTCGATTGCAGCATCACTCCCCATTGACCAAACCCGGTCATCTGCCAATGCCCTGCATTGCGTAGGAAGGAATCCCATGCCTCGCCCCGCGTTTTCGGGGTGCCACCGATATGGCGCACAACTTCGGGATCGCGCCAAATCTCAGCGAACCGGTTGAAGTCTTCGGGGCGCATTGCACACAAGGTCAGACGCGCCGTGTTGATCATCGGGGTGGATCTTATCATGCCCTTGCCCGCTCAGAAATTTGCCTCAAGTGTCAGAGTGCGGAGCCTCAACGCCTCAAAGCAAGCGCGAAATGTGGCAGAGCATAAAAAAACGGCGCCTCCGTTGCCCGGAAGCGCCGCTTTTGTCTCAGTCAGGTCAGCTTAGGAAGCTTCGCTGATGAATTTGACCGCGTCGCCAAAGGTCTGGATGGTCTCGGCTGCGTCGTCCGGAATCTCGATGCCGAACTCTTCTTCGAACGCCATTACCAGCTCAACGGTGTCCAAGCTGTCTGCGCCCAGATCGTCGATGAACGAGGCGTTTTCAGCAACCTTGTCCTCTTCAACACCCAGGTGTTCAACAACGATCTTCTTTACGCGATCTGCGACGTCGCTCATGTCTATTCCTCATTTCATTTCAGGGCTGTCCGCCCGGTTCTGCCCTTGCCCGTTCGGGGTGGACTTGTTTTGCCCTTTCCGGGCGGTTTGGGTCCCGGGTCCCCGGGAAATCAGAGAACCGGCCCTTGGACCGGTTCCTGCGCATATGCGCCGCCTATAGCACAGACAACGCACAAGGCAAACGCTTTCGCATCCGCCCCGAATTGCGATTACAACATGGCCATACCGCCATTCACATGCAAGGTGCTTCCGGTCACATAGCCCGCCTCGGGGCTAGCAAGGTACAAAACGGCAGCTGCGATTTCCTGCGGATCGCCCATGCGGCCAGCCGGAACCTTGAGCAACAGACCTTTCTTTTGCTCATCGGTCAGCTTTTCGGTCATTGCGGTGGTGATGAAGCCCGGCGCAACCGCGTTCACGGTGATGCCACGGGTTGCAACTTCATGCGCCAGCGCCTTGGAAAAGCCGATCATGCCCGCTTTGGAAGCAGCATAGTTCGCCTGACCCGGGTTCCCGATTGCCGCTACAACAGATGAAACATTCACGATCCGGCCCCAGCGCGCTTTCATCATGCCTCGGATCACACCTTTGCACAGCTTCATCGTGGCAGTCATGTTCACGTCAATCACGCTCTGCCATTCTTCATCCGACATGCGCATGAACAGGTTGTCGCGTGTGATACCGGCGTTGTTGACCAGGATGTCCACCGAGCCCATCGCCTCAGCCGCTTGTTTCGGCAGGGCCTCGACGGCTTCGGGATCGCTCAGGTTGCAAGGCAGGACATGCGCACGGTCGCCTAGACTGTCAGCCAAGGCTTGCAGAGGCTCTACTCGCGTTCCGGATAGGCCAACTGTAGCACCAGCGTCGTACAGCGCGCGGGCGATATCGCCGCCAATGCCACCCGAAGCGCCCGTGATCAGCGCATTCTTACCTGTCAAATCAAACATCTATGTTTCCTCTCTGGCCGCCGAGACCGGCGACTGTCCTTTGTTTATGCGCCGGGGTTAACGGCTTTTTGTACATCCTCGGGCGTCCCGACCGCGGTGCAGACCAGAGCACGATCGATCTTGCGGATCATTCCCGACAAAGCTTTGCCCGCGCCGATCTCCCACGCCTCAGTCACACCCTGTGCGACCATGTACTGTACGCTTTCGCGCCACCGAACCGATCCGGTGACCTGTTCCACCAGCAACTGACGTATCTCATTCGGGTCGGTTACCGCTTCGGCTTTGACATTCGCCACAAGCGGTACAGCAGGTGCTTTGATTTCAACGGCAGCCAAAGCTTCCGCCATAACATCTGCAGCAGGTTGCATCAGCGCACAGTGAAATGGAGCACTTACCGGCAACATAATTGCGCGTTTGGCGCCTTTTTCCTTGGCAATCTCGGCTGCGCGCTCAACCGCAGCCTTCGCACCCGAGACCACGACCTGTGTCGGATCGTTATCATTGGCTGCTTGGCAGACCTCGCCCTGCGCGGCTTCGTCAGCGACGGCGCACACGGCCTCGAGGTCAAGACCCAGAATGGCGGCCATTGCGCCTTCGCCCACGGGCACGGCGCTTTGCATCGCTTGCCCGCGCGTCCGCAACAGGCGCGCAGTATCAGCGACCGACAAGGCCTCTGCAGCAGCGAGTGCCGAATATTCCCCCAGCGAGTGCCCGGCGACGAAGGACGCCATCGAAATCGAAGCACCTTCTGCCTCAAGCGCGCGCATCGCTGCAATCGAGGTCGCCATAAGCGCAGGCTGTGCGTTCTGCGTCAGTGTGAGGTCAGAAATATCACCTTCCCAGATCAGGTCGCTCAGCTTTTCACCCAAGGCCTCATCGACCTCATCGAAAACGGCGCGGGCGGCTGGATATGCCTCGGCCAGAGCCTTGCCCATTCCGATTGTCTGGGCGCCCTGCCCCGGGAAAACAAACGCGCGTGTCATTGGTGCCTCTTGCATGACGTCAGGTTGCGGCGGGGTGTAAACCGACTGACGGCGCGGCACAAGCACTGCCTGCGTTCTGCATCAGGACACCTTTACTGTGCATTTCTCTGTCTTGTGTCCGCGCGGCATCCAATTAACTTACCGGCCAACTCAGCAATGCGGAGAGCCAAGCAATGTCCTTGACAAACACCCGGTCCAGCTACGGCGGCTTGACCAAAACATTCCACTGGCTGACTGCCCTGCTTATCCTGACGGCGCTGCCGTTGGGATGGACTGCGAACGATCTGGCCCATGCAATCTATGATCCCAACATCCCGACCACCGAAGACGACATCGCCCGAGCCGCGCGACTGTTTTCGCTGCACAAGACCATCGGCGTAACGGTGTTCTTCGTTGCGCTGGCACGAATCCTCTGGGCCTTCACGCAAACCAAACCCGGCCTGTTGAACGCCGAGAACAAACCCGAGGCCTTTGCTGCGGAAACCGTTCACTGGCTGCTATACGGCTCGTTGGTGTTGGTACCGCTGACGGGCTGGATTCACCACGCCGCGACCGAAGGCTTTGCTCCTATCCTGTGGCCACTGGGTCAGAACCTCCCACTCGTGCCTAAATCGATACCGCTGGCCGAGTTCACCGCCAATCTACACTGGTTGTTCATGTGGATACTGGTCGGATCACTGGTACTGCACATCGCCGGAGCCTTGAAACACCATGTCGTGGACAAGGACAGTACCTTGCGCCGCATGCTACCCGGAGTTTCGGACGCCCCTGAACCGCCCGAACAACATCATTCGGCCACTCCCGCCTTTGCTGCACTAGTGGTTTGGGCGGCCGTGCTGGCAGGAGGTTGGTCGATTGGTGTATTCTCGCACCATTCTGACTCAGCAATCGACACCACCGAACTGACCGAGGTTCAGTCGGATTGGGAGGTACAGGATGGCACTTTGTCGATAACGATCAGCCAGCTGGGCAGCCCGGTCACAGGCAGCTTTGCCGACTGGACTGCGGCAATAGCCTTTGACGATCCAGCAGAGCCAGGGCTGGCCGGGTCGGTGGACGTTACAATAGCTATCAGCTCGCTAAGCCTTGGCACCGTCACGGATCAAGCCATGGGTGCGGATTTCTTTGATAATACTCAGTTTCCTACCGCGCAATTCAAGGCCGACATTTTCAAGACCGAATCCGGGTTCGAGGCACGCGGTCCACTTACCATCAAAGATAAGTCGCTGGATATCGTGCTGCCCTTCACGCTCGAAATGGAAGACGGTACCGCCCGGGTGGCTGGCTCGGTTGACCTGAACCGGCTGGATTTTGAGGTGGGCACATCCCAGCCAACAGAAGACTCGCTTGGATTCGCCGTTACAGTTGGTGTGGAACTCACCGCCGCGCGCGCTGAGTGAAACGAAAAACCGCCGGAGGGGGAACCTCCGGCGGTCTGACTTCACGATTAACAAAGGCTTATTCAGCCTTCTGAGCTTCGACCGAAATCCGAACCTCAACCTCATCGCTCACAAACGGTGCGAACTGGCCAAGTTCGAATTCGCTGCGTACCAGCGTTGTGGTCGCGTCAAAACCCGCCCAAGGCTTACCCGCCATCGGGTGCTCACCGACCTGATTCAGTTTGGCATCCAGAACCACTGATTTGGTAACGCCGTTCATGGTCAGATCACCGGTGATGTTCGCTGTATTCTCTCCGGTTACTTCAATTCCGGTCGAAGTGAAGGTCACCATGTCGCCTTCCGCCACGCCAAAGAAATCCTCGGTCATGAAGTGATCTTCACGGGGCTTCCAACCTGTGATCATTTCAACGACCGGCATCGATACGGTTACGCTCGACGCAGCGGGGTCTTCCTGATCAAACATGATCTCGCCTTCAAAGCCCGAGAACATGCCTGTGGTGGTCGAAAAGCCCAGATGGTTGTAGCTGAAGACGACCTGGCTGTGGCTAGGATCCAAAACGTACTTTTCTGCGCTGGCGAAAGCTGTGGTCGCCGATACGGCGAGAGCAGCGGCAAGAAGGGTGGATTTCATGTCAATCTCCAAAAAAAGTTTTGTGGTCGCAAACCACTTGGGTTGCTCGCAAATAAAAATGTGCCGCCCAAGGGCGGCACACAAGTACTTTTGATTCACAAACTCTGTTCCTTTTTGAACAGAATAAAATTCAGGCGAAAATTGTTACGTTTTGGCTGAGTTGCCCTTTCAGCGCTGAGCCGATATCCGCCGATTCCAGCGGCAGCTTCATCAGCAGGCTGCCGTCAACATCGAACAACTCGACCTGATCGTCTGCAAAACGAGCACCACCCAGCGAGTCGTAGCTGCGGCGCAGAACTGTTTGAGGCCGACCGTTTTCATTTTTCTGGAGAATCCGCACTTCTCGACGGATCGGATCAAAATAAGCATCGGGGCGTGCATCCATAACCTCAATGGTCATCAGGCTTACACCCACGATCAGGAACATCAGCGAAGCAACCATTTTGATCGGCCAAACTTCAGCGCCCATCACGGCACCAGGCATCAACCACATCGAGAAGGCTGACAGGATCAGGAAGACACCCACGGCCCGCAGAAGAAACATCCGGGCACGCCAATTCGGAGCGAAGGTAATCAGAACAGGTACGGATTTATCAAATGCTGCACGAGGTGCTGATTGTTCGAAAGTATTTGTGTTCATGACGGCCATTGTCTTGCCCTGTCTGTATTTTCCGGGTTGCCGGGTTCTCCCGACTTCATGAACAACCTCGGGGCGAAAAGCGTCAGGAATTGGGCACACCAAAGGAAATTGGACGACTTCACAAAGGCATCCGTGGCAGGGCTTGCCCCGCCCGCTCAAAAGTGTATACGGGGCCATCCTTCGCAGGAGTTATGAATCGCGCAGCCTCTCGTGGCAGGGTCGCGAAGGACCATATGGCCCCGCCTTTGAAATGCGCCTCGATACAAACAGGAGTGCACATGCCACTGTATGAGCATGTAATGATCGCGCGTCAGGATCTGTCCAACGCGCAGGCAGAAAGCCTTGTCGAACATTTCGGCACCGTTCTGGCGGACAACGGCGGCAACGTCGTCGAAAGCGAGTACTGGGGCGTCAAGACAATGGCCTACAAGATCAACAAAAACCGCAAAGGCCACTATGCCTTTCTGAAGACCGACGCCCCCTCGGGCGCGGTTCAGGAAATGGAACGCCTGATGCGGCTGCATGACGACGTTATGCGCGTTCTGACAATCAAGGTCGACGAGCATGCCGAGGGCCCTTCGGTCCAGATGCAGAAGCGCGATGAGCGCGAAGGCCGCCGCGAGCGCCGCTGATCAACGCCTGACGAAAGGACATAAACCATGGCCGCAAAACCATTTTTCCGCCGCCGCAAGGTCTGCCCGTTCTCGGGTGAGAACGCG
>JBFOLN010000016.1:0-310946 GCA_040829945.1 Ruegeria sp.
AAAGGAAAGACGCATGTTTGCGGTCCTCAAGACTGGCGGCAAGCAGTACAAGGTTCAGGCGGGCGATGTGCTCCGCGTTGAAAAACTGGCTGCCGACGCAGGTGAAAAAGTTCAATTCAACGATGTTCTGATGCTGGGCGGTGACGCTCCGGTTGTTGGTGCACCTTTCGTTGAAGGCGCAGGCGTACAGGCCGAAGTGATCGAACAGATCAAAGGTGACAAGGTCATCAAGTTCGTCAAGCGCCGTCGTAAGCACAGCTCAAAGCGTACCGTTGGCCACCGTCAGAAGCTGACACTGGTCAAGATCACCGACATCCTGTCGTCGGGCGCTGATAAGTCGGGCATCAAAGCTGCAACCGGTTCGGCCCCGGCTGGCGAAGCAGCACCTGCTGCAAAGCCTGCCAAGAAAGCTGAAGCCAAGGCAGAGGCACCCACCGCCGCTGACGATCTGACCAAGCTGAACGGTGTCGGCCCTGCCGCTGCCAAAAAGCTGGTTGAGGCCGGTATCGAGAGCTTCGCCGCTCTGGCCGCCTTGTCGGATGAGCAGATTGCTGCTATCGAAACGGTCAAAGTGAAACCCGAGTGGGTTGAGCAAGCCAAAGAGCTGGCTCAGGGCTAAGGAGAGAGAGAATGGCACATAAAAAAGCTGGCGGTTCCTCCCGTAACGGTCGCGACTCAGCAGGACGCCGCCTTGGCGTGAAACTGTATGGTGGCCAGGCAGCCATCGCAGGCAACATCATCGTACGTCAGCGCGGCACAAAGTTCTGGCCGGGCGAAGGCGTAGGCATGGGCAAGGATCACACGATCTTTGCAACCACCGATGGCGCCGTGAAGTTCCATAAGGGACTTAAAAACCGCACCTTTATTTCGGTCCTGCCAGTGGCGGAGGCCGCAGAGTAAGCCGAAACCCAGAAGGTTTAAGAAAAATTCATGGGGGACCGGCACAAAGTGCCGGTCCCTTTTTCGTTTTAGGTACAGTCCGATGACAGACATGATCATTACAGAGCGCTTGGTACTGCGACGCCCTCAGATGGGTGATGCGGCTGTTGTTGCTCGTATAATGAATGATCTTGATGTTTCACGGTGGCTGACCCGCGCACCGTTCCCATATACTCGTAAAGATGCAATCGACTTCATCCGGCGACGAAATCAACGCTCTGGGAATGCCTTTCTTGTGTGGCTCAATTCTCAACTTGTCGGATGTGTCGGCACTGAGCGGGAGTTGGGATATTGGATTGGGCATGACCATTGGGGAAAGGGTATCGCGACCGAAGCAGCTGACGCTGTGATCAAACGCTATTTCTCAAGAAGTAACACGCGTTTGAAGAGCGGTTACTTCGTCGAAAACAAAGCTTCACGGCAAGTTCTGAGGAAATTGGGATTTGTTTCCGGTTTATTGGAGCGCACAAAATGCCCGGCAACTGGTAAGCGGCATTTTTTGCGAAGAATGTATCTGACCCGAGCGGACTGGGAGGCCGCGCAATGACCGTCGCAACAACCAGTTTTCTGATCTTTGCCGCCAGTCAGGTCGGTACGCCGGGGCCGGCTAACATGGTCCTGCTGGGTACAGGTGCGCGCTATGGTTTTCGGGCGGCGCTGCCGTTTGTGGCGGGCGTTATTCTGGGAAAACAACTGATCATCTGGCCCGTGGGTTTCGGCCTTCTGCAGTTGGCTGAGCAGGCACCGATGATCTTCAGCATCCTGAAATACGCCTCAGCCGCATATATTTGTTGGCTTGCATGGAAGATTGCCAACCTTCGCCTCTCGCGGCGCGATGCCACAGGTGAAGTGCCTGGGTTCTGGGCGGGGCTGATCGTGCATCCGCTCAATCCTAAGGCATGGGCGATGATCATCGCTGGATTCACCGGCTTTGTTGCCGCGGGGACATCCAGTTTTGACGCAACGCTCACGATCGCTCTCTGTTTGTTGTTCTGTCAGGTGTTGCTGCATCCGATCTGGACTTTTGCCGGAGATAGAATTGCGCATGTGGTTGAAGGACGGCCTGTCGAAAAATATCTGATGTGGACGTTAGCGAGTCTCACTGTTGCGTCCGTACTTTTTGTGTTGTTCGGAGGAGGAACACGCCTATGAAACTTGAGGCAATAATAAATCAGCCGGTCATTGAAACCGAGCGGTTCGATCTGCGCCCATTGCGCCGGTCGGATATGGGACTGATCGAGCATTATGCTGGTGACGAGCGCGTAGCGCGAATGACCACGTCTATTCCGCATCCGCTACCTCCGGGTTCCGTTGAGGCTTTTATCACGCGCTCGATGGCCGATGACCGGACCGAGGACGTTTGGGCGCTGGACGCGACCAAGGACGGCGGCCCTGAATTGATCGGATTGATCTCGCTTGAGAAATTGGACCGAAACCAGTCAGAGGTGGGCTATTGGGTTGCGCCTGTATACTGGAATACCGGCATCGCATCGCAGGCGGTTGAGGCTTTGGTAAACGCCAATCCTCTGGAAAGTTCGTCGATGTTCGCCAGCGTGTTCCAGGATAATCCGGCCTCAGCACGAGTACTGACTCATTGCGGGTTTCAGTATCTTGGTGATGCCGAAAACTACTCGGTGGCGCGCGACGCAAATGTGCCCACATGGACATATAGTAAGAAACTCTGACTTGTGGCCGATGGGGCCTTTGCAGTAGGGGACAGTCATGAAATTTCTCGATCTTGCAAAGGTCTACATCCGGTCCGGGGCCGGAGGTGGCGGCTGCGTCAGCTTCCGACGCGAAAAGTACATTGAATACGGCGGACCCGATGGGGGCGACGGCGGCAAGGGTGGCTCGGTCTGGGCCGAGGTTGTGGATGGGCTGAACACCCTGATCGACTTCCGGTACCAACAGCATTTCTTCGCCAAGAACGGTCAGCCTGGTCGCGGCCAACAACGCACCGGTAAAGACGGGGACGACATCGTATTGCGCGTGCCCGTCGGCACTGAAATCCTCGATGAGGACGAAGAAACCGTCATCTGTGACCTGACCGAGGTTGGTCAGCGCGTGCTGTTGGCCAAGGGTGGCAATGGTGGCTTCGGCAATCTGCACTTCAAATCTGCCACCAATCAGGCACCCCGGCGCGCCAATCCGGGGCAGGCTGGGATTGATCGCACGATCTGGCTGCGGCTGAAGCTGATTGCTGACGTGGGTCTGTTGGGTATGCCTAATGCCGGGAAATCAACATTCCTGGCGGCCACGTCGAACGCGCGCCCCAAGATCGCGGACTACCCGTTTACTACACTACACCCCAACCTTGGTGTTGTTGGCGTCGACAATGTAGAGTTCGTTGTGGCCGACATTCCCGGACTGATCGAAGGTGCGCACGAGGGTCGCGGTATCGGAGACCGGTTTTTGGGCCACGTCGAACGCTGCGCCGTTTTGTTGCATCTGGTCGATGGCACATCCCAGACCGTAGCCGAGGACTATCGCACCATCATTCACGAGCTTGAGGCCTATGGTGGGGAACTGGCCGAAAAACCTCGGATTACCGTTCTGAACAAAGTCGACGCGCTAGATGATGAAGAACGTGAACTGGCCAAGGCCGAACTGGAAGAGGCCGTTGGTGGCCCTGTCATGACCATGTCCGGCGTGGCCCATCTGGGTGTCACCGAAGTGCTGCGCGCTTTGCGTGCACAGATCGACGAAAACCGTCTGAGGCAGAAACCCATCGAGGAGACTGCGCCTTGGCAACCCTGATGGATGCCAGTCGCATGGTGGTCAAAATCGGGTCTGCCTTGTTGGTGGACCGGAATACAGGCCAATTGCGCTTGGAATGGCTCCAATCACTGGCACAGGATGTGGCTTGGCTGAAGGGGCATGGGACAGATGTCATTCTGGTTTCTTCAGGATCGATCGCTCTTGGCCGTGGTGTTCTGGGTCTTCCGATACAGACCTTACCGCTTGAACAATCGCAGGCCGCTGCTGCAGTTGGCCAGATCCGGCTGGCGCGCGCCTATGAAGAAGCACTGACGCCCCATGACATCAAGACCGCGCAGGTGTTGGTGACCCTGGAAGACAGCGCTGACCGGCGGCGGTACTTAAACTCGCGTGCGACCCTTGAAACGTTGTTGGGATTGGGCGTCGTGCCCATCGTCAACGAGAACGATACAGTGGCAACCGATGAAATTCGATATGGTGACAATGATCGACTTGCCGCGCAGATTGCGGTGACAGTTGGTGCGGATCAACTGATCCTGCTGTCTGATGTCGACGGGTTCTATTCCGGAAATCCAACAGAAGATCCGACCGCGACGCGATACGATGTGATCGAACAGATAACGCCCGAGATCGAGGCTATGGCTGGTGATGCGGGATCTGGGTTGTCCAAAGGTGGTATGAAGACCAAGCTGTTGGCCGCCAAGATGGCGATCGCAGCAGGATGCGCAATGGCGATTACCGAAGGATCACCTCTGAACCCTCTGAAAACACTCGAACAAGGTGCCAACAGCACTTGGTTCACCCCAACTCTTGACCCACATGCCGCCCGAAAACGGTGGATCTCAGCGATGAAACCGCGCGGTGAAATTATGGTTGATGAGGGCGCGGTGAGTGCGCTGGCTAATGGCAAGAGCCTGTTGCCCGTCGGGATCGTCGAAGTGACAGGCGAATTCGGACGCGGTGACCCGGTTACGATTCTCGATCCTGCGGCCCGGCCATTGGCACAAGGGCTCAGCCGGTATACGGCGCAGGAGGCAAACGCGATCAAAGGACGCAAGTCCTCGGAAATTGAGGCGACCTTGGGATATCCGGGTCGTGCGGTGCTGGTCCATCGCGACGATCTGGCTTTGTGATAGAATAGATAAGACCATCTGAAAGGCATATGAGATGAAAGATTTCGAAAGCATTCCCAGCCTGATGGAAGATCTTGGTAAACGTGCAAAAGAGGCTGCGCGTGAACTGGCCTTTGCCAGCGCCGAGCGTAAACACGCTGCACTAATCGCTGCGGCTGATGCAGTCTGGGCCAATCGCGAAAAGATCATCGAAGCAAATCGGAAAGATCTTGAGTTTGGTCGCGATAAAGGTCTGAGCCCGGCCATGATGGATCGCCTGATGCTGGATGAGGCGCGTGTTCAGGGAATGGTGGATGGGTTGCGCTCAGTCGCGGATCAGGCCGATCCGGTAGGCGAAGTGCTGACCGAGTGGGATATGCCCATAGGCCTGAACATTCAACGCGTGCGCACACCATTGGGCGTGATCGGAGTAATCTACGAAAGCCGCCCCAATGTTACGGCAGATGCAGGTGCTCTTTGTCTGAAATCAGGTAACTCTGTGATCCTGCGCGGCGGCTCTGAAAGTTTTCACTCTTCAACTGCCATTCACGCCTGCCTTGTTGAGGGGCTTAAGGCGGCGAACCTGCCCGAGGATGCCATTCAACTGATCCCCACGCGGGACCGCGCAGCGGTGCAGGAGCTTTTGACGATGACCGACTATGTCGACGTCATTGTACCCCGCGGTGGTAAAGGTCTGGTGGGTCTCGTTCAGCGTGAGGCAAGGGTGCCGGTATTCGCCCATCTCGAAGGCATCGTTCACATCTATATCGACAAGGCTGCAGACCCTCAGAAGACGTTGGATGTGGTGCTGAATGCGAAGACACGGCGCACCGGCATCTGTGGTGCTGCTGAATGTCTGTTGGTGCATCAGGATGTCGCTGAAACACTTGGTCGTGACGTCATAGCGGCCCTTCAGGCAGCGGGTGTCGAGGTTCATGCGCAGGGCGTCCTGGCCAATGACAGCACGATCCCGGCAACAGATGAGGATTGGGGCAAAGAGTTCCTTGATAGTATCATTGCTGCCAAGCCAGTTGCCCACATCGATGCCGCGATCGAGCATATCAGCCGGTATGGTTCGAGCCATACAGATTGTATCATGACAGAAGATTCAGCTGCAGCGGCGCAGTTCTTTGAACGTCTCGACAGCGCTATTCTGATGCACAATGCCTCTACCCAGTTTGCCGATGGCGGAGAGTTCGGTATGGGCGCCGAAATCGGGATCGCGACGGGCAAGATGCATGCGCGTGGCCCGGTCGGGGCAGCACAGCTGACCAGCTTCAAATATCTGGTGCGTGGAAACGGAACGACGCGGGATTAGAACCGCAGTTTAACCTGGGTCGCGGTCGTCTCGGCCGCGATCCGGCGTCCCATCGTTGATGCAGTGTCAGGCAACAAGGCGAATTGTACCTGCGCAGGGCTTAGTTTGCTGGCGAACCGTCCTGTAGCAACCCCTTTCCATAGACCCATGTCGAGGTTCAGCTTGTCGGCCATGCCTGCCACGGTCCATGCGTTGCCCTGAACCGTTATTTCCACCTCGCCGCCGAACGGCATCGCGCTTTCGCAGCACATGACGGCAAGAAATGCGAGCTTTACCTGATTGCGCGGCACCGGTTCGGTCAAGTTCCAATTGATCCGGAGCCGACCAGCACGTTCCACATCCCTGAGAAGATCGACTACCTCAGCGCGTCCCAAGGGCTGATTGCTGGCTGACCCAAAGGCTACGCGAAAAAACCGAATCCGTGCCCCGGCGCTGCCGACGCTGCCGGAGATCAACTCCATCTCTGGGCCCTGCACCGCGCCAACCATCTCCAACAGCTCAAGACCGTTGGTGATTGCCCCGATCGGGCTGATCAGATCGTGACAGATCCGAGAGCCGATCAATTCGGCCAGGTTGACGTCTGACGCGCCCATGCGTACCTCCTGCTGCATCTGCCTTAGGACCCGGAGCCCAACATGACAGATTTGAATGCCATTCTTGCACCGGGCATGTATGTCCGCCACCCCGATTTCCCCGATTGGGGTGTTGGACAGGTGCAGTCCAATATCGGAGGCAAGATCACCGTTAACTTCCGCGAGCAGGGGAAAGTGGTGATCGACGGGACACGCATTGCCCTGATGCCGGTCTTTGATCCGTGAAACTGGTTTAGGAAAGGTTAACAACTTGGCCGAAAACCACACTTGTTGCCTATCTCTGGGCAAACGCGTTATCAGCGCGCAACCACAAACAGCGGACCAATAATTGATGCCAGAAAAAGGCCCCTCATTCACCGTCAAACTTGCCGAAACCGAGGCTGAATTACATGCAGCTCAGCGTCTGCGGTATGACGTCTTTGTGCGTGAGTTGGGCGGCGGCGGTGAGATGGTCGATCACGAAGCCGGGCTCGAGAAAGACCGGTTTGATCCATTTTTTGACCATATGCTGGTCTATGATGATTCAACGAACGAGGTTGTCGGCGTCTACCGTTTGCTACCCGGTGAGCGGGCTGCTGAGTTGGGGCAGTTCTATTCCGAGGATGAATATGATCTAACGGTGCTCAAACAGAGCGGTCGCAAACTGCTGGAACTTGGGCGCTCTTGCCTGCATCCAGACTATCGCGGCGGTACGGCGATGTATCACCTTTGGAACGGGCTGGCGGCCTATGTGAACAAACGCGAAATCGAAGTGCTGTTCGGTGTAGCGAGTTTTCATGGAAACGATGTACAAAAGTTGGCACAACCGCTGTCGATGCTGCATCACAATCATCTTGCTCCGCCAGATTTGCGGGTACGGACGCAGCCGGATGTTTTTCAGTCCATGGATCTCTTGCCACCAGATGAGTTGGACCGGCGCGCGGCCATGATACAAGTGCCGTCGCTGATTAAGGCCTACCTTCGTTTGGGCGGGTTCGTGGGCGAGGGGGCCTTCATCGATCATGCCTTCAACACCACCGACGTGTGCCTGATCCTCGACACCGCCCGCATGAACGAACGTCAACGGCGTATCTACAGCGGAGCGTGACCAGGTGAGCGACCTATCTTGGCAAAGCGATGAAGCGCCTGATCCGATCGAGCTTGGTTTTCTCGGTTGGGTGCTGGTGTTTCTACGCGGTGTCCCGTTGGCCATTCTGGTCTTCGGAGGGCTGATCATTCTGCTGGCAGTGCGTCTGTTTGAACGCCCGCTATTCGGTGTTCAGCGACCAATCACGCCGTTCATCGCGCAGTTTGTGTGCCGCAACGCCTTCAGAATCCTAGGGATAGGCTTTCGCACCTCGGGCGTGTTGATGCAGGAACGTGGGGCTGTGGTCGCCAACCACACTTCGTGGTTGGATATTTTTGCCCTAAACGCTCGCAAACGCGTTTACTTCGTCTCTAAGGCTGAAGTGGCGAATTGGCCGGGGATTGGATGGCTTGCACGCGCGACAGGCACGGTCTTTATCGAACGCAATCCCAAGAAGGCACGAGAGCAAACCAGAATATTTGAAGACCGGCTGAAAGCCGGGCATAAGCTTCTGTTCTTCCCTGAAGGCACATCAACCGATGGTTTGCGGGTTTTGCCTTTTAAAACAACGCTTTTCGCTGCGTTCTTTACTGATGAGTTGCGCGAGTTCATGTATGTCCAACCCGTCTCAGTGGTCTTTCATGCACCTGAGGGCCAACCCGAGCGGTTCTACGGCTGGTGGGGAGATATGGATTTTGGTCCGCACTTGCTGAAGACCCTCAGCGCGCGCAAACAGGGTTGGGTCGAGTTGATCTACCATTCGCCAGCCAAAGTCAGCGATTTTGAGAATCGAAAGGCGCTGGCAGCCCACTGTGAACAGGCAGTACGCCATGCGCACGAATTGGCTCGGCCCGAGAAATAAGGGTGATTGGCCCTTGCGCTACTTCAAAACCTGCCGTATACGCGCGCCATTCAAACCCGCAGGCGGGGTTTGGGCTATTTGAGGGAGAAATCCTTATCTGGCCCGCCGGTTGGAGCAATCGCTTCTTTCACCCCCGCCGAGGCGTAAACCGGAAAAGGAAAGTAAAGCATGGCTCTTCCCGAGTTCACCATGCGTCAGCTGCTGGAAGCTGGCGTTCACTTTGGTCACCAGACACAGCGTTGGAATCCCCGCATGGGCCCGTTCATCTACGGCTCGCGCAATGGAATCCACATCATGGACCTGACCCAGACCGTTCCGATGCTGGACCAAGCTCTGCAGGCTGTTCGTGACACTGTCGCAAAAGGTGGCCGCGTTCTGTTCGTTGGCACCAAGCGTCAGGCAGCACAGCCGATCGCAGATGCCGCTGAAAAGTCGGCTCAGTACTACATGAACCACCGCTGGCTGGGCGGAACGTTGACCAACTGGAAAACCGTTTCTCAGTCGATCAACCGCCTGAACCAGATCGACGAAGCGATGGAGTCGGGCGCAGAAGGCCTGACCAAGAAAGAGCGTCTGGGCATGGAGCGTGACCAGCAGAAGCTGCAGGCTTCGTTGGGCGGTATCCGCGAGATGGGCGGCGTTCCGGATCTGCTTTTCGTCATCGACGTCAAGAAAGAAGCACTGGCCATCGCGGAAGCAAACAAGCTGGGTATCCCGGTTGTGGCTGTTGTCGACACCAACTGCTCGCCCGATGGCGTAGACTACATCATCCCCGGCAACGATGACGCAGCCCGCGCAATCGCGCTGTACTGCGATCTGGCCGCACGTGCCGCTCTGGATGGCATGACCGCTCAGATGGGTGCCGCTGGCGTTGATCTGGGTGCGTTCGAAGAAGCGCCAGTTGAAGAAGTGGTTGCTGAAGAAGCTCCCGCTGAAGAAGCCGCGCCGGAAGCCAAAGCCGAAGCGTAAGCTGCCCGTCACGTAAATGACATATGGGGCAGGGTAGACCTGCCCCAATTCCGTTTGAATTGAGGAGAGCCTAAAGATGGCAATCACAGCAGCAATGGTTAAAGAACTGCGCGACTCGACCGGCGCAGGCATGATGGACGCAAAAAAAGCGCTGACCGAAACCGGCGGCAACATGGACGAGGCCGTTGACTGGCTGCGCACCAAAGGTCTGGCCAAGGCGGCCAAGAAATCGGGCCGCACCGCAGCCGAAGGTCTGGTTGCTGTTCACGTTAACGGCGGCAACGGTGTTGCTGTTGAAGTGAACTCGGAAACCGACTTTGTTGCAAAGAACGGCGAGTTCCAGGAAATGGTCGGCAAGATCACCTACGCAGCCGAAGGTGTTGATGACGTTGACGCGCTGCTGGCTGCTGATCTGGGTGGAAAGTCTGTTGCAGACACTCTGACCGACAAGATCGCCACCATTGGCGAAAACATGTCGGTGCGCCGCATGTCGAAACTGTCGGGCGACACTGTTGTGTCCTATGTCCACAACGCGGCGACAACCGGCATGGGAAAAATCGGCGTTCTGGTCGCTCTGTCCGGCGGCGATGAAGCCTTCGGCAAGCAGGTTGCAATGCACATTGCGGCTGTGAACCCGGCGGCCCTGTCCGAGGCGGATATGGACCCGGAAGTTGTCGAGAAAGAGAAGCAGGTCCAGATGGACATCGCCCGCGAATCCGGTAAGCCGGAGCAGGTGATCGAAAAGATGATCGTCGGTCGTATGAAGAAATTCGTCGCCGAGTCGACACTGCTGAACCAGGACTTCGTTGTGAATCCTGACCTGACCGTCGAAGCGGCGGCTAAAGAAGCGGGCGCAACCATCACCGGCTTTGTTCGCATGGAAGTCGGCGAAGGCATCGTGGTCGAAAAAGAAGACTTCGCGGCCGAAGTTGCCAAGGCAGCTCAAGGCTAAGGATAAAATGCAGTCCCACTGAGGGGCTGCAATCCATAAAAGACCCGGTTGCGATGCAGCCGGGTTTTTTTGTGCTCAGCAGCTTTTCAAAGCACAGTAAACAACGTCAACGAAAAGGGGGGATTGAGGGGCCCTGCATGATGGGGATGGAAGGGCCCCTCAAAAATTCCGACAAGAAGACGTGGACGAATAGACGCCTCAGTGTCAGAGCGATCAGAGAGCTTTGGTATTGCAAAGATCCGATCAAAACGTTCCCTGGCTAAAGCCACCACTCACGGAACAATACCAATTTGCAATTTTAGAGAGAGATTCGGAAAGTCATGTATTCCTTACCTTAGGTCAATTTGACGCAAACCAGCGTCAAATTAGGGTCATGCTTCCATAACAAACATCTGGTTCTGTAGTGCAGCTTTGAGTACTGCCTGCGCCGTGGTTTCGACCGAAAGTGCCTCGCGCGCTAGCCGGAGGTGTTTTTCGACGGTCGCCGAGGTCAATCCCATCAACAGTGCAATGTCTTGCGTAGTCTTACCGTCACCCACCCATTGCAAGGCTTCGCGTTGACGTTTTGTCAGCGCGCGGTTTGGAGCATGATACGGTAGGGTGAGGATTTTCAGATGGGCGACATTGTTCATCAGTAGGATATCTTCGCCGTGCTGTTTCCAGATATTGTCAATCTCCAGCTGGCTATGATTGCGCGCAGCCAGCGAGATTGCACCCTTGGAGCGCATCGATACTGAGTTAAAGCTGACTGTATAACCAACTGTAACTCCGCGAGATTTATTAAATTCGAAAACCCTGCGTTCTTCAGGGGACATGACACCGCTGGACATCATGTCATGAATCATACTCCAGCTTGCAGCCCCTTCGTTGTTGAGCGCCCATTTTAGCATTGGGGCATGGAAATACAGACCGGATTGAAGAAAACCATCCAAGTAGTCTGCACAATGATTGGTCAGGATCACGAAATCCTCGGGATCACCCAATGAAGTCGCCGTTCTATATTGCGTGTACCCGTAAAGCAGTCGGTCAAAGCCAAACTTCTCCATCTGGCGGCAATGTGCGTCCCAAAGCTCTTCCAGCGTTTTGGTGTAACTCAGAAAATTCAAATATTCCTTGAGGTTCATCTCGCGTCCCTCTCTGCCAGATGAGCGGCGAGGGCGTTCAACGCCAAAACATAGCTTTGCGCACCAAAACCGCAGATCTGACCAATGGCTACAGGCGCGATATAGGATTTGTGCCGAAAGACCTCACGCGCATGTATATTGGACAGATGAACCTCGACAACCGGCACTTCTGCCGAGGAAATTGCATCCATCAAAGCGATTGAGGTGTGCGTATATGCACCTGCGTTAAGAACGATTCCATCCTGCACGCCACGGGCGGCATGGATCGCGTCAATCAGCGCACCTTCGTGATTAGATTGGAGATGGGTTACCTTCTGGTCCTGTGTTTCGCCATGTGAGACGCACAGATCTTCGATCATTTTCAGCGTCGTGGCGCCATAGACCTCGGGTTGCCGCGTTCCAAGCAAATTCAGGTTCGGGCCATTCAGAACCAGGATATTATGCATCTTCAAACTGTCCCCATCTTCCTTTTTTCATAAACTCGAAATTCAGGGGCGTCCAGCGGACTTCGCTCTTATGGGTAGAGCTTCCTTGTCGCATGTTGACCAAAGGTATCAGTTCAGAATGTAACGCTTTTCAATCCTTTCCCATTATGACCACAACTTTACCGAGAACGTCACGTCGATCCATCATGCGCAATGCCTCCGCTGCCCGTGCCAGTGGAACCTGCGCGTTGATGCGTGGTGCAATCTCTTTATCGCGATACAGTTTAAACAAATCATCCATGTTTCGGGCATGCCCTTTCGGATCGCGAAGCACCGACGCGCCCCAAAACACGCCTACTATCTGGCACCCCTTAAGCAAGGTCAGGTTCAATGGGATACTGGGAATACCAGCGGGGAAACCAACGACCAGATAACGCCCGGCCCAGGCCATGCTACGCAGCGCGGGCTCAGCGTAATCTCCACCTACTGCATCGTAGACCACATCGACACCGTCAGCCCCGGCCAGTGACTTAATCTCGGCAGACAGAGCCTTTTGCGCTTCTCTGTCTAGTTTACGTGGATAGATCAGTGCCTCATCCGCCCCGATCTCTTTGCAGAACCGGGCCTTTTCCTCGGATGATACCGCAGCGATCACGCGTGCCCCCATGGCTTTGGCCAGTTCGATTGCCGCAGAGCCGACGCCTCCAGCCGCCCCAAGCACAAGCAGCGTCTCGCCCGGCTGCAGGTGTGCGCGATCTTTGAGCGCGTGGTAGGAGGTGCCATAGGTGAAGATGAAGCAGGCGGCATCTTCGAACGGCATTGCGTCGGGAATTCTGACTGCAGTCTCTGGCCTAAAGGCCAAATGCGTGGCGAAGCCCCCATGTCCCGTCAGCGCCAATACCCGATCTCCGGGCGCAAAATCAGTGACACCTTCGCCTAACGAGAGGATCTCACCTGCGATTTCTCCACCTGGGGAAAAGGGGCGGGGCGGTTTGATCTGGTATAGATCGCGGATCATCAGAGTATCAGGGAAATTGACCCCCGCAGCGCGTATTCGGACCACAATTTCACCCTTCTTTGGCACCGGATCGGGCAGGGTGGTCAGCTCTAAAGTTTCGGGGCCGCCCGGTTTGACGCTGAGTAATGCCTGCATGTGCTCCTCTTCTCCCTTGCTTCGCGTGAATTGAAATCGTTGGATTACCGACAGGTGTTGTCAAGAAGACGAGTTGACGGGTTCCGTTACGATAGGCGGATCGTTCCAGCCATCCGAAAGGAGAATACATGACGCCCGAGACATTGTTTTCGCTCCGCGGAAAGACCGCGCTGGTAACAGGTGGTGCCACTGGTATCGGCCGGATGGCGGCCGAAGCGATGGTTCGCGCCGGAGCTCATGTTCTTATCGCGTCACGCAAGGGTGATGCGTGCGAGGCGGTCGCTGTTGAGTTGAACGCCTTAGATGCGCCGGGCACAGCCGAAGGTTTTGCCGGCGATTTAAGCGGAGAAGAGGGGATTGATGCGTTAGTCGATGAGGTCAGAAACCGAACGCAAACACTTGAAATATTGATGAATAATGCCGGTGTCACCTGGGGTGCTCCGATGGGTCAGTTTCCATACGCTGCGTGGGACAAGGTCTTGTCAGTCAACGTCGCGGGCATGTTTGACCTGACCCAGAAGTTGTTGCCTTTACTGATGAAATCCGCGACCTCAGATGATCCCGCGCGTGTGGTCAACGTAGGCTCCGTTATGGGAGAGGTGCCAATGGGCGACGGCGCTTACAGCTATTCTGCGTCGAAAGCGGCGGTAATTCACCTGTCCAAAATAATGGCCAAGGAATTGGCGCCATACCGGATAACGGTAAACGCTTTGGCCCCAGGACCCTTCGTTTCGCGCATGACAGCCTTCGCAACCGAGGACGAATCCAAACGCGTACGCGTTGGTAATGGGGTTCCACTGGGCCGTGTTGGCAGAGCCGAGGATATCGCTGGCTGCCTGTTTTTCTTGTGTGGCCGTGGGGGCAGTTACATCACCGGAGCGGTTTTGCCTGTCTCAGGTGGGATCAACGTGCAAACGGGCGGAAATATTTTTGCCGATGCCCTTTAGTTGTTCCTTGAGTGCAGGTGGCACAGATGAAAACAGACGATAATATTATAGATATCAGTGCAGTAGATGCATATCTTAAAACGCATCTAGATGGATACACCGGCCCACTTGAAGCAACGAAATTTACTGTAGGCCAGTCCAACCCAACCTATCTGCTGCGCACGCCCACCCAAACTTTTGTTCTTAGGCGCAAGCCTCCGGGGATCCTGCTAAAGTCCGCTCATGCAGTGGATCGCGAGTTTCGCGTACAAAAGGCGCTGGCAGACAGCAACGTTCCGGTGCCACGGATGTTGCTGCTTTGCGAAGATGACAACGTAATTGGATCCGCCTTTTATGTGATGGAACATCTGCAAGGGCGTACGTTTATAGATCCGGTTATGAAGGGCGAGGACAATGCCACACGAGCGGATGTGCTGGATGAGATGAACCGCGTGCTGGCCGAGCTGCACATGGTCGATATCGACGCTGTGGGCCTATCGGATTACGGGCCACTTGGGAACTATTTCGAAAGGCAGATTTCCCGCTGGACCAAGCAATACCGTGCCTCTGAGACCGATAGAATCGGAGATATGGATCATTTGATCAACGCACTGGAGCAGCAGGTTCCTGATGATGACAATCAAAGAACGTTGGTTCATGGGGATTACCGCATCGACAACCTGATGTTCGAACAAAACGGCACTGCTTGTATCGGGGTTCTGGATTGGGAGTTGTCAACGATTGGTCACCCTTACGCAGATTTGGCTGCCGTTATCATGCAATGGCAGTTACCTCCGGGCAAAGAAGGGCGCGGTCTGGCGGGGATGGATCGGGGTCATCTTGGGCTACCGTCCGATGAGGCATTTGTCGCAGATTATTGTGCTCGGCGTGGCCTTCCAGGAATTGAGAATTTCGGTTTCTACCTTGCGTTCAACTTCTTTCGGATGGCTGGCATCCTGCAAGGGGTCTATAAACGCGCACTGGATGGGAATGCGTCAGACCCGGAACGGGCGCGGGCATTTGGCGCTTATGTCCCGATCTTTGCACGACATGGCCTAACTGCGCTGCATAGGGAGTAAGAGGAAAACTCCGGGCCTTTTGTCACTTCCACCAAATCCGGCAGAGGCCCACATTTTCAGCTGTTACAGCAGTCCTCTGGGATGCAAGATCTACACAACCATTACGGAGCCACATCATGGGATTTGACCCGACTACGCAGACCTACATCCGCAATTGGATGAACAGATATGTGGACCAGAGAAAATATGCAGGTAGCGCACTTTTGATCCGTCAAAATGGAGAGGAGGCCTTCTTTCACGCCTGTGGTCGCAGGTGTGTCGAAAACGAATTGCCATTTCAGCGCGATAGTCTTGTTCGAATTTATTCGATGACCAAGCCTGTGACATCGGTCGCTTTGATGATGCTGGTGGAACAAGGGTTGTTTCATCTCGATGCGCCGATGTCTGATTTCCTGCCTGAGTTTGCGTCCATGCAAGCACTGATCCCGGGTGCAGAGCGTCTTGACCAGACCGAGGATGCACCACCACCAAGTCTGCATCAGTTGCTGACCCATACCAGCGGATTAAGCTATCCATTCAATCCCGGTCTGCTGCCCCAGGCGATGGACGAGCTCGATCTGATCTTTTCTCCCAAACAGGGTCCGTTGGCCGAGCGCGTCAAACTGTTGGCGCAATTGCCATTGGCATTTCAACCTGGCGCGCGGTGGGAATACTCGGTTGGTATCGACGTGATCGGTCGCGTGATCGAGGTTGTAACGGGCAAGTCGCTGGACGTGTTTCTGACCGAACACATCTTTCAGCCACTCGGGATGAATGAAACCGCATTTTCAGTGCCTTCGGGGGCAGGGGATCGATTTGCATCGCTTTACACCCCTCTTGAAGGTGATGCCATGGCATTGAATGCCTCGAAATCCGGCGGGGATACGTTGCGATTGGTAGATAGCGCCGGACATTCACCGTTCGAAACAACAACAACCTTTTCGGGTGGCGGTGGGTTGATCAGTACAATCGACGATTACAGTAAATTCGCCGAGATGCTGCGGAACAAAGGAACCGGTAATGACGCTCGGTTGCTCGGGTCAAAAACGGTAGAGTTCATGTTTCGCAACCACTTACCAGGCGATATCGCATCAATGGGTCCGCAGAGTTTTGCCGAACAACCCATGGAGGGCACAGGTTTCGGTATCGGAGGTGCGGTGGTTTTGAACCCGGCACGCACTCGATCTCCGGGCTCGGTCGGCGATTTCGGCTGGGGCGGCATGGCTTCCACCTATTTTTGGATCGATCAGGTCAATGCTCTTTCGACCGTGTTTTTTACTCAGCTGTCGCCATCTAGTTCTTACCCATCACGTGCGGAGCTGAAAGCGCTTGTTCATGCCGCGCTCGTTGAATGATCGGACTTCGGATGATACCGGGAAAAGCTGATAAGCCGGAGAACCTTGGATGACCGAAGCCGAACGCATATTGCTTGACCTGCTGGACATCAATCCGCTTGAAGTTGATCTGTTTCGGGGCACCGGCTCGGGCGGTGAAACACCAACACGTATCTTCGGCGGGCAGGTAATCGCACAAGCACTTGCCGCGGCCTATAAGACTGTCGAAGATCGACTGTGCCATTCCCTGCACGCCTATTTTATCCGTCCCGGAGATCCTTCAATTCCTGTTATATATCAAGTGGATCGCGCCCGGGATGGAGGTTCGTTCGCAACCCGACGTGTGGTTGCGATCCAGCATGGCAAGCAAATCCTGAACATGTCTTCTTCATTCCATAAGCAAGATGATGGATGGGATCATCAGCATCCCATTCCGAATGTCGACGCCCCGGAACATCATCCATCGCGTGACGAATTGAGGCAGAAATATTTGGACCGTGTTCCGGACAAGCTAAAATCTGAGCTATTGCGTGAACGTCCGATTGAAGTACGCGAGATTGATCCGTTGGACCTATTCACACCCTCCAAGGCGGACGATAAAAACCACCTGTGGTTTCGCATGGGCGCAGCAAACCATGCGGATACGATCACTCAACACCTTCTGTTGGCTTACGCCTCAGACATGAGCCTGCTTAGCTCAGGAATGCGGCCTCATGGGCTGAGTTGGTTTACCGGCGAAATCGATGGGGCCAGTCTGGACCATGCCATCTGGTTTCACGCACCCATACAGTTCCAGAACTGGCATCTCTATTCAATGGAGGCACCGTGGACGGGGCAGGGGCGCAGCTTCAATCGCGGATCGATCTTCTCTCAGGATGGCAGGCTTGTTGCGTCTGTCGCGCAAGAAGGTTTATTGAGGCGTCGCATCAAGCGTTAGGTATTGCCGATAAATCTTTGATTTAGCTTATTCATACCGCTTATCCATCTATCATAATCTGCAGATTTCAAACGTATGTAATCAAGCACTTGTGGATGAGGCAGGATTAGAAAACGCTCTTCACTTAGCGCTTCGACACAGGTCTGAGCGACGTCTTCAGATTCAAGCACACCGTCGATGGAGGCTACTGAATCCTCGTGTCCGCGGATCATCTCTGATCGAACGGCTTGCGGGCATAAAACTGAAACCCGAATACCCTGATCTTGATATGTCAACGCAATCCACTCAGCCAGACCTACAGCTGCATGCTTGGTCACACCATAAGGAGCCGCACCTGGTTGGTTTAGCAACCCTGCCGCTGAAGCCGTGATCATCAAATATCCGCCGCCACGTTCCAACATCCTTGGGATAAGATGTCGAGCTGACCAGACATGAGACATTACATTGATGTTCCAGGTGTTTTCCCATTCGGCGTCGGATACGTCGAGATCACCGAGAGTCAAGATTCCCGCATTCGCGCAGAACAGGTCAATCGGTCCGATTGTTTCTTCGACAGTTTCGATCAGCGCGCGAATATCGCTTTCCCTGGAAACATCGCATTTGAGAGCATGACCACCGATCTGTTCGGCAACCGTTTGTGCACCAGTGCGATCAATATCCGCACAGATTACATTTGCACCTTCTTTTGAGAACCGCTCAGCAAGACCACGACCAATACCATTTGCTGCACCGGTAATAACGACGGTCTTTCTGTTTAGGTGCATAACGTTGTCCGTTGTACATTTATGTCTCAAACACAACGTAACATCTTGGTAAACCACAGCCAATGCGTGCTGCATGGCTGTGGTTTATTTAATACATAATTTACATAATACCGATTATGCGAATTATTGCTGGCACTTCAGTAGAACGCTTGAAGCCCGGTTTGCGCCCGCCCAAGGATCAATGCATGGACGTCATGTGTCCCCTCATAGGTATTGACGGTTTCCAGATTGATCATGTGACGGACCACATGGAATTCAAGCGAGATACCGTTTCCGCCATGCATGTCACGCGCCATTCGCGCGATATCCAGTGCCTTACCGCAATTGTTACGCTTGATGATCGAGATCATCTCGGGCGCAGCCTCGGCCTGATCCAGTAGCCGTCCAACGCGCAGACTGGCCTGAAGGCCCAAAGAGATCTCAGTCTGCATCTCTGCCAATTTACGCTGAAACAACTGGGTCTGCGCCAATGGACGATTGAATTGCTTGCGGTCCAAGCCGTATTGGCGTGCCGCATGCCAGCAGCATTCCGCTGCACCCATAGCGCCCCAGCTGATACCATAGCGTGCGCGATTCAAGCAGCCAAACGGTCCTTTCAGACCTTGGACATGCGGCAGCAAGGCGCCCTCGTCCACTTCAACACCGTCCAGAACGATTTCACCGGTGATTGAGGCTCTCAGGCTAAGCTTGTTTTCGATCTTCGGCGCGCTGAGGCCCTTGGTGCCTTTGTCCAACACAAAACCGCGGATCTTGCCGTCATGTACATCCGACTTGGCCCAGACCACAAAGACATCCGCAATCGGAGAGTTTGAAATCCACATTTTGCTACCGATCAAGCGATAGCCGCCATCGATCTTTTCAGCGCGGGTTTTCATCGCTGCAGGGTCAGAACCTGCATCTGGTTCGGTTAGGCCGAAACAGCCAATCCATTCACCGCTGGCCAGTTTCGGTAGGTATTTGCGCCGCTGTTCCTCACTTCCATAGGCGTAAATCGGATACATCACCAACGAGCTTTGCACTGACATCATTGAGCGATAACCGGAGTCCACGCGCTCAACTTCACGCGCTACAAGACCATAAGTCACATAGCCCGCACCGATCCCGCCATATTCCTCGGGGATGGTCGTGCCGAGCAGGCCCATTTCCCCCATCTCTCGAAAGATTTCAGGGTCCGTTTCTTCATTCTGAAAAGCCTGAGTAACGCGTGGTTGCAGCTTTTCCTGAGCGTAAGCGCGTGCGCTGTCGGCTATAAGGCGTTCATCCTCTTCCAGCTGGTCGGCAAGACGGAACGGATCGTCCCAGCTAAAGCTTCCAAGTTCAGGCGCATCCTTGGCGCGCAGGACGGGTTTTGTATCTGGAGCGTTCATTTTGTTTCTCCGGCTGGAATGAGTTTGCGCGACCTTAACCTGAGATTTCTTCAAAAAACAGCGAGACATTTGCAATGTTTCATGATCAAAACGCATAGATGAGTACGAACCGCCCTATTCTACCGCCGATATCAGCGCTACGTGCGCTTGAGGCATTGGATCGCCTTGGATCGGCCTCGGCAGTCGCCGATGAAATGGCACTGACGCAAAGCGCGGTCAGTCGGCAACTGCAGACGCTTGAAATGCACCTGGATGCTGAATTGGTTAACCGTGATCGCAAGCGATTGTCGCTGACTAAGGCCGGTCTAGATTATGTTCGAGAAATTCGGCCGGCGTTGACACAAATCGCGCAGGCAGCGTTTAAGCTTCATATCGCTCCAGTCGGAGGAACATTGAATCTGGCGATCCTGCCGACTTTCGGAATGCGTTGGCTGGTGCCGCGCCTTCCTGACTTTGCGCGTCTCCATCCAGATATCACGATCAACATGACAACCCGGTTGCGCCCATTCAGCTTTGCCTCAGAACCCTTTGATGCGGCATTGCATTTCGGAGAGCCGGATTGGCCCGGAACCGATCGATTACTGTTGAGCATGGAACGCGTTTTGCCGGTTTGCGCACCCGAGTTATTGCCGCAGGGTGCGCCAGCCTCGCCCGGTGATCTGCTCAAGTTGCCATTGCTGCACATTCAAACACGACCTCGTGCCTGGCAGGATTGGTTTCAGCAGATGGGTGTCGAGCATCCTCACCCCCTGCCCGGTACGGTTCACGACCAGTTCAATACCATCAATCAGGCCGCGCTGCATGGCTTGGGTGTTGCCCTGTTGCCGAACTATCTGGTCGAACAAGACCTTGCGACGGGTAGGCTGGTTGCAGCCTTCCCCGACGCGATCGAGGCGATGGGGGCGTATTATCTGGTTTGGCCGCGCGAAAAATCGAGCGATGAGTCCCTTCGTCAATTCAGACACTGGCTGGCCTCGCAGGCCCAGCCTGAAGAATCACTACCTCGCTGAGCGTTATCCTAAGGCGTACCCTGCCCCGCGTACTGTGCGTACAGGATCTTCACCGCCATGTTGGGTCAACGCTTTGCGAAGGCGTCCGATATGAACATCGACGGTGCGTGTATCGACATAGATGTCGCGACCCCAGACCCGGTCAAGCAATTGCTCGCGGCTCCAGACGCGGCCAGGCTTTTCCATGAAAGTGCTTAGCAGCCGGAACTCGGTCGGGCCCAGTTTCAATAGCTTGTTGTCGCGACTGACCTTATGGGTCTCAGAGTCCAGTATGATATCGTCAAACTCCAACCGGATTCCCACGGTTGCCGGGCGCACTCGGCGCAGTTGCGTTCGCACGCGCGCCATCAATTCGACAACCGAGTAAGGCTTGACCACATAGTCATCCGCGCCTGTCTCCAAGCCGCGCACTTTGTCGACCTCTTCGGAACGTGCCGACAGCATGATGATCGGGATCGATCGGGTGTCGGGCCGCGTTTTCAGGCGGCGGCAGACTTCGATACCGCTCAGATTGGGCATCATCCAGTCCAGAACGATGATATCCGGGCGGTCTTCCTCGACCAGCAACAAAGCTTCGTCGCCATTGGCGGCGCGAACTACGCGGAATCCTTCGGCGTCCAGATTGTAGGCCAGCACCTCTCGCTGTGCCAATTCATCCTCAACAACCAGCACTGTCGGTTGATCAGCGGACATGACAGAGATCTCCTAGATCGTTTGCGACGTGTTGTCAGCTTTGGGGCGGGCTTCGCTGGGTCTTTCACCGGTGACGAGATACACGACCTGTTCTGCAATCGCTGTGACATGATCGCCCATCCGTTCGATGTTCTTCGCGATGAAGTGCAGATGCATACAAGACGAGATGTTCCGCGGGTCTTCGGCCATGAAGGTTAGGAACTCACGGAACAGACCATTATACATCTGATCCACTTCCAAATCGCGTTCGATCACATCAGCGGCAAGCTCGGCATCGCGCTGGATATAGGCATCCAGTGCATCGCGCAGCATCAGTTCAACCTCGCGCGCCATTCGGCGTAGGGCAGCGGCGCTGCCGTTGATTTCACCGGCATTTACAAGAACAGTCGTGCGCTTGGCGATGTTCTTGGAATAATCACCGATCCGTTCAAGGTTGCCGGAAACTTTTAGCACCGACAAAACCAGCCGCAGGTCGCCCGCGGTCGGTGCGCGCAGGGCGATCAGACGTGCGGTTTCCTCATCAATCAGCTCTTCCAGTGCATCGATGGCTTTGTCGCCCTGACGCACTTCTTTTGCCAATTCTTCGTCGCGTGTTTCCAAGGACCGGGCGGCGCCCATGATGGCGGCTTCGACCAAACCGCCCATCTTCATGATATGCGCCTGAATGGCTTCGAGATCCCGGTCGAAAACCGACGCAATATGTTGTTCGCTCATTGTAATAATCCTGTGCTCAGCCGATCCGGCCGGTGATATAACTTTCGGTCCGGGGATCTTCGGGATTGGTGAAGATCTGCCCGGTTTCACCAAATTCAACCAAGTTACCAAGATGGAAAAACGCTGTCTTCTGGCTGACCCGCGCAGCCTGTTGCATCGAGTGGGTCACGATCACCACTGAATAGCGCGAGCGCAGCTCATCAATCAGTTCCTCAACCTGCGCCGTTGCGATCGGATCCAGGGCCGAGCACGGCTCGTCCATCAGCAAAACCTCAGGCTCGGTCGCTACAGCGCGGGCAATGCAGAGACGCTGTTGCTGGCCGCCCGATAGGCCGGTGCCGGGGGCATCCAGACGATCCTTGACCTCATCCCAGATCGCACCACGGCGCAGGGACTTCTCTACGATTTCATCCAGTTCCGCCTTGTTCTTCGCAAGGCCGTGGATGCGCGGACCGTAAGCAACGTTGTCATAAATCGACTTCGGAAACGGGTTCGGTTTCTGGAACACCATGCCAACTTTGGCACGCAATTGTACCGGATCGACGCGCTTGTCGTAGATGTCTTCACCGTCCAGCAGGATATCACCTTGGACCCTGCAAATATCGATCGTATCGTTCATCCGGTTCAGACAGCGCAGAAAGGTAGACTTGCCACAACCAGACGGCCCGATAAAGGCGGTAACTGTGTTGTCTTCGATTTCTACATCCACGTCTTTTATGGCGTGGGTGTCACCGTAGTAGACCTGAACCTGTTTGGCGTTGATCTTGATGTCTTTGGAGTCCACGGTTCTCTCCACTCGTGTCATGTCGTTCATTTTAGCCCCCTTTTACCAGCGGCGTTCAAAGCGGCGGCGCAGGATGATTGCGATGATATTCATGGTCAGCAAGAACATCAAAAGGATGATGATTCCGCCCCAGGCTTTCTCATAAAAACCTACATCAGCGCGCGCAGCCCAGGTGTAGATCTGCGCAGGCATGGCCGAGTTTGGCTCGGTAAAACCCGCCAGAAAGCCATCGGGATAACCGCGGGCGACAAAGCCCACCATGCCGATCAACAGCAGCGGCGCGGTTTCACCCAAGGCCTGTGCCAGACCGATGATGGTGCCAGTCAGGATACCCGGTGCAGCCAGCGGCAGCACGTGATGGAACACCGCCTGCATTTTTGAGGCCCCTACCCCAAGCGCCGCATCACGGATCGAAGGCGGAACCGCCTTTAGCGAGGCGCGCGTTGAGATGATGATGGTAGGCAGGGTCATCAGCGTCAGCACCAGACCGCCAACCAGCGGCGCCGATTGCGGCAGGTGCATGAATTGGATGAACACGGCCAAACCCAGGATACCGAACACGATGGACGGAACGGCGGCCAAGTTCGAGATATTCACTTCGATCAGATCGGTGAATTTGTTTTGCGGTGCGAATTCTTCCAGATAGATCGAGGCGGCGACCCCTATGGGCAACGACAGGCACAGCACCACCAACATCATGAAGAACGAGCCGACGACCGATGCGCCGATGCCGGCACCACCTGGGTTATCCACGCCCGAGTCCGCGCCGGTGATGAACGGCCAGTTGAAGGCCTGTTTGATAATGCCCGCCTCTTTCAATGCGTCCACCAGATCCAGGTCGCTGAGTTGCAGAAAGCGGCTGTCTTGCAGCGTATCGCGCGAAACCCGACCTTTGAAATAGCCATCGACCCGGCTTGAAGCCGCGAGATCGAACATGATCGGCTCACCTAGCTTACCCGGGTTGTCCGCGTAGAAGGTACGGATTGTGCCGCCGATTTTACCTAGCAGCCGCTCAATAGCATCCTGATCGAAATCGACGGTGATACCGCTTTCGGCCAGCTGTTCATTTAATTCTGCTATGAACAGATTAGAATAGGCCTTTGTCTTGAACATCGTTCCTTCGGCTTCGTCTCGCTGGTCAGCGCTCAGTGTGAATTCGACGCTAACAACGGTGCGCTGGAAGGCCGGGATACCTTGCGACAGGATCGAGGTAAAAAGCACGATCAGGAAGAATAGCCCGGTCGCAATGGCAATGATTCCATAAGCGCGAAAGCGTTTCTCTGCAGCAGCGCGTTTCTTAGTCCGCGCATCAGAAGCCGTAAGCGATACCGCATGGCGACGGGTTTCAGGGCTTTGCATGCTGGCGTCGGTCATTCGTACTGCTCCCGATACTTGCGCACGATATAAAGGGCGAAGACGTTCAGCCCCAGCGTGAGGATGAACAAGGTCATGCCAAGCGCAAAGGCCACCAGAGCCTCGGGCGAGGCGAAGTCGGCGTCGCCGGTCAACTGGCTGACGATCTTTGCTGTGACGGTTGTCATGGCTTCAAACGGGTTGAGGTCTAGACGCGCGGCGGCCCCTGCCCCCAAAACCACAATCATTGTCTCACCAATGGCGCGAGAGGCTGCCAGCAAGATCGCACCGACGATCCCCGGCAAGGCGGCTGGCAGAACAACTTGACGAATGGTCTCTGATTGGGTCGCACCAAGCCCGTAAGATCCGTCACGCATGGCTTGCGGCACCGCGTTGATGATGTCGTCCGACAAAGATGAGACGAACGGGATCAGCATGATCCCCATCACCAGACCCGCAGTCATCACGGCAGTACCGGCTTTCATCCAGCCCAAGCCGTCATCTCCGAACACGCTCAGCAACAGCGGACCAACGGTCAGCAGGGCAAAAAGGCCGTAAACGATGGTTGGGATACCGGCCAGTACCTCAAGCAGTGGTTTGGCGAAGGAACGCACGCGGGGGGAAGCATATTCGCTGAGGTAAATTGCAGCGAACAAGCCAATCGGTACCGCCACCAGCAATGCGACCAGCGAGATGTAGAAGGTGCCCCATAGAAGCGGGATGATCCCGAGATCAGACGCTCCCCCACGACCCGAAAAGCTTGGGGCCCAGGTAGTACCGAAGAAGAAATCTGATGCGGGATAAAGCTTGAAGAATTCCCATGTATTGAAGACAAGCGACAGCACGATCCCAATCGTCGTCAAAACCGCAATTGATGCAGCCGCAAGCAGCAGCACACGCACGCCCTGCTCCACCACGTTTCGCGCCCGGTATTCTGAGTGTGTCTGCCACCAGCTGATTACAACACCTGCCAGCGCCACAAGAATGATGACAACCGACATAATCGAATAGCCGGTCGCGTTCATAACACGGTGCTTCTGGGCCGCGAGCAATACAGGCTGCGTAATGTCTGAAGTAACAACCTGCCCCGCTTCCTTGAGAAGTTGGGCAATTTCAGCATTATCGGCATTCGGATTTGCCGCCTCGGCTTCGGAAAGCAAACCCTGGGTCACCGCATTGTTTAATCCGTTAGCTGTGCGACGGACTTCAGCCATGACCAGGCTGCGCGAAGAACCCTCTTTGATAGAAGTATCAGGAACCATGCCCGACACGTGAGAGTTCACATAAAGCGGTTGCAACAACAACCAGACAATCAAGAGACCAAACGTTGGGATCACCGCTTTCAGGGCAACGTTTGCGCCATAAAAAGTAGGAAGCGAATGCAGATTTCGGATGTCGCCTCCGGCGCTTCGCAAGGCGCGTGAGCGCCCAAGCACGTATCCCATTGCAGAGATCGCAATGACGATCAGGAAAAGCCAAATTATCGGCATAACACCCCCACGGGTCTCGGTTGGGAATTCAAAAGATGCTTAGGGGCGACACTGACGGCCGCCCCGATCGTTGGATCAATGTCCGGATTAGCTACCCGAACCCAGCGTCACTTCGTTGGCAATCGCGTCCTGCGTTTTTGCAAGCTCGGGATCAGCGACCAGGCCATAGTTGGCCAACGGACCGGAACCACCCGCGATTTCGTCGTGGGTGAAGAACTGAGCGTATTCTTTCAGGCCAGGGATCACGCCGATATGTGCTTTCTTGACGTAGAAGAACAGCGGGCGCGAGACAGGGTACTCACCCGAAGCGATGCTTTCGGTCGACGGAGCAATGCCGCCCATGGTGGCCACTTTCAGCTTGTCAGTGTTGTTCTCGTAGAACGCCAGACCGAATACGCCGATGCCGTTGGGGTTCGTGTCGATGCGGGCCAGAGTCTCGGTGTAGTCACCGTCGATGTCGACCGATTTGCCGTCGGTGCGTACGTCCAGGCATGCATCTTCTGCGTCATCTTCGCTCATGCCGCCTGCAACCATGGCTTCCATAGCGCCGGTTGCTTCGCAACCTGCCAGCAGGACCTTGTCTTCGAACACTTCACGGGTGCCGTGTTTGGTGCCAGGGATGAACATCGCGATTTCCACATCCGGCAGGTCGCCGTTGAACTCGGCCCAGCTGTTAAAGCTGTTGTCGACCAACGCTCCGTCTTTCACGACCTTCGAACCGATCGCATTATAGATGTCAGCCGGCTGGAATGCGGTGAAGGCAGGGCCCGACTGCTGGCTTGCGAACACGATGCCGTCATAACCGATGCGGACTTCCATAATGTCGGTCACGCCGTTCTCGGCGCATGCTTTGATTTCTTTTTCGCGGATTGCACGCGATGCGTTTGCAACGTCGATTGTGTTTTCACCCACGCCTTCGCAGAAACGCTTGAGGCCAGCCGATGAGCCGCCCGATTCTACAACCGGTGTGGGGAAATCGGTGTTTTCACCGAACAGCTCGGCTACAATCGAAGCATAAGGCAGAACGGTGGACGAGCCAGCAACCTGAACGTTGTCACGCGCAGCGGCAGTGGTTGCCGAGACGGCAGCGATAGCCAGCGCAGAAGCCGACAGTTTAACAAAGGACATTTCGGTCTCCTTGAGAAGGATAGATTTTGATCACCCCCATGATGATCTGGGCGAAGCACTATGACGCCTGCGTAAGTCTTTTGTGACACGTGTGTAACAGTTTCATGACAACTCACGATTTTCCCAGAGAATCTTAACTTGACGATATTTCTCGCCACTAAGCCCTTAGAGAAATCAGGTCCTCAACGCGGCAGGATCACTGTAAAAACAGCACCGTGCCCCAACTCGCTTTCCACTCGCAACCGACCGCGATGGCGACTGACGATGTGCTTCACGATCGCAAGTCCCAGCCCTGTTCCGCCCAGTTCGCGAGAACGATGACTGTCAGCCCGATAGAATCGCTCGGTCAATCTGGGTAGATGCTTGGCATCGATACCGGGCCCTTGGTCCACGATCTTGATCCGAACCGCAGGTCCGCGCATGGCCGTATCCCGCTCGGACAAACTCACGATGAGATCGACCTTGCCGCCACTACCGCCATATTTAATTGCGTTTTCAACGAGGTTCGTAATGACCTGGCGTAGCTGATCGCTATCCCCGGTCATCGTGATCGGCTCGTCCGGCGCATCGAGTGAGAGACTGACACTGGCATCATCAGCCAACGGTCGAAGCGTATTCAAAGTCGACTGAATCAGCCCCGTCAGTTCCAAAGGTTCCTTTGGCCTGACTCTCTCCTCACTTTCGACTCTGTTGAGGGACAACAGATCCCCCACCAATCGATTCATCCGATTGGCCTCATCCGCCATGATCTGCAGAAAGCGGTCACGGGCTGCAGTATCATCACGCGCCGGACCACGCAGAGTTTCGATGAAACCCATCAGGGCCGTCAGAGGTGTACGCAGTTCGTGACTGACATTGGCCACAAAATCGCGCCGCATCTGCCCTGCTTGCTCCAGATATGTGACATCCTGAAACACTGCCAGAACGGCCTCGGTGCCATTGATATATCTGCACTGCACTTCGAATGTGGTATCCTGTGCGCCATCATTCGATAGGTGCCGCGCCTTACCGGGCTCTTTCGAGCTCAGGCTTTGTTCCACCACATCGATGACCTGTGGTTGACGCAGGATTGTGGCAAAATGTCTGCCTTCGATGGCTTGACCCAAAAGTGTTCGCGCGTCGGTATTCGCAGCAATGATCCGTTCAGTCTGATCAACCAGAAGCGCAGGCATCGGAATCGCCGAGACAAATTCAGCAAGCAGAGTATCGGTCATCCTGATCTAAGCCGGTCGTAGCGTTTCGCGAAACTTACGCATGTTATCCTGATAATGCAGCGCGCTCAGCGTCAGCTTTTGGGCAGCGACCTCATCAAGCGGCCGCACGACTTTACCGGGCGCGCCCATAACTAACGAGTTATCAGGTATCTCTTTGCCTTCTGTGATTAAAGCCCCGGCCCCAATGAGACAGTTCTTTCCGATCTTCGCTCCATTTAGAATAATGGCACCCATGCCGATCAGTGAATTGTCGCCGATGGTGCAGCCATGCAGCATGACCTTGTGGCCAATGGTGCAGTTCTTCCCGATCGTTAACGGATAGCCCGCGTCGATATGCATCACGCAGTTTTCCTGGACGTTACTGCCAGCACCAACGCGGATTTCCTCGTGATCGGCCCGAATGGTACACCCGAACCAGACCGAAGCGCCCTGTTCCAATACTACCTTCCCGATCAGGTTGGCATCAGGTGCAACCCAGGTATCTTCGTGTATCTGCGGCTTGTGCTCACCCAAGGCGTAGATGGTCATGACAGTCCCTCGAACTCGGTTTGCAACGCGCGGATATGGTTCTGCAAGCTGGGTTGCTGAATGCGACGCATGCGCTCTGCGCTGACGATTGTTTTCAGCTTTTCCTCGGTTGCATCCAGATCATCGTTGACCAGAACGTAATCGTAGTAGCCCCAATGGCTGATCTCGTCCCAGCTTTTGAGCATACGCTTGGCGATCACGTCTTCGCTGTCTTGCCCTCGCCCTTCCAGCCTGCGCCGAAGTTCGCGGATTGAAGGCGGGAGAATGAAAATCGACAATGCATGTTTGCCAAGGTCCGAATTGCGGATTTGCACTTCACCCTGCCAGTCAACATCGAACAGCACATCGCGCCCTTGCGTAATGGACTCTCGCACCGGGCCCGCAGGCGAACCATAGAAGTTTCCGAACACATGCGCATGTTCCAGCATCTGCCCGTCGGCGACCTGCTGTTTGAACTCGTCCTCAGATAAGAAGTAATACTCCCGACCATGTTCTTCACCCGAACGCGGAGCACGAGTGGTAGCCGAGATCGAGAATTCCAGGCCAACATCCCATTGCATCAAACGGCGGGCCAGAGTGGATTTACCTGCACCCGAAGGCGAGGACAGTATGATTAAGAGGCCTCGGCGATCCGCCATGTGATTTTTCCGTCCTTATTCCACGTTTTGTACTTGCTCACGCATCTGATCGATGACGGCCTTCAATTCCAACCCAACCGCCGTTAACTCGGCATTCTGCGATTTCGAGCAGAGCGTATTGGTTTCGCGATTGAACTCCTGCATCAGGAAATCCAGTTTGCGTCCGACCGGCCCGTCTTGTGTCAACAGGGCACGCGTCGCGGTGACATGCGCGATCAATCGGTCGATTTCTTCGGTGATATCTGCCTTGACCGCAATCAGGGCCAGCTCTTGTGCAACCCGTTCAGGATCCGCGCCCTGCGCGTTGTCGAGGACACGCGCCAGATTTTCGCGCAAGTTCTGTTCCATATCCTCGCGGCGACGCTCAGCCAGCTCAGCGGCCTGTTCCGTCAGTAGGGCGATCTGGTCCAATTGCCCGCCGAGGATACCTGCTAGCGCCTCACCCTCGGCACTTCGCATTTCAAGGAACGCTGAAAGCAATCCGCTAAACTCTGATTTCAGTTGTTCGACAAGCGGCGCTGGATCGTCAGTGTCACTCCCCGCCTCCATCATCCCCTTCAAAGCCAGAAGATCGCTGGCTTTTGAAGGGGCCAAAGGCACGCCACGGGCTCCAGCCATAGCCTCTGTTTGAGCAAGTGCATCCAATGCCGCTTCCATCGCTGCCGCATTCAGCTGGATATCCGTGGCCGTTTCCTCGCGGCTCAGCCGAAGGGAAAGTGTGACATTGCCTCTGCTCACCTGCTTCGACAAATCGCTTCGCAGTGCGGCCTCCAGCCCGGTCAACCAGTCTGGCAAACGCAAGCGTATGTCCAGACCCTTGCCGTTGACACTGCGCAACTCCCAATTCCAGCTATGAGGGCCGAACGCCCCCTTGCCCGAGGCGAAACCGGTCATGGATTTGATCATGCCTGCCCTTTCCGTCAAAACCGCTCGTCGCACCTAATGCCATTGGCTAGCAAGGGGCAAGACCTTGCTCATTCCGGGATCAATGCAAAGAGGTTAACCATTCGTTAAAGAATTACTCCAAAATTGTATTAACCCATGTCAATCTGACTGTAAGAAAAGCTTGTGGATCGCAGCTTTGCCATTAGACGGTATTTTAGGAAAATCGCGAGTGATTGACGGTAGGGTGATGAAATGAAAACCTTTTTCGGGACTGGCTCCGGCTCAGAATTTGGAAAGATCGTCACTATGGACCGATTTGACAGCGGGCGAAGCCTATCCCCCATTCGTCAGGCCGAAGCCTATTGGACCGCACTGCTTACCGGTGACGGGGTTCCAGCGAGATCACAGATCGAGCCGCGCGGGCTTGAGAACATTCTTGAATACACTTTCATTCTGGAACGTATCGCGCCGGGACTGGCCCGCTTTCGGTTGGCTGGCAGCCATCTGAACAAGCTGGCTGGCATGGAAGTTCGCGGCATGCCGCTAACCTCGTTTTTTGAACCTGAAGCCCGTAATGAAATCAAATCCCGGCTGGATCAGGTTTTTTCTGCGCCAGCGATTGCTGAACTGGGTTTGATTTCCAAGGGCAAACTTGGCCGGGTCAGCCTGCAAGCCCGCATGATCCTTCTGCCGCTCAAGAGCGATCTGGGCGACGTCAGCAGGGTGCTTGGTGTCATGGTCAGCGACGGAACCATCGGCGCAACACCGCGTCGGTTCATCGTATCGGATCATCGTGCACACATGGTATCAGAAGTTCAGCAACCGCCGAAACCTGCCCCTTTGCAGGCAGAGGGTTTTGCCGAAAATCAAAGCGAGTTTAAAGGCGCGCCTCATCTGAGATTGGTGTCTTCACGCGATGACTAAAAGAAACGGCGGGCACCAGGCCCGCCGTTCTTGTGTTCAATAGATCCCGATATCAGCTCGCGGCGCGTTTACTACGGTCACGGCGCAGATTGGTCAGCTCTTCCGCAACGAGGAAGGCCAACTCCAGCGATTGCGACGCGTTAAGGCGCGGGTCACAAGCCGTATGGTAACGATCTGAAAGATCTTCCTCGGTCACTGCGCGAACGCCACCAGTACATTCGGTCACGTCCAGGCCGGTCATCTCGAAATGTACACCACCAGGGATCGTGCCCTCGGCCTGATGCACACCGAAGAAATCACGCACTTCGCGCAATACCGATTCGAATGGGCGGGTCTTGTACCCAGTCGCTGATTTGATCGTGTTGCCGTGCATCGGGTCGCAGACCCAAGTGACTTTGGCACCTTCCTCTTTCACGGCTTTAACCAGACGTGGCAGATGCTCACCCGCCTTGCCCGCACCAAAGCGCGCGATCAGGGTCAAACGCCCCTCTTCGTTCTCGGGGTTCAACTTGGACATCAGAACCTTGAGGTCTTCGGCGCTGGTTGTCGGACCGCATTTCAGACCGATCGGGTTCAGGACGCCACGACAGAACTCGACATGCGCACCATCAGGCTGACGGGTGCGGTCACCGATCCAGATCATGTGCCCGGAACCGGCCAACCAGTTGCCCGAGGTCGAATCAAGACGCGTCAACGCTTCTTCATATTCAAGCAGCAGACTTTCGTGGCTGGTGTAGAATTCTACCGATGAGAATTCGTGGGTGGTATCCGCCGTGATCCCGGCTGCCCCCATGAAATCAATCGAATCCTGAATGCGGTCGGCGATCTCAGAGTACTTCTGGACATCTTGCCCATCCGCAAATCCCAGTGTCCAGGAGTGCACGTGGCTCATATCCGCGAAGCCACCTGTCGAGAAAGCGCGCAACAGGTTCAGCGTCGCTGCTGCCTGAGTGTACGCCTGCAGCATTTTATCGGGATTCGGGATGCGTGCCTCGGGGGTGAAGGCCAGCTCGTTAATGATATCGCCACGGTAGCTGGGCAGCTCCACGCCATCCACCGATTCTGTCGGTGCACTGCGTGGTTTGGCGAATTGGCCAGCCATGCGACCGACTTTGACCACAGGCACCTTGGCGCCGTAGGTCAACACCATCGCCATCTGCAGCATCACCTTGAACGTGTCACGGATCGCATCGGCGCTGAATTGTTCAAAGCTTTCAGCACAATCCCCGCCTTGCAACAGGAACGCTTCACCGCGACCAGCCGCCCCCAGATGTTGCTTAAGCCGTCGCGCTTCGCCCGCAAAGACCAGCGGGGGATACTGCGAAAGCTTAGCCTCGACTTTGGCCAGCGCGGCCGCGTCGGTATAATCTGGCATCTGAACCCGGGGCTTGTTGCGCCAGTTCGTTTTTTGCCATTCGGTCATAGCTTTTATCTCCGCTGAAGTATTTCAGGTGGTCTCTATACAAAATGCATCGATGAGAGGCCATATCCCATTTGCGCCTCTTGACGCCGCAAACAAGCTTTGAGCATGTTGACTGGCATACCCGCCGCCGCGCAAGTAACCGGCGTGCGCCGAATCAAGGACAGTTCGCCATGCAAGAGCAACGCCAAGTTGTCACCGTGGATAATAGCACGGGCAAGCCGCTTAATTTTGTATTTGTTCTTTTGGACAAGTTTTCGCTGCTGTCCTTCGCCTCGGCACTGGACAGTTTGCGCATTGCCAACCGGATGGCCAATCGGGAACTCTATACTTGGACCCTTTCGGGCGAAGGCGGCGAAACGGTAAGCTGTTCAGCCGGAACCAGCTTCAATCTGGATAGTGATCTTTCTGAGTTGCAACGCGACGAGGTCATCCTGGTCTGCGGCGGTGTAGACGTTCAGGCTGCGACCACCAAACGCGTTCTCAACTGGTTGCGCCGCGAAGCGCGAAAAGGGGTAAGGATTGGTGGGTTGTGCACTGCTGCCTATACGCTGGCCAAAGCCGGATTGCTGGAAGGCAAGCGCGCAACCATCCATTGGGAAAACTCGGACAGTTTTGCGGAAGAGTTTGACACGGTCGAACTGACCAAATCGGTGTTTCAGGTCGACGGCAACCGGATGACCACGGCAGGTGGAACATCTTCGATCGACTTGATGCTCAAGATCATAGCCGAGGATTATGGTGAAGACCTCGCCAACGCGGTTGCGGATCAGATGATCTATTCCTCAATTCGCACAGACCAGGACACGCAGCGCCTTTCGACGCCAACACGGATCGGCGTGCGGCATCCCAAGCTCAGCCAAGTCATTCTGATGATGGAAAAGAACATAGAAGAGCCGATCTCGCCTTCTATCCTGGCCAAGGATGTAGGTATGTCCACGCGCCAGTTGGAGCGATTGTTCCGCCGATATCTCAGCCGTTCGCCCAAACGATACTATATGGAGCTGCGCCTGCACAAAGCGCGCAACCTGCTGATGCAAACGGATATGAGCGTGATCAACGTGGCGCTGGCTTGTGGCTTTGCCAGCCCGTCACATTTCTCAAAATGCTACAGGGCCCACTACAATACCACGCCCTATCGTGAGCGCGGCGCGCAAAGCGGGCGGCTGTCAGTATAAGTATTAATCACCAGGCACGCGTAAAGTAGCACTGCTTCGCCTGTCTCATCGGCTGATCCAGATTAGTCATAGTCTCGATCGGCTCGTCGAGTTCGAGCTTTCCGTATTTGGCTTTTGCCTGTCAGCGATGAGCTATATTTTTAGACCTATGCAAAGCGTCGTTACTTCAGCGGTGTCATTCTATAAACTGCCCCCTGCCCGACAGAAATGAACCAGATCGACCCATCCGGCGCTTCGACAATATCGCGAACGCGTTCGGTCTCAGAGCCCTTAATTTTTTCTACCTCTCGCAACGGCTTACCTGACAGCCGCGCGATATAGTCAAATTTCAGCGAACCAACGAACAGGTCTCCTTTCCATTCCGGCCACAGCTTGCCCGAGTAGACCAACAACCCCGAGGGCGCGATGGATGGGTCCCAATAGTGCATAGGCTGCTCCATTCCGGGCTTGTTAGTACCTTCACCTATTTTCTGACCAGAATAATGCACGCCGTAAGAAATCACCGGCCAGCCGTAGTTGGCTCCGGGTTGGATCAGGTTGATCTCATCCCCGCCTTTGGCCCCGTGTTCCGACACCCAAAGCCGACCTTGCAAATCCAAACCAGCACCTTGAGGGTTGCGGTGGCCGAATGACCAAATCTCAGGTCGAACACCTGCATGGCCGAAAAACGGATTATCCCCCGGAGCTGAGCCGTCTCGATTGATCCGAAGAACCGTCCCCATGTGGTTAGACCAATCTTGCGCTGCGGGACGATCCCCCCGATCACCTATAGTGACGAACAACGTGCCATCTTTGGCTTCGACAACGCGGGAGCCAAAATGTCGCCCACCGGATCCACCGGGCGTCGCTTCAAAAATCACACGCAGGTTGGTCAGTCGATCTCCGCTTTCCGACAATCGCGCAACGGCAACTGCCGTACCCGCCCCACCCCTTTGAGGCTTCGCGAAGGTTAGAAAAAGCTCGCGGGTTTGGCTGAAATCCCGCGCAATGGTGACATCAAGCAGGCCGCCCTGCCCTTTTGTTGCGACCTTAGGCACACCCTTGACGCGTTTTGCATCTTTTCCGTCGATGAACAAAAGCACGCCATCACGTTCCGTCACTACAAAATTTCCATCTGGAAGAATGCCAATTGCCCATGGAGTATCCAATCCCTCTGCCATCTGGGTGACCTGGATCGGACCAGCCGAAGATTCGAGCACATCGGCCCAGCTTGCAATCGGCAAGCAGGCAAGGACGAGAATCGCAAAAGCTCTGACCATATCTTTCATCTCCCCCGGCGAAACTTTGCCTCAAAATAGAATATTCCTAACAGATCAGATAGTTTTACTGCCTGCAAAAGCACTTTTTTGTTAGGACTTTTCTTTTCTGAACAGCTTGCCTAGGGTCGTGCCCAGAACGAAGACGTTCATACAACAATAGGGAGTAACCTGATGAAAAAGCTGCTTACTGCAACCGCAGCAACCGCTTTGCTGGCGGGCACCGCTATGGCCGAAGATGTCAAGCTGGGTGTTCTGTTCGGCTTTACCGGCCCGATTGAATCGCTGGCACCCGCTATGGGCTCGGGCGCCGAGATGGCAATGGCCGAAGTCACCGAATCTGGTAAATTGCTGGATGGCGCAACCGTCACCGGAACCCGTGCCGACACCGGCTGTATCGACAATGGTCTGGCGACATCGAACGGCGAACGCATGATTGCCGATGGTGTTGCGGGCATTATCGGTGGTGACTGCTCGGGAGTAACTGGCGCGATCCTGCAGAACGTGGCGATCCCAAATGGCATGGTCATGATCTCTCCATCAGCGACCTCTCCCGGTCTGTCGACAATGGAAGATAACGGCCTGTTCTTCCGCACGGCCCCTTCCGATGCGCGTGAAGGTCAAGTGATGGCGGATATCCTGAATGATCGTGGCATTAGCTCGATTGCTCTGACGTATACAAACAACGACTACGGTAAGGGTCTCGCGGACGCGATCCAGTCTTCGTTCGAAGCAGCCGGTGGCGAAGTCACGATCGTTGCTGCACACGAAGATGGTAAAGCCGACTATTCGGCCGAAGTTGGCGCGCTGGCCTCAGCCGGTGGCGACATTCTGGTTGTCGCGGGTTATCTGGACCAGGGTGGTCTGGGCATCATCCAGTCGGCACTGGACAGCGGCGCGTTTGACACATTCGGTCTGCCCGGCGGCATGATCGGTGACTCGCTCCCTGCAAACGTTGGCGCCGACCTTAACGGCTCGTTTGGTCAGATCGCGGGTTCCGGCGGCGAAGGCGCTGAAAAGTACTTTGCAATGGCCGAGGCAGCCGGTTTCGACGGCTCGTCGCCTTATTCGCCGGAAAGCTATGATGCTGCTGCGCTGTTCATGCTGGCAATGCAGGCCGCAGGCTCGACCAGCCCCGGCGACTACGGTGCCAAGATCATGGACGTCGCTAATGCTCCGGGTGAGAAAATCTATCCCGGCGAGCTAGCCAAGGGTCTGGAACTGTTGGCTGCCGGTCAGGAGATCGACTATGTCGGCGCATCGGGTGTTGAGCTGATCGGACCCGGCGAAAGCGCAGGTTCCTATCGTGAGATCGAAGTCACCGACGGCGAAAACAAGACCGTTAACTTCCGTTGACCGCAAGTTAAATGTTATAAAAACAAGCAGCCCGGGCCTTGTGTCCGGGCTGTTTCAGTGAAAAAAGGCCGCACTCCGGTTAACGGGGATGGTAAAAAACGCCGAAAACGGCGGCTAGGGGAAAAGATGATCGTCGTCGATGACGTGCACAAGCATTTCGGCGGGTTTCATGCGGTGGACGGGGCATCGCTGGAAATCCAAAAGGGCTCGATCACCGGTCTGATTGGACCGAACGGTGCCGGAAAAACCACTCTGTTCAATGTGATCGCGGGTGTTCTTCCGCCTACCAGCGGCAAGGTCTTCATGGATGGTGAGGATATCACCGGTCTGCCCCCGCATGAGCTGTTTCACAAGGGGCTGCTGCGCACGTTCCAGATCGCACATGAATTCTCATCCATGTCGTGCCGCGAAAATCTGATGATGGTGCCCGGTGCGCAATCCGGTGAATCGCTTTGGAACACCTGGTTCGGGCGCAAGCGCATCGCGGATGAAGAACGCGCATTGAAGGCCAAGGCCGATGAGGTGCTGGAGTTCCTGACCATCGAGCATCTGGCAGACCACAAGGCCGGTCAGGTCTCGGGTGGTCAGAAGAAACTGCTGGAACTAGGCCGCACCATGATGGTCGACGCCAAGATCGTGTTTCTGGACGAGGTCGGTGCGGGCGTGAACCGTACCCTGCTGATGACCATCGCCGACACGATCCTGCGCTTGAACAAGGAACGCGGCTATACCTTCGTCGTTATCGAGCACGACATGGATTTCATCGGCAAGATCTGCGACCCGGTCATCTGTATGGCCGAGGGTAAGGTGCTGGCCGAGGGCACTCTGGATGAGATCAAGGCCAATGAGCACGTGATCGAAGCCTATCTTGGCACCGGCCTTAAAAACAAAGACAAGCTGGAGGCGGGCGCATGAGCGACAACCCCTACCAGGACGATAAGGGCAACAAGGACGCCTCGATCACCAATACGCATGGTGTAGGCACCATGACGCCATCGCATCGGAAAAGCGGTGAGACCCATCGGGTCGAAGGCGGTCCTTTTCTGATTGGCGACACCATGACTGGTGGCTATGGCAAAGGGCCGGACATCCTGCATGATTGCACCATTGCGGTCGACAAGGGCGAAATCGCCGTGATCGTCGGCCCCAACGGTGCGGGCAAATCCACCGCAATGAAGGCCGTATTTGGCATGCTGGACGTACGCCAAGGGTCTGTGCGGCTGGATGGCGAAGATATCACCAATCTCAGCCCGCAAGACCGCGTGGTACGCGGCATGGGCTTTGTCCCGCAGACTTCGAACATTTTTACGTCGATGACGGTGGAAGAGAACCTTGAGATGGGTGCCTTCATCCGGCGCGACGACATCAGCCAAACGATGGAGCAGGTCTATGACCTCTTCCCCATTCTCCGCGACAAACGCAATCAGGCCGCCGGAGAGCTTTCGGGCGGTCAGCGCCAACAGGTCGCCGTGGGCCGTGCGCTGATGACCCAGCCCAAGGTGCTGATGCTGGACGAACCCACCGCCGGTGTCTCACCCATCGTAATGGATGAACTGTTCGACCGGATCATCGAGGTTTCACGCACCGGCCTGCCGATCCTGATGGTCGAACAGAACGCCCGACAAGCGTTGGAGATCGCCGACAAAGGTTACGTGCTGGTTCAAGGGCGAAATGCGTACACGGGCACGGGCAAGGAACTGCTGGCTGATCCTGAAGTGCGTAAGAGCTTTTTGGGAGGGTAGCGTGAAGATACCTACGATATTGATCTTGGCTTCCTTGACCAGCGCTGCTTATGCCGAACCATGCTTTCTAAATGAAGTCTGTGAAAACAAAGAGGAATGCGTGGGTTCGACATTCGATATCGAGTTCGTCGGCAATCCGCCCAGTCAGGTTCGAACTAATTTCGGGGAATTCAGCATCGATGGAACCGCCGCGGCTGGTGAAGCGACTTCTAAGTTACGCCTTTCGAATGGAACAGAGTACGTGGTCACGTCTGAAAACTCGTTGATGATTGCATCTCAAGAAAATGCGGAGAGCCATTCGATCGTTTTCTTGGCACGAACATCACCATCAAAGCTGACGGCTACGCTCGCTGCTGTACCGCAGCGATATATCGAATATTCAGAGACCTTCAACGCGCGCCGCGTATTTGAAGGCGATTGCGAGCAGGAGTTTTAATGGACTTCCTCAACGCCCTTGTGGCGCTCTCCAACTTCGTCCTTGTTCCCGCAATCGCCTATGGCAGCCAGTTGGCGCTGGGCGCGCTGGGGGTGACGCTGATTTACGGCATCCTGCGGTTTTCGAACTTTGCCCATGGCGATACGATGGCCTTTGGTGCAATGATTGCTGTTCTGGTTACGTGGGGCCTGCAGGCCGCCGGAGTCAGCTTCGGGCCGTTGCCAACCGCTCTGCTCGCCCTGCCCTTTGCTATTCTGGGCTGTATCGTACTGGTGCTGATCACCGACCGGCTGGTTTACAGGTTCTACCGCGAACAAAAGGCCAAACCGGTCATTCTGGTGATCGTGTCGATGGGCGTGATGTTCATCATGAACGGGCTGGTGCGGTTCATCATCGGACCGGATGACCAACGATTTGCGGACGGCGCACGTTTTCTGATCAAGGCGCGGGACTTCAAGGCTTGGACTGGCCTGAGCGAGGGGCTCGCAATTCGGACGTCTCAGGTTATCACGGTCGTGGTTGCGGTCGCGGCAGTCGCCGCCTTGTTCTGGTTCCTGAACAAGACGCGTACTGGCAAGTCGATGCGGGCCTATTCGGATAACGAAGATCTGGCGCTTTTGTCGGGCATCAACCCGGAACGGGTGGTCATGATCACCTGGATCATTGTTGCTGCGCTAGCGACCACAGCAGGAGTTCTATACGGGCTGGATAAAAGCTTTAAACCTTTTGTGTATTTTCAGCTTCTGTTGCCGATCTTCGCCTCAGCCATCGTCGGCGGGCTTGGCAATCCGTTGGGGGCGATTGCGGGCGGATTTTTGATTGCCTTCTCCGAAGTCACCATCACCTATGCGTGGAAAAAAGTACTTACCTACCTGGCGCCAGAGAGTCTGGAACCTTCGGGATTGGTGCAGTTCCTTTCCACCGACTACAAGTTCGCCGTCAGCTTTGTCATCCTTCTGATTGTGCTTCTGTTTAAGCCCACTGGCCTGTTCAAAGGGAAAACGATATGAGCGAGCCCATCAAGAATACACTGCTTTTCGCAGTCGTCGGCGCGCTGATCCTGCTGACCGGGTTTACGCAAAGTTGGAACGCAGCGATCCTGATCCTGAACATGGGCCTGATCTCGGCTATCATGTCGATCGGAGTGAACCTCCAATGGGGTTTTGCGGGCCTCTTCAACGTCGGCGTCATGGGCTTCGTCGCGCTGGGCGGACTGGCCGTGGTTTTGGTCTCAACGCCGCCCACCCCCGGAGCGTGGTCCGCCGGAGGTTACGGGGTCGTTCTGGCGCTGCTCTTGGGGGCCGCAACGGTTGTAGCGGCTGTGATGGTTGCGCAGAAAATGCCAAAGGGGCGCGTGCAAACGCTGTCGATCGTCGGAATTCTTATCGTTGGGTTCGTAGTGTATCGCGCGATCTTTGATCCGAACGCGGATGCTGTCGAGGCGATCAATCCCGCTGTCGAAGGGAACCTCGGTGGTTTGAACTTGCCTGTGCTTCTGGCTTGGCCTGCCGGCGGATTGCTAGCGGCAGGGGCTGCGTGGCTGATTGGCAAAACCGCGTTGGGCCTGCGCTCGGACTATCTGGCTATTGCAACATTGGGCATCGCCGAGATCATCATCGCGATCATGAAGAACGAAGACTGGTTGGCCCGAGGGGTCAAGAATGTCTATGGCATTCCCCGCCCTGCCCCGATCGTTGGCTACGAAGTAGAACTGCAAAAGGATCCCGGATTTCTTGCGCGTGCTGAATGGCTGGGTCTTGACCCGGTGACCGCGTCAACGTTGTCAGTGAAGCTTGGGTATTCTTTCCTGTTTCTGATCGTTCTTTTGGCTCTGCTCTGGATGGCGCAGATGGCGCTTAAAAGTCCGTGGGGCCGCATGATGCGTGCGATCCGTGACAACGAAGTCGCCGCTGAGGCCATGGGCAAGGATGTCACACGCCGCCACCTGCAGATCTTTGTTCTGGGATCCGCGATCTGCGGAATCGCAGGCGCGATGATGACCACACTGGATGGTCAGCTGACCCCAAGTGCCTATCAGCCATTGCGTTTTACTTTTCTAGTCTGGGTGATGGTGATCGTCGGCGGCTCCGGCAATAACTTTGGCGCGGTTTTGGGGGCTTTCCTGATCTGGTTCCTTTGGGTGCAGGTTGAACCCATCGGCTTGTGGCTGATGAACCTGATCACCGTCGGCATGCCGGACGGCAGCGCGCTCAAGGCGCATCTGATCGAAAGCGCGGCGCACATGCGTCTGTTTACCATGGGGTTGATTCTTCTGATTGTTCTCAGATTCAGTCCAAGAGGGCTGATCCCCGAGAAATAAGCAGTTTTTCGTAAGAAATTCCCCTATCGCGCCGTCAAACGGCGCGGTTATTTGTGTGAAAGGTCAGAAAGGTCTAAACCGGTATTCTGCGATCCACCACATCGCGCCGTGCCCCGTGTCAGTTTGTTTGACACGGAATTTTAACGATCTAACAGTTAACCAGGATGAGAGCACCGTAAACGCAATGAAAAAACCACTCAGAGTTTTTGCAATCGGATTTCCGCTGCTGGCAGCGTTGTCCGCCTGCATTCCAACACCCGAGGAACTGGAGACCACCCCGGTCAAGGTGCAGACGCCCAAGGGGGTTGTTACCTGTCAGTTATACCGTCAGGACCGTGTTAGCTGGGATCGCGCGATTGATTTCCCTGCCACCAAGATGTCGGTGCCCGAGGCAGACAATTACTGCAAGCAGGAAGGCTTGCGCCGCCTGAAGCGCTGATCCAACCGGCCTGCGTTTTGTTGATCGCGCACCAGTACCTGAATTTCAGCGATTGCGGAACAATCCCCCTAGGATACCCCGTACGAGTCGGCGGCCGGTCGTCCCTTTCAACTCCTTGATTACGGCCTCGCTCATGGCGGAGGCAAAGGTATCCTTTTTACGCGAGACGCGTGAGGACGACCGACCGACACGGCTTCCTGAATACCTGCGGGCCGAGGCATATTCACGTTCTGCCGGGCTCTGTTGTTCCAGTGCCTCGTCAGTCTCGGCCTGTTCGGCGGCATTGGCAGCGACATTGGCGCGCGCTTGCAGAATTTCAAACGCCGACTTTCGGTCGATACGTTTGCCGTATTTTGCATCCATCGGTGAAGCTTTGATAAGGGACTGCCGCTCGGATTTGGTGATAGGGCCGAGTTGCGATCCGGGTGGTCGGATCAACGTACGCTCGACAATTCCCGGGATCCCTTTCTTTTGCAGCATTGAGGTCACGGCTTCGCCCACGCCCACTTCTCGAATGGCGGATTCGGTGTCAAAGGCCGGATTCTCACGATAGGTTTCAGCAGCCAGACGAAGATTTTTCCGATCTCGTGCTGTAAATGCCCGTAGTGCATGTTGGACCCGATTACCCAACTGACCAAGAATATCTTCGGGGATGTCTGCCGGGTTCTGAGTGATGAAGTAAACACCCACGCCTTTAGACCGGATGAGACGCGCGACTTGCTCGACTTTATCCACCAACACTTTGGGCGCGTCTTCAAACAACAGATGCGCCTCGTCAAAGAAGAAGACCAGCTTAGGCTTTTCGGGATCGCCGACCTCGGGCAATTCCTCAAACAACTCACTGAGCAGCCACAACAGAAAGGTCGCATAAAGGCGCGGTGATCCCATCAGCTTGTCCGAGGCCAGAATGTTAACAATCCCCTGCCCGTTCTCATCCGTCCGCATCAGATCCGAGAGGTCCAGCGCAGGTTCACCAAACAGGTTGGTACCGCCCTGGTTCTCCAGTACTAGCAAACGCCGTTGAATTGCTCCTATCGATGCTGTTGAGACATTGCCATACCGGAGTGACAACTGTGTACGGTTTTCGCCGATCCACACCAGCAACGCCTGCAGATCCTTCAGGTCAAGTAGCGGCATCCCTTCTTCATCGGCGACCCGAAAGGCAATATTCAAAATACCCTCCTGCGCCTCGCTCAACTCCATCAGACGCGAAAGCAACAATGGACCCATCTCGGTTACGGTGGTTCGAACGGGATGGCCCTGTTCACCAAACAGATCCCAAAACGTGACCGGACACGCGGCATACGAGAATGTATCGAACCCGATCTTCGCAGCCCGATCCAGAAAAGCCTGATGCAGTTTGTGCCCTTCGCTTCCCGGCAACGCCAAACCTGACAGGTCACCTTTTACATCGGCGAGAAATACGGGAACGCCAGCTTGCGAGAACCCCTCTGCCAAAATTTGCAGCGTGACGGTTTTACCTGTTCCGGTCGCGCCGGCGATCAGACCATGGCGGTTGGCATATTTCAACGACAGCTCCTGCGCCACCGAGTACCCTTCGCCACCACCGCCGATGAAGATCTTGTTGTCCATTGAAAATCTGTCCCGAATTCTACCGATCTGCTGCCAGCATACAAAGTTAACCTTTCGCTGCGAGAGTAAATGTTGCTCCTCGCCGCCTGGCTGGGGGGGGCAAACTTCCTCCCTGTTGACTGGCCGTGCCTTCGGGCACGGCTTTTTTTACGACACGAAAGAAACTATCAGGTATTGGATCAATTTTTTCGGGTTAGGAGTTGACCGCTGGGTTCCCCTCTCGTAACGTCTGCGCATAACTAAGTCGGCCAGTCCGACGGGGAGAAAAAATTCATGAAGGGAGCCGCTTATCCGGCTCCCTTTATCTTTGCAGAAAGCACTCTAATCCACGCATTTCGGCAAAAAACGTTCAATTCCCAGTCTGGCATTCGGTTTTACCCTGACACCACCGTTTTGCGGTGATAGACGGAAGAAAAAATTGGATCAGCTAAATGAGGCATTCATGATCAGGAAACTTGTCCCACTTAACATAGTGGCCGCCGCGCTGTTGTGCGGCACGGCCTTTGCGCAAGAGGCCACCGAAGCACCCGAAAGCGGTGCTGAAGCCGAAGTTGGCAGCGATCTAGATCTTGGTCAGTCCGGGCCCCGCGTTGGCGAGCAATACGTCAAAGGACCATCCGGTGACTGGAATATTTCCTGCATCAAGACCGAAGGTGATGACGATCCCTGCGCGATGGTTCAAATCCTGAACAACCCACAAGGTGAACCAATTGCAGAAGTCTCGATCGGGAAGTTGCCCGAGGGCGGTGCTGCAGTCGCCTGGGCAAATGTCGTTGTTCCGCTTGAAACACTGCTGCAGGCGCAGCTTGCTATGTCAATCGACGGTGCACCGCGGAAATTGTACAACTATCACCACTGTATTCCGATCGGTTGCGTGGCACAGCTGGGCCTGACCCAGGGTGACATCGATGCAATGAAGTCGGGTCAAAAAGCCGTGCTGTCTCTGGTTCCCGCGCGCATTCCAGATCAGATCCTGAATATGGATATGTCACTAAACGGCTTCACCGCAGGTTTTGACGGACTGAATGTTTCGGTAAACTAAGGTTCGGAACTCTTTTCGACAAAGCCGCCGCAAATCTGTGGCGGCTTTGTTCGTTTCAAACCCGCTTCAAAGCCAACACGGCGTTCAAGCCACCAAACGCAAAGGCATTGCTAAGAGCGACATCAACTTTCGCCTCGCGCGCTTCGTTTGGAACAACATCCAGCGCGCATTCGGGATCGGGTTCTTCGTAGCCGATTGTCGGCGCAATGACTCCGTCACGCAGCGCCATGATGCAGGCCAATAATTCAACCGCACCAGTACCGCCAATCAAATGGCCGTGCATCGACTTGGTTGACGAAATCATCAGATCATCCGCATGGGGACCGAAAACATCAGCGACGGCAGCACATTCGGTTTTATCATTGGCCGCCGTGCCGGTCCCGTGCGCGTTGATATAGCCAACATCACTCGCATTCAGCTGCGCGTCCGACAACGCGCCTGCCATGGCACGCGATGCGCCCTGTTTGCTGGGCATCACGATGTCTGCAGCGTCTGAAGACATGGCAAAACCCACAACCTCGCAGAGTATATCAGCTCCACGTGCGCGTGCGTGTTCGTATTCTTCGAAGACAAAGACCCCTGCACCTTCGCCCTGCACCATTCCATTTCGGTTGGCACTGAACGGGCGGCACGCATCCTTGGACATGACCCGCAGGCCTTCCCATGCCTTCACGCCTCCAAAACACAGCATCGATTCCGAACCGCCGGTCACCATAGCTGGTGCCGCTCCGCTTCGCACCATCTGAAACGCCTGTGCCATTGCGTGGTTCGACGATGCGCACGCGGTCGAAACCGTGAAGCTGGGGCCTTTGAGGTTGTGCTCCATGGAGACGTGGCTGGCCGCCGCGTTATTCATCAGTTTGGGCACAACAAACGGATGAACCCGGTTCTTGCCGTCTTCATAGACCGAACGGTAGTTGTCATCCCATGTCGAAACACCGCCACCGGCCGTACCCAGAACAACACCCGAACGCGCTGCAGTTTCGCCCGAGAACACGATACCGGATTGATCGATCGCCTCTTTCGCAGCAGTCAACGTGAATTGCGTGAACCGATCATACAATGTCATCTGCTGGCGATTAAAGCGCCCTTCGGCCTCAAAACCGCGTACCTGACCACCGATTTTGATCGACAGACGATCGACATCGCGAAATTCCAGGTCAGAGATACCGCAACGGCCTTCTCGCATGGCTTCCAGAGTGTCGGGTACCGAGTGGCCCAACGCATTGATGGTGCCTGCACCCGTAATGACGACGCGTTTCATACCGGCGGTCAGACCTTTTCCGATACGAGTTTTTCGATGCCTGATATTATCGCGGCCACATTCGAAATATCGAAATCGCTGGCAGTGGGTTCATTCGCGTTGAAGGGCACCGTGATATCGAATTCCTCTTCGATGGCAAATATGCTCTCGACCAAGCCCAGACTGTCGATGCCCAAATCCTCGAGCGTGCTGTCGGGCGTCACATCCGAAGGCTCCAGCACAGCCTGTTCGGCAATGATTGCAATGACGCGGTCGCTGATGCTCATCTCGATCCCCTGATTATCGCGTTGGGGATGATTTAATCGCTTGGAGGCTGTTTGAAAACAGCCTTTTTCAAAGCCTCAACGTCACGGGCCAATCGCGGCAGACGGCGTTGCGCTTTGTAGATATCTGTATGGCTTTCCATTTTGATCCCCGGATAGCCCATAATCACGCGTCCTGCGGGGACATTGGACAGAATCTTAGTTCCACCGCCGGAAATCACCCCATCCCCGATAAAGATATTGTCGACGACACCGGTTTGGCCACCCAAAACAACATTATTGCCGATTTCGACTGAACCAGACACCCCGGTCTGACCGCACAACAGACAATCCTGGCCAACACGAGTGTTGTGGCCAACATGTACGAGATTATCCAGCTTCGATCCGCTGCCGATCACTGTATTGCGGATTGTCCCGTTATCGACCGTACAATTCGATCCGAGCTCGACATCGTCGCCAATCTCGACAGCGCCTAGCGAATGGATGCGCAACCAGCTCTGCGCTTTTGCTTCACCTTGATCGCCCAATGTCTTTCGCGCATTCTCTGCCCCGGACACTTCGGGCGTGACAAAGCTGAATCCATCACCGCCGATACGAGCACCCGGTTGGGCAATGAAGCGATCGCCGATTTGAGCCCGGGCACCAATGCTCACCATCTCCCGCAGAAGGGCATTCTCACCCAGCGAGGCATCCATGCCGATTACGCAATGCGCTCCGATCACTGATCCAGCGCCGATCCTCGCCCGCGCGCCAATGACCGTAAGAGGGCCAACCGAGACATTCGGCCCGATTTCGGCGGTATCATCGACAACAGCAGAGGGGTGAATCCCCGGTGCGATCCCCTGCCCTCGATCCAACATAGACGTGATCCCCGCCATCGCCATGCGAGGGCGTTGAACAAAAATCGCGGTATCAAGACCCAAAGCCTTCCAATCCGCCCCGTCCCAAAGAACCGCAGCGCGTGCCGCACCGTTAGCCAATGCCTCAGCGTATTTGGGCGACATCGCCATGGCCAGATCGGTTGGCCCAGCGTCCCCGGGCTCGGCTGCGCGCAGGATGGTCAGGCCGGTCTGACCCTCAGCCACAGCACCTAGTGCTTCGGCTATTTGCTGAACGGTGAACTGCATTTCGGGCTTCCTCGTCACGGGATTTGCCCAGTGATTACCCCTGAACGTCCGGCAGGACCACCCCTGCCTTTTGCAATGCTTCCCAGATCTTGCGATCTCGGTTGTAAACATCGCGGCGATACTGAACCTCACCTTTGGGTCCGATATACGCGGTTCGATAAATCAAATGTACCGGAACCGGTTTATCGAGATTTACCTTTGTCTCTTTACCAGTGTTCAGTACCCGGTGGAAAAATGCCTTTGGATCTTCCTCCTGGCGCGCGAGCAATGCATAGGCAAATTCGAATGGCTGCGCCAACCGGATACAACCATGCGAGAATGCACGAACCTCACGCGCGAACAGACTTTTCTGTGGCGTATCATGTAGATAGATGTTGTACTTATTAGGGAACATGAACTTTACCAGCCCCAGCGCGTTGCTTTTGCTTGGAGGCTGGCGCATGGAAAACGGGAAATTGCGTGCTGTGAACTGGTTAAAGTCAACTGCGCCGCGATTCACCTGTCGACCCCGGCGGTCCGTGATCTGGATATGTCCGACCGCGTTCGGATTGGCGCGTAATTTCGGCAGATATTCTTTGGTGATGATCGAGCGCGGAACATACCAGCTCGGGTTAATCACCATATGCTCCATCTCGTCCGAGAATTCGGGACTGCGGCGATCATGGGTGTTCTTGCCAATCACCGCGCGCGTCTCAAACGTGACTTGCCCTTCATCTACGATTTTGGCCGAAAAATCTGCCTGATTGACCAGAACATGCCGTTCACCGCGTTTCTCGGGCAGCCAGCGTTCACGCTCAAGCGCCACATAAACAGCTTTCAGGCGGTCTGAAACAGGGCGGTTAATTTCGGTTATTGTCCCTTTTCCCGCAACACCATCCGACTCTAATCCGTGAGCGGTCTGAAATGCCTGAACTGCCGAAAACAGCGTATCGTCATAGTCAGGGCTGGCGGTGGGCTTGAGATATCCCATCGCTACAAGCCGATTTCGCAATTTGACTACGCCCGCACCCGTGTCACCACGCTCGAGCTTGGTAACCGGAACGGTTTCGCCCCAACCACCTTGTGCGATCAGAGTTTCCAGCACTTTTTTCTGTTTCAGCAAGGCACGATATTGCCGCGATTGCGGCATCAGCTTTTTGAAGTACGCATCACCCTTGCTTGAAGCAAGCAACTCGAGATGTTCTCCAGCCGTGCGTCGTTCAACTTTACGCACCAACCCAGAATCAATCTGAGATGGCTTCACAGCTCCGGACTGTAACTCGTTGGCATATATTATAAAAACTCTGGTCAGTTCTGCTTCGAGAAGCCCCAGATCTCTGGTTGTGCGGGCCTCCTGCATCTTGGTCATCAAGGCCTGAGAATCATAGCGTGCACCGGGTAAGCCGTGCAGATCGGTCGTCGACAGCGCTTTGATCAGAGCAGAGCGTCGCGCCACATGTTCGGGCGTGTCACCAACCCAGACAGGATCGAAACCGTTCGTGCGATAGAACTCGGCCACTGCCGGGCTGGATGACGCGCTTTCTGCTACCGCCATCTGAAACGCCGTACCGCTCGTTCCCGCTTGGGCGAATGTCGAGGAGGCCGCAAGAAGAGCGGCAACAAGAACACTGGAACGAGCACGAGAAACAAACGACATGGGATGACCTTGGTTATTCAATTACTTGGCGCGCCTTATAGGCGGCGTCTGAAAATAATGTTTTGCTGCACAGCAGTTGTCTATTCACAAATTCATCATCAGACCGCTTCTTTTATCCATGATGCGTGTTTGCATCGCCGCCACGCTAACTGCGCCAAAAGCAAGCATACTTGCATCAGTTGCGCAAAAAACTGCCGAAAATTCCCCCTTGTTTTGGCTGCGACCAAAGATTTCTTGGCTGTCGATTCCGACTGTGTCATAAATCCCGCATCTGGGATGGGAAAAAATTAAGACGGCGCGCGTAACATCGTGTGCAGGCAGGAACAGTACGGGACGAAACAAAAATGACCAAGAGCAGTGCATCGGGCATGACCCGGCGTGCCCTATTGGGCGCATTCGCGGCAACGGCAGTGGTTGCAGCACCGACTTATTCCAAAGCAGCAGGGTTCCTTCGTGGTGGCGGCGATATTCGCCGTATCCGCATGTATTCGGGCCGCACGGGTGAGCGTATCGACATGGTCTATTGGGTTGATGGAAAATACATCAAAGATGCGGTGAAAGAGGTCAATCACTTCATGCGCGACTGGCGCAGCGATCAGGTGAAATCCATGGACCTGCGCACCATCGACATCATGGCTGCGGCTCACAATATGCTGGACGTCAGCGAACCTTACATGCTGCTTTCGGGCTATCGCTCACCACAGACCAATGCAATGCTGCGCCGCCGCTCGCGAGGTGTTGCCAAGAACTCTCTTCATATGAAGGGCCAGGCAGCTGATCTGCGGCTGTCGTCGCGCTCTGTCTCGCAGATGGCAAAAGCTGCAATCTCCTGCCGTGCCGGTGGCGTTGGACAGTATTCCCGTTCAAATTTTGTCCACATGGATTGCGGCGTCATCCGTTCTTGGCGCGGCTAATAAATTTAACTTCGCTCGCTTTTGCGTAACCCCCATCAGATAGATCTGGCGGGGGTTTTGTTTTTGCTAACACCGCGGACTTTGGGCGCCGTCATCGCAGCGCATCTCGAGAATTAGCTATCGTGAAATGGCGCACCTGAGAGGATTCGAACCTCTGGCCTCTGCCTTCGGAGGGCAGCGCTCTATCCAGCTGAGCTACAGGTGCCTTGGCCGTTAGCTACCCTCGTTCCAATCTGGGTGCAACTGCAAATACGACCAGATCAGGCAAACAGATCATGCGCCAGCTCCAGGGCGTCGATCAGGGTGTCGACCTCATCTGTCGTATTGTAAAGCCCGAAGCTTGCGCGGCACGTGGCAGTAACACCCAGATGGTCCATCAGTGGCCCCGCACAATGGTGACCGGCGCGTACCGCAACGCCTTTCTTGTCCAGAATAGTCGAAACATCATGGGCATGCCCTGCCCCATCCAGCGTAAAGCTGAAGATCGCTGCCTTGTCCGGCGTGGTGCCCTGGACCTGAAGCCAGTTCAATCCATTCAGACGTTGCATGGCATAATTGCGTAGTCCGGCCTCATGAGCCGCGATACTCTCCATGCCCAGATCCATCATGTAGTCCAGTGCCACGCCCATCCCGATGGTCTGTACGATGCCGGGTGTTCCGGCCTCGAATTTCATAGGTGGATCGTTGTAGATAACCTGATCCTTTGAGACCTCTTTGATCATGTCACCGCCGCCAATAAAGGGGCGCATCTCGGCCATGCGTTCCGATTTTAAGAAGATCGCTCCAGAACCAGAGGGTCCGTATAACTTGTGGCCCGTGATGGCATAGAAGTCACAGCCGATATCCTGAACGTCCACCGGCATATGGACTGCACCCTGGCTTCCATCCACTAGAACCGGAACACCTTTGGCGTGGGCACCTTGAGTGATCGCTTTAACGTCCACCACAGTGCCCAGCACGTTCGAACAATGGGTAACGGCCACCAGCTTTGTCTTCGGGCCAATTGCATCTAACACCGCCTGAGTATCGAGATGACCGGTTGCATCCACATCAACCCATTTCAAAATCACACCCTGCCGTTCGCGTAGAAAGTGCCAAGGTACGATGTTGGCATGATGCTCCATCACGCTGAGGACAATCTCATCCCCCGCCTGCAAATGCGGCATAGCCCAACCGTAGGCGACCAGATTGATCCCCTCGGTCGTGCCTGAATTCAGGACAATTTCGTTCTCATTAGGGACGCCCAGAAACCGCGCAACGGTACCACGAACAGCCTCGTATTTCTCGGTCGCGAGGTTCGACAGGTAATGAAGCCCGCGGTGTACATTCGAATATTCTTGCGAATAGGCCTGCGTGACGGCATCGATCACCGCCTGTGGCTTTTGAGCAGATGCCCCGTTATCCAGATAGGTCAACGGTTTGCCGTTCACCTGTCGCGACAGAATGGGAAAGTCAGCACGGATTTTTTGAACGTCATACATTCGCAGGAATTCCCAGCATCGGCCCGCCAAAAAGAGACAGCAGGACACTAATTATGACGGCGATGGCCAGCGCCGACAGGACAAGCACGCCCAGTGCTTTCAATGGAGAACCAAAACGATGGGCCTGATCGATGAAATGTACAGTGATGTAGAGACCCAGCAGAAACGCTCCGATAGCGAGAATAGCCACCAAAACCGGCATCACCATCAACAAGACCATGGTGAGGGCCTGAGCCAAAACCCTCAGGAACTGCAACCATATCATTACGGTCATGATATCGTTGAAACTTCCTGTGCCACCCATCTTTCGGCCGACCTGATAAAAGGCCGCAATACTAATAACCAGCCCGCCACCAACGATAGCCAGGTATACGACCAATGAGTCAGTCAATTCCTGCAAGTCGGAGTCGGGGAACGGAAACAAGGTGTTCGACAGCACATGCAGAAAGGCGTTAAGTACAACAGCAAGCGCCAGTGCAACCCAAAGCGCTTCCCGACTAAGCTTCAACGCCAATAGTTGGCGCGCGGCCTCGGACGGGTTTGACACAGTCAAAACGACCATATTCATCAGTGTTGCGGAGCTCATTCAGGCGCCCTTTGCGTTTGCTTCAACCCCGAGAACCAGAACCAAATAAAAATCGCAACCCACAACAGACCGATCAGTGACTGTGCAGGCCCCGGACCAATGAAGCCAGCGACGAGCCCGTTTAACAAAACTAAGGGTGCTGAGGCCAGTAGAGCCCAGAAAAGGGCCAACCGCGCGCCATAACTCGTGCCTTTTCCGCCAAAGATCCGTGCGATCAGATGCGACACCCAAGCCAGACCGTAGAAGAGCATCGGCAGAATAAAGACAGAGCCCAATAAGGCTCCGCCCATCAGCATGTTTAACTCTAACCCCTCAAGATGGGCACGACGCGCAAGGCTTGGCAACTGTGCAATGAAACCCACGACACAGAAGGCCATTACAAACGCCAATGCCCTATCTTCGCGCGGGCCCATATCAAGCAGGCGACGTACGACACGCCCCGGACCACGATACGTGGCCACGATATCTGTGGTGACAGGCATCAGTGGCGGCGTGCCAGCCAATCTTGCAGTCGTGAAACGATCACCTCGGCCAAAGCTTCATCCTCGATCTCTTCTACCGCTTCGGCAAGGAAAGCCAGCGTCAGCATATCCGTCGCCTCACGAGTTGGGACGCCGCGAGAACGCAGATAGAACAACGCTGTCTCATCAATCGCGCCCGACGTCGAGCCATGCGAACAGGCCACGTCATCGGCATAAATTTCAAGCTCGGGCTTGGCTAGAAATTGGCTGTCGTCATCCAACAGCAGCGACTGGCTGATCTGGTATCCGTCTGTTTTCTGTGCGCCTTCTTTAACAAGGATTTTTCCCTGAAAAACACCGGTCGCCCCGTTGCGCAGCACTTTCTTGAACACCTGACGGCTTTCGCAATTCACCGCATCGTGGGTCACAAATACCGTGTCGTCATGGTGGAATTCACCATCGCCAACACAAGCGCCTGCAACATGGGCCACAGCATCATCACCGGTGAGTTCAACCACCTGTTCGTTGCGCGTCAACACACCGTTCACAGTGAGGGTAAACGACTTATAGACCGACTCCTGCCCCATTCGGGTAAACATATGTGTGGCCGCACGACGCTGATGATCACGACCTTGCGCGCGCACATGATGCAGTGTACCGCCATCTGCGATATCAATCTCCATGCACTTGTTGAAGCGTGAAGCGGCGGGGCCGTTTTCAAGGATCGTTACTTCTGCTCCGCTTTCGACGCGAACCACATGGTGCAAGATTGCATCCGAAGTTTCCGAGGCATGACGGTAGATCAAGCTGATCGGTTTCGAAGGCTTACCGGAGACATGAATTGCCACGCCATCCGATGCAAAGGCTGTGTTCAGCGCAGCCAAGGGGCGCTGAACAGGATTCTGCCCATTTGCTTCAAGAACGCCATATAACTCTTTGGCCCAATGTATATCTTTGCAGCAGATATCTTCCAGCCGGTCTATGGTAACACCTTCAAGCGACAGCTCGTCCGACTCTTCGGCACTAAAGACGCCATCGATAAAGACGATCTTCAACCGATCGAATTCGTGAAACATCGTTGGTTCATCAGTAACGAACAATGCAGCAGGCGGAGCATCCGCTGAAATCAGAGTGTCTGGCCGAGTGTATTTCCAGTACTCATCGCGTCGGCTCGGTAGACCCATCTGGCGCAGACGTCCAAGCGCGGCTTCGCGTGCCTTCCGTGTGCAACCTGCATCCGGCATCGTCAAAGAGGCCAGCCGTTCTTCAGTCACCGTTTGTTTTACTTGCGGCAAAGCCATCAGTTTACCTCGGCCAGAATGTCGGCATAGCCGTTATGTTCCACTTCCAATGCCAGCTCGGGACCCCCCGATTTCACAATACGACCATCAGCCATGATATGAACCACATCTGGTTTGATGTGATCCAGCAGACGCTGGTAGTGTGTGATCACCAGGAATCCGCGTCCTTCGTCACGCAGCGCATTTACGCCCTCAGCGACCAGTTTCATTGCATCAACGTCGAGGCCCGAGTCGGTCTCGTCCAGAATGCACATCTTAGGTTCTAGCATCGCCATCTGGAGGATTTCGTTGCGTTTTTTCTCACCGCCCGAAAAGCCAACATTGACTGGACGCTTCAGCATTTCTGCGTCGATCTTCAGCGCTTTGGCCTTGGCACGTACTTCTTTCAGGAAGTCTGTCGCTGACAATTCATCCTGCCCCCGTGCCTTCCGCTGTGCGTTTACTGCGGTTCGCAGAAAGGTCATGTTACCCACGCCGGGGATCTCTACCGGGTACTGGAACGCCAGGAATACACCCGCGGCAGCGCGCTCTTCCGGCTCCATCTCAAGCAGATCTTCACCGTCGAGCGTCGCAGTGCCTTCAGTTACCTCATAGCCGTCGCGACCAGACAACACATAGCTGAGAGTCGATTTACCCGAACCATTCGGGCCCATGATCGCATGCACCTTGCCAGCCTCGACCTTCAAGTCGACCCCTTTCAGGATCTGCTTGTCTTCTTCCTCAAGTTTGACGTGCAGGTTATTGATTTCAAGCATTTTTTGTCCTTTTGCGTATCGCAAGGGGTGTACTGCACCCCGATAAGTTCCTACCCCAGTGCTTTGCGGATCACACGTGCGATGATCCAGCCAAGCAGTGCGCCTGCGCCCACTGCCCAAACCGGGTTAATGAAGTCCATGTATTTGGTGTTGACGTAGGCAATCCCCAACAAGCCGCCAAGCACCGGCAGTGCGTAACCGAGCACTGTCAGCACATCATCCTTACGGACACGCTGGCGAGATTTTGGTGTCATTAGCCTACTGATCCCTCGAGGCTGATCGCCACAAGCTGCTGCGCTTCCATGGCAAACTCCATCGGTAGCGCCTGTAGTACGTCCTTGCAGAATCCGTTGACAACCAGCGCAACGGCTTCTTCCTCGTCCATGCCACGTTGGCGGCAGTAGAACAGTTGATCGTCATCCACTTTGGATGTGGTTGCTTCATGTTCCACACGGGACGAATTATTGCGAACCTCGATGTAAGGCACCGTATGCGCCCCACAATTGTCGCCGATCAGCAAGCTGTCACACTGGGTGTAGTTCCGGCTGTCCTTGGCCTTGGGGTGCATCGACACAAGGCCGCGATAAGTGTTCTGGGCCTTGCCAGCGCTGATCCCTTTCGAGACGATCCGCGACTTGGTGTTCTTGCCCAGATGAACCATTTTAGTACCGGTATCGGCCTGCTGATAGTTGTTGGCAATGGCGATTGAGTAAAACTCACCTTGGCTATCATCGCCACGCAGGATGCATGACGGATATTTCCAAGTCACGGCCGAACCGGTCTCTACCTGCGTCCACATTACCTTGGACCGGTCACCCCGGCAGTCGGCGCGCTTGGTCACGAAGTTGTATATACCGCCTTTGCCGTTCTCATCCCCGGGGAACCAGTTCTGAACGGTCGCATACTTCACCTCAGCATCTTCTTCGATGATGATTTCCACGACGGCGGCGTGCAACTGGGCCGTGTCACGCTGTGGCGCCGTACATCCTTCCAGATAAGACACGTACGAGCCCTTATCGGCGATGATCAGGGTACGTTCGAATTGGCCTGTATTCTCGGCATTGATACGGAAATAGGTGCTCAACTCCATCGGGCAGCGAACGCCGGGTGGCACGTAGACAAATGAACCATCCGAAAACACGGCCGAATTCAGAGTGGCATAAAAGTTATCCGAGGCAGGGACGACAGTTCCCAGGTACTTTTTGACCAGTTCGGGATGCTCTTTGATGGCTTCGGAAATCGAACAGAAGATCACTCCTGCTTTCTTAAGCTCTTCCTGGAAAGTCGTGCCGACTGAGACCGAATCGAACACCGCATCAACCGCAACCTTGCGCCCCTCGGCAGGTGCGTCTTCTGCGCCCTCCACTCCGGCCAGAATCATCTGTTCTTTCAGTGGGATACCCAGTTTTTCGTAAGTTGCAAGAAGCTTGGGGTCAACTTCATCCAGAGACTTGGGTTTCTCTTCCATCGATTTCGGACGCGCGTAATAATACTGGTCCTGAAAATCGATCTCGGGATAGCTGACCATCGCCCATTTGGGTTCTTCCATCTTGGTCCAGCGCTCGAATGCAGCCAGACGCCATTCGGTCATCCACTCAGGCTCATCATTCTTGCTTGAAATAAGACGCACGATGTCCGGGTTCACGCCCTTGGGCGCATATTCCATCTCGATATCGGTTTCCCAGCCGTATTTGTACGTTCCGACCTCGCGTACCGCATCTACGGTCTCTTGATCGACACCTTCTTTTACTTGTACTTGGGTCTGGTCCAAAGCGGCCATCTGGCAACCTCCGTCAAATCACGCGGCACGCGCGTGATACTTTTTCTCTTTTTCCAGCCACGTTTCCGCGAAACGCAGCACTTGTTCTTCTGTTGTCTCAGGGCTCAGCGATACGCGGATTGCGCTGGCCGCCGTCTGCTCATCAAATCCCATGGCTGTCAACACGGCACTTGCACGCACCTTGCCGCTGGAACAAGCCGAGCCAGCGCTGATCGCAAACCCCGACAAATCCATCTGCATGACCTGAGTCTCTCCCTTCCAGCCCGGAGTGGCAAAGCACAACGTGTTAGGGAGTCGCTCCTGATCTTTCCCGACAAAAATAGTAGCTTTCGAACCAGCCTCAAGAGCGTTTTCTAGAATATTTCTAAGTTCTCTGACTTTTTCCCAAACGCCATTGGACAGCTCATTGGCCGCAGCTTGAGCTGCAGCACCGAACCCTGCGATTCCAATAACATTTTCAGTACCTGAACGGCGTCCCATTTCTTGCCCGCCACCCTTGATCTGCGCTGCCAGATCGGTGCCGCGTTTCATCACTAACGCCCCTATCCCTTTAGGCCCTCCAAGCTTGTGGGCCGAGATCAATGCCATTTCAGCACCCAGCCAGTTGAAAGCAACCGGCAGCTTTCCAAATGCCTGTGTTGCGTCGGTCACCGCCAACCCCGAAGGAAGGGCCTGAATAATACCAGTTTCCGAGTTAGCCAATTGCAGGGTCGATTGAGAAGCAGTCGTAATCGCGACCCGTCCATCATGCGATACTGGCAAAACCTCTTGGGTCCAAGCCCTTACGGCATCATGTTCGATCGCGGCGCCCTGTAGATTGCGACCGGTCATGGCCAAGGCTGCAGCTTCGGTCGCGCCGGAGGTGAACACGATATCCGCGCCATCTGCACCAAATGCTGAGGCGATCTGTACCCTGGCATTCTCAACCACCGCCTTCGCCGCCCGTCCTTCGGCATGAACCGAAGACGGATTACCCACCAAATCCATTGTCGCAATCATTGCTGAGCGCGACTCGGGCCTCAGAGGGGCCGTGGCATTATGGTCGAGATAAACCCGTTTCATAGATGTATCTTTTCCAGCACAGACTTTCGTAAAACGATCAGAAACTTCATTGGCTCAGTCGTCCACGACAGCAAACAGGTTCGGAACAGCCGGACACGGCGCTAGGTCATTCCGGATCACATCCGAAAGCCGCGTTTGATGCAGGAAGACATAAACATTCGCACTTAGGCTTTCCCACAAACGATTGGTCAGCGACTGCGCGCGACTGCCCGAAGACGCACCCGAGGCCCCTGCACCCTTGTGCATTGCATCCACGGTTTCATCGACGGCTGCCAGTATCTCAACCACACGAATATCGGATGCGGGGCGTGCCAAACGATATCCCCCACCCGGCCCGCGCACTGAACTGACCAGATCAGCCCGACGCAACTTGACGAAAAGCTGCTCGAGATACGGCAATGAAATATCCTGACGCTCAGAAATTTCACCCAACGTGACCAATTTATCCGAGGTTTGTAACGCAATATCCGCCAGTGCAACCATCGCATAACGGCCTTTGGTCGACAGCTTCATATTATTCCCTCTTGGCAAGAACTGCGCGAAAACATTGACGTCGCCGCAGCCAGTGCGTATCTCCCTCTGGCAGCGCTTAATGCGACACAAATGTAATTAGAACCGTTCTAAGGTACCTGACGATTACCGTCAAGATAGTCTCAGGGCCGACGCGTCAAAAAACAGGACTAAAGCACACATGCCCGAGGTGATCTTTCCCGGACCAGAAGGCCGCCTGGAAGGCCGCTACCACCCGCAAAAGGAAAAAGACGCACCGATCGCCATCGTGTTGCACCCGCATCCACAATTTGGCGGGACCATGAACAACAAGGTGGTCTATAACCTACATTATGCTTTCTACAACATGGGCTTCACAGTTCTGCGCTTTAACTTTCGCGGCGTGGGCCGCAGTCAAGGTGAATATGATCAGGGCGTAGGCGAATTGAGCGACGCAGCATCGGCGTTGGATTATCTGCAGTCGATGAACAATAACTCTAAGCATTGCTGGGTCGCGGGGTTCTCTTTCGGTGCTTGGATCGGGATGCAGCTTCTTATGCGCCGCCCGGAGATCACCGGCTTCATCAGCGTATCACCGCCCGCAAACATGTATGACTTTTCGTTCCTGGCACCCTGCCCGTCTTCGGGATTGATCATCAACGGATCGGCTGATCGCGTTGCGCCACCTGCAGACACCACCTCGCTGGTGGGTAAGCTGCACGAGCAAAAAGGTATTACCATCACTCACAATGAGGTGGAAGGCGCTGACCACTTTTTCCAGGACCGCCACATGGACACTCTGATGACCGATGTGACGGATTACGTTAAGCGCCGCCTGACTGAGAATACGCGCTGATGTCTGACACCATCACCACCCTCGCCGCCCGATTGGCCGAGGACACGATGAAAGTCATGGACGAGACCGGTGAAGATCGGTTCTTTGTTGAAGTTGGTGAGGTCCTAGGGGCGGCCTCACAATCATTGGAAGAAGCGTTTCTGACCGAAATCCGCGTTCGGATGGCTGAGCGCAAAGCGAGACAATTCGTTGTCAAAAAGCTTTCTGAACATCGCTCAAAGCTCAAAGCGATCGAAAAGCAGCAGTGAATATCTAGAAACTGGCGTTTAAAAAAGAAAAGGAGCCCGAAAGCTCCTTTTCATAGATATCGTTCGATGGGCGCTTAAACTGGAAAACCCGTTAACCGCTCAACATTCTGGGCTGCATCAATGTCGACGGACCCCCCGTCTGCAAGCCACCCCAACGCCACAATCATAAACGAAACGATAATGACAGATTTTGCAAAAGTAGTCATTGTATCAAACTCGTCAAAAACCAACTAAAAACAGCTATGTATTTAACTCAAAATCCAAATCTCGAATAGTCTGGATTACCTGACCTTTGGTAAAGATACACCTTTGAACGGCACCGTCTGAATTCGCTTGCTCCGTCGATGGCAAATATGCTCAATCACCCGCGACAATTCGGAAAGATAAATCCCGTGCCCAAGACCTATCTGATCCTGCTGCTGGCAGTAATCGCTGAAACCATCGGCACCACAGCTTTGCAGGCTAGCCATCAGTTCACACGCTTTTGGCCATCAGTTCTGGTCGTGGTTGGATATGGCTTTGCCTTTTACCTATTGGCCCTCACTCTGAAGGTCACGCCGGTAGGTATTGTTTATGCGATCTGGTCGGGTCTGGGCATTTTCCTGATTGCTCTGATAGGCTTTCTGGTTTTTGGTCAAAGACTCGATTGGCCCGCGATCTTAGGCTTGGCCATGATTCTGGGCGGCATCCTGATCATCCACCTGTTTTCGGCAACAGCAGGCCACTGACCGCCGGTTAGGGCTGGTATATTTTGTCGCGCCGCGTTATGCGCGCGACAACTTCCCGTTCAAAGGCTGACCTCTCATGGACCTGCGCAATATCGCAATCATCGCTCACGTTGACCACGGCAAGACGACCCTGGTGGATGAGCTGCTCAAACAATCCGGCGCGTTCCGGGAAAATCAGGCCGTGGCAGAGCGCGCCATGGACAGTAACGATCTGGAACGCGAGCGCGGGATCACCATCCTCGCCAAGGCGACTTCGGTCGAATGGAAAGGCACGCGGGTCAACATCGTCGACACTCCGGGCCACGCTGATTTTGGCGGCGAGGTCGAGCGTATTCTCAGCATGGTGGATGGGGTTGTTCTGCTGGTGGATGCTGCCGAAGGCCCGATGCCGCAGACCAAATTCGTGACCTCAAAAGCGCTGGCACTGGGTCTGCGCCCGATTGTCGTGCTGAACAAGGTCGATAAACCAGATGCCGAACCCGACCGTGCGCTGGATGAGTGCTTTGATCTGTTCGCCAACCTCGGGGCCGACGATGATCAGCTGGATTTTCCGGCCATGTACGCCTCGGGTCGTTCGGGCTGGGCCGATATGGAACTGGATGGCCCGCGCAAAGATCTGACTGCCCTGTTTGATCTGATCGTCGACCACGTCCCGGCTCCGAGGCAGGCCGATCGTAAGGATGAGCCCTTCCAAATGCTCGCCACTACACTGGGCAGCGACCCGTTCATTGGTCGCATCCTGACAGGTCGCGTAGAAAGCGGCACATTGAAAGCGGGCGATAGCCTCAAGGCGCTAAGCCGCGATGGTACCCTGATCGAGAATTTCCGCGCCTCGAAAATCCTGGCCTTCCGCGGCCTCGCTCAACAGCCTATCGATATAGCTGAGGCAGGCGATATCGTGACGATCGCCGGCATGAGCAAAGCGACCGTAGCTGATTCACTTGTCTCCCCTCAGGTGGATGAAGCCCTGCCCGCACAACCTATCGACCCGCCGACCATCACCGTGACCTTTGGCATCAACGATTCACCGCTGGCCGGACGTGATGGTAAAAAGGTACAATCACGCGTCATCCGAGATCGCCTGATGAAAGAGGCTGAATCGAATGTCGCCATCCGCATCACCGACACTCCAGGCGGCGAAGCTTTCGAAGTTGCAGGGCGTGGCGAATTGCAGATGGGTGTTCTGATCGAGAATATGCGCCGCGAAGGATTTGAACTCAGCATCTCGCGCCCGCAAGTTTTGTTCCGTGAGGAAGAAGGCCAACGCCTGGAGCCGATCGAAGAAGTCACCATCGACGTCGATGATGAGTACTCAGGTGCCGTGATCGAAAAAATCACCGGAGCACGCAAAGGCGAGTTGGCCGAGATGCGCCCCGCAGGCGCAGGCAAGACCCGGATCATCGCTCATGTGCCTTCACGTGGTTTGATCGGCTATCACGGTGAGTTCCTGACTGATACCCGAGGCACCGGTGTTCTAAACCGCGTGTTCCACGGCTGGGCTGCCCACAAAGGTCAGATTCCCGGGCGACGTGCAGGTGTCTTGATCTCGATGGAGAACGGTCAAGCGGTGGCCTATGCGCTTTGGAATCTGGAAGAGCGGGGTCGCATGTTTGTCGGCCCGCAGACAGATGTCTATCAGGGTATGGTGATCGGCGAACACTCCCGAGACAATGATCTGGAAGTAAACCCACTCAAAGGTAAGAAGCTGACCAACGTACGTGCCAGCGGTTCAGACGACGCAGTACGGCTGACTCCTCATGTTCAGTTCTCACTTGAAGAGGCCATAGCTTACATTGATGACGACGAACTGGTTGAGGTTACACCTAACGCGATCCGCCTGCGCAAACGGTACCTTGACCCGCACGAACGCAAACGGATGTCCAAGTCGGCCTGACCAAAGGTGTGAATTTGTTCACTTTTTGGAAACAATGCCATATTTGTGACATTTTTACGTCAGTTGAGAAACAGCATGAAAAAAGAAGGCCTGTCGAAACATCAGGCCTTCTTTTTGTTTTTTATGCGCAAATCACCTTTTGAGTGAGCTAGATCACAGAATCACACCAAAAAGTTTGCTTGTAATTAGGCAGAATAAAGAGAACTTTATGTTCACAGTGTGACGCCGTTTTCTTATACGGCAATGTAGTTAACGAGTACCTAAGGAGTGGCGCCATGCGCATCAAATCCAAGCTGTTGTCGGTATCATTTGCTATCGCAATATCACCCCTAATCTCAATGAACCCTGCCCAGGCTTCCGACATGTGTACGGTGAAAACCGCCAAGCAATCCGTGTCATCCAGCGTATTATGTGGTTGCGGTACGGTCAGTTCACAGATGCTGAAGTACATTCAGAGACGCGCTGACTTTGAAGAGATTCTTGAGCGAACTTCGAACGATTGCCCCGCTTTCGCAGCTGTACTGACTGACCTTCCAACTGCATCTATCGGTCTTTTTGAACGGCGGCGTGGTGATGGCCCTGCACAAGAAGGACAGCCAGATCGTCCAGACTCTGACCCTTCACGTAGCGCAAGCAATGACAATGATCCCGGTGATTCCACACCTGGCGGTGAAGACAACGGAGACGACAAAACATCCAAGGATAAGAAATCCAAGGATGATAAGTCCAAGGATGATAAGTCCAAGGATAACAAGGCCAAGGATAACAAGGCCAAGGATAAGCGGGCCAAGGAGAAGGCCAAGAATCAAAAGGCCAAGGATAAGAGAGCCAAGGAGAAGGCTAAGAATCAAAAGGCCAAGGATAAGAGAGCCAAGGAGAAGGCCAAGAATCAAAAGGCCAAGGATAAGAGAGCCAAGGAGAAGGCCAAGAATCAAAAGGCCAAGGATAAGAGGGCCAAGGAGAAGGCCAGGGCTAGCAAGGCCAAGGACAAGGAAGCCAAGAATAGGGTATTCTGATTGATCAAGAGGCTTCGGAGAGGGCGTTGCTTATCGCATACGCCCTTTTCAGAATCTTAGATCTCTAACTTTTGCCGTAAACCCCAACCCAATTTCTCGGCTGCCTAGGATCTTGCATCCGGAGAAACAGATAACGAGTTGCTGACCAAGGTTTTATTCGGTTGGTCAGATTGTCCAGAACCAGATCACCTTGGTTCGATCGGTAAACCAGCACGGCATGCGAGTTTCTGCGAGTGTCCAGGACAGTCGCTATCAACAGTTTCCTGGGGTCGATACCAGCCCTGATAAGATCACGTTTTTTCAACAGGGCAAAATCCTCGCAATCACCACCCAGAGATGTGGGCAGAGCCCATAGTTCGCGTGTTTTATATTGGGATTGATCCGTGACTTCCCGTGTCGAGGCATTCACGCGGCGATTGATCTGTTTGACCAATTGCAATTCCTGTGTACTGGACAGTGAAGATGCGCCCTTTTGCGCGCAAGCCCAAGAATACTGTCGACAAAGTTGCTGCGCGCCCGAAGGGGGTGGAGAGGCTGCAACAGTTTGAATAAACGCGGCATCTTTTGCCGATGCTTCTGCGCCAATCAAAAGCGATCCGGAAACCAGCACTGCCATGCCCAGATGGCCACCCAGCTTGGTGGCGCACTTATAAACTGCGTCTAAAGTTGTGCCATAAGTCGTCATTCCGATCCCTCGAGCCCTGCTAAATCCATGCGATCAGCGTGGTTCAGAACCCTATCCGTTCTCGGATCATACCCGCAAACCGTGGGTCGCACGCAATCTTTTTATGAGGTTGAGTGGAAAAAGCGGCGGAAATTCGTCACTTTTCATGACCATTTTCGCGCAAGAAAAAGGCGAGTGCCGCCACAATCAGGACCTTGCGCACGTCTAAATATTAACCAAAATGTCAGGTAAATTGCTGAAATATAACTGATAATTCACGAGACCAGCCGCGAGAAACGCCACGCTCATTGTCGTGACATCACCGGGCGGCTAGCAACCATAAAGACCCTGCATTGTACGAGTTAAAATAGAATCAACCTGATTCTCAGTCTGTGATCTCGACAACTACCAGCTCACGTTCGCTGGCACCGCGGGCATGATCGAGTGCTTCTTGGTATGCAGGCGAATTGTAGCATTCCACGGCATCTTCAATAGAAGGAAACCGGGCGATCACGTTGCGTGGGCGCTCTTTACCCTCCAATTGCACGTATCTCGCTGCCCGAGCAATGAATTCGCCCCCATGCGCTGCAAGCGCAGGGCCGGCAAGTTCGGCGTACTTACCGTACGCTTCGGCATCCGTCACCGTAACATGTGCTATCCAGAGTGCTGGCATTTTATCCTCCCAAAACTTGCTCGGCGGCTTTTATCGCCGCGTCTGCGTTAGAGGCATCCTTACCTCCACCTTGCGCCATGTCGGGCCGTCCGCCACCGCCCTTACCGCCAAGTTCCACAACAGCGGCCCGAACCAGATCCACTGCCGATACCTTATCCGTTAAATCGTTGGTGACACCTGCGGCCACTGCTGCTTTGCCACCGGTATCCGCAATCAACAACACAGCACCCGATCCCAAACGGTTTTTGTGTTCATCAATCAGGGTCGGCAAATCCTTACCGGACACACCCGTCAGCGATTGCGCAAAGAAAGCCACGCCATTCACGTCACGCGCCTCGGGTCCTCCACCCTGCCCGGCACCTCCGGCCATCGCCAGATCACGGCGCAATTGCGCGACTTCGTTCTGTAATGCCTTGCGTTCATCCAACAGAGACTTCACACGCGCAACAACATCATCCGGCTGTGCTTTGAGCTCCAACGCAAGAGAGCCAAGGCGATGATCCTGTGCCGACAAATATCTGAACGCTTCTTCACCGGTCAAAGCCTCGATCCGCCGCACACCAGCGCTGCTTGCACTATCGCCAAGCACGACAAAAGTTCCGATATCGCCTGTCTGGCGTACATGGGTGCCGCCACATAGTTCGATCGACCAAGTCTCAGCATCCTGACCTTTTCCTGTGGAGGCTTTGCCCATTGAGACCACGCGCACTTCGTCCCCGTATTTCTCACCGAACAAGGCTTGTGCGCCCAGTTCGCGGGCGTCATCCGGGGTCATGATGCGAGTTTCCACTGTCGAGTTCTGACGGATGAACGCGTTAACCTCTCGTTCGACCTTTTGCACTTCTTCCGGCGTTAGAGCTTTGGAATGGCTGAAATCAAATCGCAAGCGATCCGACGCGTTCAGTGAGCCGCGCTGAGCCACGTGGTCACCCAACGTCTCACGCAGGGCTTCGTGCAACAAGTGTGTCGCCGAGTGGTTTGCGCGAATGGCAGTGCGACGGGCGTGATCTACTTCCAGCTCGACCGCATCACCTTTCGAAATAACCCCATGTTCAACGGTGACCTTGTGGGCATAGACTTTGCCGTCTGCGAATTTTCTGGTGTCTTCGACGCAAGCAACGTCATCACGCTCATCCAATCTGCGGATTTCACCGGTGTCACCAACCTGGCCACCTGCCTCGCCATAGAACGGTGTCTGATTAACCACGAGCCAGCCGCTGCCACCCTGCTCGATCTTGTCGACCAAAGCGCCATCGACCACCAATGCTGCGACCTGTCCTTCCGCCTTTTCGGTGTCGTACCCCAGAAAATCGGTAGCTCCAGCTGTATCCAGCACATCGAACCAAACGACCTGATCCGCAGACTCTCCAGACCCGGCCCATGCCGCACGTGCCTTGGCCTTTTGTTCAGCCATGGCCGTGTCAAATCCGTCAGTGTCTACAGTACGACCTTTTTCGCGTAGCGCATCCTGCGTCAGATCAAGCGGAAAACCGTATGTATCATAAAGCTTGAACGCAGCATCGCCGGGCAGCGGATCGCCTTCTGGCAAGCCAGAGACTTCGTCATCTAACAATTTCAAGCCACGATCCAACGTCTGCTTAAAACGGGTTTCTTCCAACAGCAGTGTCTCTTCGATCAACGGCTGCGCCTGACCGAGTTCGGTGTATTGCGCGCCCATTAACTGAACCAAAGTCGGTACGATCCGGTGCATCACCGGATCCTTGGCCCCTAACAGATGCGCATGGCGCATCGCGCGTCGCATGATGCGGCGCAAGACGTACCCACGACCGTCATTGGATGGCATTACACCATCCGCAATCAGGAAAGATGTCGAACGTAGGTGATCTGCAATCACGCGATGATGTACGTTCTGATCCCCAAAAGGATCTACACCTGTCGCATCGGCCGAAGCTTCAATCAAAGTCTTGAACAGGTCGGTGTCATAGTTGTCATGACTGCCCTGCAGCAATGCGCCGATACGTTCCAAACCCATGCCGGTATCGATCGACTGCATGTCAAGTTCAACCATTGAGCCGTCATCAAACTGCTCGTTCTGCATGAAAACGATATTCCAGATTTCGATGAAGCGGTCGCCATCTTCCTCGGCCGAACCCGGAGGGCCACCCCAGATGTGATCACCATGATCATAAAAAATTTCTGTACACGGACCGCAGGGGCCCGTTGGTCCCATTTGCCAGAAATTGTCGTTGGTGGCGATACGGATAATCCGATCCTCGGGGACGCCAACCTTTTTCCAGATCTCGAACGCTTCGTCATCGGTGTGATAGACAGTAGCCAGCAAGCGGTTCTTGTCGATCCCAAATTCCTTGGTGATCAGTTCCCAGGCAAAGGGAATTGCTTCGGGCTTGAAATAGTCACCGAACGAGAAATTACCCAGCATTTCAAAGAACGTATGGTGACGCGCGGTGTAGCCGACATTGTCAAGATCGTTGTGTTTGCCGCCTGCGCGCACACATTTTTGCGCAGTTGTGGCGCGCTGATAGTCACGGGTTTCCACTCCGGTGAACAAATTCTTGAATTGCACCATACCCGAGTTCACGAACATCAACGTCGGATCATTGCGCGGTACAAGCGGGCTGGATGCGACCACTTCATGGCCTTGCTTGGCAAAGTAGTTCAGAAAGGTTGATCGGATATCATTCAGCGTGGGCATTTGGGCTCTCTCAACGCGCAATAGATTGGTCCGCAAAGGTTTAGCCGCGCACCTCGGGAGTGTCCACAGGTGAGACATAGCAGAACAAAACAAGGCGCCCCCAAAGGACCGCCTTGTTCAGATAACTTCCGGCATCATCGAGCGCCTGAGGGAAATTGTTAGTTCCTCTCAGTGATTACTTAAGCCTCAAGGATATCATCCTCTTCCGCCTCCGGCGGCATCTCGAATTCCAGACCATGCGCTGCGCGAATCTTATCTTCGATCTCAAGCGCCGCTCGGCTGTTGTCGCGCAGATACTGCTTGGCATTTTCACGCCCCTGCCCGATCCGCTCATCACCGTAGCTGAACCACGAACCCGACTTTTCGACCACGCCAGCCTTGACGCCCAGATCCAGCAGCTCACCCATTTTGCTAATGCCTTCGCCATACATGATGTCGAATTCAACCTGCTTAAATGGAGGCGCCACCTTGTTCTTAACGACTTTCACGCGGGTCTGGTTGCCGACAACTTCATCCCGATCCTTGATCGCACCGATGCGGCGGATATCCAGACGAACCGAGCTGTAAAATTTCAACGCATTACCGCCGGTGGTGGTTTCCGGGCTACCGAACATCACGCCAATTTTCATCCTGATCTGGTTTATGAAAATCACCATGCAGTTCGAGCGGCTGATCGAGCCGGTCAGCTTGCGCATCGCCTGACTCATCAGACGAGCTTGTACACCGACATTGCTGTCACCCATATCGCCTTCTAATTCAGATTTCGGCGTCAGCGCCGCCACCGAGTCGACCACGACCATGTTCACTGCGCCCGACCGCACCAGCGTATCGGTAATCTCAAGCGCCTGCTCTCCGGTATCGGGTTGAGAAATCAGCAGCTCATCCAGGTCGACGCCCAGCTTGCGGGCGTATTGCGGGTCCAGCGCATGTTCAGCGTCGACAAAGGCGCAAACACCGCCGCGCTTCTGCTGTTCTGCAATGCAATGCAACGTCAGCGTGGTTTTACCGGAACTCTCGGGCCCGTAAATTTCGACGATCCGCCCCATTGGCAGCCCGCCAATTCCCAGCGCGATATCCAACCCCAATGAGCCGGTCGAACTGGCATCGATGTCCTGTTTGGCATCTTCACCCAGCTTCATGATCGAACCTTTGCCAAACTGCCGTTCGATCTGGGCCAGCGCACTGTCGAGCGCCTTTTGCTTGTCTGCGTTTTTCTTGTCGCTCATTGTTAGAAGATCCGCCATTGTCCTGTCGCCTTCTCTTTTGTCACACCCTTGATCGGGCGGCAATCGCTGCTTTGTTCGCCTCTTGTTCCTTATGGGACCAAAAAGAGAACATTTCAACTAAAACTTATGCAATCCACTCTTCAGCAATTGTGTTAAAGAGTCGTTTACGACAATCTGCGACACGAAAAGCGTTGAAGAGAAAAGATAAATGCTTGTTTTTTATGAAAAGCGGCTGGCGCTTTTGTCCGTCCCCAAAACCGGTAGCACAGCTTATCAATCGGCCTTGCGTGACCGAGCTGATATTGTTGTGTCAGGGCCCACGGACCTCAAACACGCGAACATGCGCCGGTATGATCGCTTCTTTCAAAAAATGTTTCGCAAAATGTTCGATACAGAGATGGAAGTAATGGCAGTTGTGCGTGAACCTATCGACTGGCTAGGCAGCTGGTATCGTTATCGCTCGCGTCCAGAGTTGACCAATCACGTACATTCCACACAGGAGCTGAGTTTCGAAACCTTTCTGAACGCGTATATGCAAGACGCTCGTCCGGATTTTGCAGATGTCGGATGTCAGAGCGAATTCCTATTTCCGCGCAGCAATGGCGCTGGTGTGACCCATATCTTCAAATACGAGAACCAAAAAGGGATTTTGAAGTTCCTTGAGAATCGCCTCGAGTGTGACATTGATCTTCCGCATGAAAATGTGTCCCCTGAGTGCCCGATGGATCTTTCTAGGGAAACCGAAGAAAGGTTTCGTTCACAACACGCCGCTGAATTCGCCCTGCACCAATCCGCCGAATAACGGATTCAGTTGAGTTGCTGAAACACCGCTTCTGTCAACTGGGTCAGTGAAAAAGGTTTGGGCAGGAAGGTGGAGTTTTCAATCTCAGGACCTGCCTCGCCAAACGCACCTTCCGTATAACCTGACATGAACACCACACGCACGTCGGGGCGTTCTTTCATGGCCTTGCGCACCCAAGTCGGGCCGTCCATTCCGGGCATGACCACATCGGTTACGAATACATCCACCAACAGGTTCGGATCGTCCAGTAAATGCAGCGCATCTTCGGCCGATTCAGCCTCGAGCACCGTATATCCTTTCAACCTCAGCGCTCGCGTCGCAAATGCGCGCACAGGGGCTTCGTCTTCGACCAGCAGAACAACACCTTCACCCTGATGAGAGCCCTGCTCCCCAGGGGTTTCGAGCGCAGTAGGTTCGGGTGCTTGGATCCCCGCACTTACCGGTAGCAGCACAGTGAATTCTGTTCCTTTGTCCTGAATGCTATCGACAAATATAAATCCACCGGTCTGTTTTATGATGCCGTAGACGGTCGACAGACCCAAACCAGTGCCCTCGCCTGTGCGTTTCGTGGTGTAGAAAGGTTCGAACACTTTTTGCAATTTATCCGCAGGGATTCCCACACCGCTGTCGATGACTTTAACCGTCACGTATTCGCCCGGCTGAACTGTCGCTCGGTCGCGCGTGACGGGGTGATCCAAAGTCAGTACTTCGGTTTCGATCCGTATCTCTCCGCCTTCCGGCATCGCATCGCGCGCATTAACGACGAGATTCATCAACACCTGCTCTAGCTGGCGTTTGTCTGCGCATACAGGCTTGAGCACGGGATCATGGCTGAGCGTAAGGCGCACCTTTTCGCCGACAAGCCGGTTCAGCAAATGGATAAGATCAGAAATTGTGTCGCGTAAATCCAGAACTTCAGGCCGAAGAGTCTGCTTGCGTGAGAAGGCCAGAAGTTGGCTGACCAACGCAGCCGCTCGATTGGCGTTCTGGTTAATCTGCACGAGGTCACCGTAGTTTGGATCGTTCTGATCGTGCCGCAAAAGCAACAGATCGCAGTGCCCAGATATCGCGGTCAACAAGTTGTTGAAGTCATGCGCAACACCACCGGCGAGCTGCCCAACGGCCTGCATCTTTTGGCCCTGAACAAATTGCGCCTCAAGTGTTTTCAGCTCAGTCGCGTCATTTAAAACCGCAATCAATAAGACCTGACCTTCTTTGACAATTCTTGACAGCGTGACCTGTACAAAGACCTCTTTGTCCTTACGTTCCAAACGAAGGAATTCAGATCTTGGCACTGCATCTGGTTCGGCGGCTTGGGTCAACCAATCGCGAATAGGATAGCCGAGCCCCTGCATAATCTCTTCAATATTGGATCTTCCGGGCTGTATCTCGCCAACCAACTCAACAGCGAGACGGTTTGCTTCGCCGATCTCACCATTCAAAGACAAACACATGATCGGAACCGGCAAATCGGCAAAAGACGCCACTTCCTGTGTTGTTTCTACATCCTTGACTGGTGTCAAAAGCAATTCTCGAGCGATCCCACTTTGCCTTAGGATCGAAACGCTAAACGGCCTACTAGCACCAGAGGTCGTTACCCGTATGATGTTGCCGCCAGCATCTGTGTCACATAGAGATATCTGCTCTAGCGCTTCCGGGACCCGACCAAACAGTTCGATCGCCGTTTCATTGGCCCCAAGAACAACCTCATTGCGTCCTACGGTGACGACTGGCAGCTGAACGTTGCGCCATAATTGCGAGGCTTCCAGCGTAAAGCGCCAGCAAAAGCGATCAAGGCTCAATTGGGAAACGGAAACCGGTATCGTTTGTCCACGCGTGACAATGTCTTCATCTGCCCTGCCTTGTGCCCGTGCGAGCGATTGCAAACGCAGTAGGATAACGGCCGGATTTGCAAACACAGAACGAAGACAGTCTTCGAGCCGAGGATTGATACCTTTGATAAGACGAGCATCAGCGTGGGCGTTCGCTATCAGTATCTTGCCAGTCGAGTCGGCAACAATACAAGCGTCGGACTCTTGTTCCAGAAAAACCAATAATGCGGCGTTGGTTTGTGCTTCAATCTGTCTGGCAACCCATGCGCGCATCAAAGCAAATGCCAATACAGCGAGGAACGACAATCCAATAGCCGCGACCCCAGCATTCAATTGGTGTGGTAGAACTCCAAGAACGGGGAATAAACTCAACAGAACGGCGATCAGAGCCAACGAGACATGGCGCCCACGGTCAATTTCCCAACGGCCGGTGCGAGAGGGAAAAGCATCAGAAGAACTGGACATTAAAAGCTCGGGTTATGACAATTTATGACCAATATCGGCCTATAATGGTTAACCACTACTTAACAAATCAACAGCGCCACTTCCTAAGGTTGTGATTTATGTTTTATATTCTCGTCAAGTGCGCTGTATAAAAACCATCGGTCCCTTGAGAAACCAGCCACGTTTTGCGAAACACACATCGCCAATCCGTGTGATTAGATAGGAATTCATCAACAATCTCGTCATTTTCCTCTGCCAACATTGAGCAGGTCGCATAGGCAAGCGTACCGCCGTCGGCAACCATTGGGGCAACATTTCTCAGAATACCGGTCTGAGTCCGATTCAACTCGTTCAACCCTTCCTGCGTTAGCGTCCATTTCCCTGCCGGTGCGCGCCGCCACGATCCGCTGCCGGAACAGGGTACATCTGCTAACACAACATCAAATGGAGCCTGATCAGCAACTTGTTCGGTGGTCAATATTGAGACTTCTGCGCCTGCCCTCCTCGCGCGCGTTGGTAGATCACGCATACGACTGGGATTGGAATCATGGGCGAAGACCTGAACTCCTTCGGCTCTGGCGGCCAATGCCAGGGTCTTACCGCCACCACCCGCGCAGTAGTCCAGAACCCGTATGCCGGGTCGCAATTCCAGGGCTGCAACTACCGCCTGGCTGGCGGCGTCTTGCAATTCCACCAACCCATTCGTGTAAGGACGGCTTTGAGAAATCTTGCGCGCGCCTTCTGTGACTTCCAGCGCAGTGTCGCAAGCAGTATGAGGCTGCGCCTGTATGCCTTCTTCTGACAATAGTTGGATCGCCAATGGCAGATCGGCTTTCCGCGAATTTACCCTCAAATGCACCGAGGCACGCGTTTGCAATGCTCTTGCAACAGCCTCGACCTCAGTTTTCAACGCCGCCTGAAATGCAGGCCACAGCCATTCCGGGATATCCAGACGTTCAGCGTCGGATTGAAACCGCCTGCCCTGTTCGGACTCAGTCACTTGCACTGGCGCATAACGCTGGCCTGTGAACATCTGGGCAAGATCACTACCCGAGGATCGGATCGCGCCGATCATCAGACCGCGACCGGTTTCTGCACCTCCGCAAGCTGCGAAAGATCGCTTGCAACGCAAGGCATCGAACACATGATCCCGGATTGCTGCACGATCCTTGGAGCCCGCAAACCGGCTGCGCCGAGCCCAACCAGTCAACGCCTTCTCAACCGGTGCACCGGTCAGAATGTCATCGAGAATCTCAATCGATGCCTGAACACGGGCAGCAGGAGTCATCGCGGTTTCCGTTTGTCTATGCCAACAGCCATACAGCGCCTCGGACGAGGCGCCACAGACTTACATGATCCGATAATTCGGGCTCTCGCGCGTGATCTGAACATCATGCACGTGGCTCTCTTTCAGGCCCGCGCCGGTGATTTTGACGAAGTTACAATTGCGGCGCATCTCATCCACTGTAGCACATCCGGTATAGCCCATCGCAGCGCGCAAACCGCCAACCAGTTGGTGAACGACAGCGCTGGCCGACCCTTTGTAGGGCACCTGCCCTTCGATCCCCTCGGGCACCAGCTTGTCGTTTGCAGCGTCCTTCTGAAAGTAGCGGTCAGCAGATCCTCGCGCCATGGCACCCAGACTGCCCATCCCCCGATAGGATTTGAACGAGCGCCCCTGATACAGGATAACTTCACCCGGGCTTTCATCCGTGCCAGCGATCATCGAGCCGACCATGGCGCAGGATGCGCCTGCCGCAATGGCCTTGGCAAAATCGCCTGAGAATTTGATGCCGCCATCCGCGATAACCGGAACATCACCCGCCGCAGCCGCGCAATCCATAATTGCTGTGAGCTGAGGAACACCAACGCCTGCGACCATCCGCGTGGTACAGATCGAGCCCGGCCCAATTCCGACCTTGATCGCATCCGCGCCTGCGTCGATCAACGCCCGAGCGGCCTCACCCGTAGCGACATTACCAGCGATGATCTGTACCTCGTTCGAGAGGGTCTTCGCGCGTTTAACGGCATCCAAAACCCCCTGAGAGTGCCCATGTGCAGTATCAATCACAATGATGTCGACGCCCGAGTCCACAAGTTGTTCGGACCGCTCAAACCCGGCATCCCCTACTGATGTAGCGGCGGCCACCCGAAGACGGCCCAACCGATCCTTACAAGCCGTTGGGTTCAGAACTGCCTGCTCTGTGTCTTTCAATGTCAACAGGCCGGTCAATCTACCTTCACCATCTACTACCAGCAGCTTCTCAATTCGGCGGGCACGCATCAGGCTTTTGGCCTCTTCCAGATCGGCAGGCTCCTGTAGCATCGCCAGATTGTCCGAGGTCATCATCGCCTTGATCGGCGTGTCATCCGACGTTGCAAAGCGCATGTCCCGGTTGGTGACAATGCCAACAACGCGACCGTCTTCTTCAACCACAGGAAAGCCTGTGAAGTTGTAGCGCTCGACCAAAGCCTGTGCATCGGCCAGTGTCTGATTGGCGCGTAAAGTTACGGGGTTATAAACGATGCCCGATTCGAACCGTTTCACGCGCCGTATCTCGCGGGCCTGTTCCTCAACCGAAAGGTTCTTGTGAACCACTCCGATCCCGCCCGCCTGGGCCATGGCGATGGCCATGCGCGCCTCGGTAACCGTATCCATCGCCGAGCTGAGCAGCGGGATATTCATGGTGATTTCGCGCGTCACGCGCGTGGTCGTATCCGCAGTTGCCGGCAGCACAGAAGATGCGCCCGGAACCAGAAGAACGTCGTCAAAGGTGAGTGCCTCACGAATCTGCATCTGAAAACCCCATGCAAAAGCCCGTTTGACGGTGACCCTATTACATGGATTTCGCGTAAGGAAAAGCCCTGATCCCACGATGTTTTGTATTAGAGGTCTCGCACCGCACCCGAAAACGACGCAAGCTGTTCAAAACGTGCCGCGGAATGCCCTTTCCCTTTGCGCTTAAACCCATATCTTGCCGCTCATACGCGCGAATTCAAAAGGCAGGCTATTCATGACCACCGAACCACTTGTCGTTTTCACCCCGTCCGGAAAACGCGGACATTTTCCTGTCGGCACCCCAATTCTGACTGCCGCTCGGCAATTGGGTGTTGATCTGGATTCGGTCTGCGGTGGGCGCGGCATCTGCTCGAAATGCCAAATCACACCGAGCTATGGCGAGTTTCCAAAGCATGGCGTCACCGTTGCCGAAGGTGCATTGAGTGAATGGAACGCGGTTGAGCAACGCTATGACGACAAGCGCGGCTTGAAACCAGGTCGACGTCTTGGATGTCAGGCCACCGTTCAGGGCGATGTAGTAATCGATGTACCGCCTGAAAGTCAGGTCCACCGTCAGGTCGTGCGCAAGGCCGCCACCGCTCGGGCAATCACGATGGATCCGGCTACGCGCCTTTACTTTGTCGTGGTTGAAGAGCCGGATATGCACTCCCCAACCGGAGACCTGGAGCGGTTGGAACGTGCGCTGCGCGAGCAATGGAAGATCGATGCCATCACGGCTGATCTCTCGTTGATGTCCAAACTGCAGCCGGTACTGCGCAAAGGAAAATGGGAAGTCACGGTTGCCGTTCACAGAGGCCACAAGGATAGCGTGGCCCGAATCGTCGAAATCTGGCCCGGTCTGCACGAACATGGCCTCTATGGCTTGGCCATCGACCTGGGTTCGACAACAATTGCCGCCCATTTGACCGATCTCGAGACTGGCGAAGTCAAAGCCTCTTCTGGTCTGATGAACCCCCAGATTCGTTTTGGCGAAGATCTTATGAGCCGTGTCTCCTATGCGATGATGAATCCAGGCGGTGATAAGGAGATGACGAAAGCCGTGCGCGAGGCGATCAACGACCTGACGACCTCGATCGCGGACGAGGCCGGAATTGATGCCGCGCTGATCACGGAAACCGTGTTCGTTTGCAACCCAGTAATGCACCACCTGCTGCTGGGCCTCGACCCGGTCGAACTGGGTCAGGCACCATTTGCGTTGGCGACATCGGAGAGTGTCTCATTGCCTGCCCGCGAGATGGACCTGACAAACATGAATCCCCGCGCGCAGGTCTACATTCTGCCCTGTATCGCAGGTCACGTAGGGGCCGATTGTGCCGCTGTGGCGCTTTCCGAAGAACCGGGGAAATCCGAGGATCTTGTACTGATCGTGGATGTTGGCACCAACGCGGAAATCCTGCTTGGCGACACCCGCCGGGTGCTGGCATGTTCTTCTCCCACGGGCCCCGCCTTTGAAGGTGCTCAGATCAGTTCCGGCCAGCGCGCCGCCCCCGGAGCGATCGAGCGGATCGAAATCGACCCGGTTACTAAAGAGCCCCGCTTCCGCATCATCGGGTCTGAAAAATGGTCGGATGAAGACGGCTTTGATCAGGACATCGCCACCACCGGCATCACTGGCATCTGCGGCTCGGGCATCATTGAAGCCGTCGCGGAAATGCGTATAGCCGGACTGCTGGACGAAAGCGGCCTGATCGGATCAGCCGGACAGACTGGTACCGCGCGCAGCGTCCCAGAGGGGCGCACGCACGCTTATCTGATCCATGATGCCAGCGCAGAAGGTGGACCACGCATCACCGTCACCCAAGGCGATATCCGTGCTATTCAATTGGCGAAGTCCGCACTCTATGCCGGTGCTCGTCTGTTGATGGACGAGATGGAGGTCGACAAGGTTGACCGCGTGGTTCTGGCCGGCGCATTTGGTGCCCACATATCAACCAAACACGCGATGGTATTGGGCATGATTCCGGACGCTCCGTTGGACAAGGTCTCCAGCGCAGGCAATGCCGCGGGCACCGGTGCACGAATTGCGCTCTGCAACATTGCTTCAAGGGCCGAAATCGAGCGGGTTGTGCGTGAGATAACCAAAGTCGAAACCGCCATCGAACCCAAGTTTCAAGACCATTTTGTCGCCGCCAACGCGATCCCTCACAAGACCGATCCATTCCCCGAGCTGGCCCAGGTCGTTACCCTGCCCGCGCCATCCTTCAATGATGGTGGATCTGCCGATGACAACGGAGGTCGCCGTAGACGCCGCAAACGGTGATACATTGCGCCCGCATCACTAGTTTTGGGTTGGCCTTTCCATTGAGGCCAACCTGATCGTCGGATGAAAACTAGAGTTCAGGTAAATTGTTCTTTCGGAATCTGTCCGAAATAAACACGGCATCTCCAAACCGTCTCTGACCATTCCGAGAGGAACGATGCGGGAAGATATCGTAAAGCGAATAACTGTGCCGGTCCAATTCGTTCCACAGATCCAAAAGAAGTGGACAGTTTTCGTAATGCGGAGTGGCAAACCATTCAAACATGATTATGTCGACCCGCTGTTCCGACAACATCTGTTCCGCACCTTTGAAGATATTCAACTCAGAGCCCTGAGCGTCTATTTTTATGCACGAGATGTGGTCGATCTTGTTCTTCTGGCAAAACAGGTCGACCGTATTCAGTTCGACTTCGATTGACTTGCTGACCTTGGCCTCGGGGTGCTGTTCCAAAGCGGCATCATTCATCGACAACAGCGAAGATGTCCCGAGGTTCTTACCGACAAAAAACTCCGACTTACCGGGTTCATTGCTTAGCGCCTGTTCGACCACGGTTACGTTACCAAAGGATTGAAACCTATCCTCTACGAAAGCTGCCTGCTCTGGAAGTGGCTCGAACAGATAACACTGACATTCCGGAAAGATACGGATCAAATGCCGTGCCACGGTTCCCCGGTTCACACCGATATCAAAAACCACACTTGAATGATCAGCAACCGCAGACAATCGCGCTACCGCGCCAACCGGTCCACCTTGTTTAACCTGCTTTCGTGCGCGGGGGGTCAGCTCGGTTTTCATACCTATTGTTCCTTTGGAGCGGGTAGCGGGAATCGAACCCGCGCGTTCAGCTTGGGAAGCTGACAGGCTACCATTACATCATACCCGCCGCTTGGTTTTGACTAACATTGCTCCTTGCCGGGGTTCAAGGGTCTTCGAGTGACTACAGGCGTCGCTAAAAACGAAAAAGGCCGGATCAAAGATCCGGCCCAATCAATTGTTTTTCAAAACTTAAGCGCGACGGCGGCGACCACCTCCACGGCGTCCGCCTGCACCACCGGCAGCTCCGGCTTCTTCGGGCGATTTGTTGGATTTGATCCATGCACCGCCATGCGGGTCATTGTTGGTCAGCAGGTTGGCGGCACGGATGGCCTCCATCTCTTTACCAGCGCGCGGCTTGGTCGAACCCAGACCGAACATCTGAACGAAGGTTTCGTCATCCATGCCTTCAGGCAGGATAATACCTGCGGCGGCAACTTGTTCCTTCTTCTCAGCAATCTTCTTCTGCGTTACCGGCAGAGCCACAGGGTTCATGATCGCAGACGTCATGCCAGCGCCCATTGCCATCGGCAGGAAAGCGTTGTTGATGCCGTGACGGTTCGGCAGGCCGAACGAGATGTTGGAAGCACCGCAAGTGGTGTTAACACCCAGTTCTTCGCGCAAACGACGAACCAGAGCAAACACCTGTTGACCTGCCGTGGCCATAGCACCAATCGGCATGACCAACGGGTCGACCACGATGTCATGTGCAGGAATACCGTGATCCGCTGCGCGCTCTACGATGGTCTTGGCAACGGCAAAACGCACATCGGGATCTTCCGAGATACCGGTGTCATCGTTCGAGATCGCCACAACCGGTACGTTGTATTTCTTGACCAGCGGCAGAACCATCTCAAGGCGCTCTTCTTCACCGGTGACCGAGTTCAACAGCGGACGGCCTTCTGCAGCAGCCAGACCGGCCTCTAGCGCACCCGGAACCGATGAGTCGATGCACAGCGGCACGTCGACCAGACCCTGCACCAACTCGACGATTTTGCGCATCAGCGGCGGCTCGGTCTCGTTCGGGTTGGGGTTCGAGTTGTAAACAACACCAGCGTTGATATCCAAAACCGTCGCGCCCGCCATAACCTGAGCCAACGCGTCTTTCTCAACGGTCGAGAAATCGCCTGCTTCCAGTTCGGCCGCCAGTTTTTTGCGACCTGTCGGGTTGATCCGCTCACCGATCACGCAAAATGGTTCGTCAAAGCCCAGAACGGCGGTTTTTGTTTTTGATTCTACGACTGTACGGGTCATGTCCGTTCCTTAGGAGTTGACTGGCTTTGCCGAAGCGCCGCCGTTGTTGATCGCCCAGTTGGCGTTGGTCTTGATACCGCCCAGCGGGAAGAAGTGTACCTTGGTGATGTTGAAATCCGGGTTGGCCGCCTTGTGATTGGCCAGTTCGGTGATCACATCGGTTGGCTCGTAAGGCAGCAGCAGCTTCGAGACATCCATGGCGCGCTTCTGAAGAACCTTCAGCGAGGGGCCAACGCCACATGCGATGGCAAATTTGATCAGCGTCTGCAGCTTGGCCGGACCGGCGATCCCGATATGGACCGGGATGTCGATCCCAGCCTCTTTCAGGCTGTCCGCCCATGCGATGATCGGCTTGGCATCAAACGCAAACTGAGTGGCGAGCGCCATTTCTGCGTCTGTCATTTCGCTGAATTTTTGCTTCCAACGCAGCGCATCATCGACATTCTTGGTCGAGCCGTCGGGATCGATGTCCTTGTTACCTTCGGGGTGACCGGCAACGTGCAGACGCTTGAAGCCCGCTTTGTCGAACAGACCGCTTTCCAGCAGCTGCATCGAGCTGTCGAAATCACCGTGCGGCTTGGCGACACCACCGGCCAGCAAAAGCGCCTGCTCCACACCCGCTTCACCCTGATACATGGAAATCCAGTTTTCCAGCGTCGCCGCATCTTTGATGATCCGCGCCGGGAAATGCGGCATGACAGGGTAACCTTCGGCCGCGATGCGCTTGGCGGTTTTGACCATGTCTTCGATCGGCGTGCCCTCGATATGGGCGATGTAGACGCGGGTGCCTTCAGGCAGCAGCGCGCGGAAGTCTTCGACTTTTTCGGCGGTGCGCGGCATCACCTCGATCGAATAGCCCTGCATAAAGGCTTCGACGGTGGGGTTCACAGGGCCGTTTTCGACCGCATCACGTTTCTTGAAGTTCAGCAAAGCCATAGCGGCCTCCCATAAAGATCTGGGGCTCATGCCCAACCGTCATTGGCGATCAGGGTCTTGATACGGTCCTGATCGTACTCTGTTTCCAAACGCAACGCCTCAGCTTCGGCAATTTCGGACGGGTCGCCGTCAACTGCGAAAGGTTCGGCTTTGCGCCACTCGGCCAGATAGGCATCGCTGTCCTTGGCGTTCACCTTCATCGCCGCACGGTCGATGGCTTGTTCAAACCGCTCCTCCAACTGCCGCTTGGCCCCACGACGGCCTTTGCCGACGATGACTTGGGCGGGAATATCGCGCCAGTATACGATGGTGACGTCAGGCATTATCGTGATTCCTCCTAACCAGATGGACCGGTTCTAAACTTCAATGTGGGTCCAAGTCGGTCGAATTTCGACATACGGCGTATTTGCAGCGACCTTTTTGCCCACGGCTGCATACCGCAGCTTTTAATGCCCTTGCCTCCAAAACCGAACATCAAAATCCTAATGACTTTAATGAGCGTCTTGCGTGATCCAATTGCGCGACCTATGGTCGGGGTAACTCGAAAATCGGAGGGCGTTTAAGATGGCGCCCAAGCGTCCCAGAGGTGCGGGCGCGTTCCCGAAAGCGGTCGAAAGCCCCGTGCCAGCAAGACCCGATCCGGATGCACTTTATGCTGCACTGGATCTGGGGACAAATAGTTGCCGCATGTTGATAGCCCAGCCCAAGGGCAGCGGGTTCCATGTGGTAGACAGCTTCTCCAAGTCGGTGCAATTGGGTGCCGGGCTGGAACGCACCGGGCGGTTGTCGCGGGCGTCTATGGCGCGTACCGTGCAGGCTCTGCGGATTTGTCAGCAAAAACTCAAGCGTAACAAGGTCAAGCGCATGCGCCTGATCGCAACCGAGGCCTGCCGCCGCGCCAAGAACTCGCGCGATTTTATCCGGCAGGTCAAACGTGAAACCGGCCTGACACTCGAGATTATTCAGCCCGAGGAAGAGGCGCGTCTGGCGGTCATATCTTGCGCCCCTCTGGTGTCGACAAAGACGGAGCAGTTGCTGGTTGTCGATATCGGTGGCGGTTCAACCGAACTGGTCTGGATCGATATCTCTTCGGTCCCGCGCAGGGATCGACCCGCTGCAATCATGCGGCTGCATAACGGTTTTCATACTGCTGAAAGCCCCTTTCCAGCCGCCAAAGTGGTGGACTGGATCAGCGTACCACTAGGTGTGGCAACTTTACGCGATCAGTTTAACGATGTTGAAGACGATTCCGCCCGCTTTGCGTTGATGAGCTGGTTCTTTGAGGAAAACCTGGCTGATTTTGCGCCATACAAAGATGAGCAGGCGCGTGAAGGGTTTCAAATCGTGGGCACCAGCGGCACTGTAACTACGGTGGCGGCATCTCATCTGGGGCTCAAACGTTATGATCGGACCAAGGTCGATGGTCTGCGTATGACCAGCGATCAGATTGACAAAGTAATACGTGGGTATTTAGAACTCGGCCCTCGTGGGCGCCGCCGCGATCCCCGGATCGGAGATGACCGGCAGGCCCTGATCATGTCCGGCTCGGCCATTTTGCAGGCTTTGTTACGTTGCTGGCCCACTGATCGCCTTTCCGTGGCGGATCGGGGGCTGCGCGAAGGTTTGCTTTATGCACAGATGAGCGCGGACGGTGTATTGGAAGACGGACCGTTCTGATGGCGAAGACACCAACTGGTAAAAACAACTCGGGCCGCGGGCAGCGCGACCTGAAGGTCAAGGTCAAGACCGCACGGGGGCGTAAACTCAGTTCGACCCGCTGGCTCGAACGGCAACTGAACGATCCTTATGTCAAGCGTGCGCAGGTTGAAGGATATCGTGGGCGCGCGGCATTCAAGATACTGGAACTGGACGATAAATTTCGGTTTCTTGTACCCGGAGCGCGGGTGGTCGATCTGGGCTGCGCGCCCGGTGGCTGGCTGCAAGTCGCGGTGAAACGCGTCAACGCGTTGGGTGAGAAAAGCGGTAAACGTATCGGCACTGTTCTGGGGGTTGATCTGCAAGAGGTTGAGCCCGTCGCAGGAGCCAACGCACATGTGCTTGATTTCATGGAAGATGACGCCGATCAGAAGGTCAAGGACTGGCTGGGTGGCAAAGCGGATGTGGTCATGTCCGACATGGCGGCTGCATCTTCGGGCCATAAACAGACCGACCATCTGCGGATCATGGCGTTGTGCGAAACAGCTGCCTATTTTGCGTTTGATGTGCTGGAAGAAGGCGGCACTTTCGTTGCCAAAGTTCTTGCAGGAGGGGCCGAGGGCGACCTTCAAAAACTGCTCAAGCAGAAATTCGAAAAAGTCGCCAATGTGAAACCCCCCGCATCACGCTCGGACAGTTCCGAGAAGTTCGTGGTCGCCACCGGGTTCAGGGGCTAAGCTTAACTAGTCCAGATCGATCTTGTCCTGCGTGATACGCTGTTGCCGCAGTGAAGCCGTGGCTATGCCCTGCAACAAAAGCGCCTCACCATGATTGATATCGACGGGCTCGCGTGTGCGAATCTCTTCAATGCGCTGATCCAGCGTCGATTTTCTGGCAGCCGTTAACGGCTTTGCGAATGTTGCAGTACGACCCGACATGCGTCACCTATAGACATCCGAGGACATGCCCTAGATGTCTAACCGCCAAATAGGCCCGGAACGTGGCGCAAATCTGCCGGTTCGGTGCCGGTTAACGCCCAAGATCCTGCGCCAATTGTCTCAGGTTCGGATCATCAGGAAGGACTGACAGGGCTTCGTCCAATGCCTCCAACGCAGCTTGTGATCCGCGATTGATATGGGCCAGTTGAACTAGCATCGGCCACGCTTCGGCACGTTGCGGGTCCAACGCAACGACCTCACGGAACGCACGTTCTGCGGCTTGCGCGTTTCTGAGCGTTAAGGCCCATCCTCCGAGCACCATATGGGTCTCAGGAAAATCCAGACGATTTGAAATGCTGCTTTGCCAGTCGGCCATCCCTTGCTGCGCGCTTGTGCGTTGTTCCGGCGTCATTGCCTGCGCGGGGATGGACAGAAACTCCTTGGCCGCTGACACACGAACATTGCGCATTGGATCGGACAAAAGCGGCTCAAGCCTTGAAACACGCTCATTCAAAGGTGCCGGACGTTGCAACACTGGCGCGTTCGCCCTCACCAGCGGGTCCGGATCGGCCAGAACCGGTACCAGTCTTTCTGCCAACTGGGGCGTTGCGAAGGGTTGAAGCAGATACAGTGCAGTCGCCCGGACGATACCCACCTGCGCTTCGTCCAGAGCGATTGAGGCCAAAGCTTCGGGATCGTCCAATTGGCCGCTACCTGCCGCGGAAAACGCAGTTCCATAGTGCGCTGTTCTGGCGCTGGAGTCCGGATACCAATTCGCGATCTGTTGTGCAGCCCATGGCTGCCCCTCTCCCTCATGACAATCCGTGCAAGCATCGGTGCCGAGCCCCAGATCAGGCCGGGGTATGCGAAAGCTGTGATCGCGCCTGCCGTCTACGCCCATATAGACTCGCTCGATCATGTGACAATTCTTGCATTGGGCACCCTCGGAACCGTCAGCGTGGTGATGATGTGCAGGTGTGTCATAGCTCGCCTGCCGAAGGGTCGGAAAATCCGGGTTGCCTGCAGGTGAGTGGCATTGAGTACAAATGACGTTACCGTCAGCCTTAAGATCAGCCCCGTGAGGATCGTGACAATCCATGCAGCCAACACCGCGCGCATACATGCGCGACTGCAAGAACGAGCCGTATACATAGACCTCATCCAGAATTTGGCCGTCCGGATGGTAAAGTCCCGGTCGGAGAACGGCCAAATTGTAAGCGTCATGATAGGGCTTACCGGGCATCGGATTGCCATCTTCCAACGCCTCTCGTCTAGAATGGCAGCCTGCGCATTGCTGTATCTCTGCTTCGGTCTGCCCCTTGCCCCATCCCATCGGGAATCCAAGCTCACCCAGACCATCTTCCAGCGTTTTTCCGGTCGTCCACTCCAGATGAGCAGACCCCGGCCCGTGACACGCTTCGCAACCGACGCCTATTTCAACCTGCGTCGAGGTATAGCGTTTTTCTTCTGCGTCGTAGTTTTTGACATAGCCCGTCGCATGACATTCCGCACAACGTGCGTTCCAGTTTTTGTACGGTCCGGTCCAGTGCAATCCATCAGTCGGTGGTAGGTCTTGCTCGGGATAAAGTTGGAACCAGCGCTCCTCTTCCGTGTCCCAAACGACATCAAAACTCTGCAATCTGCCCGGCTCAGTTTCAAAGAGATATTGCTGCAGTGGTGCGATACCGACAACTGAGTGAATCGGGTAATCGGTTGTTACGCCGTCCTTTTCGGTTACGCTGGCCGATAGAATGCCGTTCTGATCCATGAATGAAACGCTCATTCCGTCATGGACAAAGCTGGTGTCGTCGAAGTCAGCCAGAACATGGCCATCTTCGATTTCTGTCCATGCAAGTGCGTGATGTGAGGATTGCCAGGCTTCTGTTTGTTCCTGATGGCAATCTGAGCATACCTCTGAACCGACATAATCTTGTGCCGAAGCCTGCTGAGTCATCACCCACAGGATCGTGGTTAGCAAAATCACACGAACCTTAATCATTTGTTTTCCGCGTTTTGCAGGTCGATCAGGGCGCCGTTGTATTCTGCGCCCAGGATCAACATCGCGGAACACAGGTACAGAAAGATCAATGCCGCCATCACCCCTGCAAGTCCTGCATAGGTCGCGCTATAGGTGGCGAATTGTGCGATGTAGATCGAGAACCCCCATCCGCCCGCTGCCCACAGTGCCAATGTCAGGATCACGCCAGGTAGAATTTGCAAAAGGCTGTGCCGTCGGGTGGGTAGGATCAGATGAGCCAGAATGACTGTCCCGGCAGGCACAGCAACCGTAAAGGTCCATCGCAAGCGGGCAACGGATAGCCAGTTGTCGACATCCACAGCCGTCTTTTCCGATACCAGACGAGTGTAGACCGGAAGAACAACTTCGAAAGCAGCGATGGCCAAAATGGCGGCTCCACCGACGACAACGAGTCCAAAGCACAGCAGGCGTGTTTTCCAGAACGGCCAGCTATCCTTGTCGTGATAGGCTTGCGTCATGGCACGACGTACAGCTGCAACCCCGTTCGACGCAAAGTAGATCGCCAACAAACCACCCAAAGTGATCACGCCGGAGCCCGCCCCGTCCAAGACGGCACGCAATTCTGCGACAATGGGGTCGGCCACATCTTTGGGCCAAGCGCCAAAAATCAGTTCGATGAGTTCATCGGTGACATATCCTTGCGACAAGGTCCCTGCCAGTGCCACGGTGAACAAAACAAAGGGAAACAGGGCCATCATCAGCGACATCGCGACGTGGCTGCTCATGACAAAACCGTCCTTGTCGTTGAACCGTCGCACGGCAAGCCAGAGGGCGCGCAAAAACTGGTTGGATGAAAGAATCGAAACGCGTGACATCACCCAAGCCTATCCTGCCTTTTCCAAAGGCAGAACCGCCAATCGGGCAAAGATGCTGAATTCCGCCTCATAACCGTCTGTGTGGATTGCATAAACCCGTCAGCACGTGCAGGATCAGTGTACTTTCTCGGAAACGCGTACAGGCGACATCCTGATCAAGGCCATCACATGACTTCTGACCCACAGAACAGCCAATCCCGCGCCCGCTCGCAACTGAGCGTATTGCGAGACGTCGTGATCGTGGCAACGCTTGTGGTACTTGGCCTTTATGCCGGAGCCAATTTCTTGGTGCCTCTGACAATGGCGCTGTTGGTCAACGTGCTGATCCTGGCCCTCAGCGACCGGGTCATTGCGGTGACACGCGCACCGATCTGGTTGGCGAATGTGGCGGGTGTCACGGTCGTCTTAGCGGGTCTGTTCATGATCATGTACATTCTGGGCAGTCAGGCTACGCAATTTGCACGCTCAATCAACACCTATGAAAGCCAATTCGATGGAGCGGTGCATAGAATTACCGGACTGGTCGGCAACGACGTCACCAGCTTTATTCGAGACAATCTGGTCAGCATCGATATGTCATATGTTGCGCGGGTTTTGCTGGGTAGCGCAACCTCGCTGCTCAACCAGTTTTTCCTGATCAGCCTATATGTCGCTTTCCTGATGGCCGAACGGTTGGCCTTTCGCAAGAAAATCCAGCTTGCGGCGGGCAATCCTCAGCTAGGAGCCGATCTTGCCTCAGTTCTGGATGCAATCTCATACAGCCTGCAACGTTACGTGGGCGTCAAAACCTTCATCAGTCTGATCACCGCTACGATCAGCTACGCTGTCTTCAAAACTCTGGGGTTGGAGTATGCCGAGACTTGGGCTGTCCTGACATTCGCCCTGAACTTCATCCCATCAATCGGATCGATAATCGCAGTGATCTTTCCTTCGATGATCGCGCTGGTTCAGTTTGAATCCATCGGGCCATTTCTGATCATCGTTCTGGGTTGTGGTACGCTTCAGTTTGCCATCGGCAACTTTCTGGACCCAGCCATGCTGGGTCGGTCTCTGAACATGTCGACCTTCCTTGTGATATTGGCGCTGACATTCTGGACGACGGTCTGGGGTCTGATCGGTGCGTTTTTAAGCGTTCCTCTGACCGTTTGTATCCTGATCATCTTCAGCCACATTCCTGCGCTGCGCCCCGTGGCGATCCTGATGTCACTCGACGGAAGATTGGGCGAGGATGACCGGGTAAGTAGTGCGAGTTCCTCCTGAACCACTGACTAGCTCTGACAGCTCGAAATCAAAGCGCTGCGATCTTTTAGCCTCAGCCGACCATATCCACCTTCGATCAGGCCCAACCCAACCAATCGGTGCAGGGCGCGATGTAGAGTCGGCGGAGACACAGCGATCATCGCTGCCAGTTCTTCCTGCGAAACTGGTATCCATCCGTCGGCATCAGAAGCAACCTCATCCAGATGCAGCAGCCGCAGAACCAGCCGTTTCTCAGTACCGGTCACCGCAAGATTTGCAATGATGCGCAAGGCCTTCTGCATATTGTCATGCGTCAGTGCGTAAAAATCACGTATGAAATCAGGCGTTTCGCGCACCATACGCTCTAACTGCGAGGCAGGAAAGAACAGCGTTTCGGTCGGCCGGGTCGTCACCACACTGACCAGCCTGTGCGCAGTAGCAAACAATGCGAGATCGCCAATCCAAAATCCGCGCCCTTCCTGGTGAATGACAAATTCCTGACCATCATCAGCCGGAACTGTAATTTTCACACTGCCGTCCAGAACAGCGTGAATACCATTTGCGACATCTCCCTGCAGGTACAAGGCTTCATCTGCACCATAATGACGGCGAACGGCGCGCCGCATCAAAGCATCTTGAAAAGCTGGAGATCTGGCTTTGAACCAGCCGCTGTCCGGCAATGCTTTTAGGTTGGTCTCAATTCTTGTCATCTATATATTTAAACTTCATCATATGATAAATTCCAATAAGCTACGCTGGCCTACATTACTGCCAGACGATTCCCGCAACCTATTCTATTTGGTTGGGATATCTGCAGCTTATCGACCGATACTAATCTTATTTCGGTCAAGACCCTAATTAATTCTTTCGGACAAAAGGTCCACAAGTTCAGGAGCAACACATGTTACCAACTACCCGGTTCTTGAAAAGCTGGCGTATCGGATTGCGCCGTGCCTCCGCCGTATCAATTGCAGTATTGATGGCCCTGCCTGCCTGGGCACAGGACCAGAAACCCAACATTCTGGTCATCTGGGGCGACGACATCGGGCAATCCAATATTTCGGCCTATACGATGGGTCTGATGGGATACAGAACTCCCAACATCGACCGGGTCGCCCAAGAAGGCATGATTTTTACCGACTACTATGGTGAACAGTCCTGCACTGCAGGACGCTCCTCGTACATCATGGGGCAGTCGGTCTTCCGGACCGGTTTGTCAAAGGTCGGTTTGCCCGGCGCCAAAGAGGGTATGCAGGTCGAAGACCCAACAATTGCCGGCCTGCTTAAGGACCATGGTTATGTCACCGGTCAATTCGGCAAGAACCACCTTGGCGATCGGGATGAGCATCTGCCAACAAATCACGGATTTGATGAGTTTTTCGGAAACTTGTATCACCTCAACGCTGAAGAAGAACCCGAGCATGAGGACTATCCGGGCGACGCCATTCTGCCCGACGGGCGCACGTTCCGCGAAGCCTACGGCCCCCGTGGCGTAATCAAATCCAGCGCAGGCGGCGCGATCGAAGACACAGGCCCATTGACGCGGAAACGCATGGAAACGGTCGATCAGGAAACGCTGGAAGCCGCAGTTGAATTCATCCGTGAAGCCAACCAGAACGGCACGCCTTTCTATGTCTGGTGGAACGGAACCCGGATGCATTTCCGCACTCATGTCGGGGAGGAAATGCGTGAGAAGGCCAATGAAATGATCGGAGGCCCTGCTGACGAATACACCGCCGGCATGATTGAGCACGACATACAGGTCGGCCAACTGCTTGATCTCTTGGATGAATTGGGCATCGCCGATAATACGATTGTTCACTACTCCACCGATAACGGCCCGCACTATAATACTTGGCCAGATGCAGCCTCGACCCCGTTCTGGGGCGAGAAGAACACCAACTGGGAAGGTGGCTGGCGCGTACCTTCCATGGTGCGTTGGCCAGGTCAGATCGAACCCGGATCGGTTTCAAACGAAATCGTTCACCACATGGACTGGTTGCCGACTTATCTGGCAGTCGCCGGGGATCCCGAGATCAAGGAAAAGCTGAAAGCTGGATATTCCTCGCCGGCAATGGGTCGCGACTACAAAGTGCATCTGGACGGCTACAACATTCTGCCGTTGCTGACGGGTGAAGCCACTGAAAGCCCACGGCGCGAAATCTTCTATTTTACCGATGACGGCGACCTGTCTGCATTGCGCTTCGATGACTGGAAGCTGATCTTTCTTGAGCAGAAAGCCTGGGCCACATTACGCGCATGGATGGAACCTTTCACAGAGCTGCGCGTTCCAATTATCGTAAATCTGCGCCGCGATCCGTATGAGCGTGGATACCGGACATCCAACACCTATTATGACTGGATGATTGATCGGGTCTATTTCCTTGTACCAGCGCAGCAATATGTGGCGAGCTTCCTGAGCACATTCCAGGAGTTCCCACCGCGGCAGAAGGCAGCAAGCTTCAGCCTGGATCAAGTGATGCAGAAACTGGCGACTCCGACATCAAACTAAAGCTGCACTATTTTTAAAGGCAGTTACGGGGCCGCGTGAAACGCGCGGCCCCTTTTCGCACCAAACCGGAGCATTCCTTATGAAACATTTCGCGTTCTCGGCACTTGCGCTCACGTTACCTTTGACCGCTTTGGCTGATCCGCTGCCCAGCTGGATGGAAACAGATTCGAAACAGCAGATTATCGCCTTTGTCGAATCCGTTACCGATCCATCGGACGAAAACTACGTTACCCCAGCCGAGCGGATTGCCGTGTTCGACAATGACGGAACACTTTGGGCTGAGCAGCCGGTCTATTTTCAGTTTATCTTTGCGATGGACCGGCTGGCCGAACTTGCCGAACAAGATCCATCGATCCTCTCTACCCCGGCGCTCAAAGCTGCCGCTGAAGGTGACTTGCAAACCGTATTGGAGGGCGGTCATGACGCCTTGATCGAGGTCGTAAATGCCTCGCATTCAGGTAGTAGCGTCGAAGATTTTCAGTCCGAGGTGGCTGAATGGCTGGATACCACCCGGCATCCTGAAACTGATCTGCCCTTTGATCACATGACCTATCAGCCGATGGTCGAATTGTTGCGTTATCTGCGCGACGAGGATTTCAAAACTTATATCGTTTCGGGTGGCGGGCTGCATTTCATGCGTGTCTTCGCCGAAGAGGCATATGGCATCCCACCCGAGCAGGTTTTGGGCACGTATGGTGAAACCGTATACGATACGTCAGGCGACAGTGTTGTGATCAACAAAGCGCCCGGTATCGCCTTTATTGACGACAAGGAAGGCAAGCCGATCAATATTGAACGCACGATCGGCAGACGCCCGATTCTGGCCGGAGGGAACTCGGATGGAGATTTTGCCATGCTGGAATGGACCACGTCAGGTGATGGACCGCGTCTTGGCGTTCTTGTCCATCATACCGACGCCAATCGCGAATGGGCTTATGACCGCGAAAGCCCGATAGGGCGGCTGGTCGATGGGCTCGACAAAGGCCCTGAAATGGGATGGGTCATCGTTGATATGGCCAATGACTGGTCTCGCATCTACACTGGGGTAAATTAAGCAACCCGGGTCACTACGCATCGATGTGGACATTACTCGTCTCATTTTTTCTGTTTGCTCTCTATTGCGTAGCGGTCGTTTTTGCCGTGCGCGCTGCACAAACAGCGCGCACACCGCAAGGTGCGGTCGGTTGGGTTGTGTTCCTGCTATCGGCGCCAGTGTTTGGCGTTCCGTTCTATCTGTTTCTGGGGCACCACCGCTTTAAGGGCTATCGCATCGCCCGACGCGAGAGCGAGCGAGTGGTCGAAGGGATCAAAACCTTTGCCGATTATTCAAAGCCAAACCCGGAAACGTTGGGCATCAATCCCCGCCCATTCGAGGCCCTGGCACATCTACCTGTATCGCGTGGCAATGGTGCAGAGCTACTGATCGACGGTGAAGCAACGTTTAAGTCCATTCTCGATGCCATTGATGCGGCTGAAAACTATGTCCTGATCCAGTTCTACATTGTGCGTGATGACCAGCTTGGCCGAAAGGTTCAGGACAAACTCATCAACGCCGTAAAACGCGGTGTGCATGTTCGGTTCATGACTGATGCGGTTGGCAGCTACGGTCTGCCTTCAAGTTATCTTGAAACGCTGCGCGAAGCCGGTGTCGATGTCGCGGATCCGCGCGAGCAACGTGGGCCAAATTTCCGCTTTCAACTGAATTACCGCAATCACCGAAAAACAGTGATCGTGGACGGAGAAACTGGTTTCATCGGCGGCCACAACATCGGTGTCGAATACCTGGGGCAAAGCCCCCGTTTCGGTCGCTGGCGAGACACGCACATCAAAATGACCGGCCATGTGGTTCGCCAGTTGCAATTGATTTTTACCGAAGATTGGCACTGGGCCCGCCACGAAGACCTGATCGACCAACTCGATTGGGCGGGCAGCGAATCTGAACAAGATATGAACGCGTTGTTAGTGGCAACAGGTCCGGGCGACGACACGGAAACTGGTGCGATGATGTTCTTCTCGGCCATCGCCGAAGCGAAAGAGCGGCTGTGGATCGCCTCGCCCTATTTTGTGCCCGACATCGACATAATGACTGCGCTGCAACATGCTTCGATGCGAGGTGTGGATGTGCGTATCCTTGTGCCGGATGTGATTGACCACCGCCTGCCGTGGCTAGCCGCATTCGCCTATTTCGACGAAATCCGAGAATGTGGCGCACGCGTATTTCGCTATACCGATGGCTTCATGCATCAGAAAGCGTTTGTTGTTGATGACACACTGGCCGCAGTTGGCACCACCAATCTGGACAACCGATCCTTTCGCCTGAATTTCGAGGCGATGGCCCTTTTCTTTGACCCCCGAGCAGCCGAAGCAGTGGCAAAAATGTTGGAGACCGACTTCGAGTCGAGCTACGAGTTGACTCGCACCTTGCCCCAACAACCGTTCCATATTCGATTTTTTGCGCCACTCGCCCGGCTGTTTGCGCCGATCCTCTAGTTCAAGAATCGCTCTTGAAATACTCTAGTCATGAGGGCGACCAGAAACGCGGTCGAAAGCCCGAAGGCCAGCAGACCAGTGACCGAAGCAAACGCGCCGAAAATCCGTAATCCTTCGCCAAGCACGATGTCGCCATAGCCCAGCGTCGTGAAGGTCACCAATGAGAAATATAGGGCCGAATTCCAGTCCGGCAGCACATCCCCCCACACCCAGACAATCGCCCAGATCCAGACTTGCACCGTGTGGGTTAAGACGATGAACATTAGCGCCACACTGATTGGGCCCGCGGTCACGAGGATCGTGCTGCGTGTCTCCCATTTCTCGATCAGTTTGCGGATGACCAATACACACCAAGTCAGCAGCATGATTTCGATCAGAAAACAAATGCCTAGATAAAAGCTGCCCCAAATGATCTGCTGCGACAATGTCATGAAATAGGCCTTTATCCTGATCGCTGACGACGGTTGCAGCATGGGGCTTTCATGCGTTGCGGACAACCCCACCCCAAAGGTCAGGGCTGCGGCGAATAGATCAAAACTCAGCTCTGGACACTGCCGCGTCGCGTTGCACATTGTGGCGGGGCCAGATGAGAGTTCGCATGCTGCTATCAATTGATCACGTCCAAAAATCCTATCCCGGTGGCAGGCCTGTCCTGAACGATGTATCGCTGACTCTCGAACAGGGACAGACACTGGCTTTGACCGGAGAAAGTGGTAGCGGCAAAAGCACCTTATTACATCTGGTGGCTGCGCTGGACAGTTTTGATAGCGGCGAAATCACTCTGGGCGGAAGACCCATGTCTCCTCTGAACGATGTGGAGCGCGCAAAATTGCGTCGCAACACCCTGTCGTTGGTCTTTCAGCAATTCAATCTGATCCCGTCGCTGACCGTTGCCCAAAATCTCTCCATCCACGCGCAGCTTGCCGGACAGGAAGACCCGGATTGGTCCGCACATCTGACCAAGCGTCTGGGTCTGACCGATTTGCAAGACCGCTACCCGGAAAACCTCTCGGGCGGACAGCAGCAGCGGGTCGCCATCGGACGCGCAATGGCAATCCGACCGCGATTGCTGCTTGCAGATGAGCCGACAGGCAATCTGGACGAGACCGCCAGCGACGTAGTACTGGACCTGATGTTGTCATTGGTGGCAGATACAGGCACTGCGCTCTTGCTGGTGACGCATTCGAATGAAATCGCCAGCCGACTTGACCGGCGCGCCCATCTATCGGGCGGACGCATCGAATGACCCTCCCTGCGGTTCAGACTCTCCTGTCCCATTGGCGTTCGCACCCCTTGCAATTGATGACCCTGCTCACGGGAATCGCATTGGCAACCTGTCTCTGGTCGGCTGTGCAAGCCATCAACGCCGAGGCGCGTGCCAGTTATGATCGTGCCAATGCCCAGCTTGCAATTGGGCAGTTCGATGAACTTCGCGCATCAGGCAACCTGATCCCTCTTTCGCGCTACGCAGCGCTCAGACGCGCAGGCTGGCAAGTAGCAGCTGTACTAGAAGGGTCCTTGCGTGTGGAAGGCCGTTCCGTGCGCCTGATGGGGGTGGACATGATCGCCTATCCCGCCCTGCCTGCTATAACTGAGATAGAACAAGGCGAAGCCGCTCCCGCCCCGGCCGACATTCTGACGGCTCCGGGCAGGCTGCTGACATCGCCCGAGCTTGCGTCGCTGTTTCAATCCGCTTCCGACTTCCCACCGGTCATCACTAGCACGTCGTTACCTCCTGATCTGGCGCTGACCGATATCGGTGTTGCCGAGCAGCTTCTTAACCGCCCCGGTCAGATTTCCCGCCTGATAATCCTGCCTGAACAGCCCCGGGGCTTGCCCCTCCTGTCAGACATCGCCCCCGAACTTCAACGCATAACCCCATCAGCCCAGTTGGACACCGCGCAACTGACCGATAGTTTTCACTTGAATCTATCCGCCTTCGGTCTGCTATCTTTCGCGGTCGGTCTGTTCATCGTCCACGGAACCGTGGGCCTCGCTTTTGCTCAAAGGCGCGGCACGATCCGCACGCTGCGTGCATTGGGCCTTCCCATGCGGCGCCTGATCTGGATCGTCCTGGGCGAACTGCTTCTCTTGGCCGTGATCGGTGGCATATTCGGACTGGGTCTGGGGTATTTTCTCGCAGGCGCCTTGTTACCTGATGTCGCGGCCACACTGCGTGGCCTATATGGCGCGCCAATCGACGGCCAAATGTCATTGCGCCCACAATGGGTCGTTGCGGGTCTAGCCATGGCGACGGGTGGCACGCTGGTGGCGAGCGGCCACGCCCTTTTGCGACTTTTTCGCATGCCCATCCTTGCCGGGCCGGGCCTGCAAGCCTGGAGCGGTGGCAAAGCCTCCGCACAGATCACAGGTGCATTGGGCCTTGTCCTGCTTGTCGCGGGCACCCTCGCATTCTTCACATTCGGAGGGTTGATCGCCGGATTCGCCTTGCTTGCCGGATTACTAACCGGCGCAGCGTTGTTGCTGCCGCTTTTGCTGTCGGGTGCGTTAACCCTATTGCTTCGGCGAGTGCGAACTCCAATTGGCCAATGGGTTTTGGCTGACATGCGCGCTCAATTGCCTGGTCTTTCGTTGGCTCTGATGGCCCTGCTGCTGGCGCTGGCGGCAAATATTGGCGTAGGAACAATGGTATCGAGCTTTCGCCTGACCTTTACCGGTTGGCTGGATCAACGCCTGACTTCGGAGCTTTACGTTACAGCGGTTGACGACGCACAAGGCGCTGACATCAGCGAATGGTTGGCACCAAGGACGTCAGCGGTTCTTCCCATTCGCAGCACCGAATTGCCCCACGAAACCGGACCGCTGTTCCTTTATGGGATCGTCGATCACCAAAGCTATCGCCGAAACTGGCCCTTGATCGCTGAAGGACCGGATGTCTGGGATCACGTCCTGAACCGAAGCGCAGTACTGATTAACGAACAACTTGCCCGTCGCGCGGATCTGTGGCCCGGAGATACTTTGGCGATCACGCCAGAGCACACTCTTGCGATCGCCGGTGTCTATTCCGACTATGGAAACCCGACTGGGCAGGCGATCGTCGCTATGGATGTACTGGATAAGATTGCACCAAATACGGAAACGCGGCGCTTTGGCATTCGCACTGAACCCGAGCGGGCCTCTGATCTGGCGCAGGCGTTGCGTGATCAATTTGAACTGCCCCCTTCAGCCGTAGTGCAGCAAGCGTCCATGAAAGCGCAATCGATGGCCATCTTTGAAAAGACCTTCGTGATCACCTCGGCGTTGAATGTTCTGACTTTGGGCGTGGCGGGTTTTGCGATCCTGACCAGCCTTCTCACCTTGTGGACACAGCGCCTGCCACAGGTTGCACCAGTTTGGGCGCTGGGCCTGACGCGCGCGAAACTGGCTTGGCTGGAGCTGCTACGCAGTGTTCTGCTTGCAGCACTGACCGCCTGTTTGGCACTACCGCTGGGGTTGATCCTCGCCTGGATTCTGTTGGCCGTTATCAATGTGCAGGCGTTCGGATGGCGACTACCCATGTACGTGTTTCCCGGCGAGTGGGCAGGCCTGTTCCTGTTGACCCTGCTTGCTGCAGCCCTGGCCGCTGCCCTGCCCGCCTGGCGCTTGCTCCGCTTGCCGCCCGCCGCATTGCTAAGGGTATTTGCCAATGAACGTTAGAGCCTTCATCCTTATTGTTCTGCTGCCGGTAACCAGCTGGGCGCAGGGCTATGCCGGTCTTGGCGGCAACGCAGAAGGGTTCGACCGGCCCGCACCGGGCTATGTATTTGAGTTCCCAAAAGATCACGGCCCACATCCGACTTACCGGATCGAATGGTGGTATCTGACCGCTAACCTCAAAGATGCGGAGGGCATCGACTATGGAATTCAATGGACCTTGTTCCGGTCTGCCCTGAAACCCTCCGAGGCTGAGGGCTGGCAAAGCCCGCAGATTTGGATGGGACACGCTGCTGTGACAACGCCAGACAATCACTATTTCGCGGAACGGATGTCTCGGGGTGGTGTCGGACAGGCAGGAGTCACAGCGCAACCGTTCGAGGCCTGGATCGATGAGTGGCACATGCGGGGCGCTGGTCTTGATAGCCTGAACCTTACCGCAAATGGTGCAGATTTTGGCTATGACCTCAATCTACAGGCCCAAGGCCCTTTGGTATTTCATGGCGAAGCAGGCTATTCAGTGAAATCTGCCGATGGACAGGCGAGTTATTACTACTCGCAGCCTTTCTATACGGTCGAAGGTGTCCTTCATCTTCCTGATCAAGACGTCGAGGTGACTGGTCAGGGTTGGCTAGATCGCGAGTGGTCTTCGCAACCACTGGCCGAAGATCAGAGCGGTTGGGACTGGTTTTCGCTTGGTTTTGATGATGGAGACAAGCTGATGGCCTTCCGCCTGCGGGGAGATCGCGGGGACTATATCGCTGCCACATGGATCGATTCAAGCGGGACTGCTAAGCCCCTACCCGACGGTTCTGTCAAATTTGTGCCGCTTGAAACCACAAGCGTTGCACAACGCGATGTTCCGACCACGTGGCGTGTATCGTTGCCAGATCTCGGGGTCGATGTCGAAGTAACAGCCCTGACGGCCAAAGCGTGGATGGGCACCAGGTTTGAGTACTGGGAAGGTCCGGTTACCATTTCAGGTAGTCACACAGGGCGCGGATACCTTGAAATGACAGGGTACTGAGGCCGCGATATTCACTTTATTCAGAATCTGGATATGCACGCGAAATATAACCCAGATCCTTGCAACTATAATGTCACGGCGCAGCCCCCAAGTGGTAAAGTGTAAGTCCTATTTGTCTAAAGCTGCGTTTCGGATTGTTGATTTCCTTTCTATCAGTCTCGCGCCAAGTTTTTCAGCCTCTGGTCTCTTTTGAGTGGAAATCCAACGCGCGAGAGCAACCGCTGCCCTTTCACCCATCTGAGAAACAGGAAGATGAACGGTTGTTAAGGACGGCACGGCAACTGCAGAGCTTGGCAGATCGTCCAGACCCATCAATGACACATCTTTGGGAACACTAATCCCCTCGGATTGAAGGCCAAACAGAACCCCCAACGCCACAACGTCCGATAGACACAGGATGGCGTCTGGTTTGTACGAATTGCTGACGATGCGCGCAGCAGCTTCAGAGCCGCCTTGAAGGCTTATCTCAGTCTCGACTGAAGTGAATTCACCGTTCAAATGTGCGGCGTCCAGCCCGGAAAGCCTTGCCCGTGTCCGATCATTGTTGTGAGCGGGCCCATGTACAACCACAATACGCCGATGTCCAAGTTCAACCAAATGCCGCAAGGCCATTTGCGCTGCGGCTTTGTTGTCGTATCCGATCGTTGGAAAAAGACTAGTATCGTCAAAATACGATGTAATGATCGTGGGAATCATCGTGCGTTCGATCAAATCGTGAAATTCAGTGCTGTGTGTTGCACCGGTGATAATCAACCCTTCTGCCCCAATATCCACCAGTTCCTTGGCTTTTGTGGCTTCGACTTCCAGATCAGAATCAGTTGTGGCAACGATCAGTGAAAGCCCGTCTTCCGATAACTTTCGTTCGAGCGCGGCAAGAAACCGAGCAAAAATAGCATTGTCCAATGTTGGAACCAGCGCACCTACGAAACGCGTGCGGCCCGAGTTGATTGCTCTCGCGGCGGCACTGGGAACGAATCGAAGTTCAGCAATCGCTTTCTGAACTTTTTCCAGAGTGTCCTTTTTCACCACTCCTGGCTCATTCAGCACCCGAGATACAGTTGCGACCGATACGCCAGCAGCCTTTGCGACATCTCTGAGATTCGCACGTTTTTTTTGCACTCGGTCTTTTCTTGCCACCAGAATTTACGCCTATTTGCCTTCTCTTAATGAACAGTCTTGACAGATGTAACTAGTTTCATCAACCTTTGTAACTAGTTTCATAAACGAGAATCCGACAACGCTATGTATGGTTCGTCAGTCCTGCACGAATTTAGAAATTCCGGGTTGAATGGCTCGGGTCGGAGGTTTCCGGGCTTCCCAAAAGTTACCGGTACGCGATCTCATGTGCTGGCCCCACGAGAAGCAATCCGTGTGATAATCAAAGCTGGAGACCTGTTATCCATTGAGGACTACACGTCCACGCAGCCTATTGAACTTGTTGCTTTTTCGGATGGAGGAACCTCAAATCTCGCGAGCTTGGGACTAAAGCCCAACGCGACGCTCGACTTGGCTGAGTTTGGCAGCGATCAATTCAGCGGCTGGGTTAGTTCGCAAGGCGGAGATGTGGAACAACCGATTCCAAGCCATAGATCGGTAGCGGGCGCTAACTCCTTGCTCCTTCGCGCAGCTCACACAGCGACAGTTTGGCTGATCAGCCCGATGCCGATTGACGTTTTGATCGAGGGAAACGGAGCAGGTAGCGTCACGATCCTGCACAAACACGCGACCTCAGACAAGCCTCTGTTGCCGCCGCTACTGGGTGACACCCGAGATGAATTCACGGTGCCACGCGGTACGGGACGTGCCTATGAATTGAAAGTCGGTGAAATCGTTCAGATCATTGACGTTGAAGGGCAGCAATGTTCCGATTTTATGGCGCTTCGTTCCGATGAATTGGATCGCGGAAACGAGTGGATGATCGACTCGACCGCCACGCGCTCGATGGTACGGCGCGCCTACCCCGGTCCCGGACTTCTGGACAAGTTTTACGATCGCGATATGCGGCCCCTGCTGAACATGGTTCAAGACACTTGTGGTCGACACGACACGTTCGGACTGGCTTGCACGGCGCGAGGGTACGAAGAGCGTGGCTTCCCAGGCCATGTGAATTGTTCTGACAATATGTCGAATGCACTGGAGCCTTACGGCGTTGCGCGTCGTACGGCCTGGCCCGCAATCAACTTCTTCTGGAATACGTGGATCGACCCAGCGACGCATCACATCCTGACCGAAGAATCCCACTCCCGCCCCGGTGATTATGTCGCCCTGCGCGCGATGGAGAACTTGGTGTGCGTTTCGACGGCCTGCCCGGACGATATAGATCCAATCAACGGATGGAACCCAACGGATGTGCATGTGCGCATCTACCGACCTGAAACGCCGATCCGGCGCGCAGTTGCGTACCGCGAAAAGGAAGATGCCCCGATGTCGATCAGTCAGGAATCCGCGTTTCATAACCGTTTGGTCCCTCTGACGCAGCATTTCGCCCCGGCGCGCGATTTGTGGACGCCTGTCAGCTACCCGGCGCATGGCACGTTGGGAGAATATTGGGCCTGCCGCGAGGCGGTGACCGTGCAGGATATGAGCGGACTGCGGAAATATGACATTGTAGGTCCCGATGCCGAGAAGCTGTTGCAACAGGCCACAACACGTAATGTGGCCAAATTGCCGGTCTGGCGCGGCTCTTACACTCTGATGTGCGACGAAAGCGGATCGGTCATTGATGACGGTACTCTGTTCCGGCTTGCGCCCGATATCTTCCGCTGGTGCTGCGGGACCGAGGAAAGTGGCAGGACACTGCAAGCCTTGGCGACTGAACTGGAGCTTCAGGTTCGGGTTCACGCAATGCGGAATGCGATGCCGAATCTGGCCATTCAGGGGCCGAAATCGCGCGACCTGTTGCGAAAGATTGCCTTTACACAACCGCATGTGCCGTCACTGGATCACCTGAAATGGTTCGGTGTCACAATTGCCCGGCTGCGAGACCGGGAAGGTGCGCCCTTCATGCTGTCGCGTTCAGGCTATACCGGCGAACTGGGGTACGAAATCTTTTGCGCCAAATCCGACGCGGTTGCGATCTGGGATGCGGTGATGGACGCGGGCGACGAATTCGGGATCACCCCGATGGGTTCTGCAGCTCTGGACGTCATCCGGATCGAGGCTGGCTTGGCCGCAGCAAATGCGGAGTTCGCGCCAGGCGTCGATGCGTTTGAGGCAGGACTTGGATTTGCGGTCGATCTGAACAAGGCCGGTTTCACCGGCAAAGAAGCACTTGATAGGAACGCGCGGGATCCGCGCCGTGTACTCAAAGGGTTGCTGATCGGCTGTGACGACGTACCTACGACCGGCGCGCATGTTTATGCTGGCGAGCGGCAGGTGGGCGTGATCACATCCGCTACTCGCTCACCGATGTTGGAACACGCGATCGCGATGGCGCGGTTGTCCATCGAACATACTGAGAACGGAACACAACTGGAGATCGGCCTGCTTGACGGGCGTATGAAGCGCCTGGGGGCGACCGTCTCGGACATTCCATTCATAGACCCGCAACGTAAGCGGGCCCGCGCCTGACGGCGCAAGCAACACCACGAAACGGGAGAGAACGATATGAAGAAATTGACAACATTGTCCGCAACGCTTGCACTGGCCGTGGGGGCAACAGCGGTATCGGCACAGGAAAAGGTCATGGTGGGCGAGCCCAGCTGGCCCGGCGCCAAGATCATGAGCCGAGTGATCGGCCAGGTCATCGAAACCCGACTGGGAGGCGAAGTCGGATATGCACCCGGCGCCAACGCGGTTATCTTTGCCGCGATGGACGGCGGGCGCGGCGATATTGATGTGCATCCCGATGTCTGGCTGCCGAACCAGTCCTCATTCACCGATGAGTATGTGGATCAGAAAGGTACCGTGGCTCTGTCCTCCGGCAGCTACGAGGGCCGTGCCGGGATCTGTGTTCCGAACTATATGGTCGAAGACCACAACATCAAATCGATCTACGACCTGGCTACGCCAATGGCGCAGGAGCTTTTCGACTCTGACGGCGATGGCATGGGTGAAGTCTGGGTAGGTGCGTCGGGCTGGGCCTCGACCAATACCTTCAAGGTTCGGGTTCGCGATTACGGCATCGAAACCTTCCTTACACCCACGACCGAAGACGAAACCGTGTTTTATTCGCGTCTGAAAGACCAGATCGATCAGCAGAAGGGCGCCGCTTTTTACTGCTATGCACCGCACTACGTGCACGCGCTGTATGACGTCACCATACTTGAAGAACCCGAGCATGACGCCGCAACCTACAAGATGGTGCAGCCGGATCAGGACGCGGATTGGTTCAACAAATCGCATGTCAGCACGGGTGAGCCGGTGAAGACTGTGACAGTGGCCCATTCCAAGTCGTTGGAGCAGCGCAATGCGGCCGCCGCGTCATTCCTGAGCAATATCAACATGAGCGCGGATCAGCTCAGCAGTTTGACTTATGAGGTTGTCGTCAAAGGGCGCGAAACCGATGAAGTTGTGGCTGAATGGATCGCTGCCAATGGCGACATGGTCGATGGCTGGCTGGGCCTGAAAACCAACTGATACCAACACGCCCTCGGCTAAACACTGCTGGGGGCACAATCTGCAAGCTCAACCAAGTGGGGCCAGTATGACGGCAGATATCGCAATCGATGCACGCGGCGTTTGGAAAGTGTTCGGAACTCGAGCAAAGGAAGCGCTAAAAGCCATTCACGACGAGGGGCTTAGCAAGGCCGAAGTGCTTGAGCAGTTCAACTGTGTTGTGGGTGTCGCTGACGCCAGCTTTGAGATCGAGCGAGGTGAACTGTTTTGCGTCATGGGCTTGTCGGGATCAGGCAAGTCGACTTTGGTTCGACACGTAAACCGTTTGTTGGAACCAACCGATGGCCACATCTACCTGGATGGTGATGATGTTATGGGCCTGAACGACGAAGGCCTCCGCGACTTGCGAAATCGTCGTGTTGCAATGGTCTTCCAGAACTTCGGCCTGATGCCTCACCGGACCGTGCGCGATAATGTTGCTATGCCTTTGGAAATTCGCGGCACCGGAAAAGCGCATCGCTGGGAAGAAGCCGACCGGGTTCTTGAATTGGTCGAACTAAATGGCTGGGAGGACAAGTACGCCCATGAACTTTCCGGCGGAATGCAGCAGCGGGTCGGTCTTGCCCGTGCCATCGCTGCGGATCCTGAAGTTCTGCTGATGGACGAACCGTTCTCGGCCCTCGATCCATTGATCCGCAAACAGTTGCAGGACCAATTCATGGAGTTGAGCCATAAGCTCAACAAAACCACGATGTTCATCACCCATGATCTTGATGAGGCCATTCGCATCGGCCATCGCATCGCCATCATGAAAGACGGACGCATCGTGCAGATTGGTACTCCGGAAGAAATTATTCTGAATCCCGCCGACGACTATGTTTCCGACTTCGTTGCAGGGATTTCCAAGCTCAATATGATCTTTGCCCATGCGGTCATGAAGCCGATCGACGAATTCGAGGCGCATCACGGCGAAGTCCCGGATGATGCGAAAGAAGCGCACCCCGATATGGACCTGTCCGACCTGATGAACCTCTGCGTTGACGGCCACGGCGTGGTGGCGGTCACGCAAGACGGGAACACTGTGGGTGTGATCAATCGCGCGGGGCTCATCCGCGCAATTCAGAACAGTCAGGCATAAGGGGACGGTGATGAAACACGTTGACGCACAACAGGTCCAACCTGAAACCGCCGATCGTTTGGATGGCCTGATCGGAGACTTCGTCGGGCAGAGCCAAGCCTATTACCAAAAAACCTTTTCCTACATGATGCAGGCCCCAGGCTACCGGTTCACGCTGAACAAAGCAGCGGCGATCCTTGGCCCGATCTGGTTTGGTGCGCGCGGTCTCTGGTCCTGGTTTCTTGGGTTTCTGGTCCTTGAGACACTTGCCTACATTCAGATCGGATTGGGGCTGTTCGGAGACCTTGGTCGTGAGTTCCGCGAACGCGCAGCACAGATCGAACAAACGTTGGAATTGCGCCGACAGCAAATCGAAGCGGCAGAACAATCCGGCGCGGCTTCGCTTGAATCTCTTAAACGCGCATCGGAATCTCTTGAGGGTGCTCTGGCCGGAGCGCAAGAAGCTGCCCAGAGTGCAGATTCCACCGGCATCACATATTTGGTCGTCGGGATAGTCCTTCTGCTTGCAGTTAAGTTTCTTGCGGCGTCCCTGGCAAATTGGACGCTGGAAGGCCAGTTTGCGCGCTGGCGATCGAATTCTGGCGTCGCGCATGGATGGTCGGTAACTCGGATGATCGTCGCGTCCGTGCTGACGATCGTTGTTGTCGTGCTATCTGCGATCAAGTTTGCACAACCTGATGCTTTAGCTGTCTTGAAGACTTTTCCGACAAACCGGGATTGGCGGTTGAATGTCGGTGATGGTGTGCAGGCCGTGTTTGAGTGGACCAAAACAGCTGGGCGCGGGTTCTTTGATGGATTGACCTACGGGATGCGTACCCTGTTGGACTGGATCGAAGTGGTTCTGGTTGACACTCCCTGGCCAGTTGTGGGGCTTGTCATCATCATGCTGGCGTATCTTTCAGCCGGTCCGCGCGTAGCGATTTTCACGGGCGCAGCTTTGGCGTATCTCGGCCTTCTGGATTTCTGGGAAAAGGCGATGACGACTATTGCCTTGCTTGGTGCGGCTGCGCTGATCTCGATCACGCTGGGAATACCGCTTGGAATCTATTGCGCGCGCCGCCCACGCGCGTTTGCGATCGTGCGACCAATTCTGGACTTCATGCAATCGATGCCGTCGTTTGTATACCTTATCCCGGTAGTAGCCTTCATTGGCTCCGGCAAACCTGCTGGAGTTGTGGCGACGATGATTTTTGGAAGCCCACCCGTTATCCGCTTTACCGTTCTAGGCCTGCAGCAAGTGCCAGAGACAGTGCGCGAGGCTGCACTCGCCTTCGGCGCGACACCTCGTTATTTGCTGTGGAAGGTAGACTTGCCACTGGCGCACAAAACAATAATGGCCGGGGTAAACCAGACCATTCTCATGTCGTTGGCAATGGTCGTTGTAGCCTCATTGATTGGGGCTAAGGGGCTTGGCGAAGACGTTTTGGAGGCTCTCCAATACGCCGCAGCTGGACAAGGTATTCTGGCAGGTCTGGCAATTCTCTTTTGCGCGTTGATCCTCGATCGTATCGTGGCGGGAAAGAAATGAGTTTGCCCTGTAGGCCTGAAGTGTACAGAAGGTGACTGGTCCCGTTATTCAATCGAAGGGTGTTCGCGCTCAATCACAGACGCATCTCGCGTGCGGATTTCGGCGGACGCCCAATTAACGCGAGTCGCCGCCATTTTCGGCCTCAGGTTTACAATCCGGAAGCAGGGCACAGGCGCCTCTTTCATCCACGGCGCTGCCCAGCCGAACACTAGTACCATCCAAGACGCTCATTCTCGGGTGCTATTTTGCGGCCCCTTAAACAGATCCTTGCGCAGCGTCATCAGCGCGGAAGGATCTATTTCTGCCTGTATTACAGTGGTTTGACCTGATGAAATAGCATCTTGCAGAGCCAGGCCCATTCCACCGGGACCATCGACCCAAATGCCTTTCCCGCCGCAAAGCTCAGCGAACTTATCGTAACGTGGGCTTTGAATTTCGGCACCCAGCAAGCGCCCACCAAAAAACTCCTGCTGGTAGGCCTTTTCCGCCCCCCAGGCTCCGTTGTCGAGAACTACGATCACTACCGGTAATTTATTGGAAATGGCGGTTTGAATTTCGATCATCGTATAACCAACCGCACCATCGCCCATGATCGCCACAACCGGGCGATACGGCGATGCGGCTTTGGCCCCAATGGCGGCAGACAGACCAAATCCAACCAGACCGAAATCAAGCGGCGTGATCAGCGACATGGGCTCGTAATGTGCCAGGCGATCCGCGCCTTGAAGACAGGTATTGCCAGTATCCAGCGTGACAATCGCGTTTTCAGGAAGCGCCTCGCGCAGTTCGCCCAATGCACGGCGGGGATGCATCGGAAGTGTCTCGATCTTGGCCTCTTCTGCACGTTCAGCCCGCAGGCTATCCATATCGGCCTTGAACGCTTCGCGCCAAGCATCGCAATCGGGTCTCACTCCTGTCTCGGTCAGCGCTTCGGCAGTCAGTCTTGCATCGCCCTGCGCCGCAATCTCGGCCGGAAAGTAACGCCCAACGGCCGAGCCTTCGACATCGACATGTGCGATGCGCGTATCAGAACCGACATAATCATTGCTATGGAATGTCGAGTTAAATCCAAGACGTGACCCCAGAACCAACATAACGTCAGCTTCTTTTGTCAGGCGAGAGGCCACGCGATTGCCGCGCGGACCGGCCTGCCCTGCAAACCATGGATGACCATGACGCATCACATCCGCATGACCGGTGGAAGCAACAACAGGCACGTCCAGCGTCTCAGCCAAAGAGGTCAGAGCGTCGCGGCCATTGCCCCATTTAAAGCCGCCGCCCGCGAATATGACGGGGCGCTTAGCCGCAGCCAGCAGGTGTGAAATCGAGGTTACATCGCTGGGTGCCGCAGGTCCTGGACGGGCAATCTTCAGCGGCCTCGGCTCAATGGCTGGCACCTCTTCGGCAAAAAGATCGCGCGGAACATGTAGTACAACCGGACCCCGGCGACCGGTATTGGCCAGCCGAATAGCATCTTCTAACATCGGTGCCAGGCGCGACGGATCGGTTACCATGACTGAGCGCTTGCAGATCGGCGCGAACAACGCAACCTGATCGATTTCTTGAAAGGTATCCTTGAATTGATCCGCACGCGTGATCGCACCAGCGATGACCACCATCGGAGAATAGGCCAGCTGCGCCTCGGCTACGGCAGTCACTATATTGACGACGCCCGGACCGGCCTGCGCCCCCAGCACGACACCCGGCTTGCCAGTCATCCGTGCCCAAGCGTCTGCCATATGGCCCGCCGCACGTTCATCCCGTGCGCCGATATAGGTGATCTCGCCGCCTTTATAGATCGCGTCATAGAGTTCCAGCATTGAACCACCCAACAGACCAAACACGGTGTCCAACCCATTGGCAGTCAATACGCGATAGACAGCTTCGCCGCCGGTTATATGTGTCATCGGTTAATCCTCGGCTTTTGGGCGCAAGTTATTGGCATCAAAGAGTGGTTCGTCATGGACCGTTATCGGATGGACGTCATTCAGTATCTGAACGGCGAGGCCCACGCGCGGCGTCCCCTTCTTTACAAAGAGCCAGCCGAGTGATGCCCCGACCGTGTAGCCGTAGCCGCCAGAAGTCGTCTGACCGACGACTTGGCCATCCAGCAAAACCGGCTCACCACCATGAATGTCGACGCCCTCAGCATGTAATTCTGCATAGAACAATTCCCATTCGGGATCGCGTGCCAGCATCGCCTCTTTGCCGATGAAATCCCGATCCTTGGTGACGATAAATCGTTCCAGCCCCACTTCCAGCGGCCCGACGTCGGTGGTCAGTTCACCGCTTGCGCGAAACGCTTTTTCCATTCGCATTCCGTTGAAGGCGTATGATCCCAGATCGGTCAGACAATGCTTGGTGCCTGCTTCGAACAATGCATCATAGAGCTCGGCAATGCGGTCCAGCGGAGTGTGCAATTCCCACCCCAATTCGCCGACAAATGAAACACGCAGTGCGTAGCAAGGGATATCTGCAACGGTGATTTCCTGCCCGGAAAGCCAAGGAAAGGCTGCGTTGGACAGGTCTGCATCTGTCAGTTCGGACAAAATTCTCCGCGATGCAGGGCCAGACATGGACAGCATCCCCCAATCGGCGCTGCGATTGATCATCTGCACATCCTCGCCAGGCCGGATGTTGTCTTTGATCCAGGCGAAATCGGGATTGGCGCGGGCAATGGCCGAGCCGGTAAAGTACCGGTTCTCGTTGAGGCGCCAGATCGTGATTTCGGATTCGAACCGGCCCGTTTCGGTCAGAAGGTGGTTAAGGCTTAGACGCCCATCCTTGCGCGGTACGCGGTTGGCAGAAAGCCTATCCAGAAGTTTTCCAGCATCCTTTCCTGCGATCTCGAACTGAGCAAAGGCGCATAGATCGATCACGCCGGCGGTTTCGCGCGTGGCCTTCGCTTCGGCCAGTGCATTGGCGTGCCAGGGCTGATGGCCCCAACCAAACTGTTCGGTCTCGCCAACCTCGCCGAAGTAGCGCGGGCGTTCCCATCCCGCGACCTCTCCAAAAACAGCGCCCTTTGCCGCCAGCTGGTCATAGAGCGGGTGTTTGTTAAGCGGTCGCAGCGCATTGAGTTGTTTACCGGGGCACGGAGTGTCATGACGGCGCATGAATTCGTCTTTGGTGCGTTCAACGATGTACTGATTGGTGTTGAAGTCGCCATATCGACGCGGATCAAAGGTCCGTGTGTTAATCGAAGTTTCGCCATGCACCATCCAGTCAGCCAGCACCTTCCCAGCGCCTCCACCCCAGGCAAGGCCAATGGACGATCCGCAAGACAACCAGACATTTGGTACTCCCGAAGGTCCAACCAGCATGCCGCCATCGGGCGTATGGGTGATTGCACCGCGCACCACGCGTTTGATGCCAAGATCAGCCAAGATCGGCATTTTGTCCAAAGCGATCATCAGAAACTCGCCTATCGAGTCATAATCAGCATCAAAAAGCTCATTCTCAGCGGCCCATGGCGCACCTTGCGGCATTTCCCATACGGTTGGGCAAACATGACCTTCGTAAATGCCGATGAGGCCCGATTTCTGCTCCTGCCGTATATAGCCGCCAAAGGCGTTGTCGCGCATCACGGGCAGTTCCGAACGATCAGCGAATTCAGGTACGGTGTCCGTGACCAGATAATGATGTAAACAACTGACAGACGGAATTTTTAGTCCGAACCATTCACCAACCTGATTTGAGTAGGATCCAGCAGCAATCACGACATGTTCTGCCAGCACGTCGCCTTTTTCGGTATTCAGACGCCACATATCGCCCTTGCGGCTGGCTCCCAAAACCTGATTGCGACGCTCAATCTTGGCGCCCCGTGCCCGGGCCGCCGCCGCAAGCGCCATAGTCACGCCAGAAGGATCTATATGACCATCCTCATAGGTCCGTACGGCTGCTTTAATGTTATCAACCTTGTAGAACGGGTTGATCCTGGCAACCTCGTCGGGACCGACCAAATCCATGGGCAGGTCAAGCAATCTGCCAACGCCCATGATCGATTTCATCCAATCGACCTCATCATCTGTGGTCGCGATACGCAGACCACCCACACCATGCCAGCCAATATTCTGCCCGGTTTCCTTTTCAACATTTTTGTAGGTCTCGATCGAGGTCTTGTTAATCCATCCCATGACCCGACTGCCTACAGCATGAGCGATTTGGCCCGCCGCATGCCAAGTTGATCCGCTGGTCAATTCAGCCTTTTCAAACAGAATCGTATCTGTCCAACCTGCTTCAGCCAATTGGTATTGGGCAGCAACACCCATGATGCCGCCTCCAATGATGGCGACTCGGGTGGTGCGGAGCGTGTCTGCCATCAGAACACCTCCTTCGCGGGCTTGAGTGAACACTTGGCGGTGAACCGGGTACAGGCGATTTCCACCTCAAATCCGTACACAACATCATCCTGGATCAACTGATCCAGCGGCGCGATTATCATCGCCAGTGCAACGGAGCGGCCAAACCGATAGCTCCATGCGGCCGAGGTGATTTGTCCGACGAACTCACCGCCGAAATAGATCGGCTCATCATGGATTGGCAGTGCCGTCGGGCAATCAAAAAGAAGCGACACGATCTGACGCTTAGGCTTGTTAGCCCTGATCAGCGCTTCTTCACCCACAAAACCCGTGCCAAAGGCACAGAATGCCCCCAGTCCAGCCTCATGTGGGGTGATTCCGGGCGTCAGTTCGTGGCCAAAGGCGCGAAAACCACTTTCGATACGCAGCGACCCGCTGGCATAGAGTCCCGCGGGGGTGCCGCCAGCAGCAATCAAAGCTTCATACGCCGCCATGGCCATGTCGGCGGGAACATAAAGCTCATAGCCTTCTTCACCGGTAAAGTTCAGCCGACCGATCCAACCCCGCGCTAGTCCGACCTCAAGCGGGGCAAAGCCAAAGCGTTTGAGATCCGGCAACGGTGTGTTGCTGGTGGCTTGCAAAACCTTCCGCGCTTTTGCGCCTGCGAGACCGATCAGAGCATATCCGCTGGTCACATCAGTGAACTCGAAGCGGCAATCCCCTTTAGTTTCACGCATCCGCTTCTTAACACGCACCACTTCGCCTGCGCCAACGATCATCAGATAAGTTTCGGGGCCATGGCGCTGTACGGTCAGATCGCTTTCGATACCACCGCTCGCGTTCAAAATTTGAGAATAGACAATACGCCCTTCGTTCATGTCCATCTGCGCAGCGCAGAGATGATTGAGAAAGGCACAGGCATCGGCTCCCTGCACCATTATCTTGCCAAAGGCCGATTGATCCAGAATAGCCGCACCATCAATACAGGCCTTTACTTCGGTGGCCACTTGATCGCGCCATTTCGGAGCGCCGAAGGTAAGTGGCAGATGTGCCGCTTCACCGCCATAATGCAGCGCCCGTTCCCAGCCACCGCGCGACTCGAACTGCGCCCCGGCTGCAACCAACCCGGCATGGATGGGCGAGCGGCGATGATTGCGTGCGGTATCCATGGACCGTCCCGGATAGGGATTGTCGTAATGGCGGCCCAGCACTTCGGGAATGCGGGCCTCCAATGCGCCAAGTACGTTCATCTCGGGGCTGAAACGGCGAAGGTCTGCCTCGTTCAGCTCCATCGTGGGCTCACCGGCAACGATCCATTCGGCCATCGCCTTACCGGCACCGCCCGCCAGCGCAATGCCGGTAGAGTTCATACCGCCCATCAGGTAAAGGCCCGGAACCTCGGGGCTTTCCCCCAGCATGAATTGGCTGTCGAGAGTGAAACTCTCCGGTCCATTCAACAGCATCCGCACTTCTGCGGCTTCCAGCGCGGGAATGCGGCGCAGCGCATTTTCCATCATGGGCATGAAGTGGTCCCAGTCCGCATCCAAAAGATCGAACGAGAAATTGGCAGGCAAATCTTTAGTTGAGATACCTCTGGCATGAGGCTCGAACGAGCCAACCAAAAGCCCCTCAACATCGTCTCGGGCATAAAGATAGGCATCCTGATCGTTTAATGTCGGTAAATGCGCACCTTTGCCAAGTGCCTGCACCTCGGTCAGCGGTTTGGTCAGGATGTAAAAATGCTCGCAGGCGTAAAGCGGCATGTGGGCGCCGGCCATCGCCGCCACCTCACGGGACCATAGGCCGCAGGCGATCACGACCTCTTCGGCCTCGATCACGTGGTCCCCGATTTCGACAGCCGAAATATGCCCAGCTTTCTTTTGCAAGCCGGTGACAGCGGTATCCTCGAATATTTGCACCCCGCGCGCCCGAGCGCCTTTGGACAACGCCAATGCCACATCCGAGGGGTTCACCCGCCCATCCGCCGGTGACCAGACCGCACCGATCACGTCATCGACTTCGATTAGCGGCCACAACTCTTTCGCATAGGCGGCATCGACCACTTCGGCCTCCAATCCAAATGCGCGCCCCAGCGAGACCTGCCGCTTGATATTGGTCAGACGGTCTTGATTGGTGGCCAGCGTCAGTGATCCGGTCTGGATCCAGCCCGTCGCCTGCCCGGTTTCAACTTCCAACGCGCCATAGAGGTCGATGGAATAGTTGATCAGCTTGGTCAGCGTGGCCGAAGGGCGCAGACGGCGCACTAACCCAGCAGCGTGCCAGGTGGTGCCCGACGTCAGTTTGGACCGCTCCAATACCACAATATCTTTGCGCCCTTCACGAGCGAGGTGATAGGCGATGGAGCAACCGATAACCCCGCCACCAATAATCACCGTACGCGCGGCAGAGGGAAGGTTCATTGCAGTACTCCATTGCGGATCATGTCCTTCAGGGTTGAACGGAACGCAACAAGTGCTTCATCGATCAACTCAGGTGTATGTGCGGCAGAGGTCAGACCAGACGTGTAAGCCATCATGTCCACCCTTCGTGACAGCATCCCGTCGCGATAAGCTTTGACAATTGAACCGGGCAGACCCCGAATTTCGGCCGGGCTGAGCCCATCCAGATCTACACGACCGAAATAGACGTGAAAAACTGAGCTTTCGCCATAAGCAATACCGGCTATGCCAAGCTCTGCCATGACCGCATTCATGCCGTCACGCATCCTGGTGGCCATCGCATCGGCCTGCGCCTGCGCGTCGCCGCTTGCAAGAAGCGGCATCGCGGCACAGGCTGCTGCGGCAACCAGAGGTGAGCCGTTGAACGTGCCTTTATGGCTAACCGCGGGGCCAATTCCATTGCGCACAGTGGTGTTGTTCAGAAGCTCCATGATTTCCAACCGGCCACAGATGGCACCCCCCGGCAGACCCCCGGTGACGATTTTTGCCAAGGTTGTCAGATCAGGGACAATTCCATCTCGGGCTTGCCGCCCACCAGGAGACCAGCGGAACCCGGTGATGATTTCATCAAAAATCAGCACCGCACCCGCGGCGCGCGCGACATCGTGCAATGCCTGAAGTGTATTTTTGGCCATGGGCACACAGCCGTAATTCGCGCCCGAGGCTTCAATGATAACCGTGCCAATACGCTCGTCCTGCAAGGCACTTTCCATCGCCTGTGGATCAGCGGCGCAGATGTGGATCAGGTTGTTGATGGCATCGGGTATGCCAAGTGATCGCGCTTGATCGCTGCCAGGATAGGCACCCTTTAATGCGTGATCATGCCATCCGTGGAAATGCCCATCCACACGCAGCACGTGGTCTTTGCCGGAATAGGCACGTGCCAATCGCAGGGCCAGCATCGTAGCTTCGGTGCCAGACGCGGAAAACCGGGTACTTTCAGCAGACGGGTACAGCCGGTTAATCCATTCTGCCCATTCAATTTCCGCTTCGTGACAATCCGCGCTAAATATCGAGCGTGCGGCCTGTTGCTGAATCGCAGCCACAATTGTCGGATGACAGTGCCCCAGCATTTGGCTTGCGCTGCCCATCTTGAAATCGACATAGCGTCGGCCTTCAACATCCCATTTCAAAGCTCCTGATGAGCGGTCAATGAAGACGGGATGCGGATCACGATATCGCAACTCATGACTGACACCGCCTGGCAAAGCCGCGCGGGCGCGAATACTCAGGTCCTTGTTTGTCATTCCGGACGTCCTATTTGCGCCCGTGTCAGGCGAATATCAAAATTCTCACGCAACATTCGATCCACCTGATCCGGCAAGTGGTTCGGGAAATAGGTGCTTAGGATTTCGCGCGCCTTTCCACGCGCGACGTCGCCAACACGCTGCCCGCCGTCATCCTGCCAGTCTCGGGGCGCACGGCGATCACCGATCTCGGGATAGAAATAGTCGGATTTCATGCGACCAAACGTATGTTGCTCACCTAGGTAGTGACCCTCGCCGCGGCATACTTCTGCAATGACATCTGCCGCGATGTTTTCTGACGTGGCTTCAACCCCACGGATCGTTCTTAGGATATTTCCCAAAAGATCATTGTCATTGACATAGGCCGCGTGGCTTACACCCAAGAGGCTGGACATCATACCCGCCGCCTGTGTGATCAGATTTGATCCAGCGTGCGCCGCCAAAGTCACTGCCAGTGATTTTTCAGCCCCGTATTGCGCATCGAGTCGCTTGGCGTCTGTAATCCCGGCGATCGAACTGGTTGGCAAATCCCAAAGCCGGCCCATTTGGGCGGCACCGGCCATCAAAATGGCCTGCTCGCCCCCTCCTCCGCTCATCGATCCGGTACGCAGATCTGCAACCAGGGGCTTGGGAGCGAAGATTGCCCTGGCCTCGGGATCGACCAAACGGGCAAAAACAAGACCTGCCAAAGTCTCTGCCACTGCTTGCACCAAAGAACCTGCAATAGTGGCCGGGCTGGTCGCCCCGGCCTGACCAGCACTGATCAGTTGAACGGGGAAGCCCGCCTCAATAGCCAATTCCAGCACTTCGCAGGCTTCTTCGGCAAACCGCATCGGCGGCACGACGTGGCACACCATGACAGTCAGGAATGGCCGGGATCGAAACGCCGCTTCGCTGCCTGCAATGCTGTAGCAAAGTTCAGCAACTTCAGCGACGTTCTGAGGCTCGGTGATCGAAACTGATACGTGCTTGGATGTGCCTGTCAGACAGGCATAGGCCGTGTTGACATCCAACTGAGCGTTGTCTTCGACGTCACGCGCGACAACTGATCGGCTGAAATGGTGAATGTTATCCATTTGATCGACAATGCGGGCAGCATCGTAAAGGTCCTGTAGCGTGGATTCACGATAAGTATGCGTGTCCAAATCAAACACGCCCGGCGCCGCACCACCGGTTGACATATGCACCCGTGCGGATTCAAGTTTCAGGTCATTCTCTGACCGCTGCCCGTACAGCGTAAATCCGCGCTGTGCGCCGTCGATTGCCCATTTCACCAGCGCGCGAGGAAACAGCAATCGACCGTCATCCGTCATCGATCCGCCAGCGGCGGTCACTTTCTCGATCATAGATGGAATTGCCTGACTGAGCCCCAGATCTTCCAGAATCTTCAGAGCCGCTTGTTCAACCCTTGCCTCTTCATCCGGCGAAAGCGGTTTCAGACGTCCTCCGACGACCCCCGGCCAAACAGGAGGGTTGGCATCAACATCTGTTACTTGCATCAGGCGGTCTTTGCGACCGCGTCGGCGGGCTGTCTTGGGCATCGATTCATGAGCTCAGGTTCATTCGCTTTCAGTCTGCCTGAGAAACACACATATTTACAAAAGCAACTTTCTCATCAATTGATGAGAAAAACTTGTCATAGGATTTCGATGAGACCATCCCTCCCTGCCTTGCGTGCCTTTGACACTGCTGCCCAGCAGGGTAGCTTCCGCGCCGCTGCCCAGGAGTTGTCAGTGACGCCGACCGCCATCAGCCATCATATTCGTGGCTTGGAAAATCAACTGGGCCTCAAGCTGTTCGAACGCGAAGGGCGCGACGTTGCACTGACCGAGGCTGGCAGGCGGCTCGCCAAATCCACTCGTCAAGCGTTTGGAATTCTGGACGCTGCCGTTCTCGCTCTGCAAAACAGCGCCCGCAAAGCAGTCCGCGTCTCTGCGGGTCCGATTTTCACAGCCCGATGGCTCATGCCCCGGATCAGCGATTTTTGGCAAGCTCATCATGATATCGAGCTTGAGGTGGTACCTTCCTTTCAGCCAGGAACACACGTTCGGGAAAACGTCGACATTGCAATCCGCTGGGATCGGTTGGCGGGAGCTGATGAGAATGCCATCAAATTACTCGTGCTTAACCCGGTCGCGATCGCGTCCGAGAGTTTTCTCGCGAAGCACGGGCCCATAGAGAATCCCGTGGACCTGCTACGCATGCCATTATTGCATCAGAAAAGTCATTGGGGCTGGTTGGATTGGTTTGCGGCAATGGGAGTGACATCCGACAATTCGCTGCAAGGCCCGGTGTTTGAGGATGCTAATGTTCTTTTGCGCGGAGCCGCCGAGGGTCAGGGAGTAGTAGTCGGTTGGCTGCCACTCATCGATCAGGATCTCGCAGAGCGCAGGGTTGTGCGGGTTTTTAACGAAAACATCGCACCGACCCATGGATACTTTCTTGAAGTAAGCGAAGGTGGGTCGTTACGGCCGGAAGTGCGCCAAGTGGTCAATTGGTTGAAAAAAGGTGCAGATAACGTTGTCTCTGGGCGTGTATGACAATAACCCAGGCCTGGGTTGGGTATATGCCCTGCCCTCCCCAGCTAAACAAAGGTGATCTCCGCTCTGTTCTGAGCTGCAGAGCAATCAATTGAACCAAGTCTTTGAATGTCGGCCTTGTTATGTTCCCCTTCTATTCACTAAGTGTCGCGGAAAATCCGTTTTCGCATGTCGCAAGCAGTCGCATAAACGAATGCTGAAGAACGTTCACTGACAGGTGGGGCTCAAACAATCGTTCTTTGCGAACAGTGATATTGAGCCCGGAGCAAATCCCATTCATCGCTCCGCCGCTGCTATTCAGCGCACCACCACTCAGATGCGAGGCAACTGGATTGCCTTTCGGCCAACCAGCGCCTTTTGTTTCTTGGTCAGTTACAGGCCGCTTGGCCCGCGTACATTCCAAGTCCGGCACCAGTTGCCGTCGCCAAGGCTTTACCTGATCCACCTCCGAAGCGGTTGCCAACTACCCCTCCAAGTGCAGCACCACCCAAAACACCAGCGGCACAACGAGCATCGTGCTGCACTTGTGCTTGAGTTGCTGTTGTGGGTGCACCGCATGCTGCCAAGAGCAATGTGCCACCAAGCAGGCATGTTATTGTGATCTTCTTCATTTCGGTTTCCTTCTATTCACCTTTATGTCACTGCCTCTTGTTTCTAGACATGTAGGTTCTGTTGAACCTCACTCCAACCCATCAACAGCCCGGAAGCAGAAACACCAAACAATGCTGGGGGTAATGCGCTTACCACTCAGGACACGACACCCGCTTTCCAGATGCTAGAATCGTCATCGAAATGTGTTTCACAGTCACCAGGATTCTCCAGACGCTTTGGATTACGTTGAAGATCACAGTGAACGCCTAGGGATTTTGCATGCGGCCGTGAACAAGCAGGTCACGGCTCCCCACTTTGGGTTGCTGCATGAGGTTCAACCACAAACAGAGGAAGACCGCGACTGACGCCTGGAGTGAGCCCATAGGACGTGCAGCTGCGGCTTGCACAAATGCCTGCTTTTCGCACTGCACGCAGCAATCAAAAATTGGCCGCATTCCTACGATAACGACCATCATATGAAAAAAACTGTCTCAATACTTATTATTGCCTTAGTTGCGTTGGCCGCCTGGCAATACAAACTGTTAAGAACCGCAAATCAACAGCTTGCAATAGCCGAACAGCGCGTTGCAGATGTCGTTTCTGCCGGAACCAATAGTCTTACTTTCAGCGATCTCACTGAACTTCGGAGGCTGCCAGCCAACATTGGTGATGTTGCAAATCTCAAATATCTGAATGCACGGGAAACCAAGTTAAGTGACCTGACTGGGCTGGAAGGTAACGTGACACTTGAGCAGCTTGACGTGAACATGACACGGGTTTCCGATCTCAAACCGCTTCAGGGTTTGCCTAACCTGAAACTGATTTATCTTCATGATACTTGGGTTTCCGATGTATCTCCCCTCTCGGCAATACCATCGCTTGAACGCCTTGATATCGGCAAGACACAAATTGAAACACTTCTGCCTGTTACACAGATCGAAAATTTGACTTGGCTAAACCTTCACGACAGCCACGCACTAGATGGATCTGGTGAACACTTTGCTATCCTGCAGAAGCGTCCCTTTCTTGATTTGTCAGGCGGGGCCGCCTTCAGCCAAAACTTTCAACCGGGCTGGCAGTATAACGCGATGCAGGGCCTATCGCGCTTGAGAGAAGAACTTGGACTTTAAGAACTGCCGATTGTGTTAAACGCAGCGCTCCAGAAGGCGAAACTGTAAGCTGCATTGTAAAAGCGGTCATTTACAAATGCGTGGACAAGGTCAGCTTTGTCCCGCTTTTCGGACATCGAAAACCTGTTCAGCAATAGACCCATTCAAAGTGCATTGCTGCCCTTCCTGCGTTCTGCCCAGCAAAAACCTTATGTCGAACTTTCGTGCACTTGTCCGATTTGACCAAGGCAAGAATTACGATTCTGAGACGGGAACAGAACAAGGCCAGAACATGAAAGAACGAGTTAGCAGTGTGAGTAAACAAAACGGCCGAAAAGAAAAAACAGTGAGCCGGTTCCCCTAACCCACTGTTTTTACTTTGGTACCCAAGGCCGGACTCGAACCGGCACGGTATCACTACCGGGGGATTTTGAATCCCCTGCGTCTACCATTCCGCCACTTGGGCCACGACCACTGGATTAGCGCCCAACCGAGGGAAGGTCCAGAGGCAAAAAACAACCACCATGTCGATTGTTTCAGCGCCGGAGGTTGACGGTCAGACAGGTGCATGGTTTGGCTTGCAGCAACTGTTAACGGGACAATTGTTCTTTATGTTGCGATCACTCTATGACTGGACTCTTCGTCTGGCCGAACACCCTCATTCGCTTTGGGCGCTGGCCATCGTGGCTTTTGTCGAAAGTTCGTTTTTTCCGATTCCACCCGACGTCCTGATGATTCCCATGATCATCGCACGTCCATCGCGGGCTTGGCTGATTGCAACCGTCGCTTTGGTTGCATCGGTATTGGGTGGAATGCTGGGCTATGCCATCGGCGCATTTTTTTACGAAAGCCTTGGCCATCCCGTTCTTGAAGCCATGGGCAAAGCCCACGCGATGGAAGAGTTCAACACCCGCTTCAACGATTTTGGGTTCTGGGCAGTTCTTGCGGCCGGAGTAACGCCTTTCCCATATAAGGTGATCACCATCATGTCGGGATGGACCGGTATGCCTTTGGGCACATTCATCGCCACTTCGATCCTGGCCCGCGCATTGCGATTCTTTGTCGTGGCCGGTTTGCTCTGGGGCTTTGGAGAACCGATCCGGGGCTTTATCGAAAAACGGCTGGGGCTGGTTTTCACCCTGTTCGTCGTCCTGCTGATCGGCGGCTTCTTTCTGGTGAGATACCTATGACAAAGAAAACCCTTATCCTAATTGCGACCGCGGGCTCGACCGCTCTGTTGCTGAGTGCCTTGGGATTTCAGTTCATTGGCGGGTTGGCACCGTGCAAAATGTGCATCTGGCAACGTTATCCACACGGTGCCGCGATCGTTCTGGGCGTGCTCGCATTCGCGTTTCCGGGCATTCGCCCTTTGCCACTTCTGGGCGCTCTGGCCGCTGCCACGACGGCCGGGGTTGGTTTCTATCATGCCGGTGTCGAACAAGGCTGGTGGGAAGGTCCATCGACCTGCACATCCGGCGATATCGGCGGACTCAGCGCCGAGGAATTGATGAATCAGATCATGTCTGCGCCATTAGCCCGCTGCGATGAGATACCGTGGGAGATGTTCGGAATTTCTATGGCAGGTTGGAACGCATTGCTTTCGGCTGGTCTGATGCTTATCTGGATTGCAGCATGGCGCACGAAATAGGACTTATTGCTGATCCAGTTCAGCATCCCAATAAAGGAAGTCGATCCAGCTATCATGCAGATGGTTCGGTGGGAATTTACGGCCGATATTCCGCAATGCTTCAGCATCCGGCTGACGCGGTGGTTTGTTTAGCGACATTCTTGCCTGCCGCAGAGATTTTGAGCCCTTGCGGAGGTTGCAAGGACTGCAGGCCGCCACCACGTTTTGCCAGCTTGTAACCCCGCCCGCTGCACGCGGCACCACATGATCAAAGGTCAGGTTATCGCGGCTGCCGCAATACTGACATTTGAATTCATCCCGCAAAAATAAATTAAAGCGCGTGAAGGCCACGCGCTTTCTGGGTTTCACATAGTCTTTAAGAACAACGACCGACGGTATTCGAATCTCGGTACTCGGACTTCGGACTACTTCGTCATATTCGGCAACGATGTCCACTCTGTCCAGCCAAGCGGCCTTGATAGCCTCCTGCCACGGCCAAAGTGACAGCGGGTAATAGGACAATGGGCGATAATCGGCGTTCAAAACCAATGCCGGATGATGCTTGAGCGCACCGGTTTCCCTGACAAATTCGGTCCTGAAGTCTCCGTCCATAACAGAATCGCTCCTCGCTCTGTACTGCCCGTTTGTGACATCAGAGCGGGGAACACCCGCCCCGGCCTCTATTTAACTATATATCGTGTTAAAACTCTGACAAGTCCCGAGTTTACACAACATCTCGAGTATTGATTAAGCCCGTTCCGTAACAGATAGGTGACAGTTATCCACAGGTTGCACTGAATTGGCCTGCGGGCTATGGCGAGTTCCATGTCCTGGTTCATCCGTTTCAACAAACCGTTTGATGTATTGCCGCAGTTCACAGACCGCGCAAATGCGGATTCGCCCCGCAGCACACTGTCTGACTTCATTGACTTGCCCGGCGTGTACCCCGCAGGCAGGCTGGATCGAGATAGTGAGGGCTTGATGCTGCTGACCGACAACGGACGGCTTCAGGCGCAGATTTCTGACCCTAAACACAAGATGACCAAAACCTATTGGGTCCAGATTGAAGGTATCCCCGATGCTGCGGCATTGAAGGCATTGCGTGAAGGCGTAGAACTGAAAGACGGCACGACCCGACCCGCCAAAGCCCGGTTGATCGACGAACCTGAGGGGCTATGGCCACGAATCCCGCCGATTCGTGTGCGCCAAACTATACCTGACAGCTGGATTGAACTGACCATTCGTGAAGGTCGCAATCGGCAGGTGCGCAGAATGACGGCAGCAGTTGGTCATCCTACCTTGCGCCTGATCCGTGCTCGGATTGGAAATTGGTCATTGGATGGTCTCGACACTGGCAAATGGGAAAGCCTGTCCATGCCAGTGGTCGACACTGCGCCGCAGCGCAAACGTGACCGCCGCCCGCGCCGGTGACAAAAATGGCGTGATGTGATAGACTTAGGGCATGAAAGTCACACCAGACATTCCCACCCCGTCAGCGATTCTTGAAGCCGCGCTTTATGTCGACGATCTGGATGCGGCCGAAGACTTCTATGGCCAGATTCTGGGCCTTGAGAAAATCCAGCGCGTCACCGACCGCCATGTGTTCTACCGGATTGGTGAGTCGGTCCTGTTGTTGTTCAACGCTGATGAGACCGAAAAACCGCCGGGCAACCCAGACCTGCCCGTCCCGCCACATGGCGCTCGCGGACCCGGTCACATCTGTGTTGTCCTGACCCGTGATGAAATCACCGTGATGCGCAAACACCTATTGGATTGGAACATTCCCGTCGATGCTGAGTTCGATTGGCCCAACGGGGCTCGATCGCTTTATGTTCGGGACCCGGCGGGCAATTCCGTTGAATTCTCGGAAGGCAGGCTGTGGGACTGATCGATTAGCGCAGAGGCTGCTTCTCGCCCCCGATCACGCGGTAGATTTCGCTGGAGGTCACGCCGACCTCACCCAATATGGCTTGAAAGCTTGCCATATGGGACGTTGCGAAATGAGCGTCAAGCGCGCCCTGATCCTGCCATTCCTCATAGACCCGAAACCGGGTGGCGTGGCCTAGAACTTGACTGAACTCATAAATCAAACAGCCGGGTTCCTTCAGAGTTTCGGTAACCATCTCTTGCGCAGCGGCAGAGGCTTTCTCGACCCCTGCTTCAGAAACTTCCACCACTCCAGTCACGATCAGCATATCGCATTCCTTTGAAAGGTATTTGGAACTCAGAGGCTCAGCTTGTCCCGCATGAAAGCCAACGCCACACTCAGCCCATCGGGCGCAATGCCATGGCCGGTGCCTTTCATGACATGAGCGTAAACTTCTTTGAACCCGGCGCTCTGCAACGCCTCGGCGGCCTCTGGCAGAGACTGGGGTGGCACCACATCGTCGGCATCACCATGAACCAGCAGAACCGGCATCCGGCTAACAACCTCATCTGGCAGCAACTCCGGCTCCAGCAACCGACCCGAGAAAGCGACGATCCCAGCCATCGGGTCTTCTCGGCGCGGGGCGACATGAAGGCTCATCATTGTGCCCTGAGAAAAACCGAACAGCACGACCTGTTCGGGTAGAACGTCTTCGTCCACCATCAGGGCATCAAGAAAGGCATTGAAATCTTCGACAGCCATTTCCATGCCTCGGCGCGCCTCTTCTTCGGATGAGCCGTCGATCCACGGGATCGGGAACCACTGATAGCCGTTGGGCATGCCTGGGATTTGTTCCGGCGCGTCGGGTGACACGAACAAGGTATCCGGTAGATGCTCACCCAAGGGATCTGCCAAACCCAGCAAATCAGCCCCGTTGGCGCCATAACCGTGCACGAACACCACAACCGAGCGTGTATCCCCTGAAACCGGCTCTTTCCGGAGCGCGTTCAAAACTCGAGTCATCTGATCCCTTCTCTGTCTTTTGCGATCCGGTAATAGGCCCAGAGCACCCGGGCCGCAACCGACCGCCAGGGCGACCATGCTTCGGCCATCTGGCGTAACTCTTTGTCGGTAGGTCTTTTTGGCAAGTCGTACAATGCGCGCGCGGCCTCTTGCAGAGCCAGATCGCCGGGTGCGATTACATCAGCGCGGCCCAATGAGAACATTGCGTAGATTTCGGCCGTCCAGACCCCGATACCGGGCACTTGGGTCAGGACCGCCACCACCTCATCATCAGGGACATCCCGCAGCGCTTTGTAGTCAATCCGTGCCTCGGCCAGCGCGCGCGCATAACGTATTTTCTGACGACTGAGGCCAACCGCACGCAGATCGTCATCGGTTGCCCAGATGATCTTGCGCGGTCCGGTCAGCTTCGCCTGTTGCATCCGCTTCCAGATCGCATTGGCCGAGGCCACACTGACTTGCTGACTGACAATCGCGCTGAGCAGCTGGGCGAAACCGTCCGGACGGCGGCGCAATGGCAAAGGGCCTGTCTGCTCCATGGCATGGGCCATGCGCGGACAGCTATCGGCCAGCCATTCAGCCCCTTCGATAACGCATTCCGGTGTCTCGATGATGCGTCCGACTGACATGGCCTCTCCGTTTTGTGATGCCTGTCGCACGTTAGGCGGATGTGCCGCATATGCAACCCGCTTGTGCCTAGTCTCAATCGTAGATAACCATTCGCCCATGACCATGATCGCTGCCATCCCCGACGACAGTCAGGCCAAACGCAACGTTGCCGTTCTCGTGGCGGCGCAGGCGATCTTGGGCGCACAGATGCCGATCATGTTTATTGTCGGCGGCTTAGCCGGGCAATCGCTGGCCAGCAACGCCTGTCTTGCGACACTGCCCATATCGCTGATCGTTCTGGGGTCGATGCTAGCGGCCACGCCGATCTCTGCCATTATGCAGCGATGGGGACGCCGCGCGGGCTTTCTAGTGGGCTCAACCTCAGGCGCAGCAGGCGCTGTCATCGGTGCTTGCGGTCTCTATCTCGGCTCGTTCCCGATCTTTCTGGTTGGGAGTTTCCTGACCGGCATCTACATGAGCGCACATGGCTTCTATCGCTTTGCAGCAGCAGACACTGCATCAGACGCGTTTCGGCCCAAGGCAATTTCTTACGTTATGGCTGGCGGCTTGGCTGCAGCGATCATCGGCCCACAGATCGTCAAGCTGACATCGCAGGCCTACGTGATCCCGTTTCTGGGTACCTATCTAGCCGTGATCGCGATCAACGTGCTCGGCTCAGCCCTGTTCTTCTTTCTCGACATCCCTACCCCACCCAAGCCGACCGAGGATGCCCCCAAGGGACGCTCACGCTGGGAGTTGCTGAAAACCCCACGCATCGCGGTCGCAATTATCTGTGCGATGGTCTCTTACGCGTTGATGAACCTCGTCATGACCTCGACTCCGCTGGCGGTTGTCGGATGTGGTTTTACCGAAGGCAATGCGGCCGATATCGTAACCAGTCATGTTCTGGCGATGTATATTCCCAGCTTTTTCACCGGTCATCTGATTGCCCGCTTCGGCATCGAGAAGATCGTGGCACTAGGGCTGGCAATTCTTGGCGGTGCCGGAGTTGTCGCCCTGCAGGGTGTCGATCTGGGCAACTTCTTTTTCTCGCTTATCCTCTTGGGCGTTGGCTGGAACTTTGGCTTTATCGGCGCAACCAGCATGTTGGCCGCATCGCATGAGGTTCATGAGCGCGGGCGGATGCAGGGCCTGAACGACCTTCTTGTTTTTGGTGGCGTTACTCTTGCATCGCTGGCTTCCGGGGGTTTGATGAATTGCTCAGGCGGTTCGGCGGTCGAGGGATGGACCGCCGTGAACCTCGCCATGATCCCGCTGCTGACATTGGCGGGTGGCGCACTGTTGTGGCTGGTTCTTAGGCCGTCGGACCCACAGACAATTTGATCTCACCAACGACCGGTTGCAGCGGTCCGCATCAAAGAAAACCGGCGCCGTATCTCGCCTTGCGCCAAAGCTCCGGCAGCCACGCGCTCCGGTTGCTCTGAGGCCTTACGCAGCACCCACTCAGCCTGCCAACCCGCGTAGAGTGCGGGTCGCGCCTGAGCAGAGACCTCATGATGGGCAGCACGTGCGCGCTCCAGACGCTCAAGGGCTTTTTGCGCCAATGTCCGAACCCCATCCTGAGTGCCATCCAGCAAGGGAATACGGCCCCGCGATTCAAGGTCAGGAATAGCGCGGAACCAGTTGGCGATCCCCGTTGCATAGCCAAAATCGCGCAGTACCGGCTCCTCAGCCGCGCCCAAAGCCTGTGCGGACACCACAATCAGAGTTCCAGCGCTGTGATTGATGTAGGCGTCAAAATGTTCCTCATCCTCAAAAGGATCACGATAGATATCCCAACGTCTTACAGCCACATACTCGTCCAACTGCGCCGCCAGATGCGGTGAGAGAGTGCGTGATAACGGTGAGACGACCTCGTGCCGTCGGACGTTTGGGCCTTCTGCAATCTCTTGCAGCGCGTCGCGCCACCACTGCAGACGCATTTCGGCAATCATCGATTCCTGTGTCACCCACGGTGCGCGGGCCACTTCAACGTTCAATGCATAAAGCGGGAACAGAACAGCACGCGCTGCCACAGGTGCGGCCATAGCAGCCATGAAACGGTCGGGGTCGGCCCGATGCACCAGCGCTGCGCAGGCTTTTATGTCGTCATCGAACTCCACTTTATTCTGCGGCAGCTGAGCGCGGAGCACAGTCACTCACAAGCTTCCACTGGATCGCGTCCAGCAGAGCTTCGAACGAGGCGTCAATTATGTTCGCACTTACTCCTACCGTGGACCAACGGCGCCCCTGCCCATCCTCGCTGTCGATGATCACTCGGGTCACCGCCTCGGTCCCGCCCTGAGTTATGCGGACCTTGAAATCGACCAAGCGCATATCCGCAAGTATCTGCGAGTACTGCCCTAAATCCTTGGCAAGCGCCTTGGCCAGAGCATTCACCGGACCACGATCGCTGCCGCTTTCATCAAGCGATTCACTCACCGACAGTTTTTTCTCACCGTCGACTTTCACGACAACTACCGCCTCGGACAAGCTGACCATCTTGTTATATTTGTTCTTCCGGCGCTCGACTGTCACTTTGTATCGCTTAACCTCGAAGAAATCGGGTAGTTGCCCCAACTCATCACGCGCCAGCAACTCGAAACTCGCCTGTGCGGTATCATAGGAATAACCTTCAGCCTCGCGCAGCTTGATCCGTTCAAGGATACGCCCCAACGCCGGGTCACCAGCTTCGACGCTTAATCCGGCATCGGTCAGACGCTTCCGCAAGTTCGACTGCCCAGCCTGGTTCGACATCGGGATAATACGTGCATTCCCAACGTCCGCAGGATCGATATGTTCATAGGTCGATGGGTCTTTGAGAATCGCGCTGGCGTGCAGCCCGGCCTTATGCGCAAAAGCGGATGCACCGACATAGGCGCTCTGCTTGCTTGGAACGCGGTTCAGTATATCGTCCAGCATCCGGCTGATCCGCGTCAGACCGGCCAGCGCTTCGGGTTTTACACCGGTCTCAAAGCGCGAAGCATAGGGCTCTTTCAACATCAGCGTCGGGATCAAGGCGGTAAGGTTTGCATTGCCGCAGCGCTCCCCTAACCCGTTCAGAGTACCCTGGATTTGCCGCGCGCCGGCATCAACCGCCGCCAGTGAACATGCCACTGCATTCTCGGTATCATTATGCGTATGAATGCCCAGCCGATCACCGGGCAATCCGGCTGCAATCACCTCGGACACGATACGCCCAACCTCTGCTGGTAATGCACCGCCATTGGTATCGCACAGAACCACCCAGCGCGCACCTGCATCCAATGCAGCGCGACAAACCTCTACAGCGTATTCGGGGTTGTCCTTGTACCCATCAAAGAAATGTTCAGCGTCATAAAGCGCCTCCCGCCCCTGCGCCACGATATGCGCGACCGAAGCGCGAACGTTTTCTGTGTTTTCTTCCAGCGAAATACCAAGCGCATGACTGACGTGATAGTCATGTGATTTACCAACCAGACAAACAGCTGATGTCCCAGCATTCATTACGGCGGCAAGGACATCGTCATTTTCAGCCGATCGCCCCGAGCGTTTGGTCATTCCAAACGCAGTCAGACACGCCGAAATCTTCGGGGCGGCCTCGAAGAAAGCGCTATCAGTTGGGTTAGCGCCAGGCCAACCACCTTCGATATAGTCCACACCCAAAGTATCCAGAGCCTTTGCAATCTGCACTTTCTCAGCTGTTGAAAATTGCACACCCTGAGTCTGCTGTCCGTCGCGTAACGTGGTGTCATAAAGGTATAGGCGCTCTTTGGTCATCCGACCTCCTCCAGCTTGGCAGCGTCGAAACCGGCACCGGGCACCAGCTCCACGCCCTCCTTGCTCATGCGAACTTCCAACCCAGCAGCCAAATATGCGGCCTTTAGGCGATCAACCTCAGAGAAATCCTTGCTCTGCATTGCAACAGCTCGTGCATTTGCCAGTTTTTCCGCATGCGAAGACAAGTCTAGAGAACCCGTTTCCGCCCAACCGGCCAACTCATCTGACAAAAGCCCCAGCGGCCGCGCACTCGCAAGTAATCCTGGCGCATCACCATCCGCCGCAAGCCGGTGGAGTTCTGCGATGGCACCCGCCGTGTTCAGGTCATCCGCAAGCGCATCAATAACTGCAGGTGCCGCGCTGGCGGCGGGCTCGATGCCCGCTGTCAGCGCCCGCCACTTGCGCAACGTCGCCTCCGCCTCGCGCGCCTTCTTTTCAGTCCAATCCATCGGCTTGCGGTAATGTGTCTGCAGAAACACAAACCGGATCACTTCGCCGGGCACACCCTTCTCCAACAGATCATGAACAGTAAAGAAATTGCCCAATGACTTGGACATCTTCTTACCCTCGACCTGCAGCATTTCGTTATGGAGCCAGACCCGCGCAAACTCACCGTGTGGATGCGCGCAACGGCTCTGAGCAATCTCATTTTCATGGTGCGGAAACATCAGGTCGTTACCGCCTCCATGAATGTCAAAGCTCTCGCCCAACAGTTCATAAGCCATCGCCGAGCATTCGATGTGCCAGCCCGGACGCCCCCGACCCCACGGGCTTTCCCAGCCCGGCAGTTCGTCGGTCGAGGGCTTCCACAGCACGAAATCCATCGGGTTCTTCTTGTACGGCGCGACCTCAACCCGCGCACCGGCGATCATGTCATCGACAGACCGGCCCGAAAGGGCGCCATAGTCGTCCTTCCATGTATCCACCGCAAACAGCACATGACCTTCGGCGGCATAAGCGTGCCCCTTGGCAATCAGGTCTTCGATCATCGCTATCATTTGTGCGATGTATTGCGTGGCACGTGGCATCTCATTGGGCTCCATCGCGCCGAGCGCACCCATATCATGCAGATACCAACCGATAGTCTCGTCCGAGCGTTCCTGGACCAGTTGCTCCAAAGACCCTTTGGCCCCGGCCTGTTTGCGTGACAAAGCAGTTGCGTTGATCTTGTCATCGACGTCCGTGAAGTTGCGCACATAGTTCACGTAATCTGCGCCATAAACATGCCGCAGCAAGCGGTAGAGCACATCAAACACCACCACCGGGCGCGCATTCCCAAGATGGGCGCGGTCATAGACCGTCGGACCACAGACATACATCCGCACGTTATTTGGATCGATCGGCGCGAAATCCTCTTTCGTCCGCGTCCGGGTGTTGTGCAGTTTGATTGTCGTCATCGGGTCGTGCTCCTGAAACAGCATGTACGTCACGCGTTGGCGCGGGCTTAGCAACTTGTCTCAGGGATGAAAACGAAAGAAACCGGCCCGCTTGATAAATCAGCAGGTAATGCAGCAAATAATGATGCAGCTCATCGGGTTCATGCACTTCGGATAGCACGGGTTCGGCGTTGAGCCAAGTCTTGAGTTTAGCTTTCAGCGACGGCACTCTGATGGCCATGAGCCGCAAATTCGTGAATTCCGTTTGTGCTGAACTACCCAGAGCAGAACTGTCTGACCCATGGGGCGGAGGTCATGACGCATGGAAAGTGGGCGGCAAGATGTTTGCCTGTGTCGGTTCGGTCGGGGATGGCGTCTCCGTCAAAACACCCGACATAGAAACCGCGCAAATGCTGATCGATGCGGGGATCGGTACGAAAGCCCCCTATTTCCATCGCAGTTGGGTTCGCCTGCCATGGGAAACCGAAGTAGATGAGATGCAGCATCGGCTGATCACTTCCTATGACATTGTCCGAGCTTCTCTGACCAAGAAAGTTCAGGCAAATTTGCCACCGCGAAGCTGATTGACAAAATAGCGTCGCTCTGCCCCATTCGCGACCAAAGCCGGTCGGGAGGGCGCTTTGAAACTATCACATCGCATCACGCATCTGACCGATGGAGGATCAGATGGCTGGGAGGTTTTTAACCGCGCGCGCCGCATGATCGCGGAAGGTCATGCTGTTACTGAGTTGACTATAGGAGAGCATGACGTCCGGACTGACCCGTCAATTTTAGAGGCGATGGAGAACTCGGCCCGCGCTGGGCACACCGGTTACGCTATGGTTCCCGGCACCGATCTGCTTCGCGATACAGTGGCCGCCCGGGTTCAGTTGAGAACTGGTGTTACGACCACCCGCGACAATGTCATCATCACCCCGGGCGGTCAGGCGGGGTTATTTGCAGCCCACACAGCGGTTTGCGACCCGGGCGATACCGGCCTGTATCTGGACCCTTATTACGCCACCTACCCCGGCACAATTCGCGGCGCTGGCGCCGTTGCCAGACGCGTTGAAACACGCGCCGAGGACGCTTTTCAGCCCCGCGCAGTCGATATAGATGCCTCTGCGGACGGAGCGGTTTCCCTACTGATCAACTCGCCGAACAATCCTACCGGAGTTGTGTATTCGCCCAAAACCCTGTCCTCCATCGCCGAACTTTGCCAACGCCGTGATTTGTGGCTGATCTCGGACGAGGTCTATGACACGCAGGTTTGGGAGGGCGAACACCTGTCGCCACGCGCCCTACCGGGCATGGCAGAACGCACACTGGTCATGGGTTCAATGTCAAAATCGCACGCGATGACCGGCTCGCGCTGCGGTTGGATCGTGGCACCAGAAGATGTCATTGCACATCTGATCAATCTGGCGACGCATACGACTTATGGCGTCCCCGGTTTTATTCAGGACGCTGCGAGTTTTGCACTGAGTAAGGGCCAGGCTCTTGAAGAGAAGATCGCCGAGCCATTTCGCCGCAGAAGGTCTTTGGCGTTAGAAGTGCTTGCTGCCCAGCAGGCCGTCAGTCTGATTCCGGCGCAAGGGGCAATGTATTTGATGCTGGATATTACTGCGACCGGCCTCAGCGGTGAGGCGTTTGCGAATGCCTTGCTGGATACGCACGCTATTGCAGTGATGCCAGGCGAGAGTTTTGGTGCCGCCGCTGCCGGTCACATACGAGTGGCTATGACGATAGCCGATGACAAATTCGCCACCTCACTGCGCACCCTTTGTGACTTCGCGGCGCAGCTTGCCGAAAAATAAAGATCCATCGCGAAAGGGCCACGACTCAGAAACGGAACGTGGTGCGTAGATTGAAAGTATTTGTGTCGAGGCGTCTGCCAGACTCTGGCACGTTGTCGAAGTCCTGCCGCAGGGCCTCGCCGCTGATGACAAACCGGTCTCCGATAGGATAGGCGACGCCGATCCCGTAGACGGCCGCCGTATCACTGTCGCCAGAGGTACTTGCCCGTGCAGTCCCCACCACGACATATCCAAGGGCCGAACCGAAGTCGTATCCGCCGCGGAGTTTCAGACGCGACAAGCTATCGAAACTTCCCTCAGATTGGCCCAAATCGAGATTCAGGCGGTTATATTCTAATTCACCGCCAAGAACGAAATTACCGAAGTCATAGTCATATCCGATCAATGGTCCAAAGCTGACACCGCTGCCACCTGCACCTCCGGACCCATCAGCATCTGCATAGCCAAAGCTGAAACCGGCGTAAGCTCCGGTCCAATCTTCCGCCACTGCCGGTGCCGCACTTGCTATAAGTGCTGCTAAGAGTGTGGCCTTCATTGACTTCATGCAGACCTCCAAACATCAGATGCCGGTTTGGGCGCATTCAAGAGGCTGTGATCCGCTAATCAATCAGCCCCAATTTCTACTTAAACTTAGGGTTCTTATCCAAATAACTATGTGTAGATTAACAGATTCTTATCGTAACGGGAAAAAACATTTGCCCACACTGATTTGCGGTCAATTTAATGTAGTCTGATCGCCACATAAAATCGGACGCAGGTCGCAAATAGGACAGATTGTAACGAAAAGCCTTGAAACACTTGCGCCATCAAGTTGAGGAAGTCGATGCACAACGAAGTTTGGAAGATCCGCCTGATCAGCCGTACAATTGGTGCGGATCGCGGGCGTGCAGCGCGTGGGCGGCCAGCCGCGGTCTGAGTACACTCACCCTGCACGTACTTTTTCGACCGGACCAAAACTATGAACGAACAAACCCGAAATTCATCGCGCAGCGGCGGACGCGCCGCACGCCGCGCAGCCCGTGCCTCAGCGCTTCCTGAACATCTGCGCCCAGTACGCCCCGGCATGGAAGGTGGAACTTTAAAAGTTCTGACCCAAGCGCAGATCGAGCGCATCCATGAGGCCGCGTTGACCGCATTGGAAACCATCGGTTTGGCAGATGCCCCGCCAAGCGGAATCGACTATCTTGTCGCCGCTGGCTGCACTTTGGGTGACGATGGCCGCATTCGCTTTCCGCGTGCATTGGTCGAAGACACTATCGCCAAGGCCAATCGCTCGATCACTCTGTGCAGCCGGGATGGAAAATCCGATCTGGAGCTGTCAGGCAACCGGGTTCACTATGGAACCGCCGGGGCGGCTGTCAGCATGGTCGATGTGCACGGGCAGGAATATCGCGATTCGACCCTTCAGGATCTCCACGATGCATCCCGCATCTGCGAACAGCTTGAAAACATTCACTTTGTTCAACGTCCCATGGTATGCCGTGATATTGCGGACAACCTCGAGATGGACTTGAACACAGTCTATGCCACCACTTCCGGCACATTTAAACATATCGGCACGTCGTTCACCGAACCCAGCCACGTGGCCCCGGCGATCGAAATGCTGCACATGATCGCTGGCGGAGAGGACAAATGGCGCGAACGGCCCTTTATGTCGAACTCGAACTGCTTCGTCGTACCACCGATGAAATTCGCCACCGAAAGCTGCGAAGTGATGGAAGAGTGCATAAAGGCCGGAATGCCGGTCTTGCTGCTCTCTGCTGGCATGGCCGGGGCAACGGCACCCTCGACAGTCGCCGGGGCCATCACACAAGCCACTGCAGAATGCCTGGCAGGTCTAGTTTATGTAAACGCTGTAAAGCCCGGTGCACCCGCGATTTTTGGCACTTGGCCCTTTGGTCTTGATCTACGTACAGGTGCGATGTCAATCGGCTCGGGTGAGCAGGCGTTGCTGACTGCTGGCTGCGCCCAGATGCACCATTTCTACGACCTACCCGGCGGTGCTGCCGCAGGTGCGTCGGATGCGAAACTGCCAGACATGCAAGCCGGGTGGGAGCAGATGTGCTCAAACGTCATGGCCGGGCTTTCGGGTCTGAACATGGTCTATGAAGCCGCAGGTATGCACGCCTCATTGCTGGGTTTCTGCCACGAAAGTCTGATTCTAAGCGATGATCTGATCGGTCAGGCACAGCGATGCGTTCGCGGAATCGAAGTATCGGACGAAACTTTAGCGCTAGATCAGATGGCTGAGGTCTGTATGGGTGGTCCAGGCCACTATCTTGGAACGGACGCCACGCTGGGTCGTATGCAGGCGGATTACGTTTATCCCACCTTCGGTGACCGGTCGTCTCCGAAAGAATGGGTGGAACTCGGTAAGCCGGGCCTGATCGAAAAAGCAATAAAGCGGAAGGAAGAGATCTTGGCGATCCCATCTCCGGCGCGCTTCGATCCTCTATTGGATGCTGAGATCCGCGGCAGGTTCAACATTCATCTACCCGCGTAAAGTACTGATAATAGACGGCCCGAGACATTCGGGCCGTCAGAATTCTTATCCGATCAACCGTTGGAAGGCGGTAGAAGCCCTGCTTCCTGAGCGATGGTGATCTCATCCTGATCCAGCGCGCCGTCGCCGTTTGCGTCCATCTGTGCAAAGCCTTCGGCATCAACGTCTGGAACGACCGCCTGAACTTCGTCGATCGTCAGTACGCCATCGCCGTTGGCGTCGGCTGCGCTTTGGGCGATTGCCAATGTAGGCAGACCAAGTGCCAGTGCCGAGATCGCGGCCAGAATTTGCGGTTTCATGTTATGCCTCCTGAGTGAGTTTTCTTGAGTGTTTGTGTCCGGACAAGCGCCAGAAAAACGCCATCTATCGGTTGCGTCACCCGCTCAGATTGATTTGGCGGTATTCGCGCCAATCTTTGCGTGTTTAGTAGAGTCGCATCTGCGAACGATTGCCGGGCGAAATGCTCAGGATGGGTATCGGCGACTCTTGCCCGATAAAATCAGGATGATCCGGCAAAGCCCTGCTCAATTGTCCGACTCAGGCTTGAAAAAGAAAGGGGGCCGAAGCCCCCTGTCAGTTTCGCCTTCCAGGCTCATTTCGTTGACCGCCCGGTGTTTTTTTGCCTGCGGCCTGGACTGCGCATGGGACGAGCGCACCCGCCCCGTGAGAGAGTGGGAGGGAGCAAGTATTCCGCCCCACCCTGTTCCCGGCCAACACGGGCATGTCGGCCGAGTGGACCAAGGCATCGATGGTAAGTCTCAGCGCCTTGCTCCGTATTCGTCGGGGTCGGTCGCTGTGGCAGCTATCCGACCCCTGCACCCCGGGTTGCCGGGGCGCTAAACTCAGCTACACCCGCTTGTCGCGCCGCAAGTGTTGCATTTCATGCAGGTGCCGTTGCGCACCAGCGTGTAGTTTCCACATTCACCGCAGGGATCACCCTCGTACCCTTGCATCTTGGCTTTGGTGCGGGCGTCCATTCCGGTTGCGACTGCCGTTTCAGCAGGTGCTTCGAAAGAGGCTGAGGTTTCTGCCATGCCGGTTACGTCAGCATGACCACCGTTGAAGACCATCAGATCTTGCGGCAGACGCTTGCGCAAATAGCCAGTTGAACTGATTTGTTTCAGCACTTCCAACGACTTGGTTGCCGCGCTTTCACTGATCTCCGAGACATTTGACAAACCGTCTTCCTCGCCTCGGCCCAGATCGTCGAACGTCGCGCCTTCGGGCTTCACATGTGCCAGATCGGTGCGGTCCAGATAGGACACAGCCAATTCGCGGAAGATATAGTCGAGGATCGACGTCGCGTTCTTGATCGAGTCATTGCCCTGCACCATCCCCGCCGGTTCGAACTTGGTGAAGGTGAAGGCATCCACGAACTCCTCCAACGGCACGCCGTATTGCAATCCAACCGATATAGCGATGGCAAAGTTGTTCATCATCGCCCGGAAGCCAGCACCTTCCTTGTGCATGTCGATGAAAATCTCACCCAACTTGCCATCTTCGAACTCGCCGGTGCGCAGATAGACCTTGTGCCCTCCAACGATCGCCTTCTGAGTGTAGCCCTTGCGGCGATGCGGCAGTTTCTCGCGATGGCTGCGGATCATTTCCTTGACCACAACCTTCTCGATCACCTTCTCGGCCAGAACGACGGCTTTCTCTTGCGTCGAACCGCTTTCCAGCACTTCCGCCGCTTCGTCGTCATCCTCGACCAGCGCCGCCGCGAGAGGCTGCGACAGTTTCGAGCCATCACGATAGAGCGCGTTCGCCTTCACACCCAGCGACCAGCTGAGTTCGTAGGCTTTCTGGCAGTCCTCGATGGTCGCATCATTCGGCATGTTGATCGTCTTGCTGATCGCGCCCGAGATGAAGCTTTGCGCTGCAGCCATCATTGTAATGTGGCTATCAACCCCAAGGAAACGCTTGCCTTTCTTGCCGCACGGGTTGGCGCAGTCGAAGATGGCGTAATGCTCTTCCTTCAGATGCGGCGCACCTTCCAGCGTCATGGTTCCGCAAACGTGGTCGTTCGCTGCGTCAATATCGGCCTTGGTAAAGCCCAGATGGCGCAGCAGATCGAAGGTCGGATCGTTCAGCTTGGTCGCCGGGATGCCCAGAACGCCGGTGCAGAAGTCCTCACCCAGCGTCCACTGGTTGAACACAAACCGGATGTCGAAGGCGCTTTCCAGTGCGGCGTCCACCTTGGCCAGTTCATTCGGGCCAAAGCCATGACCGGTCAGCGAGGTGTGGTTGATCCCCGGCGCGTTGCCGATGGTGCCGTGACCGACTGCGTAACCCACGATTTCTTCGATCTGGGCCGAGGAATAGCCCAGCTTTTCCAGCGCCGACGGCACCGAACGGTTGATGATCTTGAAGTAACCGCCACCGGCCAGCTTTTTGAACTTAACCAGCGCAAAATCGGGCTCGATCCCGGTCGTGTCGCAGTCCATCACCAGACCGATGGTGCCGGTGGGCGCGATCACGGTCGCCTGTGCGTTGCGGTAGCCGTTGTTCTCGCCGAGGCTCAGCGCCTCATCCCAAGCGGACATGGCCAGATCGACCAAACGTTTATCCGGGCAGTTGCCGTGATCCAGAGGAACTGGTTTGACCGCCAGTTTTTCATAACCCTCGGTCACTCCTTGCGATGCACGGCGGTGGTTGCGGATGACGCGCAGCATGTGGTCTGCGTTGCGCTCATACCCTTTGAACGGGCCAAGTTCGCCTGCAATCTCCGCCGAGGTCGCATAGGCGACACCGGTCATAATCGCAGTCAGTGCGCCGCAGATCGAACGCCCCTCATCCGAGTCATAGCTGTAGCCCATGTTCATCAACAGGCCGCCAATATTGGCGTAGCCCAGACCCAACGTGCGGAAATCATAGGACAGCTGCGCGATATCCTTCGACGGGAATTGCGCCATGGTCACCGAGATTTCCAATGTCAGGGTCCACAGACGCGAAGCGTGCATATAGTCCGCTGCCTGGAACTCACCATCCTTCAGGAAGGTCAGCAAGTTCATCGAGGCCAGATTACAGGCCGTGTCATCGAGGAACATGTACTCCGAGCACGGGTTCGATCCGCGAATCTCGCCGTCTTCCGGACAAGTGTGCCATTCATTGACAGTGTCATGGAATTGGATACCCGGATCGGCACAGGCCCAAGCGGCGTGGCCAACCTTTTCCCATAGGTCACGCGCCTTAACGGTGCGTGCAACCTTACCGTCGGTCCGGTTAATCAATTCCCAATCCGCGTCTTTCTCAACAGCGGTCAGAAACGCATTGGTCACGCGGATCGAGTTGTTCGAGTTCTGGCCCGAGACCGAGCTGTAGGCTTCCGAATCCCAGTCGGTATCGTAGGTCGGGAACTCGATGCTGTCGTGACCCTGCCGCGCATAATCCAGAACGCGCTTGATATAAGTCTCGGGGATCGCAACCTTTTTCGCCTCACGAACCGCCTTTTTCAAAGCGTCGTTCGCGTTCGGATCATAGGCGTCATCGGCAGATCCATCCCAAGATCGAATGGCCTCGAAAATGCCGTTCAGCATCTTCTCGTGCATCTTCGATCCGGCAACGATCGAGGCCACCTTCTGCTCTTCGATCACCTTCCATTCTATGAATTGTTCGATGTCCGGGTGATCTGCATCGACGATCACCATCTTTGCTGCCCGACGGGTTGTACCGCCCGATTTGATCGCGCCAGCGGCGCGGTCGCCGATCTTGAGAAAGCCCATGAGGCCCGAGGACTTGCCGCCACCCGACAGCGCTTCGCCTTCCGCACGCAGATGGCTGAAGTTGGTCCCAGTGCCAGAGCCATATTTGAACAGGCGCGCCTCACGCACCCACAGGTCCATGATGCCGCCTTCGTTCACCAGATCATCATCAACCGACTGGATGAAGCAAGCATGCGGCTGCGGATGCTCGTAAGCGGATTTCGATTTGGTCAGCTTGCCGGTTTTGTAGTCGACATAGTGGTGCCCCTGCGCCGGACCGTCGATGCCATAGGCCCAGTGCAGACCCGTGTTGAACCACTGAGGCGAGTTTGGTGCCGCGCGCTGGGTTGCCAGCATATAGCGCATCTCGTCAAAGTAAGCGCGTGCGTCTTCCTCGGTCGAGAAATAGCCACCTTTCCAGCCCCAATACGCCCACGCACCGGCCAGACGATCAAACACCTGCTTGGATGAGGTTTCTCCGTCGAATTCGGCGTCGTCGGTCGGAACCGAGCGCCAAAGGAATTCAGGAACGTCCTTTTCTTTGACCTTCTTCAGCTTGGAAGGGACACCAGCTTTACGGAAGTATTTCTGCGCGATCACATCGCTGGCAACCTGACTCCATTTCGAAGGTACCTCGATACCATCCAGCCGGAACACGATGGTACCATCGGGGTTGCGGATTTCAGAGGTCGCGGACACGAAATCCAGCTCGGTGTAAGCATCCTGTCCCGGTTTGGTGAATTTTCTTTCAATCTTCATGTCCGCTGCCCCAGCTTCGATCTGTCCAAATTTTCATACCCGGCACCGAATCTTGATGTAGCGGGGTGCCGCCCGCATTGCCGTAAAAATCAGACGCAAGAGACCGGGCGCTGCTAGTAGCAGCGCGGAACCGTAATTACGGGTTCACGTCTTACTGGTTTGCTTTCCGTCCCTATCCCGATGCCTTTTCCGGTCATTACCTACCAGATTTAGTGGCTCGTCTTTCGGCCCATACAATTTGGCGTATATACCCATAGTTGGTCAACGGGCTTTTTAAGTCATTTTTGGAATCTTTTAGCTTGACCTATTTCGTCAGACCGGCGGAATTCCGCCAGACAGCGATTCCTCCACAGACCTGTCGTGGGCCGTAGCTCAATGGGGGCTCCGTGTCCCAATTTGATTTTTCGTTTTTTCCGCCACGGTTAGAAGCAGTTGATCAACCAGACCGCCGTTAGGGATATTTTCAGAGAATCATCGTCACGGCGACACAGCCCATGTCATAAATGAAGAGCAACGCCTTTTCTTGATGGGAATTCTATTCAACATGCGTTTGTTTTCTCTGTTATCTATTATGGCCTTAATCGTGTCCTGCACATCACAGGAGACCCCACCGGCCTCTCGCAGCGCGCAATTTACTGGATACCCTCAGAAGCTGTTCAACTCCTTTAAAACGGATTGCGCAGGACCCGGAGACAGTTATGTGAAGACATCGGCGGGCAGCTTCGAGTGCCGCGAAACCCTGTCACCCGAGGCGACTGCCTATCTGATTCTAAATTTTGACGGGTATCCGCAAAACCTGCCACAAATTGTAACGCGGCTGAGTTCGATCAAGAATCAGGCAGGATATCGCGTGGATGCTGATCTGTTCTTTCTGGTCCCGCAGAAAAGCGGCAAAACACTGAGGATACCAATCGAAAGCGAAGAATTGGACAGGGACTTTTCGAGGCTTTACGCCGATTACGGCGGAACGCCAGTGTAGGTGAAAAGTGGTCGGGGCGGCAGGATTCGAACCTACGACCCCCTGTACCCAAAACAGGTGCGCTACCAGACTGCGCCACGCCCCGGACCGTGCGCCTTCCTAAACGCGCCGATCTGATTTGAAAAGCCCTAACAGGGCCAAATTGCAGGACCATGCAAAAAAACTTCGTGGCGCATCTGTGATCCGGGGCGAATGGCGTAGCGTTTGGCGAGACCGGCATTGATTTCAAGCACGGCATAGACTGACTTGCCGCCTTCGATCGCACTCAAATCACCCGGTATTGCACCTTCGTGCACACGCGTCACCGTGCCGGTGCGATCCAGAAAGATGATGTCGAGAGGAATCAGGGTATTCTTCATCCAGAACGCAACGGGCTGCGGAGGATCGAAGATGAACAGCATCCCTGACCTGCTGGGCATGCTTTCGCGAAACATCAATCCGCGCGAACGTTCCTCTGGCGTGATGGCCAGCTCAACGTCAAAACGAATCTGCGCCAGTTCATTTCTAAGTTCGACGCGATCAGGACGACATTCAGCCTGAGCGATCCCGCCGAAAAGAACTGTCAGGATCACCAGTGCTAAAGCTGTTCTCATCATCCAGAACCTAGTCGTTCAGGGCCGCTTCCCAGGCCAGAACCTGCGCAGCCATCCGCCCACGCTTGCCGTCGATAACCCGCATGGCCAACGCCTCACCTGGCTGCAGATCGGCCAGACCCGAACGGCGCAAGACTTCGATATGCAGGAATACATCTTCGCTGCTGCCAAAGACGTTGGCAAAACCAAAACCCTTGCCCTTGTCGAACCATTTAACGCGCGCAGCCTCTAACGGAGCGCTACCGATCACGGTCGGATCAAGCTCGGCGAAATCGGCCAACATCATGGTTTCAGCGCGAACTGGCGGATCAACACTGACTACTTCGACCGCCTGTACGCCGCGGTCGGTTTTGTGAGTCATGATCTCGATGCCGGCGCCATCCGCGACCGAGCTTTGCCCAAAGTTCCGCAGCACGTTGACATGCAACAGAATGTCCGGGCCGCCTTCGTCGGACACAACAAATCCGTATCCCTTCGCGGGATCGAACCATTTAACGTGTCCACGGACGCGATACATGCTGTTCAGATCTTCTGGCACTGTTTTCCCATTACGATGATAGGCAGGTCGTTAAGGGTTTGTTGTTTATGGTATTGGTCCGCAAATTCAAGCTGAAAAAAGCCTTTTATTGCAGCCACTTGCATTTCACGATACGCGAACGTCATGGATTCAACCTTTGCACTTGCCAGTCGGAATCAGCACTTTGCCGTTTCCACTGAATCCGGTCATGCAACCTGAAGGCACCATCGGCCCAGAATTCGACCTCGACAGGTGTTACCCTATATCCCCCCCAGAACTCAGGGCGAGGTGGGTTGGCACCCAGCTTAGCTGTCACTTTGGCCACTTCGGCCATCAAGGATGCTCGACTGTCCAGAGGTTGCGACTGGCGCGATGCCCAAGCACCCAGACGGCTTTTGAGCGAGCGTGAGGCATAATACTCGTCCGCCTGCGGGCCATCTTCCCGGGTGATTATACCACGAACACGGATTTGACGCCGCAAAGATTTCCAATGCATCACAAAGGCCGCTTTATGGGCGCTGTCCAGCTCCTGAGCCTTGGCACTGTGATAATTCGTATAAAAGACGAACGCGTCTTTTTCGATTTCCTTCAACAGAACCATACGGACGTTTGGCAAACCTTCTGCATCCACGGTTGCCAAAGCAATCGCGTTAGGATCATTCGGTTCGGTCTTCTCTGCCTCAGCCAGCCACCGATCCGCAATTTCAAACGGATCAGCCCCGGCGAAGATGCCATTATGCTCGTTCATTTCCATCCCCTGGAAACAATTAACCCGACCCTAAGGCGAGAACCCGCTGCGGGCAAGAGCGCATGGCCTTGAAGCAAGACAATCAATGGCATAAACCAACCGAACATAACGCGACACAGGCGGAGAACCGAAGATGTCAAATCAGTTGATGGCCGGAAAACGCGGCCTCATCATGGGACTGGCCAATGACAAATCAATCGCATGGGGTATAGCCCGCGCCTTGTCCGATGCTGGGGCGGAACTGGCTTTTTCATATCAGGGAGATGCACTGAAAAAGCGCGTCGATCCTCTCGCTGCACAATTGGGCAGCGAAATCGTTCTGCCTTGCGATGTCAGCGACGAAGAATCAATCGATGGTCTGTTCAGCGCGCTTGAGGCGAAATGGGGCACGCTGGATTTCGTTGTTCACGCCATTGGCTTTTCTGACAAGAACGAGCTGCGCGGACGTTACGTCGACACGTCGCGCGCGAACTTTAATCTGACAATGGATGTTTCGGTCTATTCTTTCACTGCTGTTATGCAGCGCGCAGAAAAGATGATGAACGAAGGTGGCAGTGCAGTCACCCTCACCTACTACGGTGCCGAGCAGGTCATGCCCCATTATAATGTGATGGGTGTCGCTAAGGCAGCACTTGAGGCATCCGTCAAGTATCTTGCCGAGGACTTGGGTAAAGACGGCATTCGCGTGAATTCGATCTCTGCTGGCCCGATCAAGACACTCGCGGCCAGCGGCATAGGCGATTTCCGTTACATCATGAAGTGGAATGAGTATAACTCGCCCCTGCGCCGGAATGTGACCATCGATGATGTTGGTAAGTCGGCTCTGTATCTGCTGTCCGACCTCAGCAGCGGTGTGACCGGTGAGAATCTGCACGTGGATTCAGGCTATCACATCGTCGGAATGAAGGCCGTCGACGCGCCGGACGTTGAAAAAGGATAATAGACCATGAGCGCCAAGGACCGCCTGCCACACGAAAAGGGCTTCCACATCAGCTGGGATCAGATTCATCGCGACTCGCGTGCACTGGCGTGGCGTCTGGATGGGCAAGGACCAGATGACGGCGCATGGCGCGCAGTCGTTGCAATTACCCGTGGCGGCATGGCCCCCGCGATGATCGTCAGCCGCGAACTGGATATCCGTACGGTCGATACCGTCAGCGTGAAATCCTATCATCATCAGGCGCAGGGCGAAGCAGAAATTCTCAAAGCACCCAATGCTGATCTGATGGGTGATGGCACCGGTATTCTGATCATCGACGATCTGGTCGATAGCGGCAAAACGCTGGAACTGGTGCGTGAGATGTTCCCCAAAGCACATTTCGCGACCGTATACGCCAAGCCCAAGGGCCGTCCGATGGTTGACACCTTCATTACCGAGGTCAGTCAGGACACATGGATTTTCTTCCCATGGGACATGGCCCTGCAATATGTCGAACCCTATCGGGGCACCGATTAATCAAGCGTTTTTCTTAAGCGCTGAAATCACGGAATCACTATGACAATGACCCGCACTGCCGCCACCTTTGCCCCTCCGGTGATGGAGGCTCGGCGTTGGCTGGACGGGGTTGAGTTCACGGTTGACCGCCCGTTGATCAATGTCAGTCAGGCGGCTCCGGTCGATCCGCCCCCATTGGCGCTGCGGCAAGCAATGGCCGAATTCGCGGTAGAACAGGACAGCGCACATCTTTACGGCCCGGTTCTGGGCAACGATGACCTGCGGTCCGAGCTCGCGGCTCAGATCAGCGCACATTATGCGGCTGAAGTTTCGGCGAATCAGATCGCAATCACCTCGGGCTGCAATCAGGCCTTTTCTGCGGTGATTTCGGCAATCACCGATCAGGGGGATGAGGTAATCCTGCCAACCCCATGGTATTTCAACCACAAAATGTGGCTGGATATGGCCGGAGTGAAAGCCATTGATTTGCCCACTGGCGATGATTTGCTGCCCGATCCGGAACAGGCCCGCGCTCTTATCACCGAAAAGACGCGGGCGATCTCGTTGGTGACGCCGAACAATCCCGGAGGTGTCGAATACCCTTCGGATCTGGTACGCCGCTTTTATGATCTAGCGCGGGAAACGGGGCTTCGTCTGTTGGTTGACGAAACCTACCGCGATTTCGACAGTCGATCAGGTGCGCCTCACGACCTGTTCCAGCAATCAGGTTGGGACGAGACGTTTGTACATCTCTACTCATTCTCAAAGGCCTATCGCCTGACCGGCCACCGTGTCGGCGCGATTTCAACCAGCCCTGCCCTTTTGGCGGAGATTGAGAAATTTCTGGACACGGTTGCAATCTGCCCCGGCCAGATCGGCCAGTTTGCAGCGCTTTGGGGCATGCGGAACCTGACCCAATGGGTCGCGGGTGAGCGGGATGAGATTCTGGACCGGCGCGCCGCGATTACGGACGGAATCCCTCGGCTCGAGGCGAAAGGCTGGCGACTGTTGGGATTGGGCGCGTATTTTGCTTATCTTGAACATCCCTTCCAGATCCCCTCGGATGAATTGGCGCGGCTATTGGTGCCCGAAGCTGGCGTGCTACTGTTACCCGGCACGATGTTCATGCCCAAGGACGATCCCGCCAGAAAGCGGCAGGTTCGCGTAGCATTTGCCAATCTCGACCGCGTCGGAATCACGCAATTGTTCGACCGATTGCAGGCCTTGTCCTTCTAAGCTTGCCCCCCGGCGGCGCGCATCGTATTCAGAGCCGCAACCGACAGGGCAGATACTTGCCGACAAAACCAAGAGGGCACCATGGCCGCAGGCATGAAAAACCTATCCAAAACCTTCGTCTGGATTCTCATGGGTCTTTTGATGCTAGGCCTTGCGGGCTTTGGCGCCACCAGCCTGACCGGAACCGTGCGTACTGTTGCTACTGTGGGTGATGAGAGTGTTTCGGTTGATGAATACTTCCGTGAGCTTCAGCGCGAAATTCGCGCGGTAGAAGCGCAGACCGGGCAGGCAATGCAGATTTCGCAGGCGCATGATCTTGGCCTCGACCAACTTGCCCTGTCGCGCCTGATCGCACTTGCCGCGCTTGATAACGAGGTCGGACAGCTTGGCATTTCGATCGGTGACGAGAACCTGCAGGACGAGATCGTACAGATACCTGCGTTCCAGGGTGTGAACGGCACATTCGACCGCGAAGCCTATCGCTTTCAGCTCGAACAGGTCGGGATGACCGATTCCGAATTTGAATCGGACCTGCGCAAAGAATCTTCCCGCACTATCGTTCAGGGCGCGGTCATGAGCGGTGTTGAAATGCCCCGTACGCTGACCGAGGCTTTGTCGAACTATGTGCTGGCCCGACGCAGCTTTACCGTGGCAACCCTGTCGGCCGACGCTCTGGAAACGCCGGTGGCCGATCCATCGGATGAACAGGTTCAGGCCTACTATGATGAGAATTCCGATCTTTTCACCCTGCCCCGCACTAAGCGCCTGACCTATGCCATTCTGTCGCCTGAAATGCTGGTCGACACCGTTGAAATTGACGAGGAGGCGATGCGCCGTCTCTACGATCAAAGCAGCGATCAATATCAGCAGCCCGAACGCCGTCTGGTTGAGCGCCTGCCTTATCCCAGTGAAGAAGATGCGACCGAGGCATTGGCCCAGCTTGAAGTCGGTGGAGCGGATTTCGAACAATTGGTGCGCGACCGGCAACTTGAGCTGAGCGATGTAGATCTAGGCGACGTCACCCGCGAAGATTTGGGCGACGCCGCAGATACTGTTTTTGCGGCCGAGATCGATGACGTTGTAGGCCCTCTTCCAACAGTGTTTGGCCCTGCCCTGTTTCGGATCAACGGATCACTGGCCGAGAACAATGTCAGTTTCGAAGATGCCGAGCCAGAACTACGCGAAGAGCTGGCCGCCGAACGCGCCCGTCGTATGATCGAGGCGCAAGCCGAAGATTTCAACGATATGTTGGCAGGCGGCGCCACACTTGAAGAATTGGCGAACGAAACCGAAATGGAACTGGGCAATATCGATTGGACCCAGCAAAGCGATGATGGCGTAGCCGCATATGATGACTTCCGTTCGGTCGCAGAAGCTGTGCAGGAAGGTGATTTCCCCGAGGTTGCCTTCCTCGAAGACGGTTCGATTTTTGCGCTGCGCCTGAATGAAGTTTTGCCACCGCGCCCCGAACCGCTGGAGAGCGCACGCGCTCGCGTTGCTGAAGCCTGGCTTCAGAATGAGACGAGCAAAGCGCTACAAAATCAAGCTAATACGGTTTTGACTCAATTGGCTACCGATGGTGATTTCGCAGCAACAGGTCTGCCATTCCGCGTAGAGAACGCTCTGACCCGCACGGCATTCCTTGACGATGTTCCGGTTGATTTCATGGCGCAGGTTTTTGAGATGGAACCGGGTGAACTGCGCGTTGTTCCAGGAAATGGTACTGCCCTGATCGTTCGCCTGGATGAAGAGCTTCCTCCGGCGGAAACCGACGAGCAGCGCCAGATGCAGAATGCACTTGCCGCACAGTTAAATCAGGCTTTGGCGCAGAACATCTTCGATATCTACGTGCGCAACGCCCAGACCCGCGCGCGCCCTGTGCTGGATCAGCAAGCGCTGAATGCGGTACGGGCAAGCTACTAAAAGAGACCGCACATGGCCCTAACCCCGGATTTCGAAACTTTCGCGCGCGCGTATGAAACGGGCGAAAATCAGGTTGTCTATACGCGACTAGCGGCCGATCTTGATACGCCGGTGTCTCTGATGCTCAAGCTGACGGGTGCACAAAAAGACGCTTTCATGCTCGAGTCGGTGACCGGTGGTGAGGTGCGTGGACGCTATTCGATTATCGGCATGAAGCCCGACCTGATCTGGCGGTGCCACGGCGAGGCTTCGGCACTCAACAGATCGGCCCGGTTCGATGCCGAAGCGTTCCAGCCACAAGACGGCAACCCGATGGACAATCTGCGGGCCATACTGGCCGAAAGCCGCATCGCATTGCCAGATGATCTGCCACAAGCTGCAGCCGGACTGTTCGGTTATCTGGGCTATGACATGGTGCGGCTGGTGGAATATCTGCCGGACGTTAACCCAGACCCCTTAGCGCTGCCCGACGCGATCATGTTGCGCCCTTCGGTCGTCGCTGTGCTGGACGGCGTCAAAGGCGAGGTCACAGTGGTTTCGCCCGCTTGGGTCAGTGAGGGCCAGTCCGCCAAGGCAGCTTACGCTCAGGCGGCAGAACGCGTCATGGACGCAGTGCGCGATCTGGAACGCGCCATGCCTGCAGAGACACGCGATTTGGGTGACGCAATCGAGGTCGGGCCTCCGGTGTCGAACTTCACAAAGTCCGGCTACATGGAGGCCGTCGAGAAGGCCAAAGAGTATATCCGCGCGGGCGATATCTTTCAGGTCGTCCCGGCCCAACGCTGGACGCAGGATTTTCCGCAGCCGCCCTTTGCCTTGTACCGCTCGTTGCGACGTACAAATCCGTCGCCGTTCATGTTCTATTTCAACTTCGGTGGTTTTCAGGTCGTGGGCGCAAGCCCGGAAATCCTTGTACGGGTCTTCGGTGATGAAGTCACCATTCGCCCCATCGCAGGCACCCGCCCGCGCGGTGCGACGCCCGAGGAAGACAAAGCCAACGAAGTCAACCTGCTGGCCGACAAAAAAGAACTGGCCGAGCACCTGATGCTTCTCGATCTGGGCCGTAATGATACCGGTCGTGTATCAAAGATCGGCACCGTGCGCCCAACTGAGGAATTCATCATCGAGCGCTACAGCCACGTGATGCACATCGTGTCAAATGTGGTTGGTGAATTAGCCGAGGACAAAGACTCACTAGATGCGTTCTTTGCCGGAATGCCCGCTGGTACAGTCTCGGGTGCGCCAAAAGTGCGTGCGATGGAGATTATTGACGAACTCGAACCAGAAAAGCGCGGCATTTATGGTGGTGGAGTTGGGTATTTCAGCGCTGGCGGCGATATGGATATGTGTATTGCCCTTCGCACGGCCATCGTGAAAGAGCACAAGCTTTACATTCAGGCGGGCGGCGGTGTGGTTTACGACAGCGATCCCGAGTCTGAGTATATGGAAACTGTCCACAAATCGAATGCCATACGCCGCGCAGCGGCTGATGCGGCACGGTTTACTGGAAGCGGAAACAGTTGACTGGGCGGCGGCAGGTCAATGCCGCCGTTCGCAAGTTAAGACCCGGATTCATCCTGCTGAACTTCATTCACCATCACTGCAGAAATGGGTGCCATCGCCACTCGGCTTCCGCGATCCTCAAGACCCCACAGCAACAGGGCCGAGATTGTCTCGGGGCGTAGGCGGCCCAGCATGACCACTGCACCCTCCTGACCAGCCCGGAATGCGGCCTGATCCAGAAAACGCCGCATTATCTTCGGATCCTGCTTTGCTCCGTCAAAGTCGCGGAACACAACGCTGGAGGGTACTCCGTTGCGAGCGGCCAGCTTTTGCACCGTATTCAAGCCATTATCCTGTGTGACCAATCCGCGCCCGGTGTCCCCTGCTATCGCGGCAATCTGATCGGCCAGCTTTCGGTTTCCCTGAATGCCAGTTCCTATACCTTCGAGTATGCCAACTGTGTGAGGCAATTGATCCAGCCACACCGACAAGGACACTTCAGCATCCTGCGCGCTAGCGGCTTCGTGCATATCGATCAGTGCCAACACCTCGAACCCGGCCGCACGATGACGCGCCATCTTCTCAGCCGCATCCGGATCTGAAGGGCTGACAGCGAAACTCAGCGGGTATGGGAAGTCCCGCAATGCTTCGGCTCCGAACGCGCCTTCATCGTCAATCAGAATAATCGACATTAACGGCTTGGATTCAGGGTTCTCAAACGTGGCTGCATGATCTTCGATTGGCTTCGCTACTGCTGCGGTTTCCACCTCGGCCTGCTCAACAGGCGAATTACCCCTCTCGGTCAGCGGTACGACACGCTTGCCAATCAATGTTCCCGAGTTCGAGGAATCATCGCCACCAATCTGTGGCAATGTAAGAACCCGAGGTTGGCGAACAGGGCGCGTATCCTCTTCACCTTCAACGGCGATTGGATTGTCCCTCGGCAGGGTTTCAACCTCAGGTGCCTCAGACGCAACATCAGGCAGCTCTTCGGTTTCGGGGTGCAAGGCTGCTATCTGAGGAGCTTCCTCCTTGGGTGTCTCTTCTACCACTTCCGGTTCTGTTGCTACTTCCGGTTCTGACGGTCTAGGAGCATCTGCGATAATTGCTGGTTCAACCTCCTGCTGCGGCGATTCAGGAACCGCAGATGGAGCGGGCGGTGCCGCAGGTGCATCTGTTTGAACGGTCACAGCAGGCGATGAGATACCCGCTGGCGCTTCGGTTTCGGAAGGAGTTCCACCCGACTCGGGGCGAGTGCCCGGATCAAGTTCAATATCGGCCAAACCATCCAGGGAATCCGAGGATACCTCAGGGCTTTCAGGACCAGATGGCGGCAGTTCAACCAGATCGGCATCTACGCCGACTTCATCCACCTGCGCCGTCTCTATGGGCTTGGGTTCTTCGGTCACTTCGGGTGCCGTTGCAGCCACTTCAGGTTTTCTCGACAAAGGAGTGGTCAGGGACAGTAACGCGCCCAATGCCAATACAGAGACCGCTCCGGCGATCAGTCCACCGTAAAATCCGCTCATCGAAATCTCACCTTTCGCTTTGCTTCCTGCCTCAACCGTCAGTACGCCATCTTCTGCGGCGCTCGCCTTTGCACGCTTGCCAAGTTGGGTATGTCCTCTTGACGCTGCCGCACAAGCCTGAGCATGTATGTCCCGACATTATACCGCGCTCAAGGGCTGCATCGCCAGCCCGAATTGCCCATAGGAAGATAAGTGCCCAAATGCTGCTGCTGATCGACAACTATGACTCGTTTACCTACAACCTCGTTCACTATCTGGGTGAGCTTGGGGCCGAGATGGTCGTACGCCGGAACGACGCGCTGGACGTGCAGGAAGCGATGGCGATGAATCCGGCTGGCATTCTGCTAAGCCCCGGCCCTTGTGACCCCGATCAGGCAGGCATCTGTTTGGCGCTGACCGAAGCAGCAGCCGAGACGCAAACACCGTTGATGGGTGTCTGCCTGGGTCATCAAACCATCGGTCAGGCTTTTGGCGGTAAGGTCGTGCGCTGTCATGAGATCGTACACGGGAAAATGGGCACGATGAACCACACTGGCAAAGGCGTATTCGCTGGTCTGCCCTCGCCCTTCGAGGCCACCCGGTATCATTCGCTGGTCGTTGAACGCGAAAGCCTGCCCGATTGTCTTGAGATCACAGCTGAACTGGAGGATGGCACCATCATGGGCCTGCAGCACAAAGAATTGCCGATCCACGGCGTCCAGTTCCACCCGGAATCCATCGCGTCCGAGCATGGTCACGCCCTGCTCAAGAATTTCCTGAATGAAATGAAAGTCCCTGCATGAGCGACGCTCTGAAACCGCTGATCGGTGCTGCGGCCGATCGACCTCTGACCCGTGCCGAGGCTGAACAGGCCTTTGGCATCCTCTTTGATGGGGCCGCCACGCCCAGCCAGATCGGCGGATTGCTGATGGCCATGCGCACGCGTGGCGAGACGGTCGACGAATACGCCGCCGCCGCCGCTGTGATGCGCGCGAAATGCAACGCCGTGAAAGCTCCGGACGGTGCGATGGACATCGTTGGAACGGGTGGTGACGGCAAAGGAACGCTCAACATCTCGACGGCCACCGCCTTTGTGACAGCAGGTGCCGGTGTCACCGTTGCAAAACACGGCAATCGGAACCTGAGTTCGAAATCCGGTGCGGCTGATGCGTTGGGACAACTTGGCATCAACGTCATGGTCGGTCCGGAAGTCGTTGAAAAAGCACTGCAAGAGGTCGGCATCGGCTTCATGATGGCCCCGATGCACCACCCGGCGATTGCCCATGTCATGCCCTCGCGGCAAGAACTGGGGACGCGCACGATTTTCAACATTCTGGGTCCCTTGACCAACCCTGCTGGAGTGAAGCGTCAACTGACCGGTGCGTTCAGCCGCGATCTGATCCGCCCGATGGCCGAAACTCTGGGCCTGCTTGGGGCGGAACATGCCTGGTTGGTCCACGGATCGGACGGAACGGATGAACTTACGATCACCGGGATCAGCTGGATCGCATCCGTGGAGGATGGCGTTGTAAAAGAGGTTGAACTTCATCCCGAAGACGCAGGCCTCCCCGTTCATCCCTTCGAAAAAATCATCGGCGGCACGCCCGAAGAGAACGCCGTTGCCTTCCGCGCCCTGCTGGACGGGGCACCTTCCGCCTATCGTGATGCGGTACTGTTAAACTCCGCCGCCGCTCTGGTCGTGGCCGACGCAGCAAACGATTTGCGAGAAGGCGTAGCAATGGCCGCCGAAAGTATCGACAGTGGCAATGCCAAAGATAAGATCACCGCGCTGGCGCGCATTACACAGGAAGCCGCATGACCGAGACCGTTCTGGACAGGATCAAAGCCTACAAACTAGAAGAAATCGCTGCGGATAAAGCGCATAAGCCTCTGGAAGCACTAGAATCTGAGGCACGGAACGCACCCGAGATACGCGGTTTTGCCGAGGCCCTGCATTCAGCTATGCGCAAGGGGTACGGATTGATCGCCGAGGTCAAAAAGGCCAGCCCCTCAAAGGGTTTGATCCGGGCAGATTTCGATCCCCCCGCCCTTGCCCAGGCTTATGAAGTTGGTGGCGCGGCATGCTTGTCGGTCCTGACCGATACGCCCAGTTTTCAGGGTGACAAATCATATCTGACTGTAGCACGCGCCGCCTGCTCGCTCCCTGCATTGCGTAAGGATTTCATGTATGACCCGTATCAAGTGATCGAGGCCCGCGCATTGGGGGCAGATTGCATCTTGATCATCATGGCATCGGTCAGCGATACACAGGCCGCTGAACTGGAACAGACGGCTTTTGACTGGGGCATGGATGTTCTGATCGAGGTCCACGATGCTGAGGAACTCGAGCGTGCAACGCAGTTGAAAAGCCCGCTGATCGGGATAAATAACCGAAATCTCAAGACCTTCGAGACCACTCTCGATACGACACGCCATCTATCGAAATTGGTCCCGGCAGATCGGACAATTGTATGCGAAAGCGGATTGAGCACGCCTGCTGATCTGGCTGATATCGCTCGCTATGGAGCACGCTGTTTTCTGATTGGTGAAAGCCTGATGCGTCAAGAAGATGTAGCCACGGCCACCCGAACCCTGCTGGCCAACCCGCTCATCCCCGGAGTGATGTAATGCCTCTGACTCATTTCGATGCCGAGGGTCAGGCCCATATGGTCGATGTATCCGACAAAGCCGTCACCGACAGGGTTGCGGTCGCAGCGGGTTACATCAAAATGGCGCGGGAGACCCTTGATATCATTTCCGAAGGTCGCGCCAAGAAAGGCGACGTTTTAGGCGTCGCCCGGCTTGCAGGCATCATGGGCGCGAAGAAAACGCCGGATCTGATACCGCTTTGTCATCCTCTCCCCGTAACCAAAGTCGCGGTCGAATTGAGCTTGGATCCTGATCTTCCCGGTGTGCAGGTTGAGGCAACCGTCAAAACTTCGGGTCAGACCGGCGTAGAGATGGAGGCGCTGACTGCGGTCTCGACTGCGGCATTGACGGTCTATGACATGACCAAAGCTGTGGACAAGGCGATGGAGATCGGTGGCATTCGCGTTCTCCTGAAAGACGGCGGAAAATCAGGTCGTTACGAGGCGTCATGATCAGCGTTGAAGAGGCGAGGTCCCTCCTGTTTGATCTGGTCTCACCCCTGCCCGCAGAGATGGTTCGTCTTTCCGAGGCAGCTGGCCGCATTCTGATTAAAGACGTTGCCGCAACCCGCGACCAACCACCTTTTGCAGCCTCGTCGATGGATGGCTATGCCGTCAAAGCGACCGAAGTCGAGTTACACGCCTTGTTCAAGGTGGTGGGCGAGGCTGCGGCTGGTCATAGTTTCGATGGAACCGTCGGAGCCGGCCAGGCCGTGAGGATTTTTACCGGTGCGCCTGTACCTGATGGTGCTGATTTCGTCATCATACAGGAAGACGTCGACCAGCGCCGCGACCTGATCACTATTACCGATACCCCCGGCTCCAAGAACAATATTCGACCCGCTGGAATCGATTTCAAAATCGGTACGCAGATCACGGCACCTCGTCAGCTAAGACCCGAAGATATCGCGCTCATGGCGGCAATGAACATTGCCTCAGTCCCCGTGGCCCGTAAACCAGTGGTCGCGCTGATTTCAACGGGCAACGAATTGGTGATGCCCGGCGAGATCCCTGGCCCCAATCAGATTATCGCATCAAATACTTTTGGCCTTAAAGCACTGCTTGAAGAAAGCGGCGCTCATGTGCGCATTCTTCCAATCGCACAAGACACCGTGGCCTCGCTGGAAACGGCTTTTGGTTTGGCCCAAGGGGCGGATCTTGTGGTGACAATCGGAGGAGCATCGGTTGGGGAATACGATCTGGTCGCCGATGTTTCGGAGGGCCTCGGGTTGGAACAATCGTTCTACAAAATTCGTATGCGTCCCGGAAAACCTTTGATGGCTGGTCGGCTTGGCGATGCAGCAATGGTTGGCCTACCCGGCAACCCAGTCAGCGCCATGGTTTGTGGTTATCTGTTTTTGGTTCCAATGGTACGCCGTATGCTTGGCATTGATCGGTTCATCACGCCACTCCAACAGGCAAAACTGTCTGAGCCTCTCGCCAAGAATGGCCCACGTGAGCACTATATGCGCGCGATCCTAGACCAAACCGGCATTCGTGCCTGCGAAGATCAGGACAGCTCGCTTCTTAGTGTTCTGGCACAGGCAAATGCCCTGCTGGTACGCCAGCCGCACGATCCCGCACGTTCAGCGGGTGACGAGGTCACTTACCTGCCAATATAGCAAATTCGTTGACACAAAACGTGAACATGCGTAGAACAAAAGAAAACGCATAAGCGGCGAGGTACGAGCGATGCTGACCAAGAAGCAATTGGATTTGCTGGAATTCATCCACAAACGCGTGCAAGCGGACGGTGTTCCGCCGAGTTTTGACGAAATGAAGGCGGCACTGGATTTGCGGTCTAAGTCTGGTATCCATCGACTGATCACCGCTTTGGAGGAACGTGGCTTTATCCGCCGCCTCGCCCATCGTGCTCGCGCGATCGAAATTGTAAAATTGCCGGAAAGCCTTGGAGGCGAACCGACCGCCGGATTCAAACCTCGGGTGATCGAAGGCGATCGGCCCGAAGGACCGCGCCCCGCCAATTTTGAACCCGTGACCGTAGATGCGCTGGAACTTCCGGTGATGGGCAGAATTGCCGCCGGTGTGCCGATCGAAGCGATCAGCCATGTCTCACATCATGTCGCGGTTCCGGGATCGATGGTATCAGGCAGCGGAGATCACTATGCGCTAGAGGTGCGCGGTGACTCGATGATCGAAGCTGGAATCAATGATGGTGACGTGGTGGTGATCCGTGAAACCACGGCGGCCGATAACGGTGACATCGTGGTCGCGCTTGTCGAAGACCAGGAAGCCACGCTCAAACGGTTCTTCCGCCGCGGTCAGGCCATAGCGCTTGAGGCTGCAAACCCGGCCTATGAAACTCGTGTGTTGCCCGAGGATAAAGTGAAAGTTCAGGGTCGTCTGGTTGGTTTGATCCGTAGCTACTGACCGGATTGAGGTGACCATAGGCGGTGACCAGTAACTTCGGAACTGCTGAGTAACCGCCCTTTGGAATAAGCCAGACTGCCTGTTTTTCGCAGTTTATCAGGGTCGTACACACTGCACTCTCCCGTCAGGGGCAGCGATACCGATGCTATGATGATCTGGTCCGGCCCACACTCATCAAAAGCTTGCGCAACGCGCTTACCAGTAAGGTGAACAAACTCCTTGTCACCGATCAGGTAGCGTTGGATCCCACCCGACGCATCTGGCCATCGCCGAGCCGCTTTCGGTTGATCCGCGCCGTCTCCGTCGTTCTCCAGCCAGACTGTTGCGACAAACCCGCTGCCTTTGTGTTTGCTCAAGGCTCGGCCTTGTTCGGTCATTACGCCTACTATACCGCCGTTCTCAGCGATCAACGCATCAGGGCGATGCCCCTGCCCCCACATTGCAATCGCCGTGATAGCAGGGACTAAGCCAAGCCATCTTGCGCGCCCTTGCCACAGAAACAACCAAAGAAAAGACATCGCCAGAACCGGCAACACAAAATCCGCGGGGCTCACTACATAGCCCCGCGCGCCATCCAGTTCTGATACCCAACGCGCCACCGCAAGTATCCATCTAAGCCCAACGCCCATTACCTGCAGTGCGAGAGTTTCAAGCCCAAATGGTGCCAAAAGTGCAGCGACAACTGCCGCAGGCACCACCAACGTTCCCATAACCGGAACAGAGAGGAGATTGGCCAACAAGCCGTAATGCGACATCGTATTGAAATGCGCTGCCCCGATCGGTGCCGTAGCAATCCCGGCGATGGCCGACGACATCAACAAAGCCAACACCGGGCGTAGCCATTTGGGGCCCGGCATCGGACCATGGTCACGCAAACCACCAAACGCTGCTACAAGCGCCGTCGTTGCCGCAAAAGACATTTGGAACCCGGGGCTTAACAGGGTTTCCGGACGCAGCACCAGCACGATCAATGCAGCGACAGCCACCGCCCGGAGTGAAATCGCGCGGCGATCCAGCAACACGGCACCAAGCATGACACAAACCATCACAAAGGCCCGCTCGGTCGCGACATTGCCGCCAGACAGAAACAGATAGATTGTTGCCGCCACCAACGCACAGATTGCAGCCAGTTTGCGCACCGGCGAGCGCAAGGCCAAAGCCGGAATCATTGAAAGCCCGATCCGGCACGCCACAAAAACGAAACCCGTCAACAAACCCATATGCAGACCAGAGATCGCAAGAAGATGCGCCAGATTGGAGACGCGCAACGTCTCCAGCGAAGCCTGCCCCATTCCGCTGCGATCACCAGTGGTGACAGCGGCTGCAAAACCTCCAACCTCGCCGGGCAAGATTGCGCGTACGCGGTCCGCGATTGCCATGCGCCAGGCTGTAATGCGCACCCCCTCCTGCCCGTCCTGGGCCGGCGCTGCGGTCATAACCGGAACCCGGGTGTACCCAACGGCGCCGAGTTGCTGGAACCATGCATGACGGCGAAAATCAAAACCACCCGGCTCGACAGGGCCTTGAGGCGGCGACAGATGGGCGGTGGTCATGATCCTCTGACCCGGAGATAGATTCACCGTATCGCCGTGCAACGACAGCCGGATGCGCCACGGTTTCTGATCAGCAGGAACGTCCCCGATCCGAACCTGATCCAGAGTAACCCGCAGCGCATCCGACGCAGAGCGGTCCAGCGCCACGACCCTCCCCTCGACCGGGCCATAGTAGCGCCATTGCAAAACCGGCTCTGCAACCCAGTGAGCCCGCGCGCCTGCCAGCAGGAACCCCATCGCAACCAGGGCAACCCCAGCGGCCATCGGAGACCAAGCGGCACCCAGCCCACGCGAAGAGGCAATCGCGATCAGAACAATCGCCATCACCCCGGTATAAAGGCTGTATTCCGGCTCGAACCTCAGGCTGAAATACCATCCGATACCGACCGCCAGGCAAATCGGAGACCACGGAAACAGATGTCCCCGCTGGCTCAGCAACGCGGTCTCGACCCGTGTCAGAACACGCATGGTTGCCCCCGTCCTTCGGGCTGGGTAGATAGTCGCCAAACTATGCCCGCTTAGGTTACCAAAAGGTTAATCCACAAAATGTCCGATCAGGTCGTCACCCGTTTTGCCCCCTCTCCCACCGGATTTCTGCATATCGGTGGCGCCCGTACTGCATTGTTCAACTGGCTCTTTGCACGAGGACGCGGAGGTAAATTCCTGCTGCGGATCGAGGATACGGACCGCGAACGTTCGACGCCGGAAGCAACAGCTGCGATTCTGCAGGGCATGGAATGGCTGGGGTTGGATCACGATGGCGATGTCATCAGCCAGTTCGAAGGCGCAGCCCGCCACGCCGAGGTCGCGCAGCAACTGCTGGCCGACGGCAAAGCATATAAGTGCTTCTCGACACAGGATGAAATCGCTGCTTTCCGCGAACAGGCGCGGTCCGAAGGGAAATCGACCTTGTTCCGCAGCCCGTGGCGGGACGCTGATCCAGCGACCCACCCTGACCTGCCGTTTGCCATCCGCATCAAGAGCCCGCAGGACGGAACGACAATCATCCGTGATCAGGTACAGGGTGATGTGACCATTCGCAACGATCAGCTGGATGATATGATCCTGCTGCGCTCAGATGGAACTCCTGTATATATGCTGGCTGTTGTCGTTGACGATCACGACATGGGCGTAACTCATGTAATCCGGGGCGACGATCACCTGAACAACGCCGCCCGGCAGATGATGATATATGAAGCGATGGGTTGGGAGGTACCGGTTTGGGCGCATATCCCATTGATTCATGGCCCGGATGGCAAAAAACTCAGCAAGCGCCATGGCGCATTGGGTGCGCAAGAATATCAAGCCATGGGGTATCCTGCTGCCGGTATGCGCAACTATCTGGCACGCTTGGGCTGGAGCCATGGGGATGACGAGTTCTTTACCGACGCGCAGGCCAAGGAATGGTTCGATCTGGTTGGCATCGGCAAAAGCCCCGCGCGGTTCGACATGAAGAAGCTTGAAAACTTGTGCGGGCAGCATATTGCCGTGGGGGAAGATGCTGCATTGCAGCAAGAGATCGGAGCGTACTTGGCTGCAGCCGGTTTGCCACCATTGACCGACACACAATCAGTTGATCTGATCCGTGCGATGTATTGCCTCAAGGACCGAGCTCGCACATTCCCGGAACTTATTGAAAAGGCTCATTTTGTTCTGACATCCCGACCGATTCAGCCGGACGAAAAGGCGGAAAAGGCCCTGTCATCAGTATCCGACGGTATACTGAAAGAATTGACGCCGCAGCTGCAAAATGCTAGCTGGTCCCGGAACGAACTGGAGGAGACCCTGAATTCGTTCGCAGAGGCGAACGGGGTTAAGTTCGGCAAATTGGCCGGCCCGCTGCGGGCGGCGCTGGCAGGCCGGGCAGTGACACCTTCGGTATTTGATATGATGCTTGTGCTTGGGCGGGATGAAACCCTGGCGCGGCTTTCTGATGCAGCGAACCCTGCTTGATTTCACATTAGGGTAACGCTGCTCCGTTAAGAACGGGCTGCGCAACGGAACGCAGTCGTTGCCTGCTTTGCCGGACAGCGATCCGGCATGTGCACGAATAAAGAAGGGATAAACATGACCGAGAGCCAAAAAACAGCCACCCTGACTGTCCACGGCGAAAGCTACGATCTGCCGGTGTTTTCTCCGACTGCGGGGCCCGATGTGATCGACATTCGCAAGCTCTATGGTCAGGCTGGCGTCTTCACATATGACCCGGGCTTCACCTCGACCGCGAGCTGTGACAGCACCATCACCTTCATCGATGGTGACAAAGGCGAATTGTTGCACCGCGGATATCCGATCGAACAAATCGCTTCGAAATCTCACTTCCTCGAACTCAGCTACTTGCTGCTTTATGGCGAACTGCCATCGGCACGGGATCTTGAGAAATTCGAAACCACAATCACACGCCACACCATGCTGCACGAGCAGATGCAGTATTTCTATCGCGGTTTCCGCCGGGATGCGCACCCGATGGCCATCATGGTCGGCGTGGTCGGGGCTATGTCCGCCTTTTATCACGATTCGACCGACATTTCGGATCCGCGTCAGCGCGAGATTGCATCTCACCGCTTGATTGCGAAGATGCCAACCATCGCGGCTTGGGCATATAAATACCACATCGGTCAGCCTTTCGTGTATCCGCGCAATGATCTGGACTATGCGTCGAACTTCCTGCAAATGTGTTTCGCAGTTCCTGCGGAAGACTACGAGGTAAACCCAATTCTGGCGCGTGCCATGGATCGTATTTTCATGCTGCAGGCCGATCATGAACAGAACGCCTCGACATCGACGGTTCGATTGGCGTCTTCATCGGGTGCGAATCCGTTTGCCTGTATTGCAGCCGGTATCGCTTGCCTCTGGGGCCCCGCTCATGGCGGCGCAAACCAGGCCTGTCTTGAAATGCTGGAAGAGATCGGCAGTGTGGACAGGATTCCAGAATTCATCGAGCGCGCGAAGGACAAAGATGATCCGTTCCGCCTGATGGGCTTTGGCCACCGCGTCTACAAGAACTTCGATCCACGCGCGAAAGTGATGAAGCAATCGGCCGACGAAGTACTTGACCTGTTGGGTGTCGAAAACAACCCCAAGCTACAGGTCGCCAAGGCGTTGGAAAAGCAGGCTCTGGAAGATCCATATTTCATCGAAAAGAAGCTTTTTCCGAATGTCGACTTCTATTCGGGCATTGTGATGGAAGCCATGGGTTTCCCAACCTCGATGTTTACTCCGATCTTTGCATTGTCGCGTACGGTTGGTTGGGTCAGCCAGTGGAAGGAAATGATTGCCGATCCACAAAACAAGATCGGTCGTCCGCGTCAGTTGTATCTGGGCGCGACCAGCCGCGATTATGTGGATATCGAAAACCGCTAAGCTACTGCAGGTTTTTTTATTCAGAGACCCCGGTTTTCCGGGGTCTTTTTTGTTGTGCAGCGTTACCAAAATGGAACCGTCTGGAGCCAATTGTAATCTACCGTGTCGATCCATCTTTCCGCTACGATCCGGTCAGCCTAGTGTTGCCGCGTCCCGCGAATGGTTTTTGGTTCTCATGCGTTTCACCATACTTTTCCTTATGTTGCTGCTCGCACATTCCGCCTCCGCTCAGAGCGCGCTGGAAAGGGCTTTTGAAAAGCAGCAACAGGAAAACGCTGCCGGGTCGCTCGCGATATTAGGGCTGGCAGGTATCCCTGATGATTCTGCCAGCGCAATTTCGCTGCAATCAAACACCGACAATCGCGATTATGACTTCAAGTCTGCCCAACTGGGCGGTGGCTTCCGCCTCGCCGAAGGTGTTCCGATATATCTTGAGGGATACATCGGTTACGCACGCTATGACCCTGTTTTAACTTTCAGCGGCACCGGCGAGACGACACGTATTCCGCTGAAGTGGACCAGCCTCGCCCTCACCGGTGGTGTCGGTTATCAGTTCGATCTCGGAGAGTATTGGAAGCTGACTCCGATGGCACATATCTCGGTCGGGCGCACTCAATCCGATGCGTCTGTCGGAGCGCAAGCCATTGCGAACCGTCTGGGACTTGATCGAGATTTTCTCGAGAGCGGTGGCATTTGGGCCGGTGGTGCGGGCGGTTCGATGACTGTCTCATATGAACAACCCCTGTCAAACGATCGGGAGTTTGAAGCGAGCCTCCGCTACACCCACATCGAATACTGGCCAATTGGCGACAATAAAGACTTGCTGGTCGAGTCGACTGCCGCAAACGCCGTATTGTGGTCACGGTATCGTTTCCCAACAGGCAAACGCATGTTCGGCCGTCCAGTCCGCTGGGTTGGTGATCTGTCACTGTCATACTTGATAGGTGACCAGTCACTGGTACTGGGAACTGACTGGCTGGCCCGTGTTGGCGGCGGGATCGAGGTTGACCTGTCCGATACATGGGTGCCCTGGGTATCAACGACCCGGTTTATGGTCCGCTATTATGGAAGCGATACAGTAAACGGATTCTCGGCCGGGATCGGTATCAGCTTCTAAACGAAAGCATCAAAACAAGGTTAGCTGATCACCTGCTTGTGGCGGGCGGGCGAACAGATCGCAACGCATCGGGGGTGTATGTGTTTCCAACCCCAAACGCTTTACTGCTGCATCGAACCGTTGCGCTATCATCTCGGCATAGACCCCTTCGCCGCGCATTCGGTGTCCCCAACGAGGATCATATTCCTTACCCCCGTGCATATCTCGCAGCCGGGCCATGATCTTTTCTGCCCTGCCCGGCTCATGCTCTGTCAGCCAGTCCCGCCACAGCCCGGACACCTCACGCGGTAAACGCAACATGATCCAGCTTGCTGCATCAGCCCCAGCCTGTTTCCCGGCCTCTAACAGATTTTCAAGCTCATGATCGGTGAGGCCGGGAACGACGGGTGATGTCATAACGCGCACGGGCACGCCTTCATCCGAGAGTCTTCGGATCATGCCCAATCGTCGTTGCGGGGATGGTGCACGTGGCTCCATCCGGCGCGATAGATCAGCATCCAACGTCGTAAGCGAGATACCGACGCGCACCAACCCCTTCCGGGCCATCGGTGCCAAAATATCCAGATCACGCTCAATCAACGCGCCCTTCGTCACGATGCCTATGGGATGTTGAAAATCACCCAAAACCTGCAAACAGTCCCTTGTTATTTCGCGGCTTTTCTCAATCGGTTGATATGGGTCAGTGTTGGTACCCAATGCAATCGTGGCCACTTTGTAGGACCGAGCAGCAAGCTCGCGCCGCAGTACATCACCAGCATTCGGACGCGCAATGATGCGTGTTTCAAAGTCCAAACCCGGCGACAGCCCCAGATAGGCATGCGTAGGTCGAGCAAAGCAGTAAACGCATCCATGTTCGCAGCCCCGATACGGGTTAATCGAGCGGTCGAAGGGCAGATCAGGGGATTTGTTATACGTGATCAGACTGCGGGCTATTTCATTTCGCACCTCAGTTCGCAGAGGCGGAAGATCTTCGCGTGCATCCCAACCATCCTCGGTCTGTTCAGTCGAAAACCGCTCGAATCGTCCTGCTGCGTTCGAGGCCGCCCCCCGCCCGGGGTGTTTCACATGAGCGGGCGTTTGTTCACTATATGTTCCCATACATCAGGTGTAATCTAAACACATTCCGCAGACAAGTAACGCAGCCCGATCATGTGATGGGGTCTGATGTTCCAGCCCGTGAAATCGGTTGACAGAAAATGGGTTTGGCGCGGCTAATTGAAATAAATGCAGGATGATCTTGCAAAAATATACATCGCTAGGAGCAATATTTCGGCCTATAGGTCGGTCTCGGAACGACCTAGGTCGCAATCGTCACAGTCGAACTGCGACGAAATGGCCAAAACGGAAAAAATGCCACCACGGGCCGAGGGCCCGAACAGCTCAGGGAAAAGCCCATGTCCGATGAAGAAGACATCGTACTGTCCGAACTGAATGACGACGAGCTCGTCGAACAAATGTTCGACGACCTTTATGATGGTCTGAAGGAAGAGATCGAAGAAGGCGTAAACATCCTGCTGGAACGCGGATGGATGCCCTATGACATCCTGACCAAAGCACTGGTGGGTGGCATGACAATTGTTGGTCATGACTTCCGTGATGGCATTCTGTTCGTGCCCGAGGTGCTGCTGGCGGCCAACGCCATGAAAGGCGGTATGGCGATCCTGAAGCCTCTGCTGGCTGAAACTGGTGCTCCACGCGTCGGCAAGATGGTCATCGGGACCGTCAAGGGCGACATCCATGACATTGGCAAGAACCTTGTCGCTATGATGATGGAAGGCGCTGGATTCGAGGTCGTCGATATCGGCATCAACAACCCGGTCGAGAACTATCTGGAAGCGCTAGAGAACGAACAGCCCGACATTCTGGGCATGTCCGCCCTGCTGACGACGACGATGCCTTATATGAAGGTCGTGATCGACACGTTGGTCGAACAGGGGCTTCGTGATGACTATACCGTTCTGGTTGGCGGTGCTCCGTTGAATGAAGAGTTCGGCAAGGCAATCGGTGCCGATGGCTATTGCCGCGATGCAGCCGTGGCGGTGGAAATGGCCAAAGACTTCATGTCGCGCAGACATAACCAACTGGCCGGCTAAGGCACGAGACTATACGGTGAATTAGGCCGTCCTTTTCGGGGCGGCCTTTTTTGTACGTAGCGCGCGTTCCTATATAATGTAGTAGCCAGCCAGAGAGATCAGATGACCGACACAAAGATGCCAGACGATGACAGCCTGACACGTCAAGGATACGCCGCACCGCGCGCGGCCGAGTCGATCCTTCTGATCGCGTGCGGCGCGCTTGCACGCGAGATTTTAGATCTCAAAGAGCGTAATGGATGGGACCACATGGCGCTGACCTGCCTGCCGGCCATATTGCACGTACACCCAGAAAAAATCACTGGGGCTGTCGAGGAAGCAGTCGCCAAACACCGAGACGCATATGACCGCATCTACGTTGTCTATGCCGATTGCGGCACCGGCGGCCTGCTACAGGCTGCGTGCGAAAGCCTTGGCGTCGAAATGATCCAAGGCCCACATTGCTACTCATTTTTTGAGGGAAATTTAGCCTTCGCCGATCATAGCGACGAAGAGACGACCGCGTTCTATTTGACCGATTTTCTCGCAAGACAGTTCGATGCGTTTGTTTGGAAGCCGCTTGGTCTGGATCGACACCCCGAACTGCGTGAGATGTATTTTGGGAACTACACCAAGCTTGTCTATCAGGCACAAACCGACAATCCAGACCTCACGCGGCGGGCACAGGAATGTGCTGAACGGATGGGTCTGGCATTCGAGCGTAGGCAAACCGGCTATGGCGATCTAGAGGCGACGCTATCAGATTGGGCGACGCGAAGCGTACCGAACCAGACCACCTGAAGGTTAGGCACTGGCCAGGGCTACCTCACGAATCCGTTCGATCATTGCGCGCAATCCGTTGGATCGTTGTGCAGACAAGTGTTCTTGCAAACCCAGTCGCGCCAGTTCCCCCCCCGCATCGACCTTCGGTACGTCTGTCACGGGCAACCCATTGTAGAGAGTGCGTAGTACCGCAATCAGACCCCGCACGATCAAAGCATCGCTGTCACCGTCAAAGCGGAACTGACCATTCTCAATAATTGGGTGCAGCCAGACCTGACTGGCACAGCCATTCACTTTGGTTGCGGGAACCTTGAACACATCATCCAACGGGTCCATCGCCTTGCCCTGCTCAATGACATGGCGATAGCGGTCTTCCCAATCCTCGAGGAACTCGAAATCTTCGACTATCTCTTCAAAGGCGGGCGTTGCCATGGCGGACTTGTCCTTGCGTTACGCGATCACATTTGTGAACTATGCTCAGCTTAACCGGCTGTCCAGTCCCTAGCGTGGCTTTTCAAGCGCTTGAATTTGCGTTAACCCGATGCAGGTAAAGTTGCGCAAAGTGTTGGGTCCATGCACAAAACTCTGTCTGTTCTTCTGATCTCCACGATGGCTCTGTCTGCCTGTAACAGCTGGCGCAACTCAAGCGCGAACCCATCGAACTGGTTTGGTAGCAGCACACCCAGCCCGTCAGAGGTTTCCCCCGATGACGCCAATGCACTGGTTCCACAAAAAGGCGACGGTAAGGGTTTGTTAGCCCGCCCTGATGCCGAAGATAACAGCGTTCCTATTGCCATTATTGACGAGTTGCGGATCGATCCTACACCCGCTGGCGCGATAATTTATGCTGCTGGCACCGCTACTCGTCAGGGTGCATACAATGCGCGGCTAACGCGTGTAAGATCTGAAGAAAACACAAAAAATGGCGTTCTGGAGTTTACCTTCCGCGTCGATTACCCGGAATACGCGACCCTTCAGGGCACCGAGCGCTCCCGAATGGTATCGGACGCCGTGAATGTGAGTAGACAGGATTTGGAAGGCATCCGCCTTGTTCGGGTAAAAGGCCAGCAGAACGCTTTAGAATCACGTCGCCGTTAAAGCGTAACGACCTGTACAGCCTGCCCCTTGGCAGCCAGCGCGATCTTTCCTTCACAAAGCTTCAACGCATCCTCGCCAAAAACCTCAAACCGCCAGCCGGACATGGCGGGGACTTCCCGCTCACCCGCAGCGATCTGATCCAACTCAGCGCTGGAGGCGATCAGTTTCGCGGCAACGCCAGCACTCTCAGTCTTCGATTTCAGAAGAACGCGTAGCAAATCAGCCAATGCCGGGTTCACTTTGAGTTTATCACGGCTGTTGTCGACCTTCGGCAACTGATCCTGAGGGCAGCTTACTCCCCGTTTCACCGCAGTCAGAATACCATCCGCGATCGCCCCTTTGCGCGCCTCGCGCAGCAACAGACGTGACCCGCCTAAATCAGATGGTGTTTTGGGCTTTGTCGAAGCCACCTCAATCAAAGCGTCATCCTTGAACACCCTGCTGCGGGGCACATTGTTTTCCTGAGCGTATGCTTCACGGAAATGCGCCAGCTCTCGTACCACGGCGAGAAATTTAGCCGAATTGGTCCTCGTCTTGACCCGGCGCCACGCCTCTTCAGGCCTTATGTCGTAAGTTTCTGGGCGGGTGAGAATACGGAGTTCTTCCGCAACCCAATGATCCCGTTGCGTCTTTTTCAGTTCACCAGCTAGATGTTCATAGATTTTCCGCAGATGCGTCACGTCGGCAAGCGCATACGATTTCTGTGCATCCGTAAGAGGGCGTCGTGACCAATCGGTAAAGCGGGAAGTTTTATCTACGCCTTCCTTGCAGATCTTTCGTACCAAGGTCTCATAACCGACCTGCTCGCCAAAGCCGCAGACCATCGCAGCGACCTGAGTATCAAACAACGGTGTCGGAAAGACACCAGCGTCGACCCAGAAAATTTCCAGATCCTGGCGGGCCGCATGGAAAACCTTGACCACGCTTTCGTCCCGGAACAACTCATACAACGGGTCCAGAGACATGTCATCGGCCAGAGGGTCAACCAGAACCGCACTGTCAGCATCCTCGGAGGGCACTGCAAGCTGCACCAGGCAGAGTTTCGAATAATAGGTCCGTTCGCGCAGAAACTCGGTATCTACAGTGACATAAGGGTATTGCGAAGCAGCCGAGCAGAATGCGGCCAGCTCTTGCGTCGTTGTCAGGGTTTTCATGCGCGGTGCTGTTCTTGCTTTTGGTTTTTGTGACTGCCCGTGCCGTCCTCGTCCCGAGCGATATGCGACCATAAGACGAATAACCTTCGCGTGTAAATCACCCCACAACGTCAGGGCAGAAGAACTGGGTCTTTGTTGCCCATACAAAAACGGCGAAGCACGGCAGGGTAGAGTTGATGCTCCCATGTCAACACGCGCGCGGCGAGATCCTCAGGTGTGTCCTCTAACCGCACATCCACGCGCGCTTGACCCAGAATCGGCCCGTCATCCAACGCGGCAGTGACTTCGTGCACGGTGCAGCCGTGTTCGGCATCGCCTGCTTCGATGGCGCGGGCATGGGTGTTCAAACCCTTGTATTTAGGCAGAAGCGACGGATGGATGTTCAACATCCGGCCCTGAAAGCGGGATACAAAATCACCGGTCAGCACGCGCATGAAACCGGCCAGACAGACAACATCCGGCAGGGCTGCCAATAAGGGCTTGAGCAGTTCTGCCTCATACGCGGCGCGATCATTGCCGAACGGCCTGTGGTCGACTGCGGCGATTGGAATCCCACGCTTTGCCGCTTTTTTCAGCCCTCCGGCATCTGCATCGTTTGACAATACCAGACATGGCCGGCCGGGATGATCGCCACTCATGCTGTCGGCCAGCGACAGCATGTTTGATCCACCCCCGGAAATCAGGATCGCGACGCGCTTGTGGCTCACAGCAGTTTGCCTGAATAGGTGACACCCGGTGCTGCGGTGACAGATCCAATCCGCGTAACGGATTCGCCCGCCTCTGCCAGCAACGTCGTCAGGTCATCAACCTGTTCTGCCGCGCAAACGACGATCATGCCAATGCCGCAGTTGAAGGTCTTGAGCATCTCGGCTTCGGCAATACCGCCAGTTTCAGCCATCCAGTTGAACACAGGCGGCAAGTCCCAAGTATTCAGGTCGATCTCGGCCCCCATCCTCTCGGGCAAAACGCGGGGCAGGTTTTCGGTTAGGCCACCGCCGGTGATGTGGGCAAGCGCATGAACGCCCCCTGCCCTGATCGCCTGCAACGCGGGTTTCACGTAAAGCCGCGTGGGTGTCAGCAGCGCCTCACCCAATGTGCCTCCGCCAAAAGGCGACACTGCATCCCAGCCCAGCCCCGACATCTCGACCAGTTTGCGCACAAGCGAATAGCCGTTGGAATGCACGCCATTCGAAGCCAACCCCAACAAGACGTCGCCCTGCTGCACGCCCTCAGGCATAGCAGAGCCGCGTTCCATCGCCCCAACCGAGAACCCAGCCAAATCGAAATCGCCGTCAGGATACATGCCTGGCATCTCGGCAGTCTCACCACCGATCAGCGCGCATCCAGATTGAACACATCCTTCGGCAATGCCTTCGATGATGCGGGCCGCAGTTTCTGTATCCAGCTTTCCGGTGGCAAAATAATCAAGGAAGAACAAAGGCTCAGCACCTTGGCAGATCAGATCGTTGACGCACATCGCCACCAGATCAATGCCAACGCCATCGACAACACCTGTATCGATCGCTATCCGAAGCTTCGTACCTACCCCATCAGTAGCACCCACCAAAATCGGGTCTTCATAGCCTGCGGCCTTAAGATCGAACAGGGCGCCAAAACCACCCAAGCCACTCATCACGCCCGACCGGTTGGTGCGCTTGGCTGCGGGTTTGATCCGATCGACCAGTGCGTTGCCTGCATCGATATCCACACCTGCGTCTGCATAGGTGATTCCGTTCTTGCCCGCTGTCATCGCCAGTCCCTCATGAGTGCTTTGCGCGCGAGTTATTCGATTGTGGCCCATGTTGCAACGGTCAGGCTTGACGCGGCCAGTGATCGTGATACCCAAGGCGTCATGGCGGGCCTGTAGCTCAATTGGTTAGAGCAGAGCGCTCATAACGCTTTGGTTGGGGGTTCGAGTCCCTCCGGGCCTACCAAATCACCGCCCGATCACGATATCTGCGCACAAGCCGCCCAGTTTCTCGCTGCTACCGAGCCGCAAGATGCCGCCATGCACGCGGGCAATATCGGCGACAATCGCAAGGCCCAGCCCAACGCCACTGCCCTGATTCTGGTTCCGGGCCGGATCAAGCCGTGTGAAAGGCTTCACCGCTTCGGTACGCTGTTCGATAGGTATACCGGGGCCGTCATCTTCAACCCGGATGCGAAGTGATTTCGGCGTCATAGACAGACTGACCTCAGCTCGCGAGCCATAGCGAGTCGCGTTTCCAATCAGATTCTCTACAGCCCGGCGCATCGCCGAAGGACGCAGCATCGCCGATCCCTGTCCGTCCACCGAAACCAGTTCAACCTGCTGACCCGAACGTTGTGCATCATCAATGATTTGGCTGAGCCATATTTCGGGCTCAACAGATTCGGGCGCGCTTTCAGCGGCACCACGTGAGAAATCTAAAAATGCATCCAGCAATGATTGCATCTCGTCCACGTCTTGCAGCAAAGGAGAGGCTTCGTCTTCTGGCAGTAGAGCCAATCCCAGTTTAAGACGCGTCAGCGGCGTGCGCAGATCGTGGCTGACACCAGACAACATCAAAGTGCGCTGTTCGATCTGCCGCTCGATTCGCGAGCGCATGTCGACAAAAGCGTTGCCCGCTGCACGCACTTCGATCGCCCCACCAGGTGAATATGGCACCACACGTCCACGACCGAAGGCTTGCGCCGCGTCAGCAAGGCGCGTGATCGGGCGCAATTGGTTTCGCATGTAGAGAAATGAAATCGAAGTCATCAGCGCTGCAAAGAACACCATTGTTACGATCAATTGATGCGGGGCAGTCGGTGACAGGCGCCTTCGATCAAACCCCAGTTCAAGAACACCCAGATCAGTATTCAAGAAAAGACTCACATCCTGTCCGTTGGGTAGCGCAACATGCTCCGTCTCGGGCAAAAGCGCGCGTAATTCCGCATCCACCTGCGGTGCAATGAAATCGTACCAGCGACGAGAATCATTCTGCAGCTCCTCATTCGGAGGCAGAAACCGTGCAGTCATATTCAATACCGACAGATCCTGCCGAGCCGCTGCCAGCGCCTGTTGCTGGGTTTCTGAACGCTTCATTACGTCAAGTACCAAACTCACCTCGCGGGCGGCGGTACGAGTCATCTGGGCCGTAACTTCCTCGAGGTGTTTTTGCAGAAATGCGATCGCCACAACCAAAAGCACCACGATGACAGGCAGCACCAGAATAAGTGCGGCGCGCGTATAAAGGCTGCGCGGCATATAGGGTTTGAGCCATTGGGTCGACATGCGCTAAACCTAGCTGGCTGCCCGGGCAAGAGGAAGAGGTCAGAATGCAATCCCCAGACGATTTCAATCCTGATCCCGGACGGGTCGATGAGCTTGCGTCTGGCCTCAGACAAGTGCTAGCACCCAATCCCTCCCCGATGACCTATCGCGGCACCAATACCTACCTACTCGGCGAGAAAGATATCGCCGTGATCGACCCTGGCCCGCAGAGTGATACGCATTTGCAGGCCATTCTCGATGCTCTGCAACCCGGTCAACGAATAAGCCACATATTCGTGACCCACACCCATCTGGATCATTCACCATTGGCAGCCCCGCTTTCAGCCAAAACAGGCGCACCGGTTCTGGCCTTTGGTGGCCCGCAGGCCGGACGCAGCGACTTCATGGCTGAATTGGCGCAAAATGGCCTCGCGGGTGGTGGAGAGGGAATCGATTCCGATTTCCGCCCTGATATCGAACTTGAAGACGGGGAAATGGTTGCAGCTGACGGGTGGCAGCTCGAGGTGATTCACACACCAGGTCACCTTGGCAACCATATCGCTCTGGCATGGGGTGATGCCTGCTTCACGGCGGATCACGTCATGGGATGGGCCAGTTCGCTGGTCTCTCCACCTGATGGCGACCTGACGGATTTCATGGCCGCTTGCCACCGCTTGCGCGCACGGGAATGGTCGGTCTTTCATCCCGGCCACGGCGCCCCCGTCACCGCACCGGGTGACCGTCTGGACTGGCTGATCCAGCATCGTCTTATGCGTGAAACTCAGATCCTTGAGGCACTCATCCTTGGTCCTGCCACCGCCCGGCAGCTTGCCGAACGAATTTATACCGAAACACCAAAGGCATTGCTGCCTGCAGCCGAAAGAAACGTCTTCGCACATCTGGTCGATCTGACCGGAAAATCCAACGTGGTTCCGGATGACAAGCTTTCGGCTACGGCCCGTTTTCGCAGGATCAGTTAATCGTAGAAAATTTTTTTGCAGCCATGCGCTTCTGCTCTGGACGGCGAAAATTCGGGTTGCTATATGCCCCTCAGTTCCGGCGTAGCTCAGCGGTAGAGCAGTTGACTGTTAATCAATTGGTCGTAGGTTCGATCCCTACCGCCGGAGCCAAATCACTCTCAATTCTCTACAAGACACATGTGATTATTAGACGTGTGACTACTCCGTTCGGATTTCTGTTGAAGAAATCACAGCAACTTCTGCCCTTCCCGGGCGCCACATGGCCAAAATGTCCAGAAGCAGCAAGTGGGTTTCAATCCAATCGAGTGATAAGGATGGGCTTGCCCCTATTGATAACCCTAACTAGAAATCTCTCTGAGCAGATTAGACGTCGACCAGCAGCAGTATTGCGGGTTACAGCGCAGGTAGAAAAAGCGACATGAGCCGCGAATATGAAATAGGAATGCTATGGGTCGAAGGCCCGCTGAGCTATGTAGAGGTGCTTTGCGCCAAATCCTTCCTAGACGCGGGCCACCATGTAAAACTCTATCATTACAAGGATGTACAGAACGTTCCGGAAGGGGTCGAGATTGTACATGGTGACACCGTTCTCAAAAGCGATCGCTTCATTAAGCATGGGCGCACAGGTAGTTTAGCGCTGTTCTCGGATGTGTTTCGTTATCACCTTCTGCGGCAAAATGATCGGATGATCTGGGCCGACTTGGACGCATATTGCGTTAAAGCCTTCAAGTCGGAGACAGGTCATTTCTTTGCCTGGGAATCCGATCATCACATAAATGGGGGCGTCTTGGGTTTGCCTGCCAACAGTGATGCCTTGGGACAACTTATCGAAATGTCGGACGATGAGTACGGAATTCCGGAATGGTTTCATCCCAAAGAAAAACAGCGGCTACAAAGTTTGAAGGAGGCTGGCACGCCGGTACATGTAGGTGATTTGCCTTGGGGTGTTTGGGGGCCGCACGCAATCACGCATTACCTTCACAAAACAGGCGAAGCCAAATATGCCCTTCCAACTGAAGCCCTTTATCCGGTTCGCTTCAGAAACAGACGCCATCTTTTGCGCACCGGCCTATCGCGGAGGGTCGAAAAAACCATGACCAGCGATACGTACTCCATCCATTTTTACGGACGTCGTGTAAGGGAGTTTCTCTCAAGACGCGGCGGGCTGCCGCAACCTGAAAGCTATCTCGATCTGTTGTTGCAGAAGCACGGGATTGATGCGACTGAAGCGCCCGTTTTTTCCCGACAGGACAAAACAGAATCTTAAGCAACCCATGGTGCCGCGAGTTTTTCGTGCCCTGAATTTTTAGCGTGACACTGTCATACCGAACTACGCGAGAATTCTTGTTGCCGAATTTGGGTTTGCAAGTCTAATCCAAGCAAGCGCTGTTATCTGAAAGTAACTCGGATTGGGACGGTTGTTTAGCAACGTTGCACTTCCCAGCGACTATTTCGATGTTGCTTCGCGCCAGTGTCAGTTGGAAAGCTTTTAACGCAAATGTTCTTTTCCCCTCTGGACGCCATAATTCGAGGTTGCTATACGGCGCGAACCGTTCCGGCGTAGCTCAGCGGTAGAGCAGTTGACTGTTAATCAATTGGTCGTAGGTTCGATCCCTACCGCCGGAGCCAATTCCCCAAGACTAACGCTTATTCTGTCAGGATATCGCCAAAATCCGCGCGCAGTTGGCGTTTCAGTATCTTGCCCGTCGCGTTCAAAGGCAGTGCTTCTACGAACACGACCTTATCGGGCACCTGCCAACCGGCGATTTTACCATCAAAAAAAGCCAACAAATCCTGTTCGCTCGGGTCTTCGCCTTCCGCTTTGACCGCAACGAGCAGCGGACGCTCATCCCATTTGGGGTGCGGCACCCCAACCACCGCCGCCATGGCCAATTGCGGATGGGCAACGGCAATGTTCTCCAATTCAACCGAACTGATCCATTCGCCCCCCGACTTTATGATGTCTTTCGACCTGTCACGAATCGTCATGTAGCCATCTGGATCCAGCGTCGCCACATCACCAGTTGCAAACCAACCGTCCTGCAGCAATTCCTGATCCTGCATAAGGTAGTAGCTGTCCAAGACCCAATGCCCCCGCACCATCAGATCGCCTTGAGTCTCACCATCATGCGGCAGGTCGTTGCCGTCATCGTCAACGATCTTAAGCTCAACACCGAAGGGTGGACGCCCCTGACTTTCGCGCAGCTTGTGTTGTTCCTCGACCGGCAGGTCCAGGTGTTTGGCGAGCGGATAGTTCGTGCTGCCCAGAGGGCTCATCTCACTCATCCCCCAAGCGTGGACGGTATCGACGCCGTAGGTTTCGCGGAACATCTCTATCATCGACGGCGGACAGGCGGCCCCTCCGATGACTGTACGTTTGAGGCTCTCCAGTTTTGAGCCGCTTTGGTCAGCATGTGCCAGAAGCCCCTGCCAGATTGTAGGAACACCCATCGCCAGCGTTACACCATAGGTATCGATCAGATTGACCAGCGCCTCACCATGCAGACCGGGCCCCGGCATTACCATACGCGACCCGGACATAGCGCTGGCGTATGGCGACCCCCAAGCGTTGACATGGAACATTGGCACCACCGGCATCACAACATCCATGGCCGAATACCCGATCACGTCACAGGTGTTCGACGCAAAACTGTGCAGCACAGTCGAGCGATGAGAATACAGTACCCCCTTGGGATGGCCCGTGGTACCCGAGGTGTAGCAGAGGCTCGAAGCCGTGTTTTCGTCAAAGCTAGGCCACACGTAGTCCGTTGAACCGGTTTCAATCAGCTCATCATAGAATACAAGGCCAGGCATCTGCGACAGCGCTTCATCGTCCCGCGGCCCCATCAGTACGAAATGACGCACTTCGGTCAGTTGATCACGCAACGCCGTGACAAGCGGCAGGAACGTGGCGTCGAAAAACAACACTCGATCCTGCGCATGATTAATGATGTATGCCAGCTGCTCGGGGAATAGCCTCGGATTAATCGTATGGCAGACAAATCCCGCACCCGACACGGCATAGTAAATCTCGAGATGTCGGCGATTGTTCCAAGCCAGTGTTCCAACACGGTCCTGCGGCTCAAGTCCCAGCTTGGACAAGGCCGAAGCCATCTTTCGCGCATTTTGCGCGACGCCGGCCCAGTTGGTTTCGGTGACGGTTCCATCTGTTTCGACCGAGATAATCTCGGTCTGGCCGTGATAGCGTTCGGCATGATCAATCAGCGACGAAATCAGCAAAGGCTGCGTCATCATCTGTCCCAGCATGGACATTCCTCCCATCGTCAGCGCTTGGCCGCGCCGTTATGTCCTGGCAACAACCCTGCCAAGAATTCAATTGTCTGACAATAAGAGAGTGCTACAGGGTGCCGCGTCAACCGCGATGACGCAAGGCGTAGTCAACCAGTGCCGAGGTCGAGCCGTCCTTTCCGTCAGCACTGACCTCGCCATCCACGATCGGACCCAGAGACGTTGCCAGTTCCTTGCCCAGCTCAACGCCCCATTGATCGAACGAGTTGATCCCAAGCAGCACGCCTTCGACAAACACTCGGTGTTCATAAAGCGCGATGATCTGGCCCAGAACAAAGGGGGTAAGCTGCGGATAGATCAACGTGGTTGACGGGCGGTCGCCCGAAAACACTCGGTGGCGCGCCTGACGTTCCAACTCGTCGCCGGTCAGGCCCTTTTCAGCCATGCGTGCGCGGGCAACATTCAGCGACCGGCCCCGCATCAGCGCTTCGGACTGGGCCAAACAATTGGCTAGTAGAAGGCGATGATGATGGGCCAATTCCGGCTCGTGCCCGTTTGCCGCCACCATGAATTCGCAAGGAATCACGTCGGTGCCCTGATGGATCAATTGGTAAAAGGCGTGTTGCCCGTTGGTGCCGGGTTCGCCCCAGACCACCGGCCCCGATGGCATGGTCAGAGTACTGCCGTCCATCGCTACAGATTTACCGTTCGATTCCATCTCAAGCTGCTGGAAATACGCAGGCAGCCGCAGCAAGCGCTGATCATATGGCAAAACAGCTCGGCTAGCATGACCAAGCACCTGTCGGTGCCAGATCCCGACCAATGCCAGCATGACCGGCACGTTCTCAGCCCACTCAGCGGACTGGAAATGCACATCCATCGCCTGCCCGCCCCTTAGAAAGGCGTCAAACGCGTTTGAGCCGACGGCGATCATCACAGGCAGACCGACCGGCCCCCAGACTGAATAGCGCCCGCCAACCCAATCTGCGAAACCGAACACGCGTGCCTCAGGTATGCCAAAGGCCTGCGTTTTATCGACTGCGCTGGAAACCGCCGCAAACTGTTGCGTCGGATCGCCACCACCATCGATCATCCAAGCCCGCGCCGTCCTCGCATTGGTCATTGTTTCGATGGTCGTGAAGGTTTTAGATGCGACAATCACCAACGTCCGCTTGGGATCAAGCGGGCGCAACGTATCTGCGATATGTGCACCATCCACATTCGACACATAATGAAGTTTTGGTCCATCGTGATAAGGTGCCAAGGCATGAGTTGCCATGACAGGTCCAAGATCCGATCCACCAATGCCGATATTCACCACATCGGTGAAGCTGCCCCCTGCCCCTTTGATCGCACCACCGCGTATTTCCTCGGCGAAGACACGCATCCTTTGCAGGGTCTCAAGCACGTCGGGCATCACATCCTGACCATCGACCTCGACCGGCCCGCCATCAAGGTTGCGCAACGCGGTATGCAGCACAGCACGCCCTTCGGTCTCGTTGATCTTTTCGCCCGCAAACATCGCTGTCCTGCGGCCCGCCAAATCGACCTGATCGCAAAGCTGTATTAGTCCTGCCCGGATTTTTTCGTCGATTTGTGTCTTCGAGTAATCGAACACTAGATCGCCAGTGGATGCAGAAAAGCTCTTCGCCCGGTTCACATCCGCGTCGAAAAGGTCAAGGATTCGACGGTCCTGAACCGACGCCGCGAGGGATTTCAGATTATCCATTTGCACCACCACTACTCCGCCCAATGAACCATGATACCACTCAGGACGGCAGCGATCGGCGCTTCCTCTGGTGGCAACGACATGGCGCGATCCAACGCTTCGCGTTTGGCTTCGCCATAAATGACAAGATGTTTCGACAACGCACCATCTAATACCGGCGCGGTCAGAGTGATCCGGGCTTCGGGTTGTACGTCTGTTCGTGCCACAGCCAGTGTCGGAGCGTGGCTATCCAACGCAACCGACAAACCCTCCATCCCCGGGAAAAGTGAGGCTGTATGCATATCCTCACCCATACCTAGCACCAGCACCGACAAAGGCAGGATCGGGGTAATCAAGCTTTCAATCTCGGGCAGGACTGCCTCGGGCTCATGATCAGCGGCAAACAAAGGAATGTATTGCGCGACCGAGGCACGGCTGGTCAGCAACCGCTCACGGATCAGCCGCTCATTCGAACGCTCGTGATCCCCAGGCACACAGCGCTCATCGGTGGGTAAAATACGTACACGATCCCATTCCAGATCAGCAGCGCACAACCCATCGAATATCGGCCCCGGGGTGGTCCCGCCGGGAACCGCCAGAGAGACTGCATCATGATGCAGCAATGCTGACTCAAGATCCCCTGCCAGTGCATTCGCAACATCTATGGCGAGCATGTCGCGGTCGGCATATTCTTTGATATTCATGGATTTATCCCTTGCCAGCGGCGGTGGTCTCTCTTCATTAGCAGCTCGGCATCACCCGGGCCGGTGCTTCCGTTTTCATAAGGCTTGGGGACATCACCGCGCGCCTTCCAGCCCGCGATAATCGGATCGGTCCAGGCCCATGCAGCCTCAACTTCATCACCGCGCATGAACAATGTCTGGTTACCGCGAATGACATCCATCACCAGCCGTTCATAAGCGTCGGGCGGATCTTGGTTTTCCGGCCCGAGAGCCTCAGCAAAGCTCATGTCCAGCGGCACATCGACGAGTCGCATTCCACCCTGCCCCGGCTCTTTGATCGTCACCTTCAAGGTAATACCTTCGTTCGGCTGCAACCGGATCGACAGCACATTTGCATGGCGCCCGGCCTCTTCCCCGAAGATTGAGTGCGGAGCGTCCTTGAACATCACATTGATGACCGAGGATCGCGCGACCAGTTCTTTGCCCGTGCGCAGATAAAACGGAGTGCCTGCCCAACGCCAATTGCTGACATGTGCCCGCAACGCGACATAGCTTTCGGTCGTGGAACGCAGGTTCCCGGCAACTTCGCGATACCCTCGGCCATTCACGCCGCCCGCGAATTGGCCGCGTACGATATGGTGCGGCTCAACCGGGTCCAGCGCGCGGATTACTTTGAGCTTCTCATCACGCACCGCGTCAGGATCGAATTTCGCAGGCGGCTCCATCGCGATCAGACACAAAAGCTGCATCAAGTGGTTTTGCATCATGTCGCGCATGGCACCAGCGCGTTCATAATACTCCTCACGCCCGTCTATGCCGACGGTTTCAGCCACCGTGATCTGGATATGGTCAACGTACTGGCTGTTCCACAAAGGCTCGAACAGCATGTTGCCAAACCTGACAGCCATCAGATTCTGAACCGTTTCCTTGCCCAGATAATGATCGATCCGATAGATTTGACCTTCGTCAAAATGAGCCGCCAGTGTTGCATTCAGTGCGCGTGCGCTTTCAAGGTCGTGACCAAAGGGCTTTTCAACAACGATCCGGGTTTTGGAGGTGGCCAGTTTATGAGCTCTGATCCGCTCGGCCAACTGCCCGAACAATCTGGGCCCGACAGAGAAATAGAATGCCCGGATACGGTCAGCGCTCAGTGCGTCGGCCAACTGCGCCCAGCCTTCGTCAAAGAGCGCGTCCAATGGCACGTAATCAACGCGCTCTAGAAAAACTTTCACGGCTTCAGGGTCTTTTGCACGCCTCGGCGCGTGTTTGCGTAACGAATCGGCCACCATGCTCCGGAACGCATCGGCTGTCAGCTCACTGCGCGCGGCGCCGATGATACGAGTGGATTGCGGCCACTGCCCGGCGCAGTAACGACGAAACAGCGCTGGCACGATCTTGCGCTGCGCCAGATCGCCAGTTCCGCCGAATATGACCAGATCAAATGGGTCTACAGGGATGACGCGAGAAACCATGGCTTTTCCTTACCTTGCCACTTGAGGCATGTCCAATGTTAGCGCAACCAACCAGCAAGTTTCTTCCAACATCAAAACTCTGTCAACGAAGTGCCAACGCACTTAACTAAACCGGTGCAAATGGTTAAGTCAGTTCGGTCGAAGCACAGAACCGGATGCCGGAATGAAAGACAACGCCCCGCAGGCAGCGAATATCGGGAAGTTTCAGAACAGTCTGGTGACAGCGGATGGACAGGCGCGCGCGTCGGTCTCGCTTACCAACCCCGAGACATTGTGGTTCAACACTGGAACGCTGTGCAACATCGAATGCGTGAACTGTTATATTGCCAGCAGCCCCACAAATGATGCCTTGGTTTACATCACTGCGAACGAAGTGCGCGATTATCTGGATCAGATCGAAGCCCGTCATTGGCCGATCCGCGAGATCGGCTTCACCGGCGGTGAGCCGTTCATGAACCCCGAGATGATTGATATGACCCGTGCAGCACTGGAACGTGGGTACGAGGTTTTGATCCTGACCAACGCCATGTTGCCAATGATGCGTCGCAAAATGCGCGCCGGGCTAATGGAACTGCAGCAAAATTATGGTGACAAGCTAACGCTTCGTGTTTCAGTCGATCACTACCGCCCTGAACTTCATGACGAGGAACGCGGCAAGGGCAGTTTCGCAAAAACCCTGACGGGTATGGAGTGGCTACGGGATAACGGCTTTAAGATGGCTATCGCCGGACGCAGCGTTTGGGGTGACACCGACGCAGAAAGCCGCGCGGGATATCAGGCGTTTTTTGAGGAGCACAACTTCGACATTGATGCGCAGAATCCGGGGCAAACCGTGCTATTCCCCGAGATGGATGAAACCGTGGAAGTACCCGAGATTACAACTGCTTGCTGGGGGATTCTGAACAAATCGCCTGAGGCGGTTATGTGTGCCAGTTCTCGAATGGTCGTCAAGCGCAAAGGCGCTGATCGTCCGGCGGTTCTGGCATGTACCTTACTACCCTACGCGCCGGAATTCGAATTGGGCGAAACCCTCGCCGAGGCAGAAGCCGACGTGCATCTGAACCACCCCCACTGTGCCAAATTCTGTGTGCTCGGTGGGGCGAGTTGTTCCGGGTAATCAGTTTAACTCAGGTGATTTCCAGAATTTGGTTCCAGACGCGCCCGCTGATACACGCCAACCCTTTTTACTCAGTACAAAGAAAGAGCGACCATCAGTGAAGTGAACTGTTTCGCCCGAGCGATCTTCATCATACATGGCGCCTGTTTCTGCGGTCGCGTCATAACCTTGATTGATGAATTTATCCAGATCTGCAGGTGTTTTGAGCAAAATCACAAACTTTGTTTCGAACCCACCGATGCCGATTGCAGCACCAACGCCCCCCGTACCCATATTCATATAAGTATGCTGCTCAGTCTCTTTCGAAACGGCCACACCGCGCCCGTAACCAGCTGATACCGGAAAAACTGTCACCTTACGCGAGTCGAACACCGCGTATCCGGCACTGATATCGTAGAGTTCTTGGGCTTGAGGATTTTCTGCGAGCAACTGATCAAGAATATCGCCCGCCATTTCATCCAGCTTGGCACGTGTCTCTTCCGGCGTGGCCTCGTTCTTTAACAGCTCAGACGTGGAATTGATGGTTCCGTCCACCGCGTTTGCACCCTTTTCAATGGTGTTTCCTACGCTCTCGGCACCTCGACCGATCGCGGTTGCGGTGTTCTCGGCCCCCTTCTTGATCTTGTCCAGGACACCCTCACCAAAAGCAGGGCTGCACAGACAAAGCGTCGCGGCAAAGAATACAGTTCTGGGCATAGTGTAATTCCGGTTATGACCATCGACTTGGTCGACACCTTAACCCAATTGCTTCATTAAAGAACGGTTTTTCACCCCCGTGAAAGACATTCGCCACAGGTTCAATTCACGCGAAACTCACCAACCATGTTCCTCCACTCTCCGGGACCGATCATCTTGCGGTGCGTGAACCGGACGGAGTGTAACGGCCCGTCGATCTCCCGCTGCCAGAAATCGATAAATTCGAACAGCTTAGGATGATCCGGCGCCAGATCGTACTCCTGCCAGATGAACGTGTTCAGAACGTGAATATAATCGGGCATGCGATAGAAGAATTCCGCCGTCGTCAGCCCGTACCCCTTAAGCATCAGTTCAGTTTCGTTTTGCTCCATTCAGACCTCCAAAATCATGTAAGGTCTCTTTAGCGTACCATGAAAATTACCTAATACTTAGATAACAATATGTTACTCTGGTGTTACCGGCTTAAATTACTAAGCGAACGGTTGCTTGCTTGCACCTTATATACCGGGTCTGATAAGGTGCATCCACAAGATATAGATCAAGAACAAGACACGGGCAGCCTACGTGAGCGATACGCCAGAAATCCCAGAAAACATGGACGAAACCCCGCCTGAGCGCCCTGTCTACGACGGCCCGACGGTCTCTATCGAATCCGAGATGCGCACGTCCTATCTGGACTATGCGATGTCGGTCATCGTCTCCCGCGCCATCCCTGATTTGCGTGATGGTCTGAAGCCGGTACACCGCCGCATTCTCTATGCGATGCACGAGACCGGGAACACCCATGATAAATCCTATCGCAAGTCGGCGCGCCCCGTAGGTGACGTGATGGGTAAGTACCACCCGCACGGTGACAGCGCGATTTATGATGCTTTGGTGCGGATGGCGCAGGATTTCTCGATGTCGTTGCCGCTGCTGGATGGTCAGGGCAACTTTGGGTCGATGGACGGTGATAACCCGGCGGCCATGCGTTACACCGAAGTGCGCATGGACAAACCTGCCGCGTCCCTGCTGGCTGATATCGAAAAAGAGACTGTCGATTTTCAAGACAATTATGACGGCAAGGATAAAGAGCCGACCGTTCTGCCCGCCCGTTTCCCGAACATGCTGGTCAATGGCGCCGGCGGTATCGCCGTAGGTATGGCAACCAACATCCCGCCGCACAATCTGGGTGAAGTCGTCGATGCGACCCTAGCGTTGATCGACGATCCGGACTTGACGTCGGAGCAGTTGATCGAATACGTTCCCGGCCCCGACTTCCCGACCGGAGGCGTGATGCTGGGTCGCTCTGGCGCGCGCAAAGCCTATCTGGAAGGCCGTGGTAGCGTCATAATCCGCGCCAAGACACGCGTGGAAGAATTGCGCAGGGATCGTTACGCCATCGTCGTAGATGAAATCCCGTATCAGGTGAACAAGGCCGCAATGATCGAAAAGATCGCCGAAGCCGTGCGAGAAAAGCGCATTGAAGGCGTGGCCCACGTTCAAGACGAGTCAGACCGCAACGGTGTTCGTGTCGTCGTCGAACTAAAGCGCGATGCAACACCCGAGGTGGTTCTGAACCAGCTATACCGGTTCTCGCCAATGCAGACCTCGTTCGGTTGCAATATGCTGGCTTTGAACGGTGGTCGACCTGAACAGCTGACATTGCGCCGATTCCTGACCTCATTCATCGACTTCCGCGAAGATGTCGTTGCACGTCGCACCGCTTATGATCTGCGCAAGGCACGCGAACGCAGCCACATCCTGTGTGGTCTGGCCGTAGCTGTTTCCAACGTGGACGAGGTGGTTGCCACCATCCGCTCGTCCGCAGACGCCGCCGAAGCACGCGAGAAACTGATGACCCGCCGCTGGCCCGCCGCCGAAATCGAGGGTTATTTGCGACTGATCGACGATCCTCTGTCCAAGATGAACGACGATGGCACATATAACCTGACGGAAGTTCAGGCCCGCGCCATACTCGACCTGCGCCTGCAGCGCCTGACCCAGATTGGTGTCAAAGAGGTCACGGACGAGCTGGAGCAACTGGCCGCCAAGATTCAGGAATATCTGGATATTCTGTCATCGCGCGAACGCATCATGTCGATCATCGGTGATGAACTGCGCAGCGTCCGCGAACAGTTCGCCGTCGACCGCCGTACCGAGATCGTCGACTGGTCCGGCGACATGGAAGACGAAGACCTGATTGAACGGGAAGACATGGTCGTGACGGTCACATCAGGCGGTTACATCAAACGCACACCTCTGGCCGATTTCCGTGCTCAGAAACGTGGCGGCAAGGGCCTCTCGGGAATGCAAACCAAGGAAGAGGATGTCGTCACCAACCTCTTCGTGGCCAACACCCATACGCAACTGCTGTTCTTCACGACCGATGGAATGGTCTACAAATTCAAGACGTGGCGCCTGCCGCAGTCTGGTCGTACCGGCAAAGGCAAGGCCATCGTCAACATCCTGCCGATTCCTACCGGCGTTTCCATCGCTGCGATTATGCCAGTGGATGTACCGGATGATGAGTGGGAAAACCTGCAAATCGTCTTTGCCACCAGTGCAGGCGATGTGCGTCGCAACCGCTTGTCGGATTTCACCAATGTCCGCCGCAACGGCAAGATCGCCATGAAATTGCCCGAGGGCGTGGAATTGGTGAACGCCCGCATCTGTTCGGAAGACGAAGACGTGATGCTGGTCACCAACTCGGGCCGCGCGATCCGCTTCCGGACCACTGATGTGCGTGTCTTCAACTCACGCGAGTCCACCGGTGTGCGCGGGATCAGGCTGACAAACGGCGACCGTGTCGTCTCGATGTCGGTGATCCGCCATTTCGAGGCCGGGCCAGACGAGCGTGCGGCTTATCTCAAGATGCGCCGCGCCGTGGCCGGTATCGCCGACGATGGTGAGACCGATGAGGATGAAGCAGCACCCGGTATCATTACGCAGGAACGCTATGCCGAGATGTCGGCAGCTGAAAATCTGATCCTCACAATCACGACGGGCGGTGCTGGCAAACTGAGCTCCAGCCATGACTACCCGGTCCGTGGACGCGGCGGTATGGGCGTCGCGGCAATGGACAAAGCTATGCGTGGGGGTGAACTTGTTGCCTCGTTCCCGGTCGAGATCGACGATCAGATCATGCTGGCGACGTCCAAAGGCCAGTCAATCCGGGTGCCTGTGGATGGGATCTCCTTCCGCTCACGTAGCGCCGGTGGAGTAAAGGTCTTCAATACTGGCAAAGGCGAAGAAGTTGTCAGCGTCGCCTGGATCGCAGAACAGGCCGAGGATGAGGCGGAGGCGGACTAAGGCCAGCCTCGCCGTTAAAACTATTGCCCGCAGCGCTAATCGCTGCGGGTTTATTTGTTTTGGGGAACCTATGACCGGCAACTGGTCGTATCGCGCCGACACAACGTTGTTTTAAGCGTGTCTCAAACAAGCAAAAATCAAGCTGCATCAATTTGGTGGCAAGTCGTGCTAACCTCAGAACCATCATAAAATCCACGATGGCATGAGGTTACGTATGCTTGATGGTGCGATGCTTGTCTGGTTCCTGCTTACCGGCGTCAGTGTTTTGTTCGTTTTGTGGGATTCGATTTCGAATGGCGTCACCAGCTGGGTGCAACGTGCGGCCTGGATACTTGTGACGTTGTATACCGGGCCTGTCGGATTGTTCTATTACCTGCTGGCTTGTCGACGCCCTTTTCCTGGTGGGCATGATCAATTTACCAAAGCGACGTGGAAACAAGGGATCAACAGCGAGATGCACTGCGTCGCCGGGGACGCAACAGGTATCATCGTAGCGGCCATCCTCTTACATTTTTTTGCACTGCCAAATGGCTGGGATATTCTTGTCGAATACGGTTTCGGCTTTATCTCCGGTCTCTTTATCTTTCAGGCTTTGATGATGCTTCCCATGTTCGGTAGTTACGCGCAGGCGGTTCGCAAAACAGTGTTTGCGGAAACTGTGTCGATGAATTTCGTGATGACGGGAATGATCCCAACCATGGTTGTTCTCGCAGCGCTCTGGCCCGGCTCGGAAGATCCGTTAACACCGGATTTCTGGTTCAGGATGAGCCTGGCCACGGTTGTCGGCGCCGTGATCGCATTTCCCATGAACTGGTGGCTGGTCGCACATCACTTGAAACATGGCTGTATGACCCTGCCCGGTGCAGACGGCCCCGCGCCAGCACTGGGACATAGATCATCCGAGGGATCGATGGACACAATGCACCACAAAAATGGTCAAATGAACGATCACGGCACGATGGAAATGCAGGCCCTCTCCACCTTTCAGGCTATGGGCTGGATCATCGGCACCTATGCGCTGTTGATAGCGTCGCTTTGGCTGACTTCCCGGTTCGTCTCAATTACATTCTGAGCGCGAGAGGCGCCGGATACCAAGCTGAGGCAAGAGAATAAAAGGCCACACTGCATGGCGGCCTTTCCGATTACAGGCTGTAGAGTTTGCCGAATTTCTGCTCAAGATATGCCAACAGAGGCTCCGGTCCGGGCTCAGTTCCGCTGGCGCGTCTTATGATTTCGCGCGGGGCATACAAGCCACCGTATTTCTGAACACTTTCCCTAAGCCAGTTGGTCGCGCCTGCAGTATCACCCTGCGCCAGTTGTTCATCAAGCCCTGGCACTGCCTGCCGCAACGCTTGATAAAGACATCCTGCATAGACATTACCCAGCGAATAGGTCGGGAAGTAACCAAACAATCCTACAGACCAATGCACGTCCTGCAGGCAACCATTCGAAGGCTTGTCGACCGCATACCCGAAATCGGCTGCGAAACGGTCGTTCCACGCGGTTTCAAGGTCGCTGACTTGCAGATCTCCGGCCATCAGCGCACGCTCCAGATCAAACCGCAGCATGATATGCAGGTTGTACTGCACTTCGTCCGCTTCGGTTCGGATATAGCCGTTATGGACGCGATTGACCGTTGCGTAAAATGCGTCGGCATCTGCAATGCCGAAATCGCCAAACGCCTCTTTCATTTGCTCGAATAACCATCCGGTGAAGGCACGAGAGCGCCCTAATTGGTTCTCATAGATCCGGCTCTGGCTTTCATGCACGCCCATGGACACGCCACTCCCCAGTGGCGTTAAAAGATAATCCGGGTCAATACCCTGTTCGTAGCCGGCATGGCCGACTTCATGGATCGTTGAATAGAAACAGTTGAACGGGTCGGTCTCGCTGGTTCTGGTGGTAATACGCACATCCAATCCGCTACCGGAACTGAATGGGTGTACGGCTTTGTCCACGCGACCATTGTTGAGATCGTACCCGAAGGCGATCGCCAGCTTCTGAGACAGGCGCATCTGCGTCAATTCATCAAACCTGCCGGTCAACGCTGCAGGTTCAGGCCGGTCCAGTACGGCTGCGCGCAGAGCTACAAGGCGCGGGCGCATCTGATCGAATATCTCGGCGATCTGGGCTCCGGTCGTGTAGGGTTCGTAATCCTCGACCATGGCATCATAGATGTCGCCGCCCTGAGCCAGCGCAGAACCTTCTTCGCGCTTGAGCGACACAACCTCTTCCAGAACAGGCAGAAATGCCGAAACATCCTCGTCCGCACGGGCTTGCGCCCATTTTCCCTGCGCTTCGGAAGTGACGCGCGCAATGGCCGTTGCCAGATCCGACGGGACTTTTACCGCGCGATCATACGCACGGCGTATTTCCCGCAACTGGGCCCGATCAGCCTCGCTGGTTGCATATGCACTCTCCAACCATTCCGCGACACGCGGGTCCGAACGGCGCGCGTGAAGTACCGCTTCGATCGCGGCCATCTCCTCGGCGCGCTGCGAGGCTGCGCCTCGCGGCATCACGGTTTCCTGATCCCATCCCAATCGTCCGGCAATCTGGCCAAGGGCTGAGGTTTGGCGCTGATAGGCCATCAGGTCATTGAAAGCTGTCATTTAGGTCATGCTCCGCGCAGAGAGGTTGCAATGGGATAGGCCGTCAGAAAACGTGCTCGCAAGATCAGTGTCCAGACAACAACTGCCATGAATTGGTGGAAAATGGCGATTTGCCATGGAGCCCCATAGACAACGGTCAGGACACCAATCACCACCTGCAGAGACAGGGCCGCAAACATGGCGTTAAAGGCAAAACGTGTCTGAGGATGGGCACTTGCGCCGCCGCGTCGCCAAACCACAACGCCAAAGGCAAACAGCAAATATCCGGCGCAGCGATGGATGAACTGAACTAAGCCCGGGCTTTCAAAGAAATTACGCCACATCGGTTCGAGCATCGTCGCATCAGGTGGAAATATCTGTCCACCAATCAACGGCCAATCCGTATAGGATCTGCCGGCGTCGATCCCGGCCACCAGCGCACCAATGAGTATTTGCAAAAAGGCAAAATGCATAAGCCCGGTCGACAGAGAAAACAGTTTTTCCTCTTTGGCGCGACGTGCCTGCATCAGGTCTCGCTCTTCCCGGCCCAATTCAAAAATGTACCAGGCCAGAAAACCAAGGATAACGAATGCTAGTCCAAGATGAATTGCCAGCCGGTAACTGGCAACGGCAACCATCCCCTCGCCCTGCGTCACGCCCGAGGCGACCATCCACCAGCCGACAGCCCCCTGTACGCCGCCCAATGCTCCGGGGATCAACAAGCGCCCGGTCCAACCTGTTGGTATCTTTCGAGCCGCAAGGAAACCAAAGAAGCCAATCGCCCAAACCAAACCGATCACACGGCCCAGTTGGCGGTGGCCCCATTCCCACCAATAGATTGTTTTGAAGTCATCCAACTCCATCCACTGGTTCTGGATGCGCCATTGATCAATCTGTTTGTACTTATCGAATTCAGCTTGCCAGTCAGCCTCGGAAGTCGGCGGGATGGCTCCGGTGATCGGGCGCCACTCGGTGATTGATAGGCCACTATCCGTCAGGCGGGTCAGACCGCCGACAGCGATCATGATGACCACAAGCGCAAACAGGATCATAAGCCAGACGCGAATGGCCTGACGCGCACCGCCGCGGCCTCGGTCGATCATTCCCGTCTGAACCGCTTGTTGTTTTTCAGTGTCTGAGACGTCTTCGAAGATGCTGCGCTTACCGCTCATGCTGTCCTCTTGTGCCTTGAATTTCGTCGCAAGCTAGGTCTACTTGAGCGCAAGGTCCAGCCTCAGCCCCGATCCTTCCAGCGGACCATCTGACGCATGACCCCGTGCAGCATCTGCACATCCGCCCGCGTCATCCGTATCCGTGACCATAGATTGCGGAGGTTGGTCTTCATCCCTTCGGCCTTTTCAGGCGGGTAGAAAAAGCCCGCTTCTTCCAATCGGTCCTCGTAGTGCTCGACCAGCTTTTCGACCTCAATCCCGGTTGCCCAGTCGCCTTTGCCCAGATCAGTGGCTTCATGCACCACATCTCCACTCTGGCGCATCCATTCATAAGCCGTCAGCAAAACGCATTGCCCAAGGTTCAGTGACGCGTATTCCGGATTTACCGGCACAGAGATGATCGCATTCGCCTTGGCGATATCCTCGTTCTCAAGCCCGGCGCGTTCCGGCCCGAACAGCACGGCAACTTTTTCACCGGCGGCCACCTTTTCCGCAGCGATCTGCATCGCCCGTTCGGGGCTAAACACTGGCTTGGTCAGACCCCGTTGGCGTGCCGTGGTCGCAAAGACATAGGTGCGATCCCCCAATGCTCCGGCCAGATCGTCGAACAATTGTGCCTCATCCAACAACCGCCCTGCCCCGCTGGACATCGCCACGGCCTTTGGGTTCGGCCATCCATCACGCGGGGCCACGATCCGCATCCGGTCCAGCCCGAAATTCCACATCGCCCGCGCTGCGGCACCGATGTTTTCACCCATCTGAGGGCGCACAAGCACGAAAGAAGGCTGGGATGTATCGCTGAGCATGGTTGTCTCCGAAAAGGTCTGCCTGCTCTAATCGCGACTCCGTTGCAGGGCAAGGCACCCGGCGCGTCAAATCCAGCGAGAGAAGGCATAAAAGTTTGCTTCCCGCCCGCAATCCGCTAAACCGCGCGAAAGACTGAAAGCGAAGGACGCGCCAATGGACACCCCCGAGCAGCCGCAGATTTATCTGATCACCCCGCCAACAATCACCCTGAGCACGTTCCCCGACCAACTGTCCCAAATTTTGGACGGTGTCGAGATCGCTTGTATACGGCTGGCCTTGGCCGGTAACGATGAAGATACCATCGCCCGTGCGGCCGATGCCTGCCGCGAAGTTGCCCACACGCACGACGTGGCACTGGTGATTTCGAACCATGTACTGCTGGCGCAACGGCTGGGGCTGGACGGTGTACATCTGGATGATGCGGCGCGCTCGGTCCGCGCTGCGCGCAAAGAATTGGGCCCGGACGCCATCGTCGGCAGCTTTTGCGGTGCATCCAGCCATGATGGCATGACCGCTGGAGAAGGCGGAGCGGACTATGTTGCCTTTGGTCCGGTTGGTAACGCTGCATTGGGCGACGGAACCCGCGCCGAACAAGACCTGTTCCAATGGTGGTCCGAGATGATCGAGGTTCCAGTCGTGGCCGAAGGCGGACTGACCGAAGAACTGATCCGAGACCTGACCCCCTGCACCGATTTCTTCGGCATCGGGGATGAGATCTGGTCGCAAGATAATCCACTGGACGCGTTGAACTCGCTGATCACAGCAATGCGCTGACCATCCCTGCCGTTAGCGCTTGCACCCGCGCCGGGGCTGCGGCATGACACGAGGCATGACTCAGAACAGCGAAATCCTGTGTATCGGATCTGTCCTGTGGGACGTGATCGGGCGATCGGCCAGCGTAATGCGGCAGGGATCGGATGTACCGGGGCGGATTACCCGCCTGCCCGGCGGTGTCGCCATGAATATCGCGATGACGTTGGTCCGTTTCGGGATGACGCCAACTTTGCTGACTGCCATCGGGCGCGATCCCGAAGGGGATGAGCTTGTCCGCGCCTGCGCGCGGTTGGGAATGGTCACCGAACACATCTACCGTTCACAAGACCTTCCAACTGACCGTTATATGGCCGTCGAAGGCGCCAATGGTCTGATTGCTGCAATCGCAGATGCACATTCGCTTGAGGCTGCAGGTGCCAAGATATTGCGCCCTCTGATGCATGGTCCGCTCGGTTTCGAAAACACCCCGTTCGAAGGCCCCATCGCGCTGGATGGCAACCTGACGCTAGACCTGCTGGAAGAAATCGCACAAAGCCCAGCCTTTGCCCGCGCCGACCTGCGTGTCGCCCCTGCTTCGCCTGGTAAGGCGGAACGACTGCTTCCCTTCCTTAAGCACGCCCGAGCGACGCTCTATGTAAACCTCGAAGAGGCTGGCTTGCTTTGCCAACGCGAATTTGCGGACTCGGAGAGCGCAGCCAAGAGCCTTCTCGATCGCGGAGCACTGCGCGTTCTTGTGACCGATGGTGGCAACTCGGCCACCGTCGGCAGTGCCGAAAATGTTCTAACTCAAACGCCGCCTTCCGTTCTGGTCACCCGCGTGACTGGCGCGGGCGACACCTTTATGGCTGCACATATCGCTGCCGAGGCAGGTGGTGCAGACAACGAAGCAGCTCTGGCCCGCGCCCTGCATGCCGCTGCCACTTATGTTTCCGGAGAAACCCCACTGTGATCGACATCCAATATTCTGCCGAAGTTCGCGCCGCGAAAGACGCTGGCCACCCTATCGTCGCGCTGGAAAGCACCATCATTACCCATGGGATGCCCTACCCTCAGAACATCGAGGTCGCTGCCCAAGTCGAACAGGATATTCGCGACGCAGGCGCAGTTCCGGCTACAATTGCCGTGATTGACGGCGTTCTCAATGTTGGCCTCGAGCCGGATCAGCTCAAGGCATTGGGTCAGGCACAGGGCGTCGCCAAGCTGTCTCGCGCCGATATGGCGGCCTGTCTTGCGACGGGCGGCACCGGGGCTACCACCGTCGCTGCTACCATGATCGCCGCGCATTATGCGGGTATCGAGGTCTTTGCCACCGGCGGGATCGGCGGTGTGCATCAGGGTGCCGAAACCTCGTTCGATATTTCTGCCGACCTTCATGAGCTTGCCCAAACCCCGGTGACCGTTGTCGCGGCGGGTGCCAAAGCCATCCTTGATCTGGCAAAAACGCTAGAGGTTCTGGAAACGCTTGGTGTGCCCGTCATCGCGCACGGGCAAGACGAGTTTCCCGCCTTCTGGTCGGCCAAGTCCCCGCTCGCCGCCCCGTTGCGGATGGACAGCGCGACTGACATCGCCAGGGCCCATGCCACCCGTCGCGCGCTTGGTCTGCCCGGTGGTCAACTGGTTGCAAATCCGATTCCTCAGGCCGATCAAATCCCAGCTGACGAACTCGCACCAATCATTGCTTCGGCACAGGCCGATGCCGAGACGCACAGGATAACCGGCAAGGGTGTTACTCCTTACCTGCTACAGCGCATTTACGAACAGACGGAGGGCCGCTCTTTGACTGCCAATATCGCTCTGGTTCGTAACAATGCGCGCCTCGCGGCTGGAATAGCAAAGGCGCTGGTAAAGACGGCCGAGTGACATAAGCCTATTGTACCAAGGCCTCGGACTGCTTAACTAATTCCGCAAACCACTCAGGACCGCAATGAATACGCCGTTTGACGAAGAACCACATCGCCGCTCGGGCCTTCTTTCCGGGCTGCGCGCGTCATTTCTGACGGGCATCGTCGTCATCGCACCGGTCTGGCTGACGATCTGGCTGATCTGGTCAGTCGTCGGTTGGATAGACAGCGCGGTCCTGCCGCTTATCCCTAAGCAATTCCAGCCATCAGAATATGTTGGAATCAATCTGCGCGGCGTCGGTGTGATCATCTTCCTGATCTTCACGATTATCGTCGGTTGGGTCGCCAAAGGCATTCTGGGCCGCTCACTGATTCACTTTGCAGAAAGTCTTGTTGACCGGATGCCTGTCGTCCGCTCGGTCTATTCCGGCATCAAGCAAATCTCAGAAACCGTCTTTGCGCAGACGGAGCGTTCGTTCGAGAAGGCCTGTCTGATCCAGTATCCGCGCCGGGGCATCTGGGCGATCGGCTTTGTTTCGACCACCGCCCGGGGCGAGGTCAGCGAGCGTGCTGAAACGGGTGGTGAACTGCTGAGCGTGTTTGTCCCGACAACACCGAACCCAACCTCGGGGTTCCTGCTTTTCTTTCCGGCTGAAGATGTGATCTTGCTGGATATGTCCATCGAAGACGCCGCCAAACTGGTGATTTCAGCAGGGCTTGTTTACCCCAACGAAAAAGATCCGACGCTACCGCCGGAATAATCAACCAAACATTGCAGGCAAATCGACGGTACTGCGATCTCCCAAATCATCCTTGTGAGTGCGCAGGAACTGATCGGCGGCAGAGCGACCGGCCTGTTTCAACCGGTTCAGCACGACCGGGTTTGGAACCGTCTTCGTCGCCGCCGACAAATCATTCATAAGTTCGTCATCGGCAATCATATGAACCAGTACCCGGTTCATCTCACCCGCCTTCAACTTGCCTTCTGCCAACAAGCGCTGAACAAAGTTGATCGCCCGCAACTCGCGAAACAGGGAAGAATTAAAGCTGATCTCGTTGATCCGGTTCTGAATCTGCTGCGGCGTTTTAGGTACCTCATCCCGTTCCAACGGGTTGATGTTCACAATTACCACATCATCGGGAAGGTCGCCGTCGAACAGTGGATAAAGCGCCGGATTGCCGGTGTAACCTCCATCCCAATACGCCTCGGTCCGACCAGATTTCGGATCAAAAATCTCCACCGCCTGAAACAGGTTGGGCAAACAGGCCGAAGCCAGAATAGCATCGGTCGATATCTCGTTGCCTGTGAACACCCTGATCTTGCCACTGCGTACACAGGTCGCACAGACGAAAAGGCCAGGCCCCTCATCCGCACAAATCTCATCAAAGTTGAACTTGTCGACGACCGATTCCAGCGGATTGCGATAGAATGGCCCATAGGCATAAGGCGACACCAGCCGCGACCATGTATCCGCCATCGAATACGGCAGCGAATACTCCAGCACCTGCGCGATATGGGCGGGTTCAATGCCCCGCATCCAATGGGCAATCCGCATGTCGCCAACAGCACCCATACGCTTCCACAACCCATCAAGACACGCCCGCGCGCCTTCCCGACCTGCGTGCACCATACCTGACTTGAAAGCCGCGCCGTTCAGCGCGCCAGCCGAGGTTCCGGTGATTGCCGCAACCTCAATATCATCTTCATCCAACAACCGGTCTAGAACACCCCAGGTGAACGCGCCATGCGCCCCGCCACCCTGCAAAGCCAGATTGATGCGTTTCATAACCCGAGCCTCTTTTGCTGTTCCAAACCATTTTGGGGTATCAAGTCACGCCCCCCGGCTTACCTAGAGCGCAGTCCATCCGCCATCGACCGATATCGTCGTTCCGGTAATCTGCGCCGCTGAGTCCGAGCACAAGAAGATTGTTGTTCCCCCCAATTGCTCGACAGTGGCGAATTCCTTGGACGGCTGCCGTTCCAGCAGAACATTCTTCACAACATCCTCGCGACTCATGTTGTATTCTTTCATCGTATTGGGGATCTGCGCCTCAACCAGCGGGGTCAGCACGTATCCCGGGCAGATCGCGTTGCACGTGATCGGTTCCTGAGCAGTCTCCAGCGCAACTGTTTTGGTCATACCAACCACCCCGTGCTTGGCGGCGATATAAGCCGCCTTGAAGGGTGAGGCCGTCAATCCATGAGCCGAGGCAATATTCACGATCCGACCCCACCCAGCCTCGCGCATCATCGGCAATGCAGCCGCCATCGTGTGAAAGGTCGAGTTCATGTTGATCGCTATGATCGCGTCCCACTTCTCGACGGGAAACTGATCGATTGGTGATACGTGTTGAATGCCCGCATTGTTCACCAGAATGTCACAGGCACCCGCCTGCTCGATCAGGGCGCGGCATTCTTCGCCTTTCGACATGTCAGCTTTGATGTATCGCGCATTGGTTCCGGTCTCATGCCCGATCTCGGCGGCCAGCGCGTGATCCTCGTCGCGATCGGTGAACGAGTTCAGGACAACATCTGCTCCGGCCCTGGCCAGCTCGTGCGCTATGCCCAATCCAATCCCTGAATTCGACCCCGTGATGATGGCCGTTTTTCCCGACAAGCTCATGACCGCTCTCCGTCCTGATTTGGTTTCGGGCACACCCTGCCATGCTGCACCTGCAAAGGAAACGGGGAATGATCTGGTGGACACATCCCTGCAGTTTCTGCCCAAAAAAAACGCCCGCACGAAGCGGGCGTTAAGTTATTGAGGCAGGTTTCATACAGGCAAGAAACCTATCGAGCAGTAGAACCTTTATAAGCAATTCTGTGCCTTCGTCCAAGCTAAAAGTTTGATAATAAGAAAAATCATGGCTACGGTGAATCCCAAATAAAATAAGGCCAGAGCAGGATTGTTTCCAAAATGAGCCCCGATTATCTTCGCCCCATTCGTCCTGCGATTGCGGGAATCGCTACCATTTTGGCCGCCTCGCTGGCCTCGGCAGAATCGGCCCATGGCATAGCTATGTACGGAGACCCGGCCCTACCACCGGATTTTGTGTCGCTACCCTACGCAAATCCTGACGCGCCAAAAGGTGGCAAGGTCGTGTTCGGCAATACCGGCGGCTATAACAGCCTGAACCCGTTTGTGCAAAAAGGCACCTCTCCCTGGCAGCTGCGATTTTGGACACATGAAAGCCTGATGGGCCGGTCATGGGACGAACCTTTCACTCTTTACGGGTTGTTAGCCGAATCAGTTGAGACGGATTCGGACCGAACTTGGGTAGAATTTACCCTTCGTGAAAATGCCCGATTCTCGGATGGTTCTCCGGTCACTGTTGATGATGTGATCTGGTCATATGAAATATTAGGCACCGAAGGTCACCTGCGTTATCGCGGCTTGTGGGGAAAGATCGAAAGTATTGAACAGACCGGCCCGCGCAGCGTCAGGATCACCTTTAACGAACCTGATCGTGAGCTTGCTCTGATCGCCGGGTTGCGCCCAATCCTGCAGAAAGAGCAGTGGGAGGGGAAAGACTTTGCCAATGCCCAACTGCATGACATCCCCATCGGTTCAGGGCCTTACGTCATTGATGACTATGAAGCTGGGCGCTACTTAAACCTGCGACGCAATCCCGACTATTGGGGGACGGACATCCCGTACCGCAAGGGCACGATGAACTTTGACGACATGCGCATCGAATTCTATGGCGATGGCACGGTCGCATTCGAGGCCTTCAAAGCCGGTGAACTATCGGCGGTGCGCGAATTCAATGCGGATAAATGGAACACGCAGTACAACTTTCCGGCGGTTCAGCGCGGTGATGTCGTGAAGACGGAAATTCCGCATCAAAAACCCTCGGGCATGACGGGGTTTGCCATGAACACGCGCAATGCTCCGTTCGACGATTGGAGAGTCCGCGAAGCACTTACACTTGCGTTCAATTTCGAGTTCATCAACGACACCATCACCGGCAGCGCGCAACCCAGGATTAGCTCGTATTTCTCTGGGTCCGAATTGGGTATGAGACCCGGCCCTGCCTCCGGTCGCGTCGATGAACTTCTTCAGCAATACGCAGCTGAGTTGCCGCCCGGCACATTGGAGGGCTATGAACCGCCACAGGGCGACGGAACTGAACGCAATCGGCGCAGTATTCGCAAGGCGCTCAAACTTCTGGAAGAGGCCGGCTGGACAATTCAGGATGGTCTGTTGCGAAATGCAAATGGTGAGCCATTCAATATTGATCTGGTCATCAGTCAGGGCAGTCTTAACGTCGTGCAGGATGTCGGTGTCATCGCCGAAATTTACGCGCGTGCTCTGGAACGTCTTGGTATTCAACTGACGGTCGAAAAGGTTGACGACGCGCAATACACATCCCGTATCGATGCGCAGGATTTCGACATGACGCCCTTCCGCCGCGCGTTGTCACTGTCACCTGGTAACGAACAGCGCCTTTATTGGGGCAGCGAAAACGCTGATGCGCCCGGAACACGGAACGTAATGGGATTGGCTTCACCTGCTGTGGACGGATTGATCGATGAGCTATTGGCCTCGGAAAGCCACGAGGATTTTGTCGCAGCCACCCGGGCATTGGATCGTGTGCTTACCGCTGGCCGATATGTCATTCCTATCTGGAGCTTCGATGTCGGACGCATCGCCCATGTCAAAGAGTTGAAGCAACCGGAAACCCTGCCGATCTATGGCGACGGACCTGAATATATGCCGCAGGTTTGGTGGTATCAGGATTAGCGATGCCGTTCTGTATCCACATTCAGTTCATCAATTTTGGAAACAGAGGCACACGACGGACTTGATGCGGAGTTTAAAGCAGATGATCACATGCCACTCTGAGGAAGCACCTTCTTCCTTCCGGTCGAGCCCCAGCGAACAGGAGCAAGATCCGTCGCGGCGTTGAGGGTGTTTTCTTCCTCGTGCAGTGAACCTAATTATTGCACCCTATATCTCGGCACAAAGCACGAGTAAGCTTTTAGAGGTTAGAGTTGGCCAATGGCGTTCGCTCCCCTGATTCATCGGGCCAAGGAATCACTGCTCCTTACGGGCAAACGCCAATCGCTCTCAGAATTCACGTTGTTGAGTCTGATCGTTGCAATTATCGGCGGAATTCAGCACAAACCGGTACAACACAAGCGATAGTAGGACTGCATCATGCCAGCGCCTACTGGTACGCATTATACACAAGTTTTGCCAATACGGCCGAAGCTATCGCAAGGGGCTTTACGGGGATATTCTCCGGGATATACCTTGCGTATATCCCGATGTTCTTCTTAATGCAGATTATTGCTGCATTTATCGGGCACATGATAGTCAATAGGCTGCGCAAGCCGGAAGAATAACGGACCGGCCGCCACTCACTTAACAGCAGGTCCGTAGGCCCGTTGCGGTATCTCCGCAGCGGGTTTTTTTGGCGCTCAGAAATGCGTCACAACCTGCGACATTTTGTCATGTCTGTCGTACCCTCTTACCCTCCTTACGCTGGGTAAGGGGAGAGCAATCCTGAAACCTGAAAAAAGGAACGCTCGCAGATGTTGAACTGGGCTGATCTCACGCAAGATTGGGGCGCGTCATATGCGCGTGCAAAACGCAGGTTTCCCAACCTGCGTGATCGAGACATGGAACGCGTGGGGGATGATCGGCGTCAGTTCGAGGCCTACTTGGCCGAACGCCATCATCTGACCGTGAATGAAGCCCGAGAGGAACTCGAAGATTTCCTGTTCACCGAGGGCCTGAACCGCGAAGCACGCCAATCTCTACGTAAGTGATGTCACCCACAGGATCGTCGCGTCTTCATCACTGATCGAAATAACATTGTGTCCCATGCTACCGTCATAGTAGGCGCTGTCGCCCCGTCGCATTTCGACGGGTTCGTAAAATTCGGTAAACAGCTGCACAACTCCTGTCAGAACATACAGGAATTCCTCGCCATCGTGACGAACCCAGCCATCAAATTCTTCCATTGAGCGCGCGCGTACTCGGGCGCGGTAAGGCAGCATCTGCTTTTTGGTCAGAGTCTCGGCTAGCAGTTCATGTTCATAGGTCGTGGTTGCATGCGCGGCCCCCTCGCCCATCTTGGTCACCGCCATCCGGCCGATCACCTGATCGCGTTGTGGCGGCGTGAATAGTTGAGGCACCGAAATCTCTAGTCCAGTCGCCAGCTTTTTCAACGCATCGTAGGTTGGTGACATCTGGCCGTTTTCGATCTTGCTGAGGGTCGAACGCGCCAGCCCTGCCTGACTTGCGGCCTGTTCCAGCGTCCAGTTGCGAGCTTTGCGCAATTCACGCACACGCGCGCCAAGATCAACCGGCTCCAGCTCGGTATTTACACCATTGTCGCGGGCAATTCTAACTATGGACTTTTGATCATTGGTGGTCATGCGTCTTTCTATAGGGCGAGCATGCACCGCTTGCAACGCACCTCGCGTGGAGATAGCCAGTTCCCATGCTGTCGATCTTTGATCAGGGCCCGTTAGCGCCCTGCCCGCACCCTTTCAATCTTGCCGCGCATGTTCTGCGTCATGCGCAGACTTCTGCCCAGAAGACTGCGCTGTCTGTGCTTGGATCGAATGTCTCAACGAATTGGACATACGGCGACCTGCAATCGGCCATACTCGGAACCGGTACAGGATTGCTACGAAGTGGCCTTAGCGCCGGTGACTTTGTGTTGATGCGGCTCGGGAATACGGTTGAGTTCCCAATCGCTTACCTCGCTGCAATCGCGGTTGGGTTGGTACCCGTACCAACCTCATCGCAACTGACCGAAGCGGAAACTGCTAAGATCATCGAAGACCTGAAACCAGCCGCCATTTTACGCGATCCAGAGGTCAACTGTGCCGCGCATGCCCATCAGATCGTCTTAGAGGATCTGGTCCGGATGCGATCACTGCCACCTGCCACCTTTGACATGGGCGATCCCGAGCGGCTGGCTTACATAGTCTACACATCTGGCACGTCGGGCAAACCACGCGCGGTAGCCCACGCGCATCGCGCCATTTGGGCACGGCAGATGATGGTCGATGGCTGGTATGGCCTGCAATCCTCGGATCGTTTGTGCCATGCAGGCGCCTTTAACTGGACCTATACTCTGGGCACGGGATTGATGGATCCCTGGACCATCGGTGCAACCGCCTTGATCCCGGAACCAGGAACAGACATCGGCGACCTGCCGGCGCTGCTTGGACAACACCGGGCCACCATATTCGCAGCCGCGCCTGGGGTCTTCCGAAAGATCATGCAAAGTGAATCTCAGCTGAATCTACCAGACCTGCGCCATGGTCTCTGTGCCGGAGAAAAGCTTTCGCGACATCTGCATGAACAATGGGTTCAGTCGACCGGGACCGAGCTCTATGAGGCATATGGAATGTCTGAGTGCTCGACTTTTATTTCTTCCAGCCCTCTGCATCCGGCAAGAGGAGAGGCATTGGGCCAGCCTCAGCCAGGACGTCGCGTGGCCATTCTCGGGCCTGATGGGCCTGTCCCTCAGGGGCAAGAGGGTACAATTGCTGTACATCGCGATGATCCGGGCCTGATGCTGACCTATCTCAATGCCCCTGAAGAAGCGGCATCACGCATGCAGGGAGACTGGTTTCTTACCGGTGATCAGGGTGCAATGGCAGTCGACGGACAGATCACTTATCTTGGCCGCGACGATGACATGATGAACGCTGGTGGCTATCGGGTATCTCCGGTCGAGGTCGAAGCCGCACTCTCCACACATCCCGGTATCACGCAGGTTGGCGCCGCCGTGGTTGAGGTCAAACAGGACACATCCGTCATCGCCGCGTTCTATACAGGCCCCGAAGAACTGGACGAGGCCGCGCTGCGGACCTATGTGTCTGAAAAACTGGCGCGTTACAAACAACCGCGTGCTTTCGTTCATATGTCTGCGCTGCCGACTGGGGGCAATGGCAAACTCCTGCGCCGTGCCCTGCCGGCCTATTTCAAGGCAAGACCCGAATGAGCCAAACCGTCAAACTTGACATCATGTCTGATCCGATCTGCCCATGGTGCTATATCGGAAAGACACATCTCGACAAAGCGCTAGCCAAGGTGCCCGATCATCCCTTCGTCATAGAATGGCATCCGTTTCAGCTGAACCCAGATATGCCCGATGCAGGCATGGATCGACGCGAGTATCTTGAGCGTAAGTTTGGAGGCAAGGAAGGCGCGGTTCGTGCCTATGCGCCTGTAGTCGAACATGCTGAAAACGCGGGTCTTAAGATTGACTTCGAAGGCATGAAACGTACACCTAACACCTTGGACGCCCACCGCCTGATTCACTGGGCCGGGATAGAGGGCAAACAGAACGACGTAGTCGATGCGTTATTCAACGCCTATTTTGTCGAAGCGCGTGATATCGGCGACTATGAGGTTCTGGCCGATATCGCCGACAGCGTTGGTATGGACGCTGCTGTCGTTCTGAAACTGCTGCAATCGGACGCCGATCGGGAAGATATCCGCACCCGCGACACGCACTCGCGCCAGATGGGCGTCAATTCGGTTCCGACCTACATTGTCGCCAATCAACATGCGGTTCCCGGCGCGCAACCTCCTGAATTGTGGGAAAAAGTGATCTCTGAGATCATGTCTCAAAATGAGGCTTACTCTGCAGAATAGCACATAGTTCTGTGCATTCCTGATCTAGTCCATCCTGCCGCGCCGTGATAGCGCTGCTGGGAAGGAGTTCCCCATGTCCGACCGCATGTCCCGCGGCGAATTCATTGCGCTGATCGCAATGATGTTCGCCACGATCGCGTTTTCGATCGATTCAATGCTGCCCGCCCTGCCCGAGATCGGTGCAGAACTCAGCCCCAATGACCTAAACAAAGCGCAGCTGATCCTGACATCCTTTGTGCTGGGCATGGGGATCGGAACGTTTTTCACCGGGCCAATTTCGGACGCCATTGGGCGCAAACCTGTCATCTATGGCGGTGCGGCGCTCTATATACTCGCATCGACCGTTGCCTGGGCCAGTTCCTCGCTTGAGCTGGTGCTGGCAGCACGTGTGGCCCAAGGTCTGGGGGCTGCAGGACCTCGGGTCGTGGCAATGGCGATCATTCGAGACCTGTTTTCGGGACGCGAGATGGCCCGCATCATATCAATTGCGATGATGATCTTCACTCTGGTCCCGGCGATTGCGCCACTGCTGGGCGCAGGTGTAATAGCGCTGGTCGGCTGGCGCGGAATCTTTGTGTCCTTCATCCTGTTCGCCTCTGTCATTGTAATCTGGATGGCCACGCGCCTGCCGGAGTCTCTGGCCCCTGAAAACCGACGCCCCTTCCGCCTGCCGTTGATGATTGCAGCGGTGCAGGAGATGTTTGCCCATCCCACCGTGCGCCTGTCGATATTGGTGCAGACCCTGTGCATGGGACTGCTGTTTACCATGCTGACAATGGTACAGCCGGTCTTTGACGTCATTCATGATCGGGCTGAAAGCTTTCCGTTCTGGTTTGGCTTCGTGGCGTTGATCTCTGGCTCGGCAAGCCTTCTGAATGCCGCTTTGGTTGTACGCGTGGGCATGCGCCGCATGGTAACGTGGGCGTTGGGCGCCCAGATCCTGATCACAAGCTGCGTCATCATTCTGAATATGACGCCACTCTCAGACGGAGCATCTTTCGCGGTGTTCGTCGCTTGGCAGACCTCGATCTTTTTCATGGCTGGCGTAACCATGGGCAACCTGAACGCAATCGCGATGGAACCAATGGGCCATATCGCGGGCATGGCAGCCTCCGTCATTGGATCAATCGCCACCGTATTGGCAGCGGCGATTGCGGCCCCGATCGGGCTTCTCTTTGATGGTTCAATCACACCGCTGACGACCGGAGTATTAACCATGTGCGTGCTGGGCTTCGGTCTCATGGTGCATATGGGGCGGATCGAAAACAGACTTCCCGCCTGATCTGTGCAGAACTGCTGAAACGCGCTAACCTTCCCCTAATTCGTGGGGAGGGGCTTCATGAACGACTATTATGATCTGGGTACATATTCCTGTGCCGTCACAACTGCATCACCCGAGGCGCAGCTTTGGTTCGATCGCGGGCTGGTGTGGACGTATGGCTACAATCATGACGAGGCCGTCGTCTGCTTTCAGAGAGCTGCCGAATATGACCCTAATTGTGCGATGGCACATTGGGGCGTCGCCTACGCAGCGGGGCCGAACTACAACCTGCCTTGGGAGCTTCGCGATGAACAGGGGCAAACCAAATCGCTAGCGCTTGCCTATGACGCGACGCAAAAAGCTCTCGCATTGCTGGACCGTTGCACACCAATCGAGCAGGCACTGATCCGAGCCCTGCCCGCTCGCTACCCGCAGCGTGAACCAATCGAGGATATGCATCGATGGGACTATGATTTTGCGGACGCCATGCGCGCTGCATTTACCGAGCAACCCGAAAACCTTGATCTTCGCACGATCTATGTCGAGTCTCTGCTCAACCTCACGCCATGGCAGATGTGGGATCTGAAAACCGGACAACCCGCCGATGGGGCGGCTACGCTTGAGTCGCAGGACGCTCTGGAATCCGCCATGGCCAATGATCCCGCAGCGATGTCCCATCCCGGATTGCTGCATCTGTATGTCCACTTGATGGAGATGTCGCCAACCCCGGAAAAAGCCCTGAAGGCCGGGGATATCCTGCGCACTCTGGTACCGGATGCGGGGCATCTGGTGCATATGCCCACGCATATCGACGTGCTGTGCGGCCACTACCAAAACGTAGTCCATTGGAACGAGCAGGCCTCGATCGCCGATCTGAAGTATTACGAGCGTGAAGGCGCGTTCAACATCTATACCGGCTATCGCCAGCACAACTATCACTTTACCATTTACGGCGCGTTGTTCCTTGGCCAGATGGAACCGGCGCTGCGCGCCAATCAGGGCCTGTGGGACACCACGCCCGAAGATATGCTGCGGATCGAAAGCCCGCCGATAGCGGATTACTTCGAAAGCTATATGTCCATGGGCCCCCACATTCTGATCCGTTTTGGCCGCTGGGAAGAGGCCAAGGCGCTGGGGTTGCCTGACGACCCTGATCTCTATCGCACGCTCACCGCAACAACGCATTACGCCCGTGCCATTGCCCATGCAGCCACTGATGAGGTGGCGCAGGCCGAGGCCGAAGAGCAGTTGTTTCTTGCGTCAAAAACCTGCGTGCCCGAGACCCGCAGGCTGCACAACAATCGGGTCATCGACCTTCTGGAGATCGCAGCGGAGATGCTGCGTGGCGAGATCGAATACCGCAAAGGCAACTACGAAATCGCATATGCCCATCTGCGCCGTTCGGTCGAATTGGACGATACTTTGCCCTATGACGAGCCATGGGGGTGGATGCAGCCGACCCGGCACGCTCTGGGTGCTTTGCTGTTTGAACAGGGCCATGTCGCCGAAGCTGAGGCGGTCTATCGCGAGGATCTGGGACTCAGCGGCACTCTAAGCCGTGCCTCGATCCACCCTGACAATGTCTGGAGCTTGAAGGGCTTGCATGATTGTCTGAATGCGCGTGGAGAGACAGTAGAAATCAACCAGATCAAGCAACGCCTAGACCTCGCTCTGGCCCGCGCCGATCACGCAGTCGGAGCATCATGTTTCTGCGCGCAAGCCGCCATGAAAGCTGCGGAATGAAACTGCCTCTTTTGGTGGCTAGTCTGTTGCTTGCCAGCACGGCGCAGGCACAACGTCAGACCTTTCCACCCATCGACGAGGCGGGACAAGATCCCACGCTGGCCGCTTTCCGGACCGACTTGCTGGCGAAGATCGAGGCGCGCGATACCGATGCAGTTGTCGCTGCCGCTTGCCCCGATATTTATCTCAGTCACGGCACAGCAGGGGGACCGGAAGAGTTTCACACCAATCTGACCGTGCCCCCGGAAACGCTTGGTGAAGAATTTCAAGACGAGGCTGCGGAGCTTCGTGATTTTTACTGGTCGCAATTGCATGAAACGGTTTCCCAACCGGGGTATTTTGACGATCAGGGTGAATTCTGGATGCCGCATCATTGGCGGATCATTCTGCCTGCATCGGTGGACCCTTTCACCGCCTTCTTTGTTTCGGGTGAAAGCATCACCCTGCGTCAGGCGCCGTCTCGCGGCGCTGCCATCCTTGCGCTAATCAGCCATGAAATCGTGATCGTACCTGACTTTCAGCCCGACGAGGAATATCAGAAAATCAGACTGACCGATGGGACATCCGGCTATTTGCTCAGCGATTTTCTGGCATCAATGGTCGGTTACCGCGCTGCGTTTGTAAAATCCGAAGCAGGCGACTGGCAGCTCTGCACCTTTGTCACCGGGGACTAGGCTTTCGCCTTTTTCTTCACGGCCACGACTTTTTCGGCCAGATCACGGGCGATGGCAAAGGACCCCTTGATATTGTCGCTGTCCTTCTTCCAGTCACGCCGCACAACGATCTTGTTGTCCTTAACCTTGGCTAAACCGCGCTGGTTCTGGATAAACTCGACCAACCCCTCAGGTGAAGCGAACTTGTCATTGTGGAACTGAATCGTCGCGCCCTTAGGCCCGCCGTCCAGCTTGGCAATCCCGGCGCGTTTGCACATCGCCTTGATGCGCACGACCAACATCAGGGTATTCACCTCTTTCGGCAGCGTACCAAAGCGATCGATCAACTCGGCGGCAAAGCCCTCAAGTTCCACTTTCGTCGACAACGACGAGAGGCGGCGATAGAGGCCCAGCCGCACGTCCAAGTCGGGAACGTAGTCCTCGGGGATCAGCACCGGCACGCCAAGATTGATCTGCGGGGCCCATTGGTCATCAGCATCTGACAGCCCCTCCATCTCACCAGCTTTGATCTTGGCAATCGCTTCTTCCAGCATCGACTGGTAGAGTTCGTAGCCCACATCGCGCATCTGGCCGGACTGTTCCTCACCCAACAGGTTGCCCGCACCGCGAATGTCCAAATCCTGCGATGCTAGTGTGAAACCCGCCCCGAGCGTATCCAATGACCCTAAAACGCGCAGACGTTTCTCAGCTGTCGCCGTCAGGCGCTGGCGCGGTTTGGTGGTCAGATAGGCATAGGCACGGGTTTTTGAGCGCCCCACCCGCCCCCGGATCTGATAGAGCTGCGCTAGGCCAAACATATCCGCCCGATGCACAACCATCGTGTTGGCGGTCGGAATATCCAGCCCGCTTTCTACGATCGTGGTGGCCAGCAGCACATCATACTTGCCGTCATAGAACGCGTTCATGCGGTCATCGAGCTCACCTGCAGCCATCTGCCCGTGGGCGACCACATAAGTGAGTTCTGGCGACTGTTCCTTCAGGAATTCTTCGATCTCGGGCAGGTCCGAGATGCGCGGCACCACATAGAAACTCTGCCCGCCGCGATAGTGTTCACGCAGCAGCGCCTCGCGGATCGTCACCGCGTCAAACTCGCTCACATAAGTACGGATCGCCAGGCGGTCGATGGGCGGTGTGCCGATGATCGACAGATCGCGAACCCCGGTCAGAGACAACTGTAGCGTCCGAGGGATCGGCGTGGCGGTCAGGGTCAGGACGTGTACATCCGATCGCAGTTGTTTCAGGCGTTCTTTATGGCCCACACCGAAATGCTGCTCCTCGTCGATGATTAGCAGGCCGAGATTGTTGAACCGTATCCCTTTGGCCAACAACGCATGTGTTCCGATCACGATATCTACCGTGCCCCGCGCCAGCCCATCGCGGGTTTGCTGCGCCTCTTTGGCCGAGACAAAGCGCGACAGTTGACGAACTTCCAGTGGGAAACCCCGGAAGCGTTCCTTGAAGGACGCCGCGTGTTGGCGTGCCAGCAACGTGGTCGGCGCGACTATGGCGACCTGTACGCCCGACATAGCGGCCACAAAGGCCGCGCGCATGGCTACTTCGGTCTTGCCAAAGCCTACATCCCCGCAGATCAGACGATCCATCGGCGCACCGGAATGCATATCCTCCATCACTTCCGAGATCGCGCGCAGCTGGTCGTCAGTTTCCTGATACGGGAAACGCGCGCTGAACTCCTCCCACGCATGCGGCGGTGGGTCCATGACCGGAGCTTTCCGCAAGGCACGTTCGGCGGCGATGCGGATCAGCTTGTCCGCCATCTCGCGGATGCGCTCTTTCAGCTTGGCTTTTTTGGCCTGCCATGCACCACCGCCCAGACGATCCAAAAGCCCTTCGTCATGGCCGTATTTCGACAGCAGTTCGATGTTTTCGACAGGCAAATAGAGCTTTGACCGTTCCGCGTATTCCAGAAGCAGGCATTCGTGTGCCGCTCCGGCGGCCGTGACCACCTCCATACCCATGTAGCGCCCGATGCCGTGATCGACGTGAACCACCAGATCGCCGGGGCTGAGTGATTGTGTTTCCGTAAGGAAATTCTCGGCCTTGCGACGTTTTTTGGGTTGGCGGATCAGGCGGTCACCCAGAACGTCCTGTTCGGCGATCACTGTTAGATCAGATGTCTCGAACCCGTGCTCCAGCGCCCAGACTGCCAGATGCAAGCCGCGTTTACCGATCCGGGTGCCATCGCTTATCAGGATGGCCTCGGCCAGACCTTCATCTTCGATTAGACCTGTCAAACGCTCGCGCGCACCATCGGAATAGGAGGCGATGAGGACCGGCCCCTTATCCATCTTGTCCGAGATGTGACTTGCGAGTGCACCGAACAGGCTGATGCTTTCTTGCTGACGTTCTGGTGCGAAATTGCGTCCGATCCGTCCGCCTGCATCGATGACGCCGGGGCCACTGGACTGTGGTAACGGGCTGAATTGCAACACCCTTCGGTCGCCGACGGCCTGCTCCCACGCAGCATCGTCCATATACAGCAATCCCGGGGGTGTCGGCTTGTAAACAGTGTCCATGCGCGAGCGATTTTCCAGCGCCAGCTTGCGCGTCTCATACTGATCGGCAATCGTTTCCCACCGCGCCAGCCGCGCAGGCGTCACTTGATCGTCCAGAGAGATCGAGGCCCCCGGTAAGTAGTCAAACAGCGTCTCGAGCTTTTCGTGAAAGAAGGGCAGCCAGTGCTCAATACCCTGATGTTTACGACCTGCACTGACGGCCTCGTAAAGCGGATCGTCCGTACCGGCCGCGCCAAATTCAATTCGATAATTCTGGCGGAAGCGTGTGATCGCTGCGTCATCCAGAATGACTTCGGAAACCGGGGCCAGTTCGACCACTTCCAGCTTTTCTGTCGTGCGCTGCGAAACCGGATCAAACCGGCGTGCACCGTCCAGAACATCACCGAACAGATCCAGCCGCACAGGACCACTCTCGCCTGGTGGAAAAATATCAATGATACCGCCGCGGATGGCATAATCGCCGGGCTCCATAACTGTAGGGCTTTGGGTGAAACCCATCCGCACCAGAAAGGCGCGTAGGGCGTCCTCGTCAATGCGCTGATCAACACGGGCGGTAAACGCGGCCTCTCTTAAGACCTCGCGCGCCGGCACCCGCTGCGTTGCTGCATTCAGCGTGGTCAGTAGTACAAACTGCCGCGGCATCTGATGCACCAAAGCAGCCAATGTCGCCACGCGTGCGGCGGAAATGTCGGCGTTTGGCGAAACCCTGTCATACGGCAGGCAATCCCACCCCGGAAATACAAACACGGGCATGTCTGGCGCAAAAAATGCCAGCGCCGCCCGCATCGCCTCCATCCGTTTGTCATCGCGGGCCACATGACAGACCGGACCGCCTGAGCGGGCGATCTCATCCAGCACAAGCTGCGCGTCAAAGCCCTCGGGGGCGCCGCCGACTTTTACGTGGTTCGGAGCGGTCATATTCTTGCCTTTCAGAGACTGCTAGCCCAGGACACCGATCGAAATGTTCTGATACATCCCCCAGAACGCAGTGATCAAGATGGTGAACATACCAATGATCTGCGTGAAAGTCCGGCAGCGTGTCAGTGTTTTGGAAACGTTTTCCACCGTCGCATCCAGTCTCTTCAAACGACGCGCAGTCGAGATGTTTATCAGCATTACGAAACATACCGGAAATAGCAGCAGGAACACGGCCTGAGCAAATTCAACGCTGTAGAAAAACCCTAACATCGCCAGTCCAGTAAGAACAAAGCAGCAAATAGCCATTATGACCAATCCCGAAGTGTCGACGATATACAACAATCGATTGGAGTTGATCCGTACGATATCCAACAAGTCTTGCTCCGACTGTCCGCCCACTCGACGCGCGCGCACTACTAGATCATAGGGCACCCCCATGACCCAGTGGCTGGCGGATGACCAAAGTACAGCCAAACCAATCCAGTACCACAGATTCGAAAAGCTCCGCATGTCGATGAGTTCGAAGATCGAAGAGTATATGTCCAAGCGTCAGCCCTTTGTTCAACGTCCGCAGGGACCGTCATCGCAGCGATGCGTCCTTTGTTACCCTTGAGACCACCGGGAATTCATGCCACCCAATGCGCAATTGTTCAAGGAGAGTGCGCCATGAAACCGACCATTGCCCCTTTTCCCCGGACCCGTTTCCGCCGGGCCCGCCAATCCGAGGCGATCCGGGGTCTGGTGCGCGAGAACACCTTGACCGTGAATGATTTTATCTGGCCTGTCTTTGTGCGCGACGGTGAAGGCAGCGAAGAGCCAGTCCCGTCGATGCCCGGGGTCGTGCGACGATCGGTCGATTTGATTGCAAAGGCGGCTACTGAGGCGCAAGCTCTTGGAATCCCGGCGATCTGTATTTTCCCCTATACCGATCCGAGCCTAAAAACCGAGGATTGCGCCGAAGCCTGGAACCCCGACAACCTGTCTAACCGCGCCATTCGCGCGATCAAAGCCGCTGCGCCCGATATCGCAGTGATGACGGATGTGGCGCTGGATCCCTACAACATTAACGGCCATGACGGCTATGTCGTCGATGGCGAGATTGTGAACGATCAGACGGTTGAGGCGCTGGTGAAAATGACGTTGGCTCAGGCGGAGGCCGGGGCCGACATCATTGGACCGTCCGACATGATGGATGGCCGCATCGGCGCGATGCGCAACGCGCTCGAGGCGGCGGGCCACCACAATGTCATGATCCTCAGCTACGCCGCCAAGTATGCCAGCGCCTTCTACGGCCCGTTCCGCGATGCGGTAGGTGCCTCTGGCGCGCTGACCGGCGACAAGAAAACCTATCAGATGGACCCTGCCAACTCGAACGAGGCATTGCGTCTGATCGAGCGTGATCTAACCGAGGGCGCAGATATGGTCATGATAAAGCCGGGGATGCCTTACTTGGATATCTGTCGGCGAGTCAAAGACAGTTTCGGCGCGCCGACATATGCCTATCAGGTGTCCGGTGAATACGCGATGGTTCAGGCCGCAGCGCAAAACGGTTGGATAGACGGGGAAAAAGTTATGCTTGAGAGCCTGCTGGCCTTCAAGCGGGCCGGATGCGACGGCATCCTGACCTACTTCGCGCCCGAGGCCGCGCGCATCCTACAGGGCTAACTCCTCAGTTTGTCGCAATTTTTCGCCGATTTGCTGCAGTTGCATTGCAGCTTTCCCGTGACAGGCGGGAGCAATCGGCGTATTCTTGCAAACAAGATCGGGAAGACCCGACATTTCAGGCACATACACAGAGACAGAGAAACATGAGCAGTTCAAACTCCCCCCGACTCAGCCGTCGCGGTTTTGCTTTCGGCATGGCCGGACTGACGATGACCGCCGCCTGCGGCAACGGCGTCGGGAACTCCAACGCGGTCACACTCGACGCGCGCGTCGACGCGACGCTTAACGAAATGTACAGCAAGTACCCCAACACCGTTGAGATCGCCAACAAGGCAAACGGAATGCTGGTGATGCCGCTGATCACCGATGCCGGATTTATCTTCGGCGGCGCCTACGGTCAGGGTGCACTGCGTATTCAAGGCGCGACGGTCGACTATTATTCAGCCATCTCCGGTTCTGCGGGTCTGCAGATCGGCGCGCAGCAATATGCGCATGTTCTGTTCTTTATGACCGAAGAAGCACTGAACGATTTCCGCCGCTCCAGCGGTTGGACCGCCGGTGCAGATATCGGATACGTCGTCGATGCAACGGGTGAATCGCTTTCGACCGACACGACCCAACTGCGCAAGCCGGTACTGGCAGCTGTCTTCGGACAGGCAGGTCTGAAATTCGGCGCGACGGTCGAAGGAACCAAATACACGCGTATTATACCCTGATCCCCAAGATACCACCCTCCCCCCCTGACGAGCCCCGCTACATCTTGTGGCGGGGCTCCGATTTTCGGTGGATTTACACAAATTCAGGTGTCATTCCTCTTTCGGTCTGGCAGGGGTTCCATTAACCTCGGCGCAAACGATAGCACAGATACATTGAGGAACAGATGGGGCTGGTATTTCGCTGGTTGGTGAGACTAACGACAGGCCTGATCCTGCTTGTGATCGCCGCTGTTGGGCTGATCTACTTCTTGGCCAGTCAGTCCCTGCCCGAATACAATCAGACGGTTGAGGTCAAAGGGATAACTGCCCCGATCGAGATCGTCCGCGACACGGCAAACGTACCCCATATTTTGGGGCAAAACGATCCGGATGTCTTCTTTGGACTCGGATACGCCCACGCGCAGGACCGTCTTTGGCAAATGACCGTTCTGCGTCGCACGGTTCAAGGCCGTTTGTCCGAAGTATTCGGACAACGAACTGTGCACATAGATAAGCTTCTGCGCCGTTTTGATCTGTATGGGCTCGCGCACCGATCAGTCGAAGTTCAGGACGATTACACCAAGGCGGCCCTGCGCGCCTATTCCGCCGGGGTCAACGCCCGACTTGCCGAGATCAACGAACAAGCGCTTGGACGTGGCGCGCCCGAAATGTTTCTGTTCAACGCCCCTGTTCCCCCGTGGCAACCAGGGGACAGCATTGCCATCATAAAACTGATGAGTTTGCAATTGTCGGGCCACCTCGAAGATGAAGTTCTGCGTGCCCGCACGTCTCTGATGCTCGAAAATCCCGCTCGGCTGGCGGATATTTTGCCCGATGTCCCCGGCCCGGGCATTGCCGCCCTGCCCGAATATGCTGCGCTGTTTCCGAACCTGCCTCGCTACGCAATAGGCACGTCCATACCTGACACTCCGTTGTCACCTTTTCCCCGACGCGGACTTGCAGGTGCCTCAAACGCGTGGACCGCCGCACCGTCTCGTTCGGCCAGCGGAGGGACATTGCTGGCCAACGATCCACACCTGGGCTTCACCGCTCCCGGCATCTGGTATCTGGCGCGGCTGGAACTGGCCAAGGGCGGAGTAATCGGCGCGACCATCCCTGGCGTTCCTGCCATTTCGGCGGGTCGCAGCGACCGTTTGGGATGGGGCCTGACATCCTCGTATCTGGACGATCAGGACGTTCATATGGAGCAGCTGAATCCAGAAAATCCCGAGGAATATCTGACGCCGACCGGGTACAAACGCTTTCAATCCCGACCATCAATTATCGAAATCAAGGACGATGCCCCCATCACCTTGACCCTACGATGGACCGAGAATGGCCCCGTACTTCCCGGCACCCACTATGATCTTGAAACGATCACACCACCAGGTCATGTGGCCTCACTATCCTGGAGCGCATTGAGCCCACGTGATACCTCGATGAGCGCTTCGTTGGCGCTGATGAGTGCCGACTCTGTGCGGCAGGCAATTGATCTGGCTGAAGATTTCATCGCACCCTCACAAAATCTGTCACTAGTGGATAAAGACACAATCGGGCTGAAATTGATTGGCGCCATGCCACGGCGAGATCTGAACAATCAAAGCCGCGGACGTATCCCAACCCCCGGCTGGCTTGACCGGAATCGTTGGCAGGGTCGTCTACCCTATGCGGATAATCCCGAGTTCGTTGCCCCGGTCGGCGGCGTATTAGGCAATACAAACAACAAGATCATCGATCGTCCCTTCCCCGAACATGTATCCTACGAATGGGGCGACACGCAGCGCATACATCGCTGGGAACGCCTGATGCAATCGCGCGAGGTACACACCCGCGACAGTTTCATCGAAGCGCAGTTGGATACCGTCAGCTTCACCGCTCGCTCCCTGTTGCCCCTGATCGGTGCTGATCTGTGGTTCACCGGAGAAGCTGCCCCTGAAGGCACCCCAGAACGTCAACGCCAAATCGCATTGGATTTGCTGGCGAATTGGAATGGTGAGATGAACGAACATCTGCCCGAGCCATTGATCTACGCCGCATGGCTGCGCGCTCTGCAAATCCGGTTGATCACAGATGAGTTAGGCCCGTTAGCTGCCGAATACAAACATGTCGAACCGCTGTTCATCGAACGGGTCTATCGCGATATCGATGGCGCATCAGTCTGGTGCGACGTACGTCAAAGTGCTCCGGTTGAGACCTGCACCGACATGGCGCGACTGGCTCTGGACGATGCACTGATCTGGATTTCCGAGCGATACGGAACCGCTCTGCAATCCCTTCGCTGGGGCGACGCCCATCAGGCAACACATGATCACCCGGTGCTGGGCGACGTGCCGGTGTTGCGCTTCTTCGTGAACATCCGCCAATCGACCAGTGGCGGAGATAACACTCTGCTACGCGGGCGCACCTCGGGCGAAGGGCCGGACCCGTTCCAGAATGTACATGGTGCCGGTTATCGAGGGGTTTATGATTTTGCTGATCCTGACAGTTCGGTCTTCATTACCGCCACCGGTCAATCCGGCCATTTCCTGTCGCGCTACTACGACGATCAGGCGCAACTTTGGCGGCGTGGAGAATACATCCCGATGTCGCTGGATATCGGCCTGGCCCGTGCTGCCTCAGTCGGAGTAACGATGCTCAACCCGCGCTGAGCTCTGCCTCTTCGGCAATTCCCCGCCCCTTTCCAGACACCGCGTGGACGCGGGTCTTTGTCTTCGCCTAAAATCGGCAGGCCCGCATATTGGCAAGAGGGGAAATTCCATGGGTAGTTTTCGCGATACATTGAATAATCTGGCACGCGACTACGCCATCGCCTGGAGTTCGGGTGATCCAGATGCAGTCGCCAGCTTTTTTGCGCCTGAAGGTCAGATTACCATTAATCGTGGAGACCCGATCCAGGGTCACGCGGCGATCGCGGACATGGCCAGAGGATTCTACTCTGAATTCCCAGATCTAGAAGTGCGCTGCGATATGATGCGTTGGGCCGGAGCCCATGCAATTTTCGTCTGGACCCTAGAAGGTCACCACGCCAAGACAGGCAATCGCGTTGTGACACGAGGCTGGGAAGAATGGGAATTGGCCGAAGATTACAAGGTGCAAACATCGCTCGGGTGGTTTGATGCTGAGGATTATCAACGTCAGATTGAAGGGTTGTGAAAAACTTTTCGCTGCCGCCAACAACCTGTCTCTATTCACTCGTTATTGAGTAATTTCGCTCGAGACCCTGCGTGACTTGGAACCAATCCGATGCCCGCGTCCGTTCTTGATGTGCATCGAATGCGGCCTCGTTCTCGAACACTTCCGACACGTTGAAGCGCCCCGCATGGTCGCGATCTTCGACCACTTCGAAACTGATACACCCCTGTTCCGCACGCGTCAGCGCGATATGTTCAGGCAGAGCTTGCCGCACCAGTTCAAGCCTTTCCGCCGGAACAGTGATGTAACCCTGTAAATACACTTTCTTAGTTTTTTTATCCGACATAGCCGCCCCCCCGTCGGGTACCATTCAGATAGCCGCGAACTTCGAGGCCTGCTTGTCCGTCCATAGAACGGTGATCTCAAATCCGTGCTCGGATTGCTCTTCCGAACGCACCACATCCTGGCGGTACAACCAAGCACGTTTGTCACCTTCGGCAAAACCAAGAGTCAGTTTTGCTTCATGCCGTGCACCCTGCAATACCGTGGCAATTTCGGCCAACAGAGATTTGACGCCCTCGCCCGTCACAGCCGAGATCGCAAAAATTGCCGAATCTCGATCTGCCCGCGCCAACGTCGCCTCTCGGTCTTCCGGGCTCAGCAAGTCAATCTTGTTCCAGACCTCAAGTCGGGGACGATCATCCTCTACACCCAGAGAGGTCAAAATTGTTTCGACATCCTGAGCTTGGGCCTCGGTTTCTTCGTGGCTGATGTCCCGGACATGTACAACCAGATCAGCGCCCAGAACTTCTTCGAGCGTGGCACGAAATGCCGCCACCAGCTCGGTCGGCAAGTTCGAGATGAAACCCACCGTATCCGACAGGATAACTTCAGGGCCATCAGGCAACTCAACCCGGCGCATGGTCGGGTCCAGGGTGGCAAACAGCATGTCTTTCGCCATTACCTCGGCCCCGGTCAAGCTGTTGAACAGGGTGGATTTTCCGGCGTTGGTATATCCAACCAGCGCAACAATCGGATACGGCACCTTGGCGCGTGCGGCGCGGTGCAATGTGCGGGTCTTGACGACCTTTTGCAATTGCCGACGCAGACGCACCAGTTGTTCGTCAATCGCACGGCGGTCAGCTTCGATCTGTGTTTCACCCGGACCACCAACAAATCCCAGACCACCACGTTGCCGCTCGAGGTGGGTCCACGCCCGTACCAATCGCGTGCGCTGATAGCTGAGCGCTGCCATCTCGACCTGCAACACACCTTCTCGGGTGCGCGCACGGTCGCTGAATATCTCGAGGATCAGACCCGTGCGGTCGAGGATTTTGACCTTCCACGCTTTCTCAAGATTTCGCTGCTGAACGGGTGTGACCGGGCCGTCGATCAGAACCAACTCAATTTCGTTCTCACGAAATCGCTCGCCCAGTTCGTCGATCTTGCCGCTTCCGAATAGATATCCCGCCTGGGCACGTTGCAAGCGTACGACTTCTGACCCGATCACATCCAGATCGGGTAAGGCGGCAGCCAAAGCCACCGCTTCATCCAGCGCCGGTTCAGGAACGCGGCGCTGCTCATCTGACTTGATTTCCGGATGCAGCACCCAGGCCCGGGTGCGCGTCCTATCGTGTTCCATCAAGAGGCGTCTTCGCCCTCATACAGGTTGATCGGTTGCGACGGCATGATCGTCGAAATCGCGTGCTTGTAGACCAGCTGCGACTGTCCGTCGCGGCGCAACAATACACAAAAATTATCGAACCAGGTGATGACACCCTGCAATTTCACGCCGTTGATCAGGAATATCGTGACCGGGACTTTTGCTTTCCGTACATTATTCAGGAACGCGTCCTGCAGATTCTGTCTGTCCGAAGCCATATTTTGTTAACTCGCCATTGTTCTTGCTACGCGCTGCGGACCAACGCGCTCCCTCTGGCTGAGTATGGAGTGCCGTGAACAGATATTCCAGATGAAAAATCAGGCGGTAACGGCAATAGCCTTCCGTTAGGTCAATCGCGCCACAACGCAGGCGTGATCAACGCCACGATCGCCAGCGTTTCGAGACGACCGATAACCATCGCCGCGCAGACCGTCAGTTTGGCTGCACCAGACAAGTCAATCAGGCGGATGGGTACATCAGTCGCCAGTTCAATCAGCGGCCCGGTCGTGCTAAGAGCGGCAACGCTCAATACCATCGCCTGTTCGAACCCGACCCCCATAGCAGCCAGCAACAGATCGAACAGAGCCAGCGTGAGGGCAAACATCATCAGGAAGATCCACGCAATAAAAGCCCCGTCGCTTTGAATGCGACGGTTGCCTCCGCCCTCACCGCTGACGGACGAAGGATAGATCAACCGATCAATTTCGCGTTTGCCATTGAGGTAAAGCGCAAAAACCCGCAGCAGTTTTACCCCACCAGCAGTGGTGGCCACACCGCCCCCGATCAATGCAAGCCCCATCAGGATCAGACCGGGTGTGCCAAGGCCTGACAATTGCTGCGCATCGTTCCAGTTTGCGCTTTCAAACCCGGCGGTGGTCAGGAAAGACATCGCGGTGAAGATGAAGCCCCAGAACACCCCCAGCGCCTGCTGGATTTCTACCGTGATGTTCAATTCAGCCGTTCCGGCCAGAAACCGCATGAACAACAGAACGGCCACGGCCAGCACGATAATGATACCAATCCGAAACTCGGGGTCTTTGTCCAACCGCGAATAGCCCGAAGTCGCCGTATCGGTCGAAAAGGTCAGTCGTGACAGCGCGAAGAATAAGAATAGGAACAGGATCGCTTCGCCTGTGATACCAGCGGTGGAACCCTCCAACCCGCCGACTGGTGAGATCCCAGACGTCGCCATCACCGACATTGCGTGGCACACAGCAGTCAACCCCTGCTCACCTGCGATCAGCAGCAGGACCCAGATCACAGCCGTCAAGCCCGCGTAGACAGGTGCCAGAGTACGCGACACGCGGATCAGATGGCCCCGCGGGTCCGCCCTCTCGCTCTGTGCAACACCCGAGACCGGACGGCCCGGTTGTCCCCTGGCCGTCACCTCGAAGCCGCCCAGCGACAGCGGGGCGAGGATCGCGGCTGCTGAAACCCACATCAGCAGCCCTCCCATCCATCCGACCAACGCACGCCACAAATGCAGCGGTGCTGAAAGGCGTGCGGGATCGGGGAAAAGATCAGCCCCGGTCGTCGTCAGCGCACTAACCATATCGAAATACGCATTCAAAAAACTGGTCGTCCCCAGCGCATCATGAAACGGTATGGCAAGGAATATCGGCAATATAGTGAACGCGGCCAGCAGTACGGCCAGTTGACCAAGCGTTCCGCGCCGGGGCCTACGGTTCGACATCGCCAACGCAATGATCGATACCGCGAATACACCCAACAACCCGGAATAGAAAAACGACCGCGAGGTATCGTGATCATCCAGTGCCAGCGCATAAACCGCGGGTATCCACATCGACAGCGCAACAATACCCCAGATCATCAGCAACAGCGGCAGCCGCCGCATTACTCCGATCCGTTGCTGTCCGCGCGCCTGCAACATCAGAAGAAATCGATCGAGACCTGCATCAGGCGTTCGACCTCGGGCACGTCCTTGGCCATCGCGAAGATCGCGACGACGTCTTTCTCATCGATTCGCAGGCTGCCCGTCGGGCGGATAACATCGTCACCTTTGCGTACCGCCCCAACGAGAACACCTTCGGGAAAATCAATGTCACGCAGTTTCTGCCCGGCCATGGGCGAGGTCGACAAGACTTCTGCTTCGATCACCTCCGCTTCGGCGTCGCCGATGGAATAGACTTGGCGGACGCGCCCATGCCGGATGTGGCGCAGGATCGAGCTGACAGTGGTCGCGCGCGGGTTGATGTAGGCGTCAATCCCTAGTGGTCCCATTAAGGCGACCATGCTGGGATCGTTGATCAAGGCAATTGCCAGCGGACACCCTTCCCCCTTTGCACGCACAGCAGCCAGCATGTTGGTGCGGTCGTCATCCGTGACAGCCAGCATCGCATCGGCACGCTCGATGCCCGCTTCGCTCAGTAGCGATGAGTCCAAGCCGTCGCCGTTCAGAACGATGGTACGTTCCAGCGCCTCGGCTGCGATTTCGGCACATCTGCGGTCGCGTTCGATAATCTTGGCGCGTACCCGACTTTCACGCTCTTCAAGGGTACGGGCTACTTCCAACCCAACATTGCCACCACCCACGATCACGACGCGATCCTGTTTGCGCTGCGCTTTGCCAAATACTTCCATCGTGCGATCGACGTCTTTGACGCTGGTGAAGACATAGCATTCGTCACCAACAAACAGCTGATCCTCGGATTCCGGCGCAAACAGCGTCCCTTCGCGGCGCACACCAACAACGATCGAGCTGAGCGTCGAAAACAGATCAGTCAACTGACGCAGTGGAGTGTTGACGATGGGACACTCCTCATCCACGCGAATGCCCAAAAGCTGCGCCTTGCCGTCCATGAAAATCTCGGTGTCAAACGCCGACGGAGCTGACAGGCGACGCATCGCAGCGGCGGCGACCTCGCGTTCAGGGCTGATCACCACATCGATGGGCAAATGATCACGGCGGTAAAGGTCTGAATGGATCGCTTCGAGATATGATTTCGACCGTAGACGCGCGATTTTGCGCTGGATCGAGAAGACAGAATGCGCCATCTGACAGGTGACCATATTCACCTCGTCCGAATGGGTGGCTGCGATGATCATATCGGCATCCCGCGCTCCTGCCCGATCCAGCACATCAGGATAGCTTGCGAACCCTGCGATCCCCTGCACATCCAGCGTCTCGGTCGCGCGGCGCACCAGATCCGGGTTATTGTCCACCACAGTCACGTCGTTGAGTTCGCCCGACAGGTGACGCGCAATTTGCCAGCCGACCTGACCAGCACCGCAAATGATGACCTTCATGTTATGGGCCTTTCTGCCTGAAATCTTTGAATGACAGATGCCCCCAAAGCGGTCAATTGAATTGTCATGACTTAGAAGCTGCGTCAAAGTAAGTGCATGAAAACAGTTCTGCCCGCTCTGATTTGCCTGCTTACCCTGTCAGCCTGCGGTCCGCTTTCGCTGTATTATCGCGAGGGCGAGAGTGTGGCGCGCATGCAGACCGAGACAACGAACTGTCAGGTCCAAGCACTGAAAGATGCACCCGTTGCCAATCAGGTCCGGCAGAGTCCTCCGACCTACTGGCCCGGTCGCACCTATTGCGATGGTCGGGGTCGCTGCTACCGCAACCCTGGTTGGTGGGAACCTGGTCGGGTCTATACCGTAGATGTAAATAAGGGGTTGCGAAACAAGGTTGAGGCACAATGTATGGCACAAAAAGGCTATCAGCCGGTCAGCCTTCCCCCATGCAAACAGGGCGTCAAATCGCGAGTGACACCTGCGCGAACCACAACATTGCCACCGCTGAACAGCGCGTCCTGCTTCGTGAAATTCGACGATGGTTCGTTCCAGATCATCACGCCGGGGCAGTCCGGCTAACCCTCTGCGCTTGATTCAGCCATGTGGGCCAGACGACCTGCGGCGTCGCGCCAGAACCAGATGCACAAGGATGGCCGTGACATAGAACGCGGCAACGGCGATGAACATACCTGCCTCATCGGCACCCAGCAGTATCGCTAGCAAAATCGGCGTTCCCAAAAGATTTCCAGCGTTTCCCATCTGAGCTATTGCACCATAACTCAAAGCTTGGGTTTCAGCGGTATCGTTCAACTCGGGCACTGCAGCAAAACTACCGCCCTGAACAAGCCCAAGAACGGCAAACAAAGCAATGCATCCGAAGGCGAGTGGTGCACCAAGGAACAGCGCGATGATGGTCAGTGTTCCTAGACCGAACCCCAGATTGACGACGGTAACGCAGGACAGAACAGTCAGAAGAAACGGAACCAGAAGCCAAGACAGGACGATCCCGGCTAGTGGCATCAGCGCGGCAATTGATGCGCCCTGATCCTCGGGCAATCGACCCGGAAGAATTGCCAGAAGCGACACAAAGGTCAGCGTGTAGAAGAACCAGCCAATCGCTGGTGCCGAGATAAATGGTGAACGATAGGTTTTGAGGTGGATATCTAGAACCGAGGAAAGTCCCCAACTCATACCATCCGACAGGCCCAGATCGGTCTTTAAGCGACTCAACATGATCAACCCAGCAACCGAGAGCATCAAGGCACCATGCAGGGCAAAATAGGCGGGTATTCCGAACCGGTCGACGATTGGCAGCCCCAACCAAGCATTCAGCGCAAAGGCAACACCGAAAAACGTGCTCCATAACACCATGGCGTTGTACCGCGCGCGGCCGGTTGTGATCTGAGCGATCAGCGTCGGTGCCGCTACCACAATCGCAAGATGAGAAAGCCCCTCGACCACCCGGCTGGCCAGCATCGATTGGAAACCCGGCAGGCTGGCTTGCAACAAAGACAATACGCCTCCGAGAACAAGCCCTGACAGAAGCAGTCGGCTTGGTCCGATCCTTGCAGTTATTGCGCCGGAAATGGCTCCCAAAGCCGCTCCCATCATGCTGATAATTGAAAGCAACCAGCCAATTACTGCGGCTTGATCAGGGTACAACAATCCAATGTCGGCAAAGGGAACCGCAATCTTCGCGAACTGTGTCGCAGCACCAAGGCCCGCGAACCAGATCAGTACGACTTGCAAAAATGTACGGAAAGAACTGTTCATCCACCCGGTCTAACGTGACCAGCTTAACAGAGGAACGCATAAATTATGCGGCACCCTCTCGCCGCCCGCTGACCAGTCGGACCGGAGTACCATCGGCCAGATACAGACGCTCCCACACGATTTGTCCTGCGCTGATCCGGATTCGGTCGTGCACGGCCTCGGATGTCAAAAATGCTTTGGGCGAAGGCGAATGCAAATCCCACCAGCCGTCTTGCTGAAGCTCAACCTCGGCCTGTCTGATTTCATCTGTTGCAAACTGCCACAGCGACACGCCCAACAGGGCGTGCTGTGAGGTCTTCCAATCCCTGGCACGGCTTGCCGAATAAGCAAGGCATGTATGGCTGGCCTCCTCGACAAGGTGCAGGCACTCGCCCGAATGAACGATCAGCCGTTTCAGCGCTGAATCCTGCACCCGAACCGGCCCCAGCGCCGCAAAAACGGACTGTTGAACATGCGCCGAGGGCGTTTGAACACTATTCTCCCAACGTGATACCGTCGTCTGGTCGACCTCTAGCAGCTCAGCAAGGGCAGATTGCTTCAATCCAACCGAACGGCGCAACCGCTTGAGCCGCTTGCCAAAGGCGGGAAAGCCAATGGAAACGGCATTTTCGGTGTTTACTGTCTCTGCGGTCATTGATGCAAATTCCTTTGCCTCAAGACATATTGCATTGATCTAAGTGCGGACGCATCACTCTGCAGGTTCAGGTTCATCTATCTGCGCCACGCGCGCACCGGATTTGTTCGAAGTCACAACACCCAGAGACTTGAGCTTGCGGTGTAACGCGCTGCGCTCCATGCCAACAAAGCTGGCGGTGCGGCTGATGTTACCGCCAAACCGATTAATCTGGGTCAGCAGATACTCGCGTTCAAAGGCTTCACGGGCCTCGCGCAGCGGTAGTGTTGCCAGCGCACCAGACAGTACCACCCGCCCGGATTCATCAGCTTTCTCTTCTTCGTTTGGCAATTCTCGTGCCTCAATCGGGCCGGTGCTGTCCCCAAGGATCAGTACCCGTTCGATCAAGTTCTTGAGCTGGCGCACATTTCCCGGCCATGTCATCGTTTGCAGTAGCGCGACAGCCTCATCTGTCAGTTCACGCACTGGCAAGCCCTGCGTTTCGTTGCACATCTCGATGAAGTGTTGCGCCAGAACCGGAATATCTTCGCGCCGCTCCTCCAGTGAAGGGACCGCGATCGGTACAACGTTCAGCCGGTGGTACAGCTCTTCACGGAACCGTTCGGCAGCAATTTCCTCTTCCAGATTACGGTTGGTCGAAGAAATAACACGCAGATCAACTCTCACCTTGTCCGAACCACCGACGCGCTGGAACTGCTGATCGACTAATACGCGCAGGATCTTGGACTGAGTACCCAACGGCATATCAGCAACTTCATCGAAATAGACAACGCCTCCATGTGCCTCTTCCAGCAAACCCGACTCGATCCCACGCTCGGACGTTTCACGACCGAACAGAACCTCTTCGACGCGCTCCGGCTCGATCCCTGCGCAGTTCACGGTGACAAACGGTGCATTGGCACGGTTGGAGTGGGCATGGATATAGCGCGCTGCAATCTCTTTGCCCGAACCTGCAGGCCCGCTGAGCATGACCCGGCCGTTGGATTTGGTCACTTTATCCAACTGACCCTGCATCGCCCGGAACGAGGCCGACTTGCCGATCATATCCGAACAACTGACCTCTTGCCGTTTCAGCGAGGCATTCTCGCGGCGCAGGCGAGAAGTTTCCATCGCGCGGCGGATCACAACCATCAACTGGTCAATATTAAAGGGTTTTTCAATAAAATCGTATGCCCCTTGTTTGATCGCAGCCACCGCGATCTCGATATTGCCGTGCCCGGAAATGATAACCACCGGAACATCCGGATTGTCGCGCTTTACCGCTTTCAGAATATCGATCCCATCCATGCGGCTGTCTTTCAGCCAGATATCCAGGATCAATAGCCCCGGTGGTTCAGCGTTGATCGACGACATGCACTCATCCGAGTTTGCCGCCAGCCGGGTGGAATAGCCTTCGTCCTCCAGAATGTCGGACACCAATTCGCGAATATCGCGTTCGTCATCTACGATCAGAATGTCGCTCATCTTTGGCCTGCTTTCAGTTTGTTTGTTTTAATCGCCTGTTTTTCCGACGCGATCGTTGGGCCGCCTGAGGCCCCGGGAAGACGTATGACAGCCATCGCGCCGTAATGGTCCTGTCCGTCGAAGGTGGGCGCGTCTTCCAATGTCAGCGCTCCGCCATGTTCTTCTATGATCTTCTTGACGATGGGCAGGCCAAGGCCAGTGCCTTCGTCTCGGGTGGTCACGTAAGGTTCGAACAGCCGCGCCCGGTCTTCGGGCAGGCCGATCCCGTTGTCGGCTATTGTGATCTGCGTCCCGGCATCGTCGCTTGAAACCGCTACCTTGATCTGTGGCTTGAGGTTATCAGGCGCACCTTTTTCTTTCAGTGTTCCAATCGCTTCGCCTGCGTTCTTGATCAGGTTCGTCAACGCCTGGCTCAGCATAGTCGAATCCACATCCGCCAGAATAGGCTGATCCGGCAGATCAGCATCGATCTGTACATCCGGCTGGCCCGCCTGCTGCAGCAGTACCGCCTCACGCACCAGAGCTACGATGTTTTCTTCGCGCCGCTCCGGCTCGGGCATCCGTGCGAATTTCGAGAATTCATCGACGATCCGCCGCAGATCATTTGTCTGCCGTACGATCACGTCAGTCATCGATTCCAGACTGCTGCAATCGTCTTCGTCCAATTTGCGCGAGAACTTACGTTTGATCCGCTCAGCGCTCAGTTGGATCGGGGTCAGAGGGTTCTTGATCTCATGCGCAATACGACGGGCCACATCGCCCCAAGCTGCCATACGCTGCGCGCTGACCAGATCAGTAACATCGTCAAAGGCCACCACGTATCCCTCAAGACCGCCGTCTTCGCCACGCCGAATGGCCATACGCACCAGCAGATTTTCCAGCTGACCCTTGCGGGTCACCTTCACCTCGCCCTGAACTGCCTCTTGCCCGCTGTCCTTCAGTGTTTCGAACAAAGGTAGGAATTCGGGCACAGCGATGCCGATGGCAAGATTGTGTTCCCCACCGGACCAGCCAAGCAAACGTTCAGCCGATCGGTTCACGAAAGTCACGCACCCATCGGGGTCCACTCCTACTACCCCGGAGGTCACCGAACTCAGCACCGAATCGAACAACCTGCGGCGACGCTCAATCTGGCGCGTGTTTTCCAGCAGTGTATCGCGTTGGCCTTTCAACTGTCGGGTCATCTGATTGAAGTATCGGCCCAACATCGCGATCTCATCGTCGCTGGCCTCTTCGATGACCTGAACGCTCAAATCACCGGCACCAACGCGTTGCGCAGCCGTTGTCAGCCGCCCAACCGGGCGTGAGAGCCGTTCAGCGAACCACATGCCTAAAGACATGGCGGCGAGGATCAGGATCACCGCAAAGCCCAGATACAGAAGGCCAAACTCAAACAGCACCCTGCCCCGTTCATTTTCAAGCTGACGGTAGAACTGGGCGGTTTCCTTGGTCTCATCCAGCAGTGTAAGTAGCTGTCCGTCGACCTCACGGCTGACATAGAGGTAACGATCCAAATATGCCTGCAACGGTACAAGCGCACGGAATTCGCTGTTTTCCCAATCGGCGATGATGGCCACGCCTTGATCATTGGCCTCGATCATCTCTTCGAGGGTCGGCGCCTCGTAATCGAATAGGTAGGATCGATCGCCGCGCGACCGGATTTCTGCGCTGCCATCGATCACATAGGCCTCGCGCAGGCCGCGTTGAATTTGCGCTTGCCCCTGCGCCAGAACCTCGCGCAGTTCAGCATCCGATATATAATAGTCCAGAGTACGTGCGTTATCGAGGAAACGCGCCAGAACAACCGCGTCCTGCGTCAGGCCCTCACGGTGTTCTTGTTCATAAGCCTCGGCAGCCGTCAGAGACGACCCCACAACCTGCCGAACGCGATCGGAAAACCAGCCTTCAAGACCGATATTCACCGTCAACCCGGCGAAGATCGCCACTGTAACGGTCGGCACCAGAGCCAGAAGCGTGAACGCGCCGATCAGGCGCAGGTGGAGCCGAGAACCTGCCGATTTCGCGCGCCGGGCTGCGATCAGGCTGCCCAACTGACCTAATACCAGTGCAGCCACGACCAACACATAGACCAAATCGGCCAGCAGAATCAGCCTTAAGGTCGGCGCGGCCGCGCCTAGATCGAAGGGTCCAATAACCAGATAAGTCGCAAGTGCCAGCACCGGGCCCAAAACAACGAGTCCCAAGGTGCTGAAATTGCGCATCTTCCGGGACTTGCGCCACCGGTTAATCGATAGGATCGGCCCGTTCTGTGCCCGGGTTGCCACCGTCTGCCCTCATTCTGATGTGCCGCTTGCGCGGCTGACCGCCATATATCGTGGTCGTTCCCGGGTGCGAACCCGATTGCCACGGTTTGTGTGGCGATATTACATCAGTTTGCGGCGACGTGTCACCTGAATATCGAGGTCGGTGATCTTTTTCCGCAACGTATTTCGGTTAATCCCCAGAAGATCAGCACATTTTGCCTGATTTCCGCCGGTCGCATCCAACGCAATTTCGATCAACGGCACCTCAACCTCGCGCAGGATGCGCTGATACAGGCCGGGCGGCGGCAAAATATTACCGTGCAGATCAAAATAGCGCCTCAGGTGGCGACCCACTGATGAAGACAGCTTTTCACGCTCTCCATCCCCCAGTACCGGCTCGGCCTCGGGCTGGCTGCCCAGCACCATCTCGACCTCGGTGCGCGAGATTTCATCAGCGCGGCTGGTCAAGCTGAGACGACGGATTGCGTTTTCAAGCTGACGCACATTTCCCGGCCAGGAGTAACGGCGCACCAACTCGACGGCGTCAGGGTTGAGGCGGCGTTGGGTTCCGCTTTCCCTCTCTTCCCGCGCCAGAAAGTGATCGGTCAGCAGGGTGATATCATCGACGCGTTCACGCAGGGCTGGCACATGGATCGTCGCACCACAAAGACGATAATACAGATCCTGCCGGACGCGACCGCTCTCCATTGCGTCGGTCAGGTCTGATTGACTGGTTGCCATGAAACGGGGAACATGATCGCCCGGCGTGTCCATCATACGCACAATACGGGCCTGAATCTCATCATCAATATCCGCAATTTCGTCGATCAGCAGCGTCCCGCCCCGCACCCGAGCCATGACGCGCGCTGGTCCTTCCAGATCGCGAAGGTCGGCAGCCGTTGCCGTGACAAACGGCAGCGTCCGACGGTCCGAAAAGTCGTGAATAGCGCGCGCGATCAGAGACTTGCCCGTACCACTTTCCCCCGAGATCATCACGGACAGATCGGTGTTCATCACCCGCGCCACCAAACGATACAACGCCTGCATCCCCGGGGTTCGCCCAACCAGCGGCAACTCGTCGGGTCGTTCACTGCTGGCTTCTGCAGGTTCGGCCAAGGCACGCTGTTTCTGATCCAATGCACGCGCGGTGCGTTTCATCAGATCAGGTAGATCGAAGGGTTTAGGCAGATAGTCATAGGCATCTGCCTCAGCCGCCTGGATAGCTGTCATGATGGTATTCTGGGCCGATATTACGATGACCGGCAATCCGGGGCGGTCTTGCGCAATCTTTGGCAGCATCTCAAGCCCGTTTCCGTCCGGCATCACAACGTCCGAGATCACGACATCGCCCTTCCCCTCGGCCACCCAACGCATCAGCGTTGTCAGCGAGGATGTAGCATGCACTTTACACCCAGCCCGGGTCAGGGCTTGCGTCAGTACCGTACGGATCGTGCGGTCGTCATCGGCAACCAGAACTGTGCCATCCATCAGATGCTCTCCTTTTCATATGCGTCCTGCGGCGCGCGGCGCAGGGACAGGCGGAATACGGTGCGTCCGGGCACGGAATCCGCTGAAATCCAGCCGTCGTGGTCGGAAACGATCTTACTGACCAGTGCCAGCCCAAGTCCGGTGCCGTTCTCTTTGCCCGACACAAATGGATCAAAAATATCGCTGCGGATTTTCTCGGGCAGGCCCGGCCCGTCGTCGATGATCTCGATCTGCAATGGCAGCAGGTGTCCAGAACCATCACTGCGCCGCAGACGGAACGAATGCTCGAAATATGTACGCAAACGGATCGTACCGCTGCCTTCGGCGGCCTCTGATGCGTTTTTGAGTAGGTTCAGCACCACCTGCAAAAACTGATCCGGGTCACCATAAGCCAGTGGCAGCGAAGGGTCGTAATCCTCGACAATCGTCATATGTGCGCCGAACCCCAGCAAAGCCGAGCGGCGCGCACGGTCCAGAACGTCGTGGATATTGACCGGCTTGAAATCGGGTTGGGACAGGTTGCCGAACTGTTCTACCTGCTCCAACAGCTTCACGATGCGACGGCTTTCTTCGACAATAAGGTCTGTTAGTTCAAGATCTTGCTGAGAGATATTCATGCTCAGAAGCTGTGCAGCTCCGGTAATTCCTGCCAACGGATTCTTGATCTCATGCGCCAACATCTCGGCCATCCCGATCGCAGATTGCGCCGCAGATTTTACCGTATTGCCCCGCGTCATCCGGCCCGCCAGTTCTCGGGGTGAGATAATCATGATCATAGAACCCGGGTGCCCGACCAGCGGTGCGATCTGCAACGCACATTGCAAGGGCGCGCGGCTGCCCGAACCTACGTCCACATCATTCACGAACAAGGGTGTCCCCTGTTGACGCGCGCGCAGGAAGGCCTCTTCCAGCGGAGCATCAACTGCGATCTGGTCCCATACCGGGTGCCCCATGACCGCCTTGCGGGAGGCGTTCAAAAACCCTTCGCCCGACGAGTTTACATCGGAAATCCGATCCTCGGCATCGATGATGAAAGCCGGTACAGGCAGCGAGGTCCAGATGCTCTGGTCCGAGGTCATGCGGCTTCCTCCGCCGAGACACCCAAGGCGTCCTCCAAAAGTCGCAACACTTCCGGTGGATCGCGAGAGGTCAGAACGGCGCGGCGCAGCGTGGAAGGCGTCCCCACCTCATCCATATACCAGCCCAAATGTTTGCGCGCGACGCGCAAGCCCAAGTCGGTGCCGTAGAAATAAAGCATAGCCTGATAATGGTCACGCACCATCTCGATCAGGGTGCTGCCTGTCGGCACTTCAGGTGCCTCGCTTCCATACAGATCATGGCAAATCTGCGCCAGCAACCAAGGCTTGCCCTGAGCCCCCCTGCCCACCATCACGCCGTCAGCGTCGGATTGATCCAAAGCAGCCTTTGCAGCGTCGGTGTCAACGATATCGCCATTCGCGATGACGGGAATCGAAACCGCTTCTTTGACTGACCTGATCGCCCGCCAATCGGCGTGCCCCTTATAGAACTGGCAACGCGTTCGACCGTGAATCGTCACCATTTGAATACCGGCGTCCTGCGCGCGCCGCGCGACGTCAGGCGCGTTCAGCAAGCTATCATCCCAGCCCAGCCGTGTTTTAAGTGTCACCGGGACATCAACCGCACCAACCACGGCCTCGATTAAGGTCAGCGCGTGATCCGGTGTCTTCAAAAGCGCCGAACCGGAATAACCGTTCGTCACCTTCTTCGCCGGACATCCCATGTTGATATCGATCACGCGCGCACCCCTGTCGGCAACCTGTCGGGCGGCTTCGGCCATCCAGTGCGCTTCGCGTCCTGCAAGCTGCACAGCGGTGTTTTCCACATCCGCCGATAGTTCGGCCCGTTCTCGTACGCCGGGCTTGGCCTGAACCATCTCCTGACTGGCGACCATCTCGCTCACAACCATGCCCGCACCAAAACGCATTACCAAATCGCGGAAAGGTCGATCCGTGATTCCAGCCATGGGCGCCAACAGCACCGGGGGGGTCAGATGTTTCTCAGCAAGACGCAGGGTCAATGTGCCTAATCCTTGAGCAATTGCGGTTTTGATATCGAAATTGCAGCATATGAACAACAAAACGACGCCCTTCAAGCCTGCAAAATCACCACATGCTTAATTTTTAAGCATATTGACGCGGGTGATTGCCTCTGCATTCACCGCCCCCTAAACATTGCCTCAATCAGGAGAGCACCCGCCAATGACCACCGCCGCCATTATTGTCGCCGCAGGACGCGGCCAGCGCGCCGGAGGTGGTACGCCCAAGCAATGGCGCGCACTTGCTGGTCGACGCGTCGCTGACTGGACGATTGACCGATTCCGGGACCTCGTTGACCACATTGTTCTGGTGCTCTCGCCCGAAGACGCAGCGGCTTGGGAAGAATTCGGCACTTCCGGGATGATTCTCGCCGAAGGTGGTGCGGACCGCGCGGGGTCGGTGCGCAACGGGCTCAAGGCTCTGGAAGGGTATGGTATTGAAAAGGTGCTTATTCACGACGTCGCCCGCCCCTGCGTCAACACCCGGATCATCTCTGACACACTCTCCGCGCTTGATGCCAATGTCGCCGCAGCGCCGGGGCTGGCGGTTACTGATGCACTTTGGACCGGGGACCGTGACTTCGTAACCGGAACACAGGATCGTGCAGGAATTTACGCCGCGCAGACGCCTCAAGGGTTTCGATACGATGCCATCACGGCGGCACATGCCGCGCATCCCGGAGGAGCCGCTGATGATGTCGAGGTCGCCCGTGCCGCCGGGATAGAAGTGGCCATTGTGCCGGGCGACGCAGATAATATCAAAATCACCCGCCCCGAAGATTTTGGACGGGCGGAACGCATAATGGGAATGAATATGGATGTAAGGCTTGGCAACGGTTACGACGTGCACCGATTTGGTCACGGTGATCATGTGATACTGTGCGGCGTGAAGGTGCCACATGATCGCGGATTGCAGGGGCATTCGGACGCCGACGTCGGTATGCACGCAGTCACCGACGCAATTTATGGTGCGTTGGCGCAAGGCGATATCGGCCAGCATTTCCCACCCTCAGACCCGCAATGGAAAGGCGCGGCCAGCGAGATTTTTCTGCGTCGCGCAGTCGAGTTGGCGGAGCAGATGGGCTACCGCATTTCAAATGTGGATTGCACTCTGGTCTGCGAATTCCCAAAAATCGGCCCTCATGCTTCTGCAATGCGCGACGAGATGGCCCGGATCATGGGCCTGCGTACCGATCAGGTTTCGGTCAAAGCTACAACGTCCGAGCGATTGGGATTCACCGGGCGTAGCGAAGGCATTGCCTCGCTCGCGACTGCTTGCCTGGTGAAATCGTGAAGACCGCGCAGCTGATCGGAACCGTCGGGGGCGTCGGATATCTGCGTCCGGCGCCCGGCACTTGGGGGTCACTGGCAGCGCTGCCGCTTGCGTGGCTGTTGCATGTAATCGGAGGATTTCCCTTACTCTTTATCGCCACCCTCGGGGCCTTTGCCGCCGGGCTCTGGGCGACGCGTGTCATGACCGCAGGTCAAGAGGACCATGACCCGTCAGAAATCGTGATCGACGAGGTCGCAGGCCAGTTCATCGCCATCTGGGCGATTTCCTATCCGTCCTGGACGCACGGGATCGAGATTACAGCTCTTTGGCCCGGCTGGATCGCCGCATTTGTCCTGTTCCGCCTGTTCGACATTACCAAACCCGGCCCGGTTGGTTGGGCGGATAGACGCGGTGATCCAATGGGCGTGATGCTGGATGACGTGATCGCCGGTATCTTTGCTGCAATCGGTGTTGTTGCCCTCGCGGGTCTGGCACATGGGGTGATGGGATTATGAACATAGGTGATCTTCTGGACCTCGCCAAATCGCAGGGCGTGATGATCGCGACGGCGGAAAGCTGCACAGGCGGTATGGTCGCCGCAGCGCTCACAGACATCCCCGGCAGTTCTGCTGTGGTCGAGCGGGGTTTCGTTACCTACACCAACACCGCCAAGCAAGAAATGCTAGGTGTGCGGGCGGGAACGCTTGAAGACTTCGGCGCTGTCTCAGAACAGGTTGCAGGCGAAATGGCCGAGGGTGCTCTTCGCCATTCGCACGCCCAGCTTGCGATTTCGATTACCGGCATTGCCGGGCCGGGCGGGTCTGAATTCAAGCCCGAAGGTCGTGTGTGTTTCGGGTTGGCGGTCGAGGGCAAGCTAACGACGACCGAAACCGTTGAATTCGGTGCCCCCGGCCGCGACATTGTGCGGCAGCAAGCGCGCGATCACGCCTTGGCTCTGCTGCAGCGCGGTCTTTCCAACTTTGCCCAAAAATAGGGCCTTTCGCGCAAAAGGTGCACGTTTCATTACCAATTGACAAAAGGGCGTCAATTTAGGCGCCCTTCTGCAAGTTTGCCTCTTTTTTCCCCAACCGCTCTCCGCTTGAACACGCCACACACCACTCACAAGGCGACCGGGCATCGTGTGTTCTAACTGCCCGGCGCCCTTACAGGGAAAGGAGAGCGGCCCATGAACGGAGCCGATACAGCCTGGATCATCGTTGCAACCGCATTGGTCCTGTTCATGACATTGCCGGGGCTTGCCCTGTTCTATGGCGGCCTTGTGCGTGCCCGAAATGTACTCAGCGTGTTCATGCATTGCTTCTCTATTGCCTGTTTGATGAGCATCCTTTGGCTTGTTGCTGGATACTCCATCGCGTTCGGCCCCGGTGAGAGTGGCCTCTGGGGTGGTCTGGGCAAGGCATTCCTGAACGGCGTCGATGCCGACAGCCTTGCCGGCACCCTGCCCGAGGTTCTGTTCTTTGCGTTCCAGATGACCTTTGCCATCATCACCCCTGCCCTGATCGTCGGAGCTTATGTCGAACGCATCGGGTTCGGATTTGTCCTGACCTTCTCTGCCCTGTGGATGCTGCTGTGTTATGCGCCAGTGGTGCACTGGATTTGGGGCGGAGGCATATTGTCCGACGGCGGTATTCTGGGCGAGGTTGGTGTGCGTGATTTTGCGGGCGGTATCGTAGTGCATGAAACCGCCGGTCTGGCAGCGTTGATCATCGCCGTCATCCTTGGCCCACGTCGCAACCGCACGACACCTCCGCACAGCCCAGGATTCGTCATGGTCGGCGCGGCAATGCTCTGGGTCGGTTGGTTCGGCTTCAACGGTGGCTCGCAATTGGCCGCTGACGGAGGGGCCGCCATGGCAATGACTGTGACGCACCTGTCTGCAGCCACTGCCTCTTTGACCTGGGCCCTGTGGGAGAAAATTCGCTTTGGCAAAGCTTCGATGGTTGGTCTGGTCACCGGCACGATCGCAGGCCTGGCGTCGATCACCCCTGCCTCGGGCTTTGTCGGACCCGTACAAGCGCTGATCATCGGAGCCGTCGCGGGTATCCTGTGTCAGGAAGGCGTCTATGTCATTCGCAACGTGCTGAAAATCGACGATACGTTGGACGTATTCGCCGTGCATGGTGTCGGCGGCATCTTCGGCACTATCATGATCGCCCTGTTCGGCCTCGGAACCTGGACGGCTCAACTGGGTGGGCTGGTCATCGTAGGTGCCTTTACGGCAGTTATCACGATTGTGTTGGTAAAGGTAGTTGCGCTAATCACACCGCTTCGCGTAGACGCAGAGACCGAAACAAACGGGCTCGACCTCTCGGTACACGGAGAGCGCGCCTATGATATCAGCAGCTGAGCCCACCTTGGCTGTATGATCACCCGAAAGGGTACTGGCGGACCTCTTGGGAGGTCCGCTTTTCTTTTGGCACGCCCTCTCGACTCTGACCGTTAGGTCGGGCTATCAGCCCGCAACGTCATTTCAGCACCGAGGTCCCGACATGATCCCCAGTTCCTTTCCCGACAGCACCGAAATTGCCCGCCTGACCGCGCGGATGCTACTGGAGATCAAGGCCGTCCACTTCAATTCGCGCGAGCCTTTCACACTGGCCTCGGGGCTGCCCAGCCCGACCTATATCGACTGCCGCAAACTGATCTCGTACCCGCGTATCCGCTCGACCCTGATGGACTTTTTGACAGTCACGGTAATGCGTAATGCGGGCTTTGAGGCCTTCGATAACATCGCAGGTGGTGAGACTGCTGGCATCCCCTTCGCCGCAATGGTTGCCGAACGTATGGCGTTGCCGATGACTTATGTCCGAAAAAAGCCGAAAGGCTATGGCCGCAACGCCCGCATCGAAGGCGCGATGAGCGAAGGCGAGCGCGTTCTGCTGGTCGAGGACCTGACCACTGATGGCGGCTCAAAGCTCTCCTTCGTGGATGCAATCCGCGAGACCGGTGCGATCTGCGGGCATACCGCTGTGATCTTCTATTATGGGATCTTTCCCGAGACAGAAAAGACGCTCGGCGATCACGGCGTCCAGTTGCACTCGTTGTGCACCTGGTGGGACGTACTGGCCGAAGCCAAGGTTCAGAAGGCGTTTGACCAAGAAACGCTGGATGGGGTCGAGGCATTCCTGAACGATCCCCGTGGTTGGCAAGACACTCATAAAAGTTGACGTTACGCAAACTGTTTACAGATCGGAAACATTGACCAATGCGTCAATGGTTTCATCCACTATATATTGACGCGACCCCACCTCATCCTGCAATATGATGGGGCGGCAAGATATGCACAGCATATCCCCAGAAGTTATACAATTTGCCCCGACTCACAGGTCTGGCTATGGACTTTGTCCTAGGGCACATAGAGAGCAGCAATGAACGAGATCAGCAGCATCGAGCAGGCAGCCGCACAGATTCAGAATCCGGAAACCATGCCGCACTCCATCGAGGCCGAGCAGCAGCTTCTGGGCGCGATTCTGACCAACAACGATCTGTATGACCGGGTCGCATCGATCATCGGTGCTGAGCATTTCTATGACCCGGTCCACGCTCGCATCTACGAAGTAGCATCAACCCGTATTGCCAAGAACGCCCTGGCATCGCCCGTGACGCTGAAGTCTTTCATGGCCGACGACGATGGCCTGAAAGAACTGGGCGGACCTGCTTATCTGGTCAAACTGGCCGGCGCTTCGATCAGCGCCTTTGCGGTACATGACTACGCCCAGATGATCTATGACCTCGCCATCCGGCGCGAGTTAATCCGGCTGGGTCGCGACATCTCGGATAAGGCAGCGCGGGTTGATGTCGCCAGCGAACCGAAAGAACAGATCGTCGAGGCCGAGCAACAGCTCTATCAGTTGTCCGAGCAGGGCCAGACCGAACAGGGTTTTCAATCCTTCCTCAAGGCGGTCACAGAAGCCGTCAATGTCACCAACGAGGCGTATCAGCGTGGTGGCGGTATGGCGGGGATCTCCACAGGTCTGGCCGACTTGGACAAGCAGTTGGGCGGTTTGCACCCGTCCGACCTGATCATTTTGGCCGGGCGTCCGTCGATGGGGAAAACCTCGCTGGCAACCAACGTCGCGTTCAACGTGGCCAAGGCTTACAAGCGTGGAACGAAGCCAGACGGCAGCGAAGGTGCAATTGACGGTGGTGTGGTTGGATTCTTTTCGTTGGAGATGAGCGCCGAACAGCTGGCGGGCCGGGTTCTGGCCGAAGCGTCCGAGATTTCCAGCCACAAGATCCGCCAGGGTGACATGACCGAATCCGAGTTCCGGCGATTTGTCGATGCAGCCAAGGAACTGGAAGCCTGCCCGCTTTTTATTGACGATACTCCGGCCCTACCCATCTCTCAGTTAGCTGCGCGTGCACGCAGATTGAAACGAACCCATGGGTTGGACCTCCTGGTCATCGACTATTTGCAACTTTGCCGGGGCATGTCAGATAATCGCGTTAACGAAATCGCCGAGATCTCGATGGGTATGAAAGCCATCGCCAAGGAGTTGAATATCCCGGTTATTGCGCTGTCACAGCTCAGCCGTCAGGTCGAAAGCCGCGACGACAAGCGCCCGCAATTGTCCGACTTGCGGGAATCGGGCTCAATCGAACAGGATGCAGACGTGGTGATGTTCGTGTTCCGTGAGGAATACTACAAGGAACGCGAAAAACCCGGCGATCATGAGCTGGAGAAGATGGAAGAATGGAAGCAGGCCATGGAGCGTCTGCACGGAAAGGCCGAGGTCATCGTTGGCAAACAGCGTCACGGCCCCATTGGCATGGTCGAGCTCTCGTTCGAGGCCCAGTTCACCCGCTTCGGCAATCTGGTCAAACCCTGGCAGCAGGGCGGCGAGATCGAAGGCTACTAAACCCTGCTTACCAAAGTTCTGGCCGATTCAACGCCTCAACACAGGAAGATGCCCCCTTCAGCGGTGCATTGCCGCGTTGCGACAAAGGCTGCCCCAACCAACCATACGGATGGTTGAGGTGGAGCGGAGCACGCGCGAACGCCTCTGAAATCGGCTGAAACCCTGTTTTGCAGTAATAGCGTGGATCGCCGTAAGTCAGAACATAGTCCACACCGTCTTCACGCAATCTCTGCAACCCGAACTGGATCAGGGCCTGCCCCACGCCTGACTTCTGTCGATCTGTCCGGACCGCCACGGGTGAAAGAATGAAAACCTGTCGGTTATCTTCTTCATATTTTACACGAGAAAAGAAAATGCAGCCCGCCAAAACGCCACCGTCACATGCGAAAAACACATTAAGATCATCCGTCGAGGTCGTCGCCATCATGCTCTGCGTCAGCGCTCCGATCAACGCACCTTCTTCCGCGCCTTCCGAGGCGGAGAAAACATCCCGAAACAGACCCGAGATTTCGGCTTCCCGTTCCCTGTACCCAATGATGAAATCCATCTTCCCCTCTTATTGCTTTTCGACCGATCCAAACCAATGCTGTCCGCAACAGATTAACCACATACTTGAAGGGTTTGTTAACCGCTGCGACTTATGGACGATAAACCCAGAACAACCGGTTTAACATCGAAGTGAGTACAATCGTAAACAAGGAGTGAAAGGCGACAAATCGCCAGAATCCTTCGGCTTTCTAAAGTTTTGGCCTGAATTCGCCAACTGGCGTATCAAATCAAGACTTTAAGAACGTATTCCCTCTTGACGTCGCAAAGTGCGGTGGCATGAACGGGATTTATGAGTACAGCACATCTTACCATAAACCTGCACGCGCTGACACAGAACTGGCATGCACTTGACGCGAAAACCGATGTTGAAACCGGTGCCGTGGTTAAAGCTGACGCTTATGGGCTGGGCGCCGAACCCGTTGCACGGGCATTGGCCGAAGAAGGCGTGCGCAAGTTCTTTGTCGCCGCCGCAGAAGAAGGTGCCGCCGTACGCGAAGCGGTTGGCCCCGGCCCGCTTGTAGCCGTGTTCTCGGGGCATATGGATGGTGACACCGATCTACTTCGCCAACACGACCTGACGCCATTGATCAACTCGCCCGAACAGTTCAAACGCCATCTTGAGGCCCTGCCCGATCACTCGTTCGGCATCCAGCTTGACAGCGGCATGAACCGTCTCGGGCTGGAACCCGCAGATTGGGCCGAACTGCGTCACAAAGCGCTGGAGCTTGATCCACTAGTGGTGATGTCACATCTGGCATGCGGGGATGAGGCAGAGCATCCGATGAACCGCCAGCAGCTGGACACGTTCAAACAGATGACCGATGGAGTTGATGTCCCGCGCTCGCTTGCGGCGACTGGCGGTACTTTGATGGAGCCTGAATTCCACTTTGATTTCTGTAGGCCAGGGATTGGAATATACGGCGGGATGCCCTTTGCCGGGGCCAAACCCGTCGTCACTGTCGATCTTCCTGTCATTCAGGTGCGCGACGTCGCCGTGGGCGAAACCGTCGGCTACGGCAACAGCTGGAGCGCGCGCCGTCCGTCGAAGATTGCGACCGTTGCGGCAGGCTATGCCGATGGGCTGCATCGCGCCATCGGCGGCGGCATCGATACATTCGCTGGTGATCAGCCCTGCCCGGTGGTAGGACGTATCTCGATGGACCTGATCACCGTGGATGTGACTGACTTGCCGTACAAACCTGATCGCCTGCGTATCCTGAACGGGCACCAAACCGTCGATGATCTGGCCGAAGCCGCCGGAACCATCGGCTATGAAATCCTGACCTCGCTCGGCAACCGCTATTCACGGGGCTACGTGGAATGAACCCCGTTTCATTGCTGGGTGAGCTGGGGCGTTCCATCCTGACCATGTTCGCCGCGTTTGGCCGCGTCGCGCTGTTTGCGCTCGACGCGGTTTCGCATATTTTTCGGCCACCGTTTTATCCGCGTGAGTTCGGCATCGCCCTGCTGAACATCGGCTGGCTGTCCCTGCCCGTGGTTGGCCTGACCGCCATCTTCACCGGCGGCGCACTGGCACTGCAGATCTACGCAGGCGGCGCGCGTTTCAACGCCGAGGCCGTGGTGCCCCAGATCGTCGCCATCGGCATGGTGCGAGAGCTTGGCCCGGTGCTGGTCGGCCTGATGATCGCTGCCCGTGTGACGTCTTCGATCGCCGCGGAAATCGCCACGATGAAAGTGACCGAGCAGATCGACGCTCTGGTCACCCTCTCCACCCACCCGATGAAATACCTCACCGGCCCGCGCGTGCTGGCGGCACTGATCACGGTGCCCGCACTTGTCGGGGTCGGAGATATCATCGGCATCGCAGGCGGATACACCGTGGCCACGCAAAATCTGGGCTTCAACCCGGCGGCCTATCTGAAAAACACCGTCGATTTCCTTGAAACGCGTGACATCGTCTCGTCGCTGGTTAAAGGAGCCGCCTTCGGCGTGATCGCCGCCATCATGGGCTGCTATTACGGCATGTCCTCGGGCCGTGGCGCGCAGGGCGTGGGCCGGGCCACCAAGGGCTCGGTCGAGGCCGCCGCCGTGCTGATCCTCGCCGCCAATTTCGTACTCACAGGGGTGTTCTTCTCGCTATGATCCGGATGGAGAACGTACATAAGGCCTTCGACGACAACCACGTGTTGCAAGGCATGAACCTTGAGATTCCCAAGGGCACCTCGATGGTCATCATCGGTGGTTCAGGCACCGGCAAATCGGTGGCGCTGAAATGCATCCTCGGCCTGATCAAACCCGACAGCGGTATGATCTATGTCGATGGCAAAGACGCCGCCAAAGGCGACCGCGACGCGTTTCTGGCCCGTTTCGGGATGCTGTTTCAGGGTGCTGCACTATTTGACTCCCTGCCCGTCTGGCAAAACGTCGCCTTCCGCCTGCTGCGCGGCTCACTGAAGCGCCCCGCTGACGAAGCCCGCGAAATCGCCATCGAAAAATTGCGCCGCGTCGGCCTGAAATCCAACGTCGCCGACCGGTTTCCGGCCGAGCTGTCGGGCGGCATGCAAAAACGCGTCGGGCTCGCCCGCGCCATCGCGGCCGAGCCCGAAATCATCTTTTTTGACGAGCCCACCACAGGCCTCGACCCGATCATGTCAGGCGTCATCAACGACCTGATCCGAGAGATCGTGACCGAGATGGGCGCCACCGCGATGACCATCACCCACGACATGAGTTCGGTCCGCGCGATTGCCGATAACGTCGCCATGCTGCACGGAGGCGTGATCCAGTGGACCGGTCCGGTGGGTCAGATGGACGCCTCGGGTGATCCTTATGTGGAGCAGTTCATCAGCGGAAGCGCCGAGGGGCCGATTGAAGCAGTGCGGTAAAGGCATTAGCGCTCGAAAAAGTCAGAACCCATCGACGGAAGTCTGGGGGTCACGCGTTACACCTATGTAACACTCGTGTTTTCGGAGCTTCCCCATGCCCACTTCTTATTCTCGCGCACAAATCGCCCTCCATTGGGTCATCTTCTCGCTGATCGCAGTTCAGTTCCTCTTTCACGAGCCGATTTCTGAAGCATGGGATCAAATGGAACGCGGATTACCTGTCGCTTTTCAAGCACCGGTTGCTCTCCATGTGTTCGGGGGGTTGCTTATCCTCGCGCTCGTTCTTTGGCGGATTGCATTGCGCTTGACACGCGGCGCGCCGTCACTGCCGGAAAAAGAATCTGCTGCGATGAAAATCGCTGCTCATGTTACCCATTTCTCACTGTATGCATTGATGGTGCTTCTGCCGATCTCGGGTGCGCTTGCATGGTTTGGCGGGATAGAAGCATCTGCCGAAGCCCATGAAATACTGAAAACGCTTATGCTTGTACTTGTATTGCTGCATGTTTTGGCGGCCCTGTTTCATCAGTTCATACTTAAAACCAATCTGATGGGCCGTATGAGACGGGCAGAGTAATCTTCTGAACAAGGTTCCTTGCGTCTACGACCCAGCGCCGTAATGTCGGGCGGTCATACAAGTTAAAGTTGGCCGCCATGATCCTACGTATAGCGACCCTATCGCTTTTGGTTTTCTACCCCATCGCATGGTTTGCCCCGCTGATGCGAGCGGGGCTGTTGCCGATTTTCGGCCTTAGCGAAATCAGCGTAATCACCGGGCTCCAGTCCTTGTGGAAATCCGACATCTTCCTCGCGCTGATCGTTACCGTCTTCGCCCTCTTCGCGCCCTACATCAAAACCATCGGCACCGCCCTGATCCAATGGAACCTGCTGGACCCGCGCGTGCAGCCTGCGCTCAACATCCTCGGCAAGCTTGCGATGGCCGATATCTTCCTCATCGCGCTCTACATCACGCTGGCCAAGGGCATCTCTTATGCCACCATCGAAACCGCGTGGGGGCTTTACCTATTTACCGGATGCATTCTGGCCTCGCTGGCCTTGGGCCATATTACAGAGATGACATTTGGATCACGAAAACCTCAGACCTAATTGATTGAAAACAGATTTCTGAGTATCATCTTTATATTTCGAGCAGTCAGTTTTGTAGTTTTCGGGTCCGTGGCGGATCAATTCTTGTTTGATTATCCCTCCGCTTCGGCCCGGTTGTGTACCGGTTGAAGAAGGAGAACGACGATCATGGCCGCCCTCCATACAATAACATTGCAATTTCAGAATGCTTTATTAAGACTTACTTTTTTCCTGATCTGCGCCGCAGCATTGTTCGCGGTCACTTCCACTGTTTTATCAGCTCTTGGCGTCTTACCCTGGCTCTCGATGCAGGCCGGATTCAGCAATGGCGCCGAGGTAGATGCGGGCATCTATATCCAGATCGGACTGACCGCCCTGATACTGATGCTGGCCTTCTACCTGCCTTCCAATGCCCGTATGATGGTGCTTGAGAATACCCATCGTAAGTTCACAATGAACATGCAGGACGTCGCTGGGGCCTATCAGGCCGCCCATGCCGCCGACCGCAGCGGAGCTTTCGCTTTGGCCTCAGAATTCGACGCCGTGAAAGAACGCATGGCCTTCCTGCGCGACCACCCCGATCTGCAATCGTTGGAGCCACAGGTGCTGGAACTGGCTGCCCAGATGAGCCAGGTCAGTCAGGAACTCGCCGACACATATGGTGAGGCCAAAGTGTCCCGCGCCCGCACCTTCCTGCAGCAGCGGCAGGAAGAGGTCGAGCAATTCCAGCAGCGCATCGAAGAAGCCCAGATCATCCAGCACGAGCTGCGCCAATGGACCCGAGATATCGAGATCGAGGAATCCATCGCCAAATCGCAACTCGCGCGCCTCAGAGATGAACTTTTCGACCTGCTGCCCGAACTCTCGGCGCAGTTGCAAACTCCTCCCAACGACAAAGATCCTAGCGCTTCGAGCGTGGTCGCCCTGACACCTCCGCGGGCTGCGGAATAGGCGCGTCTAGCGCCCTCCGCGGACGATGGCCTGCAGGGCCTGAGGACGCGGCGCGCCACCGGCGGTAAGGAAAGCCCGCAAGGGCTTGAAGAACCGCCCTTCCTCGGGCACGAAGGGCGACATGGCAAAGACACCTTCCTTCACCTGCTCCGCCTGCGGCGCCTCTCATACTCGATGGTCCGGACGCTGCGACGCCTGCGGCGAATGGAATACCATCGTGCAGGAAGCGCCCCTCTCGGCTGGACCCGCCAAGAAATCTCTCGGCGGCAAACGCGGCCAATCCATCGCACTTACAGACCTTTCAACCGAGGAAACACCTCCGCCCCGCACCCTCTGCGGGGTCGAAGAGCTTGACCGCGTGTTGGGTGGCGGCCTTGTCCCTGCCTCGGCCCTGCTGGTTGGCGGAGACCCAGGCATCGGCAAATCCACACTATTGCTACAAGCCGCTGCACGTTTTGCCCGCAAAGGTGTAAAAACCATCTACGTCTCGGGCGAAGAGGCCAGCGCACAGGTCAGAATGCGCGCCCGTCGATTGGGTTTGGAAGAGTCCCCGGTCCAATTGGCCGCCGAGACCAACCTGCGGGACATCCTCACCACACTCGAAGCCGAAAAACCCGGTCTCGCCATTATCGATTCGATCCAAACCATGTGGGCCGACAATGTCGACAGCGCACCGGGTTCAGTCAGTCAGGTCAGGGCTGCAGCACATGAACTCACCACCTTTGCCAAACGCCACGGTGTATCGATCATCATGGTCGGCCACGTCACCAAGGAAGGCCAGATCGCAGGACCTCGTGTGGTCGAACATATGGTCGATACCGTGCTTTATTTCGAGGGCGAACGCGGCCACCAATTCCGTATCCTGCGCGCGGTCAAGAACCGGTTTGGTCCAGCAGATGAGATCGGCGTCTTCGAGATGACTGGCAAGGGATTGGCGCAGGTCACCAACCCCTCTGCCCTGTTCCTATCGGAACGCGGCACGCCCAGCCCCGGATCGGCTGTTTTCGCTGGCATTGAAGGCACAAGGCCAGTTTTGGTCGAATTGCAGGCGCTCGTCGCGCCTTCACCCCATTCTCAGCCTCGGCGCACGGTCGTGGGATGGGACAGCGGTCGTTTGGCAATGATCCTTGCGGTGCTTGAAGCCCGCTGCGGCATCCCCTTTGCCGGGCTCGATGTCTATCTGAACGTCGCCGGAGGTCTTAAAGTCAGCGAACCTGCCGCCGACCTCGCCGTTGCTGCGGCGCTACTCAGCGCGCGTGAAGATACCGCCCTGCCCTCGGATACGGTTGTTTTCGGAGAAATCTCGCTATCCGGGGCACTTAGACCGGCCCCGCAGACCGAAAACAGGTTGAAAGAAGCGCAAAAACTTGGTTTCACAGCGGCAATCGCTCCGGCAGGAGGCAAAACCGGCACTGTGGCAGGTCTGACACTTACCCGACCCTCTGATTTGGTGGGGTTTGTTGGCGAAACCTTCGGAGCAGGGTAAAGTCGCGCCTTGAGGGGCAGAAAACGAACAGGCGAGGGCCATGGAAGGTTTTACAATAATTGACGGGGTTGTAGCCCTGATCATCGTGCTGTCGGGCTTGTTGGCCTATTCGCGCGGTTTCATGCGCGAGGTTTTGGCCATTGCAGGCTGGGTTGCCGCGGCCGTTCTGGCATTCATTTTCGCGCCGCAGGCTGTGCCGCTGGTCAAAGAGGTGCCAGTAGTCGGAGAATTCCTGCGCGACAGTTGTGAGCTTTCGGTCATCACCGGATTTGCCGCCGTCTTTGCAATTGCGCTGATCGTGGTCAGCATCTTCACGCCGCTGTTCTCATCATTGGTACAGCGTTCAGCACTTGGCGGTCTGGATCAGGCGCTCGGCTTCTTCTTTGGTATTGCACGCGGCATCCTGCTGGTTGCGATTGCGTTCTTTGTCTACGACACCGTGATGACCGGACAGTCCTACACGATGGTCGATGAAAGCCGTTCGGCTAAAGTATTCGAACAGTTCAGCAGCAAGATCGAAGAACAGAACCCAGAGGCCGCATTGGGCTGGGTGACTGCTCAGTACGAAGAACTGGTTGCAAGCTGTACTGCCGACAATGCTTCGGACGCCTCTGAAGGCTGATCAGGCACACTGCCTTAGAAGAAAAGCCTGGTGTCGACCGGGCTTTTTTTATTCCAAGTCTGGCAGGATCAAATAAACCCTTCGCCGCCGCAAATATTGCAGCGGATAGTCTTCAATCCGAAGCATCCGTCGCATCGGCTCGAAACAGGATTGCCATATTGGTCGCGGCTTTTAACCACTTCACCCGTTCCCTTGCAGATCTCACAGGGCGCACGTCCTGCCCCGCGACATCTATGACAACGTCGTTTGGCGGGTTCTTGTTTGGGGCCGTTTTGCTTGTGTTCCCACATGGCTGCCTCCCATCCACACTTCCCGAAGTGTCTCGCTCATGAAACCGTTACCGAATGACAGCACAAGCCCGTGGATTTGTCATCATTTACCCCGGCCAGGCAAAAATGCCGTCTACGGCAATTCACAAATGTGATCCTTTGGTGACACGGGCTGTAATAGGCATTATGTGGAGGCCGTACCGACATGGAATCGGAGCTGCCGACCTTGCTGTATCTGTTTTCTTTCGCACTGGCCGCCTTTGCGCTTGTGCCCATGTGCTGTAGTAGCGGCCAGAAACAGAGTAGTCAGATACCCGTCCGCGGCCAATCCGACCGAAACGCCAGCCAGAACAAGTCATAGAAATTGGAGCCCGTTTATGTGTGGGATTTTGGGGATCGCAAGCCGGACACATGATGTCTTTGCGGAAATCTATGACGGGTTGCTGATGCTGCAGCACCGGGGTCAGGATGCCTCGGGAATTGTGACCTACAATGGAGAGTTCTTCCGCGAGAAGAAGGCGAACGGACTGGTCAAGGACGTATTCAACGCTAGTGACGCTGAAACCCTGTTAGGTAAAGTTGGCATGGGGCATGTCCGTTATCCCACCGCAGGCTCTCTGAGCGCGTCTGAGGCCCAGCCATTCTTCGTAAATGCCCCCTATGGCATCTATCTGGTCCACAACGGCAACATCACCAACACCGAGGAACAGCGCGAGAAAGTGACCGCGAAATACAGCCGTCATCTGCGCACCACCTCGGATTCCGAAGTCCTGCTAAACGTGCTGGCGGACAAAGTTGCCGATGCGATCAAGGTGAACGGCAACGCCGACCCGATCCGGAATCTGTTTGCCGGCGTGAAGATGACGATGGAGCGGGTACAAGGTGCCTACTCGGTGATCTGTCTTGTGGCTGGCGTCGGGATGTTGGCCTTCCGTGACCCATATGGCATCAGGCCCCTTTCGGTGGCAAAGCGCGAAGCGCCCGGCGACGGCGATGATTATGCCTTTGCGTCGGAAGATGTGGCTTTTGGCATCAATGGTTTTGAAAAATTGCGCGATCTGCGGCCCGGTGAAGCGATCCTGATCGATCTCGACGGAAATATGCATGAGTTCCAGGCCGTCGAAGGCAAGTTGACGCCCTGCATTTTCGAGTATGTCTATCTGGCGCGCCCGGATTCGCTACTGGATGGCGTATCGGTCTACAAAACCCAGATGCGCATGGGCCAAACACTGGCCAAGCAGATTCAGGATTCGGGACTTGAGATCGACCGGATTATCCCTGTGCCAGATAGCGCCCGCCCTGTAGCGCTTGAAGCCGCGAAGATTACCGGCATTCCCTATCGCGAGGGGCTGGTCAAGAACCGCTATGTAGGTCGAACCTTCATCATGCCCGGTCAGGCCGAGCGCCAAAAATCCGTGCGTCGTAAGCTGAACGCGGTGCCTCTGGAGTTTGACGGGCATAACGTTCTGCTGATCGACGACTCGATCGTGCGCGGCAATACGATCAAGAAGATCGTTCAGATGTGTCGCGAGGCGGGAGCCAAGAAGGTATACATCGCCAGCGCTTCTCCACCGGTGAAATACCCCAATGTCTACGGCATCGACATGCCTACCAAGGCCGAACTTGTTGCCAATGGCAAAGAGATCGAAGAAATCCGCGAAGAGCTGGGCGCGGATGCGCTGTTCTATCAGCATCTTGATGATCTGATCTGGGCGGCCAAAGAAGGCAACCCAGAGATCGAGGCCTTTGACTGTTCCTGCTTCGATGGCAACTATATCACTGGTGTCGACGAGGACTATCTGGATAGCCTCGAAAACAGCAGCCGTGTCAGCAAGAAGCGTGAGGATATGCAGGTCGTCGGCGGTTCTTGGAACTCAGCCAAGCTTGCCTCGGGTTGATGAACTCCTGATAGGCGAATCGCATAGTCGAAACGAAGTTGCCAAACACTGCGAAACCGTCCGTCGGACAAAATCCGCCTACAACCTTTTGCTGAACGTTTAGTTTTTGCAGTGGTTTCCCCGCGTGGCAATCTGGCCATTCGGGATCGCATCCGGCAGCTCTTTTGGTTCACCAAAACCCATGCTAGCCGAGCGCCCTGAACCACTCACAATACAGGGTCCGGGCGTACAGCCTGGCCGTAAATCATGGCTAATACGACGGTTAAAAGCGCAGCCACACAGACGGGGGCGCTGAAAAAGAACTCGGTTTCGGTACTTGGCATTTTTGGTCCCAAAGCCGAATTGCAAGCTCTCATGCGCCTATCTTCCGGACGGGTTAAGAAAGTGAAACCCGGCAGCCGTGTGGCTTCGGGCAAAGTCATTGCCATTGATGAAGATGGTGTCGTACTGCGACAAAGCGGCCAGAACCATCGGATCAGCATTCCGGGTAGCTGATCCCGACTTGACGCCCTGCGCGTGCGGGTTCAAACCGCATTCATGACCGATCAGACAAACATCGCCCTTATCACCGGGGCATCGCGCGGGCTGGGCGCCGCCCTGGCCGAAGCGCTGGCCCCCGACTATCACATCGTCGCCGTTGCGCGCACTACTGGCGGACTGGAAGAGCTGGACGATCGCATCCAGGCCAAGGGCGGTTCGGCCACATTGGCGCCGATGGACATCACCGACCCGAATGCCATGGCAACGCTCTGCCGTGGTATCCACGACCGTTGGGGCAAGGTCGATCTCTGGCTGCACACAGCGGTGCACACGTCGGCTTTGACGCCTGCTCATTTTGTCGACCCCAGGGAATGGACGAAAGCGTCAAACATCAATGCGACTGCAACGTCTGTCCTTATTCCCTACGTTGCCCCTCTTCTGGGTGAGGCGGGACATGCAGTGTTTTTCGACGACCCAAAAGCTGGCGAGAAATTCTATGGCATCTACGGCGCCACCAAGGCCGCTCAGATGGCTTTGGCACGCAGCTGGGCGGCAGAGACCGTTCGCACTGGACCACGTGTTTCCATCATAGAACCAGCGCCGATGCCAACGGCTGTGCGCGCACGATTTCATCCTGGCGAAGATCGTGATGCCTTGACCAGTACGGCTGATGAGGCAGCGCGGATCGTGGCACTGCTTTAGGAATGGCCCCAAAGGGCCATGCCTCTGGGCTGAGTCATTTGGGTAAGATATAATCGGCGGATTACGCGATATGGACGCCGCTGCGACCGGCGAGATCAACAAAAAACTGCCAAGCCACTCGACCCGAACGTGCACCTCGGGTGGCTTGCCATTCGATGGCTTCGGCGCGCAAGGTTTCCGGATCGACGTTGACGCCGTGCGCACTGCAATAGCGGTCGATCATGGCCAGGAATTCGTCCTGATCGCAGGGGTGGAAGCCGAGCCACAAGCCGAAGCGGTCGGAGAGTGAGACTTTCTCTTCCACGGCTTCGGAGGGATTGATCGCGCTGGAACGCTCATTTTCGATCATATCACGAGGCATCAGGTGGCGACGGTTTGACGTGGCATAGAACACCACGTTTTCGGGGCGGCCTTCGATGCCTCCATCAAGCACGGCCTTGAGCGACTTATAGTGCTGGTCATCGTGGCTGAACGACAGGTCATCACAGAACAGGATGAACCGGTGCGGGGCGGATCTCAGGTGGTTCAGCAGCCGCGCGACCGACGACATGTCTTCGCGCTGCAGTTCCACCAGTTTCAGATTCGGGTGCTCATGCTGCAACGTCCCGTGTACCGCCTTGACCAGGCTGGATTTCCCCATACCTCGCGCGCCCCAAAGCAGCGCGTTGTTGGCCTTGTAACCGGCGGCGAAACGGCGCGTGTTATCCAGCAGTGTATCGCGGGATCGGTTGATGCCCACGAGCAGATCCAGATCAACCCGATTAACCTGGGTTACGGGTTCCAGACGGTCAGGTTCCACATGCCAGACGAACGCTGGGGCCGCGTCGAAATCAGGTGTGGCCAGCGGGGCCGGCGCCATGCGCTCCAACGCGTCAGCGATGCGGTTCAAAGCTTGATCGTCCATCGGCTCCTCCGTGGTGTTCCGGCGGAGTTCAATCATGTTCCGACCAGTTCAACAAGGGTAGCGCATGAAAAAGGCGCGCCGGTTCCGGGCGCGCCTTGGGTGGTTGTATGGTAGATTACTTGGTCTCTTCGTAATCCTGCATCATGTCTGCATCCGCCTCGGCTTCTTCGTCGTCATAGTAACCGTCGGCGCGCAGTTGCTCTTCGCGCTTTTTCTCAACACGGGCCACGAGGAAGATCGAGATTTCGTAGAGCCCATACACCACCACGAACAGGATGATCTGAGTGATCACGTCCGGCGGTGTGACAATCGCAGCCAGAACCAGAATGCCGACCACTGCATATTTGCGCACCGCGCCCAGTCCTTCGGCACTGACCAGACCCGCTTTGCCCATCAGGGTCAGCAGGACGGGCAGCTGGAAGCACAGGCCAAAGGCGACGATGAACTTGTTCGTCAGGTTCAGATATTCCTGTGCCGAGCCTTGAAACACTACGCTCAATGGTGCGGTTGCACCTTCGGCGACGGCCTCGCCTTCAGCCCCAAACTGCTGGAAACCAAGGAAAAAGTCATAGGCCAACGGTGTGACGACATAGAACGCAAAGCTTGCGCCAAGCAGGAACATGAAGGGCGAGGCCAGCATAAACGGCAGAAATGCGTTCTTTTCCGATTTGTACAAGCCCGGCGCCACGAACCGCCACATCTGCATCCCGATATAGGGGAACGCCAGAATGAAACCGCCCAGCAACGAAACCTTGATGGCGACAAAGAAGCCTTCTTGCGGAGAGATGAAGATCAACCCGCAATCCTGCCCGCGCTCGGTCAGTACCTCACACAAAGGCTGCGTGAGGAAGTTAAAGAGAGGCGTGGCCACGGTGAAACAGATGATCATGCCGATCAGAAACGCCACAACGCAGTGGATCAGGCGTGTGCGCAACTCGGCCAGATGCTCGATCAATGGGGCCGAGCTGTCCTCGATCTCGTCGGTCTTGGTCATGTTTTGCTTTCGGTTTTCAACGCTGCTTCGGCCTCCTCCGCCTTGGCAAGCGCATCCGCGGCTTCCTTGGCCTTACGTTCAGCGGCCGCACGGGCCGTGGTGGCCTGAATCTTCTTGGCCTGCTCGGCGCGTTCGGCCGCCAGTTTGCCGGTCTCGCTATCAGGGTCGAATTTCGTCGGGTCGATCGACTTGGCGACGTCGCGCGCGGCCTCGTTGATCCCGTCCATCGCGGTACTAACCGGGTTGGTCGCCGCGTTCAGGCCCTTCTTGATCTCATTGACGCCGGCTTCATCCGCAGCCTCGTTCATCGCGGTGCTGAACTCGCGCGCCATGCCGCGCGCCTTGCCGACGAACCGCCCGACATTGCGAAACAGCACTGGCAGGTCCTTCGGCCCCACCACGATCAGCGCGACGATGCCGATGACCAGAAGCTCGGTCCAGCCCAGATCAAACATCTAGGCTCAGACCTTGTCTTTGTCGGTCTCAGGGGTGACGTCTTTGGCCAAGTCGGAGGCGTCCTGTTCCAGCTCTTCCGAACCTTCCTTGATGCCTTTCTTGAACGAGGTAATACCTTTACCCACTTCGCCCATCAACGAGCTGATCTTTCCGCGTCCAAACAGGACCAGAACCACAACCGCAATCAGCAGGATGCCCGGAAGGCCAATATTGTTGAGCATGTCTTATCTCCTTCTACGTCGGCGCAGCGCGCCGGGGATATTATCTGGCCCTGTGTCTACGCCCGTATAGGCCATTGCAAAAGTGCGCCAGATCAAATCCGCGTGCGAATTTGAACGGATCGCGCATTTTTTGCGGACTCGCATTTCTCAACTGACAGGTTTATGTCAGTTGTAGTGGCCTAGAAGGACGATATCGAAACTTGGTCAACGGAGAACCAAATGACCCATGTCGCAGAAATCGTCACTTTTACCCTTACCAACGGTACATCCCGGGATGAGTTTGTAAGACTCAGCCAGGCATCCGAAGGGTTCGTTCGCACAGCCCCCGGCTTCGCCCACCGCCAACTGAGCCAGGGCGAAGATGGCCGCTGGACGGATTATGTTGTCTGGACCGATATGAAATCCGCTCAGGATGCTGCCGCTGCATTCATGCAGCAAGATTGCGCCGCCGCGATGATGGCCGTGATTAACCCCGACAGCGTCCAAATGCGCCACGAGAACGTGCTATGGAACATGACCGCCTAAGAATGGTCAGGGCAGCGTCTGATGCGCCGCACTGACCGCCTGTTCGACATCATCCAGATCCTGCGCGACGGCAAATTGCACCGCGCGCAGGACATCGCGGACCGGCTTGAGGTGTCGGTCCGTACGATCTATCGCGATATGGACACATTGGTGGCATCGGGCGTTCCGGTCGAAGGCGAACGCGGCGTGGGTTACATGGTGCGCGAGCAGATCACGCTGCCCCCGCTTAACCTGACACCTGCCGAGCTTGAGGCTCTGAACCTCGGCATGGCGATCGTGGCCGAGGCCGCCGATCCCGATCTTAAATCCGCCGCAGAATCTCTGGCCGAGAAAATTGACGCCGTTCTGCCCACGCAGGTCATTGCCGAGGCCGACAGCTGGAAATTCGCGGTCTATCCCTTCGCTGATGCCGCACGCGGAATGGCACATATGGCCCCGATCCGCGCTGCGATAAAGTCCCGCCAGAAACTGCAACTCAGCTACCGCCGTATAGACGGCACCCTGACAGAACGCACCATCCGCCCTTTACATATGGAGTACTGGGGCCGAGTCTGGACCCTTACATCATGGTGTGAGTTACGTGACGCCTTCCGTGTCTTCCGCATCGACCTGATAGAGAGCATCCACCCCCTGCCCGAGCTTTTTACAGACGAGCCCGGCAAACAGCTTAGCGACTACGACCCCTACGTTTGACCCGGCCTTCATCCGACCAAAGAACTATTTGCCGGAGGCATGGCCCTGAACGGGCCATTCCGATCACTTCAGATAAGGCTCGGGATCGACAGACTCGAAACCTTTGCGCACCTCGAAATGCACATAGGCATTGTCACCCCCACGCAGCGAGGCGATTTTCTGCCCACGCCGAACCCGGTTGCCCTTCTTGACGGTGATTTTGTCGACATTGGCATAAACCGTCAGCAGATCATTGTTGTGCTTAACCACAATGATCGGAACCTGATCCGCATCCGCCGTGATCGCCGCGACCGTGCCCGCTTCGGCCGCACTGACCGAAGCCCCTGGGGCTGCTGCAATGTCGATCCCTTCGTTCTTGCCCTTGGCATAGGTGCGTATGATCGTACCGTTAACCGGCATGGCCAGCGCCGAGGTACCCGAATTGGTAGGTGCTTCGGCTGTAACATCCGGCGCAGGTGCCGCGACCGGTACCTTTTCATCCGGCAATGGCTGAGTCGCGCTTGGCGGCGTCGGGGTCGGAGAACCCTGCCCGGGTTCCGTCACCGCAGTCGCCGTCGTCGCGGCAGCCGCCGTACGCGGCGCGGCTTGATTCTTGACCGGGATCAACAGGTACTGATCTTCGCGCACGGTGAAGTCTGACCCCAGCCCGTTCCATTCGGCCAGCGATCCCACTGAAACTTGATAGAGACGCGAGATAGTATAAGCGGTCTCACCCCTTTTGACCTTGTGCCGGATCGGCTCGGGTCCCGCGGCGACGGGCGCTGGGGCTGCCGCCGGTTGCGCCGGTTCCAGTGTCGAGGTCTGAACCGAACCGGTATCGGGTGCCTCATCAATTGCAGTTCCGGCGATCGTCGCGATATCAACTCCACTCGCGGCGCCGACCGAGCGCGGCAAGGCCAGCACCTCTCCATCGCGCAACGAGTCGTTGGGCTGCAATCCGTTGAACCGGGCCAGCTCGGCCACGGGCATACCAACCCGGGCAGCCACGTCACCGACCGTGTCTCCACCACGGGCCACAGCCACCTGATAATTCGGATAGGTGATCACGCCGCGCGCATCCGGCGTCGGACGGTTGGCGGTCGCTGCAAGTGCAGCGTCCGCAGTGGAAAACCCGCCGACATTGCCGCGCAAGTCATAGTCGTACGGCCCTTCACACCCGGCAAGAATTGCCAGTGCTGCAACACCGGTCGCACAGCGGCGCATTGCTGATTTGGAAACTGCTCTCATTTTTCTGTCCTCAACACCTGCCCCTGTTATCCGGGGTTCCGGCGCCTTTAATATACCTTTACGCTCCGTCTTTTCCCAGCCCCTCAAGCAGAGGCACAAAACGAACCGGCAACAATTCGTCGTAATCCAGACCGGTTTCAGTGCGCGTGACCCGGATCAGGGTCTGCACCGCGTCCGACTGTCCCACGGGTAACACCATGATACCGCCGATTTTCAATTGCGCCAAGAGCGGCCCCGGAGGATCTTCGGCAGCAGCGGTCACAATGATACGGTCAAACGGGGCCTGTTCGGACAGGCCAAACGATCCATCCGTCAGCATCGCGGTCACATTCGTCAGCCCCAGCTCACGGAACAGTTCTCCCGTTTCGCGCACCAGCCTCTTGTGCCGCTCAACCGTGTAGACCCGGCGCGCCAGCTTGGACAGGATCGCCGCCTGATAACCCGAGCCGGTGCCGACCTCTAGAACGGTATCACGTGGACGCACCTGCAGCGCCTGCGTCATCAGTCCCACAACTGAAGGCTGGCTGATCGTCTGTCCACAAGCAATGGGCAGCGGAGTGTCCTCATAGGCCCGGTCTGCGAACAGGCCTTTGACAAACTGCCCCCGGTCAACCTGCTCCATCGCCGCCAAAACACGTGCATCCGTAACTCCGCGAGAGCGCAGGGCGAACAGGAACTGCATAATGGTTTCTGCACTAGGTCCTGTCATTCGATGACCTTCAGCGCCTCAAGCGTGTCATATGCTGTCAGATCAGCGCGCATCGGAGTGACCGAGATATACCCTTCCAGATTGACCGCCGCATCCGTGCCCGGAGCAGTCGGGTTATGCTGATACCCGCCCTTGATCCAAAGGAACCGGCGGCCCGAGGGCGAGCTGTGCGGCTCGACCGAGAAATGTGTATCGCGCCGGTACCCCTGCGGGGCCACGCGTGTACCCAGAACTTCATCCGCGGGAACCGGAGGGAAATTCACATTGTAGAACAGACGATAGTCGCCTTGCTTCTCGGGTGTCGCATCAAGAATGCGGCGTACCAGATCGGCCCCAAATTTGGCAGCCGCTTCAAACGGATCGTCCAGCCCCAGATTGCGCGGCCCGAAATATTGCGACAAGGCAATTGCTGGCACACCCTGCAAAGCCGCCTCCATCGCGCCGCCGATTGTACCTGAATACAGCGTATTTTCGGCCGAGTTGTTACCGCGGTTCACCCCGGACAACACCAGATCGGGTGGGGCGTCCTTCATCACGTCGTGCAAACCGGCCAAAACGCAATCCGCCGGAGACCCTTCGGCGGCATAGCGACGCTCGCCCAGCTTGGCGACCATCATCGGGTGGGTATAGCTGATGCAATGGCCCACGCCCGACTGCTCAAAAGCAGGCGCGACGACCCAGACTTCGCCATCGGGCCCCGCCAGTTCAGCCGCGATCGCTTCGAGCACAATCAGCCCCGGCGCATTGATGCCGTCATCATTGGTCAGAAGAATTCGCATGCCCGGTCCACCCCTCGTTTTGCCCTTGATAGACCCGCCTCAGCGCTGCGACAAGCAATGCACATGCGCAATCTGCGGCTTTCACGCACCACTTGGGTGAAAATGATGGATCGGAGCATCAGGTTGGGAAAACAAAACACCTGTCGCGGCGAATAGTCAGCCACATGATCCGACCCGCCTTGGGAACGAAAACATTCGGCACGGTCGCCTTCAGGATCGAGCCGTCATGGTCCATGCGGAACTCGACAAGACTTTCATTGCCCAGAAAACGCGCACGTTCGACCACGCCACGGGCGGCCACACCATCCGTGGGCGTCGGAACCGGACCTTTGCCGTTACGATCAAAGTCGAGTTTGACATGCTGAGGTCGGAACACGATTTCAACATCAGTTCCATCCGGCACACCTGGCGCAAGAAAGCGTCCAAATGGTGTATGCGCCAAAGCGCCATTAACTTGTGACTTCAAGACATTGATATCACTAAAAAATGCTACGGCAGCTTTGTCTGCAGGTCGGGTGTAGACATTATACGGCGCACCTTGTTGTACAATTTTGCCGCGCCGCATCAGGGCGATTTCATCAGCCATCCGCATCGCCTCGTCCGGCTCATGCGTGACCAACAGGACAGCCGCATCCTCTTCTTTTAGGACTGCGAGCGTCTCATCCCGAATACCGTCGCGCAGACGGTTATCGAGGCCCGAGAATGGCTCATCCATCAGCATGATCCGCGGGCGTGGGGCCAACGCACGCGCCAGAGCAACCCGCTGCTGCTCACCCCCCGAAAGCTGATGCGGAAATCCATCAATGAACCGCATCAGGTCAACCTTCGTCAGCAGTTCCTCGACCCGCGGGCGTTTCTGCTCTTTGCTGCCTTTCAGGCCGAACGCGACGTTATCCGCCACGCTCAGATGCGGAAACAGCGCAAAGTCCTGAAACATCAGCCCAATCTCGCGCCGTTCGGGCGGTACGCGGAACACCGTATCGCAAATGAGTTTGCCATCGACATAGATCTCGCCCGAGGACTGCATCTCGACCCCGGCGATCATTCGCAAGGTGGTCGACTTGCCGCAGCCCGACGGCCCGAGAAGACAGGTCACCTGCCCCGCCTGCACCGTCAGCGAAACATCATCCACAACTGTTCGCCCACCGAAGCGCGCAACAAGATTGCGGATTTCCAGTCGAGGAGGAGTTGTCGTCACTGTCACCGATGGACCCCATTGCCTTTCCCGATCAAATCCATCGGGCTTAGGCGGGGATAACAACCCCGCCCATCAGGCGCAAGGGATCAGCAGCACCCGGCTGAGGCAGCTTCGCCCTGAACCACAAACGGGCTATCCCCGCCGCAGCCTTCAAAAATACCGTAATGGGTCGAGAAATCGCCGATAAACTCGAAATGTCGTGCAAAACGAGTGTCTTGCAACATCATCCATGTGTTTCCACAGACCGGGAACACCTTGCCGGTTTCAATGGCGTGGTGGTCATCCAGCACAAACTCATGTGGCGCATGCGGCACTGTGCCCTTATAGATCACGGCCTGACCGTAGTCTTCGCAGGCGGGCTCCAGCTCGGGCAGTTTGAACAGACGGTAAGTGGCCGAGATAAAACTCAGCGGCGCGACCCGTTCTTCCAAAACCGGGTTCTCGATGGTCAATGACCGATGCGTGACCCGGCGGGGATCGCCGAACCCTGCAACACGCGATATCGACAGAAAATCGTTCCAGTAGAGCGCCCCCGACAGGCATTCGCCATAAAGCACCTCGTCTTCGGCCATTGCCTTGGGCACCCGGCGATCGGCATAGACGTCCGAGAAATACATCTCTCCACCCTCTTTAAGCAGCCGATGCGCGACACGCAGCACCGCAGTCTTGTCGGTCGCCAGATTGATCACACAGTTTGAGACGATGATATCAAACGACCCCGGTTCGAGGTCCAGTTCATCCAGCTTTTCGATATAGCCGTGATGAAACTCCACATTGCTTTTAGAATGCCCGAATGCCTGCGTGTGATGGTCCTGGTGCGAGCGTGCCACGTCTAATTGCTCAGGCGTCATGTCGATGCCAACGACCCGGCCAGTCTCGCCGACCATTGCGGACAAGGCATATACATCCCGCCCCGCTCCACAGCCCAGATCCAGGATATGCATCCCTTCCAGGTCCAGCGGAGCAATCAGCCCGCACCCATAGTAACGTGCCAACACATCATCATGAATTTGCGACAGAATCTTCTTGACGTGATCCGGCATATCATCCGGAGTACAGCAGGCATTTGTCTGCAAATCCGCGCTGCCCTGTAAAACTTCGCCGTAGTAGTTCTGCACAGCTTCATGCTTCATCGGGGTATTCCTTTAGTCACTGATTGTTCGCCTGCTAGCGTAGCAAGTCCTACCGCGCAATCCTCCAGCACTCGATCTGACGAAACCGTGACGGCATTCAGGCCAGCAGGTCGAAATCCACACCTGCGCGTACACGCCCGTTTACCTGAAGCTCTAGCCGGTGTGGCCCCGGCACCAATTTGAAGGTGGTCGCATTACCCTTGAGTTTGTGACGTTTGGTGACTGTCAGTAGGCCATCCCTTAGATGAGCCTGTTTTAGCTTGTGAACCTTGGGTGAGATTTTGCCACCAGGGCGTTGGAAATGAATGATATAATCAATCAGAACGGGCTGATCCCTCCCACCGTTCAAACTGGTTTCAAACTCAAGTGCGTCACCAATCCGGACTGGTCCGTTTACCTTTATCTCAACCGTAACGTCGGCATCAGGGTCGTATCCCAGAACCTTCATCGCGCCCGGATGCCCTGATTTCACGAGGCCCCGCAATGCATGAGACGTCATCCAGTTCAGCTCATCCTGGTCCTGCTGCCCAGCCTCGCCCCAGTCACGCAGCCGTTCCAACACCAGATCGGGGTCTTTCTTTGTTATGTCGTTCAGATGATTGGCGACCGAGCGCGTCACGTAGCGCGTCTGATCCCCGTGCAACCGGTCCAATAACGGCAATGGGTCAGACAAGGCCAAGCCAACGGCCTGCCCCCAAGGCAGACGTGGTCGCGTCCCTTCACTGACCAGACGACGGACGTGATAGCTGGAATGCGCGCTCCAATCCTGCATCCGCTCCATAACCAGTTCGGAATGATGGTTGAGGAACGGACGGATCGCCCATTCCATCGAAAATCGTTGGGTCAGTTCTTCCAGTATATCCAGTGCCAAATCGGGATGATCCAGACCGATTGCACATACCCAGTCGCCCAATGGCGCAAAAATGAAATCGCCAAAGTCGTCGTCACTCTTGGCGGGGTCCAGCGGAGGCGGCAGCGCCTGTAGGATGACCGGAGCTACCGTAGGCAAGTCACCGGGCACCGCGTCTTGCAGGCACTCGGCGATCCACGCCATACGCTCTTTCAGTTCGAGCTCGGGTAAACGCGACATCACTTTGGTCACAAATGCATCCGCCTTGAAGTCGGAATCAGCATCGGCAAACAAGCCTGCGAGAAAGCTCACCTTTTCGGCGTTGAACAACTGATCTTTCAATGAGAAATTTTGTGCCATGCCTACATCGTCAGATTGGTGCCGCCACCGTCCAGCAAAATGTTCTGCCCGACGATGAACCCGGCGTGTTGCGAGCACAGAAACGCGCAAGTCGCCCCGAACTCTTCCCGCGTGCCATAGCGTCTCACGGGAATGGTTGCGGCACGCTCGGCCCTCGCCTCGGCCATCGAAATGCCTTTCTGTGCCGACACCCCACCATCCAGAGCGTTCGCACGGTCGGTGGCGTGGATACCAGGCAAAAGGTTATTGATCGTTACGCCTTGTGGTGCCACCTGACGCGATGTGCCGGCAACATACCCCGTCAACCCAGTCCGCGCCGCATTCGACAGGCCCAGCACGGCAATCGGCGCGCGCACCGATTGGGAGGTAATATTCACCACCCGCCCCCAGCCCTTGTCCATCATGCCCGGCAGCAGAGCCTTCATGAAAGCGATGGGTGTCAGCATATTGGCGTCCAAGGCTTTGATGAAGTCTTCCCGTTCCCAGTCAGACCACATGCCAGGAGGTGGCCCACCAGCATTTGTGACAAGAATATCAACATCCTGCGCGGCTTTAATCACCTCATCCTGACCCTCGGCTGAGGTTACATCGCAAGCAACGGTCTGAACTGCAATGCCATAGGTGGACCGCAGGCGCGTGGCCTCGGCCTCCAAAACTTCAGCCCCGCGCGCATTCATCACAAGGTCAACACCCGCTTCGGCCAGCGCCTCAGCACAGCCCAAACCCAAACCTTTGCTGCTGGCACAAACCAACGCGCGTTTTCCGCGAATTCCCAAGTCCATTCTGACACTCCCTTACCTTACCACTCATCTAGCACCGGCCCGGCAAGGAAGGCCAGAATAGGATCATTGCCTTAGTAGAAGAACTCTTCACGTACGATCTTTCCATCGGCGACGTGATAGACACCGATCTCACGCATATCGAAGCTCTCTCCGCTTTCCTTCACTTTGCCTTGTATCTCAAAAATGACAGCAAAGCGGTCGTCACCATGCGGGAACGGATCACTCACAGACGCGCCCGAGACTTCATGCGCGCCTTCCCACCATTCATGCTTACCACGGATCGCATCGCGACCATGGGTTTCGCGCCCCATCCCCATTGCATCTGCCGCCTCGACCGAGACAGCATCCGGCGCATAAAGCTTTTCCAAATTTTCCTTGGCACGATTTTCACGGCATCCGGCAACCAGTTCGTCAGCGATTTCTTTTAAATTCATTGATCCACTCCACTATTTGTTCACTATTTGTTCTTATTGCCACAACACTATGATTCGAACCACCCCCTTTGTCTTGCCTCGGCAGGATTCCCCGCCTATACGCGCGAATATGCTTGATACTTCGAACCAACCCACCCTGCCGCCCGAGATCGCCCGGCGCCGGACTTTCGCCATCATCTCGCACCCCGATGCGGGCAAGACGACGCTGACCGAAAAATTCCTGCTGTATGGGGGCGCCATCCAGATGGCCGGTCAGGTGCGCGCCAAGGGTGAGGCACGGCGGACGCGATCCGACTTCATGCAGATGGAGAAAGATCGGGGTATCTCGGTTTCTGCCTCGGCGATGTCCTTCGATTACGGGAATTTCCGGTTCAATCTGGTGGACACACCCGGCCACAGCGATTTCTCGGAAGATACCTATCGCACGCTGACCGCCGTGGATGCCGCCGTCATGGTGATAGATGGCGCAAAGGGTGTTGAAAGCCAGACGCAGAAACTATTCGAGGTCTGCCGCCTGCGCGATCTGCCGATCCTGACCTTCTGTAACAAGATGGACCGTGAAAGCCGCGATACGTTTGAGATTATCGACGAAATTCAGGAGATGCTGGCCATCGACGTCACGCCAGCCGCTTGGCCGATTGGTGTGGGTCGTGACTTCATCGGCTGCTATGACATGCTGCGCGACCGGTTGGAGCTGATGGACCGCGCCGACCGTAACAAGGTGGCCGAAAGCATCCAGATCGACGGCCTGGACGACCCCAAGCTGGCCGAGCATGTGCCCGCAGAACTGCTCGACAAGTTGCTGGAAGAGGTTGAAATGGCGCGCGAATTGCTGCCCAAGCTCGACCCGCAGGCGGTGCTTGAGGGGCACATGACACCGATCTGGTTCGGCTCGGCCATCAACTCGTTCGGCGTGAAAGAACTAATGGAGGGTATCGGGGCCTATGGCCCGCAACCACAGGTTCAGTCGGCTGAGCCCCGTCAGATCGCGCCCGATGAGAAGAAAGTCGCCGGTTTCGTGTTCAAGGTGCAGGCCAATATGGACCCCAAGCACCGCGACCGGGTGGCGTTTGTCCGCATGGCAAGCGGCCATTTCAAACGCGGCATGAAGCTGACCCATGTACGGTCGAAAAAGCCGATGGCAATATCGAACCCTGTGCTGTTCCTCGCGTCCGACCGGGAACTGGCCGAGGAAGCCTGGGCCGGAGACATCATCGGCATCCCTAACCATGGTCAGCTGCGCATCGGCGACACGCTGACCGAGGGTGAGGCGATCCGAGTAACCGGCATCCCCTCCTTCGCGCCGGAATTGCTGCAAACGGTGCGCGCGGGTGATCCATTGAAGGCCAAGCATCTGGAAAAGGCCCTGATGCAGTTTGCTGAAGAAGGTGCTGCGAAGGTATTCAAACCCTCGATCGGGTCGGGCTTCATCGTCGGGGTTGTCGGTGCGCTGCAATTCGAAGTGCTCGCCAGCCGGATTGAGATGGAATACGGCCTGCCCGTGCGATTCGAAGCATCTCAGTTCACCTCGGCCCGTTGGGTCAGTGGCGACAAGGCTGAGATCGACAAATTCGTAAACGCCAACAAGCAGCACATCGCCCACGACCACGATGGCGACATCGTCTACCTGACGCGGCTGCAGTGGGATATCGACCGGGTGGTTCGTGACTATCCGGCGCTGAACCTGACCGCAACGAAGGAAATGATGACCTGACGGGCTCTGCAGGTAATCCAGAAATGACCACGTGGGGCATTGTTTCCACCATCCGCGCCCCGCGTGAGGATATACTTCGCTTTGCCGCCCACCACCTCGATATCGGGGCAGACCGGATTCACATCTTTCTGGACGAGCCGGTCCAGGGGGATATCAGCGCCCTACGCGACCACCCTCGGATCCGGGTGCGCACCTGCGATGCGGCGTTCTGGAAACGGCGCGGGCGCGAGAGACCGGACAAACATCAGGTCCGGCAATCCTCGAACGCAAATCTGATCTACAATCGGACCGATCTGGATTGGGTCGCACATATCGACGTCGACGAGTTTCTGTGGCCAATGTCCCCGATCCCCGACCTGCTGAGCGAAATTCCAGATGACATCCCCGCCGTCCGCGTCCGCCCGATAGAGGCTCTGGCGGGGGGCGAGGGCCTCTACAAAGCCTTCATTCCCGAAGGCGAGAACAGACAGCCACTGGTCGAGTCGCTCTATCCCAAATTCGGCGCTTATGTTCTGGCCGGTTTCATGAGCCACATTCAGGGCAAACTGTTCGTGCGCCGGGGCCTGAAGAAGCTGAGCGACCGCATCCACAATCTTTATCAGCACGGTGAGTTTCTACCGGTTAGAACCGAGCTGCCGCAGATCGATCTCTGCCACCGCCACGCCCCGGATTGGGAGCATTGGCTGGCGCACTATCGCTTCCGCCTCGAACGAGGCTCGTATCAAGCCAGCCCGGATCGCCCGCGAAAGATCGGTGCGCTAGACAAGTTCGAATTGTTCAGCCTTTTGGAATCAGAATTCGGCCTCGATGGCCTAAAAGAGTTCTACGATGAAATCAGCGCTGCCGACCCGGAAGTGCTGGAACGGCTTGAAGATAACGACATGATCCGTCATCGGCCGCTTGATCTGGACCGGAAAGTCGCGAAACACTTCCCCGGAACCAATTGAATTGTTGCAGAAATCCTTGTTGCTGAGGGATAAACCGCTGGTTAATCCGTCTTCATTTGACCCTGCCCCACGTTTTTGTTATGCCCGCGCAACAGCCGAAACGCGCATGGGGCGCATGGCCATCCGGGCCCGGCATTTTCTGACGCGCGGGCCAGGTCTAGTGTCCGCATGAACCGGACATATATGACAAAGTTTAACGAACTGAACCTGAACCCGAAGGTCCTCAAAGCCATTGAGGAAGCTGGATACGAAACTCCGACCCCGATCCAGGAAGGCGCAATTCCAGCCGCATTGGAAGGGCGCGATGTTCTGGGGATCGCCCAAACCGGCACCGGCAAAACCGCCAGCTTCACCCTCCCGATGATCACGTTGTTGGCCCGCGGGCGCGCGCGAGCGCGGATGCCACGCTCGCTGGTGCTGTGCCCGACCCGGGAACTGGCTGCCCAGGTGGCCGAAAACTTCGACACATACGCCAAGCACCTCAAGCTGACCAAAGCACTGTTGATCGGTGGCGTTTCCTTCAAGGAACAGGATGCTCTGATTGACCGCGGTGTTGACGTGCTGATTGCCACTCCGGGCCGTCTGCTGGATCATTTCGAACGCGGGAAGCTGCTTCTGACAGGCGTTCAGATCATGGTGGTGGACGAAGCTGACCGGATGCTTGACATGGGCTTCATTCCTGATATCGAGCGCATCTTCTCGCTGACGCCATTCACCCGCCAGACGCTGTTCTTCTCAGCCACCATGGCGCCCGAGATCGAACGGATCACCGATACCTTCCTGTCGGCCCCCACCCGGGTCGAAGTTGCGCGTCAGGCCACCGCTTCGGAAACCATCGAACAAGGCGTGGTGATGTTCAAAGGTGGTCGCCGGGATCGTGAGGCCAGCCAGAAACGCAAAACCCTGCGCGCATTGATCGATGCTGAGGGTGAAAAGTGTACAAACGCCATCATCTTCTGCAACCGCAAGACCGATGTAGATATCTGCGCCAAGTCGCTGAAGAAATACGGCTATAACGCCGCCGCGATCCATGGCGATCTGGATCAGTCGCAGCGGATGAAAACACTGGACGGATTCCGCGATGGATCACTGCGGCTGCTGGTGGCTTCGGACGTTGCTGCGCGGGGTCTGGATATCCCCTCGGTCAGCCATGTGTTTAACTTCGACGTTCCCGGCCATGCCGAAGATTATGTCCATCGCATCGGCCGCACCGGTCGCGCCGGGCGCGAAGGCAAAGCGATCACAATCTGCTCTGGCCGTGATGAAAAGGCTCTGGCTGCGATTGAGAGTCTGATCCAGAAGGACATTCCGCGCATCGACAATCCGGTTAAAGCCGATGAGCCGAAGCCCGACGCGCCAAAGCCTGAGAAAAAGGCCAAATCGCCGGACACCAAAAAGAGCGAAGGCAAAAAAGAGCGCGAGCCCAAAAGTCGTGGCCGTGGGCGCCGCGACGATGGCGGGCCAGCAGTTGTGGGCATGGGGGATCACCTTCCCAGCTTTATCGCCCTCAGCTTTGACGAGCGTCGCGCCGGTTAGATCGCGAGTACAAGCGCCAATATCGACAGGCCCAATAACGCCATCCCGGCGACCTCTCGCCGGGTGATGGTTTCGCGGAAAAACAGCAGCGATGCGAACAGGCTGAGGATCAGTTCGATCTGACCGAGTGCTTTCACATACGCAGCGTTCTGCAACGTGAAGGCAAAGAACCAGCAGAACGAACCGCATAGGCTGGTCAGACCGACGAAGATCCCGGTCTGACGGGCTTCCCACACTGCGCGCAACTCGGCCCGGTCTCGCCACAACAACCAAAGCCACATGCTGAGGAATTGAAACGTCACCACGACGGCCAGTGTCACAAGTGCCCGGAACCACGCATCGATATCGCCCAATTGTAGCGAGGCACCGCGATAACTGACCGAGGAGAATGCAAACAGCACGCCAGACCCCAATCCAAGGCGCGAGGCTTTGTTTGTCAGATGTTGCCACCAGGCCCCGCTGCCTCCGGGCGTTTTTGACAGCACCAGGACAGCCAACAACCCAAGCAGAATTGCTCCAATCGCGCCGGTAGAGACCTGATCCCCGAGGATGAGGAACCCTACGATAGCGGTTTGAATCACTTCGGTTTTCTTGAACGTAATTCCGACCGCAAAGTTACGCTGTTTGAACAAGGCCACAACGCAGATCGTGGCCAATATCTGTGTGGTCCCGCCAATGACCGCAAAGGTCCAGAACTTCGCCGTCAGCGCCGGCAGTTCGTACCCTGTCGCACCTAAAGCTATGAAAAGCCCCAGCAAGGCCAATGGCATCGAATAGGCAAATCGCGCAAATGTTGCCCCGGCAGCCGAAAGCTTGGCGCTGCTCAGGGATTTCTGCAACATAAACCGCACCGTCTGGAACGATGCGGCTGCGATGGTGATGGGAATCCATAAACTCATGGCTTCCCTTCTGTCGTTAAATCAAGGCTTTGGCCAGAGCGGATGCTCTACGGGGTCCTTGGCGCGCCAGAAATACTCTCGGAAAATCTGCGCGTATGAGCGGTAGACATACGCCTCATTGCAGGCCAAATATCGCTCTTTTCCCGTGCGGTAGAGCGCGGGCAATCGGTACCAAGGCGCTGATGGGTTCATATGATGAACGACGTGCAGGTTATTGTTCAAAAACAGAAATGCGAGGAGACCTCTGTCTTCGACGATCACGGTGCGGGCGCGCGATTTCTCATGCGCGCGATGTTCCAGAAACGTGCGGATCTTGACCAGACCTAGCCCGATATAAGCTGAAAGTGCGAAGGCCCAGATCGGCATTTGAGAAAACGTCACAATCCAAAGTACCACGACGACGCCGGAAATATGCAGCGCCCATGCCAACAGAATCGCCCGATCTCCGCGCAATGCACCACGCAGTTCATCCCGCAAGAACGCAACCTGTCCGATTGCAGGACCCAGAACCATCCGCCCCAGCAGAGTATTGTTCACCTGATACATCCGCCTTTGCCAACCGGCCAGAGACGCCCAGACCTGCGGGTCGAGATAGTTGGTCTCAGGGTCATCGTAGGGATCGGTCAGGTTCGCATCACAGTGGTGCGCCAAATGAAGGTCCCGAAACCGGTTGTAGGGAATGAACAAGGTCAGAGGCAGCGCCAGCAGTGCCTCATTCAGCCATTTCTGGCGAAAGGGATGCCCGTGCAGTGCCTCATGAGTCAGCGAAGAATGCAGTGCCGCCACCAGCCCCATGAACGGAACCGCTAGCCAAAGCGATATGCCTGCCAACCAGTAAATTGTTCCAATCCAGGCTGAATAACACGCCACGATCAGGCCAAAGGTCACCCATTCGGGCGATTTGGGTGTGACCGGCTCAGCCATTGCGGCCCCACGAAATTCCGGCCCAGACACGCTCGTAAATCACATACATGGTCAAGCCAATGGCCGTATTGACCAGTGCAACCATCCCGCCAAGTGCTGCTGAACCCGTTGCGATTAAACCAACCAGCGTCATCATCGCCAGCCCCATCGCATTCCACACCAGCGCTTTCACGACCGACCTGCGTCGCGTTTCCATTCCAGACCCCATTCTTGTTTTTGTAACACCAGCGTTACAGACAGAGCCAAGGGTCGGGAATTCTGAATATGATTAACATTTCTCACCAAAGGTGATATTAATCATCATATGGTTGATAAAATCGACAAACGGGACCGAGCCCTGCATTTTCGCCAACGTCTGGCCCGAGCCATGCAGGATCGCAGTGTCAGCCAAAGCGCATTGGCGCGCAGCATCGGTGTCGACCGATCGACCGTTTCGCAGTTGCTTACCGGTGCGGGCGCGCGCCTGCCGAATGCCCATGTGGTCGGTAGCTGCGCCTCAGCGCTCGGGGTTTCCGCCGACTGGCTGCTTGGACTTTCCAATCGACCCGAAAGCGCGGCGGAACTATTGGCCAGTTCGCTTACCCTGACCGAGGCCGCCCGCGCGCTGGTTGATGAGCGCATCTTTGAATGGCACCAGGAGGCCGCCGGGTACAAGATACGCTACGTTCCGGCCACCTTGCCCGACATGCTCAAGACCCGTGCGGTGCTGGAATGGGAATATGCCCCGCATCTGGGCCGTACTGCGGATCAGGCCATTGGTGCCTCGGCAGACCGGCTGGCATGGATGCGCAGCGCCCAGTCGGACTATGAAATCGCTATGCCATTGTACGAGCTTTACAGCTTTGCCCATGCCACCGGCTATTACGAGGGTCTACCGCTTCATGTCCGGCTGGATCAGATTGATCACCTGCTGTCGCTGTGCGAGCAGCTTTATCCACGTCTGCGCATCTATCTTTTTGATGCTAAACGGCTTTACTCTGCCCCCGTCACGATATTCGGCCCGCTTCTATGCGTGTTCTATGCCGGAAGCCACTACATGGCTTTCCGCGACCGTGACCGGATCGAAGTGTTCACCCTCCATTTCGACCGGCTGGTACGAGAGGCGGATATGACCGCGCGTGATTTCCCGGACCATCTGCAGCAATTGCGGGCAGAAATCACTCGGACATGACCTAGGCTGAAAGCTGTAGTATAGTCACTTGGCGCGAACCTAAAGACATTCCGATCTTAGATGGAGGATGACGGGAATGGACGCACTCAAAACCGCTGAATACGCACGTGCCCTATACACGGCCCATGGTGATCGGGCCGAAGCCGAAGCCGCGCAGAAAATGCGCGAATGCGAAGCCGCAGGAAACCAGCAAGAGGCGCAGGACTGGCAAGCCGTCCGCAGCGCCATCCGCCAGATCCGCGGCCCCAATCAGGGCTGAGTCACAGTTTCGGGTCGGGATTGACCGTATGACCATCCACCGCGATCACCTGACCCGACACCAACCGCGCTGCATCTGACGCAAGAAAAACGGCCATATTCGCGATGTCCTGCGCTTCGACAAAGCGTCCCATGGACGTGCCCGAGGCGTAACCGTTGTAAACCTGATCCCGAGTCATTCCCTTGGCATCGGCCTCGCGCTGCAACACGCCCTCCATGCGTGGACCTTCGACCGAACCCGGGCAGATCACATTGCAGCGGATACCGTGCGGCCCGAGCTCCATCGCCAGCGTTTTTCCCAAGCCCACCATGCCCCATTTCGCCGCCGCATAAGGCGCGCGGTTGGGATAGCCGTATTGGCCCGCGGTCGAAGACGTGATCAGGATCGCACCGCTGCGCTGCCGTTTCATCAGAGGTGCCGCGTATTTAGAGCACAAAAATGACCCTTCAAGATTGATGGAAAGGCACGACCGCCAATCCGTCAGGGATACATCTTCTACTGCGGCGGTAGGGCCTGCTATCCCCGCATTCGCGCAGAGCACATCAAGCCCACGCCATTCGGTCTCAAGGTCAGTAAACGCAGCCGCAACAGCAGCTTCATCTGAGACATCAAGATGGCTTTGCTTCCAATGCGCCGGACAATCCGCCAACGCATCCGCATTAACATCCGCAACCCAGACCTGAGCCCCGGCGGCGTCGAACGCTTCCGCCATGGCCCTGCCGACGCCCGAGGCGCCAGCGGTAATCAAAACCCTGCTGCTCATGCGGGTTTGCGGATCGCAGCGCCCGCGCCTTCGGGATAAGGCAACCCGGCCTGCGCCTCTGCCACCCGCGCCATTGCGGCTTCGATTTCAGGTGATGGCGGACTTGGACGGCGGGTTTCAAGGCTAACATGCAGCAAAAAGCTTTCGCCCGTTGCCAGCAGCGTTTCGCCCTCATACATGCTGTGGAAGACATGCAGCTTCTTACCCTGCCCCAGCAGCATCTGCGTGCGGCATTCGATTCGCGCACCCGCATGCGCTTCGTTCATATAGCGGATGTGATTCTCGGCCGTGAAATAACTCCCGCCCGTGGCGATATATTCCATATCACAGCCAATGATCTCCATGAACCGATCCGTGGCAGCTGCAAAAGCTTCAAGGTACTTGGCCTCATTCATGTGGCCATTGTAGTCGGTCCAATCCAGCGGCACTGCGCGGGACAGGGTCAGGATCGGCTGGCTCAGATCGGCCTCGTCCAGCGATGGCAACGCACCCGGTTTCAAAGCAGCGTCGTGTTGGTTCAGCACCGCCCCTGCACCATAGTTCTGCGCCTTGAGCGCCCGCATCATACCAACGAGGTTGTTGTCCCGGATACGCTCCAACTCGCGGATCGAGTGCATACCGGACTGCGCATCCGACTGATCAGCGATCATGTCGACCAGTTCATCGGTGAACTCGGGCACGTCCATAAGCTTGGTCCAGGGCCATTTCAGCGCCGGACCGAACTGAGCCATAAAATGCCGCATCCCGGCTTCGCCACCGGCCACGCGATAGGTCTCGAACAGACCCATCTGCGCCCACCGGATACCAAACCCCATGCGGATGGCTTCATCGATCTCTTCGGTCGTGGCGATGCCGTCTTTCACCAGCCAAAGCGCCTCGCGCCACACCGCCTCAAGGAACCGGTCGGCAATATGCGCATCAATCTCTTTCTTGACGTGTAGCGGGAAGAAGCCAACCGAGGTCAACAGCTGTTTGGCCCGCCCGATCAATTCGGGTGAATTCTTGTCGGTCGGAACCAGTTCGATCAGCGGCAACAGATAAACCGGGTTGAATGGATGCGTCACCACGATCTGCTCGGGCCGCAACGCAGCCTCCTGCAGCTCCGATGGCTTGAACCCGCTGGTCGAAGACCCGATGATTGCATCCCGATCGCAAGCCTCCTGCAGGCTTTTGTAAACCTTCAGCTTCAGATCGAGCCTTTCCGGTACGCTCTCCTGAATCCAGATCGCACCCTGAACCGCTTCACCGAGATCGTCATGAAAACTCAGCGTCCCTTCGGGCGGCAGAGGTACATCGCTTAGTCCCGGCAGAGATCGACGGGCATTCTCTAACACCTCACCGATCTTCCTCTCGGCCTCTGGATCGGGATCGAATACCCGAACGTTCCAACCGTTTAGCAAGAACCGGGCGGCCCAACCGCCACCGATTACACCACCACCAATGATTGCTGCTGTCTTCTTCATTTCATTTGTCCCGTTACGTAAAGGCGTTAACCACAAACCAACCGAATGTGAGTACCCAACCGCCAACAAAAACTGTTCCCGCAACCTGTCCTGCAGATTTATAGGACCTAAGAACAAGTCCCGCGATACTGCCCAATCCAATGATCAAGGCGCAAAGCCATGCGCCAACGCTGATAAACGCAACAGGCGGGGGCGTGTTTCCGGTATCTGGAAACTCAACAAACACGGCGACACCGAAACCAAAAAGGAAGAGTAGAACAGCCGCCAGAATTCCGGTCCACCAGCGGGCCTCAGATTGCAGATACGCCGTCAATGCAAGCATCAAGGCTACGAAGAACGATAGGAAGAAAAGCATAATCATGCCAACCCAATACCTTTGCGCCCGAAACTTGTCACGCCGGCTCAAGCACGCTTACTTCGCCGCAGGCGCACGCTTAGTCAGCCCCAGCTTTTCGCGCACTTCCTGCGGCCCGATCACCCGTGCGCCCATGTTTTCGATGATGCTGCCCGCGCGCTCGACCAACTGCCAGTTCTCGGCCAAAACACCCTTTTCCAGCCACAGGTTATCCTCCAGCCCGACGCGCACATTGCCGCCAGCCAGAACCGAGGCCGCCACATATGCCATCTCATTGCGTCCCAGCGAAAACGCGCTGAACGTCCAGTCATTCGGCACGTTGTTCACCATCGCCATAAAGGTGTTGAGATCGTCCGGAGCACCCCACGGCACACCCATGCACAGCTGGACCAGAGCGTTCGGTTCCAGAATACCCTCTTTCACCAATTGTTTGGCGAACCAAAGATGGCCTGTGTCAAAGGCTTCGATCTCAGGCTTCACGCCTAGATCGGTCATCATCTGCCCCATCGCCCGCAACGCACCCGGCGTGTTGGTCATCACATAGTCGGCCTCGGCAAAGTTCATCGTGCCGCAGTCCAGAGTACAAATCTCGGGCAAGCACTCCGCCACATGCGCCACGCGCTCGGTCGCGCCGACCAGATCTGTTCCGGCCTCAGCCAGCGGCAGAGGGGTCTCGACACCCCCAAACACCATATCTCCGCCCATGCCTGCCGTCAGGTTCAGCACCGCGTCAACTTCGGCATCGCGAATGCGGTCCGTGACTTCACGGTACAGCGCCAGATCGCGAGATGGCGCACCTGTCTCAGGGTCGCGCACATGGCAATGCACCACGGCTGCACCGGCTTTCGCTGCGGCAATTGCACTATCGGCAATCTGCTTGGGCGAACGCGGCACATGTGGGCTGCGATCCTGCGTCCCGCCCGAGCCAGTCACGGCACAGGTGATGAAGACTTCACGGTTCATTTCGAGTGGCATGGCGTTTTCCCCAGCTTATACCCGGTTTTGCCTTGAGTTTTCCCCAGGCTTCTCCCCGGATTCCGATTTGCGTCAACGCCAACTCTGACGCAGCCTTGAGGAAACCACTTGGCAGAATGCGAATCAGACTTGATGAAATCCGCAAAAAACATACTCCAGCCAGAACACCGCGCCCTGAAAACGGCGGTCCTTGTGCTAGACGAATGCAACACCCTCAGTTTTGCCGCTGCTGTCGATCCTATGCGCGCGGCCAACCGACTGGCGGACCGACCCGCCTTTGACTGGGACTATGTCACAGCCACTGCAGAACCCGCGATGCTGACCAGCGCCCTGAATGTGCAGGGTATTCCATTAGCCCGCTTGCAAAGCTGCGACCTGATGATCGTTGTCGCCGGTTTCCAACTCGCCCGTCATGCAACCCCCAGCCTGCTGGCAGGTCTGCGCCGGATCGCTGCTTCCGGAGCCACATTGGCCGGAATCGACGGAGGTCCCTGGTTGTTGGCCGAAGCAGGTTTGCTCGACGGCCACGCGGCCACCACCCACTGGGAAGACCTGGAAAATTTCGCTACCCGATTCCCCAATGTGGACGTGCGACCTGACCGTTTTACCGTTTCCGAGAACCGGCTGACGTCGGGCGGTGCCGTTCCGGCAATCGACATGATGTTGCATATCATCGCCGCCCGCCACGGTGCCGGATTTGCCGCCCGCGTCTCTGGGCTTTTCCTTTACGAAGGCACATCCGAACCCTCAAAACCCCAAAGCCGCACAGGCGCTCCGCATCGCCACACCGCCCTGACGGCCAAAGCCAACTCGCTCATGGAAACGTCTCTGGACGAACCGTTGCCCCTGTCTGACATCGCCGACACGCTAGGTACCAGTACGCGTACGCTGCAGCAGCAATTCCGACTGCGCCTGAACACGACACCTCAGGATCACTACCTGCAGCTTCGGTTGGCCGAGGCACGCCGGTTGGTTACAGATACCGACATGCCACTGATGGACGTGGCACTGGCCACCGGATTTGCCTCACAATCCAGCTTCGCCCGCGCTTTCCGAACTGCTCATGGCCTCTCGGCGCGCGATCTCAGGCAAGACCGGACTCAGCCAACTCATCACTGACCGGTATAACGTTATCTGGCTGCAGCACCTCGGGATGTCTTTGCAAGCGGAGATGGGGGCAAAGCTCCCCTTCTCTAGTACGGCATCGGAAACGCCCGATGCGCTGCGCTGATTTCGGCCATCACCTCCTGCGACAGCTTCAAATCCTTCCCAGCCAGAACATGTTCCAATTGCGCCAGAGTTGTCGCACCAAAGATGGTCGAGGCCATGAATGGTCGGCTACAGCACCACGCCAGCGACATATGCACCGGATCCAACCCATGCCGCGCCGCGATATCCAGATAGGCAGCCACGGCACCAAACACACGATCTGTCTTGCGCCCGCCCATTTGGGGAACCAGAGACATGCGCGACCCCTCTGGTACAGCACCTCCCTGATACTTCCCGGTCAGGAAACCCGCCGCCAAAGGTGAAAACGACAACAATCCGACATCTTCGAACAGGCACAATTCGGCCAGATCGGTATCGAACAAACGGCAAAGCAACGAGTATTCGTTCTGGATTGATGCCACCCGAGGGCCACCGACTTCATCAGATGCACGCAACCACTGCGCGGTACCCCATGCACTCTCATTCGACAGTCCGAAGGCGCGGATATTGCCTTTATCCACCTGCGTTTGCAGCGCGATCAGGCTTTCCTGCATCTCGTCCACAACCTCATCCCGGTTATGACCCGAAGGCGCATAATCCCAGTTCTGCCGGAACATGTAGCTGCCGCGATTGGGCCAGTGGAACTGATAGAGGTCGATACAATCCGTCTGCAAGCGGCGAAGCGAGCCCTCGATGGCTTCGGCGATGGTTTCTTTCGAAATCGGCGCCCCGTCGCGCGCATGCACAAAGCCCTGACCGGAATGTTTGGTGGCCAGAACGTAGTCGCCGCGCCGCGACGGGTTGGCCGCGTTCCAGTTGCCCAGAATCTCTTCGGTACGTCCAACCGTTTCCGCCGATATCGGGTTCACCGGGTACATCTCAGCCGCGTCGACAAAGTTGATCCCGCCCGCCTGCGCCATATCCATCTGTCGATGCGCATCGGTTTCCGATGTCTGTGTGCCAAAGGTCATCGTGCCTAAACATAAATCCGACACCATGATCCCGGTGCGCCCCAAAGGCCTCATATCCATCTGAAATCTCCCTAAAAAAATATAATGCCGATTACGTCTCGGCCTTCTTCTCCCACCGCCCGGATTCCTCGGACCAATACTGTGCCGAGCATCCCGCTCCGGTCAGTGCCTTCCACTGCCCACGCGCGTGTTGAACCGCCTCAGGGTCATTGCCGTCGAACAGAATGCAAACCCGCTCCAGCGCCGAAACTTCATCCGCCTCAACTGGTGCGCCATCCACGGCCATGACGCAGGTCGCGCCATTGGCAGCCTTTGGTCCGGTTGTCAGCAGGATTGGCTGCGCCGTATCATGAGGGCCACCTTCACGGCCATGTGGCAGGAACCCGTCCTCAGGCCCCAACCACAATTTTTCATCCAGCCAGTCCATCCGCGCGGGATCAGTGCCCCTCACGGCAATCCGCCACCCGGCCTGCCGCGCCTTATCCAGCAACACTGGCAGAGTGTGCTCCAATGGCTGACGAGTCAGGTGGTAGAAATAGACGGCTCCCATGCGCCTACTCGAAATTGTCCTGCACGAACCGACTCAGTGCGCGCACACCCCAGCCGGTTGCCCCTTTCGGCGCATAAGAAGTCTCGGACGACACTGACGCCACACCCGCGATATCGAGGTGAATCCACGGCGTCTCTTCCTTAACGAAACGCTGCAGGAACTGAGCTGCAGTGATCGAGCCTGCAGGCCGCCCGCCAACGTTCTTCATATCCGCGATGCGCGATTTCAGCTGTTTGTCATAGCCTTCACCCAAAGGCAGGCGCCATGCGCCCTCATCTTCGGACTTGGCCGATTTCAGGAAGGCGCCACAAAATGTGTCGTTATTTGAAAACACACCTGCATTTTCATGCCCAAGGCCGATAATGACCGCACCTGTCAGCGTGGCCAGATCGATCATTCCGACCGGTTGGAACCGATCCTGCGCGTACCACATGACGTCGCATAGAACCAAACGGCCTTCGGCATCCGTGTTGATGATCTCGACCGTGTCGCCTTTCATCGATTTGACGACATCGCCTGGGCGAGAGGCATTACCCGAAGGCATGTTCTCAACCAACCCGACAAGGCCCACGACATTTGCTTTGGCCTTTCGTTTCGCCAGCGCACGCATGGCGCCAGCCACGACACCAGCACCGCCCATATCCATGGTCATGTCTTCCATGCCAGCCGCAGGCTTTAACGAGATACCACCGGTATCAAACACGACCCCCTTGCCGACCAGTGCCAACGGGGCGTCGTCCTTGTCACCGCCATCCCATTGCATGACGACGACTTTCGAAGGGCTTTCGGATCCCTGCCCCACGCTCAACAGCGTGCGCATACCCAGTTCGGCCAGTTTGTCCTCTTCCAGCACTTCGACCTTCAGACCCAGATTTTCCATCTCGACCAGCCGATCGGCGAATTCGGTGGTGGTCAGGATATTGGCAGGCTCGTTGGTCAAATCGCGTGTCATGCGCACGCCATCGGCTACGGCATAATGCGGGGCAAAGGCAGCTTCGGCCCCATCCGCTTTGGAGTGGCTGATGACGATCTCGCCTATCGCGACGGTCTCTTTGGTTTTGTGCACGTCGAAATCATAGGTCCGCAGTACCATGCCCATGGTCAGGTCTTCTATACGCACTTGATTGGCCGCCATCACCAGAACGGATTTGCCAGCTGCCAGCTTCGCCAGCTTTGCCCCGGCCTTACGTGCTTCATCGGAATCGGGACGACGCGGCAGAACCAGCACGTCCAATGCCTCGGCCACCATTCCGGCAGGCCATGCCAGCGAAATTACGTCACCCGATTTGACCTTGCTGAAACGCTCGCTCTCGACCAGTCGTGCGACCGCACCCTTGGTCAGACGATTTGCCCTGCGCGCAGCAGGGTTCAACTTGCCATCGGCGGGGATGAGAATGGCGATGCGTCCTTCGGTCTGGGCCATCACATCCAGGTCAAAGGGGGTAAAACGGACTGGTACCAGACTGCTCATATCATTCTCCTGAAATATACGTTGCACAAGACCTAGCCCGCGCGGTCGCAGATGACCAGATAGCAGTTTTCCCCGCCCGGCAATTGCATTATGGTCGCGCGAAAATAACGGCAGGACCGGGGGACATAACGTGGCACCAATCGGCAGGTATAGGCCGTCGCGCAAGAATCCATCTACCGATGTGATTCCCGCCGAACGCGGCTTGGTGGGGACGCCTGCGTGATCCTCGACCGTTACTTTGCCCGCCGCTTTATCCAAAGCTTTCTTGTTATCGGCGGAATCTTTCTGACCCTTTTGATCTTGATCGACCTGATAGAGCAGGTGCGCAGGTTCGATCAGGTCGGCCTGTCTTTCGGCCAGCTGTTACAGTTAACACTGCTGAATATACCCGCCGCGATCAGTGAGATGCTGCCCTTGCTGATGATCCTGGCGACGATCGCGCTGTTCGTTGGTCTTGCCCGCAGTTCCGAACTTGTGGTCACGCGCGCTATCGGGCGGTCGGGTATCCGCGCGCTGCTGGCCCCGGTTCTGCTGGCGCTGACCATCGGTGCGCTTGCGGTGGCGCTGTTGAACCCGATCGCAGCCGCGACATCCGAAGAATTTCAACGCCTATCCGACGACTATCGCAACCAAGGCAGCTCGGCCCTCTCGATCAGCCGCGAGGGGTTGTGGCTGCGACAAGGATCAGCCAACGGCCAGTCGGTGATTCATGCGACCGGCACAGTCAATGGTGAAAGGTTCGCATTACAGGACGTGACCATCACCACATTTTCTTCCGACGGCAAACCGAACCAACAGATTGCAGCCCAACGGGCCGATCTGGAGGATGGATACTGGACCCTGCGTCACGCCAAGGTCTGGACACTTCAGGATGATCTGAATCCCGAAGCCAACGCAAGTACCCACGAGATATTGAATCTGCCTACAACGCTGACGCGGGATCGGATTCTCGACACGCTGGGACAACAGGATTCAGTTTCGGTCTACGATCTTCCGCAATTGATTCGTGATCTCCGCGAGGCTGGATTCTCCACCAAGCAGTATGAAGTCTGGCTTCAGGTCCAACTCGCACGCCCGCTGTTTCTGGTCTCGATGGTGCTGATTGGTGCTGCCTTCACCATGCGCCACGTCCGGTTTGGCGGCACCGGTGTTGCCGTACTGACCGCCGTGTTGTTGGGTTTCGGCATCTATTTCATCCGAAACTTTGCACAGATTTTGGGTGAAAACGGACAATTGCCGATCCTTGTTGCGGCCTGGGCACCGCCTTTTGCCGGAATCCTTCTGTCTCTGGGCTTGTTACTTCACGCGGAGGACGGCTGATGCGATCCATCCTGTCTCTGCTTTTGTCCAGCGCGTTGATCCTCTCATTGCCGACTGCTGTTGTAGCTCAATCCCAAGTGGACGACACAACCGGCGAATCTAGTGAGGCCGAGCAGGATCAGCCCGCCCTGCTGGTTGCTGACGAGATATTCATTACGCAGGACCGCAAGTTGGTTGCTGAGGGTAATGTCGAAGCCTTTCAGGGCGATGTGAAACTGACTGCTGAAAGCGTTACTTATGATCGCGAAACCGGCGAACTTACGATAACTGGTCCGATACGGATTGATGAAGGCGGGCAGAGCACGTTACTGGCCGATTCTGCTCAACTGGACGACGGTATACAGAACGGGCTCTTGATGGGCGCGCGCATGGTTTTCGACCAGCAGGTGCAAATCGCCTCAGTCCAGGCCACGCGCGCTGCAGGACGATACACACAGTTCAGCAAGGTCGCCGCAACGTCTTGTCATATCTGCGCCAATGGCAAACCACCGATCTGGCAAATTCGCGCCCGTAAGGTGACCCATGACCAGTTAGAACGGCAGCTTTATTTCGAAGGCGCTCAGTTCCTTCTTATGGATGTGCCAGTTTTCTATTTCCCTACGCTGCGTCTGCCCGACCCGACGCTTGAGCGAGCCACCGGTTTTCTTGTGCCGTCGATCCGCACCACCTCGCAATTGGGTACAGGCGTACAGGTTCCCTATTTCTTCAAAATCGGAGATCACAAGGACCTGACACTGACACCCTACTTGTCCTCGAAGACCCGCACCCTTGGGTTCCGGTATCGGCAGGCATTCAAACGTGGGCGCATCCGGTTGCGGGGTGCCTACACTCGCGACGATGTACAGCCAGGTCAGGATCGTGGGTATTTCTTCGCCGATGGCCGATTCAATCTCGGGAACAGCTACCGGCTTAAATTCGATATTAGAACAACCTCGGACGATTCGTATCTCGCCGATTACGGGCTGCCTGATTATGATCGACTGCGCAGCGAAATTTCCCTCGAACGGATCAAGCGTGACACCGCATTCAAGACCGGGTTCATCCACTATAAAACCCTGCGGGACAGCGAAAATCAGGATGAAATTCCTTCGCGAGTCTTCGATATCAACTATCGCAAACGCATTTTCCCCAAAGCGGTGGGGGGTGAGGTTCAACTGGCCTTCATTGGCCACACCCACACGCGTACCAGCGATGAGGATATAGTTGGTCGAGATGTCGCCCGCGCGACCTTTGATGCGGAATGGCTTCGCAACTGGACATTTTCAACCGGTTTGCGCGCCGAGGCCCAGCTGGGGGCGGCTGTCGATACGTTCAACATCCGCAATGACAGCAGCTACCCGAACAACGTGACCCGCTCGACTCCACGCGCCGCCTTTACTCTGCGCTATCCGATGATACGTCGCGAACAAACGGGTGCAACGCAAGTGTTGGAACCAATCGCACAAATTGGTTGGACGCATGTTTCGGATAACGACGTGCCAAACGATGAAAGCACGTTTCAGGAATTCGATCAGGGCAACCTGCTATCCCTCTCGCGCTTTCCGGCGCCGGACCGTCGCGAAGACGGCACAACTGCAGTAGTTGGTTTGAACTGGTCCAGGTACAACGCCGATGGTTGGCGGGCGCTGGCAACGGTCGGTCAAGTATTTCGGGCTGACGCTGATCCGGATTTCACCCTGACTTCTGGCCTTCAAGGGACTAAATCCGACATTCTGCTGGCCGGGCAACTGAACAACGGCAAAGGGCTTTCCCTGGCAGCGCGCGGATTGTTGAACAGTGATTTCAGCTTTACCAAGGCCGAACTGCGCGCAGGCTGGTCCAAGGGGGATACGGCGCTTTCAGCCGGTTATATCTGGCTGGAACCAGATCCGGCCGAAGCGAATAACGATGAAATCTCGGAATTGCGTGTCAGTGGACGCTATCGCGTAGACCAGAATTGGCTGACCCGTGCCAACGCACGTTATGATTTCAGCGAATCCGAACCACTCCGCCTTGGGTTTGGTGTGACGTATGAAAATGAGTGTGTGCAGGTGAATGTGAACATTAACAGACGCTTTACCTCCACATCAAGTATTGAGCCTTCGACAGAATTCGGCTTTACCGTAGCCCTGACAGGGTATTCCGTCGAAGGCGATGGACAGAAGTTTAAGAGAAGATGCAGTTGATCTCAGGTTTCACAAAGTCTCTCCGTACTGGCTGCCAAAAGGCGGTCCTACCGGTTCTGGCTGCCACGCTAATTGCCATGGTCTCGCCGCAGGCCCAAGGTCAAAGTCTTTTCTCGCCCGCCATCCGGGTCAATCAAGACATCGTGACTTGGTATGAATTGCAGCAGCGGCAACAGTTTCTCGAACTACTCGGCGTTCCCGGCAGTTCTGAGAGCGAAGTCCGTGAAGCTTTGATCAACGACCGCCTGCGCAAGCAGGCAATGCGCGATGCCGGGATCGAGGCCGCACCCGAGGATATTCAAACCGGGATCGACGAGTTCGCCTCACGCGGCAACCTGAGCAGCGAAGAATTTCTGAATCTGTTGAACGATGCCGGCGTTTCCAATGAAACCGTGCGGGACTTTGTGTCCGATCAGTTGTCATGGCGCGACTATGTCAGCGCTCGCTTCTTGTCTCAGGCCCGCCCCACCGAAGATGAAATTAACCGCGCCCTTGGTCAGGGCGGCGGCGGCGGTCTTCAGGTTTTGATTTCCGAGATTATCATTCCCGTTACTCCGCAAACGCTGGCACAGGCCGAGGCGTTGGCCGAAGAAATCGCACAACTTCCTGATCAGGAGAGCTTTTCCTCTGCAGCCGCGCAATACTCTGCCGCTACTACGCGCGAGAACGGCGGGCGACTGGACTGGATTTCACTCAGCAACCTGCCACCAGCCCTGCAACCCGTAATTCTGGGCCTAAAAAACGGCGAGATCACTGATCCGATATCGTTGCCAAATGCCGTTGCTCTCTTTCAGATGCGCGGTATCCGTGAAGTTGCCGCCGGCACGCCAAGCTTTTCCGAGATTGATTACGCCATCTACTATCTGCCCGGTGGTCGCAGCGCTGAAACGCTTGCGAAAGCCGAAGGCCTAAAAGAAGAGATCGACACCTGCGATGACCTCTATGGTCTCGCCAAGGATCAATCTCCCAATGTGTTAGACCGCATCACTGCGAGCCCGTCCGAGATCCCGCGTGACGTGGCACTGGAACTGGCCAAGCTTGATCCAAATGAAGCTTCGACCGCGCTCACACGTAACAACGGGCAGACACTGATGTACCTGATGCTGTGCAACCGTACCCGCGATCTGGGCGAAGATACGACCCGCGTCGACGTGGCCAATGCACTGACCCAGCAACGGTTGCAGGCTCTCGCCGACGGCCTCCTGGAACAGCTGAGGGCCGACGCCGTCATTATCGAACAATGATCGCTCCGATCGCGCTGAGCTGCGGTGAACCCGCCGGAATAGGCCCCGAGATCGCGGCTAAAGCTTGGGCCGCACTGCGTGACACCTGTCCGTTTTTCTATATTGGCGATGCCTCACATCTGCCGAACGACACACCCATCGCCCGGATCACGGATCCAATTGAGGCCGTTGCAGCCAGTGCAGCGGCCCTACCCGTTTTGCATGTCGACTTCCCCGCCTCGAATATGCCCGGCAACCCTGATCCTAAAAACGCCCTTTCGGTCATCGATGCCATTGAACGGGGCGTCGAACTTGTTCAATCCGGCGCGGCATCTGCACTGTGCACAGCACCGATCCACAAAAAAGCGCTGATCGACGGCGCTGGTTTTGCTTTTCCCGGCCATACGGAATTCCTCGCAGCGCTGGCCAGTCGCTCGCGGGTGGTGATGATGTTGGCCAGCGATCAGTTGCGCGTGGTTCCGGCCACCATCCACATTCCACTTTCACAAGTCCCGAGCGCCCTCACACCCGAAGTCCTACGCGAAACTATCGAGATCACGGCCCACGGCCTGCGCAACCAGTTCGGCATAGCCTGTCCCCGGATCGCTGTCGCTGGCCTGAACCCCCATGCGGGCGAAGGAGGGAAAATGGGTACTGAAGAGCTTGACTGGATCTCCCCGATGCTCGCGGACCTGAAGCCGGACAGCTACTCCGTAACCGGCCCCCATCCGGCAGACACCATGTTCCATGCCGCTGCGCGCGAGCGCTACGACGCCGCTATCGCGATGTATCATGATCAGGCCCTGATCCCGATCAAAACGCTGGATTTCGACCGGGGCGTGAATGTGACACTTGGCCTACCCTTCGTTCGAACCTCGCCAGATCATGGCACAGCCCTGGATATTGCAGGTCAAGGCATCGCGAACCCGACCAGCTTGATTGAAGCCTTGAAGCTGGCGCACAAGATGGCAAGCAAATCATGAGCGCAGTCGACAATCTTCCCCCGCTGCGTGAAGTCATCGCGACCCATCAGCTGTCGGCACGCAAATCATTGGGGCAGAACTTCCTGCTCGACCTCAACCTGACGGCCAAGATCGCTCGGCAGGCCGGAGATCTGACACAATGCGATGTTCTTGAAATCGGTCCAGGGCCCGGGGGCCTGACCCGTGGACTGCTTTCCGAAGGTGCCCGCAAAGTGGTCGCCGTGGAAAAAGACGCCCGCTGTATCGCGGCGTTGAACGATATCGCCACTGCTTATCCAGATAGGCTGGAGGTCATCAACGGCGATGCGCTGGAAATCGACCCGCTTGTCCACCTCACGCCTCCGATCCGTGTGGCTGCCAACCTGCCCTACAATGTCGGCACCGAATTATTGGTCCGCTGGCTCACACCTCCTGAATGGCCACCATTCTGGCAAAGCCTGACCCTGATGTTCCAGCGTGAAGTGGCCGAGCGTATTGTGGCCCAACCCGGCAGCAAAGCCTATGGGCGCCTCGCAATCCTCTCACAGTGGCGGGCTGACGCACGTATCGCAATGTCCCTGCCACCCGGCGCGTTCACACCGCCGCCGAAAGTGTCGAGTGCCGTGGTCCATTTGACGGCCCTGCCCGAGCCCCGCTATCCAGCCGATGCCGCCACCCTGTCACGTGTCGTTGCCGCCGCCTTCAATCAGCGTCGAAAAATGCTACGCGCATCGCTCAAAGGTGTCGCACCAGATATCGAAGACCGTCTGATTGCGGCTGGTATCAAGCCCACTGACCGAGCCGAGCAGATATCGCTCGAAGCCTTCTGCGCACTGGCGCGTGAAATTCGTAAACCCTGAACAACAAAAAACCCCGGGCTGATGCCCGAGGCCTCATGTCTCGATTAGCTTTCAGAGCGTGCCTACTCAGCAGCCTCAGGCGCATCGCCATTGTCTGCTGTCGGTTCTGGGGCGGCCTGCTCTGGGGCAGCCTTTGGCTTGCGTGCGCGTGGTTTGCGTGCAGGCTTTTCCTTTTTCTCAGGGGCCGGTGCTTCTTCACCTTTGTTTTCCGGTGTTTCGACCAGCCCGGCATCGGGCGCAGCGGCCTCATTCCCGAAATCCACAACATCAGGCTGCGGCGCTTCGGCAGGATCGGCCTGACGGGCCGCCTCACGTTCCTGGCGCTCGGCGCGCTCACGGTCACGCTCGGCCTGGCGTTCGCGGTTCTGGCGCTCTTGCTCTTCGCGGCGCGCTTCGATCTCACGCTGTGCTTCGCTCAGCATGCGCAGGTAATGCTCGGCGTGCTGCTGAAAGTTCTCAGCCGCCACGCGGTCATTCGACAATTGCGCGTCGCGTGCCAGTTGGTTGTACTTGTCTATGATCTGCTGCGGCGTGCCACGCACTTTGCCCTCGGGGCCCGAGCTGTCAAAAACCCGGTTGACGACATTGCCGCCAGAGGGACGATTGCGGTTATTCTTGGCCCGCGAGCGGGATTTGGAAGATCTCATCTTATTCTACGTCAGCCTTGTCAATTCACTGTCGATCAACCCGTATCTAACGCTGCTCAGTGGCTTTTGCCGTTACGCGCTATCGACTTTTTGGGCTTGGCGTCAGGGGTGCGCTGAAACAGCGTCAACCTCGCCGACTAATCCTGAGTAAACATGTCCTGAGCGTTCAGACAAGGGGATTCTCGAAAATGTCGCAGCTTTTTTACATCAATCGGCATTTTTCGGCCTCAGTTCCCTTTTGAAGGCGGCATTCTGGCCCCCACAACACGATCACGCCCGTCCAGATCGGGGATCACCTGCACGCTGGTCAATCCGGCGGCATCAAACAAGGCCGAGACGTAAGCGCCCTGTGTCGGGCCGATTTCAACCAATATTCGCCCGCCCGGCATCAAAAAATCCGGGGCCGAGGCCGCAATTCGACGATAGGCATCCAGACCGTCGCCCTCATCCGTTAGCGCCATGCGTGGTTCATGTTCGCGCACCTCGGGGGAAAGCGCCTGCATTTCGTCCGCCGAAATATAGGGAGGGTTCGAAACAATCAGGTCGAACTGACCCTCAATGTTCTCAAACCAATCAGATTGGCGAATCTCTGCGCGCGTCTGCACCTGATGCTGAACCGCATTGGCGCTGGCCTGCAGGCAGGCAGATTCGCTGAGATCGACGCCAATACCCGAGGCACTTGCCCGCTCGGCCAGCAAGGTGATCAGGATACAGCCCGAGCCCACCCCCAAATCCAGCACATGATCGAACGGCTCGCTTAGCGCCGCCTCGATCAAAGCTTCGGTCTCGGGGCGCGGGTCCAGCACATCGCGGCTGACCCTAAACCGCCGACCATAGAATTCACGCTCACCCAGCAGATGCGAGACGGGCACCCGAATGGCCCGCAGCGAGATCAACTGGTCATAGCGTTCAGCGATATCAACGGGCAGTTCTTCGGGCGCGATCAGCGTCACGCGGCTGGCCTCAATCCGCGCCGCATGGGCCAGCAGCACCCGAGCATCCCGCGCCGGATCAGGCACACCGGCTGCACGCAAACGCGCGGTTGCTGCCACCATGGCCTGCGCCGCTGTTAATGCCGCAATCATTGGGCCATCTCGGCCAGCAGCCGCGCCTGATCATCTGCCGTCAGCGCATCGATCACCTCATCCAGATCGCCCTGCATCACCTGATCCAGCTTATAGAGCGTGAGGTTGATGCGATGGTCCGTCATGCGTCCCTGCGGGAAGTTATAGGTCCTGATCCGTTCTGACCGGTCACCCGAGCCCACCTGGCTGGCGCGGTCCGCCGAGCGCTCACTGTCGATCCGCTGCCGTTCCAGATCATAGAGCCGCGTTTTCAGCACCTGCATCGCGATCTCACGGTTGCGGTGCTGGGATTTCTCGGAACTGGTCACGACGATGCCGCTGGGCAAGTGCGTGATCCGCACAGCCGAGTCGGTGGTGTTGACGTGCTGACCTCCCGCACCTGATGATCGCATCGTATCGATCCTCAGATCGTTGGCATCGATCTGGATATCTACATCCTCGGCCTCGGGCAGTACCGCAACGGTTGCCGCAGAAGTATGGATCCGACCACCGCTTTCAGTCTCCGGCACCCGTTGAACCCGATGCACACCGGATTCGTATTTCATTCGGGCAAAAACATTGTCACCTTTGATATGGGCGACAACTTCCTTGATCCCACCCAGATCCGAAGCCTGTTCCTCGATGATCTCGAACTGCCAGCCGCGTGTCTCGGCATAGCGTTGATACATGCGCAGCAGATCACCGGCGAAAAGTGCGGCCTCGTCCCCGCCTGTACCTGGGCGGATTTCCAGCATAGCCGGGCGCGCATCTGCGGCGTCCTTTGGCAGCAGGGCCAGTTGCAGCGCATGTTCCGCTTCGGGAATTCGGGCCTGCAGATCAGGGATTTCCTCTTCGGCCAGCTCTTTCATGTCCGGATCGGATAACATCGCTTCGGCCTCGGCCAGATCAACTACCAACTGTCGCCATGCCATAATCTGATCAACCACTGGCTTGAGATCGGAGTATTCCTTGGCCAAAGCCGCAATGTCACCACCCGACGCACCATCGGCCATGGCTGCTTCGAGGTATTGGAATCGCTGAGTGATCTGTTCTAGGCGTTCTTCGGGGATCATCCGCGCGGTGTCTATGAATCCGAGGCTTTGGTCAAGGCCCCGCCTTGTGCTAGGTTTGGCTTATGAAACGTCTGATCCTCGTTCTTTCACTCTTCGCCATGCCCGGCCTTGCCGATGTGGTCGGCCCCGGAGGCAAGGTGCAAGACTGCTATTGTACCGACAAATCTGGCACTCGCGTTGAACTGGGAGAGATGATCTGCCTGCAAGTCGACGGGCGCATGTTCATGGCCCAATGTCAGATGTCGCTGAATGTACCTATGTGGCGTGAGGTTCAGGAAGGATGCTTATCGTCAGGGTTGCAGCAAAGCGAGCCAACCAGTGACCCGGTCTCGATTAACGCCAAAATCCTTCCGGCCAAATCTTAACCGAGCATAGATACGCAGCGTACCGCCGTCTTGCTCGACGGTGGTGTAGTCGGGAAAACCAAAGACCTTGGTGCGGGTGATATATGTGATCATCCCTTCATTGACCGAACCGGCCAGCACAGTGGTGCGCGGTGTCTCTCGGGCAATAACATCAAGTCGAGCCAAGCCGTCCGGACCGGTTTCGACAGTTCGAACGACCCCAACCTTAAAATCACGCTCTGAACCTTCGGGGGCCACATGCCAACGCGTAGGATCAGACGGGGCAAAGCGAACATAAGCCCCCAACGCAATGATTACCGCAATCAAAGCCCACAGCACCATTTTCATCCGCTTAGTTGATCCCTTTGCACCCAGCCTATCCGCTGCGGGCACTGTTCACATCCCTATCGTGACGTCACTCCGGGCAGGATGCACAGCATCTCGAACAACAAATTCGCCGCTGTCAGCGCTGTATTTCCGGACGGATCATAAGGCGGAGACACCTCGACGAGATCGAAGCCCACCACGTTCATTCCTGCCAGTGCGTGAATCAGCTGTAGCGCCTGCGGGGTGGTCAGACCCGCTATCTCGGGCGTTCCAGTACCCGGCGCATAGGCGGGATCGAGGCTGTCGATGTCATAGGTGATATAAACCGGATGATCTTCGACCGTTTTGCGGATCAACGAGCCGATTTCGGTCAGGTTCTGTTGCCACAGCTCCCACGCAGGGTACTGGCGGAACCCCCAACCCTGCGCCTCGGTAAAGTCGCTGGCTGCATAACCCGAGCCACGGATACCGATCTGGAAAGTCTTGTCAGGGACGATCAACCCTTCCTCATAGGCTCGGCGGAAGACGGTGCCGTGGGTTTCTTTCTCGCCAAACATCTCATCATTCACGTCGGCATGGGCATCCACATGGACCAGAGCAACCGGCCCGTGCTTGGCCGCCATCGCCCGCAGGATCGGCAGGGTGATCGAATGATCACCTCCCATTGCTACGGGGATCACATTCTGCGCCAGAATGCCGTCATAGCTGTCCTTGATGATCTTCAAACTGTCCGCGAGCGAGAAGGTGTTGATCGCCAAATCTCCGATATCCGCGATCTGCAGATGGTCGAACGGGGCCGCCCCATTGGTCATGTTATAAGGCCGGATCATCGCACTTTCGCTACGGATCTGCTTGGGTCCGAATCGCGTTCCCGACCGCCACGAGGTGCCGATATCCATCGGAACGCCCAGGATCGCAACGTCCAGCCCTTCAAGCGACGACGCCTGCGGCAGGCGCATGAACGTATTCGGCCCCGAAAACCGTGCCAGATCATTGCCGCCAATCGGTTGGTTGTATTCGGTCATGTGATGTCTCCGATCCGGTGCTTCACCAAGCAGATACCGGAATTATGCCTAACCAATGGTTAAGGTTTCACCAGCTTGTTCCACCCCAACAGGCAAATGATCTGCGTCGCCACATGGGCCCCCGCAATCGCCGTCGCACCAGAGGTGTCATAGGGCGGAGAGACCTCAACCACATCGCCACCTTTGATGTTGATCCCGGCAATGTCGCGCAGGATGATTTGCGCCTGAATGGAGCTCAGCCCACCCCAGACCGGCGTCCCGGTGCCCGGGGCAAAAGCCGGGTCCAGACCGTCGATATCAAAACTCAGATAAACGGGTCGATCACCCAGTATCCCTTTGATCTTCTGCGCCACGGCAGCCGGGCCAGATTCGTAGACCTCACGCGAATCGATGATGTTGACGCCCAGAGTGTCCTCATTCGTCGTGCGTATCCCCACCTGGACCGAGCGTTTCGGGTCTACGATCCCCGATTTCACCGCCTTGTAGAACATGGTCCCATGATCCACGCGGGACATGTCGTCATCGGCCCAGGTGTCCGTATGCGCATCGAATTGCAGCAGGGACATCGGCCCATATTTCTCAGCATAAGCTTTGAGGATCGGGAAACTGATATAGTGATCCCCTCCCAGCGTGACCGAGGCGACATCAGCGGCCAGAATAGTGCGGATGTGGTCGGTCAGCGTATCGGGAAAGGCCGGGATATTGGCATAGTCATAGGCCATGTCACCATAGTCAACGATCGCCAATTCACTCAGCGCGTCAAAAGGCCAGCCATAGGGTGCATCCGGCGATTGCAATGCGCTGGCCTCGCGGATCGCGCGCGGCCCCAGACGGGTTCCCGGGCGGTTGGTCACAGCCTGATCGAAGGGCACGCCTGTTACAGCGATATCTGCCCCGGTCAGGTCTTTGGTATATAGCCGCCGCAGGAATGAGGTCGCGCCGCCAAAGGTGTTCTCATAAGACAGACCCTTGAGATCGGGGTTGGTGAACGCCTCATCTACCTGGTTTTTTGCATCTTCCAGTGCCATGTTTTTTCCTTTTCAGCCCAAAGGCTGTGCCTTTTCGACGATCCGCGCAAAGAAGGACGCTCCGACCGGTGCTACATCGTCATTGAAGTTGTACTTTGGATGGTGCAGCCCCGCGCCATCTCCTTGTCCCATGAACAGGTAAGCACCGGGTCGGGCCTGCAGCATGTAGGAAAAATCCTCTGCCCCCATCTCACGCCCAGCATCATCTTTCACGCGTTCCGCGCCGGATACATCCCGCGCCACTTCAGCCGCGAATGCCGCCTTGTCGGCGTCATTGATGGTGGCAGGATAACCCTCCTGATAGTCCAGCTTGGCCTCAACACCGTACGAGGCCGCCTGCCCCGCCACAATCTGCGCCATCCGCTCTTTGACCATTTTCTGCACGGCAGGATCAAAGGTGCGGACAGTGCCATTCAGATAAGCGGTGTCGGGGATGACGTTGTTCACGGTTCCAGTGTGTATTTGCGTCACCGACACCACCAGATCATCCAGCGCATAGTGGTTACGGCTAACAATGGTCTGAATCGCCTGCGCCATCCCGCAAGCCGCCATCACCGGGTCTTTCGTTTCATGCGGCATAGCCCCGTGGCCGCCGACGCCCTGAATATCGATCTCAAACGTATCAACCGACGCCATCAGCGCCCCCGGCGTGGTTTCGAACAGACCCTCAGGCCGACCCGGAGTATTATGGATGCCATAGACCTGAGAGATTTCGAACCGATCCATGATGCCCTCTTCGACCATCACACCTGCGCCACCGCCCTCTTCCTCGGCGGGCTGAAAGATCAGCGCAACCCGGCCCGCGAAATTCCGCGTCTCGGCCAGATAGCGCGCAGCACCCAGCAGCATGGTGGTATGCCCATCATGACCGCATGCGTGCATCTTACCGGGGTTTTTTGAGGCGTATTCTACGCCCGTCTCCTCGGTGATCGGCAACGCATCCATATCGGCGCGCAGACCAATAGTCGGGCCATCTCCCTGCCCGTTGATGATCGCGACCATACCGGTCTTGGCGATCCCTTCATGCAGCTCATCCACGCCAAACTCGCGCAGCCGCTCGGCTACAAATGCGGCGGTCTCATAGCATTCGAACTCCAATTCGGGGATCGTATGCAGGTGTTGGCGCCATGCGGCCATATCTGCGGCGTAATCGGCAATTCGGTTGACGACGGGCATCTGGGGTGGACTCCTGATCCTGACTGCGGGATGGATGCATCTGACACCGGAACGAAAGGGTTCGCAATGGCCGAAAATCCTCTGATCCACGACACGGACGCGGGTATCGAGCGTTTGCTGGAAATCATGCGTCGTCTGCGCGACCCTCAATCCGGCTGCCCGTGGGATATCGAACAGGATTTCGCCACTATCGCGCCCTATACGATCGAAGAAGCCTATGAAGTCGCCGATGCCATCGAACGCGAGGCTTATGACGAGTTGAAGGGAGAGCTGGGTGACCTGCTGTTCCAATCGGTCTTCCACGCGCAAATGGCTGAAGAGGCCGGGCATTTCACCTTTCAGGATGTCGTCCGCACCATGTCGGACAAGATGGTCGACCGCCATCCCCATGTCTTCGGCGACGAATCCCGCGATAAGTCTGCCGATCAACAGACAAAGGACTGGGAAACCATCAAAGCCGCCGAACGAGCGGGCAAAGAACAGAAAGGTGCGCTGGACGGTGTTGCCGCGAACTTGCCTGCCCTGCTACGCGCCCATAAGCTGCAAAAACGTGCCGCGCGCGTGGGGTTCGACTGGCCCGATGCCAGTCATGTGCTGGCCAAGATCACCGAAGAGGCCGCCGAACTGGAAGAAGCACGCGACAGCATGGATGCTGACGCGCTTGAGGATGAATTCGGCGATCTGCTGTTCGTGATCGTCAACCTCGGCCGCCACTTAGGCATCGAACCCGAGGCCGCCCTGCGCCGCACCAACGCCAAATTCACCCGTCGCTTCGAGAAGGTCGAAGCGCGACTGGCTGAACGCGGAAGAACGCCCTCGCAAAGTGATCTGGCCGAAATGGACGCGCTGTGGGACGAGGTGAAAATCGAGGAACACCGCGCTAATGGCAAACTCCCGCCGGTGGATGCCGCGCGCGAGGCCTGAAACCGCTGGACAAGCCTCGCGACACTTGCGAGTGTCCGCCCTTCACGGCCCCGGAGACCACAATGCCCCGCAAGATCATAATCGACACCGATCCCGGTCAGGACGACGCCGTTGCCATCCTGCTGGCCCTCGCCAGCCCCGAAGAGATCGAGGTTCTGGGTATCACAGCCGTCGCTGGAAACGTGCCATTGGAGCTGACCGCCAAGAATGCGCGCATTGTGTGCGAGTTGGCGGGTCATACTGATATCCCTGTCTATGCCGGGTGTGATCGTCCCCTGAATCGGCCACTGATCACCGCCGAACATGTGCACGGTAAAACAGGGCTCGACGGCCCCGTTTTAACCGATCCCGAGATGCCTCTGGCTGAAGGTCACGCAGTCGATTTCATCATCGACACCCTGCGTGCGCTTGAGCCTGGAACCGTTACACTCTGCCCACTGGGGCCGCTGACCAATATCGCCTCAGCGTTCCAGAAAGCGCCCGACATTGTCGACCGGGTACAGGAAATCGTGCTGATGGGCGGGGCGTATTTCGAGGTTGGGAACATCACACCCGCTGCGGAATTCAACATCTACGTTGACCCAGAAGCTGCTGATATTGTGTTTAAATCCGGCGCTCCTATTGTGGTGATGCCGCTGGATGTTACTCATGATGTGCTGGTCACACCCCATCGCAACGATGCATTCCGGGCATTGGACAGCAATGTTGGTCATGCCGTGGCAGAGATGACTGATTTCTTTGAACGCTTCGACAAGGAAAAATACGGCTCGGAAGGTGCGCCGCTGCACGACCCCTGCGTCACCGCCTATCTGATCCGTCCCGAGCTGTTCTCGGGCCGCCACATCAATGTTGAGATCGAAACCCAATCAGAATTGACGTTGGGCATGACGGTGGCCGATTGGTGGCGGGTCACTGATCGCGCACCAAATGCCATGTTCATGGGCGACGTGGACGCCCAAGGTTTCTTCAACCTGCTCACAGAAAGACTAGCTCGCCTATGACTGCAGCACTCCGCCTCGCCCGTCCCGATGATCTGGACCGCCTGATGACGCTGGTCGCGGCGTTTCATTCGGAATCCGGCATTGCGCAGGATGACGAAAAACGCCGTAACGCGCTGACCCCACTGCTGGACGGCATACCGCATGGGTGTATATATCTGATCGGGCCGGGCCGCGCGCCACTTGGCTATATCATCCTTACCTTCGGCTGGTCGGTCGAGTTTGGTGGTATGGACGCATTCGTGGATGAAATCTACATCCGCCCCGCCGTCCGAGGCCGTGGTATCGCAACCGAGGTGCTGCAGGATCTCCCCAAAGCCCTGGCCGAGGCCGGACTAACCGCCCTGCATCTTGAAGTCGACCGCACGAATGAGACTGCACAGAAGCTTTATCTGCGCTCAGGGTTCAAACCACGCGAGCGTTATGTGCTGATGAGCAAAACGCTCTAGCGTGACTCGCCCCGGAAGATCAGAGCCGGATTGTTCATTTCCTGCACCGGATCATCCTGCGAAACCTCCATCCCCGTGATCGGATAGGTTCCCGGCTCTGAGCAAGCGGCGAGAAACCCTGCCGAGAGCATTGAAATTACAAGAAAGAACTTTGTAGCAGACATGATGTCCCCCTTTCTGCAATGCAAGCAGAATACAGAGGTCTATCGCTTCGCTATAGGAACAAGTTCACACATAATGACTTTCTTGCATATTTTATGTGATTTAGAGCCAATCATTCCGGTAACGTCATAGATACATTACATTCTTCCGCCCCAGTCTGGTTTTCAGGTGTCCTTACACTGCGGACGCCATCTCTTATCAATTCTGACCAGCTTAAATCGAACACAGGCACCTGAAGAAAAAATTAAGCCCCGGCGTTTGAGCCGGGGCCTGTGTTTGTACGACGCAATAAAGAAATTAACGCTTCAGGATCGATGTCCCGGCATATTCCGCGACCTCTCCGAGCGATTCTTCGATGCGGATCAGCTGGTTGTACTTGGCCAACCGGTCTGACCGCGCCAGCGAGCCGGTTTTGATCTGGCCGCAGTTGGTAGCCACAGCCAGGTCGGCGATCGTGGCGTCCTCGGTTTCACCCGAGCGGTGCGACATCACGTTGGTATAACCTGCGCGGTGGGCCATATCGACAGCGCGCAGGGTTTCGGTCAACGATCCAATCTGGTTCACCTTGACCAGCATCGAGTTGGCACAGCCGCGATCGATTCCCTCTGCCAGACGCTCTGGGTTGGTTACGAACAGGTCGTCGCCGACCAGTTGTACTTCGTTGCCAATGGCATCGGTCAGCGCTTTCCAGCCATCCCAATCGTCCTCGGACATGCCGTCTTCGATCGAGATAATTGGGTAATCTTTGACCAAGGTCGCTAGATACTCAGCGTTTTCCTCTGAGGTCAGCGAGATGTTTTCACCCGACAGCACGTATTTTCCGTCGCGGTAGTATTCGGTGGCGGCGCAGTCCAGCGCCAGATGGATCTCCTCGCCGGGTTTGTAGCCCGCTTTTTCGACCGCCTGCAGGATGAAATCCAGTGCCTCACGGGTCGAAGCGATGTTTGGGGCAAAGCCACCTTCGTCCCCCACTCCGGTGGCCAGTCCGGCAGCCGACAGCTCGCGCTTGAGCGTATGGAACACCTCGGACCCCATGCGCACGGCTTCGCGGATATTCGCGGCCGAGGTCGGCATGATCATGAATTCCTGAATGTCGATCGGGTTGTCGGCGTGCTCGCCCCCATTGATGATGTTCATCATTGGCACCGGCAGCACGCGCGCCGAAGTACCGCCAACGTAGCGATACAGAGGCTGTGTAGTGAAATCCGCCGCCGCCTTGGCAGTCGCCAGCGAGACGCCCAGAATGGCGTTCGCGCCCAGGCGGCCTTTGTTCTCGGTGCCGTCCAACTCGATCATCGCCTGATCGATCGCCACCTGCTCGGTTGCGTCGAAACCGACCAGTTCTTCGGCGATCTCACCATTAACGGCAGCGACCGCTTCCAGCACGCCCTTGCCCATGTAACGGGATTTGTCACCGTCACGCTTTTCCACCGCTTCATAGGCACCGGTCGACGCGCCCGAGGGCACGGCGGCGCGGCCCATGGTGCCGTCTTCCAGAATCACGTCCACTTCGACGGTCGGGTTGCCCCGGCTGTCCAGAATTTCGCGTGCGTGGATGTCGATAATGGTGCTCATGAGGCCCGTCCCTGTGACTGAAATCAGTTGCACGCCTCATAGCAGCAAACAGCGAAAAGTAAACCAGTCACGTTATCGCTAACACGTATATTTTCCTGCCTTTAGGGCTAACAGCATACTGTTTGCGCCAACAAGATCAGGCCGGAACCAGCTCGCGCGCCAGACGACGTTCGCGGATAAAGGTATATAGACCCGACCCGATGATCAGCGTGGCCCCTGCCAGCGTCATCGTATCCGGTTGCTCGTTGAACATCAGGACGCCCGCGATCATCGAGAACACTAGGCGCGTATAGCGGAAGGGCATCATGGCTGAAGCCTCACCCACCCGCATCGCCGCAACGATGCCATAATAACCCAACATGCTGAAAACGAAGGCCGCCACATAGGGAATAACCTGAGCCGATTGTACCGGCGTGAAGGATTGTCCGGTCGAGAACATCAGCACAGCCCCTGCCAATATCGCGGCGATATAGGCTTGCAAAGCGACAACAGAGGATGCGACCCGCACATCCAGCTTGCGGGTGATCAGGTCGCGCGCAGCAATCAAAAAGACCGTCGCGACAACCAGCAGCGTTTCGGGCTGAAACCCCTCAAGACCGGGACGAATGATCATCAGAACACCTATGAAGCCGACGCCAATGGCGCTCCACCGACGCCAACCGACTTTTTCGCCCAGAAACAGCGCAGCGCCCATAGTCACAGCCAGCGGCAAGGCTTGAAACACCGCCGCAACCGTAGACAAATCAATCAGCGACAGCGCGGTCACAAACAGCACTGCGCCCAGCCCCTCAGTCGCGGCACGCGCGAGGGGCAGCAGCGTCCAGGCAGCAGGATCGAAGATCCGCTTGCGCGTCACCACAGACAATAAGGCAAAGGCCAAACCACAGACAACACCCAACGCAAACAGAATCTGGCCAGTCGGCACGGTTGCCGACAGGTGCTTGATAAACATATCTTCGATTGCAAAAGCTGCCATCGACCCGACAAGCAGCAGGATGCCGTTTACGTTGTTCATGCGCGTTTCCGTTGGATTAGGCCTCAATTCGGCGGGCCCTTCCTGCACCAAAACCGGAACAACCACGACGCCGCAAGTAAAATTGCGACATCTTTCAATGAAATCGCGTGTGCTGAATAATCGCGTTTCGTGATGAGTCAGTCTTTGTCCAACGGCACGCCGTACAATTCCAGGCGATGACCTTTCAGCTTATAGCCCAGCTTGGCTGCGATCTTTTCCTGCAGAGCTTCAATCTCGGGATCAACGAACTCGATCACCTCACCTGTCTGCATGTCGATCAAATGGTCGTGGTGGTCGCGTTCCGCATCTTCATATCGCGCACGGCCGTCGCCGAATTCCAGCCGCTCGAGTATCCCGGCCTCTTCAAACAGCTTCACGGTACGATAAACCGTCGCGATCGAAATGCCTGCATCTTCAGCCGAGGCACGGGCATAAAGTTCTTCCACATCCGGGTGATCTGCGCTCTGCTGCAAGACCTGAGCAATGGTCCGGCGCTGGCCGGTCATGCGCAGGCCCTTGGCTTCGCAACGGGCGATAATCGTGTCGGACATTTTGACCCCCGGAACTGTTCGGTATTCTGTCTTAATATGTCTGCGCGCCATGCGCTACAGACGATTTTGCCCTCAGGCGATGCGTCGCAGATCAGCCCAGATCGGTAAGTGGTCGGACGCAATGTGGGCGGGCCGCACGTCGTGCACACCGTGCAGTGCAGCTTCAAGCCCCTGCCCCACAGCGATTCTGTCCAGCGCCCCCATGGGCTGCGCCGCTGGGAAGCTTGGAACCGGAGGAAGAAACCGCATGTCCGGCGCCAGATGATCAAGCACCGGCTGGCGCGACCATTCGTTGAAATCCCCTGCCCAGACGGTGGGCATGTGTTCCAGATCAGAATCGCAGCGTCGGATATGGCTGATCTGTTGGCGCCTCGACGCGGGCAAAAGACCCAGATGCATCCCCATTACGCGCAAAGGCCCGATCTGCGTATCAAACTCGACCCTCACGGCGCCACGGGGTTCCAACCCCGGCAAATCATGATGCCCTGTCTGGCGCACCTGAATGGCATCCCCGCGCCAGATCACGGCGTTGCCATGCCAGCCGAGACTCCCCGCACCACCCAGATCAACGATTTGCCAACCGGCCTCATCCAACATGAAATGCGGTAATGCAGCCGGACGCGGCGGTAGGCGTTTATCGGCTTCCTGAAGCACCACGATATCTGCCTGCATGCTTTCGATGACTTGCAATATCCGCTGCGGTTGCCGCCGGAAATCAAGGCCCACGCATTTCTGAATATTGTAGCTGGCAAGGCGCAGGGTCGAGCGGTGGGTCATCGGCATCCAAAGTCTGATCTGCTCCAAAATCGCCAACTGATCGAGCAAGTGCAAGCCGAAGTATGCGCAGGCAGAAGTAGTGATCTTCAATCTTTCAATTTTTGAGCAGAAATCACCTTGAGCTTGAGCTCGCCCTCCGCCAACTTTGCGATCATGTTTGTAAGGTTCGTGCACCCGATCAGGATCGAAGACATGGACGCCCGCGAGGGCTTCTTTTGCGCGGCCTACGATCTACGCGACACTGCCACACTTGATCAGTACACGTTTGATCGCCTCGAGTCGCTGCTGGGTTGGTTCCGGGAAAATCTCGAGATTCCTTACCGGTTCAACCGGACAAAATCGAAAGGCGCATTTCAGCGCAATACCAAGGGTCTCAGTTGGTTCCGGCCCGAAGCGCAGGAAATACTAGGTAAATCCTATGAGATGATCGCCCTGCTTCAGCAACACGGTTACGAGATAGACACCCTGCGATCAGATCGGATTGGATACATCGTCTATGAAGACGCCTGTCAGGTGATCGCCGAACCCTTTGCAGACACGCCCCGATAGCCTCGGATCCTGAAACTTACAAAGTTTCAGGATCGGTTCCTTTTCAAGAAACCGACCACTCCGCACCTCTTACGTCCCGCAGAATGTCGCGTGCACGATCTCATTCTCTTCCGGAGGGCGCTTCAGATCAGCTGATTCCGGTTGATCCTTATACGGCCGTGACAGCACATCATTCAGTCGATTGAACGGCGCGTAATCTCCCTGCACTGCAGCCTGAATCATCTGTTCAACCCTATGATTGCGTGGAATGAAGACTGGATTTGTGGCAGCCAGCACTTCTTCGGGTGACTCCTCACGAGCCAAGCGCGCCTGCCAACCTTTGGCCCATTCATCATACGCCGTCGGATCGGTAAACTGATCCCGTGCATGCTCACCTCCCAGCGCCCGGAACGTATTGGTAAAATCCGCTTGATTCTGTGCCATACGTGTCAGCAGGTCCGAGATCATCTCCAGATCACCATCCTCTGCCCGAACCAATCCGATCTTGGCCCGGAACCGCTGCAGCCAGTGTTCCTGCATCAATTCAGGCATGGCATGAACAATCTCAGTAGCCTCCTCAACGGCTGCGTCCTTGTCCTCGAACTGCTGGATCAGGGCAGTCGCCAGCTGCGCGAGGTTCCACACTGCAATCTCAGGCTGTTTGGAATAGGCATACCGCCCCATCCGATCGATCGAGCTGTAAACGGTATTCGGATGATAGCTGTCCATGAAAGCACACGGCCCATAGTCGATGGTCTCACCCGCAATCGAGCAATTGTCGGTATTCATGACGCCGTGAATGAACCCCACACTCATCCATTGTGCAATCAGCCGCGCCTGCGCATCCCGTACCGCGCGTAACAGACCCATCGCCCCCTCGGTCTCGGAGTAGTGGCGCTGAATCGCATAGTCGGTCAGCCGCTGCAGATCGGCCAACTGGCCTCGCGCCGCAAACACCTGAAACGTGCCCACCCGAAGATGGCTTTTGGCCACGCGGGTCAGAACGGCGCCGGGCATTGGACCTTCGCGCAGCACAATCTCTCCGGTTTCAACCGCCGCCAGAGCTCGCGTTGTGGGAATGCCCAGCGCATGCATCGCCTCGGACACGACATACTCCCGCAACACCGGGCCCAGCCATGCGCGCCCATCGCCCTGCCGCGAAAACGGCGTCGGCCCCGAGCCTTTCAGTTGAATGTCCCGCCGGATACCATCCGTACCGACCGTCTCACCCAGCAGGACTGCACGTCCATCGCCAAGCTGCGGATTATAGTTGCCAAACTGGTGCCCCGAATACAGCTGCGCCAACGGCTGTGCGCCTTCAGGCACGGTATTGCCCGCAAAAGCTTGCGCCATTTCCTCCACTTCACCGGGCGAAATCCGCAGCAGGCGTGCCAGATCGGTGTTGAACGCAATCAAATTCGGCGCACGCACAGGTACCGGGGCCTGCCGCGCAAAAAACGTGTTCGGAAGGCGTGCATAGCTGTTGTCAAACGGGATCATCAGGGTCATGCGGCAAACATATGCCCTGCATACACAATTGCCATAGCAGATCGTGCGCTGCCGTGCATAATCTACACAATCCGATTGAGGCCCCCATGACTGCACAAGACATCATCAAGCAGCTGAACCTGCAACAACACCCCGAAGGCGGCTGGTTCAAAGAAACCTGGCGCGCCGACAATCCCGGTCGTGCCACTGGCACATGTATCTACTTCTTGCTGGCCGAGGGTGAGCGCAGCCACTGGCACAAGGTCGACGCCACCGAGATCTGGTTATACCATTCCGGTGCCCCATTGGTCCTTTCCCTCAGCGCGACCGATGATGGACCTGCCGAAGAACATGTGCTGACGCCTGACCTTAACCAAGGCGCGCCTCAGATCATCGTGCCTAAAGGCCATTGGCAGGCGGCCCGCAGTACCGGAGACTATACTCTGGTCAGTTGCACCGTTTCACCGGGATTTGAATTTGAAGGGTTCGAACTGGCTGATCCCGGTTTCGATATTCCGAAAAGGTAAATGCATGGACCACCGCACTCTGATCGCTTCGATCCCGCCTGAGGCCAAAGACAGGCTGCAGCAGCGCTCGGACTTGGCAGGCCTTAAACACCTTGCGATCTATCTCGGCATCCTCACAGCCACCAGCACCGGTATCGTCCTGCAGGTCCCGTTCTGGCCGTTGCTGCTTTTACCCCAAGGCCTCTTGCTGGTCTTCCTGTTTACGCTCAGCCACGAATGCACGCACAAAACGCCGTTCAGGACCGGTTGGGTAAACGAAGCGGTCGGGCATCTCGTATCGGTTCCCATTTGCCTGCCCTTCACCTGGTTTCGTTATTTTCACCTTGCCCATCACAAGTGGACGAACCATCCAACAAAAGACCCCGAACTTGGCGGTAAACCGCGACCAGAGAACTGGCGCAGTTTTGCGGTCTATCTCAGCGGTTGGCCATATTGGGCGGGTATGGCGCAATTACTGGTGGACAACGCCCGTGGACGAATCGACGCGGCCTACCTGCCAGCCCGCCAGCACCGAGCGATCAGGATCGAAGCTCGCATACTATCAGCGTTGTATGTCGTGGCCGGGTTAAGCCTGTTCTTCACACCCGTGATGTTCTGGGTCTGGCTTGTGCCCGCACTCATCGGCCAACCGTTCCTGCGCCTTTATCTGCTCGCTGAACACGGTCTCTGCCCACCTGTGGCCAATATGCTCGAAAATTCGCGTACGACGTTTACCAACAGGATGATACGTTTTCTGGCGTGGAACATGCCTTATCACGCCGAGCATCACGCCTTTCCAAACGTTCCTTTTTATCAACTGCCTATGTTCCACCGATGGACACAGGCACATCTGAAATCCACTTCGGACGGCTACACCCGCTTCACGGCCGACTTCAAGCGCACACTCCAGCGCTGAATCAGCCTCTTCATCTGGCTTGAAAAGTCCTGGCGAGACGCACATCGACCGGGGACAGAACCCCTACCCGCTGACCACTACCCCGCGCGCTGGCGAAGACACGACACCACCGCCTACCAGCGCACTGACACCAGTTGTTCCCGGACATGACGTCGGTAGGCCTCGCGCTACGCGAACAGCGAGAAAGGCAAAAGCCTGCGCTTCAAGCATGTCTCCGTCCAATCCGACCGCCTCGACCGGCTCGACTGGACAATCCAGTGAAACGCGCAGCATCTCCATGAGCACCGGATTGTGGCGCCCACCACCAGTGACCAGAACACGGGTGGGTGGTTTTGGGCAATGTTCCATCCCCTGCAATACGCCTGTGGCACACATTCCTGTAAGCGTGGCGACCGCATCAGCGTCGCTGAGCTCCTTCACAAGACCGATCATCTCGGCAAAGTCATTCCGGTCCAGCGACTTGGGCGGCATCCGATTGAAGAAAGGCTCAGCCAGAAACAGCTCTAACGCGCCGGTTTCAACCGTCCCACCGCGCGCCAGCGCGCCATCCCGGTCCATTGGAAGCCCCAGTCGCGCCTGCATCAGGTCATCTACCGGAGCGTTGGCAGGTCCGGTATCGAAAGCCAGCAAAGCCCCTGGTGCTTCGGGTCCGTCAAAGGACGGATCGACATAGGTCAAGTTTCCGACCCCACCGAGATTGAGGAAACACAGCGGCTCCTGCGCTTCGATCCATTTGGCACAGGCAAAATGAAAAAACGGTGCCAGAGGCGCGCCTTCACCGCCCAGCGCCACATCATCGCTGCGGAAATCCCAGACTACCGGCACGCCCAGTGCCTGTGACAAGCCGAGGCCATCCCCCACCTGCAAGGTTCCACGCCCGCGCGGTTCATGCGCCAGCGTCTGACCGTGGAATCCGATCAGGTCCACGTCTTCGAATTCCGCCAGCGCTTCAGCATGAGCTAGGGTGATCAGCTCGTGCGCCGCCTCGACCTTGGGCCCATGCCATTGGCCCAGCGCGGTGCGCAGCGTGTTCCGCTCATTCTCGGTATAGGCGCGATAATCGCTTTCCCCAAAGCTGAAAATGCGATGACCGTCGGTTTCAACCACGGCGGCATCCACACCATCCAGCGAGGTGCCGGACATCGCCCCAAGGGCCATTATGGGCCCAGTTTTTCCGGTAGTCCGGTTCACGCATCTCTCCTGCACTATGGCGCCCTGAGTTGCTTCAGCCAGGACGCGCGCACTCAACCTGACGATGCATTTCACTCAACCTGCCCGCATAGCCGAGACTATGGCAATACACCTGATCATCAATTCTTAGATTTTTCCCTGTCGGGTCACTGTATCGACACGCTTATACAAAGCCCAAACCACGATGGTTCGCTGAAGTAGTCTAAAACATTGCAGAAAGTTAAATCGAGCATTTATGATTGTGCATTCTCAGGATTGATCCATAGCACCCGTTTTTGAATAGTGGCAGGGCACATGGAAAATAAAGACACTGCACCGGTTGAAAACCGGAACTACCAGTTGATCTTCTGGTCCGGCGCTCTGGCAACGATTGGCGGGCAGCTGGTCAATCCCCGATTGGTGTTGCCTTTTCTCTACCTCGCCCTCGGCGCCCCGACCTTCATTGCCGGTTTGCTTCTGCCCTTTGTGACCGCTGCACGCCTGATTGCCGAGATATTCGTCTCGCCCTTTATCAACCGCGTGACCCGCGCGAAGCTGGCAGTGTACATTCCCAACATCCTGACTGGTGCAATCCTGTCGATCGTCGCCCTGTTCGCGACCAACCTGCCGCAGTTGATGGTCGTTCTGCTATTCCTGACAACTGCGTTGGTCATGGGGTTGTGTCAGGGAATCACCAGTCTGGGCACAAGTCAGATCTACGGCGTGTCCGTTCCCGATGCCAAGCGTAACCGGATGGTGTTTGCCCAGGCGACCATTTCCGGTGTTCTGGCAATCGTTGTGGTGTGGGTAACCAAAGACCTGCTTGTTTCTGAGCAGCCGATGCAGCGCCACATCGTGGTCATGTGGTGCGGCGTGATTGCGATGTTCGCCGCTGGAATCAGCTTTGCCGGCGTGCGCATTCTGGAAGAAGAACAGAGCCTCCCTCAGGCCCCGACCAACAAGTTGAAACCGCTTGTCGAACTGGCAACCGGGTTCAAAACCGGAATGGCCTACCCTTGGTATCGCAAATTCCTGCTGGCCCGACTGATCTTTATCTCGGTCGAACTGGCCATGCCCTTCTACACCATCCATGCCGCGACCTATCATGTGGGAACCAAACACTCGCTCAGCTATTTCGTTATTGCCGCCAGTGCAGGAATGGTGATCGGCTCTCTGCTTTGGGGGTGGCTCAGCGGTCGGATATCGGTCAAACCCGTGATGTGGCTGGGGTGTCTGATCTCCGCTGTGTCGGCAATCCTTGCGCTGAGCTTCACCCTGATCGGTTATGCCCAGAACGTCTGGCTCTATGCTTTGGTAATCCTGCTTCTTTCTCTGGGCGGCAACGGGGTCATCTACGGCCGTTATTTGTATCTCATTGAGATGACCAGAAAAGACGAGCGTCCCTATCTGGTCGCCCTTGGCGATGTCAGTGCCGGCCTGGTCGGCATCGTATTTGCCGCCATTCTGGGTGCAGTGGCGCATCTACACGATCCAGTGACGCCCATCTTCGCGTTGGCAGCGTTAAATCTGATCGCAATGGCCTATGCATTTCGTCTGCCCGCTACCAATTCGGACAGGGAGCAGCCGACGTAATTGGCACTCCCAATACCCATCCTTGAAAGAAGCGGTGAAATTCCGGGAAAAGGTACCTTTTCCTTACCCATCCCGCCGCCTATACAGTGCCCCGCAACATCAACCCGAGGCATACCATGACCTACCACCCCAAATCGGATTTCATCGCCACGATGATCGAGCGCGGCTTTCTCGCCGACTGCACCGATTATCAAGGCCTTGACGACGCGCTGATCAGTGGGGTGCAAACTGCCTATATCGGTTATGACGCCACAGCGCAGTCGCTGCACGTGGGGCACCTGATGAACATCATGGTACTTCGCTGGCTACAGAAGACCGGACACAAGCCGATTACCCTGATGGGTGGCGGCACGACCAAAGTGGGCGATCCCTCGTTCCGGTCAGACGAACGGCCCCTGCTGGGCCCGGAACAGATCGAATCCAATATCGCGGGCATGAAGCAGGTGTTCTCGAAATACCTGTCCTACGATGACAGCGAGACCGGCGCGCTGATGCTGAACAATGCCGAATGGCTCGACAGCTTGAACTACCTCGATTTCCTGCGCGATATCGGGCGGCATTTCTCGGTCAACCGGATGCTGAGCTTTGAGTCGGTGAAATCGCGGCTGGATCGCGAACAGTCGCTGAGCTTCCTCGAATTCAACTACATGATCCTGCAGGCCTATGACTTCCTCGAACTGAACCGCCGGTATAGCTGCGTTCTGCAGATGGGCGGCTCGGACCAGTGGGGCAACATCGTCAACGGCATCGACTTGACCCGCCGCGTGCTGGACCACGAGATCTATGGCCTGACCACCCCTCTGTTGACCACCAGCGATGGTCGCAAGATGGGTAAATCGCAGGGCGGAGCCGTCTGGCTGAACGGTGACATGCTGTCGTCCTACGAGTTCTGGCAGTTCTGGCGCAACACCACCGACGCTGATGTGGGCCGGTTCCTGAAGATCTTTACCGAGTTGCCTGTGGACGAATGCAACCGCATGGGCGCGCTCGCCGGATCCGAAATCAACGAGGCAAAGGTGCGCCTTGCGAACGAAGTCACAACCCTGCTGCACGGGGCTGAAGCGGCTGCAACTGCCGAAGCCACCGCACGCGAAGTGTTCGAAAAAGGCGGCATTGGCGGAGATCTCCCGACCCTAACCCTCAGCGCATCGGAACTGGGCGACGGTATGTCCATCGTGCAACTGATCGTTAAATCCGGCCTCGCCAAATCCGGCAAAGAGGCCAAGCGCCTGATCGCCGAAAACGGCGCCAAACTGGACGATGCCCCGCTGACCGACGCTGGCCTGATGATCGACGCAGGTGCACTGTCCTCGCCCATCAAACTCAGCGCGGGCAAGAAGCGTCACGCGCTGGTCCAACTGGGCTGAACCAATCAAACGACCACCTTCGGACGCCAGCGATTAATATTGGATGTTGCAGATCGAGTAACTCGAACTGCAACAACTTTGGCGCACATTCTGCGAGATTCCGCATTGAGCCCATTGCAGCCATAAAACATGAGCGCGTTTACGGTGAGGTGCTACCCCTCAGGAGTGTACCAAATGGGCGAAGTATAAGCCCGTTCTTGTGTGGATGTCGGTACTTCTTCAGGTAGTTCGTCGCCGAACCGAATAGCTTCGTAAACCGTCCATCGCGGCGTGGGGATTTCCAGCACGCGCGCGTAGTAAAAAGCCTTTTGTTCCGGATCAAATTCGGGATCAGACCAGACGGTTATCAATTCCGGCGATCCGATTGAATTCGTGAACGTACCGGTTTCGACGTCCACGGTATTGCCGACAGGCGGCAGCTTGCTATCCGCACTGATATCCCGATCGCCGGACCAGACTACATCAAAAACCTTTTCTTGTGTCTCACCGTCTTCTGTTAACCAGCCCTTGACTATCTGAATACGATCCAGATTACCCGAGTACGGGTCCTTGAGTGCAGCGACGAGAAAATTCGGCGCAGAAGCATCACCGGGCGCTTCCGGTAGATCTGCCCCCATGGGTACGCCTTTGTCATAACCAATCTCCGCAGGAAGCCGCGATTGAGCATCGTTTTCTTCGAAATCCCATCCCCCGAAGAAACGTACCGTGATCCGACTACCCGTTGTACCATATACTTCCTTGCGTTCCATCGCGTCGAATATAGATGCTCGCGTATTTTCCTCGGCCCAAACCGCCGCATAACCAGAGGCAGCCATCTGCCAGCCCAGAATTCTGGTTGCTTCAAACTCGCCGACAACATGCTGCCAGCGCCCAGGCTCAGGTTCCACGCCTGAGTGCTTACCAAAAAAGTTATCTTCCTGGGCTGTCGCCAAAGCCGTGTGACTGTCTGTAGATCCCACGACGCCGAACTTGTAAGGGTTGGTCCCAAATTGTGCCTCAAGCTTCAAGCCATTTTTTAAAGCCTCGCGAGCATACTCGTACTGTAACATCCAGTCTTCTTTGGGGACAGGGCCAAGGTTTGCGACGTCCCATGTTTCGTAATCTGCAAACTCGTCATTTGGGCTCAGGAACGGGTGGGCCTCGCCGTCGCCTTTGATCTGAGTGATTTCATACAGAGGCTCCCATTTGGCGCGTCTTTCCGCGTAATCTCCTGTGAGCGGTTCGCCGGTATCGGGGTTTGTCTCGACAGGAAACATCAAACCATTGGAAACATTTCCGTTGTGCGCCAATGCAAGGACGCGCCCGCCTGTCGTTTCTTCGTATCTTTCCATCCAATCCCACAGGTCTTCCGGATTGAAAGTCTCGGCAGTCGTAAACGGCAACATTTGCCGCGCCCGAATTTTGTCGTCCCTGTAGATGACATTACGGTGCAAGTTGTTGCCACCCTCTGTCGACGTCCATTCGTAGCCGATAAACGCGGTGAACAATCCCGGTTGATCATAAGCATCTGCAGTTTCCGTAAAGTCATCCCAAACCGACTGTACAAAACGACGGTCCGCAATCGCCTCCGGCAAAGCTTCACCGGTAATTCCGGCGAAAGTTTCGATAACCTCCATTGTCGCTCCAAGGGCCACATTGCCTCCTTGGTTCAACCTGTCGTTCCAGTCACGTAACGTTGGGTCGCCCATCAAAGTTGCGTTCCCCGCGACAATCTCGTTCATTGCCCCCATCGCGTCTGAATGGTCTGAAACAACGAGCCAATCGAGCGGGCGAGACAGCTTCGCCCGTAGGCCGTGAGAAGTAGTTACTTCTTCTCCACGTGCAAACCGAAACGCGTCTGAGGGCGAAAGAAGTACACCAAACGCACGCGCGTCAAGTGAGAGCGATGTATGCAAGTGGGTGTCGCCCCAAAGAGGTCTAGTTGGAAAGTCACGTCCCGCATAAGGCGAAAACGCATCTGATGCAGGGGCATGCATGTCGGCCTCCGAGATGGTCATTTCACCAACTTGCCCACCCTCGGCGGTTTCTTGTGCCCACGCAGAGGTAGAGGACATACAAAGCCAAATGAATAAGGTCGCACTGAAAGGAATTTTCATGGCTATATTCCCTGCTAATCAGACTATAGCTTATGCGACCATTCTCATATGCTTACTGTCAACCTCGTTTTTGTTTCCGCGAAGAGCATCTGTGCTTGATTGAATTTGTGTGTAACTACCCAAATCCGTCGCCGCGACTTAGTCTCGTATACCGCGAAATCAAACAGCGGCTTTGTCCGCTTATCGGCCATTGAGCAATGTCATACACGAATGTCCTGACAGAGGCATTTTCGGAATCGTTTTGTCTGACGGTACTAAAACCAACATGAGCGTAAGGCCAACAATGCTACTCTATGGGCTGCCTTCGAATGGTTGTTTACGCTTGTGACATTTCGGCGTCGCATTTCGCAACAGATTTTCGCATTCCTGCATGTGGGCCCACCCTTTCCGTTCCACTCTGAACCGGAAGGAGGCACCATATGACCAGAACTGCCACAGCCACACGTACCGGAGGGCGCTCGGCCCGCCGCGCCATGCGCACCGCCCCGAACTTTGAGATGTTGCCGGGCCTGACCCGCGGCATTCCGTTATGCGAGGTGATGGACGGCGCGCAGGTCGAGCGCATCGATGCGGCATCGATGGATATTCTGGAAAACGTGGGTGTCCAGTTCCGCGACCCCATCGCGCTGGAAGACTGGAAGAAGATCGGAGCCAAGGTCGAAGGTGAGCTCGTCTATCTGGATCGCGGTCTGGTGCGCGAGTTGATCGCGACCATCCCGTCAGACTTCACCTACCACGCGCGCGATCCGAAAAAGAACGTTCGACTTGGTGGCAAACACTCGATCTTCGTGCCAATGACCGGCGCGCCATTCCTGCGCGATCTGGACGATGTGCGCCGCAACCCGACGCTGGACGATCTGGCGATGTTCCACAAGCTCAGCCATATGTTGCCCGCGCTGCATTCCTCGGCCCATCACATCGTCGAGCCTTATGATCACCCGATCAGCCAGCGCCATCTGCGGATCACCTATTCGTCGATGAAACACTCGGATAAGACCTTTATGGGGATGACCACCAGCCCCAGGAATGCCGAAGATGTCATGGAGATGTGCGCGATCCTGTTTGGCGAGGATTTCCTTGAGGATCACCCGGTCTCCACAGGCAATTGCAACGGCAACTCACCGCTGGTCTGGGATGAAACCATGCTGGGCGCGATGCGCGCCTTCTGTCGCCGGAAGCAGCCAGTGCTGTGCTCGCCCTTCGTTCTGGGCGGTGCCAACACGCCCGCCAGTGTACCTGCCACCGTGGCGCAGCTGAACGCCGAAGCCCTCAGCGCGCTAGCCTATACGCAGGTGATCCGCAAGGGCGCGCCTGCGATCTACGGACACTACCTGTCGACCGTCTCGATGAAGTCCGGTGCACCGATGGCAGGCACACCCGAAATCAGTCTGATGAACTTCATGATCGGACAGATGGCCCGGTATTACGAGGTGCCATGGCGCACTTCGAACACACTGGGCGGGGCAAAAACCTTTGACGCGCAGGCAGGCTATGAATCCGCGACCACTCTGCAGGCGGTGATCCATGCGGGCGCCAATTATATCTGGCACTCGGCAGGCTGGAACGAGGCAGGGATGCACTGCTCGACCGCCAAGTTCATCGTCGATGCAGAACAATGTGCCATGGCCTATCGCATGGCCGAGGGTCCAAAGTGGCACGATTTTGATCAGGCCGTTTCTGCCGTCGGTGATATCGGCCCCGGCGGGCACTATCTGGGGCACCCCCACACGCAGGACAATTTCCAAAGCGCGTTCTTCATGCCCGACATGTTCGACAACAACTCGATCGAGCAATGGCAAGCCGAAGGCTCTGTCGAAATCACCGAACGCGCACTGAAACACGCCCGCAAGCTGTTGGCCGAGTACCAAGAGCCGACGCTCGATATCGCAAAAAATGAAGAACTGTTGGACTACATCGCAAGGCGCGAACGAGAAATTCCAGCAGCCGATGAGTTGAATCAAGCATATTGAGATATACTCCCCTGAAACTCACCCGCCCGAACTATTGGGCGGGTCTTTTCAATTCAGAGACATCGGGAAACACACGAAGTGAAAACTGCAGAGATCCACATCTATAGACACGATCTTCCGGTTAAGAACGGCCCCTATACGATGGCCCGCGCCCAGGTCTGGGCACTGGATACTACGCTGGTCAAACTGGTTGCTGATAACGGTCTCGTCGGATGGGGTGAAACCTGTCCGGTAGGCCCCACCTATGCAGAAGCGCATGCAGAAGGCGCGCGGGCCGCGCTAGCGCAGATGGCACCGGATTTGCTGGGGGCCGAAGTCACGCCACTAGGTCTGCATCGGCGCATGGACGGCCTTCTGAATGGTCATAACTATGCCAAGGCCGCGATTGATATCGCTGCGCACGATTTGCTGGGCAAGCAATACGGTGTCAGCGTATCAACCCTGCTGGGCGGCGCGGAGATGGAGAAGGTACCTTCGTACTACGCAACAGGCGTTGGTGCGCCGGACGCGATCGCTCGATTGGCGGCTGACAAACGGGCCGAGGGCTATCCCCGACTACAAATCAAGGTCGGCGGTCGCCCAGTCGAATTGGACATAGAAACCATCCGCAAGGTTTGGGAGGTGATCAGCGGCTCGGGCATGCGCCTTGCGGTGGATGGCAATCGGGGCTGGACAACGCGCGATGCGCTGCGTGTCAGCCGCGAATGCCCCGACATTCCATTCATCATGGAGCAGCCCTGTAACACGATCGAAGATCTGCAGAAAATCCGGCCACAGGTAAACCACGCAATCTACATGGATGAAAACAGCACCAGCCTGAACACCGTCATTACCGCGGCGGGCACCGGGCTGGTCGATGGGTTCGGTATGAAGGTCACCCGTATCGGCGGCCTGCACCCGATGCGCGCTTTCCGCGATCTGTGCGAGGCCCGCAACCTTCCCCATACCTGTGATGACAGTTGGGGCGGAGACATTATCGCAGCGGCCTGCACCCACATCGGCGCGACGGTAAAGCCTGAACTACTCGAAGGCGTATGGCTCGCCGCACCCTATATCGAAGGCAACTACGATCCTGAAAACGGAATCCAGATCGAAGCCGGTCATATCCGAGTTCCGACTGGATCCGGGCTTGGCATCACGCCCGACGAAAGCCGGTTTGGCGCGCCGGTCGCATCGTTCTGATTGGGGGCAAACATGGATTTTCAAGGAAAAACAGCTCTAGTCACCGGTGCCGCCGGGGGTATCGGAGCCTCTCTCGTGCAGCGCCTGCGTGCAGCGGGTGCAAAGGTAGCAGTTGCAGACCGCTCGGTCGACCGGATCGAAGCTGAGGCGCATCTGCCCGGCGATCTGTTGGACCCGACCTATGCCGACGGGCTACCCGCCAAAGCCGCACAGGCCCTGGGCAGTCTTGATATCGTGGTCAACAATGCGGGCGTCATCACGCGCGGGACCGTAGCCGAGACCTCCGATGAGGACTGGGCATTGTCGCTGGGCGTGAATGTCGAGGCCCCGTTTCGCATCTGCCGCGCCGCCATTCCAATCATGGCAGCGGCAGGCGGCGGTGCTATTGTGAACACCGCGTCCTGCTGGGGCCTCCGACCCGGCCCGGATCACGCGGTCTACTGCATGACCAAAGCGGCCATAGCCAACCTGACCCAATGCATGGGGCAGGATCACGCACATCTGGGCATCCGCATCAACGCCGTCTGCCCGAACGAGGTGAATACACCTATGTTACGCTCGGGCTTTGCAAAACGAGGGTTTGATCCCGATAGTGCTGTTGCCGAGCTCGGAAAATCGGTGCCACTGGGTCGGATTGCCGAACCCGAGGATATCGCGGACGTGATCATGTTTCTGGCCTCGGACGCCGCGCGCTACATGTGCGGTGCCTTAGTTGAAGTGAACGGAGGCAAGCCGGTGCAATGAACAGATTCTCCGGAAAAACCGCTCTCGTGACCGGCGGGCGCAGCGGTATCGGGCGCGCCATCGCCCAACGTCTGCGCGACGAAGGTGCCGATGTCTACACCGCGCAACGCGGCGAGGATGACGACTTCCCTTCTTTCCTGGCGGATTTCTCAGACCCAGAGAGCCCCGCCCACATCATCGAGCAGGTCGTGACCCAAGCTGGCCAGCTGGATGTGCTCATCAACAACGCGGGCATGATGCAGGAAGCTTCGGTGACCGACATGTCGCTTGCCGACTGGCAGCGCAGTCTGACTGTCAACCTGACCGCCCCATTCCTGCTGATTCAAGCCGCTCTACCTCACCTGCGCAAGACTAAGGGGAGCATCGTCAATATCGGCTCGATTGAGGGGTTGGGCAGCAATCCCGGCCACGCCGCGTATTGCGCCGCTAAGGCGGGTCTGCACGGTTTGACCCGCGCCGTGGCTGTTGACCACGGGGGCGAAGGCATTCGCTGCAATGCGGTGGCGCCGGGGTGGATCGATACCGACCTCAATATGGACTTCATCGAAAGTATGGAAAATCCCGATGCTTTCCGCCGGGATATTGCCCGCATTCACCCGGTGGGCCGCACCGGCGACCCTAAAGAGGTTGCTGCACTGGTAGCCTTCTTGGCGGCAGATGAGGCAGGTTTTGTCACCGGCCAAATTTATACAGTCGATGGCGGGCGTATGGCGAAACTCAGCCTGCCATAATCGGTCCGAGGGCTATTCAGCCCCGGATCGCCACTCTTTCCAGCGCATATACGCATTGGCTCCGATGGAGGCGAAGGGCTCGGGCGGCAACCGTGGTGGCACCGGTTGCGCCAGAAAATGATCGGCAATCTCGGATTCTTTCTGCAGCACAAGTTCTGCCGCACCCATTCCCTGCAGAGTACCACGAGCAATGCCCAGACCGTTCTGACAACACGTGGCAAAAACCCCCTGATCGACCTCGCCAAAGGCCGCCGAGCCATTGCGGCTGAGGCACAGCATACCGGCCCAGCGATGTTCCATCCGCACATCCGGTAAATTCGGAAACCGCTCCTGAAACTTACGGTCATGCACTTTGCCTGCCCGCTTCAAATGGCTCTCGCTACTGTGAATTTCAGGATGAAAGCTGGAACAGGTCCGGATCAGAATACGATCCCCATAGCTGCCCGAAACCCGCCGGACCGAAGTGCCCATCGGATCCGCAGGCGTCACCGACCAACGCGGCTGCCCACCCAGCGTGGCAATCTGCGCTTCGCTTAGCGGCTCTGTTATCGATGCGTAAAGGCAGATATGCATCAGTCGCCGCTGATAAAAACCGAAGCTTTCGATGTGCCCATTATTGGCCAAGACAATGCGCCCGGTCGACACCCGCGCGTTTTCGGTTTCAACCTCCCAGCCACTGCCCATCTTACTGAACCCTATCACGGGTGAATTCTCAAACACCCCAATCTGTCCCGCCAGATGCGCAGACAGGGCCCGGACGTAGGCCGCAGGCTGAATCATCACGGTGCCCGGCGCAAACAGACCCGAAGTGTAATGCGGACTGCCCGTCAGCGCCTGCATCTGGTGTGCATCATACAGCTCGTAAGGCTCTCCCAACTGCGCCAGATGAGCCGCATAGTCTGCATTGTGCCGATCTCCATCTGCTGTCGCTGCGGCATTGATCTTGCCGCAAGGGTCGAACATCTCCAGCGACAGCTCACATTCTTCCGCGACTTGGGTCGCAAAAGAAATGGCCTTCCGATTCAGCGCGATGGTGGCCCGATCTGCCTCTAAACCATCGCTCGCATAATTGTCCGAAGCCAGATTATGCGGCAGATCAATCATGAAGCCCGAGTTGCGCCCGGCAGAACCTTCTGCGAACCGTCCTGCCTCCAACACCACGACCCTTATTCCCGGATCAAGCTGATGCAGTCGCCGGGCCGCCGTCAGCCCGGCAAAACCACCGCCGATGATGGTTACGTCGGCAGTCTCGTCCTGCTCGAGCCGGGGCAGCGGTCGCTGCGGTGGCAGGATGGCGTTCCACCCCGCCGCACCGGTCTGCCTTGGCAGACGTTTGGCTGTGTAGGCCGTCAATCCACGGCCTCATCTTCATCGTCGGCCAGATCAATCCAGATGGTTTTCAGCTGGGTATACTGATCATGCGCATGGACCGAGTTATCCCGGCCACCAAACCCGGATTGCTTGTAGCCTCCAAAGGGTGTGGTGATGTCGCCTTCGCCAAAACTGTTAACCGTGACGGTCCCCGCCCGGATTGCCCGGGCGCCCCGGATGGCACGTTTCGCGTTGGCCGTGAAGATCGAAGCACACAGGCCATATTCAGTGTCATTGGCAATGCTGATCGCCTCGTCAAAGCCAGAGACTTCGATCACCGACAGAACCGGGCCAAAGATTTCCTCGCGCGCCAGCGTGGCATCGTTTCCGGGCACTTCAACCACCGTGGCCTCGACGAACCCATTCTCCGCCTTGCCGCCAATCAGCACAGTTTCGGCCTGATCCAGATAGCCGCACACCTTGGAATAGTGCCCTTCACTGACCAGCGCACCCATTCGGGTTTCCGGGTCCAGCGGTTCGCCGACATTCCATTGCTTCGCATGATGCGCGATCCGTTCCAACAGCTCTGCCTTCACGTTCTTATGCACGATCAGCCGCGACGAGGCCGAGCAATTCTCGCCCATGTTCCAGAACGCGCCATTGACGATATGCGCCGCCACCCGATCCAGATTTTCGGCATCGTCCATCACGATGGCCGGGTTCTTGCCGCCCATCTCAAGCACCACTTCCTTGGCGTTGCTTTCGGCGGAATAGCTCAGGAACTTCTTTCCGGTCACGGTCGAGCCGGTGAAGGACACCATGTCGATATCCATATGCCGCCCGATGGGTTCGCCCACCTCGGCGCCACCGCCGGGCACTACATTCAGCACCCCGCGCGGCAACCCGGCCTCAGACGCCAGCTCCGCCATTTTTAGCGCGGTCAGAGAAGTCTCGGCCGCCGGCTTCAGCACCATTGAACAACCCGCCGCCAGCGCGGGCCCGATCTTCCACGCCAGCATGAGCAGAGGGAAGTTCCACGGCAGGACCAGCCCAACCACACCGATGGGTTCTCGCACCACCATTGCGATGTGATCATCACTGGCCGGTGAGACCTGATCATAGATCTTGTCAATCGCCTCGGCATGCCATTTCAGGCAGTGGATCGTCTCGGGCACATCCACGGTTTCGCAATCAAAGATCGTCTTGCCGCTATCGATGCTCTCCATCACCGCCAGTTCCCGCGCGTTGCGGGTGATCAGCTTGCACAGGCGGATCAGAACGTCCTTGCGATCCGACGGGTGCATCTTTGACCAACGCCCATCGTCAAAGGCCTCTCGCGCCTTTTCGACTGCGAAATCCACATCCTCGGCACCACAGGCCGCGATGCTGGTCAGCACCGCCCCTGTGGCCGGGTTTACGGTCTCGAACACCTGCCCCGAAATTGCAGGGCGATAGCCGCCGTCGATGAACGCGCCCGTTGGCAAATCCAGATGCGCGGCGATGGATTCGTATTCGTCTTTCGTCAGCAAGCTCATGCCTCAATCCTCCGCCACAATATCTGCGATTTTGCGTTTCAGAACGCGCGTCACCTGTTCCAGCGCGCGTTTGTCATCTTTGTTCAGGCCTTTCAGGGGCGACCTGACCATACCTGCATCAATCCCATTCATGGTCACCCCATGTTTGATTGTCTGGATGAACTTGCCACCCTGCTCCAGCACCCGCATCAACGGCATCAGCGCGCTCATGATGCGACGGCCCTTGGCAAAGTCGCCCTCGATCACACAGGCCTGATACAGCGCCACGTGTTCGGCAGGCAGAAAGTTCGACCCACCACAGACCCAGAACGGTGCACCCCAAGCGAAGAACTCCAGCGCCTGATCATCCATGCCGCAGCCCAGTTGAATATGAGGGTAATCCCGCGCCAGAAGATGCACCCGGTTGATATCACCCGAGCTTTCCTTGATGCCGCAGAAATTCCGGCTGCGCCCCACACGATCCAGGAACTCTTCCCCCATCATCGTGCCGGTCCGGTGCGGATAGTTGTACAGCATCACCGGCAGATCAGCCGCCTTGTCGATAGCCAGAGCGTTCAGCGCATTCTCACGGTCTGTCGGCACCGAATACGGAGGGCTGGCCAACAGGATCGCATCCGCGCCCAGTTCGCGCGCGCCTGAAGCCAAGGCAATGGAATCGCCGGTCAGCATCGCCCCGGTTCCCACAACCAGAGGCACCCGCCCCTTCAGCTGTTCATGCGTAAACCGCGCCAGTTGCAGCCGTTCATCAACGGTTTGGGCATAGTTTTCGCCGGTGGACCCGCCCGAGATCAGCCCGTGCACACCATTCTCGATCAGGTACTCGATCACCTCGGCCAACGCTTCCCAGTTCACGCCACCATCCGCCGCGTAGGGTGTCACCACCGGCGTATAAATACCCTCAAATCTGAAGATCGGAGTCATGTGTCCCTCATGCAGATGTCTTGCCGGGGACCTGCCCCAGCGGAAAATCCAACCCCTCGGGCATCACGAACAGCTCGATCTGATCGCGTGACAGGGTCCAGTGGTCGTCGGCCAGCTGCGCAGCAGCCGCCTCATCGCCCGCCTCGATGGCGGCGATGATGGCGTCATGCTGGTCGCTCGCCTCTGAAAGGTTCTCAGCCATTCGTGCGGTCTGCGGGCGATAAAATGTCATCCCGATCCGCGCGTGATCGATCAGCAACCGGTTGAACGATGGGGATAAATAGACATTCCCCGCCATCTCTCCGGTCACCTCGTGAAACCGGGTATTGGCCAGCGTCCGCTCCTCAGCCGAGCCTGTACGCAAGGCTTGCCGGAACGTCTCTTGCGCCGCTTTTAACTGATCGATCTGATCGGGTGTCGCATTGGAGGCTGCCAGCCGCAGCACCGCTCCGTAGACCATTGGAGCAACCAGAAAGAAATCGCGCAGCGTGGTATGAGACATCTCAGACACCCGCGCCCCACGATGGGTGCGCAGATCCAGGTACCCCTCACCGGCCAACTGCCGGAACACTTCGCGCAATGGTGTGCGCGACAGACCGAAGGCCTGCGACAGCTGCGCCTCGTCCAAATCCTCTCCGGGACGTAAACGCAGGGTCAGAACCGACATCTTCAGATGCTCGGCCAACACCTCTTTTGGTGATTTCTCCTCGTCCCTCATCCGATCCCCTTCATAACCATCTCGCGAATCGACAACTCGCTCTCTCGTACCGCATAAAAATACATGTTGTATACAGTTAGTTTTCGTGCAGCATGCAGAAAACTTTCAGAACGCCCTGATTCCGGTCCTACCGATGAGCCAAACACAGCACTACGCCTTCATACTGGTCGAGGAATTCTCGCATCTCGCCTTCTCATGCGCGGTTGAACCACTGCGGATCGCAAATCTGCTGGCCGAAGAAGAACTCTACCAATGGTCCTTCCTGTCCGAACACGCAGAGCATGCGATCTGTTCAAATGGATCGGTCACTCTGGTGCATGGAGGCTTGGGGTCTGTCCCGAAATGTGACCAACTGTTTGTTCTGTCAGGCATAAACATGCGCAACCATGTCTCGCGTCCGTTGCTCGCGACCCTGCGCAGGGAACGGGCACGCGGCACAAATATCGGCGCATTGTGTTCAGGTGCATGGCTGCTGGCAGAGGCCGGATTTCTGGACGGGATGCAGGCTGCGATCCATTGGGAATACCATGATGCCTTCATGGAAGCCTTCCCCGAAATCAACCTCGTCCGCAGCGTCTTTGTCGCTGACGAAAAACACATGACCGCCTCGGGCGGCACCGCGACCGCCGATTTGATGCTGCACCTAATCGAACGCGACCACGGCCATGACCTGTCGGTCGCAGTGGCCGATCAGATGGTCTATAACGCCGTTCGCAACGCCACCGCCGATCAACGCGTCTCGCTGCAATCGCGCAACGGGATGCGGAACGCGCATCTGGCCAAGGCGATCCACATCATGACCGACAATATTCAAAGCCCACTGTCGCCCTCGGTCATAGCCAGCGATATCGGTATCTCAACCCGGCAACTTGAACGCCTGTTTGGGAAATTCCTGAACACCTCGCCCAAGAAATACTTCATGGAGCTGCGACTGGATCGCGCGCGAAATCTGTTGCTGCAAACAGAATCCTCAGTGACCGAGGTCGCCTTTGCCTGCGGTTTCGAAAGCGCAGGCCACTTCTCACGTGTGTACCGGGCTGCCTTTGGTGTCACGCCGATGCAGCAGCGCAGCAGGCTTGATTGATCAAAGCTGTGACTGGACAGGAGGCCATGGTTGGGATTATCTGAACGAGTGTTCAGATCAGGAAGGAACCCGCCATGCAACTCTCAACCACAGCTGCGGTGATCACCGGCGGAGCCTCCGGCCTGGGTGAAGCCACAGCCCGCCACTTTGCCGAGAACGGCGCGCAGGTCACCATCCTTGACCGCGACGCCGAGCGTGGCCCGCAGGTCGCCGCCGAAATCGGCGGGCATTTCGCGCAAACCGATGTGACGGATGAGGCCTCGGTCGCTGCAGCGATTGCACATGCCATGGACAAGATGGGCCGCATCACCGCCGCCGTGAACTGCGCCGGGATCGCGATTGGGGCTAAGACCGTGGGCAAAGATGGCCCGCACCCTCTGGACGCGTTCCAGCGTACCATCGACATCAATCTGGTCGGCTCTTTCAACGTCTCGCGTCTTGCTGCTGCAGAAATGGCAAAGAATGATCCTGAACCGGATTGCGCGCGCGGCGTGATTATCAACACAGCCTCCATCGCCGCCTTTGACGGGCAAAAAGGTCAGGCGGCCTACGCAGCCTCGAAAGGCGGCGTGGTCGGCATGACGCTACCCATGGCGCGCGATCTGGCCTCGACTGGTGTCCGTGTGATGGCCATCGCACCGGGCATCTTCATGACCCCGATGCTGGCCGGCCTGCCTGAAGAGGTGCAGCAACAGCTTGCGGCGGACGTCCCCAACCCTGCCCGTCTGGGCGACCCGCGCGAATACGGTCGTCTGGCCGGGTTCATCGTCGAGATGGGCTACCTGAACGGAGAGGTCATCCGCATCGACGGTGCCCTACGGATGCGCTAGAACGGGCTGCATGACCGAGCGGCAGAAAATGGCGGCAGGCGAATGGTATTGCTGCATCGACCCCGAGTTGGAGGTGCTTCGCATGAAAGCACGCCGCGCGGTTCATGCTCATAACACCTGTCCACCCGATGACCGGGGGGCTATCGCTCCCGAACTGACGGCGCTCTTTGCAGGGATCGGGCAGGATTGCTATGTCGAGGCTCCATTTCACTGCGCCTATGGGATGAACCTGTGGCTGGGCGACCGGGTGTATCTGAATGCTGGCTGTGTCATTCTCGACACCGCGCCAGTTCGCATCGGCAGTGACTCGATGCTCGGCCCCACGGTGCAGATCTATTGCGCCCAACACGCCAAGGATCCAGACCTCCGCGCCCAAGGTCTGGAAATCGACCTTCCAGTGACAATCGGAGAAAATGTCTGGATTGGCGGCGGGGCGATCATCATGCCGGGCGTCACAATCGGAGACCGCGCCATTGTCGGCGCGGGCAGCGTCGTCACAAAAGATGTCCCCGCCGAAGCAACCGTTGTCGGCAACCCCGCCCGCCCCATTTGAGCACGCGCAAACCGGTGCATAGGTTTGTACAACTCAGACAATCAAGTCGATTGAGGTTGTACAACTCGGACTCAACTGGCTTCGGCCTTCTCTTCGAGCATCAGCCACTCTTCCTCAGCTGCTGACAGCTTTTCCTGTCGTTCGACCAAGGCGTCAGTCGCTTTCTGGAACTTGACCGGTTCGCGGGTGAACAGCTCAGGATCAGACATAAGTTCTTCGAGCTTTGCAATCTCGGCCTCAAGGCGCGCGATCTTGGCTGGCAGCTTCTCAAGCCGGTGCTTTTCCGAGAAGGACAGCCCCGCCTTCGGCTTCGCCTCTTGCTTTATCTTCAGCTTTGAAGGCTTTGCTTTTTCTTCCTTTTTCCCAACCACGTCACCACGCTGCGCGATGTAATCGGACCAACCGCCGGCATAGACCGTTGCGCGCCCATTGCCCTCCATCGCGATCGTTGTGGTGGCAACCCGATCCAGGAAATCCCGATCGTGGCTAACCAACAAGACCGTTCCATCATAGTCGTCCAGCAGTTCCTGCAGCAGATCCAGCGTTTCAACATCCAGATCGTTCGTCGGTTCGTCCAGCACCAGCAGATTCGAAGTTTTTGCCATCAACTTTGCCAGCAGTAACCGGGCTTTTTCCCCTCCGGACAAGGACTTAACTGCCGCTCTTGCCTGCGCATCACCGAATAGAAACTCTTTGAGATAGCCCACCACATGCTTGGGCTGCCCGCCGACCATCACCTGATCGGCCTTGCCCGACACCCGCATCTCAGGATCGCCGGTCAAGCTGTCCCACAAGCTCATTTCCGGATCCAGTTGCGCACGGGCCTGATCGAATACCGCGATCTCAAGATTCGTGCCCAACACTACCGATCCCTCGTCCGGTTCGACCTGACCCAGCAGCATTTTCAGCAACGTGGTTTTGCCCACGCCGTTCGGCCCAACAAAGGCCACACGGTCACCGCGCTGCACCAACAGATCGAAATTGCGCACAATCTGCTGAGACTCGAACGCCTTCGAAACACCAGTGGCTTCGATGACCTTGCGGCCTGATTTCGGACCGGATTCCAACGTCATAGCAGCCGAACCCTGGCGTTTGATCTGCGCCGCGCGCTCGGCCCGCAACGACTGCAACGCCCGTACACGACCCTGATTGCGTTTACGGCGGGCGCTGATACCTTCGACGGCCCATCGCGCCTCGGACTTGATCAAGCGGTTCAGCTTGTGGCGCTGCTGGTCTTCTTCTTCCCAGACTTTGTCCCGCCAGTTTTCAAAGGCTTCGAACCCCTGCTCCTGCCGCCGTACCATCCCGCGATCGATCCACAGCGTCGCCCGGGTCAGCGCCCTCAGAAAGGCCCTGTCATGCGAAATCAGAACAAAGGCCGCGCGGGTCGATCCCAACTCACGTTCAAGCCATGCGATCGCTTCGATATCCAAATGGTTCGTCGGCTCGTCGAGCAGCATCAGGTCCGGAGCTTCGGCCATCAGCTTGGCCAAAGCCGCGCGTCGCCTTTCTCCGCCGGATGCGGTCTCGACAGCGCGATCTGGGTCGAACTTCAGGCCCTCACCAGCACGCTCAACCTTATACAACTCACCCGGCTCCAACCCGCTTGAGGCATAGTCCCCAAGTGTTGCAAACCCCAGCATATCCGGGTTTTGCTCCATGTATCCCACTGATTTACCAGGCGGGATGACAATATCGCCCTGATCGGCCTCAACCAATCCGGCCATCACTTTCATCAGGGTGGACTTACCAGACCCGTTCCGTCCAACCAGCGCTACGCGGTCGCCGGGCTGAACCACCAGATCAAGACCGGAAAAAACCGGATCACCCCCGAACGTCAGAGAGATACCGGACATCTGCAATAAAGGAATTCTCGCCATGCCCGCCAGCTAAACCGGCTGGGGCAACGCGTCAACGCCCTCGCACCGCCTTTTACCCGGACACGGCGCGCAGCAGGCGTTTCCGTTCGGCGGGGATCGCTCCAATCTCAAGACCGGTAAAGACGTGCAGCGTGTTCATATGCCGGTCCACTACTGCATGATCACTGACCCACCCCCCCATCATTAGATAGGTGCGCAGTAAGGGCGGCATCCGCAGCATCGCCTGTTTCACATTTGGCCGCCGGCGCAGCCTTGAGGCGAATCGAAAGACATTCGGCGCCTTGACCCGAGGCAACCAGCGTTTTGGCGCCAGATGACGATGTTTGAGCATGGCAAATGCGTCCAGATATTCGGCAGTCTCGGTCCCTGCGAAAGACGAGCATCCGAACAACATCTCGATCCCGTTCTGATCGACATAAGCGGTCATCGCGCCCCAGGCGACCCGCAGGATATCCGGATCGTTCCTTTCGGGATGAATACAGAACCGGCCCATTTCGACCATCGGCCCCTCAAAATCATACAGTGCGGAAAGGTCATAGAATTGGGCCGAATAGCTGCGCCCAATCTCAGTGCCACCCTGCATCTTCAGCATGCGGAAACAGCAGACCAAAGCGCCACCGGCCTGCATGTCTTCGACCAGCACATGGCTGCAGCGCTCATCAAATGAGTCACAATCCAATCGAGCTGTCTTGAAGGCCAGTGTCCGCAGCGCCTGCACTGCTGCCACGTCCCGTTCAGACTGCGCCATGCGGGCACGATAGCGGCCCTTGTTCAACAAAACAGCTATGGTCGCATCCTCCCGCGGTTGCCGACCGGTCACATCTGTCGGGTCTGTACCACAGTATGTGTGACTGTCCCGTGACTGTCGCAAGAGGATTCAGCGGCTTAGTTGCTCGTGCCGGGAATATTCGCCGGATTAAAGTTGCCGATATTGCCCAGAAGCTGACGCAGGAAGCCTTTGTCTTCCACATTGGAATCGGTCACACGGCGATCGAGCACGATGACATATCCGTCTTCCAGACCAAACCGCTCGATATTGCGGACCACGCCACGTTGATCAAAACTGATCGCGACCAACTCGCGCGAAACAACTTTGGGCCGTTTCGGGCCATAGTGACGCACGCGGGATGTGACATAGTAATAGCCCGAATCCCGCACAACACCTGATGAACTTGGCGCACCAACGGTTTCTTCCACACTATCGCGGGTATCGACGCCAACCTTGATCTTGGCCAGATCCTCTGGCGGGGGCACGTATCCGTGATTCTTGAAGACAGGCGTGCACGCGCCGATAGCTGCCAGACAGGCTGCAAAAACGAACGTTTTTGATGCCGGTTTCAACCTGTTCACAACCTTCAACATTCACACCCTCTTGCCTTGGCCCGTCGTGGACCCTATCCGATTATAGAAACCGGCGCTCCGGTTCAACACAGGAAAGACTCACGAATGAGCAACCAGACATCTTTGCGCGTGGCTGATTTGCCGCAAAACGCCCCGACCCCGTTTGAACTACGCCCCGCCAGTGACGCGCTGGAGGCGATCAAGCAGGAACTTGGCCTGCTGGGATTGCGCAAGCTGAGCTTCGCCGGTGAGCTACGCGCGCAGGGTAAACGCGACTGGGCGCTGACCGGAAAGTTGGGTGCGACAGTCATCCAGCCCTGTGTTATCACGCTTGAACCGGTGACGACCCGGATCGACACGTCTGTCTCTCGTGTATTTCTGGCCGACTGGACAGACCCCGATGAACCAGAGTTCGAAATCCCCGAGGGTGACGAGACCGAACAGCTGGGCGCGGAAATAGATCCCGCGCAGGTCATGGTCGAGGCCCTTTCGCTCGCCTTACCACAATATCCTCGCAAGGACGGTGCTGAACTGGAGCAGGCCGACTATACTGAGCCGGGAAAACAAGCCTTGACTGACGAGGATGTGAAACCCTTTGCCGGGCTTGCCGGACTGCGGGATGCTATGAAAAAAGACGAGTGACAGGCGGGGGATTTCCTGTCATAGCAGGCCTTCAGAAAAATCGCTTGAACATGACGAGAATCGCAGTATTTTCGCGCGCTCATCGGATTTAAGGTTGGACATTGCGGGGCGAGCCCCTTAAACGCGCGTCAAACCACGAGAAAACAAAGTACGTAACCCGGCTGACAGCGAATCTGTCAGCCCATATCAGACAAAGGTTGAGACCATGGCCGTCCAACAGAACAAAGTTTCCAAGTCGCGTCGCAACAACCGCCGCGCACACGACGCTCTGGTTGCTGCAAACCCGAACGAATGCCCGAACTGCGGTGAGCTGAAGCGCCCGCACCACGTTTGTGCCTCTTGCGGCCACTATGACGATCGTGAAGTCGTCGCTCAGGCCGACGAAATCGACCTGGACGAAGACGCGGCCTAAGCCTGATTGGACGCAGGCTAAGGCATGACGGATCAGCCCTCGCAAACCGGACGGATCATCATCTCGGTTGACGCTATGGGCGGAGATTCGGGCCCTGCTGTCGTTGTGGCGGGTATTGCCAAGTCTGCGGACAAGAACCCGAAAATCGGGTTCATCCTGCACGGCCAGGAACAGGAACTACGCAAGCTGGTTGCCAAACGACGTGTCCTTGATGGGCGCGTCGTTTTTCGTGATTGCCCCGACGTAGTCACGATGGAGGACAAGCCCAGCCAAGTTGTCCGTAGCGGCAAGAACACATCGATGTGGTCGGCGCTGGAAGCGGTGCGCGCAGGTGAAGCGCACGGCGCGGTGTCCTGCGGCAACACTGGCGCATTGATGGCAATGTCGATGCTGCGGCTGCGCAAGCTGCCGGGTGTAAACCGCCCTGCCATTGCGATCCTGTGGCCCTCGCGCAATCCCCACGGGTTCAACGTGATGCTGGACGTGGGCGCAGATGTGCGCGCCGATGCCAAGGACCTGTTGCAATACGCCTTGATGGGGGCGTCCTACGCGCGCAACGGAATGGCACTCAGCCGCCCTCGGATCGGGTTGCTGAATGTCGGCACGGAAGAACATAAAGGCCGCGCCGAGCTAAAAGAAGCCCACGCGATGATCACGGACTTTGCCGATCAGGCGAATTTTGAGTTCGTGGGCTTTGTCGAGGGCAGCGATATCCCCGGCGACAAAGCTGACGTGATCGTGACCGACGGCTTCACCGGCAATGTCGCCATCAAAACTGGCGAAGGTACAGCGAACCTGATCGGAGATCTGCTGCGGCAGGCGTTCAAGTATTCTCCGCTGTCGCGTCTGGCTTCGGTACTGGCGATCACGTCGTTGAATCGCCTTAAGAAACGGATTGACCCACGTCGTGTGAACGGGGGCGTGTTTCTCGGTCTCAACGGTACTGTGGTCAAATCCCATGGCGGAGCGGATGCAACCGGCGTTTCGGCTGCGGTCAAACTGGCCTTCACGCTGGCCGAATCCGGCTTCGCCGAAAAATTGGCGGCACGGGTTGCATCAACAGCCGCACTTGCACAAGATGCGGCCCATTCCGTGTCTCAATCGGAATAATAACAAAAAAGGCAGTACCCCAGCATGGCAGGCCGTTCAGTTGTTGTAGGTGTCGGGCATTATTTGCCAGAGCGTATCGTGCCGAATTCGGAATTCGAAAAGACGCTGGACACGACAGATGAGTGGATTCGCACCCGTTCAGGGATCGAACGGAGGCACTTTGCTGCTGATGATGAAACCACATCCGATCTGGCGACCAAAGCGGCCGAGGCTGCGCTGTCCGATGCCGGACTTACAGCAGATGACATCGACGCCATCGTTCTGGCGACATCAACTGCTGATCTGACTTTCCCGTCGGCGGCGACAATGGTGCAAGCTCGGCTGGGCATGACCAAGGGCTTTGCCTTTGACGTTCAAGCAGTCTGCGCCGGTTTTGTCTTTGCGCTTAGCAATGCCAATGCCCTGATCCTCTCCGGTCAGGCCAAGCGCGTCTTGGTGATCGGAGCCGAGACGTTTTCGCGAATCATGGACTGGACCGATCGGTCGACCTGCGTCCTGTTCGGCGACGGCGCGGGTGCATTGGTGCTTGAAGGGCAAGAGGGACAGGGTACCGCACAGGATCGCGGCATTCTCGCGACCGATCTGAATTCAGACGGGCGTTACAAAGATCTGCTTTATGTCGATGGCGGCGTATCGACTCAATCCACAGGGCATCTGCGGATGCAGGGCAATCAAGTGTTCCGCCATGCGGTCGAGAAACTGGCAAGAACGGCTGAAGTCTCGCTCGAGCGTGCCGGTCTCACCAGCGATGATGTCGATTGGATCGTGCCGCATCAGGCCAATATACGCATCATTCAGGGTACTGCCAAGAAAATGGGCCTGCCGATGGATAATGTCGTTGTCACTGTCCAGGACCATGGCAACACCTCGGCTGCCTCAATCCCTCTGGCCCTGTCGGTGGGAAAGCAGCGCGGCCAGATCAAACCCGGTGATCTGATTGTTACAGAAGCGATTGGCGGCGGCCTAGCCTGGGGCGCGGTTGCGCTGCGCTGGTAACCGGCACAATCCGGCTTACAGAGCCTCTTGCAATTCATTGATATTGACAGCGAATTTCGCATCGCCATATGCTTTACCATCAACAGGGGAAAAAGCATGGGCGACAAAACACTGACCCGAATGGATCTGAGCGAGGCCGTCTTTCGTGAGGTTGGCCTGTCACGCAACGAAAGTGCGCAACTTGTAGAAAGCGTTCTGAACCACATGTCTGACGCGCTGGTGCGTGGCGAACAGGTGAAGATTTCGTCTTTCGGCACATTCAGCGTTCGGGACAAGACCGCCCGCATCGGACGCAACCCCAAGACCGGTGAAGAAGTTCCAATCCAGCCGCGCCGCGTACTGACCTTCCGTCCGTCGCACCTGATGAAGGATCGCGTCGCCGCAGGGAACCGTAAGTAAGTTCAGGACGTCCAGGTTATGAGTAAGTCCCCCGATGCCTTTCGCACCATAAGTGAAGTTGCGGACTGGCTCGGAGTGCAGGCTCATGTCCTGCGCTTCTGGGAAAGCCGGTTCAGTCAGGTCAAACCCGTCAAACGTGCCGGTGGACGGCGGTATTATCGTCCGAATGACATGCGGCTGTTAGGCGGCATCAAGAAGCTGTTGCACGATGACGGTATCACCATCAAAGGCGTTCAGCGCATCTTGCGCGAACAAGGCGTCGCGCATGTCGCGTCGCTATCACCCGGTCTGGACGAAAGCGCCCCCGAACCCGTGACCGACGATACCATCGTTCCTTTCACCGCGACATCGGAGGAGCCCGGGAACCAGATCAAGATGGATCTGGGCGAGCCCAGCCAACCGGCGGCAACAGAGGCCAAAGAACCAGCAGTTGCCGAGCGACCCAAGCAACAGCCGGATGAGGTGGATGCCGCTCCACTGATGGGAGGGATTGCCTCGCTCGCATGGAACCGATCGGAATATGACGATGAGTTACTGCATCAGATCGCGCCGATCGCGAAAGACCTGCGCAGGTGGCTTGATCGTGTCGAAAACCACGCGGCGGGATAGCAAAAAAGGCGATGATTTCCTCTTGCCCCTGCCGGGAAAGTCTTTATGAACACCTCAACGTCGGGCTATGGCGCAGCCTGGTAGCGCGTCCGTCTGGGGGACGGAAGGTCGCAGGTTCGAGTCCTGCTAGCCCGACCAAATC
>JBFOLN010000017.1:0-2983 GCA_040829945.1 Ruegeria sp.
CGATCTGCCGGAACCATGTTGTTCAGCATTCTGGCCTTTCTCTATGTCGGGCGTTTTCTGGGCGGAACGGGGCGTTTTGAAGATCTGATGATCCTGACGATCTGGCTGCAGTTTCTGCAAATTGCAGCACTGGTCGCGACCCTCGCGCTTAGCTTGATCGCGGTCGCTTTTATGGCTCCTTTGATACTGGCAACGGCCATCTACAGCCTCTACATAACGCTTCATTTTCTGAATGAGGCGCACAGGTTTGGATCTCTGGGCAAGTCCTTTGGTGTCATATTGTTGTCGGCGTTGCTGGCCGTACCTTTTGTCCTATTTCTCAACCCGTTGGGTCCTGTCTAGAAAGATCTCTTATGTATGATGTGCAGAAAATCCGGTCTGATTTCCCGATCCTGTCGCGGCAGGTGAACGGCAAACCCCTGACATATCTGGACAATGGCGCGTCGGCGCAGAAACCTCAGGTCGTGATTGATGCCGTAACGCGTGCCTATGCCGAGGAATACTCCAACGTGCATCGCGGGCTTCACTACCTCTCGAACCTCGCGACCGAGAAATATGAATCCGTGCGCGGCACCGTTGCGCGCTTTCTAGGTGTTGCGGATGAGAATGAGATTGTTCTGAACTCCGGCACGACCGAGGGGATCAATCTGGTCGCCTATGGCTGGGCCATGCCGCGGCTTGAGGCCGGGGATGAGATCGTCATCAGCGTGATGGAGCATCACGCCAACATCGTGCCCTGGCATTTCTTGCGTGAGCGTCAGGGCGTGGTGCTGAAATGGGTCGATGTCGATGCGGATGGCGGGCTTGATCCGCAGGCCGTGATTGACGCAATCGGCCCCAAGACCAAACTGGTCGCGGTCACGCAATGTTCGAACGTATTGGGCACTGTGGTCGACGTGAAGGCCATCACTGCGGGCGCGCATGCCAAGGGCGTGCCGGTCTTGGTTGATGGCAGCCAAGGTGCCGTTCATATGCCGGTCAACGTGCAGGATATCGGCTGTGATTTCTATGCCATCACTGGGCACAAGCTTTATGGCCCCTCGGGTTCCGGTGCGATCTATATCAAGTCCGAACGCATGGCCGAAATGCGCCCCTTCATCGGCGGCGGCGACATGATCAAAGAGGTCAGCAAGGATCAGGTCATCTACAATGATCCGCCAATGAAGTTTGAGGCTGGCACGCCGGGCATCGTCCAAACCATCGGTCTAGGCGTCGCGCTGGACTACATGATGGATCTGGGGATGGCGAATATCGCCAGTCACGAAGCGGGTCTGCGCGACTATGCCATGCAACGTCTGACCGGTCTGAACTGGCTACAAGTTCAGGGCACACTGCCGGACAAGGCCGCGATATTTAGCTTCACGCTGGATGGGGCGGGGCATGCGCATGATGTCTCGACGATTCTGGACAAGAAAGGCGTTGCGGTACGCGCCGGTCACCATTGCGCCGGTCCTTTGATGGATCACCTTGGGATGACGGCCACCTGTCGCGCTAGCTTTGGCCTCTATAACACCACGGATGAGGTCGACACCCTAATCGACGCGCTTGAACTGGCGCATGATCTCTTTGCCTAAATCTCGGCCGAGCCGATCCGTTTTCCAGTTGCACCCGGCTCGGAACAAGGTTAGCTAACGGCCAAGGCACCTGTAGCTCAGCTGGATAGAGCGCTGCCCTCCGAAGGCAGAGGCCAGAGGTTCGAATCCTCTCAGGTGCGCCACTTCTCACAGTCTTAATGACTTGTTCAGTCCGACCGTCGTGGTCGTTGCATCCGCTAGATGTTTGATTTGGAAAATATCTTTAGCCTGAACAAGCTAGAGAAACGTTGGGGATTGGCTCTGCAACGAACAAAGGCCGCCAATTGCAGCAGCCCGTTCTAGCAAAATTCGAGTTTTGCAACAACACTCAGGCAGACCTAATGGCCTGCCAAGTCCATCTCAATAAACGACAGTATGATTAACCGCGCCAACTGCGAACAACGCCGCAATCCATGTGGACGAAGTTCGAACGGTAGTATTGTCCAACACCGCCTGCACGACAGGACATGGCCGCTTTGGCCATCTGCGAAACCGAGCGGGATGCAAGGCGCAGGTCAGCCGCCTGTCCTTGCATATGCAGCGAGTTCCGCGCCACCCGGCGCGATTTGGACCGCAACATGGCGTTGGTTTGTGGCGAGCGATACCCCGAGAGGAGCATATAGGGCTCGTCGGCGTCCAGAAGGTTGTGAGACGCCGCCATGATGTCGATTGTGCGCAAATCCATCGCTTTCGACTGATCGGTGCGCCAATCGCGCATGAAGTGGTTCACTTCTTTAACGGCGTCTTTGATGTATTTGCCGTCAACCCAGTAAACCATATCAATCCGCTCACCCGTGCGACCGGAATACATGCGGATGCGGCGAATATCGCCACCACCACGAAGAAAACCTGCTGCGTTGGAATAGGTCGGTGCTGCCGCCACGGCCGTTGCCGCGAATGCGCCCAGAAGGGCACGACGGGTAATACCCGAAGTACTGCTCTTGGTCATTTTTGTTTCGTCCCGTACTGTTCCTGCCTGCGCACGATGTTACGCGCGCTGTATTAATATTTTCCCATCCCAGATGGCGAATGTATGACACAGTTGGAATCGTCGGCCAAGAAGTCTTTGGAATGCACCTTTGTCAGGGGGAATTTTCGGCAGTTTTTTGCGCAGGTGATGCAAATGAGTCATTTTATTGAGCAACTGAGTGTTTTCGGCATCGGGTAGATGCAAACGCGCATCAGGATGCAAGAGAAGAAAAAAGGTAAGGTATTTGTGAATAGACAAGCCCAATGGCTGAAAACCATATATAAATATAGCTCCGGCAGACATCGCATAAGTTATTGAAGAACCAAGGCCATCCCATGCTCTCAGTGTTACGGACCAGTACCAGCTTTGTTTTTACCGCCTGTTTTCTGGCGACGGCTTCTATGGCGAACGCGTCATCAGGCGAAGGTTCGAACACGGC
>JBFOLN010000018.1:0-2901 GCA_040829945.1 Ruegeria sp.
AAAATCAGGGGGCTGAGGAAACGTGAACCGACCCGGGTTCGCAGCCGCCCATTCGCGAATTGCCTCGGCGGATTTGGGAGGCTCAGGCAGTACCTCGCTATCATAGATGAACACGACCTGCGCCATGGCCCAAGGGCTTTCATACCCTTCGGTCGGGACGGTGAAATCTGTGGTGACAGTCTTGCCGTCCACATCCACGAACCGCCAGTTGGGCAGAGCCTCAGCAAAGGGGCCGAACAAAAGATCTGCCTCTTTCATGGCACTGAAATTGGCACCGTTGATCCAGATCAGATCAATTGCTCCATCTTTGTCCTGACCCGCAGACTTCTCGGCAATCACCCGGCTTACCGCGTCAGCGGTATCGGTGAGTTTCACATGCTCAAGCTTAACGCCATGTTCCTCTTCGACGCGGGTTCCGACCCATTCGATGAAGTCATTGATCGTGGTCGAACCACCCCATGCGTTCCAATAGACGGTCTGGCCATTGGCCTCATCCAGAACGTCCTGCCAGTTTGCGGGATCAGGTTCAGCCCATGCTGTTCCGGCCAGCGCCGCGCAGAGGGCAGCAAATAGATGTTTCATGGGTTTTCCTTGCGTTTATTCCGAGTGAGTGAAGACCTGCCGTGCCAACAGGATGCGCGAAATGGCGGTGACAAAGCAAACCGCGCCAAACGCCCATGCCATCGGGCCGAACCAGTTGGGCAGCAGGCAAATTGCGATGAAGAAGGCAATGGTTTCAGTGCCTTCCAGAAGACCACCAGTGAAGTAGAGCGACTTTGCACCGTGTTTCTGCGACTCCAACCCGCGTTTTTCGGCCAGGATCGCATAGCCCAGAAAGGTCGCGCCGTTAAAGTAGAAGCTGACCAGCAGCCATGCCCCGGCCATGGCATTTGCCGACGGGTCCGCCCAGACAAACGCCATGGGGATCGCGCCGTAGAACAGAAAGTCACAGGTGATATCGAGATAGCCGCCAAAGTCGGTCTTGCGCCCAGCGCGCGCGATTGCCCCATCCAACCCATCCGCCAGACGCGACAAGAGGATGAACAGCACCGCCAGAACCTGCAGACCCAGAACAATCGCCCCAGCTGCAAACAGGCCGAAGCCCAGCCCCGCCAGAGTCACAAGGTCAGCCGAGACACCACGCGCCGCCAACCCCCGCCCAATCGCGTTCAGCGGCGGATCGATCAGAGGGCGGATGCGGGCATCAAGCATGGTTGGCCTCGTGGCTGCAGACAATTGGCACGGAGATGCAATTTTTACATGCCGTGGCATTGGGTAGAATTGAAAAGAGAAGGCCGTTTTCCAACCTGAGTTGCCTCACTACCTGTTTGCACGACATCCGCAGGATCGTGCCATTTTACTTGGGTACGCTTAAAGAACGAAGCGGTGAAAGAAAAAAGGAATACCGCATCTTCACGCTGTTGTGTCATCTGCAACACGAGAAGATTGTGGCGTTCCGGTTAGTAGGTGCGGCTTTTCGTTGATTTGATTATTTGCCAACAATAATTTCAAATCATTGTAGCTAATTCACGCCGAGTTCGCGCCGAGGAAACATGCCCCGCCATTCAGCCTCCAAAGACCTGAACCTTAAAGGCTTGGAGTTGTTTCAGATCTGCGCCCAGAAAGGATCGCTTCAGGCCGCAGCCGAGGAAACTGGCCTGACCATCAGCACCGTCTCGCATCACTTGCGCAATCTCGAAGACCACCTTGGGGTGGAGCTGTTCAATCACGCGCGAAGGCCGATGGTACTGACGCCAAAAGGGCAGGTCTTTCTGCGCAATATCAGCGACGCGCTCTATGCCATCCGCAAGGCCAAGGCCGAAGCATCTGCCGGAAATATAGCCGAGGCGAGTTACCTCAGGATCGGCACGATCGAAGATTTCGACAGCGATATTATCCCAGAGCTCGCCGTCTTTCTTTCGGGCCATATGCCGACCTGTGATTTCATGTACCATACCGATTCCAGCCACGCGATTGTCGAGATGCTGCGCAACCGGCATCTTGATCTAGGGATCACGACCACCCCAGAGGAACGGCTGCGGGACCTGCAGGATCGCCCGTTGTTACGAGACCCGTTTGTGGTGGTCCTCCCTCGGTTCAGCGAGCAATCCCTTTCCGACGTTGTCGAAGGGCGCACCAAACTTCCGTTCTTGCGGTTTTCCGGCAATCTGATCATCGCCCGGCAGATCGAGTCCCAAATGCGGCGGCTGGGGCTTTCACCGCAGTCCAATTTCGAATGCAGCAACAACCAGACTTTGATGGCTATGGTCGCCGCAGGTGCGGGCTGGACCATCACCACCCCTTTGCTGTTCTCGCGTGCCAAAAGGTTTCACCCAAATCTTAGCATGCACAAATTTCCGGGCAAAAGCTTTGCTCGCACGCTTGCGATTGTCTCTACACCCGATTGTTCGCGGTCCGTGTTGGACCTGATAGATGGCAAGCTGCGCGCGCTGATCCGAGATCACGCTTTGACTGCGCAATATGAGAAAACTCCGTGGCTGGCGGATAGCTTCAAACTGGTGGAATGATCAGATCAGAATATTGAACCGAGACCGGATAGCCTCCTCCTGTTCGGGCGTCAGGTAAGAAGGCTTGTGGTCGCGAAGAATCTCATCCGCGCGGGCCCTTGCCCTACCCCATGCATCTTGCGCGCCATTTTCGGCCCATGTGCGCGGCTCGGCTCGATCAGCAAGAGTGGGGTAGAAGTAATCCCGCTCCATCGCCACATGAGTGTGCTGCCCCCCCAAGAAGTGACCATCCCCCAGAACGGCATCACAAATCGCATCGAACCCGAGGTTCTCATCCGTCACCTCGACCCCGCGCAAGGCGCGATAGGTGTTGGAGTGCATCTCATCATCCAGCACGAAAGCCTCAAAACTGGCCCCCAACAACGATGCGGTC
>JBFOLN010000019.1:0-4098 GCA_040829945.1 Ruegeria sp.
CCATGGGAATCGCGCCGTAGAACAGAAAGTCACAGGTGATATCGAGGTAGCCGCCAAAGTCGGTCTTTCGCCCAGCGCGCGCGATTGCCCCATCCAGACCATCCGCCAGACGCGACAACAGGATGAACAGGACGGCCAGAACCTGCAGACCCAGCACGATCGCCCCAGCTGCCAAGAGGCCGAAGCCCAGACCCGTCAGAGTCACAAGATCAGCCGAGACACCACGCGCCGCCAACCCCCGCCCAATCGCGTTCAGCGGCGGATCGATCAGAGGGCGGATGCGAGCATCAAGCATGGTTGGCCTCCGGGCTGCGGACAATTGGTACGGAGACGCAGCTTTCACATGCCGTGGCATCGGGCAGAATCGAAAAGAGAAGGCCGTTTTCCAACCTGAGTTGCCTCACTACCTATTTGCACGACATCCGCAGGATCGTGCCGTTTTGCTTGGGTACGAATAAAGAACGATAGGGCGAAAGAAAAAAGGAATACCGCATCTTCACGCTGTTGTGTCATCTGCAACACGAGAAGATTGTGGCGTTCCGGTCGGCAGGTGCGGCTTTTCGTTGATTTGATAATTTACCAACAATAATTTCAAATCATTGTAGCTAATTCACGCCTAGTTCGCGCCGAGGAAACATGTCCCGCCATTCCGCCACCAAGGACCTGAACCTAAAAGGCTTGGAGTTGTTTCAGATCTGCGCCCAGAAAGGATCGCTTCAGGCCGCAGCTGAAGAGACCGGCCTGACCATCAGCACCGTCTCGCATCACTTGCGCAACCTCGAAGACCACCTTGGGGTCGAGCTGTTCAACCACGCGCGCAGGCCGATGGTTCTGACGCCAAAAGGGCAGGTCTTTCTGCGCAATATCAGTGACGCGCTCTATGCCATCCGCAAGGCCAAGGCCGAAGCATCTGCCGGAAATATTGCCGAGGCGAGTTACCTTAGGATTGGCACGATCGAGGATTTCGACAGCGATATCATCCCAGAACTCGCCGTCTTTCTTTCGGGCCACATGCCGACTTGTGACTTCATGTATCACACCGACTCCAGCCATGCGATTGTCGAGATGCTGCGCAACCGGCATCTTGATCTTGGGATCACGACCACCCCACAGGAACGGCTACGGGACCTGCAGGATCGCCCGTTGTTACGAGACCCGTTTGTGGTGGTCCTCCCTCGGTTCAGCGAGAAATCCCTTTCCGAAATTGTCGAAGGGCGCACCAAACTGCCGTTCTTGCGGTTTTCCAGCAATTTGATCATCGCCAGGCAGATCGAGTCCCAAATGCGGCGGCTGGGCCTTTCACCCCAGTCCAATTTCGAATGCAGCAACAACCAGACTTTGATGGCTATGGTCGCCGCAGGCGCGGGCTGGACAATCACCACCCCTTTGCTGTTCTCGCGTGCCAAAAGGTTTCACTCAAATCTCAGCATGCACAAGTTTCCAGGCAAGAGCTTTGCCCGCACGCTTGCGATTGTCTCTACACCTGATTGTTCGCGGTCCGTGTTGGACCTGATAGATGGCAAGCTGCGCGCACTGATCCGAGATCATGCTTTGACTGCGCAATATGAGAAAACTCCGTGGCTGGCGGATAGCTTCAAACTGGTGGAATGATCAGATCAGAATATTGAACCGAGACTGGATGGCCTCCTCCTGCTCAGGCGTGAGGTATGAGGGGTTGTGATCGCGAAGAATCTCACCCGCGCGAGCCCTTGCCCTGCCCCATGCATCTTGCGCACCATTTTCAGCCCATGTGCGCGGCTCTGCTCGGTCAGCAAGTGTGGGGTAGAAGTAATCCCGTTCCATCGCAGCATGAGTGTGCTGGCCACCCAAGAAGTGCCCATCACCCAGAACGGCATCACAAATCGCATCGAACCCGAGGTTCTCGTCCGTCACCTCGACCCCGCGCAAGGCGCGATAGGTGTTGGAGTGCATCTCATCATCCAGCACGAAAGCCTCGAAACTGGCCCCCAACAACGATGCAGTCATGCCCGAGCTTTCGTAGATCAGGTTCCCTCCCGCCAAGGCCGCTGCCATGGAGGTTATTCCTTTCTCCATCCCATATTGCGCATCTATTGCTTTGGCGTCGGTCATCGAACAGGCCACGCCAGACGGCAAACCAAGCCAATTGGACAGCTGCGCCGACGCGGCATTCAACACCGCGGTCTCTCCGCTACCACCGGAAAATGCCCCGGTGCGCAGGTCGATGACCAAAGGCCAGTTCGAAAAAACCATTGGAAACCCGGGCTGGATTGCGTGGACCATCAATAGGGCTGCCAAGGTTTCCGCCAGAGATTGCGCCAGAAACCCCGCCAAGGTCGCAGGCGCCGTTGCTCCGGCCTGCGCCGCCGTGATGCACGAGATCGGAATGTTATGTTTGATGCATGCGTAAGTGACATCCACCGCATCTTCGCCATAGCGCATGGGCGATATCATCGGGCTGATATGCGCCTTCATGAACGGGCGTTTGGCAAATTCTCCGGGTCCTCCTGCGGCGATGTCCAGCATCTCGACTATCGGAGCGACGTATTTGGCCAGCGTGAACGACGTCGCCGTCGGTTTGGTGGTGTTCTTTAGCAGCGCGAAAACGGTGTTCACATCCAGATCGAAATTGTCCGGCACATCGGTCGCCACGCAGCAACGTGTGAACCAGCTGATATTGGCCAGCGTGTCCTGTAGCCGCGTAAAGTCATGCAGGTCCTTCAGGGTCGACGGCCGATAGAGCGCGCTTTCCATGTCAAGCGTCTGCACCGCAGCGCCACCGGTTCCGAAATACACTTTGTTGCCACCAACCTCGATCGACCGCTTAGGATCGCGGCCATGTAAGGTGAAGGTCTTCGCGGCTTGATCAATCGCCTCTTCGACAAGCTCGGGCGGGAAAAGAACCCGTCCTTTACCGTTGTCCACGGCACCCACGGCCAACAGATCGTTACGCAGTCTGGCCGGCACCTCTCCGATACCCAGCTTCTCAAGCAAGTCAAGGGCAGTGTCATAGATGCGGCGCAGGTCGGCTTCGCTGAGCGGCTTATACATCCCGCCGATCTGACCGGGCGGGCATGGATCAAACGCAGTCTTGGCGGCCCTTTGTGCCAGACGCCCTTCGCGCCCACCTCGCTTGCTACGCTGTCCAGCCATTCCCAGTCCTTTGAAACAGTGGGTTTGTGACATCAAGCAAGAGGAATTGTTGCTTGTGGCGCAAGATCATCTCTTTTATTTCGAAAAAATAGATTTCTAATTTCGATAACGTCTCAATATATCACTCTTCAATTGCACATGGTGAAAAACGGACTTCGTATGCAGGGCAAGCGAACTCCGGAGGCTCACCCGTCATGAAATCCCGTACCAAAGTTGTTGTCATCGGCGGCGGCATTGCCGGATGCTCGACGCTCTACCACCTAACGCAGGAAGGCTGGAGCGACGTGGTTCTGGTCGAGCGGAACGAGCTGACCAGCGGTACCACATGGCACTCGGCGGCGCAGGTGACGAATTTCGGTATGAACCAGACCATGGTCGGGCTGAAGACGCATTCGATCAATCTGTACAAGGAACTCTCCGAAAACCCCGAATATCCGATCAACTACCATCATGCAGATGGCGGTATCCGACTGGCCAATGCCGAGGCGCAGATGCAGGGTTACCGCCACTTCGCCTCGATGGCGCGTGGGATGGGGGTGGATTTTGAGGTAATCGACGCCGAGGAATGCGCCCGCCGGCACCCCTTGATCTCAACCACTAACTTGTTGGGTGGATTGTGGGACCCTCTGGACGGAGACATCGACCCGGCCCAGCTGTGTCAGGCGCTGGCCTATCACGCTCGCAAAGCTGGCGCCGAGGTCTATCGCAATACGCCGGTCACCGCGCTGACCCAACACAAGGATGACACTTGGACCGTGCATACGGAACATGGCGACATCGATTGTGATATCGTCGTCAATGCCTGTGGCTACCGAGTGAACGAAGTGGGCGCGATGATGGGGGTTCACCATCCCGTCGCCTCGATGGAGCATCAGTATTTCCTGACCGAAGATATCCCTGGTATTGCCAAAGCCGGTCACCGGATGCCTCTGCTGCGCTGCCCAATCAGCGATTATTACTGCCGTC
>JBFOLN010000020.1:0-22300 GCA_040829945.1 Ruegeria sp.
CCAATCACTCAGCGCGCCCGCCTAAAACTCAACCGCAGATGCCCCCGGTCTCTCCCGAGCGTCCAACCGTCTCTCCGGCCCGTCTCCGCCGTCTCCAGCGTCCCAGCAACCGCCTCAGCAGCGCCGGTGAAGGGCGTTCTATGCCTTACCCCAACAAGGCGCAAGAGAAAAAAAGCCCTTAATGAGTTTTTTTTGAATTCTCCCGTAAAACCATTTATATTCAACAGTTTACGAATACCCTCAGCGAACATGATTCACTAAATCCAGCCATACTCGACCTAAAATCTCTTACACGGGATTCGATGAGTGTCCGCACGAGCCCAATATATAGTGAGTACGCCTTACCTGACTACAAGACTCATCCGACTCGGTGGCACCGGCATGATTCATTTTTTCCGCAAAAATTGTGTTTCGAGCACCAAAACCATCAGGGCCTTGCGCATTTCACCCGGATGCGGTCAGGTCGCAGCGTAAAGCAGATGATCCTACAGACCGCATATGAATCAAGTTACCAATTATCCTCTGATGCGCACCGTTGGTTATGACGGCCTGCTGGTAACCTTTGCCGATACCATAACGGAACCCTCCAACCGGGCTGCACTGGCGTTTCGCAGCGCGATAGAACGACTGGAACTGGACGGTATTGTGGAGACCTCGGCCTCTTTGGCATCTACCTATGTACGTTTCGACCCCACGCATCTTCCGCATGCAGACATCGAAGATCAGATTCAGCGGGTGTTGAAACAGCGGGATTGGTACAACGCCGCTTTACCCCCCGGTCGGCGATTGCTGCAGGTACCAACTGTTTACGGCACCGATCTCGCGCCGCAGCTGGATGAGGCGGCTGCGGCAGCAGGACTCTCGGCAGAAGAAGCAATCGAGAGGCTTGGTCAGGCTCGGGTCCGGGTTTTGACCATCGGGTTCGCGCCGGGGCAGCCTTATCTCGGTCCGCTTGGACCCGAATTTAACATTCCGCGCCTGAAAGAACTAACACCAATGGTCCCCGAAGGTGCGCTTGTACTGGCGATATCTCAGTTTGTGCTGTTCTCGGGGCCGACGCCAACAGGCTGGCGACATGTGGGGCAAACCGCATTTCGCTGCTTCAGACCTGAAGTGGCGCAAAGCTTTGCACTCAACCCCGGTGACGAAATGCAATTCGTGCCCGTCTTGCGCGAAGAGCTGGACGATATCCGTGCAACCTGCACTGATGGCAGTGGTGGCGCGACCTGCGCGGAGATCCCAGCATGACCCTGGCAATCCATCGTATCGCACCCGCCTGTACAATTCAGGATCATGGTCGCACGGGCTATCTGGACCAGGGTCTTTCCCGTTCTGGCGCCGCCGATATGCTAGCATTGCATGAAGGCGCGGCACTGCTGGGTCAAAACTCCACCTGTGCTGCTTTGGAACTGGCGGGCATGGGAGGCGAGTTCGAAGCAACGGCTCCAACGGCTATCGCCCTGACCGGTGCTCCGATGCAGGCCAGTATTGATGGCAGCCCGATTGCCTGGAATGCCTCACATTGGGTAGAGCCGGGGCAGCGACTGACGATCGGTTCTGTCCAGGAGGGAAGCTACGGATATTTGCATCTGGGCGGCGGCATTGATGCCGAGGTGTTTCTGGGATCACGATCAGCACATCTGACCGCCAGAATTGGTAAGGCTGTTCAGGCAGGTGATCTGCTGCCTGCGACCGGAACCGGCCGGATTGGGATGAAGCTGAGCACGGACGATCGGTACTCCGGTGGGGTGCTACGCGTGGTGGCCAGCTTTCAAACCTCACTGTTTGACGATGAAACACTTGCGCGATTTACCCAAACGGATTTCCGACGTGGTACACGCGCCAATCGGATGGGGATGCAACTGGACAGCGAGGGTGAAGGCTTCGCGGCCAAGGGTCAGTTGAACATCCTGTCTGAGGTGATCACCCCCGGCGACATCCAGATGACCGGCTCCGGGAACCCCTTTATTCTGCTACCCGAATGCCAGACGACCGGCGGATATCCTCGCATCGCGACCGTTCTGCCCTGCGACATGCCTCGTGCTGCGCAGACGCCTGCGGGCGCTCGGGTACGGTTTGAATTCGTGACGTTGGAACAGGCCGTCGCATTACAATCGGCGTACGAGGCCGACCTTGCACGCCTGCCCGGTCGCGTAGAACCCTTGGTCCGCGATCCACATGACATACCCGACCTGTTGTCCTACCAATTGATCAGCGGAATGATCTCCGCCACTGACTAAGGAGTTTGCCGATGCCCCACGTCGATCTGAATGCCGATATGGGCGAAAGCTTTGGCCCCTGGAACATGGGTGATGATGACGCCCTGCTTAAGATCATCACCTCGGCCAATATCGCCTGTGGCTTTCACGCGGGTGACCCGGATGTAATGGCCAAAACGATGGCATTGGCAGCCGAGAACGGCGTGGGCATCGGCGCGCATCCCGGATTCCCCGATCTGCAGGGCTTTGGTCGCCGCAACATGAAAGTGCCCCAAGTGTCCCTGCGAAACTTGGTTCGCTACCAGCTGGGCGCTGCCATAGGTATGGCCAAGGCCGTAGGTGCCGATGTACGGCATCTGAAACTGCACGGTGCACTGGCCAATATGTGTTCAGTCGATATCGACATGGCGCGTGCCTGCTATCAGGGCGCGCTGGATGTGGACCCGGATATCATCATCATGGTCCTGACGGTTACCAAACAGGAAGACGCCGTGCGCGAACTTGAGTGCAAATGGGTCGGCGAAGTTTTCGCTGACCGGGCTTACAATGACGATGGTACGCTGGTCGATCGTTCGCTGCCGGGAGCCGTGATTCACGACCCCGAAATTGCAGGCCCACGTATCCTCAACATGGTCCGCGAAGGCGCGATCATCACCGAATCCGGTAAACGGCTTGAGACGTCAATCGACACGATCTGCTTGCATGGCGATGGCCCGACGGCAGTTCAGATCGCACGGTCCGTGCGTCAGAATTTGATCGATGGTGGTGTCGAGGTGACAAAATTCATCCGCTAGTCACATCACCGTAACTTTTGCGCCTCATCTCCAGACTGTTGCCCGCGCAGGCCGCAACGCCTAGCATGACCACAAGTGCATGTTCTGAATGTCACAATTCCAAGCAACACTTCGCAAGGAGATGAACCAATGTCTTTCGACCTGATGTCCTATGAGCCCCGGGGCGACAAGAAGAATTCAGACTTCTTCGCCGAATACCTGCCAAGGATCTACGAGCGCCGCATAAGTTCGGGAACCGCTGATCAGGTCGGCGCAATGCGGGCAATCGTCATCCAAGTCGAACCCGACGCACTGTTCGACACGCTGGTCGAGCTTTATGTGATGACGCCCTATCGCCACACCGCCAGCTATCTCGGCCAGACACACAAGTTCTCGGTGATGCATTCACATGCCGACTACCCCGCGCTGATCCTGATGGCTCCGCTCAGCCCGGCGTTTGAGGATTTCATTCCCCGCATCAACCGCATGTACCCGCTGGCGCGCGGCAAGCCGCAGACCCGATATGTTGGTGAGATCTATGGCGCCACCGACCTCAATGCGCTGACCGGAACGTTGGAGGATCAGAATATTCGCTTCGAATATTCTGGGGACACCGAAAACCCGTTCTACACGCTGGAAGGATACCGTTTCACAACGCCGTCGGATTTCACCTGCAACCGCGTGGGCTACTCCACGCTGGATTTCAACGACACCGACAGTCTGGGACTGGGTGATCGTGTGCTGTTGAGTGATGCGGAACAGGCCAAGCTGGATCAGGCAGCCGCTTTTGGGACCGAAAGCAATATCTCACCCCTGATGCTGGGGATCGATCATCTGGCGACACGCATTCTGGCCGGGGAGCGTGAGGACGCGATCCTCGAATTCCTAACTATGGTCCCTTATTACTTCTGGGGTGCCTACAACATCTTCGACATGAATTCGTCGACCAATGTAAATCGCAACCCCAACGTGGATGATGACAAGAAGTCGCCTGCCAAGGTCTTTACCGCGAACAACACGCCATCTTTCGTGAACTCTTTCGCCAAATTGCCCATGCCGACCGAGGATTTCGTGCGCAATTTCGGGCGGCGCCTACATCACATGGCGGTCGAGATTCAGGATGGCGATCATAGTGCAGGAGAGAAGAACGTCGACTTCGTGGTCAATACGCTCAAGGACAAAGGTGTTCCGTTTCTGGCCCATGTGGTGGGTGAGTGCAAGGACGACCCGAATCTGAAACAGATCTTCTCGAAACACTCGAAGAACACGTTGCTGATCACCGAATACATTGAGCGATGCCATAAATATGATGGCTTCTTCACCAAGGATAACGTTGCCGCCCTGACCGCCGCCGCCGGGCAGGACGAACAATACGAGCACGGGCACGTCTTCGATTGATCTGGTAAAAAAAGGGCTGCGATCAGATCGCAGCCCAGACCCATCCAGGAGAGAATATGTCGAGTCTTATGACGGCCCGATCATGAAACAAGTGACATTTCGCGCCTGCAACCGGCGGCAAGCCAAGTCGGCTTGTTCGCGGGTCATGCCCTGAAATGTCGCGTCAAAGCCGCGCGAGCTTTGGTTTACCTTGCGCAGCGTGCCTTCCAATGTAGTCATTTCCGACAGGGCAGTTTTTAGCAAAACCTTCTCTGCCTCATATCGAGTGGTGTAGCGGCCCACGTTGACGCCCCAAAGATGCCCGCCCGAGGTCGACAATCGGGTAACAACCTCCTGCTCCGGCTCTGGCCGTTTGGCAGGTTCAGCCGAGGCCAGAACCACACCTTCAGGCCGCGCTTTGGGGCTTGTCGAACTGCCTGCTGGCGAAATATCGGCTGCAGCGATGGCCGCGGCAATTCCATCCTGAATTCGCGCACCGTTCTTCTCTGCGGTCTCGGCGACAGAGCCGGCCAGCTGAACTGATGTACCCGCAATCGGACGCAGCACCGGGCGCAGGCTTTTCTTGGGCGCCCCAACCTGAGCGACCTGTACTGCACCCAGGCCTGCGTTTCCGGCATAGGATGGACGGGCGGGTTTACGAATAGGTGCACGCGAGGGGGCGCGGCGGAAGCCCATATCCAGCAACTCGGCCACGCGCGCGTTGCGCGACGCACCGGATTTACCGCCAAAAACAGTGGCGATGATACGTTCATCCTTGCGCTTGGCCGAGGCGACCAGATTGAACCCTGCCGCACGAGTATAGCCCGTCTTGATCCCGTCGGCCCCTTTATACGCGGCCAACAGGCGGCGGTTGGTATTCGGAACGGTCTTGATCCCGGCATGGGTCGATTGGCGTGAAAACAGATTATAGTACTGCGGAAAATCATAAAGCAGGTGACGACCCAATGTGGTCATGTCCCGTGCGGTCGACAGATGCCCGGACTCGGTCAGGCCATGCGCATTCTTGAAAGTTGTCCGGCTCATTCCCATCGCCTTGGCGGTACGGGTCATGCGGCGGGCAAATGCTGCCTCGGATCCGCTGAGCGTGATGCCAATGGCAGTTGCTGCATCGTTGGCTGATTTCACAGCAGCCGCGCGAATCAGATAGCGGAAAGCGATTGTCTGCCCGGAACGAAGGCCCAGCTTGGACGGCGGTTCAGCCGCCGCTGCTTTGGTGATACGAACCGGAGTGTCCAGTGTGATCTCACCATTCCGAACCGCTTCAAACGCTATGTAAAGCGTCATCATCTTGGTCAGCGATGCCGGGTGCAGCCTTGTGTCGGCATTGCGGGAATGCAGCACCTCTCCGGTGCGTGCGTCGATGACCATGGCCGCGTAGGGGGCAGCCATGCCCTGAAGTGGCGCAAAAGAAAGCAGCCACAGAAATGCTATAAGGAATAAGCCCATTCGGGCCGGAACTGTCCGCCGAATCTGCACGATCTTTGCCTCTGTCTGCCTCGCGCCGCCGGGTTTTCCCGGTCAGCAATTATTATTTTGATATCGTTCAGGCTAACACAGAGACGGGCTTAAAGAAACTGAAAGCTGCGTGAGGGAAGATCACACCTCCAATTAAAATCACGCTACATATGGTAGGTACCGCCGACGCAGACACCATAACGGCGAATGCGCCCAAATTCAGGCAAGCTGCGCCTTCGAATTTTTCAAAACTGATGTGAAACGGCAACAGGTCAGGAAATCCGGGCCACCAGAGACGCCAAATCCCCCAGATCACGCAATTCGCGGTATCGCGGGCTAGTGATCGGAGTTACCGCGTGCTCTATCTCCCATACCAGCCCGTGGGGCACGTGCACGCCCCAGCACCCCGCTTCGATTGGCGCCACCACATCGGACCGCATCGAGTTCCCGACCATCATCGAAGCCCCCGGCCCGTCACCATGCTGAGCAAAGATTGCCTCATAGGTCGCCGCTGTTTTCTCTGACACGATCTCAACGTCGTCGAACAGCTTCCCCAAGCCTGACTGCGCCAGCTTGCGTTCCTGATCGATCAGATCGCCCTTGGTGATCAGCAGAACCTTATGCGTCTCAGATACTGCTTCGATAGCCTCGCGCGCATGAGGAAGAAGCTCGATCGGATGGGCCAGCATCTCTTGCCCCGCTTCAATAAGCTGTCGGATAACGCGCGCCGGGACGTGGTCATCAGTCACCTCGATGGCAGTCTCGATCATCGACAACGTAAAGCCTTTGATACCGTATCCATAATGCCGAATGTTCCGCTTTTCAGCCTCCAGCAATCGATCCATCAGCTGATCACGTTCGGCATGATCGGCCAGCAGATCGGCAAAGTACTCCTGCGTCAGCTTGAAGAAACGCTCGTTATGCCACAGCGTATCGTCGGCATCGAACCCGATTGTCGTCAGCTTGTCCTGCATCGCGAATCCGTATCGTTGCTCTTTTCTCTGGGCACCGTGACGTTATATAAGCCGTGAAACAAACCGAAACATGAATCGGATTCTCTCAAGCAATGTTCGAAGACCAATGGATGATGTCTGACAAACCGGACGAGGACGACGAGACGTCGATCCTTGTTCAGACGCGTCCGAAAACCAAGCGCCCGCCGCTATACAAGGTGCTGTTGTTGAATGACGACTACACCCCGATGGAATTCGTCGTGCACGTTCTTGAACGATTCTTCAGCATGACCCACGCACAGGCGTTCGAGATCATGTTGACCGTGCACAAGAAAGGTGTCGCGGTTGTAGGTGTCTTCAGCCATGAGATTGCCGAGACCAAAGTAGGTCAGGTCATGGATTTCGCCCGAAGGCATCAGCACCCGCTGCAATGCACAATGGAACGTGAAGAGTGATCTCTCCACACCCCTACTGCGCCTGACCGCAATTCGGAATTGCCCATGTCGCCTCGCCTCGATCTTGCCCTGAACAGCGGGCTGAACCTTTCGCAGCCGGTGTCTGTGCTTGCACCCACACCGGATCAGGACCTGTCGCTGCTGCCGCGCAGTTCAGAAATGGTGCAGCCTTTCAAACCATTCCACGACCACTTTGACACGCTGGGCTTTACCGTAACTCCGGAAGCCCACGCCCCCTGTCAGGACGTCATCGTCTTTTTGCCTCGCGCCAAAGCGCTGGCCCGGGCATTGGTCTTTCAGGCCTGCACCCGCGCCAACGGAGTTGTCGTGGTAGACGGGGCCAAAACCGACGGCGTCGACAGCCTGCTGAAAGACATCCGCAAGCGGGTCCCGGTTGAGGGACCAATCTCAAAAGCGCATGGTAAGATCTTCTGGTTTCAATCCGATGCATCCGCCTTTGCTGACTGGGCCGCACCTGACGCACAAATGGTCGAAGGCTACCGGACCGCTCCGGGCGTGTTTTCTGCTGACGGGATCGACCCAGCCTCGGCCCTATTGCTGAAATCGCTATCGAAGAAACCAGGTGGTGACGTGGCGGATCTGGGAGCGGGCTGGGGATACCTGTCGGCCGATCTCATTCGTAATGAGGCTTTGCGCAGCCTGCATATTGTCGAGGCGGATCATACCGCGTTGAATTGCGCGCGCGCCAATGTCGACGATTCCCGCGCTCAGTTTCACTGGGCCGACGCCACCAGCTGGAGCGCGCCCGAACCGCTGGACGCAATCGTCATGAACCCACCCTTTCACACCTCGCGCAACGCAGACCCGACCTTGGGACAAGGCTTTATCGCCAGCGCCGCCCGTAATCTAAAACGTAGTGGCGACCTTTGGATGGTCGCCAATCGCCACCTGCCCTACGAGGCCACGCTCAGCGCGGCATTCGCTCAGGTCAAGGAAGTGGCCGGAGACAACAGGTTCAAGGTTTTTCACGCCTCTCGCCCTCGGGCCTAAGGGTCGCTAACCTGCGCCAGAACTCAGGAGGATTCGCATGTCCTTTTCCATCGCGGGCAAGACCGCAATCGTCACCGGCGGCGCCAATGGCATCGGTCTGGCCATCGGGCGTCACTTCGCGGATGCGGGTGCCAATGTCATGTTTGCAGACATGGATGAAAAACGCCTAACGGAAGAGCTGGGCGAACAGGCTGATGACAGCAACATCCGCTATTTCGCGGGCGACCTGCGTGAGAAACTGACCATTGCCAACCTGCTCTCGGCCACGCTGGATGCGTTCGATCAGGTCGATATTCTGGTCAATGGCGCACGGCAGGTGATTTCATCTGATCCGTTGGACAGCGATGATGACTCGGTGCGTACACTTCTGAACCAGAACCTGATGCCCGCGCTGCGGCTCAGCCAGCTGGTTTCCAAAAGGTTCATCAAACAGGCCGATGGCGATGATGAAAACCCCGCGGGCTCGATCATCAACCTATCCTCGATTGCGGCACGTCGGACCCATCCCGATCTGATGGCCTATTCTGTATCGACTGCCGCACTGGATCAGATGACCCGCTCGCTGGCCGTAGCGCTGGCACCCAACCGCATCCGCGTGAATTCGATCGCGCTTGGGTCGGTGATGAGTGCCTCGCTACAGTCCACCCTCAGGGAAAACCGCGACTTCCGCGACGATATAGAAAAGCACACCCCACTTGCCCGAATTGCGGCTCCGAACGAACTGTCCGAAACCGCTCAATTCCTCGCGTCGGACGCAGCCGGGTTCATGACCGGGCAGATTCTGACCATCGACGGCGGTCGTACCTTGCTGGACCCGGTCGCAGCCCCGGCCCACTGAACCAAATGTTTGATACCGAAAAAACCACCGCTTCCACCTGGTTCCGCCAGTTGCGAGATGAAATTGTCACAGCGTTCGAGGCGCTGGAAGATAGTCATTCCTCCGGCCCCTTCTCGGATGCCGAACCGGGCAGGTTCGAGGTCAAGGAAACCAAACGCCAGTCCGACGACGGTTCCGACGCAGGCGGTGGGTTGATGTCGGTGATGCGCGGCGGGCGCGTGTTCGAGAAAGTGGGCGTCAATGTTTCGACCGTCTTCGGAACATTGGGTGAGCGCGCGCAGCACGCGATGGCCGCGCGCAAGGGCATTCCGGGAATGAAGGATGATCCGCGCTTTTGGGCTTCGGGCATCAGCCTTGTCGCGCATATGCAGAACCCGCATGTCCCCGCCGTTCACATGAACACACGGATGTTCTGGACACCTCATGCCTGGTGGTTCGGGGGCGGATCAGATTTAAACCCCTGCATCGAATATGACGGTGACACCACTCATTTCCATACAACTCAAAAAGCCCACTTAGACCCGCATGGCATAGGCCATTACCCTCGCCTCAAGGACTGGGCAGATGAGTATTTCTACATCCCTCATCGTAAGCGCGCGCGCGGTGTCGGTGGCATCTTCATGGATGACTATTGCACCGGTGACTGGCAGGCGGATTTCGCCCTGACCCAGGATATCGGTCGCGCCTTCCTGCCTGCTTTCCTGCCACTAGTGGAAAAGCGGCGGGTTCAGAGTTTTTATGACTCTGACAAGAACACGCAGCTTATCCACCGCGGTCTTTATGCCGAATACAATTTGGTCTACGACCGGGGCACCAAATTCGGCCTTGAAACCGGACACGATCCGGATGCCGTGTTGATGAGCCTTCCGCCTCTGGCCAAATGGGTATAGCGCCTAGTAATCCATACCGATGAAATTATCGAAGCAGTAATTTTGCGCCGAGGCTGCAGACAGGTTCTCGCCCACCCTGTTGACCGTCAGCGAATATCCCGGATTGGTATCCGCACCGGGCGGTGGTGTAAGCGAAAACTGGACCGTGCGAATACCCTTTTCATAAGGCTTTGAGACATAAATGCGCTGAGAGTTTGAAACACCCAGTGTGCGGATCGCATAGTCCCCGATTCCGCACCAATAGGTAACGGCGGCAGAGGACCCGCCGACAGGCCTCACCTCGTAGACTCCATCCTTTAGCGGCGTGATCTGAGTTCTGAATTGTGGTCTCAGCTTGTACCCAAGACCAACGCCCTGAGCCCATGCCGACGTCGCCACCAAGATCACCGCACAAAAAACTATTCCAAAACGCATTGCTACATCCCGTTCTCGAAATTGTATCACTCTACCCTGTCAAACCTAGGGCACTCAGACCATCTGGGAAATACCTGTGCTGTTAAAACACCCGCTATACGCGCAGAAATGAAAACACTTTCTTTGAATATGAAGCACGCTATGATCCAAATAGCAGCAGTTTCCAGAGTGGCCCGTGCAGAAGTCATTTCCCAAAGACTGGTTCGATCTTTCTCCGGAAAAATACGGCGATTTTGGGGTGTTGTTTTATCTGGCCGCGCTGACCAAAACACACCGAGATCGCAAGCTAAGCCAAGTTCTTTATGCGTTTGAAACGCCGCTGCGGCTGGGACAGTATCATATCTTTCGACAAAATGGCTTCCCTCGTGGGTTCGTGACCTTTGCAGGGCTCAGCCCCGAGGCCGAATATCGTTATGCGGTGCAGGAACAGCCCTTGAACGACATCGATTTTACCAGCGGTTCGTCCTTTTGGATCATCGACATGGTAGCTCCGTTCGGCCAGACCAATCAGATCGTCGAAGCTCTTAAACGAGACATCCCCCATCCCCGTGTGCGAACTAACAGGATGGACAGCGACTTGACGCGAAACCGGATTGTCGAATGGACACGCGACGACACGGGCGATGTACATATGCGTCTGTACAGAAAAAAGGAATTTGCGCAGATGCTTGGTCAGGAGGGATCGTAAAATGGTTTCGATCGTAGGCGATACCACTGGTTTCGTGACTGGCGATCCACCCAACATGGCGAGCGGCGATCTGACCGCGACAAGCGACTTCTTCATCGTCTCTCAGGACTGGTCAATTCAAACGCCCCCCGATCACGGTACCGCCAGCATCAACCCCACAACGGGCGACTGGACCTACACGGTTGATCCTGCCTTTTTTGACAGTCTGGATTTTGAGGAAGTGGTCACTGACACATTCACAGTCCAGTTGGATGCTGTGGTTCGTATCTTCGGTTTCGATTTCAACGCACCGACCGAAACAGCCGAAATTACCATCACCATCGAAGGGGTGTGTTTTACTGCAGGCACCCTGATTGAGACCAGCGAAGGCGCACGGGCTATCGAAACCCTGTGCGTGAATGACGAAGTGCTGACTGCCGATCACGGAATGCAGCCGATCCGTTGGATCGAAGGCAGCCAACTGACCCGAGAGCGATTGCGCGCAAATCCCGCGATGCGTCCCGTGCGCATAGCCGCCGGGAGTCTGGGGCCCGGCATTCCCTCTCGCGACCTGCTGGTGTCGCAACAACACCGCATCCTGATCAAGGGGGCCAAGGTCGAGATGCTCTTTGGCGTGCCCGAAGTGCTGATCGCCGCCAAGCACCTGTGTTCCTGGCCGGGAATCAACATCGAAACACGCGACGAACCTGTCGAGTACCTACATATCCTGCTGGATCATCACGAGATTCTGACCGCCGAAGGCGCGCAAGCTGAAAGCCTGTTTCTGGGCGAAGAAACCTTGCACACATTATCCTCGGAAGCGTTGCAGGAACTGGCTGAAATATTCCCCGACCGCGTCGCGGAAGAACACGACGGTTTCGGGCGCGCGGCACGGCTGATCCTGCGAGAGCATGAGGTGCGGACCCTTGTCTAGGGGATGTCCCTACGGCGCGACAACCCGCCCGCCGACATCCTGCGGTGCCAGAGCGACGGTCTTGATCACGGCATAACATACGCTGCCTTGCTGTAATCCCAACGCTGCAACTGAACGCCGTGTGACACGCGCAAGAACCGCTCCAGCAGGGGTTCTAACCGACACAATTGCCCCTGGCCCATCACCGGCACGGATCGCTTCGACTTGCCCGGATAACACGTTCAGGGCCGACAGCCCCTCTGGCAGTTTATTGGACAGGATCACCTCTTGTGCAGGAATACGAATACGCAGCTCTTCTCCGATCCTGTGGGGAATTCGCGGCAGAAACAATTGCGCCCCACCTGCGTTCAGCTCAGACAGCCCGTCATCATGATGTGCCGCAACGCGGACCTGCAGCACCGCCCCAACCGCGCGCACACCCGCTGGTGCAACCGAAGGGTCCGCCAGCACCTCGGACGCTGGGCCATGACGCACGACCCGGCCTTCCTGCAGCGCCACCACGGATGTCGCCAAACGGGCAACCTCGGCTGCTGAATGGGTCACGTACAGGATCGGGACCGAGATCTCATCCCGCAGCCTTTCAAAATAGGGCAGGATTTCCGCCTTGCGCGCATCATCCAGCGCCGCCAGGGGTTCATCTGCCAGGATCAGGCGCGGGCAGGCCAGCAGGGCGCGGCCAATGGCTACACGTTGCTTCTCGCCGCCAGACAGCATCGCAGGGCGGCGGCCCAGCAGATGGCCTATGCCCAACATCTCGATCACCCGATCCGGGTTTTCGCGTCGCGCGCCGCGCGGGGCGAACCAGCGACCATAGTTCAGGTTTTGGCGCACGGTCAGATGCGGGAACAGGCGACCTTCCTGAAAGATATAGCCCAATCGCCGACGATGGGGTGGCAGCCATGCCTCTTGGTCCGTATCGAACAGAACCCAATCATCCACCGCCACACGTCCGGCCTCGGGCCGCAAAAGACCCGCTACCGCGTTCACAACCGTCGTCTTGCCCGAGCCCGACCGCCCGAACAAAACGGTCACACCCGGAGGCGCATCGAAATCCAGATCCAGCGCGATCCCCGGCAGTTGGTGTTGCAGACGGACAGACAGGCTCATGATCCGGCCACCCGGCTCGCCACGCGGCGACCCACATATTCCGAAAGCAGCAGCGCACCCATGGCGATGACGATCGAGATGATCACCAGCCGTGTGGCGGCCGCCTCACCGCCCGGCACCTGCAGAAACGCATAGACGGCCGACGGCAGAGTCTGCGTCTGGCCAGGAATGTTCGATACAAAGGTGATCGTAGCCCCAAACTCACCCATCGCTTTGGCAAAGGCAAGGATCGCGCCAGCAATTACGCCGGGCAAGATCATCGGCAATGTCACGGTGCCAAACACAAACAGGCGCGAGGCCCCCAGCGTGGCACCCGCTTGTTCCAGCTTCGGATCCACCGCCTCGATCGACAACCGGATCGCCCGTACCATCAGAGGGAAGGCCATGATCCCGGCGGCCAAAGCCGCCCCGGTCCAACGGAATGCAAAGACAATACCAAGCTCGGACAGGGGTTTGCCTAGCGGACCTTGAATGCCAAAAGTCAGCAGCAACAGATATCCCGTCACCACCGGAGGCAGGATCAGCGGCAAATGCACCAATCCATTCAATACCTGCCGCCCCGGAAAGCGCCAGCGCGCCAGCGCATAGGCCACAAATATCCCAAAGGGCAAAGTGATCAGGGTCGCCCAGAAAGAGACACGCAGCGACAAGCGCAACGCCTCCATCTCTGCCGGTCCCAGCCAGCCCATCGCGTTATCCTTCGGGCAGGGAGAACCCCTGCCTCAGAAATTCTGCCTGCGCCTTGTCCCCTTGCAGATATGTCAGAAAAGCCTGCGCCCCGGGCGTTGCCGATAAGGTCAGTGCAGCCGGATAGATGATCGGTGGATGAAACTCAGCCGGGATTGCCCCAACAACTCCGACTCGCTCCTCGGCTTTGGCGTCTGATCGATAGACTATACCCAAAGGTGCTGCGCCCGCTGCTACCAGCGCCAACGCCGCACGAACGTTGTCCGTTTGCGCAACTTGCCCCTGAACATCATTCCACAAACCCAAACCCTGCAGCGCGGCCTTGCCATAAATTCCTGCGGGCACGGCATCGACCAGCGCCATCGCCAGATACCCGCCATCCAGCCAGCTGGTCATGTCGAATCCAGCCGCTATCTCCGTACTAACACTGCCCGGCGCACCAATCAGAACCAGCCCGTTGCCCAGCAAATCCACGCGTGAGGCTCTTTCAATCAAGCCCTCACTCTGAAGTACATCCATCCAATCTGCATTGGCCGAAATGAACAGCTCTGCCGGGGCTCCTGCCTGAATTTGCCGAGCCAACACCGAAGAAGCGGCATATGAAACCGTAACCTCGTGCCCGGTCTCGGCCTCAAAACCCGGAGCAATCGCATCCAGCGCAGTCTTGAGACTGGCTGCAGCAAACACCAGCACACCCTCGGCCCGAACCGGGGTCGCAAGCAGCGCGAAAAAGGCCAAAGCAGCGATCAGACAGCGACACGCGCCAGTCATCTTGTGCCTCCGGTTCAGAGGGTTGCATTCACTCTGGGCATATCGGAGGCAACACAGGGCAGGCAAGGCCCTTTGCCAATGCGTCTGAAAATGCGGTTCAACTCCGACACGTAAATCTGTCGCAATTGGGATTGATCCCGCCTTGCATTCAGGCTGTTGTAAGCCAACCAAAGACAGGATCCGCCGAATATGCTGAACCAAACCCCCGGTCTTATAGACGAAATCCGCGCACGCTTCGCCCATGTCGACGCCTGTCCATTTCAGGGCCCGCGTATCTTTTTCGAAAACGCAGGCGGCGCGCTGACGCTGAATTCGGTGGTCGAAACCTCGGCGAAGTTTGCTGCCATCCCCGACAATCAGGGGCGCGATAACGTGGCCAGCCATGCGCTGGTCGATATCATTAACCGGGCCAAGGCCGATTTGTCCGTGTTCATGAATGCCTCAAAAGGTCAGTTTTTTGTCGGCGAAAGCGGGACCGAGCTGCTGTTTCGCATGATCCGCACCGCCTGTGTGAACGCGCCGCAAGGTGGAAAGCTCATAGGCAGTTCCATCGAGCATCCGGCCAGCCGTAGCGCCGCACGCCGTTGGGCAGGGATCGCCGGTCTGGACTATGTCAACGTCCCCCATGACGACGCGACCGGCCTTGTGACCGCCGACGACTATGCCGCGCTCATGACGCCGGATATCGCAGTTGCAACGATCCTGCATGCCTCACCCGTAACGGGTATGGGAATGGATGTGACCGCCATCTCGCGTGCCATTCGAGCGGTCGCGCCCGATTGCTTCATCATTGTCGACGGCATCCAGCATGCGGCCCACGGGCAGATGGATATCGACAGCTATGATGTCGATGGATATGCGATCTCACCCTACAAAGTGTTCTCGCGCCATGGCTACGGCATCGCCTGGATTTCGGACCGCATGACCGCCCTGCCCCACGACCAATTGATCGAAGCTCCGGCCAATGGTTGGGAATTCGGCACGCGCGACACCGGCTCTTACGCCACCATGTCCGACGTGATCACCTATTTCGATTGGCTTGGTGGCCGAATATCGGACGAAGCCGACCGAGGGGATCGCATTCGTGCTGCAGGTCGCGCCATCCACGCCTACGAAACCCACCTGACCAACGCCATGATCAACGGCACCGGTAATCTGCCCGGCCTGCGCGATATGGACCACATCACGATTCTGGCCGGTGCAGACAACCCTGCGCGCGAAGGGCTGGTCTCGATCACCGTGCGCGACATCCCATCGGCTGACGTAGTGACTCGGCTGAACCAGCAAGGCATCCGCACGCATACCCGCAAGGCAGACCATTACAGCGGCAACGTCCTTGATCCTCTGGGGCTCAGCGATTGCATCCGCATTTCGCTGTGCCACTACAACACGGAACATGAAGTCGCTCAGCTCTTGGCCATTCTCAAAGACATGAAACCCTGAAATGCCACCCGGCACATTTTTGCGAAAGAAATTGTGCCGTACCCTCTTGCGCCTGCCCACGGGCTTGGCTACATGAGCCCTCACGGGTGATTAGCTCAGTTGGTAGAGCGCTTCGTTTACACCGAAGATGTCGGGAGTTCGAGTCTCTCATCACCCACCATCCCTTCCCCAAAATGGATCAAGGTCTTACGCGACTAGCACCTTTTGCTGTGCTGCGCATGAAACTGTGTCCGCTGCGCCTCCGCTGCACTAAAATGAAAAAGATGTCTCCAACACGGGAGATATGGGCCATGGCAACAATCGTAAAACGGCCTAGCGGGAAGTGGCAAGCGACTGTGCGGAAGGACAGCCAATCCCGATCTAAGTCCTTTCTAAAGCGTGCTGATGCGGCAAAATGGGCGCGAGAGACAGAGTTGAGCGCCGACAGGGGATTGCTAACCCCAGACCTTAGTGTGAACGCATCCGAGATGACACTTGGTGAAGTGCTGCGAAAATACCGAGATAACATCACGAGCGAGAAACGGTGCGCGGACAATGAAAGTTATGCAATCAACGGGTTCCTGCGTAAGTGCTCCAAGTTAGCCACCAAGAAGGTCGGCAAGCTGCGATCCGCTGACTTTGTCCACTATCGTGACCAGCGCATCAAATCCATGAAGGCGGCGACTGTGGTGAGGGAACTGGGTTGGTTGCAACACGCCCTTGATGTTGCCTGCGAGGATTGGGGGCAGAACCTGCCACGGGGGAACCCGGTCAAGCCTATCCGGCGACCCAAGATCGACAACCGCCGCGAGAGACGATTGCAGCACGGAGAATGGCAGGCTTTGTTGGGTGCTGTGAACCAAGCTCGGTCTCCATTGATGAAGCCGTTGCTGACGCTGGCTTTGGCGACCGGGATGCGCCGAGGGGAATTATTATCAATGCAATGGAAGCATGTAGACCTTGAGCGTCGAACAGTGTTCTTGCCCCAAACAAAAAATGGTCGCGCCCGTACTGTTCCACTCAGCCCTAATGCCGTTGCCGTATTGATGGACCTGCCACGCGGTGACGACCGCTGTTTGCCCCTTTCTGGTAACTCTGTGCGATTAGCCTTTGAACGTCTCAGGCAACGGGCGGGCGTCGTTGACCTTACATTTCATGATATTCGGCACGAGGCCGTGTCCCGCTTTGTGGAAAGCGGGTTATCGTTGGCGCAGGTCCAAATGATCAGCGGACATCGGGATTTGCGGATGCTGATGCGTTACACCCACCTGCAGACCGATGACATCGTGGCAAAGCTGGCAGCTATTGAACTTGCTTAAATCGACTTGATACAGTGCAGGGTGGTCATGCTCTCCCCAGTGCGCCAGCATAGGCCACCCTCACCCTTTTCCAGCGACAACAAATGTCCCTTGTTCAATTTGGCTGTCCGGTTGTTGGCCGTTTATTCCTCTAGCATTGGGTAATGGCGTTAGTCCTTCCTCTAATGAACGCAATAGCGCTAACCCTCCGTCTCATGAACTAACCGGCGCCACCCCTCGCTCAATTGAGCAAAACCCCTCCCTCAGTTGAGCATACAAGTTTCGCTTGGTCCGTGTTGATCAGGCTGCATTATCATCTTCGACTTTCCTCGCTCCAATGCGAGTGGAGTAGGCGATGTATAAGTGCCTGCAAATAAATACAAAATCGCACTGACCTGTAAGCAAGGTTACTAAAAAGAGGGCTATTGATCCCTCTAGCTTAGCCATTGCGTGTTCACCGGGATTTTCTCCCAGTCGCCCCAACGGGGCAATTCCACTTACTCGGTATCCATCAGAGCACGTTCCCCAAACTGGTCCAATGGGCCGAACACAGGAGGCTTACATGCCCCATATCACTATTGCCGATAAACCATGTGGCTTTGGCAAATCCACAGAAATCAACCGCAACTTTAAAAAGTCGGAAAAATATATCGCTGTCGTTCCTTACCTAAGTGAGGTGGAACGCTTTCTCAAAGGTGCCCGAAAAGATTCCGACTTCATCCTCACCCAGCCTATTTGTAATGGAGGCAACAAAAGTGATCACTGCGAGAAGTTGATCCGAGCGGGCAAGTCAATCGCTTGTACGCACGCACTTTTCTACCGGCTTGGAGCTATGGCAACCCAAAGTACAGGCGTTGCGAGATGTACTGAGTTCGACAGCAACGGCAAACCAACCATCGAAGTCGATCACTTACTTAGTGGATACAACCTCATCATCGACGAGGTCGTAAACCCCTTCGAGGTAGACCAGACAGTCCGAAAGATTGACTTTGACACAGCTTACCTGGGTCTTGGAATGGCAATAGAGGAGCCTGACGGGCGTATTGTTCCGACGGAAAAGTGGGATGAGCTATACCGCAAAGGGAACAAGACATTTGACCGATCACTCTATGACAAAGCCAAGTCGGGTGCACTGTATCGCATAAGCGAGAAGCTGTTCGTCCTCGCCATTCCCAAAGAACTGTTGCTCAAGCCCAAATCCGTAACGATTTACACGTACCTTTCGGAAGGGTCGGTGCTGCTGCAGTACCTGAAAAAACTGCAGAAAGCCCACCCCGGCACCTTCACTTTGGATGTGCAGTGTCTGGATAAGGAAGTCGAGGCGGCATGGCGAGAAGATGTTGCTAACGCGCTGACGGTACTACCCATACCGGAACTAGAGAACCAAAAGTGGACACATTGCGCCCAGCTAAACACGATCAAAACGCATCAGCAGTGCTCCTCGGTTGGTCACAAGCTACGCAAGTTCAGAGATAGAGAACTGTATGGCGTAGACCCCAGCACCGTCATGCTGACTTGTGCACGCGGCCTGTGGCATGACGCAGCGACCGGGCAAAAACCAAAGGCAGGCAGGCTTTCAAAGCACACGCGTATGTTCGGGCGCGCCTTAAAAAAGAGGTGTACAACAAGGAAACAGAGGTCTTTGATGCAGCGTGGACCACAGACGGTGTAAACTTCGTGCCAAACACCACACGCGGGACCAATGACCATATCAGGTGTACCGCAGCAGTATACCTGTATGATCAACACCCCAACCCACAACTGCTCACGTTCTTAGGCATGAAGCGCAATAGCAATGAGGCGCATAGGTTCTCGGATGCCTATGCGTTGACCGAACTAGTACAGTGGCTGTTCCGATCTGCAATACGTGTGGGTGGGCTAAACAGTACAGGACGAGCATACTCACCTAGGCGTCCGGTAACGCTATACATGCCATCCCAGAGAATGCGGAATCTACTGCTGAACTGGCTGCTGTCGGGTCAGGTCAACAGTGGACCGGTCAATGCAAAAGGACAGAGTCAGACTGAGTTGCTTGCCCGGATGGAGGGTCGTCAGGTGGCGGCAGTAGCCTGATGCCGTTTGACATAGCGGCGGAGCAAAAGCTCCTAACCCGTAAAGAGGCCGCATTGCGCGGCCTTTCGCGTTTCTGGACGGGGCGTCTTTGCAAGTTTGGGCACATGGCTGAGCGGTATGTTAGCAATCGCCAATGCGTGCAATGCAATGCGGAGAAAACGGTAGAGCGGGATCTGAGGCGTCGCGCAGCCGATCCAACCTACCGTATGTTCAGGTCGGTACTAAATCGGTCGGGACAAGTGCTGAAGGGTCGGGCGAGACCATCCAATTCTGTCGGCTGTTCCAAGGACACACTAACGCGGCACATAGAGGCCCGGTTCTCGGACGGCATGACATGGGATCGGTATGGTCAATGGGAGGTGGACCACATAACTCCACTCTCGGCAGCACGGTGTTTGGAACACCTCATCGAACTTTGCCACTACAGAAACTTGCAACCGCTTTGGAAGCGGGACAACCTAGCAAAGGGCGGGGCTTAAGCCTCGCCCGTGCGGGTTTGCATCTGTCTTCTTTGGTTAAGGTAGGTTCAAGATTGGTTCAGGCCGCACCGCAAGCGAGTACTCTGGGAAGAAAGCGAAGCCGAGCTTCGCTCCGTTTTAGTCGAGTTTCCGTTCCGCGAACATCGCCGCCTTGGGAATGCGTGCGATCAATGACTAATCCTAACCAGATGCGGCCACTTTTAGCTTGATATAAGTATTCGGCAGGCCAAGCCTCCAAGGTTCACTGATGTCCCCAGTTTCAGCTCGTTCCCATAAGCGTTCAACAGGTCAACGGATATGGCCAAACCCAACCCTGTGCCGCTGACAGAGGTGTCCAACCGCCCCCCCGATCGAAGCAACTCTTCACGCGCATCTTTTGGAACTCCCGGCCCATCATCCTCGATGCAAATCTCGATCCCGTGCTCAACACGATTTGCGGCGATGTGAGCCCTTGTTCGGCTCCACTTGAATGCGTTGTCGAGGAGGTTTCCGATCACCTCTTCGATGTCCTGTGTGTCCATTCGGACCTGTAGCCCATCCTCGCAATCCGTCGAAACAGTTTTCCCCTCGCGCTCGGCCATGACTGAAAACAATCTCGATAGTCTGTTGACGGAATTTGAAAGATCGGTTCGTGACTGCGTGAGTTCGGCGGTATTTGATGCGCGCATGCGTGCCAAGGACCGCTTTAGCTGAGCGTCGATCCGGTTTAATGCGTCATCTGCAGGCTCTGTATCTGCACCCGCGTCCGACAAGCTGGCCAGTTCGTTTCGAAGTATTGCTGTCGGAGTTTTGAGCGCGTGCGCCAAATCCGCAGCCTGCCGTCGGGAGCCGGACACAATCTCGCGGTTTCTGTGCAGCAATTGATTGAGGTCTTCCACAAGCGGCGAAACCTCTTCCGGATAGTCTTCAGGGTTCAGGTCATCTCCCTTGTCCCAGCGATGTGCCACATCCGCGCGCAGTTTTCTTAGAGGTCCGACAATCGCAGACATCAACAATAATGAACCAGCAACGCCGATCAAGCCGACTAACCCAAAAACCGGAAGTAAGTTGTTCTGTGCGGCCCGGCGCTCACCGATCAGTTCCCGCCTGCTTTCCGCGACTGTCACACCCCATTCGGTTCCGTCTTCGAACGTGATTTTCTGATAGACACTGCGAACGGCTTCGTTATCCGGGCCTGACGTGTTCCAAACGACGGACTCTTCCCGCACGCGCGCGGGTTCGGAAATTGTTTCGTCAAAGAGAGAGGCAGATGTGAATTTGGCTCCGTCGCTATCCGTCACCTGCCAGTATCTGCCTGAATACGGCGTTCCATAGGCCGGGTCGAACATCAGTTCGCGCAGTGCTTCAGGGTCGTGAGTCGTTGCGCTCAATCCGACAACGAGTTGGGTGTGCCGGTCGCGTAGCGTCTGGTCGAATTGTTCCAGGACACGTGTGTTGATGTACGAAAACACAACCAACGTTCCGAAGCCGACAGAAAGCGCGCCTGTTGCAAGGCCGCCAAGCAAAGCACGTTGGCGCAGCGATAACATTAGGCGGTATCGATCATATAGCCGCGCCCTCTGACCGTTGTTATTAGGTCAGGACCTAGTTTCTTACGCAGCCGGGTTATGAAAACAGCGATGGTGTTCGAGTCCCGGTCACCGTCGTATTCGTAGATGTGCTCGGACAACTCGGTGCGCGATACCATGCGTCCCATGTTGTGAGCAAGGTATGTCAGAACAGCAATCTCTTGCGCGGTCAGGTCGACCGGGATTCCGCCCACGCTGACCCTCCCGTTTCGCGTATCAAGCGTAACGTCTCCCATTTCAATAACGGGGTTCAGCTGACCGCTTTGTCTGCGCAAGATTGCGCGCACACGTGCGGCCAATTCCGGCATATGAAACGGTTTGGTCATATAGTCATCGGCGCCCGCATCAAGGCCGTCCACGCGTTCGCTCCACCCATCGCGCGCCGTCAGTATCAACACTGGCGTCTTAACGCCCGCACCGCGCCATTCACGAAGGACAGAGATACCGTCGCGTTCTGGCAACCCGATGTCGAGGATGATCATGTCGTAAGGTTCGGTCGCACCCAGGTGCTGGGCGTCAGTACCATTGTTGGCCACATCTACCACGCGGCCTTCTGCACTTAGAAGTTTCTTAATCTGCTCGCATAGCTGCGGTTCATCTTCGGCCAGAAGTACTCTCATATTCAAAAACTACAGTCACAACGGCTTTGGTTTAAGCCCTATTTTTTACCGTTGCTCTTGCCGTTCCCGCCAGAGTTGCCGCCGCCGTTACCACCGCTGTTTCCGCCACCATTGCCGCTGCCGTTACCACCGCTATTACCGCCGCCGCTACCACCACCACTTCCACCGCCATTGCCGCAGCCGTGGCGGTTGCCGCCGCCGTTGCCATTGCCGCGCCCGTGTACAATGGCGGCACCGTTGGCGGTGCCGCTGCGCGTGCAAGCGACGC
>JBFOLN010000021.1:0-2313 GCA_040829945.1 Ruegeria sp.
CATGTCGGCGCGGGTGTTGTTGGTGTCCTTAAACGCGGGACAGGGAATCGCGCCATCGGTCTACGAGCCGACATGGACGCACTGCCGATACATGAGGCCAGCAGCCATGACTATGTCTCCCAGACGGCTGGTGTTATGCATGCGTGCGGGCATGACGGCCATATGACAATGCTCTTGGGCGCGGCGGCAGCCCTTGCTGAAGAGCCCAATTTTGACGGCACGGTGGTATTCATTTTCCAACCCAACGAAGAGCAAGGATTGGGCGCACAAGCCATGATTGCCGAGGGTGTGCTAGAGCGTTTTCCCGTTGAGGAAGTCTATGCCATTCACAATCTTCCTTCCGCGCCGGTGGGGCAGATTTCCACGCGGCCCGGTCAAATCTGTTCGAGCGAAAGCCTGTTTGAAATTCTGATCGAAGGACAAGGAGGTCACGCCTCCATGCCGCAGGTTGGGCGGGATGCGATTACCATCGGGGCAGAGATTGTGCAGGCCTTGCAAACCATCGTCTCGCGCAAGCTTGCTCCGGGCGCGGGTGTTGTCGTTTCGGTAACGGAATTCCTGACCGATGGTCAGCGCAATGTCCTACCTGGTGTCGCAACCCTCAAAGGGGACGTACGCGCACGGACGCCAGAGGATCGCGAGGAGGTCGCGCGGCTTATGCGCCAGCTTGCCGAAGGTATCGGAGCCGCCCACGGAGTAAAAGTATCTATGACATTTGACACAGAATTCGTCGAGACGATCAATGCCCCGGAACAAACTCGCGCAGTCGTAGACGCAGCTCTCGCTTTAGGGCTGGAGACTGAAGGCAATCGCGAACCCATGAGTTTCTCGGAGGATTTTGCGCATTTCTCGGCCGCTGTTCCGGGGTGCTTCTTGCTGCTCGGCAACGGGCAAGAGGGGCCGTGTGGCCAACCGCTCCATTCGGACGACTATGATTTCAACGATGATCTGTTGCCAATTGGGGTCGCGTTTTGGGCACAACTAGTGCGTGACCGCCTGCCGGTGGCAGGAAACGGATGCGATTGACCATGTTAGAATCCCGCATGAATAGGCTTCGCGTCGAAATGGGCAAAAAAGGCCTTGATGTCGCTCTCATCACCGATGACGACAATGTCTATTACCTGACAGGGTACTACGACTATTTGCAGTGGAATTTGGCCGCCCGACCATATTGGTGGTGCCGCGCGACGGTTCCAGCCTGTTGATCACACCCACAATTGACCTCATCGCTGCTCAATCTGCGGCGTGTGTAGACAAGATTGCGGCATGGAATGACGGAATGGGGGCGGAATGGCGCGCTGAACTACCTGCCGTCGTCAAAGGTGCCAGGCGTATTGGAATAGAGCCCAATCACATGCCAGCCCTTGTGCGCGCATATATTGATGACCTGGTTGGTGCGCAAAATCTCACCTCGGTCACACCGATCCTGTCCGAGATGCGGATGATCAAATCCGACCGAGAGTTACTGCTAGCACGCCATGCAGGTCAGGTCGCAGACGCCATGATGAACGCCGGTCGCGCTGCCATCGGGGATGGTACGCCAGAATACGAAGTAGCCCTTGCCACATCACAAGCAGGGACACACAAAGCGGCGGAACTTCTGAACGCGCACTACGACAACGCCGATATGTCGCCGAATACGCACTTCCTGCAAATGATGGCTTCGGGCGAGGCAATCACAAAGACCCATCACCGCGCCACCACACGTATCATGCGGCGCGGCGAGCCGGTGTTCCTCTGCTTGTGCGGCATGACCAATTTTCACCGCTTCAAGCTAGGCTTTGACCGAACCTTTTGGATTGGCGAGATTAATGGCCCATCTCAGGCCGCGGTCTATGAGGTCGCACTGGCCAGTCAGCAAGCCGCGCTTAAAGCGTTGCGACCCGGTGTAACAGCAGAAAGCGTTCACTCTGCATATGCAGAAGTTATTCAAGGTGCAGGATATGAGTATCCTTTTCGTTGTGGCCGCGCGACAGGTTTCAGCTTTCTGGAAACTCCGCAACTGGTTACTGGCGACACAACAATAATCCAGCCAGGCATGGTTTTTGCAGTGGACGGTTCTGTGTCAGTGGACACCTTCCGTGCCCAGATCGGTGATAGCTTTATCATAACGCAAGACGGCTATGAGCCAGTGACCAATCATCCAAAGACAATTGATCACCTCATCTTGTGATCAGTCTTGAATAGCCATCCCAATTTTAGCGAAGCTGTTCTAATGATAGAAAACGGCCATTGGTTTTGATGCAGTGAAAGCTCACTCTGTCGGCAATGCGGACATTCAGCGGAATTAACTGAAAGTCTGCTTCGAGCCCA
>JBFOLN010000022.1:0-2885 GCA_040829945.1 Ruegeria sp.
AACTGCACAGCGTAGAAATGGCGCTTGCTGTCTGCCGTGATGGCAAACGGCGCGTTGGGGGAGGTGCCGTAAACCTCAAACCCCGGAGCGATCTCGCTGACATGGTCGCCATGGCTCATCCAGACCTGTTCATCACCATCCACGAACCAGTCTTTCAGAATATCCAACTGACCTTTCGGAGTGACAAAGGCGCGTCCAAACTCGGCAGTGCCATGGCCGCTTTCGACCTTGCCGCCAAGTTGGTGCATCATCACCTGCTGGCCATAGCAGATGCCCAGGATCGGAACGCCATAGTCAAAAATCTCTTGCGGCGCGCGCGGAGAACCCTCACGCGTGACACTGTCCGGCCCACCCGAAAAGATCACCGCTTTGGGCGCCATTTCGCGCACAAATTCCATGGTGACGTTCTGGTAGGGATGGATTTCGCAATAGACATTCAGCTCGCGCAGACGGCGTGCAATCAGCTGCGTTACCTGGCTGCCGAAGTCGATGATCAGAAGGCGGTCGTGGGATGTATCACTCATGTGCGGGCCATAGGCCAAGCGTGACGAATTCGCAAGAGAAAGGTCTTTGCTGAAGGGCAGATACCCGCATTTCCGGGGAACTGCGCTTCGGCTATTGTAAAAGTTTTGTAACAAAAATATGACGATTTTTCCGTCCGCGTCATGCGGACACTCGGAACAGGAGGTATGCGTTTGCCCATAGCTGTTGAACTTGCCGCTTTGAATTTGGCTCTGGCCATGTTCTGTGGGGCGCTTATCGGGTCCGAACGTCAGGTGCGCCAACGTATGGCAGGTTTGCGCACAAATGCGCTGGTGGCCCTGAGCGCCGCGGCTTTTGTGGTGTTCTCGGCGCTCTACCCAGATGAGGTGAGCCCGACTCGTGTGGCCGCGCAGGTCGTTTCGGGGATCGGGTTTCTTGGCGCGGGCATCATCTTTCGGCACGGTTTCACCATTCACGGCTTGAACACGGCGGCGACCTTGTGGTGCTCGGCGGCTGTGGGGATGATGGCTGGCAGTGGTGCCTGGGTCTTTGCGATCATGATGACGGGTTTCGTCATTTTTGTGAATCTGGGGCTTCGGCCTTTGGTGAAATGGTTGAAAAAAACGACACGTGCCGGGGTTCCCTTGACGCAGGAGTTCCGCATCCTCGTGCAGTGTGCGGCAGATGCGCAGGCAGAGGTTCGCGCGGCGGCACTACAGGCTTTGGCGCAAAATGGGGTGCGCATTGTCGGGTTTCAGAAGGGGGATGCAGACGACAAAGGTTTGCAAACACTGGAAATTCTCGTTTCCACCGAAGATCATCCAGAAAATGTGCAACACAAAATTGCTGCGCCCCTAATTCTTGAGCCGGGGATTCTGAGTGTCGAATGGGAAGACTCGAACGAGACCTGAAACCGTTGTTTTAAAGGGTCCCGTCGCGGCGTAATGTCGCTTTTATGTGCCAATAGCCGTTATCTTCCAATAGTAGCGGGTGTTGGCAGGCTAGATAGAACCCCAATCAAGACATCCAAAGTATGGTGAGGAAAAATGGCTGAAGCATCAGCACGTCGTCGAGGTCGCGGTGGTGGCGGAGCCGCCCGCCGGGCAGAACGCACTGCGGTTCGGATCGACACCGCAAAGTATATTGAGCGGAACATTCCCAACTTTGAGGTCCTCAACGAAGAAGCGTTGGAGATCATCGAGTACAACGCAGAAACGATTCTGGAAGAGGTTGGCGTCAACTTTGTCGACAACCCCGCCGCGTTGGAGCGTTGGCGCAATGTGGGTGCGGATGTTGATGGCGAACGCGTGCGCATCCCGCGTGGTCTGGCGCGGCAGCTAATCAAAACAGCCCCAAGCCAGTTCACTCAGCACGCCCGCAACCCCGAAAAATCGGTTGAGATCGGTGGCCGCAACATGGTTCTGGCGCCTGTCTACGGCCCTCCGTTCGTGCGTGATGCGCAGGGTGGTCGTCGCTATGCGACCATGGATGACTTCAACAAGTTCGTGAAGCTGGCCTACATGTCCAAGTGGCTCCACCACTCTGGCGGTACCGTTTGTGAACCGACCGATATCCCGGTGAACAAACGCCACCTCGATATGTTGATGGCGCACATGAGCCTGTCGGACAAACCCTTCATGGGATCTGTGACCGACCCTAGCCGCGCACAGGATTCGGTTGAGATGTGCGAGATTCTGTTTGGCAAGGACTTCGTTCAGAACAACACCGTTATGACCTCGCTGACCAACATCAACTCGCCGATGACCTTTGACGATGTGATGATGGGGTCGCTGGAGGTTTACGCGAAGAACAATCAGGCTTGCATCGTCTCGCCCTTCATCGTCGGTGGTGCGATGGCGCCGGTGTCGGTTGCAGGAACACTGACGCAGGTTCTGGCCGAGGTTCTGGCGGGTATCGCCTATAGCCAGATCATCCGTCCGGGTGCACCCGTGATCTTTGGTGCGTTCGTGACTTCGATTGACATGAATTCGGGCGCGCCGACCTTTGGTACACCCGAGGCCGCGCATATCACCTATGGTGCAGGTCAGCTGGCACGTCGTCTGAACCTGCCTTACCGCTCTGCGGGGTCGTTCTGTGGCTCGAAACTGCCTGATGCGCAGGCGGCTTATGAGACCGCGAACTCGCTGAACATGGGTCTGATGTCGGGCGTGAACTTCATGCTGCACTCGTGCGGCTGGCTTGAAGGCGGTCTGGTTGCAGACTTTGAGAAGTTCGTGATGGATGCCGATCAACTTGGTGTTCTGCACGGTCTGGCCAAAGGCGTCGCCTATGATGAGAACGCGCAGGCGATGGGTGCGATCCGCGAAGTGGGGCCGGGTGGCCACTATCTTGGCTGCGAGCACACACAGGCCAACTTCAAGGAGGCCTTCTGGAAAACCGAG
>JBFOLN010000023.1:0-96727 GCA_040829945.1 Ruegeria sp.
AAAATACTGCAGTGGACGCAGAAAACGACCTCAACGAATGCAAAAGTTAACTCGCAAAAAGGAAAGTGGGCAAACAATTCTTTTTTATTAATGAGACGGGGGGACTAAATGGCACCCCCAATCCGAGGGGGTGGCCCCGCGTGCGCGCTCACCCCCCGCTTTCCACCCACCGCCGTAAAAATGGCCAGCCTTTAGCTGTCCATTTTTAAGGCGCTAATAAACGCCTCCTGCGGGATATCCACCTTCCCGAACTGGCGCATCTTCTTTTTACCCGCCTTCTGCTTGTCCAGCAGTTTGCGTTTCCGCGTGGCGTCGCCTCCGTAGCATTTGGCGGTCACGTCCTTGCGCAGGGCCGAGAGGGTCTCGCGGGCGATGACCTTGCCTCCGATGGCGGCCTGGATCGGGATTTTGAACATGTGGCGCGGGATCAGGTCCTTGAGCTTTTCGCACATCGCCCGGCCCCGCATCTCGGCCCGATCGCGGTGAACCATGGTCGAGAGCGCATCAACCGGTTCGTCATTCACCAGCACGGACATCTTGACCAGATTATCCTCGGTATAACCGGTCATTTGATAGTCGAACGAGGCATAGCCCTTGGTCACCGATTTCAGGCGGTCGTAGAAGTCAAAGACGACCTCGTTCAGCGGCAGGTCATAGACGACCATGGCGCGGGTGCCCGCATAGGTCAGGTCCAGCTGGATGCCGCGGCGGTCCTGGCAGAGTTTCAGCACGTCGCCGAGGTATTCATCGGGCACAAGGATGGTCGCCTTGATGCGCGGCTCCTCGATGTGATCGACCTTGGACGGGTCGGGCATGTCGGCGGGGTTGTGCAGCTCGATCATCTCGCCGTCTTTCATGTAGACGTGATAGATCACCGATGGCGCGGTTGTGATCAGCTCGATATCATATTCGCGTTCGATGCGGTCGCGGATGACCTCTAGGTGCAGAAGGCCGAGGAAACCGCAGCGGAAGCCAAAGCCAAGTGCTGCCGAGGTCTCCATTTCAAAGCTGAAGCTGGCGTCGTTCAGCGCCAGTTTGTCGATGGCGTCGCGAAGGTCTTCGAACTCGGAACTGTCAACCGGGAAGAGGCCACAGAACACCACCGGCTGCGCAGGTTTGAAGCCTGTCAGGGCCTCTTCGGTGCCGTTGCGGTCATTGGTGATGGTGTCGCCAACGCGGGTGTCGCGGACCTGTTTGATAGATGCGGTGAGGAAGCCGATCTCACCGGGGCCGAGGCTGTCGACCATCTCCATCTCCGGGCGGAAAACGCCAACGCGGTCGACATGGTGCAGGGTGTTGTTCGACATGAACTTGACCCGCATGCCCTTTTTCAGCGTGCCGTCCATGATGCGGACCAGAACGATAACTCCGAGATAGGCGTCGTACCATGAATCCACCAGCATCGCCTTGAGCGGCGCGTCCAGATTGCCTTGCGGTGCGGGCAGTTGCTGAACGATGGCTTCGAGCGTTTCGTGAATGCCCTGCCCGGTCTTGGCGCTGACCTGAATGGCGTCGGTCGCGTCGATGCCGATCACATCCTCGATCTGTTCCGCCACGCGGTCGCAGTCCGACGCGGGCAGGTCGATCTTGTTCAGCACTGGCACGATCTCATGATCGGCGTCGATGGCCTGATACACGTTGGCCAGCGTCTGCGCCTCGACCCCTTGGGTCGAGTCCACAACCAGCAGAGAACCTTCGACGGCGCGCATGGACCGGCTGACCTCATAGGCAAAGTCCACGTGGCCGGGGGTGTCGATCAGGTTCAGCACGTATGCCTCGCCATTGTCGGCGGTATAGTCGATGCGGACCGTGTTGGCCTTGATGGTGATGCCACGCTCACGCTCGATATCCATACTGTCGAGCAGCTGTTCCTTCATGTCGCGATCCTTGACCGTTCCGGTCTCTTGGATGAGCCGGTCAGCAAGGGTGGATTTGCCATGGTCGATATGCGCGACGATGGAGAAATTGCGGATATGAGCGAGGTCTGTCATGGGTTGGGGATATGTAGAGATTTTGGGGTTTGGTCAATGGATGAAAGTACACGAGAATGTCCTCGTGGCGAACCAAACATTGGCCGGTACCATCTAAAGATACACCGCGCCCAACCTTAGTGGACCAAACCAACGTCGATCTAGTGGACCACTTGCGTTTCAGCCTTCAATCCCTCTTGACGAGAAAACGATCAAGTGCACTCTGCCGTGAATTGATATCGGCCTCTGCGGTTGCTTATGGCCCGTTCTCGGCGGCAGAGCTACAAAAATGGACTTTGAAAAGTTGAAACAAGGCAAATCTAAAATTCTCATACGTTTGGTCGCTCTTATTTTTATGGCTTTGGCGATTGGCTGGGTGGTGCACGAGAAACGTGAGCGCTCGCTTATGGCCAAGAACAACAGTGCCATTCAACCGTGCATGAACCGCAAGCAAGACCCGAACTTGATCATTGATATCTGCACGCAGTTGATTGATGCCGGAGTTTCGTCTTCGAACACGCTCGCCGCGCTTCATGTGCGTCGCGGATATGCATTGGATCGGTTGGATAAATGGAACGAAGCAATCCTCGACTTTGATCGGGCCATTGAACTGAACCCAAAGAACTTTGAGGCTTGGCAAGGCAAGAGTTTCGCGCTTGACGGGCTGGACGAAGATCTGGCGGCGTTGGAAGCTATCGAAATGTCTTTGGCTATCGAGCCCGCCAAGAGATACAGTGTGCACCGGAAGTTTCGCATACTCACCAAGCTTGAACGATATGATGAAGCGGATACCTACTACACGCAATTAATGGAACAGTACCCTACATCAGAATACCCGCGAAACTACTGGATGCCACAACAGTTGGGGCGGTTGAGGCTGGCACTTGATCAGCCTCAGGCTGCTGCAGAGGTATTGCAAATCGCGGTATTGAGCAAGCCAAGCGATCAAAAGAGCCGAGAGCTATTCTTCCGCGCATGCATCGAACTTGGCCCTGACTGCCCGAGACTCATGCCGGCGTCGGAGGTGATTTCCGAGGGTCAAGACTGCAACGCTTCAGCCAACCAAGTAGCCGCAGAGTTTCCAAAATTTTGGGCGGCCCTTCATCCTGATGCCACCGAGAATGATGCAACACTTGAGGCGCTAGCGAACAAGGCGCGAATGCAGATCTTAGAGGCAGCGTATATTACTTATTCAATCGGCCTCCAAATGAGCAAGGAAGAAGAAGTCTCAGAAGAAAACTTTCTATTGTTCGAAGGGCTAGTTTCTTGTGTTGAGACTGGTGATCTGTTCAACCCCATTGAAAATGGCGGCCTGTCTGAAGACGCAAAGGCCTTTCACGGCGGAATCATCCGGAAGAACATGGTCGATCTGGCTCATTACATGAAAACGAAGGCGGAGTAGTTGGGACATCGTGGCGTTTCGTAAGTATGCAATCACTTTTTCGAAGCACCCGATAGATCCGTTAACCACTTCGTTTCATACTCCGCCGCAGACCGAGAGGGGCATAAGACCCGTCCGTGCAGATAAAAACGAGGCTCGAGTATGAAACAGTTCCTCCTATTCGCATATTGTGCCACGTCGCTGATGAGTTCATCGTCAAACACCCAGAAAAAATCAAAGCCCTGATTGAAGCTGTTGAGCGGCGGCGCCCATTTCTCACGTGACCGGTGCCGGGCTGAAGCCCGGCCTACGGGCCATGAGTTAGTGGAGCTAGTTTATGAGCAAATCAGCATTCATCCGGTCGGTCTCGCTCTGCGCGTGCTCTTGGCAATCACATTTGCGCCCGTCGATTGATAGGCAGTATGCAAATATTACCGCAGCAAGATCAGCTTCACGGCATTTACCTTAATTTGAGGTCTTCGCGCGATTTTGTTAGGCGTGAGGAAAATCACACCTGAGCGAGTAGTGTAACGATGGCCGATTATTCCATATTCGTTATAGGCGAGAGCCAGTTGACGATCTCGATTGCCCAGGGGCTAGATGGGATCACGCAGGGGGATGGCTCGCATCTGGTCGGTCAGACGATCACGATTGACTCACGCTCGGCAACCGAGGTTTTCATTTCTGATAATGGCTCGGATACAGACTTTTCCGACAATGATGGCAATCAGGTTCTGAATGGCGATCAGACGATCGATGGGATCGTGTTCAGTGACGGAACTGTGGTCGAGGCGGAATATGGGATCACCCTGACAGACGGGACAAATACCTATCAAGCGGTGGCATTCAATGTGAACAATTCGTCGCCTGCGTATGGCACGGTTGAAGGGATTGCGTTTATTGGCGGCCCTGGTGGTTTTCCTCCGGCGGGTGTGCCCCTGACAGTTATCGGCGCGCAAGAAGGGCCCAGTTTCAACGAAAACCAGTATGTCACTCCGATCTGTTACGGCAGCGGTACTCTGATCGAGACAGACAAGGGGCGTCTTCCCATCGAAACGTTGCAATGCGGTGATCTGATCTGGACCAAAGACGATGGCTATCTTCCCGTAAGATGGGTTGGATCTCAGGATGTGATCGCTTCGGGTCATTTCCGTTTGGTTGACATTCCGATTGGTGTTCTGTCGAATTCCGCACCGCTCCGCGTATCGCAACAGCACAGAATACTTGTCGCACACCCATTGGCCGAGCTGCATTATATGGCTTCCGAGGTTTTTGTACCGGCAATCAGCTTTGTAGATGCAGGATTGGCGACGCTGACAGAGGACCGCACGGCCCGCTATCATCATTTCCTGCTGGACCGCCACAGCGTGATTGAAGCAAACGGCGCGGCGTCGGAGAGTCTTTTGGCGACCGCAAGCACAGATGCGTCGGACCCCGACAGCTTATTCTTTCCGGATTTGTCAGGGGTTCAGCTGGAAAAGATGGACACCGCGAGGCTCGTGCTAAGACGCCGGGAGGCAACATTTTTGTTACGCAAAATCTTGTCCATTGATCCCGAATCCAGTTTGATTCATACTCCGCCGCAGACCGAGAGGGGCGATAGACCCGTCCGGGCAGGCAAAAAAGAGGCTCGAGTATGAAACAGTTCCTCCTAATCGCATTTTGTGCCACGTCGCTAACGGCAGTGGCTCCGGTTGCGGATGCGGCGCAGATCAAACGGGCGTGTCTTGCGTCTGACCGGTCGGCAGCGACGCGGGCGCGGTGCAGCTGCATTCAGCGCGTTGCAGATCAGGCGTTGACGCGCGGCGATCAGAAAACCGTGGCCAAGTGGTTCACCGACCCCCATCAGGCGCAGGAGCTGAAGATGTCTCAGACAACGCGCGATGATGCACTTTGGGATCGGTATCAGAACTTTGGTCAGATGGCGCAAGCGATCTGCAGCTAAACCTGCCACAATCCTTGACCTGATGTCCGCTGCGCCTCAGAAATGGCGCAGCGAAAGGTATGTGCGATGGTGATGAAAGGGCTGACCCTGCGGGGCCTCGAGGTGTTCGAGGCACTGGCGCGGACGGGATCGGTGGCGCAGGCGGCCGAGATCACCGGGCTCAGTCAGCCCTCGGTGAGCCAGCAATTGCGCAATCTGGAAAAGGCTTTGGGCACTGATCTGGTCGATCACGGGCGGCGACCGATGCGGCTGACGCAGGCTGGCCGGAGCTTTCTGGCGCGGGCCGAGGCGGTACTGGCCGAACTGCAGGTCGCCCAAAGCGAGCTTGCGGTCATGGATCTGGGGCATCTGACAACGCTGTCCATCGGATTGATTGACGATTTCGACAACGATCTGACGCCAAGGTTGGCAACTCTGCTGGCCGACAGCCTGACCCGGTCGAAATTCAAGCTGATCACCCTGTCGAGCCTTGATCTGTTTGAGGCGCTGGAGGCCCAACGCCTGCACATGGCCGTTTCCGCCCATTCCGGCGAGGTATTGGAAGGGGTGATCGAGTACCCTCTGGTACAAGATCCCTTCATTCTGGTTGCGCCCAAGGGGGCGGAAAAACCGATGCAGGAACTGCCCTTTCTACGTTACGCCCGCGAGCAACTGATCAGCCGCCAGATCGAAGGCCATCTGGCACGCCAGCAGATGGAATTTGAAGAACGGTTCGAGATCGGCTCGCACCTCGCGCTGATGGCGATGGTGGCACGGGGATTGGGCTGGGCGGTCACCACACCGCTTGGCTATATGCGCGCGGCGCGCTTTCATGACGGGCTGGAGGTCCATCCTGCACCGTTCGGCGAATTTTCCCGCACCATATCATTGTTCAATCGAACCGACTGGTCTGATCAGGTCCCACAGGAGGTGGCAGGCATGATCCGGCGGCTGATGCAGAGCCAGATCATTGATCCTGCAATTGCACAGGTCCCGTGGCTGAGCGGGCAGTTGAAGGTGATCGGCTAGTTTAGCGGGCTGGCGGTATACGATGCTTTGACGCCGACACAACAAGTATCTCTGACCACAACTCCATATATATTCTAATCCAAGTTCCGCGCTTCACGACAAAGAGGCCGTAGAGCTGGACCCAAAAGTGACTTGCCCAGCAGCAGCATGTATTCTGTTCAATGTATCGTCACCTTTCGAGACGGGCGTAACTTATGTGGGAGCAAAGCAAAAAGGACCCTCGGCGACCAAATCTGATCGTACGGATCGTGGCAAAAGCGGCTCTGTCTGTACGCAGCAAACTGCTGGTCGCGTTTTTGGGGATCACCCTGTTGCTTTTGGGCTTGGCGCTGTTTGCGATGGTGGCCTTGCAGGAGTCGAACAGACGTGTCGACGCCATGATCCACGATCAGGAGAGAATTGCATATTTCAACGAAATTCACTTGGCTTTGAGCGAGCTGAATCTGATGAACTTATCTTTGATCATCGATCAGACGCCCGGAGGCGGTGCAGACGAAATTTTTGCCTTTTCATCCGATGCTTTCACTGGCCAGATCGAGAACCTGCAACATCACCTCGCGCAAGGGATACGACGTTTCGCGCAAGCAGGCAGCAAAGAAGCCCGAACCATTGATGTAATCCGCGCAGACTTAAGCGACATAAAAACAAAGGCAATCGCAATGCTGCGGTTTCGAAAAGACGGGAACATGCAGAATGTCGTCGAATTGGGACTGGGCCAGATTTTTCGCCGCATTCGTTCATTGCAAGACGATGCGTATACTCTCGTGCAGTCTGCCGAAAGAGAAATGAGCAACCGCGCAGTCAGGAACACCGAAGTTTTTCAGTCGACGCGCAAAATGGTCGTGGCGGCGGCAGCTATCGCGATGGGATCAGCTCTCTTTCTTGGCTACGCGATCTCTTCGTCACTGATCTGGCCAATGCGACGAATTGGCGAAACACTTAGCGTTGTCGCCGAAGGAGATTTCGCGGCGCGAGTTGATGTCCCGAATCGCGACGAGCTTGGCAAATTGGCAAACGACGTGAATGCCACAAGTAAGCGTCTGGGTAATCTTTATGAAAAGGTAGAGACCCAGCGAGCCGAACTGGAAGCCGAATACGCGCGGTCGGAAAAGTTGCTTTATAATCTGCTGCCAGAAGACATTGCGGCGAGGCTGAAGGTCGAACCAGACCAGACCATCGCCGACAACTTGCACAACGTGGCAATACTTTTCGCAGATATCGTCGACTTCACACCCCGGGCATCGAAACTGCCTCCGGAAGAAATTGTGGAGTTTCTGAACAAGGTCTTCCGCGTATTTGACGAGTTGGCCGACAAGCACGGTTTAGAAAAGATCAAGACGATCGGTGACGCCTACATGGTCGCGGCGGGCATGCCGTCTCCGGTGGGCGACCCGGCGCACCGTGTTGCCGAGATGGCTTTGGACGTACAACGGTTGGTTGCTGAAATGTCACCTGATTTCCCAGATGGTCTCCAGGTACGAATAGGGCTTCACGTGGGTCCCGCTGTTGCCGGTGTCATTGGGAACCAGAAGTTATTCTATGATGTTTGGGGAGAAACGGTAAACACCGCCAGCCGGATGGAAAGCCACGGTGAACCGGGAAGAATTCAGGTGACAGGCGCTGTAAAGGAAGAGCTTGATGCAGATTACGATTTTGAACTTCGTGGCGTGGTCGAGATAAAGGGATTGGGTGCTGTGGAGACGTGGTTTCTTACCGGCTCCAAGGTTAAAATCTGACCGCTACATTGCGAATGTATACCGCTCAGATCTGGCATATTGTCCTCGCCGACATTGAAGTCAAAGTGACTTGGGCTTTTGCGACAGGGGCAACAAATGCGCATCCAGACCTTCCACCGCCTCTTCGATTAGATCCAACGCACCGTCAAAATCGCGGGTGTAATACGGATCGGGGACGTGATCCGCCCCGGACTGAGGTGCGAAATCGGTCAGCAGGCGAACTGGTGTTTTGTTTCCCTCAGGACGCAAGCCCTCGATATTGGCGATGTTATCCGCGTCCATTCCGACGATCAGGTCGAACCGGTCAAAATCTTCGGCCACGAATTGACGCGCACGCAGATCGCTGAGATCGATACCGCGGGCGCGGGCGGCCTTTTGCATCGGGCCATAGGGTAGGTCTCCGATGTGCCAACCAGATGTCCCGGCGCTGTCGGTCTTATATTGCGGGGCACGGGCGCGAAAGGCGCCCTCGGCGGCCGGAGAGCGGCAGATATTGCCCAGGCAGACGAATAAGATACGGTGTGTCATAGGGGCAGGTGTAGCGCGAGAGGCGGGTATGGAAAAGATCGTCATTCTGACCGGGGCCGGTATTTCCGCCGAAAGTGGCCTTGGCACGTTCCGCGACGAAGAGGGCTTGTGGGCGCAGCACCGGATTGAGGATGTGGCTACACCCGAAGGTTTCGCCCGAAACCCGGCGCTGGTGCATGGGTTCTATAACGCTCGGCGCGTGCAGGCGGCCAAGGCGCAACCCAATGCGGCACATAAAGCTTTAGCGCGATTACAGAAAGGCTGGCCCGGTGAGGTCATCATCGTCACTCAGAATGTGGACGGGCTGCACGAGGCTGGAGGTGCTGAACACGTGATCCACATGCATGGTACTTTGGCCGGGGCATTGTGCGCCGCCTGCGGGCATCGTTGGCCATCACCGCCCGAAATGGAGGTCGGTGAACCTTGCCCGTCCTGCCATAACCCGACTGGCCGACCTGATGTCGTCTGGTTCGGTGAGATGCCTTACCACATGGATGAGATTTACGACCATCTGGCAGGTGCTGCACTGTTTGCTGCCATTGGCACCTCGGGTCAGGTCTATCCAGCGGCGGCCTTTGTGCATGAGGCGCAGGCTACAGGGGCGCGAACAGTGGAGCTGAACCTCGAGCCTTCGATTGGGGCTTCGAGCTTTGACGAAACACTTCTGGGCCCCGCATCCGAGATGGTGCCGCGCTGGATTGATCAACTATTGGGGGAAGGTTGCCCGATAAAAGCAGACACCGTATGGATTCCTCGTCTATGCTGTTGAAAAGCCAAAACTCGAGAGAAGATAGATGACCGATCAACCGCCCCGACAAGGTGATATCCTCGACGACGATACCATCAGTGCGCGTGACGCGTTGAGTACCAATCTGGCCAGCCTTTGGTGGACTTTTCTTCTACGCGGCGTGCTGGCTGGTCTGGTCGGTATCGCGGCCCTGTTCTGGCCGACCAGCAGCATCGCGCTATTGCTGCGGCTGGTGGGCGTCCTGCTGATACTGGATGGCGCGCTGACATGGTTCGGTTTTGGGCGGCGTGGATTGATTGGCGGCTTCGGAATCGGGGCCGCATTGATCGGACTTATCCTGCTGATCTGGCCTCAGGGCGTGGCCTGGCTGGCGTTTACTCTGATGGGAGCAATGGCGTTGTTCGTTGCCATTGGTTCTTTGATGGCGCTGCCCCAGATGCACCCACAAGACCCCGAGCGTGCCACAGTGCGCAACTCAGGTATTTTTGCCCTGATCGTTGGTCTGATCCTGATCTTCTGGCCCGGTAGCGGAATGGTGGCACTGGGTTGGGCGATCGCCTTCTTCGCACTCACCTCAGCAGTTGTAATGTTCTTTCTGGCCGCACGGTTCAAGAAAGCCGGGGATCGACTGGGGATGCGCACCATCAACCAGTGACGCAACAGGCCGGGTCTTGCCCGGCCTGACGCATGGATGACGGCTGCAAAGCGGCCCGAAGACAGGCGTTAGTTTGAATGCGAACCGTGACCGCCGTCGTCCTTGCGCTCGAGATCGACGGGGATTTCAATAACAACCTCACCGGCCTGTTCGAAGATCAAGGTGACGGGTACTGTCGCGCCCTGTTCGAACGGAGCCTTGAGGCCCATGAACATGACGTGATCGCCGCCGCGCTTCAGCATGTGGGTTTCACCGGCGGGGATGGAGAATCCTTCTTCAACCTGCATCATCTTGGCAACGCCGTTTTCATCAATCTTGTGGGTGTGCAACTCTACACGGCCCGCCACATCCGAAGTGGCCCCGATCAGCCGGTCATCGGTGTCGCTGTGGTTCTCGATCATCATGAAGGCCGCACCAGCCTTGGCGGATTTGCCCGAGGACCGCGCATAAGCATCGTCAACAACGATGGCATCAGCGGCCAACACTCCCGAGGCCAGAGACAGGGTGGTCAGGGTTGCAAGCAGGGTGGATTTGAGGGTCATAGCGCCTCTCCTTATTTAACTGTCTGATTATATTTTAAATTGGATCAGGCAGTTAACGGAGGTGCGCGCGCTGGTCGCTGCGGCAGCGGGGCCGATATCTGGCTTTCAGAACGGCGCAGAAGTACGGACTGCATCCGGGGTGGGGCTGGTGGCACATCCGTCTGTGCCTGATGAACCGCACCCAGCAAGCTCAACGCATAGTCGGGGCAGTAATGCGGCGCCCGCGTCGGCTGACCATCTTCATCCATGTAGACAACGACAGGCCCGGTGCCGGTACATAGCACCATCTGGCCTACTGCGCGGTCAATTCCACGCGACTCGGCCACCCCCAAACCGGTGAGGATCACCAGCAGGGATAGCGCAAATGGGAGTAAGCTACGGAAAAAACGTGTCATAGCAGCCCGGATATACGCCCAGCCTCCGGGCTGCTTCAAGCGGAAAGACTCGCCTGAGACAGTATGCCCAACTTAAGGCTTGGGCGGTTTGACCGTCCCGGCATTCATCCCGGTATGCAAACGATTCACCCGCCGCTGCATCCGCGTGCAGCGGGCTAATATGGCTGCAATCGAAGCGGGCAATACGAACAGAAAGTTCTTTACTTTTAATGGCATGAGGTCCCCCTTCCTCAATGATAATAAGCACGAACATATTTGGAGTTTAGAGATCTGTATGTGAACAACATCACGAAATATGCGAATTTATGCTCAAATTGAAAACAATCAGAGGGAAGGCTTGACAGTCGCAATAGAAAAGGCCCCGTACCACAGGGTACGGGGCCGGAAACTTACGTGTAGGGAAGGATTAGGCCGCGGCTTGTGCCTTGGCGATTTCCTTCTTTACTTTCAGCGCATTGGCGGACAGTTCGTCATCCTTGGCTTTCGCCAGGAACGCGTCCAGACCACCGCGGTGGTCGACCGAGCGCAGGGCAGCCGCCGAGATGCGCAGCTTGACGCCACGACCCAGAGTTTCCGACTGCAGGGTAACGTCGTTCAGGTTGGGCAGAAAACGACGACGAGTTCTGTTTTTGGCGTGGCTGACATTGTTGCCAGTCATCGGGCCTTTTCCGGTCAGTTCGCAACGGCGCGACATGGTTTCTTCCTTTGTTTCTGGAGGCCGGGCACAAGACCCGCGGCCAAATCACAAGGGGCGCAACCCGAAGTCGCACCCGAAAACTGGTTGGATGCGTTTAGTGGGAATCGCGCGGAGGGTCAAGACGGCTGCAGCGAAATCTTTGCACCCGAGTTGAATTCATTGGTGGATTAAATCAGGGGCATCCGCAACAGCGGCTTGTTATTCTTTAAATGCCGCGTGATCAACTGCGCCTGCAGCCGCCCGCGGGGGATCATACGGGCAGGATCGGCACGGTAATCAAGATCCGCCAGTTCAGGAAAAATCTCAAATATCTCGCGGCGCGACTCGGTGCTGAGTGCTTTCAGCGCTTCGGGACCGGTATATAGGCTTTCAGTTGGAGCATTTTCGGCAAAGATCACCTGATGGCGGTCGAACAGCAGGTGAAAATACTCAACGCTTTCGACGCCTTCGTCGACGTAGATCCCCGGCAATGCGACGAGTTTGATGGCTGGAATTAGAACTTCGGTTGTGCCGAACATGCGTTCCGCGATCTTCGATTGCACCAACATCCGGTGCTGACGCGAGACCAGCAGATCGCGATGCGGCAACCCCTCGCCCAGCGCACCCGCAAGGATGCGTATTGGCCAGAGCCTGGGGTTCGCCTTTAGCGCGGTACGGTCAAATTCGCGTTTCCCAATCCAGCGTATCGGATGCAAGCCTTGTCTGAGTGTGGGGATTAGATCTCCGGTACGCAGCGACTGAATCGCAATCGGCCCTTGCTGCGTCAAAATCAAGGTATCGCGTGTGAAACAGGGCATACCAGAGCCGTTCTCAAACGCCGAATACGTGACAGTTGTTCCGGAAGGTAGAGTGAACGTGCCGCTTGAGATCGAGTATCCGACCCCGTCTTCAACCGTGATCTCCCCGAATGTATCGTCGGTGATCACGGTACCAACGGGTAGGTTCAGAGTGTCAGTTCCGCCGCCGCCCCGAATATCACCTGACACCGAGGTGCTGATGAAGTTCAGCGTGTCATTACCGCCACCAAGCCGGATATCGCCCACGGTTGATCCGCTGATATCGACCGTATCGGCGTCCGATCCGCTGGCGATGCGCCCGTCGATCGTGCTGTTGGTAACAGTGATCGTGTCGATGCCTGCGTTACCCAGGACGTTGTTGGCAATCGTACTGTCTGTGATGGTAATATCGTCATCGCCACCGCGACCGCGGACGTTATCAATCGGAGTTCCCTGCGGCGTGCCATTCAACGTACCGTTGTCATTTGTGACATCGATATTGTCGTCGCCGTTGGTTCCATTGATATTGGGCATTCAGACGTGTCCCGTTCCTCGGATCATCCGGCCACGATCAGAGCGGATCAAGCCCCTTCTCAGCCCGGTTCAAACGCAGCAACTCGCACTCAAACATAGCAATATATGCAGCGATAATACACCATTAGCGGCCATGGCACCAGCCACGCCTGTATCATCTTGCCAGAGCTTACGTGTCGGAAAGGCCAGCGAGGATTTGTTCGGCAGCTGCCGAAGGGCTGAGACGGCCTGCGCTAACCTGTGTACCAAGGTCGCTCATTCGGTCGCGTATCAGCGGTGTTTCAAGACGCGCGAGCAACGCGTGGCGAACTTCCTGTTCAAACCAGTATTGTGCTTGCGCAGCACGATTCGAGGCCCAGTGCCCGGCCTCACGACGCCATGTGGTCAGGGCCTGCATCTCATCCCAGGCCTGTTCCAGCCCATGTTCTTCGACCGCCGAGACGGTCATCGCCTTGGGATACCCTTCGGGATCTTGTGGACGCTTGCGCAGCAGGCGCAGCGCTCCGGCGTAGTCGGCGCAGGTGCGGGTGGCGGTCGCCTTCAGATCGCCATCAGCTTTGTTGATCAGGATGATGTCAGCCATTTCCATGATGCCGCGTTTGACGCCCTGCAACTCATCCCCACCCGCCGGGGCCAGAAGCAACAAAAACAGATCGGACATCTCGGCCACAACGGTCTCGGATTGGCCAACGCCGACGGTTTCGATCAGTACCACGTCGAAATCGGCGGCTTCACACAGCGCGATCGCCTCGCGCGTGCGGCGGGCGACGCCGCCCAGATGGCTTTGGCTTGGCGATGGACGGATAAAGGCGTTTTTCTCGCGACTCAGCCGTTCCATCCGGGTTTTATCACCCAAGATTGAGCCCCCCGAGCGGGCCGAGCTGGGATCGACCGCCAGAACCGCCACGCGCAGCCCCTGCCCCGTCAGCATCATGCCGAAGCTCTCGATGAAGGTGGACTTGCCGACGCCGGGCGTGCCCGACAACCCGATCCGCAGCGCCTGCCGCCCAGCTCCGGCCAATCGATCCAGCAAAGCCGTGGCCTGCGCGCGGTGATCTTCGCGCCCGCTTTCGACCAGCGTAATCGCGCGGGCCAACGCCCTGCGCTCTCCGTTCAAGATGCGGTCGCCAAGCTCGGTAGCATTCATGGATAAGTCCTCGGCTGAAATTTGCGTTAGATGAGGGGGGATGACCCGGTTTGTCCAGCCCAAAGTCCGATGCGGATCGGGGTGCTGGACCTTGACCGGAGCTTTGGCGATAAGGCGATATGACAACCCGGTTACCCATTGATGACGCCATTCCCGATCTTCTGAACGCCTTGCGAACGCATGGGCGCGCGGTGCTGCAGGCGCCGCCGGGTGCGGGCAAGACAACCCGCGTGCCGCTTGAGATGCTGCAGGCCGGTCTTTGCGAGGGCCGGATCGTCATGCTGGAACCTCGGCGGCTGGCCGCGCGTGCCGCAGCCGAGCGTATGGCAGAAACGCTGGGTGAACCCGTGGGCCAGACCGTCGGGTATCGTGTACGCGGCGATGTAAAAGTGTCGAAGACTTCTCGGATTGAGGTGGTGACCGAGGGGATTTTGACCCGAATGCTGCAATCCGAGCCTGATCTTCCGGGCGTAGGAGCCGTGATATTCGATGAATTCCACGAACGATCGCTGAATGCCGACTTAGGCTTGGCCCTGTGTTTAGAGGTTACCGGTGCGCTACGCGACGATCTGATCCTGCTGGCAATGTCCGCGACCCTGGATGCCGATCCGGTCGGGCAACTGATGTGCGCGCCGCTGGTTACCTCGGAAGGGCGTAGCTATCCGGTGGAGACGCGCTGGCTGGATCGACCGCTGGGCACCCACGTGCGCCGGTTGGATGCGCTAATTGATCTGGTTGTTCAGGCTGAACGGGAAACAAAGGGCGGAATGCTGGTGTTTCTGCCTGGCGAAGGGGAAATCAGACGCGCCGAGGCCGCTTTGACCAGCCGCCTGCCCGATGCGTGCGCCGTGCGGCCCCTGTTCGGCGCCCTGCCCTTCGCCGCCCAGCGTGCAGCCATTGCACCAGTGAAATCGGGCAGTAAGGTGGTTCTGGCGACTTCGATCGCCGAAACCTCACTGACTATACCGGACATCCGCGTGGTGGTGGACATGGGTCAGGCACGACGGGCGCGGTTTGACCCGGGTTCGGGCATGTCGCGACTTGTGACCGAGCGGGTTACGCGTGCCGAAGCAACACAGCGCGCGGGTCGCGCAGGGCGCGTGGCGGAAGGTGTGTGCTACCGGCTGTGGTCCAAAGGCGAAGAGGGCGCATTGGCCGCCTACCCGCCTGCCGAGATTGAGGCTGCCGACCTGACAGCGCTGGCGCTGGAACTGGCTTTGTGGGGTGCCGAACCGGGCGATCTGGCGTTTCTGACTCCTCCGCCAGAGGGCGCAATGGCCGAGGCGCGGTCTTTGCTGACGATGCTGGGCGCGCTGGATGGCAAAGGGCGGATCACAGAACATGGACGCGCGCTGGCCGCGCTGCCGTTGCACCCACGTTTGGGGCATATGTTGGTGCGCGCGGGGGGTGAAGCTGCATCTTTGGCGGCATTGATGGCTGAGCGAGATCCGCTGAAGGGGGCTCCGGTCGATCTGTCGCTGCGGTTGGAAGCGCTGCGTGATGTGCGTGCGTTTCAGCGTAACCGCGTCTGGCAGGTCAACATGGCTGTGCTGGACCGGATCAAGGGCGAGGCAAAGCGATTGCGCGCGCAGGCAAAGGGCTCGGGCGATCTGAGCCCGGCGGCGATGGCTGCACTGGCCTACCCCGATCGGATTGGGCAGCGGCGCAAGGGAGATGTGCCACGTTATGTGCTGTCCGGGGGAAAGGGTGTGGTGCTGGAAAGTGCTGATACACTGGCAGCGGCTCCCTATCTGGTGGTGACAGATACAGACGGAAACCCGCGCGAGGCGCGGGTGCGGATGGCGACGGAAATCTCAGAACGCGATATCCGCAATCTGTTCGGTGATCAGATCGAGTGGGTCGACAGCTGCGATTGGTCGAAACGCGAACGCCGCGTGGTCGCTCGGAGGCAGGAACGGTTCGGGGCGATTACGCTGGAAGATCGCATCTGGAAGGATGTGCCAGAGGACACCGTTGCGCGCGCAATGCTGGACGGGGTGCGCGATCTGGGATTACGGCTGAACGGCGCTGCCGCTCGGATGGCTGCCCGGGTCGAACTGGTCCGGGCTGAAGGTGCTGACTTGCCGGATTTCTCGGAACCGGGACTGTTGGAGGCGCTTGAGGATTGGTTGTTGCCGATGCTGGCCGACGTCCGCAGCGCCGAAGACTGGAAGCGTTTCGATTTGCTGCCAGCCCTGCGCGCCAGGCTCGACTGGACCCAGACGCAAGAGCTGGATCGTCGTGCTCCGGGCTCGTTCGTGACACCATTGGGCCGCAAGGTGCCGATCGACTATGGCGGGGCGGTGCCCGAAATCTCGGTCCGTCTGCAGGAGCTTTTTGGCGTGGCGCAGCATCCGGTGGTTGGTGGCGAACCTTTGAAGATCACCCTTCTGTCCCCCGCTCAGCGACCGATCCAGATCACACGCGATCTACCGGGGTTCTGGGCTGGGTCTTATGCGGATGTCCGCAAGGACATGCGGGCGCAATACCCCAAACACCCCTGGCCCGAAGACCCGACGCAGGCCGATCCGACCCTGCGCGCGAAACACAGAAAAAGTTGAACTTGCCCCGTCGATCAATGCTCAATTGACGAACATGTACGGCCTCTATCGCTATGAAATACGGCTAAAAAACGCGAATCTCGATGAAGTTCGGCCATATTTCTCTGATATTCAGCGGGTGTATTGTTAACTCCGCGATACATGATTATGTAACTCTTCCGACTTACAAAAAAAATAATATTCGAGCAGACTGAACATGACGAAATGGATACGCAACATATGGGAAGAGGTCGCCCGACCGCTGTTCCAGCGCCCAAGACGGGTGCAGGTGGCGGCTCTTTGTACCCGTAACACAGGTCCGGGCGAAGATGTTCTGCTGATTACAAGCCGCGGCACCGGACGCTGGATTATCCCTAAGGGCTGGCCGATCGACGGGCTCAACGGACCCGAGACCGCTCTGCAAGAAGCTTGGGAAGAGGCCGGTGTGCGGGCAAACGAAGTCAAGAAAGATCCGGTTGGTCAGTACTCCTACGACAAGCGACTGGACGATGGTACGGCGCAGCAGGTTGTTACCAGTGTGTACCGCATTCAGGTAACAGATCTGGCCGACGACTATCCCGAAGCCGATCAGCGCAAGCGCTGCTGGGTTTCACCAAAAGTTGCGGCTGAACGGGTGCAGGAGCCTGAATTGCGAGATTTGCTGCTGCAGATGTAACAATTATGTAAAATTCTTATGACAAAGGTTGCCGCTTCCACCGGAAAGGGTTAGCGGCGGGCGTCAAATAAAATGGCCCTTGTGAACTGATGTCAGAACTACCCACCAAAGCCCGCTGGCACGCGCTGGACAGCGACCTTCACCGCATCTCGCGCTTAGAACATGCCAATGCCCATGTGGCGCGACCACTGCTGGCGCCAGGAATTGCTCTGGCCTTTATTGCGCTGGCGGGATTGGCGGCGGCGGTCCTGTTCGGACAGGCCGATGGCGGGTTGATCGTTGTCGCAGCCGCCGCGTTCGGGGCTTACATGGCAATCAATATCGGTGCCAACGACGTAGCCAACAACATGGGGCCGGCGGTAGGCGCAAATGCGTTGACCATGGGTGGTGCCATCCTGATTGCAGCCATCGCAGAAAGCGCAGGAGCGCTGCTGGCAGGTGGCGATGTGGTCTCGACGATCTCGAAGGGGATCATCGACCCTGCCTCGGTTCAGAACAGCAACATCTTCATCTGGGCGATGATGTCGGCGCTGATCTCATCCGCCATGTGGGTCAATCTGGCCACCTGGGTCGGGGCGCCTGTATCGACCACGCATTCGGTCGTGGGCGGCGTGATGGGTGCGGGCATCGCTGCGGCCGGTCTCAGCGCCGTTAGCTGGGGCACGATGAGCGCAATTGCGGCCAGCTGGGTGATTTCACCCGTACTGGGTGGCGTGATCGCCGCCGGATTTCTGGCGCTGATCAAGCACAAGATCCAATATCAGGACGACAAGATCGCGGCTGCACGCAGATGGGTTCCCATACTGGTTGCCGTGATGGCCGGAGCCTTTGCCACCTATCTGTCGGTCAAGGGTCTGAAGCGGATCGTCAAGATCGATCTGGAGTTTGCATTGTTGATCGGGTTGGCTTCGGGCGGTCTGGTTTGGGCCGCGACGGTGCCGTGGGTGCGTCGGAAATCCGAGGGGCTGGAAAACCGCACACGGTCATTGAAAACGCTGTTTGGTCTGCCGCTGGTGATCTCGGCAGCGTTCCTGAGCTTTGCACATGGGGCCAACGACGTGGCCAACGCTGTGGGCCCGCTGGCTGCGATCGTTCACGCGGCCGAATTCGGAGATTTTGCCTCGAAAGTGTCAATCCCGACCTGGGTCATGGTGATCGGAGCGTTTGGCATTTCCTTTGGCCTGTTCCTGTTCGGCCCCAAGCTGATCCGCATGGTGGGCAGCCAGATCACCAAACTGAACCCGATGCGGGCTTACTGTGTGGCGCTGTCGGCAGCCATCACAGTTATCGTGGCCAGTTGGTTGGGTTTGCCCGTCAGCTCGACTCATATCGCCGTCGGCGCTGTCTTCGGCGTCGGGTTTTATCGTGAATGGCATGCCGAGCGGCGCTGGAAATACTCGAACCGTCAACGGCCTGCGGAGCTGCGACTGGCACGCGAGGAGCGTCGGCGGCGCAAACTGGTTCGCCGGTCGCATTTCATGACCATCGTGGCGGCCTGGGTGATCACCGTTCCTGCAGCGGCCGTCATGTCTGCAGCTATCTTCTGGCTTCTGACCGCGTTCGGCTGATCTTGTTTTATGAGTCATTACCCCCTGCTTCGGAATAGATTTAGCCTGATGAAGTGACGTTTCAGGGGAGGACCTGACTCAAAGAAATCGGAGCACGCGGGGCGTCCTTGATCAGTTTGGAGACGCGGTTGTTGATCGGTGTCGGTATCGCATGCACGAGGCCGAGCCTAATGATCTCACCCTGCAAACTGTCTATTTCCGTCGGGCGGCCTGCCATCAGGTCATAGGCCATCGAGGTTCTCGCATTAGGATCAATGGTCAGCATCCGCGCTGCGATGCGCGAGAAGATCGGAGTAGGAAGGCGCAGTATGTAAGGTGTCATCCAGGCAGGCAGCGGCGTGGTCGAGGCCACATCAATGCCTGCCGCGTTCAGAACGCCCAGCGCTTCGGCCATCTGATCAGCCATCAGACGCCGCCAGTCCCGGTCGAGCAGTTGGCTTTGCAAGGTCAGTCCCGACAGAGCGTTCAGCGCGTTGTTGAGGTTGATCACTAGTTTTCCCCATTGAACCGCCTCAATCCTGTCGCTTTCAGTGACGGGCAGATTAGGGGAGCTGAGGTGTTCGGCCAGCGCACCCGGACCGTGTTCGATGACGATCTCACCCGAAGTGGCACGATGATAAGTAGCAGTGTCAGATGGCACCACGTTGAAGGGGACCATACCGGCCCGCACATCACGCCCGGAAAGCGCGTCGCGCAAGGTGCGGGCATTCTCAAGACCGTTCTGCCAGGACAGAACCGGGGCTGTGGTTGGCGCGTGTGTTGCAATCAACCCAGCCATCTCAGCCGTCGCCCCGGATTTCACGGTCACGATGACCAGTTCTGCGTCGCCGAGGCAGGCGGGATCGTCGCTCAGTCTCAGTTGATTGGCCGGAACGGTTACATTTAATCCCGAAAAATCTGTAACCGTCAGACCTTTTTCTCGGATCGGGTCCAACACCCGGGCGCGGCCCAGCAAAGTGACCGAATGACCCGCTTCAACCAGCAATGCACCGCAATAGCACCCTATGCTGCCTGCGCCCGCGACGACGATATTCATGGCGATCCTCCGCTATACGCTCAAGGATCACCGGGATTATTCAGCGGGGCAAATGTGACGTCAGGTCATACGCGGGCCAGCCTTGGCCGGGTACGTTCAAGCTCTTCCGGGATGGGAATGAACTCCTGATCGTCGCCGGGCGGCAGGTGGAAGGCTCCTTCAGCCCAGTCGGCGGTGTTCCATTCGCGCGTCGCGGTTTCGATCTTTTCCTTCGAGGAGGAAACGAAATTCCACCAAATATAGCGATCCTTATTCAGGGTTGCGCCGCCCAGCAGCATCAGCCGTGCGCCCAAGGGCCCTGCTTTGACTGACAGTTTGTCACCGGGTCGAAAAACCATCATGCGCCCTTCGTCGAATTTGTCACCGGCCACTTCGATTGAACCTTGCGTGACATAGACGCCGCGATCTTCGTGATCGTCAGGCAAAGGGAAGGACGCGCCGGGGGCGAGTTGCACGTCGACATAGAAGGTCTCAGACAGCATCGTCACCGGGCTTGTTTCGCCATAGGCCGAGCCGAGGATCAGGCGAGCGTTGACGCCATGGTCTTCGATGTGAGGCAGAGCACCCTGCTTATGGTGTTCGAAGTCGGGAGCCATGTCCTCATGCGCTTCCGGCAGGGCGAGCCATGTTTGGATGCCAAACAGCTTGTTTTGTCGTGCGCGGGTTTCGTCACTCGTGCGCTCGGAATGTGTCACGCCACGGCCTGCGACCATCCAGTTGACCTCACCGGGATAAATCATCTGGTGCGTGCCGAGACTGTCACGATGTTCAAACTCTCCCTGATACAGGTAGGTCACGGTGCCCAGCCCAATGTGAGGATGCGGGCGGACATCTATACCGCCTTCGGTGATGAACTCCGCCGGACCCATCTGATCGAAGAATATGAAAGGACCGACCAGTTGTCGCTTAACCGATGGAAGCGCCCGGCGCACCTCGAACCCACCCAAATCACGGGCGCGTGGAATGATCAAAGTCTCAAGCGCATCGTTTTCTGAGGCGCATTCGGGGTTATGGGTAGGGTTCCAACTCATTCCTGATCTCCCTTTGCTCAATCAATTCAGGCGGTATTCTGTTCGTCATTGCAGGATATACTGCGGCGTCGCCTTCGGAAAAGCGCAGATACGCACAGTGATCGTGCGATCTGCTGCGTGCATTGCCTGCGACTTAATAAATTCCTCACACAGCCGTGAAGCAGATCGCCATATACTCTGCCTGCTGGTCCTCGGATTCTCGGGCAATCGTGCTATCCTTTGTTCGCAGGTTTCGCCGGTTCGCAAAGACTGGCTTCAGATAGGGTTCGACTGACGGGAGTGTATGCGATGACACGACTACAGATGACGCGGCGTTCGTTTATTTCAACCGGGGTCGGAACGATCGCAACTGGGGTATCTGGCCTGATCGCCCCTGCCCGCGCCGCGGGCCTTGAACCGACACCTTCAATGCGGGGCGGGTCCAACAATTACCGGCCCGGCGCGCCCATCGTCGATCGGATCGGAGGCGGTGGTTTCTGGATGACTGGCACCGTAAGGCGTGCAGGGGATGGCGCCCCATTGCCTGGTCAACGCATCCAGATTTGGGCACATACGACCGAAGGGCATGAACGCGACCAACGAAGCCATGGCGCCACTCTGACCGATGCGAATGGCGAGTTCCGGCTGGAGATGCCCCAAATCGTGCCAGCCTTTGGTCAGGCACACGGACATCTTGCCTATGATAGCGGTGAGTTCGAGACGGTGTTTCTGCGCCCCGTCATGGCGCGTTCAAAGGATAAGACCCTAGCCGCTCATTTCGTCTTGCAACCTGTCTGACACCAGTGCGCCGCGCCTATTTCGCCTGGGCGGGTCTGTTCGCCGCGCTGACAGTCCCGTTGATCGCGGCGGCAACAAGCCCGCTGCTGGCATGGCGTGACCCGGTCTACATCATTGCCGGGTTTGCGGGGATTATCAGCATGGGGTTTTTGTTGCTGCAGCCGCTTCTGGCCGGACGAGACCTGCCGGGATTATCCCCGATGGCAAGCCGGCGCTTGCACCGATTGATTGGTTTGAGTTTGGTCGCGGCCATCCTCATCCATGTTGGTGGCCTTTGGGTAACAAGCCCCCCTGACGTGGTGGACGCATTGTTGTTCCTGTCCCCAACACCTTTCTCTGCCTGGGGTGTTGTCGCAATGTGGGCCGCGTTTGGGGCGGCCTTGCTAGGTATTTTCCGACATCGTCTGAACCTGCGGTTCCGCGTCTGGAGATTGGGTCACACTGCCTTGGCCAGCGTGACCATCGTTGGCAGCGTCGTGCATGCTATGTTGATCGAGGGCACGATGGAGGTCATGACCAAGACGGCGCTTTGTGCGCTTGTGGTGCTGGCGGGGGCGACGACGCTGGCAAAGCTCCGAATCTGGGATACCAGGCGGCGCTACTAAAGGCGGATGCGCCGCCGGAAGCCGGGCACCGACTATGGCCCGGCCAGCCGTTTTGCATAGGACTTGCGGTTCATCTGAACGTCTTGCACCGTGATACTGCCGACCTCGGGCATCGCTTTGGCGAGCACATCCAGAATGAGGGCGTTAAGCGCCGTGCGCGTCGCCTCGTCCCGCCCTTGCATAAGCATCAGCGTGGCGTGGACAAAGCTTTGAGGCTCTGAACCGACGCGGTAATACGCAACCGGGGTGGCGCGGATTTTGATCGTGTTGGCGTCGAATTCCGGATGATCTGCCAGCACCGAAAACAGCCGGTCGCAGATAGCCTGAACATCATGGATCTGTTCGATACCTTTCGAGAATTCCAGTGTCACATGAGGCATGGTGCGGCCCTCTTACACGCCAAGACACCAGCGCATCACCGCCTTTTGCGCGTGCAGGCGGTTTTCAGCCTCATCGAAGATGACCGAGTTGGGGCCATCCATGACCTCAGATGTTGCCTCTTCCTCGCGGTGGGCAGGCAGGCAGTGCATGAACAGCGCATCAGGTTTGGCATGGGACATCAACTCGGTATTGACCTGATAAGGGCGCAGCATGTTGTGGCGGCGTTCCTTGGCGGACTGGGAATCGTGCATCGACACCCAGGTATCGGCAACCACCAGATCAGCGCCTTCGACGGCCTTGTGCGGATCGCGTTCGATGACGATTTTTGACCCTTGCTGGCGGGCAAGTCCCATGAACTCTTCTTCCGGGTCCAGCTGGGACGGGCCGGTGAAGGTAAAATCGAATCCGAATTGACCGGCGGCGTGCAGGAATGAAGCGCAGACATTATTGCCATCGCCAGTCCAGACTACCTTTTTACCGGCGATGGGGCCGCGATGTTCTTCGAAGGTCAGGACATCCGCCATGATCTGGCAGGGATGCGTGCGATCCGTCAGGCCGTTGATCACAGGCACATCGGAGTACTCGGCCATCTCGGTCAGGATGGTTTCATCGAAGGTCCGGATCATGATCATGTCGACATAGCGTGACAGCACGCGGGCGGTATCGGCAATGGTCTCCCCGTGGCCGAGCTGCATGTCCTTGCCCGACAGCACCATGGTCTGCCCGCCCATCTGACGCACGCCCACATCAAACGACACGCGGGTCCGGGTCGAAGGCTTTTCGAAGATCAGCGCCACCATGCGATCCTTCAGCGGCTGCTCGTCATCGGGTGCGGCTTTTGGGCGGCCGAGGCGGGCCTGTTTCATGGCACCTGCCTGATCGATCATGCCCCGCAGGGCGGTTGCGTCTGTTTTGTGGATATCAAGGAAGTGGTTCATTTCGTGTCACTTTTGGCTGTCCATAACCGGGAGCTCGGCCCCCGGAATAATTTAAAAGGAATGATGATCAGGCGCTGGCAAGTTGAGATTCGACCTGAGTTGCGGTTTTTTCGAGGCGGATCATGGCCTGAGCGATGTCATCCTCGGAAAGAGTCAGCGGCGGCAAAAGACGAATGACGTTGTCGGCAGCTGGGACCGTGATGACTTCGTTATCATATCCCGCATTCACCACATCAATATTGGTCGCCTTGCATTTGATGCCCAGCATCAGGCCCGATCCGCGCACGTCTTCGAACACCTCAGGGTGATCGGCGATCAGGCCTTCGAGCTTCTGACGCAGCAGGCCGGCCTTGCGGTTGACGCCTTCGAGGAAAGCAGGCGTGGCAACCTGATCAATCACAGCGCAACCTACGGCGCAGCCGAGCGGGTTACCTCCGTACGTCGAGCCATGGGTGCCTGCGGTCATCCCGCTGGCGGCCTCTTCGGTCGCCAGCACCGCGCCCAACGGGAAGCCACCGCCGATGCCTTTCGCGACCATCATGATGTCGGGTGTGATGCCCGCCCATTCATGAGCAAACAACTTGCCGGTGCGGCCCACGCCGCATTGAACTTCATCAAGGATCAACAGCAGTCCGTTGTCGTCACAGATCTGGCGCAGGGCCTTGAGCTCGGCGTCGGGGACAGGACGGATGCCGCCTTCGCCTTGCACCGGCTCGATCATGATTGCTGCTGTTTGGTCGTTGATCGCGTTGGTGACGCCGTCGAGATCTCCGAACATGACATGCACAAAACCAGGCAGCAGCGGACCGAAGCCTTTGGTCATCTTTTCGGACCCGGCAGCGGCGATGCCAGCCGATGAGCGCCCGTGGAAGGAGCCATCAAATGTGATGATCTCAACCTTCTCAGGCTGGCCTTTGTCATAGAAATACTTGCGCGCCATTTTCACGGCCAGTTCGCAGGATTCCGTACCCGAGTTGGTAAAGAACACTGTGTCGGCAAAGGTGTGCTCGACAAGCTTGTCCGCCAACGCCTGCTGCTGCGGGATGTTGTAAAGGTTCGAGACATGCCACAGTGCATGCGCTTGTTCGGTCAGCGCATTCACCAGCGCCGGATGTGCATGGCCCAGTGCGTTCACCGCGATGCCCGCGCCGAGGTCCAGAAAACGTCGGCCATCCGCCTCGGTCAGCCAGGCGCCTTCGCCCTTCACGAATGTCAGGGGCGCGCGGTTATAGGTCGGCAGAACGGACGGGATCATCGGATCATCCTTTTCTAAAGATTAGACCTCGTGAGTGGTACACGAAGTGCGGGTTCGTCAACTGATTTGGTGGGATTTACGCCAAATAGCATGGCGCAATGGATCAAACGGGCCGGTTACGCGGTCAGGCGTCGGCGTCGAAGGCGCAGGATATGTGCGTGTTTGATCATGCTCGCCGTATAGCGGGGCGCGCCGCATCTGGAAAGACCGAATTTCGTTGGGTGTGAAATTTCGCTCTGATCGCTGTCGCTTGCACATTTCGCGCTTGCTATTCCCAGCCTGCTGCCGCACCGCTGGGGCATGTTCATCGCCAAGCCCCATAATCCGCCGCTGGCGGCGTTGCTAATCTTTATTGCAAGCGCATTTCTAGCCGCGACGACCCTGTTGGCCAAAGCGCTGGGCACCGACGCGTTGGGGCCACCACTGCATCCGATGCAGATCAGCCACGGGCGTTTTCTGTTTGCGTTTCTGTTGATTGTCACTGCGGTCGGTATTTTGCGCCCGCGCCTGCGCCGTCCCCATTGGGGGCTTCACATCGGGCGGACAAGTTTCGGATGGCTGGGGATTACGCTGATGTTCGCCTCGGTCGCGTTCATTCCTATGGCGGACGCGACTGCAATTTCCTTTCTGAATCCGGTTTTTGCGATGGTCCTCGCGATTCCATTGCTGAAAGAAGGCGTCGGGCCATGGCGCTGGCTGGCCGCAGCGGTGGCGCTGACAGGGGCACTGATTCTGCTGCGGCCTACTCCCGAAAGTTTTCAGCCTGCCGCATTGCTGGCGTTGAGCGCTGCCGTGGTGATCGGAATGGAACTGATCTTCATCAAGAAGCTTTCGGGTCGCGAGATTCCGATCCAGATTCTGCTGGTGAACAATGCTATGGGGCTGACCATCGCTTCGGTTGCAGTGAGTTTTGTGTTCCAGATGCCGACCCTAGTGCAATGGGCTGCTCTGGCAGGCATTGGAGTATTGATGGCCTGCGCACAGGCCTGTTTCGTGAATGGAATGGCGCGGGCAGATGCCTCATTCGTCGCTCCCATCAGCTATGCAACGCTGCTATTCGCCGCCCTCTACGACTTTGCTGTGTTCGATGTGGTTCCGGATAGCGTTAGTATGATTGGATCCGCCATCATTCTGACAGGCGGGCTGATCCTGGTCTGGCGCGAGGGCCGACAGCGTCAGGCCTTGAGCCGGTAGCCGGTTCGCAGCATTTGCCAGGTCAGCGCGCACACCATCACAGTCGCGCCACCGCAGACGGCAAGACCCAGCAGCGGTGAGCTGTCTGATACGCCGATCATGCCGTATCGCAGACCGTCGATCAGATAGAATACAGGGTTCACATGGCTAAGGCGGTTCAGTAGCGGCGGCAACGCTTCGACCGAGTAGAATGTGCCGGACAGGAATGCCAACGGGGTGACGATGAAATTGGTAATCGCCGCCATCTGGTCGAACTTGTTGGCAAAAATTCCAGCAAACAGGCCCAGTGCGCCCATGAAAGCCCCGCCCATGATCACAAACACCAGCGCGACCAATGGTTTCTGTGGCAACAGGCCCAGAACCAGCGCCAAGGCTGTGGCGACGACCAAAGCGATCAGGACACCCCGCACGATGCCTCCGGCCAGATAGCCCAGCAATATTTCGAGCGGTGAAAGCGGTGGCATCAGCGTGTCGACGATATTGCCCTGCACCTTGGCGATCACCATCGAAGACGAGGTATTGGCAAAGGCGTTCTGAATCACGGTCATCATCATGATGCCCGGTGCCAGAAAGGTCAGGAACGGTACGCCCATTACATCCGGGCGGCCCGGTCCGATGGCGATATTGAAGATCAGCAGGAACAGGCCAGCGGTCACCAAAGGGGCCAGCAGGGTCTGAGTCCACACCGCCAGAAAGCGCAGGGTCTCGCGCTGCGCCAACGTATAGAGGCCCATCCAGTTCACCGCTCCGAAGCGGTGCGCGTCGTGATCCATGAGATTTTGCATACTCTGCCCCATACCTGATTCGAAGACCGCTTGTAACTCGGCTCGCAGTGATTAAAATAGGGGGCTGAGACGAATTCCCAAGGCGGCCCGAATCCGGGGCCGCTTTCCGCTTTTGAAAGGCAAATGATGTCCTGGACTGACGAGCGTGTAGAGCTGCTGAAGAAAATGTGGGGCGAGGGCCAGTCGGCCAGCCAGATCGCCAAGGAACTGGGCGGCGTGACCCGCAACGCGGTGATCGGAAAGGTGCACCGTCTAGGCCTGTCAAACCGTGCTACCGGTGCCAGCCCGGCCAAAGCCGAGCCCAAGGAAAAACCGGCACCCGCGCCCAAGGTCGAGGCCAAGCCGAAACCGGCGCCTAAAACAGAACCGGCCCGCCCGGCGCCTGCTCCGGAAGCGAAACCCGCCGTCCCGGCCCGCCGCCAGATCATTCCGGCCGGTCAGCCGCTGCCACCGCAGCCCTCGGCCAACGAAATCAGCCCCGAGGCGCTGGCCAAGGTCAACGAGGTTGAGAAGAAAGCCAAGAAGCTGACCTTGATGGAGCTGACCGAGAAAACCTGCAAATGGCCCGTCGGCGACCCCGCGACCGAAGATTTCTGGTTCTGCGGCCTTCCGGTTGAGGCGGGCAAGCCTTATTGCGAGGCGCATGTGGGCGTGGCGTTCCAGCCGATGAGCTCGCGGAGAGATCGTCGGCGGTAGAAGTTTGTTGTGCGCGCTGGTACCAGCGGCGCGACATTTTCATTTTCTTAGCGGACCACCCGTCACGCGACAGGTGGTCCGTGATTTTTTGACCAGCGAGATTTTGTCATTCAGCCGCACCTGAAATACAAAGCTCTGTTCTGTGCCTATGCTGTGCTGATCTTCGCTGCTTACCTTCAGCCGTTGTATCCTGATATTTTTGAGCCGGTTTCGCAGAAAAAAGCTCTGTGGCAGTTCGCTCAAGGCCTGTATCTATCCGTGTGGCTAATTCCCGCCATACCCGCATTCATCGGCGGTCTTGTCCTGATAGGAATGTGCCCGATCCCGCGTCTTCTAGCAGGTATCTTAGGTTTCCTGTCAGTCGCGGTGGGTCTCTTTCTGACGTTGCTGTCGGGTACACTTTCGCCGTTTTCAACCACCGAGCAAACGCATGGGGTCACCCTTACAATTGCGGTTGCGTCCAGCTTTCTCATTTGGTCGGGCCGTAATGGCAAGCCACAGCCGTCATGGATAGCTAAATGTGGAATTTCGATCGCAACGGTTGCTGCGCTCTGGTCGCTGTTAACAGTTCCGGCAGTTCTTGTTCAGACCCGCCTGATCGCGGATGGCAGTCCCCGTTGCATTGCCAAACACGCAGAAAATACTCCAATCGAAGCCCTGCACGAATTACGTGGATTCTCTTTCTACACCACGGCAAGAGGATACAAGTCCACGTCAACATGGTACTTTCATGGTCTGCTGGTCGTAGATCATCCTGAAGAACAGCGCATCTATAACTGGTCCCCGAGGCGATGGCGTTTTGATCTGGTTGAACGCCCAGATGCCCTGATCGAGCCTGTCAGAAACGTTTGCGTTCCTAGCTAGGCGCTACTGCGCCGGATGGGACGGCAAATCCGGCATCGGCACCCAGCCGGGCAGATCGTCCGGCGAGACCGAGACATGCAGGCGCTCAGACCGGTCCTTGCCCACTTTGCGATGCTTGCGCAGTAGGAAAATCTTGCCCCAGCCGCGCCATGTGCCGACAGATGGCGCATGGGTGTCGGTGGGGAAACGGTCGCGCCAGCCTTCGGGCAAGGGCAGACCATGCAACTCGGCCTTGTCCAACATCCAGATCAAGGAGATGTTGCTGAGGGGGCGGGCCTCTTCAAACCCGTTCAATTGGCCACCGACGTCGCCGTGTGTGCCGCGGAACCAGACCTGCTCGATATGACCTTTGAAATCGGGAGTACATTTCCACAGCACCGGCTCGAACACCTCGCGAGTCTCGTCCAGACCCATGGCGTGATAACCGTGCCGGGTGGCGGGGCCAAGCTGGTGGTTGTGGAAGGCATGGCGTTCCTCGGCCCAGCGCCAGAGCAGCGGCAGGCGGAGGCCCAGCGCTTTGACCGTATCCCAGACACCGACCATCTCGATGGCGACACCCTCGTGACAGAACTCCCGACGAAAGACCGCTGCTGCTTCGCCATTGGCGTTGCATTCATAGTGGCGATAGGCCTGTTTGATGTTGCGAACCGTGGCGTGTTCGGCCTTGAGCAGCCCGATCGCGTCAATCACGCCCGCAAGGCTGCGCACCCCGTAGGCGCCGCGCGAATAGCCGATGAAAAAGATCTTGTCACCGGGCTTATAGCGAGATGCGAGGTAGCCATAGGCGCGACGGATCTGGCGATTAATGCCCCGTCCCATCATCACGTCCAGTGAGGATTTCCAGCTGTCCCATTGCACACCGGCTTCGTAGAAGACCGAAACCTTGCTGCCCATCTCGCAGCACAAACGCAGGGTCTGACCGGCATGGGTTTCCAGACCGGGTTCAAGTCTGGACATGGTGCCGTCGAGGATAATCACGTGGCTGATCGGTTCGCGGTGGCGCGACTCGGCCGAGTGCTCGGATCGTAAAGGCCGTCCGAGCCATCCCAGTACCTTTCTACTCAGTCGCGACAGAACCATGCGTCAACAATTCCCAAACTTCGTGAGGTGTGAAAGGCATATCCGCCTGCCGCACCCCGTGATCCCAGAGCGCATCCTGTACCGCGTTCGCCACCGCAGCCAGTGCGCCCACGGTGCCAGCCTCGCCACAGCCTTTCATCCCCATCGGGTTGGCGGTTGACGGAACCGGCGCCGAGGTAAATTCAATCATGGGTATCCCGGCGGCGCGGGGCAAGGCGTAATCCATGAACGAAGCCGTGAGCAGTTGCCCCTCGGCATCATGTACAACTTGTTCATTCAGCGCCTGACCGATACCCTGCACCACTCCGCCATGCACCTGCCCCTCGGCCAGCATCGGGTTGATAAGGTTACCGAAATCATCCACCACGGTGTAACGGTCGACCCAAGTTTCACCAGTGAAAGAATCGATAACGATTTCGGCAACATGTGCGCCGTTGGGGTAGCTACGCGCCTCAAGCTTGGCTCGGGCCTCGTGCTGCAACAGATCGGTGCGCCCGTCTGTGCGCGCCAACTCAGCTGCCTCGGTCAGCGTTGGGGTCAGGTTGGACCCCGGAGCGCGGAAGGTTTCATGGTCAAAGATCACATCGTTTTCCTCGACCCCCATCTTATCCGCAAGATAGGGCGTGAATGCGGCGATCATCGTATCAACTGTGACCAGCGTGGCATTGCTTTGGGTCGTGACCGAGCGTGACCCGCCAGTGCCGCCGCCCTGCGCCAGCCGGTCCGTGTCGCCTTGAACCACATTGATAAGATGTGCCGGAATGCCAGTCTGATCTGACAGGAATTGGGCATAAACCGTCTCATGCCCCTGCCCGTTGGATTGCGTGCCGACATAGACGTTCACCGTTCCATCCTCGCAAAACTCAACCTTTGCGCCTTCGGAAGGGTCTCCCAGAATACTTTCGATATAGTAACACAGCCCCTGCCCGCGGATCAGGCCGTTTTCGGCATCTGCCGCCTTGCGAGCCTCAAAGCCGGTGGTCTGCTCGGCGGCGCGGCTGAGGACCATGTCAAACTCACCCACATCGTAGGTTTCACCAGTTGCGGTCTTATAGGGGAAAGCCTCGGGCCGGATGAAATTTTTGCGCCGCAGTTCCCACGGGTCGACGCCCAACTCACGCGCGGCGCGATCCATAACGCGTTCCAACACATAGATCGCCTCGGGCCGACCGGCACCGCGATATGCGTCGACCTGCGTGGTGTTGGTGAAGAAACCTTCGACCTGCAAGTAGGTGGTTTGCACATCGTAGACCCCCATCAGCACCCGGCTGAACAGGTTGGTCTGGATCGCCTGCGCGAAATGGCTGTTATAAGCGCCAAGGTTGATCTTGCTGTGAACCCGATAGGCGGTGATCTTGTGATCGGCATCAAAGGCGAGCTCCGCCAGCGAGGTCAGGTCACGACCATGGTGATCCGACAGCATTGCCTCTGACCGGTCCGACATCCAGTGGACGGGCTGGCCAAGTTTCATCGCGGCGACGGCAACCGAGAAATATTCGGGATAAGGCATCGCCTTCATACCGAATCCACCGCCTACATCCGGCGTGGTAACGCGGATCGCCTCGGGATTTAGCTTCAGCTTTTGTGCCAACTGCGCCTTCATCCCCCAGACGCCCTGCCCCCCATAAGAGAAATGCAAGCGGCCATCCGACCAATCGGCCTGACAGCCGCGCGGTTCGATCGAACTCACAATGACCCGATTGTCATGAACGCTCAGCGCAACGCTATGCGCTGCTGCCTGAAAGGCCGCATTGGTCGCCTCTTCATCACCCAATCCCCAGTCAAAGGCGCGGTTGTCGGGGGCCTGCGGATGCAGTGGTTCCCCACCCGCAGCGACATCCATCTTGACCGGCAGGTCCTCGGTTTCCATCCAGATCAGCTCGGCCGCATCGCGGGCTTGCAGCAATGTATCGGCAATGATCACTGCAACAGGCTCGCCTACGAAACGCACGCGGTCCTTGGCCAGCATATTGCGCTCGGACGCTGCGCCTTGACTGCCGTCGCGGTTGGCAACTGTGGTGGCGTTCATCACTGTATCGATCCCGGCATCAGTCAGATCGTCGAGCGTCATCACCAAACGTACCCCATCCGCTGCGCGTGCATCTTCGAGGTTCAGAGACGTAATTTTGGCATGCGCCACCGGGCTGCGAAAGAACGCCGCGAACAGAGCGTTTTCAGGCACCGCATCATCCATGTATTGCCCCTGCCCGGTCAGAAAGCGCTGATCCTCGGTTCGTTTGACGGACTGGCTTTTGCCGAATTTTTCCATGGGATGATCCTCTGGCTGCCTGAATGCGCGACCCTAGCGTGAAGCAGGACCTTGTCCAGTGGCTGAGAAAACTAGCTCGCGCGGTCTGAAAGCGACATTCATGTCTGGAAACAGCGTTGCACGCCGATCTGGGCCGCGCCTAGGCTGAACCCATACTCAGTCTTGCGGAGGTTCCCATGCCCACAGAAATCAAGCTGACGAATGGCCGATTGGACAGCCAAAGTGCCGAGGCCTATTGGGACGATGGATTTATCTTTCCGATCCCCGTGTTCTCTGCCGCAGAAGCCGCTGGGTTCCGTGCCGAGTTGGAAGATGTCGAGGCCAATTGGCGCGAGGCTGACCTGCCGCTGCCCTTGAACATGTACAAACGCATCAACGCGCATGTGGTGATGCCGCTGGCCACGCGCATCGCTCTGGACCCGCGCGTTTTGGACGTGGTCGAAGGCATACTGGGTCCCGATCTGCTGCTATGGTCGGCTGAACTGTTCATCAAGGAACCCCGCACGACGCAGGTGGTGGGGATGCATCAGGACCTGACCTATTGGGGCATGGGTGAAACTTCGGATCAGCTGACAGCCTGGATCGCCCTGTCCCCTGCAACAGTCGAAAGCGGTTGCATGGATTTCGTGAAAGCCAGCCACAAGAACCCGATCCTGCCGCATAATGATACGTTCTCCGACAACAACCTGCTGTCGCGCGGGCAGGAAGTTGCAGTGGATGTGGCAGATGAGGACAAGACGCATATCGAGCTGCAGCCCGGTCAGATGTCACTGCATCACGGGCTGACGATCCACGGTTCAGGCCCAAACGCGTCGGATGATCGTCGGATCGGTCTTGCCATTCGCTTTCTCAATCCCAATGCGCAGCAGAAGGTGGCAGATCGCGATTACGCCATTCTGGCGCGCGGAGAAGATCGGGTTGGGAATTTCATCCATATCCCGGAGCCAAAGGATTTGTTTGCACCGGATACTCTGGACCTTCACGCGCGCATTCGCGCCGATCAGGCCAAAGCGATGGCTCAGGGGGCCAGCGAGAAACTGCAGCTTTACGATCAGGCCCCATCGAATCCGGGCTGATACGGGCCCGACTGCCGCGCAGGGCCTTCCCCTTCCCGCGTCCATTCGCTATTGCAGGCGCTGACCCGATATTGTTGACGCAGGACGCATCCCATGGCGATGGAAAAGACATTCAACGCGGCCGAAGCCGAGGCCCGCATCTACGAGGCCTGGGAACAGGCCGGAGCCTTCAAGGCAGGCGCGAATAAATCGCGCGACGAGAGCTTTACCATCATGATCCCGCCGCCCAACGTTACGGGCGCTTTGCATGTGGGCCATGCGTTCAACAACACACTGCAGGATATTCTGACCCGCTGGCACCGGATGCGCGGCTTTGACACTCTGTGGCAGCCCGGTCAGGACCACGCTGGTATCGCCACGCAGATGCAGGTGGAAAAGATGTTGGCGGCCACGCAGCAACCGGGTCGGCGCGAACTGGGGCGTGAGGCATTTCTGGACAAGGTCTGGGAATGGAAAGGCGAATACGGCGGCACAATCATTGAGCAGTTGAAACGACTGGGGTCGTCCTGTGATTGGTCGCGCAACGCTTTCACCATGGCTGGTGCGCCGCGCGACCCGCGCACCGGACACGAAAATTCTGCGAATTTTCACGACGCGGTCATCAAGGTCTTTGTCGACATGTACGAAAAGGGCCTGATCTATCGCGGTAAGCGGCTGGTCAACTGGGATCCGCATTTCGAGACCGCAATCTCGGACTTGGAAGTCGAGAACATCGAAGTTGCGGGCCACATGTGGCACTTCAAATACCCGTTGGCCGGGGGCGAGACCTATACTTATGTCGAGAAGGACGAAGACGGGAACATCGTGCTTGAAGAAGAGCGCGATTACATCTCGATTGCCACGACTCGCCCTGAAACAATGCTGGGTGATGGCGCAGTTGCGGTTCATCCGTCGGATGAGCGGTATGCGCCCATCGTCGGTAAGCTTTGCGAAATCCCGGTTGGTCCGAAAGAGCATCGTCGTCAGATCCCGATCATCACCGATGAATACCCCGATCCCGATTTCGGCTCAGGCGCGGTTAAGATCACCGGGGCACATGATTTCAACGACTATCAGGTCGCCAAGCGTGGCGGTATTCCGCTGTATCGCCTGATGGATACAAGCGGCCACATGCGGGCCGATGGCGCACCTTACGCGAATGAGGCGTACAAAGCCGGTCAATACGCACGCGGTCAATCCTTTACCGAAGGTGAAATTGACGCGATCAACCTTGTTCCCGACCACCTGCGCGGATTGGACCGGTTCGAGGCGCGCGCCAAAGTGATCGACGAGATCACCAGCGAAGGTCTCGCCGTCATGACCCGCGCCGATGACCCGCGTCTGGGATCGACCGCGCTGAAGCCGGACCACGAAGGCGCGGACAAAACTGTTCCTCTGGTCGAATCCAAACCGATCATGCAGCCGTTCGGCGACCGCTCGAAAGTTGTGATCGAACCGATGCTGACCGATCAGTGGTTCGTCGATGCCGAAAAGGTCGTCGGCCCTGCACTGGATGCGGTCAAGGACGGCACCGTCAAGATCATCCCCGAGTCCGGTGAAAAGACGTATTACCACTGGTTGGAAAATATCGAACCGTGGTGCATCTCTCGCCAGCTCTGGTGGGGGCATCAGATCCCGGTTTGGTATGGCCTTGATCTGTCTGCAGAAGGTTTCAGGGATGACGAGAACGATGGCGATCTTGACCTGGTCGAACTCGGCCGCCTGCTGAACGAAGGCGGCATGCTCCACCGTGGCAACGTCATGGAATGTGCGCCCAACTTTGATGCTGTTGTCGATAAATTCCTGGACGACAATGCCAATATCCCCAGCCCGCTGAGCCACGCGACCGTCGTCGAAGTCGCCGACAAGCATGAGGCCATCCATCAGTTCGCTGAAAGCCTTGCGCAGTACGCTGTCGAACAGGACCCGACCAAGCTGGTTTATCCGGTCTGGCGCGACCCTGACGTGCTCGACACCTGGTTCTCGTCTGGACTCTGGCCCATCGGCACGCTGGGCTGGCCCGAGCAGACCGAGGAGTTGGAGCGCTACTTCCCAACAGATGTGCTGATCACAGGTTTCGACATCCTGTTCTTCTGGGTCGCCCGGATGATGATGATGCAACTGGCCGTGATGAACGAAATCCCGTTCCACACCGTCTACCTGCACCAGCTCGTCCGCGACGAGAAGGGCAAGAAGATGTCCAAAACCACCGGTAACGTCATCGACCCGCTGGAGATCGTGGACGAATTCGGTGCCGACGCGCTGCGCTTTACCAACGCCTCGATGGCGGCGATTGGCGGCGTGCTGAAACTCTCCAAAGAGCGCATCACCGGTTACCGGAACTTCGGCACCAAGCTGTGGAACGCGGTCCGCTTTGCCGAGATGAACGAGGTCTTCACCGACGCCGTGCCGCAACTGGACGTGGCCGATCTGAAACCCAAGGCCGCCGTGAACCGCTGGATCATCGGCGAAACTGCCCGCGTGCGAGAAGAGGTCGACGCGGCGCTTGAGAGCTATCGCTTCAATGACGCGGCGAACGGGCTTTATGCCTTTGTCTGGGGCAAGGTCTGCGACTGGTATGTGGAGTTGTCCAAACCGCTGCTGCAAGGTGACGATGCAGAAGCCCAGGCTGAAACCCGCGCCACCATGCGTTGGGTTCTGGATCAGTGCATGGTTCTGCTGCACCCGATCATGCCCTTCATCACAGAAGAGCTGTGGGGCCTGACAGGCAGCCGCGCCAAGATGGTCGTTCACGCCGGCTGGCCGGCATACACCGCTGCCGATCTGATTGACGCCGATGCAGATCGTGAGATGAACTGGGTGATCTCGGTGATCGAAAACACCCGCTCGGCCCGGGCGCAGATGCGTGTTCCAGCGGGTCTTTATGTCCCGATGCTGGTGACCGATATCGACGCCCATGGACAGGCTGCATGGGGTCGCAATGAGGCGCTGATCAAGCGTCTGGCGCGGATCGACAGCCTGACCAAGGCCGATGAATTGCCCAAAGGAACCATCTCGATTGCCGCCCCAGGTGCAAGCTTCGGTCTGCCGCTGGCGGATATCATCGACATCGGCGCGGAAAAGGAACGGCTGGAGAAAGCCAAGGGCAAGCTGGCCAAGGAACTGGGCGGTCTGCGCGGGCGCCTGAACAACCCCAAATTCGTGGCCTCGGCCCCGGAAGAGGTTGTCGCGGAGGCCAAAGCCAACCTTGCGGCCCGCGAGGAAGAAGAGGCGAAATTGAACGAAGCGCTCGCCCGTCTGGCCGAAATCGCCTGATCTTCATTTTCTCAAACGCACCTCCTTGAAAACCCGCCGTTCATCCGGCGGGTTTTTACTGTGCAATGACGTATTTCACCTTGTTCGCAGCGGCTTGTGATTGTTAGCAAGTGCGGGTGGTTAAAGCCGAGGACAGGATGACACGCGCATTTCCCCCAATGCAGACGGTATCGACCGGGTTGGTTGTCGCCATCGTCGGTTTCTTCAGTTCCTTCCCGATCGTATTGCAGGGACTGAACGCGATGGGGGCCTCGGCGCAGGAAGCCGCATCGGGGCTGATGAGTGCCGCGATCGCCATGGGGCTGGCAGCCATCGTTCTGAGCCTTTGGTACAAACTGCCAATCAGCGTCGCTTGGTCCACCCCCGGTGTCGCCCTGCTGGCGGTGTCTGCCGCGCCTGCCGAAGGGTTTTCAGGCGCGATCGGAGCCTTTCTGTGCGCAGGCGCGCTGACTGTGCTGGCAGGCCTTTGGAAACCGTTGGGGCGACTGGCGGCAGCGATCCCGACCACTCTGGCGCAGGCCATGTTGGCCGGGGTACTGATGCCACTGTGTATCCTGCCTTTCAAAGCGGCGGTTGAGATACCGTGGCAGGCGTTGCCCGTGATCCTGACATGGTTCATCGCTGGGCGGTTCAATCGGCTGTTTGCGGTTCCTGCAGCCGTAATCGCGGCTGCTATCGTCGTTACACTGAATGCCGGTGGCACGACAATCGTTCCCGAACGTCTGGTCGCAGCACCGGTCTGGACCATCCCTACATTCTCGATCTCCTCGGCCATCGGGATCGGAGTACCCTTGTTTATTGTGACGATGGCGACCCAGAACATCCCCGGCATTGCGGTGATGCGTAGCTTTGGATACGCGCCTGTAGCAGGCAGGTTGTTTTCATCCGTGGGCGGGGCAAGCCTGCTTTCAGCCCCGTTTGGTGCGCCTGCAACCTGTCTTGCCGCGATCACCGCTGCAATGTGTTCCAACGAGGACAGTCATCCCGACCCTACCCTGCGCTATTGGTCTGCAATCATGGGTGGAGTGTTCTACTGCCTGTTCGGTATCTTTGCCGTCGCGATCACCAGCTTTGCGGCCCATGCCGATCCGCTGCTGATGGGAACTTTGGCCGGCGTTGCCCTGATCGGGGTTTTGGCCAATTCGATCTTTGCCGCGCTCGAGGTTCCAGCTGAACGCGAAGCGGCGATGCTGACTTTTGCGATCACGGCCTCGGGCATCACAGTCTTTGGGCTGGGTGCGGCGGTCTGGGGTCTGCTGGCGGGTGGCATTGCCTTTCTGGTGGCGAACAGAACGCGGTAATCGCTTTCGCTTTCACGCTCTAATCAGTATGATCGAACCATGTTCGGTCCGCTTGGAAAACTGGTGGAACGCCAGATTAAAAAGGCGCAGGCCCAAGGCCAGTTGCAGGGGCTTGAGGGCGAAGGCGCGCCCCTGCCAGACCGATCGGGTGAAGCGCAAAGTGACCCAGCTATTGCCGCAGGTCATCGGATTATGGCGCAGGCCGGAGTGGTGCCCGAAGAGTTTAGCATCAAGAAACAGCTGATTGCAGCACGCGAGGAATATAACGCCCTAAGCGACCCAGAAGAGCGAAAGACTGCGATGTCAAAAATTGCTGATCTGGAGATGCGATACAACATGGCCCGCGACGCGCGACGGGCATTTATGCGGTGATCACTTGAATTCAGGTTTGCGACCCTGCATTTGCGCCATCACAACCTCCATCTGATCCGGTTTACCAATCAAGTCCACCTGCTCAGAGGATTCTGCCAACAATACATCGGAGCGGGCGCGGGTTTCGGCCACCTCAATCAACCGTTTTGCGGCACGGATAGCAGAAGGGCTCTTGCCTGCGATATCCTCAGCCAATGCGAGTGCCTCGGTCAGAGGATCATCAGAAAGCTTTGTTACCAAACCCCAGTCGGCAGCCTGCGGCGCGCCAATGGGTCGGGCGGTATAGGTCAGCAACCGTAACACATCCGAGCGCACAAGTTCCGGTAGCAGAACCATGCCGCCCATATCCGGGATGATGCCCCATTTCATCTCCATCACCGCCAGCTTAGCCTCGGGATGCGCGATACGGATATCCGCACCCAGCGCGATCTGAAGGCCACCGCCGTAGGCCACGCCCTGAATGGCGCAGATGACGGGCACGGGTACGCGACGCCAGATCAGAGCAAGCTCTTGCATTTCGTTTGCATCTTCGTGGCTGCGGGTCATGAGCCATTCGGTTGGGTCCTTGTGGGCCATCGATGCGAAGCTGGCCATGTCGAGCCCGGCGCAGAAGCTTTTGCCCTCGCCCGACAGTACCACGGCGCGGATATCGGCTGCGGCGACTTCCTGACCGGAGGAGAGGATCGCCTTGATCATCGCATCATCCAGCGCGTTCATCTTGTCGCCACGGGTCAGCGTGACATGTGCGATATGGTCTTTGTATTCGACGGATACGCGTGACATGGGGCCTCCGAAACCTGATTTACCTGACCATGCCCTGGAAGAAGGGCGCAGTTCCACCGCGACGTCAGGGCATTTGCGAAACTGGCATTCGGCCAAACCAGGGCGAATCCAACGTCATCACATAGAACTGGTCCCCCACAATCTGACCGCTTGTGGTGATGCCCAAGCGCCCATCCGGGTCTTGCAGCGTGCGCAGGATGTTACCATCACCATCAAACTGCACCATCATACCGCGATGGATCGGCGCAGGACGCACCATTGGGCCCAAACGCCAGATCACTTTGCGCAGGAAAGGATAGGGCATCAACTTTTCCGCAGGCACGCGTGGGCTGGCGAAAGCCATCCAATATGTCCCGTCACCTTGTGCCTTGATGTTGTCAGGGTATCCCGGAAGGTTATCCAGCAACACCCCTTGTGTTCCGGCCTTCGGGCCTGTCAGCCAGAGCTTATGCACCCGCGCCCGACCGGTTTCGGCAATCAGCAGGAAGTCTTCATTGGGTGACAGTGCGATACCGTTGGCGTAGACAAATCCTTCCGCGATCTTTTCCGTCCCGTTTTCAGGCGAATAGCGGGCGACATAGCCGGTCGGAGATTGCTCCCAGATAGTCAGGACCGATGTTGGCTTGGTGCCGCCCATCGTTTCGGGGTCGAAACGGTCAGAGGAATTTGAAAAGTAGACCGTACCATCACGCGCCACATCCAGATTGTTGGCATAGATCACCGGATCACCGTCGATATCGGATACCAACGCTTCCAGTGTCCCCGGTCCGGTCCAGCGCATCAGGCCGCGAAAGCTGTCTGCAATATAAAGCGCGCCGTCCGGCCCTGCCCGCAGACCAAGTGGGCGCCCTCCAAGCTGTTCGATCTCAACCGGTTCTTCCCCATCGATCCGGTATAGACTGCCGGACAGGCTGGTGGTGTAGATCGCGCCATCTGGCAGAACAGCGATATCTTCAGGGCCAATCTGGCCTTCAGGTAACGAAGTGAGTTCGAGATTATCCAGCGCCGAATTCTCAGTAAAATCGCCGGTGAAACCCTGCGGTTCTGACGGGAAATAGGCGACCGGATCAACCGGAACAGGCCAGAACAGGAGATAGGCGAGACCGATCAAAATAAGACCCAGAAAATAACGCATGACACCTCTCAACCCGGTTGCATGCAGACTGAAGGCGATCGCGCCGGCATGCAAGGCTTGCCCCGCACCGGGGGTTGCGCTTATCTGCCGCCATGACTGGTCCTCGTTATACTCCGCTTGCTCAATCCCTGCCTGCAACCGTGCCTTTCGTTGGCCCCGAAACCCAGGAACGCCAGCGTGGCGCACCCTTTGTCGCGCGGCTAGGCGCGAATGAGAGTATTTTTGGTCCCTCTCCGAGCGCAGTTGACGCAATGCGTGAGGCTGCAGGCGAAATCTGGATGTATGGTGATCCAGAAAGCTACGATCTGCGACATGCATTGGCTGCTCATCACGGCGTCGCACCCGAAAACATTGTGGTGGGCGAGGGCATCGATGGGTTGCTTGGCTATCTGGTGCGGCTGGCGGTGGGTCCCGGTGATGCGGTCGTGACCTCGGATGGCGCTTATCCCACCTTCAACTACCATGTGGCCGGGTTTGGTGGCGTTTTGCACAAGGTACCATATCGGGATGATCACGAAGATCCCGCGACCCTGTTTGCCAAAGCGGCGGAAGTGGAGGCCAAGCTGGTCTATCTGGCCAACCCCGACAATCCGATGGGGAGTTGGCACTCGGGGAAAGAAATTGTGGCCGCGATGGACGGTCTGCCCAATGGCTGCCTGCTGGTTCTGGATGAGGCGTACGTGGAATGTGCCCCCGAAGGAACGGCCGCGCCGATTTCTGCAGATGATCCACGGGTGATCCGAATGCGCACGTTTTCCAAGGGTTACGGCATGGCGGGAGCGCGGGTGGGTTACGCGATTGGTGCTGAGGAACTTATCCTGGCTTTCAACAAGGTGCGCAATCATTTCGGCATGAATCGGGCCGCACAGATCGGTGCACTGGCCGCATTGCAGGATCAAATATGGCTGACGCAGGTGCAAGAGAGGGTCGCCGAGGCGCGCAGCCGGATCGGTGAGATTGCGCGTCAGAACGGGTTGGAGCCTTTACCTTCGGCCACCAATTTTGTGGCTATCGACTGCGGTCGTGACGGGGTATTCGCCAAGGCTGTTCTGGACTCGCTGGTCGAACAGGGCGTGTTTGTGCGGATGCCCTTTGCCACCCCGCAGAACCGGTGCATCCGGGTCAGTTGTGGAGAGGCCGCCGATCTGGAGGCGTTTGCTGCAGCTCTACCCAAAGCGCTTGACGCAGCTGAAGCGAATATAGGTTGATCGATTGCGGGGCTGCTCAGCCTCTATTGCATCGGAGGGGATTGATCACCGAATTTGAGTGAATTGGGCACTTAGGCTGCCAAAGCGGCGGCGGCGGCTTCGAGTGCCCCTTTACCGCGTGGGATATCCAAAGCGGCCATGGCCGTCTCGATTCCGCCCAGCATCGCCATCACCATCTGCGCGTTAATGTGTCCCATATGACCGAGACGGAAACACCCGTCCCAATCCTCCATCCCGAGGCCAATGCCCAGTGTCAGCCCGAGGTTATTCTCGGTATAGGCGCGCAGGGGCGTACCGCGACCTTCAGTTAGACGCAGAGCAGTAACAGCATGGCTACGACAGGTCGGGTCAGTGACGTTGAGTTGGAGGGCACCGCCTTGAGACCAGACCTCGCAGGCGGACCAGATGGCGCGGGCGAGACGTTCGTGGCGGGTCCAGACATTCTCAATCCCTTCCGCGTGGATCAAATCCAGCGCTGCACGCATGCCGTAAAGGTGGTGGGTCGGCGCGGTGCCGTTAAAATACTGATAGAACAGCTCGGGGTTAGCGCGCGGCTGCCAATCCCAGTATTGCGTGACGCGGGGCATCGTAGCGCGTTTGGCCTGAGCTTTTTCGTTGAAGAAGACAAAGCCCATGCCCGCCGGGGTCATCAATCCTTTCTGGCAGGCGGTGACGGTGACATCAACACCCCAGGCATCCATCTCAAACCTGTCGCAGCCGAGTGAGGCGATGCAATCGGCCATCAGCAATGCGGGGTGCTTCAAATCGTCCAGCAGGGCACGCAGTTTGGGAATGTCATTCTTGACCGAAGTGGACGTATCGACGTGCACGGCAAGGACTGCTTTGAATTTGTGCGCTTTATCTGCGCGGAGTGCATCCGCGATCCGGTCGAAATCCCATGAGGAAGACAGGCCAAAATCGATTAACTCGACCTGTGCGCCTATCCCTTCAGCCATCTCGGCCCAGCCATGAGTAAAGCGGCCCGACGCGGGGGCCAGCACGGTTTCACCGGGGGCAATGACGTTGGATAGCGCGGCCTCCCAAGTGCCATGACCGTTGGCGATATAGATGGCCACGTTGTGTTCGGTACGCGCCACGCGACGCAGGTCCTGCACCATCGCGGGCATCATCTCGATCAGTTCGCCATCATAAATATTGGGCGACTGACGGTGCATCGCCTGCAACACCGCATCGGGCATGACCGAAGGGCCGGGAATGGCCAGATACTCACGCCCCTGCGCGAGGGAGATTTGGTTTGTCATGAGGGCAACCTGTCTGAATTGAGGCCTACCCTAACGTCTTGCCCTGCGGCGTCAATCCACCAGACTGGCGGCCTCATGGGCAAGTGCTTCGATCCCGGACCAATCACCGGTTTGAACCATCTGCTTGGGCGCGACCCAGCTGCCGCCAGCGCAAACCACATTGGAAAGCGACAGGTAGTCGAGGGCATTTGACGGCGACACTCCGCCCGTGGGGCAGAAGGTGATCTGTGGTAGGGGTGCGCCGATAGCTTTCAGGGCGGGCGCGCCGCCTGAGGCCTCGGCAGGGAAGAATTTCAGCATGTCATAGCCCTTTTCCAGCAGGGCCATGGCTTCGCTTGCGGTGGCCGCGCCGGGCAAAAGGGGTAGACCTTCGGCTTCGCAGGCAGCGATCAGTGTTTCCGTTGCACCGGGTGAGACGCCAAAGTGCGCACCGGCCTCTTTAGCGGCACGGACATCTTCGGGGGTGATCAGCGTACCCGCTCCAACAACACCGCCGGGGACGTCAGCCATGGCGCGGATGGCATCCAGCGCGGCGGGTGTGCGCAACGTCACTTCGAGCGCGGGGAGGCCTCCGGCGACCAGAGCTTCGGCCAGTGGGCGGGCGTGGGCGGCGTCATCCACGACCAGAACCGGGACGATCGGGGCCAGCGCGCAGATCTCGCGGGTGCGTTGGGTTTTGGACATGGGATTACACTCCGAAAATGCTGGCGCCGGTGTCGGCTGAGCCGACATTCTGGCGGAATGCGCCGAAAAGATCTCGGCCAACGCCGTGTTGGTTTACCGAAAGGTCAGCAGTCGCTGGTGCGCGGTCGAGAACGCCGGGGGTCAGGATTTCCAGTTCACCCTTGACTGCATCAACGCGCAACAGGTCTCCATCCTGCAGATAGGCAATTGGGCCGCCATCCAGCGCCTCGGGGCAGACATGGATCGCAGCGGGGACTTTGCCTGACGCGCCCGACATGCGGCCGTCGGTGACCAGCGCGACCTTCTGGCCCCGGCCCTGCAGGATTGACAGAATCGGGGTCAGCGAGTGCAGCTCAGGCATGCCGTTGGCCTTTGGGCCTTGGAAGCGAACGACCACGATGACGTCACCGGTGAATTCGCCAGCTTTAAAGGCCGCCTTGACGGCGTTCTGGTCGTGGAATACCCGAACGGGCGCTTCGACCACTTGGTGTTCGGGCGCCACGGCCGAGACCTTCATGACCCCCGTGCCCAGATTGCCGGTCAGGCGCGACAGGCCGCCGGTTGGCTGGAACGGATCGTTGGCAGGGCGGACGATTTTTTCATTCAGGCTGTGGCCTGCGCCCTCTTCCCAGATCAATTCGCCGTCTTTCAGTTTCGGTTCCTTGGTGTAGTTGTGCAGGCCCTGCCCCGCAACAGTCAGCGTATCGGGGTGCAGCAAGCCATCTTCCAGCAGCGTGCCGATAGCAAAGCCCAGACCACCAGCGGCGTGGAAATGGTTCACATCGGCCAAACCGTTGGGATAGACCCGCGCAACCAGAGGGACCACGGCGGAGATATCCGAAAAATCCTCCCAATCCAGCACGATACCACCAGCACGCGCCATGGCGATCAGGTGGATCAGTAGATTGGTGGAGCCTCCGGTGGCCATCAGGCCAACGATGCCGTTGACGAAAGCGCGCTCGTCAAGGATCTGGCAGACGGGCGTGTAGTGATTGCCCAACGCGCTGAGGGAAAGGGCGCGGCGCGCGCCTTCTTCGGTCAGCGCATCGCGCAGGGGCGTGTTGGGGTTGATGAAGCTGGAACCCGGAAGGTGTAGGCCCATGAACTCCATCAGCATCTGGTTGGTATTGGCGGTGCCGTAGAAGGTGCAGGTGCCGGGGCCGTGATAGGCAGCCATTTCGGCCTTCATCAGTTCTTCGCGGCCTACTTCTCCGGCGGCAAATTTCTGGCGGATCTTGGCCTTTTCGTCGTTCGGCAGGCCACTGGTCATCGGACCGGCGGGCAGGAACACGGCGGGCAGATGACCAAATGCCTGCGCACCTATGACCAGACCAGGCACAATCTTGTCACAGACGCCAAGGAACACAGCTGCGTCATAGGTGTTGTGGCTGAGCGCCACGCCCGTTGCCAGCGCAATCACATCGCGCGAGAACAGGGACAGTTCCATCCCCGCCTCACCTTGGGTGACGCCGTCGCACATAGCGGGCACTCCACCTGCAACCTGTGCAGTGCCACCAGCCGCGCGGATCGCATCTCGGATCAGGCCGGGGTAGCGTTCAAACGGTTGGTGGGCTGAGAGCATGTCGTTATAGGCGGTGACAATACCGAGATTACCGGCAGTGCCGGTTGCCATGGAGTTCTGATCTTCACCCGCGCCTGCATAGGCATGGGCCTGACCGCTGCAGGACAGGTGCGCGCGGGCCGGGCCTTTGGATCTGGCCTGCTCCATCCGTTCCAGATGCGGCCCGCGCAGATCTGCGCTGCGGTCGATGATGCGTTTGGTGACGTCGGATATAACTGTCTTGACCATGATTACCCTCCGATCTGACGCCAGCGACGCCCGTCGCGATGCATCAACATCAATGCTTCCTCGGGCCCCGAGCTGCCCTGATCGTATTTCGCGGGTTTGTCGCCCCGCTCTTCCCAGCCGTGAATGATGGGGTCGACCCAGGCCCAGGCGGCCTCGGCTTCGTCTCCGCGCATGAACAAGGTCTGATCACCACGGATCACGTCCATAATCAGGCGCTCATAGGCGTCTGGGGATTGTCCATCGTCGCCCAGAGCGTCGGCAAAACTCATGTCGAGCGCGACGTCTGACAGGCGGAAACCGCCCTGCCCCGGTTCTTTGATCGTGGTACGCAGGGTAATACCTTCGTCCGGTTGCAGGCGGATCACCAAAACGTTGCCGTGCAGAGGCCCAACATTCGGGAAGATCGTGTGCGGGGGGTCGCGGAAGAACACCGCGATCTCGGATTCACGTGCGCGTAACCGCTTTCCAGTGCGCAGATAAAACGGCACGCCGGCCCAACGCCAGTTGCCAATATGAGCCTTGAGCGCGATGAAACTCTCAGTCCGGCTGGCCGGGTTGCCAACGTGATCCAGATAGCCGTCACCACCTTTCTCGGTGCGATACTGACCACGGGCGATATCCTTGGGCTCTACCGGTTCCAGCGCTTCGATCACTTTGACCTTTTCATCCCGCACCGCGTTGGGTGAGAATTTCGAGGGCGGTTCCATCGCTGTCAGGCACAGCAGTTGTACAAGGTGATTCTGAATCATGTCGCGCATCGCGCCGGACTGATCGTAATAGGCGCCGCGACCTTCGACACCCACGGTCTCGGCCACCGTGATCTGAACATTATCCACGTGGGTGGCATTCCAGAGCGGTTCGAACAGGGAATTGGCAAAGCGCAGCGCCATCAGGTTTTGAACGGTTTCCTTGCCCAAATAATGGTCAATCCGATAGATTTGTTGCTCTTCGAAACACGCGCGCAGGCCTTCGTTCAGCGCCTTGGCCGACGCCAGATCATGGCCAAAAGGTTTTTCTACCACGATTCGGCTGTCAGGCGTGGCAAGCCCGTGATCATTTAGCCGTTGCGCTATCCCTGAGAACAAGCTCGGACCCACAGATAGGTAAAAAGCACGCACCACGTCGGAACGCAGCGCTTTGGCCAGATCAGACCAGCCCCCTTCGCCCAGCGCATCCACCGGCACGTATTCAACGTGGGGGAGGAAACGATCGAGAGTGTCTTTGTCATAATTCGGCGCGAATTCCTTCATTGAGGCACGCAGTTGATTTCGGAAGCCGTCGCTGTCCATATCGGAACGCGCGGTTCCTATGATACGCGCGCCCTCGGGCATCTGACCGACCTCGAACCGATGATAAAGACCTGGCAGAATTTTGCGCTGCGCCAGATCTCCCGTCGCACCGAACAGCACAAGATCAAACGGATCGACCGGAATTACGCGTGAGACCATTGCGAGGCTCCTTTTGAATTCTCCGCCGGTTTAGGCAGAGTATCGGCCCGGGATTGAGGCGCATGCGCGCCATATCTTATGTTATCGCTAACATTCATCGGCTGAATAAGAAACCTGAGCGCAAAAATCAAGCGCGGATTTTCAGCTGACATCACAGTAGGCCGGTCAGGACTGAGTCCGCAGCCAATCCATCACCGCAGGTCGCACGGATTGTTCACCTCGGTGGCGGGCATCCGCGATGATCTTACGTACATCCTGAAGGTTCGACCGCAACAACAGGCTTTTCACCGGTCCGATTGAGGCGGGGCGCATAGATAGGGTACGGATGCCCATGGCGGCGAGACACAGCGCCTCGACCGGGCGGCCGGCGTCTTCGCCACAGAAACTAAGCGGCGTGTCCGAGATCGCGCATCGTTCTACGATACGTTCAATGAAAGTGAGAAAGCTGACATTCAGCGTATCATAGCGACGACGCACAAGTTCATTCTCACGGTCGGCGGCGAAGAAGAACTGTTTCAGATCGTTGCCGCCGATCGAGATAAAGCCAACCTCGTCAAAGAACTTTTGCGGCGCGAAGGCAAGCGAAGGCGTTTCCAGCATCGCCCCTACTTCGAGCGTTTCAGGCAGAACGTGGCCCAGACGCCGTTCACGTTCGATTGTTTTCTTGACCTCCCATCGTGCCTCGCGGAACTCGTCAGCCTGCGCGACAAAGGGGAACATGATCGTTAGGGGGCGGCCATCGGCGGCCCGGATCAACGCCTGTAACTGCATCCGCATCACGCCGCGCTTGTCCAGGCCAACACGGATCGCTCGCCAGCCCAGCGCCGGGTTCGGCTCGGCCACATGCTTCATATAGGGCAGAACCTTATCTGACCCGATATCCAGCGTTCGGAACACCACCCGCTTCTCGCCTGCCGCATCCAGAACCCGCTTGTATTGCGTCACAAGCTCGGACCGTTTCGGCATCTGATTGCGGATCAGGAATTGCAGTTCGGTGCGGAACAGTCCCACACCCTCGGCGCCTGAATTGTTCAACGATGGCAGGTCCGCCATCAGGCCCGCGTTCATCACCATGTTGATGCGTGCACCATCCTGCGTGACCGTGGGCGTCTCACGGATCGAGGCGTAGCGTTCCTGTGCTTTAGCCTCCATCGCGACCTTGTCTCGAAACGCGCTGACAACGGTATCCTCGGGGCGCAGATGCACGACCCCGTTATCGCCATCGACCAGAATGTGGTCACCGTTCAGAGCCTCGGTTGTGATCCGGCCCACATGTACCACCAACGGGATGGCCAGAGCTCGGGCGACGATGGTGGCGTGGCTGCCGACCGAGCCCTCTTCCAATACGATGCCTTTGAGCGAGCGACCGTATTCCAGCAGATCGCCAGGGCCTATGTTTCGCGCAATCAGGATCGGATCGGGTGGCAAGTCAGCTCCGTTACCATTGCCCTGCCCGGTCAGAATACGCAGCAGCCGGTTGCTAAGATCATCCAGATCAGCCAACCGTTCGCGCAGGTAAGGGTCTGTCACCTGACTCATACGAGCGCGGGCCTGAGACTGTTCCTTCTCCACAGCCGCCTCAGCACTTAGACCCAGCGCGATGTCTTCTTCCATCCGACGCATCCAGCCTTTGGAATTGGCAAACATGCGGTAGGCTTCCAGGACTTGAAGCTGTTCCTTGTCACCGCCCTGAGAAATCTCGAGCATCTTGTCCACACCGACGCGCAGTTCCTCGACTGCTTCGTTCAGCCGCTCACGCTCGCGATGCGGATCTTCAGCAATTGGATTGGTGACAACGACGCGGGGTTCATGCAGCCAGACATGGCCTTCGGCAGAACCCTCCTGCGCGGGGCCGCCCCGCAGCAGCAGCGACTGCTGGTGCAGGGGCGACAGAGCCGCACCTTCGCCCACGAACGCACCGAGTTCAGCCATTTCGGCCAGTACCATGGCAACAACTTCCAGCGCATAGACTTCATCCGCCGAAAACTCGCGCGCTTCCCGGGACTGCACGACCAGAACGCCCAGTTTCTGGCCCAGACGCTGCACTGGCACACCCAAAAAGGACGAATACCGTTCTTCGCCGGTTTCCGGCATGTACCGAAAGCCCTTGGCTGAAGGCGCATCGGCGGTATTGACCACTTTGCCGTACTTGGCGACACGGCCAACCAGACCTTCACCCATACGCATCCGGGTCTTGTGCACCGCTTCAGGCGACAGACCTTCGGTGGCGCAAAGCTCGAGCGTGTCTTCATCGCGGAACAGGTAGATCGAGCACACCTCGCGCTGAATGCTGTCCGCAATCAGATGCGTGATCCGGTCAAGACGTTCCTGACCGGCGGCTTCGCTCGCCATCTCTTCGCGCAGCCGCCCAAGCAGCTTACGGGATTCTGTTTCCGTGCCTTCCGCCATGGCCCACCCACGTTACGGTTTCAGACGGGACACGTGGCTGAATGCTCAGGCCGCCTTGTCCAGTTCAAAAGCATCATGCAGTGCCTGAACCGCAAGTTCCATGTATTTCCTGTCAATCAGGACGGAAATTTTGATCTCGGAGGTTGTAATGACCTTGATGTTGATCCCCTCATCCGAGAGAATCTTGAACATCTTAGCCGCAACACCGGATTGCGAGCGCATGCCGATCCCGACAACTGAGACCTTGCAGACATCCTCATCCGCAACCAGTTCGGCGTAGTTCAGCTCACCCTGATCTTTGATCGCCAGCAATGCCTTTTCGGCACGAGAGACCTGATTGGTCGGGCAGGAGAAGGTCATGTCGGTGCGCCCTTCGTCCGAGATGTTCTGAACGATCATGTCGACATTGACGCCTTCATCGCTGAGCGCAGTGAAGATAATCGAGGCGATGCCGGGGCGGTCCGCCACAGAAACGACGGTCATCTTGGCTTCGTCGCGGGAATAGGCCACACCGGCCACAACATTGGATTCCATGATATCCTCCTCGTCGCAGACCAGTGTACCGGCCTCGTCGGATTGTTCCTCAAAGCTTGAAAGAACGCGCAGTTTCACCTTATAGCGCATCGCCAGCTCGACCGAGCGGGTTTGAAGCACTTTGGCCCCCAGCGAGGCCAGTTCGAGCATTTCCTCGAACGAAATCCGATCCAGCTTGCGCGCTTTCTCGCAGATGCGCGGGTCGGTGGTATAGACGCCATCAACGTCCGTATAGATATCGCAGCGCTCGGCCTCGAACGCGGCGGCAAAGGCAACGGCTGTGGTGTCGGAACCACCACGGCCCAGAGTAGTGATGCGCCCTTCGGGGCTGATGCCCTGAAAGCCCGCAACGACGGCAACGCGCATACCCTCGTTAAATTTCTGAGTGATGTTCTCGGGCGGAATTTCTTCGATCCGGGCCGCTGAATGGGCACCGTTGGTGATCAGCGGCACCTGCCAACCCTGCCAGCTGCGCGCCGGGATGTCCATTTCCTGCAGGGTCAGCGCCATCAGACCGGCTGTGACGTTTTCACCAGATGACACGACCGCATCATATTCGCGCGCGTCATAGAGCGGCGAGATTTCGTCGACCCAACCCACCAACTCGTTTGTCTTACCCGACATGGCCGAGACGATGACGATAACGTCATAGCCCTTGGCAACCTCGACACCGACCCGTTTTGCAGCACGGCGGATCCGGTCCAGATTGGCGACCGATGTGCCGCCGAATTTCATCACGAGTACGGGCATGGGGCCAGAGTCTCCGCGCCTTGAATTTCTGATCCCGTGCGTCTTATGCGAGGGGTGGCGCAAGGGCAAGTGGGCAAAGACACCACCGGGATGCTTTACTTTGAACGCACGTGGTGTAAGCGTGCACTCAACACCTTATTCCAAGAGGATTTCCATGTATCGCTTTGCTATTGCCCTATCGCTGATCTCAACTGCTGCGAATGCGCAGGTGGCCACCCTGTCAGGAACGGACGGCCAGAATTCTCTGGGTACAGTTCCCTGTGCCACCCTCGCGGGTGACCCAATGGCAAGTTGCCCGGCCGAACTTCGCAAACGTGAAGATGGCACGGCAACGCTGGCAGTGCAGATGAACACGGGCGAAGTGCGGCGGATTTATTTCACCAAAGGCGTGCCCGATTCCAGTAGCTCGACCTCAAAACTGACCTATGAGACGCGCGGCGATATCATGGTGATCTTCATCGAACCTGGTGAAGTTTACGAAATCCCCCAAGCTGCACTGAGCAACTAGTAAGGGTGCGCTTGACCGTCCCAGGTTTCAAAACACCCGGTTGTGCCCAGTGAGAGGGCTTCAAATCGATTGATCAGGCCATGCGTGGCCTGTTCTGAACTGATCTCGGCATTCGAGCCGCCCATATCTGTCTGAACCCAGCCCGGGTGGTAGATACCGACCGCGATGCCATCGGCCCGCAGATCAGTAGCAAGATTACGGCCCAAATTAAGCACAGCCGCCTTTGACGCCCGGTAGATATAGCTACCGCCGGGCGCGCGCGTATGTGACGCCATCTGAGACGAGACGATCGCGATTTTGCCCTTTGCGGCGCGCAGGTTGGGCAAAAGGGACTGAACGGTCAGGAAGACTCCGGTCACATTGGTGGCAAAGCTCTGCGCCCACATCTCGGCCGGATAGCCGCTGATATCGTGACCTTTATCGAGATAAACACCCGCATTACAGATCAGCAGATCAATAGGTTTACCCTGCAATTGCTCGGCCATCGCAGCGTGTTGCGCAGGGTCCGTGACATCGAGCGTGATTTGCGCGCTGCCGTTTCGCGCCGTTCCAGTAACTTCATGACCTGCGTCGCGATACTGATCTGAAATCGTTTTTCCGATTCCACGATTAACGCCTGTGATGACGACATGCATCTATCAGTTGGTCTTTCGGCTGGGGACGAATGGTAATGGCGCAACCGGCACACCATCCTCTATCAATGACTTCGCCTCTTCAGGTTTGGCTTCGCCGTAAATCGCGCGTTCTGGCGCATCGCCCAGATGGATTTTACGCGCCTCGCTGGCAAAATCCTTGCCGACATAGTCCGAGTTTTCTTCGACCTTGCGGCGCAGTTCAACCAAGACCTCTTCGATCTCTGGCGTAGGCGTTACCATGTTGATTTGATCCGCAGAAACACTGGTGCGATCGTTTTTGGCCGAGACCTTCCGGGCAGGACGGACGCGCGGTGTCATCACCGCCTTTTCAACCTTGTCGCAACCACAAACAGCACAGGTCACCATCCCGGCAGCCGACAATTTGTCGAAGGCGGCTGCGGACTGAAACCAGCTGTCAAAGCTGTGGCCTTTGCTGCATTTCAATGCGTATTGAATCATATTACATCCAGAATCCGGTTGCCGAATAGATACCGACCAACATGGCAATATCAAGTCTTGATCTTGGCCCGCTACTGCCGTTTAAGCCCGAATCCGCCCAATAGCGCGGCAAGATCAGGCGACGACACCTTCAACGACGCCTTTTTGGGCGAAACCCATTTGCGCCTGCGTTCGCCCGCTTCAGGGAAATGCGTTTCCAATCGCTGCACATGCAACGGAAACACATCGACCAGACACAACGCCGACGACTTGCCGGGGCGGTTCTTGACATAAGCAAATCGCCCCAAACTGTCAGACCCGCACGCTCCAAGCACACCAGCTTCTTCCCAAGCCTCGCGGGCGGCTGTTTCTGACGGGGTCAGCCCGTTGATCAACCATCCCTTGGGGATAATCCAGCGGCGCGCCCGTCGCGTGGTGATCAGCAAAATCTCAGGCTGGCTATCCATGGTGCGATAGCAAAGAGCCGCGGATTGCGTATAAACGGGAAGCGCCCCGGAAAGGGAGAGGTTCTCTGCCGAAAGCCCGGCAATCGCCAATCTGCTGCGCCCGTCAAACACGGTTCATACCCACTGCTCGCTCCGCTTATGTTGCGGTTTATAAAGTGATATTTACCATATCCTGCGGAGTCTGCCAAGTTCTAAGGAAAGGCACCGGTCTTGAGCGGCGTCCGGCCCGACAGGCGCTGCACCAATTCGTCGTGAGGGATGTCCGCATCAATCGCCAATCGACGCAGCCCGAAATGTACCTGCGCGATCTGCTGGTAGTACCGGGTATAGACAAAATTCGTACCACCCCCGGCAAGCGCCCCAAGCAGCGGTACAGACTGCGCCGCCAGCTTCTGACCCAGCACAACGGACAAGCGCGGCGCAACCAGCGCGATCAGGCGCTGCATGGCTGGCCCGGTCAGGGTCAGACGCATCGAGAAAAAGCCCAGATCGGCCCCGTCATCTTCGGCCAACGGTCCTGCGGCTGACAGCACTCGGATCGAGTCAAATTTCACATTCTCGGCTTTCGGATCGAACCCTTCGCGTGCCGCCGCGCCTTGGATGGCGCGCAGCATCATTGCTGTGGTGGCAGGCAGTTCAACCAGTGCCGTTGACATGCCACCCAGGCCTCCGGCCGCGCCCATAGCGGTGGTCAGCGCCGTATTGACCCATGGCTTTTGGTCTGGCACCGCCCGGCGCGAGCCTTCGGCGGCATGCATGGCCAACCAAAGCGCCTGTTCGGTGGCTTCGGTCAAACCTTCCCGCACCGGCTTTGGCAGTTGATCCAACAGCGATTCCGCAGACCCGCCCAGCTTGTTCAACAGGTTCACCCCTGCCCCACCTGCCGAGCCATAAAGTTGCGCCAGCCGATCTAGTTCGGCTTCGGGATCGAGTTTTTCGACAAGAACAACGTCCTGCATCTGTGCCCTCCTGTCCTGAAAACATCGGCACTTTGCATCAAGTTTTCAATGGGTCAACGCGTCCAGCGGGTGACAAGCCCCTGAATTCCGGACCAAACACCGGGGGTCAGCTCCAGGCCCAGAATTCGATCAGGGTTGGTGGGCGGAGGCATTTCGACACCCGTTAACGGGGTGAATCCAAACCGGGCATAATAGGGTGCATCGCCGACCAGCATGACGCGATCCCAGCCTTGGGCGCGCCCAGCATCGACGCCTTGGTGAATCAAATATCCACCCAGGCCCTCACCCTGGTGGGTTGGATGGACAGCCACCGGACCCAGCAACAGCGCGTCGTGATTTCCAACATGTACTGGCCAAAACCGGATCGCACCGGCCAGAATGCCCTGCCCATCGCGCGCGACCAGCGATAGACCTGCAACTGGCGGCACGTCGTCGCGCAGGCGGTACGATGACAGCGCCTCACGACCCGGCGCGAAACACAGGTCGTAGAGGGCCTCGACCTCCCACCAATCATCCGGCTCCTCTGGCCTGAATTTGAATTGCTGCACGCCAGCCTCTTTTACTTGCTGGAAATCGCCCTAGCACTTCGATACGCCTTGGGCAAACGCTTGGAGACCAGATGTTCTATCGCCCCGAAGACGGCCACGGTTTGCCGCACAATCCATTCAACGCCATCATCACGCCGCGCCCCATCGGCTGGATTTCGACGCGTGATGCTGCGGGGATCAACAATCTGGCGCCTTATTCTTTCTTCAATGGTGTCGCCTATACCCCGCCGCAGGTGATGTTTGCCACAACTGGCACGAAACATGACCAGGAAGGCGGCAAGGACAGCGTCGCCAATATTGAGGCAACGGGCGTGTTTTGCGTCAACGTAGTTGCCCATGCCCATCGTGACGCGATGAACGCAAGTTCAGAGGGACTGCCGAAGCATATCGATGAGTTCACCCATGCGGGCCTGACAGCCGTCGAGTGTGAAACCATAGACTGTGCCCGAGTGGCTGGCGCTCCCGCTGCTCTGGAATGTAAACTGACCAAGATCGTGACCCTGCCTGGTGAAGCCAACCGCGTGGTGTTCGGTGAGGTCACTGGCGTACACCTGCATGACGATCATATTCGCGACGGCAAGTTCGACGTGACCACATTCAATCCGTTGGCGCGACTGGGTTACCGGGATTACTCGGTCGTGACCGAGCTTTTCAGCCTTTCAAGGCCGGATGACTGATGCCCCTGCCTGATCCTTCTCGCCGATATCCCGTCACGCTACCGGACGGATCCGAATACAAAGGCACGGTCTTTTTGTCCGAAGTCGTTGATCACCCCCGGTTTGAGGCCGGGGCGTTCAGCTATGCCTCGGACTTTGACGCCCCGGAAGATTGGGCGAAGCAGCTGGCCCCGTTCCTGTTTCCCTTTTCCCGAGAGAAGCTGGTGCTTGGAAAATTCTGCCAGATTGCCCATGGCGTCCGGTTCATCACGTCGTCCGCCAATCACGCAATGGATGGCGCGACGTGCTATCCGTTTCCGGTTTTTGACCCGAAAAAACTGCTCGAATACCAGCCCGATAGACGCGATACCGTAATCGGCCATGACGTCTGGATCGGGTATGGTGCGCTCATCCTGCCCGGTGCGCGGATCGGAACCGGGTCCATCATCGGTTCAGGTTCAGTCGTGCGGGGTGATATCCCGCCTTACGCAATTGTGACTGGCAACCCCGCTGAAGTGCGTCGCTTCAGGTTCGCTCAAGAAACGATCGACAGGCTATTGAGTTTGAGCTGGTGGGATTGGCCAATCGATTTGATTGCCGAAGCAGAAGAAGCACTTTTGTCCGGCGATATTGACACGTTGGAAGCACTGTCACCGGAATGAAAAAGGCGGCCAATTTGACCGCCTTTCCGCATTAGTGCCCGCCCAAGATGCCGGTGCGGACCGAATAATCCACCGCCAGTTCGTAATCCGGGTCATCATCGCTGTCGACCATTAGGTGGCCCGCCTTGTTCAGCAGCTTGTGGCAATCGCGGCTGAGGTGCCTCAGCATGACGCGTTTGCCTGCAGCCTCGTATTTACCGGCAATATTTTCGATCGCCTGAAGGGCGGACTGATCGACGACGCGGCTGGCTGCAAAATCGATGATCACAGTCTCGGGGTCGTTGGGCACGTTGAACAGTTCGACGAACCCTTCGGACGAACCAAAGAACAGCGGGCCCTGAATTTCATAGACTTTAGCGCCCTCTTCCGTTTCCGAGTCGCGAGTGACTGCGTGGATGCGCTTGGCATTGTTCCAGGCATAGGCCAGCGCCGACACGATTACGCCTACGACCACTGCGACCGCGAGGTCTTCCATCACGGTCACGACCGTCACCAGCACGATTACGAATGCGTCGGTCATTGGAACTTTGCGCAGGATGTTCAGCGAGTTCCAGGCGAAGGTGCCGATCACCACCATGAACATCACGCCCACCAGCGCGGCCAGCGGGATCTGCTCAATCAGAGAAGAGCCAACGAGGATGAACAGCAACAGGAACAGCGCAGCAGCGATACCTGCGATACGGGTGCGCCCGCCGGATTTCACATTGATCATCGACTGGCCGATCATCGCACAACCACCCATGCCGCCGAAGAACCCGGTGACGACGTTCGCCGTACCTTGCGCGATGCACTCCTGCGAAGCACCGCCGCGCTTGCCGGTAATCTCACCCACAAGGTTCAAGGTCAGCAGAGATTCAATCAGCCCGATGGCTGCAAGGATCAGGGCGTAGGGCAATATAATCTCGAAGGTTTCCCAGTTCAGCGGCACCATCGGGATGTGGAACTTGGGCAAACCGCCTTCGATCGAGGCCAGATCACCGACGCGCGGGACGTCCAGCCCAATACCGATGACCAGTGCGGCCACGACCACAATACCAGCCAGAGGTGCCGGGATGATGCGCGTAATGCGGGGCATGACCCAGATCACCGCCATGGTCAGCGCAACCAGACCCAACATCGTATAAAGCTGGATGCCCGATAGCCATTCACCGCCGCTCATCCCGTGACCCGTGTTTTCCATGGTGCCAGGGACCTTGAACTGACCCATCTGAGCCAGAAAAATCACGATCGCCAGACCGTTCACAAAACCTAGCATCACCGGATGCGGTACTAGGCGTATGAACCGGCCCCAATGCATCGCACCTGCGATGATCTGCATGATCCCCATCAAAACCACGGTTGCGAACAGGTATTCGACCCCATGTTGCGCCACCAGCGCCACCATGACCACGGCCAGAGCGCCTGTTGCGCCCGAGATCATGCCCGGACGGCCACCGATCAGCGCCGTGATCAGACCCACCAGAAACGCCGCGTACAGCCCGACCAGCGGATGTACACCCGCCACGAAGGCAAATGCCACCGCTTCAGGCACCAATGCAAGCGCAACGGTAAGACCAGACAGCAACTCGATCCGCAAACGCGAGACAGTCAGCCCCTCATCCGGAACCCAACGCAGATCGGGTTTGGCTATACGATTGGCAAAGCTTGCCAGCATGGCTCGGGGCATGGATCGGTCCTGTTGGTCGGTTTTGTTCGCGCGAAAGGGGCCTTTTACCTGTCCTGCCCTGTCTGAGATACCGCGCCAGGCGGGACCCTGATATGCGCCTGACGCATGACTGACGCAATCCACACACAAACCGTTGAAGCCACTTGTCAAAACCGGTTGTGGCCCGCAGAACTCACACAACAGATATTTTCAGTGGAGAACAATCGTGACCCAAACAAAAATCGCCGTCATCGGAGGATCGGGCATTTATGAGATCGATGGTCTGGAAAATGCCGAGTGGGTCACGGTGGAAACGCCATGGGGTGACCCGTCGGATCAGATCCTAACCGGATCGTTGGGTGGTGTCGAGATGGCGTTTCTGCCGCGTCACGGGCGCGGCCATGTGCATTCACCGACTGAGGTGCCTTATCGCGCCAATATCGACGCGTTGAAACGGCTGGGCGCGACGGATGTAATCTCGGTCTCGGCTTGTGGATCTTTCCGCGAGCATATGGCGCCGGGCGATTTCGTGATCGTGGATCAGTTTATCGATCGGACCTTTGCACGGGAAAAGAGCTTCTTCGGAACCGGATGCGTTGCCCATGTGAGTGTAGCTCATCCGACTTGCCCGCGACTGTCGGATGCCTGTGAAACGGCCGGTAAGGCCGCGGGCGTTACCATTCACCGCGGCGGCACATATCTGGCGATGGAGGGGCCGCAGTTTTCCTCGTTGGCCGAGTCCAAGATGTACCGCGAGCAATGGGGCTGTGACGTAATCGGCATGACCAATATGCCCGAGGCAAAACTCGCCCGCGAGGCCGAGCTCTGTTATGCCTCGATCGCCATGGTCACCGACTATGACAGCTGGCACCCGGATCATGGAGAGGTCGACGTGGCCGCCATCATCGCCACATTGACCGGCAACGCAGAAAAAGGCCGGGCTCTGGTCAAACGCCTGCCTGCCTTACTGGGGGCAGAGCGTGCACCCTGCCCGCATGGCTGCGACCGCGCGCTGGAATATGCAATCCTGACTGCACCTGAAAAACGCGACCCCGCCGTGCTGGCCAAGCTGGATACAGTGGCTGGGCGGGTACTTTAAGTCAATCCTGCGACAGGTTTTGGTGCACCTTGTCCCACAACCCATGCGCCCAGAGGTTGTTATGGGTTCCATCCGGTATCACATAAAGCTGCGCCGTATCGGATAGGTCCGCAAGCGCCTGACCATGGTGCAGAGGGATGGTCTCATCCTCTGTTCCATGAAAGATCAAGGTCGGTACCGTAATGCGTTCGATCAGGTCTCGCGTTGCAAACTGGTCTTTCATCAGGGCTGAAACTGGAAGAAAGGGATACCGCTCCGCCGCCACATCCACCGTAGCGGTGAAAGGTGCCTCAAGCACCAAAAGTTCTGCATTGGGCCGCTGTTCGGCAACAGCGGCCGCGATACCGGTCCCAAGGCTCTGACCGTGCAGAACCACCCCGTCCCCCTCACCTGCCAGCCGGTCAAAAAGTTGAATACCATCGGATATCAACGCCAGTTCCGAGGGCTCGCCCTCGCTGCCGGGAAAACCCCGATAGCTGGGTGCAAGCAGACCGTAGCCTGAATTGAGTATCTCACGCAGCCGATCAGCGCGGTCACCCAGATTGCCGCTTTGTCCGTGAAAGAACAGAACCGTCGGCGTATCCTGGGTTGCGGCAGGCGCGGCCCAGGCCGTCAGAACGGTTCCGTCAGACATTGGTAGCGACAGTACATCGACATCCGCCAAGCCCACGCTGGCCGGATCGGGCAACTCGCCGTCGGGTTTGTAAAGTAGGGATTGCTGGTTAACGAACATATAACCAACGATGCCCGCATAAATAATCGCCCCAGCCAGCAGAAGGCCGACCAAAACGCTTTTTACGCGCTCGATTCCGGTGTGGACGGTGTCCACATCAGCGTTTGCGTGTTGGGTCTGAACCATTGGTCGCTCCTTCGGGTCGTGATGCGAGAGTGGGGGTTCTTAGTTGCGTTTCAAGATGCGTGAGCCAACCTTCATCCAATCTTAAACCTGTTGCGGCAATGCCAGATCGTGGCGTTTTTGCGCTTTAGAACCATTGAAACGCACCGATGGCCCGCCATGTTGGCCCTGATTATTGGCGATAGAGCAACCACTTAGCGATCCCGCCGACCAGAGTGAGAGACCAGATGAAACGACTAGATGCGCTGGACGCGGCCCGGTTTCTGGCCTTTTGCGGTATGGTTCTGGTTAACTTCCGCATCGCGGCCGAGGTTGCGCCGGGCAGTGACTGGGCTTCGATATTGATCGACGCGCTAGAGGGACGCGCAGCAGCTTTGTTTGTTGTGCTGGCGGGGGTAGGCATCGGTTTGTCGCGTATCTCAGCCGGATTGCTGCTGCGCCGCGCCGTGTTTCTGTTTGTGATCGGCCTGATCAATATGACGATATTCGACGCCGACATCCTGCATTTCTACGCGCTATATTTCGTGGTGGGGACAGCGTTTCTAGCAGCCTCTCAGCGAGGGTTGTGGCTGGGAGCGTTGGGGATCGTGCTTCTGTCAGTGATCGCCAATCTGATCTTGGATTACGACGAGGGCTGGGACTGGGACGCGCTAATCCACACCGACCTCTGGACCCTGCCCGGTTTTCTGCGCAACACACTGTTCAACGGTTGGCATCCGGTGTTGCCATGGGCCGCCTTCCTGCTGATCGGAATGGCGATTGGCCGGTCACAACTTCATACGCTTTGCATTCAGCACCGATTGATCATGTGGGGGTTTGGCGCGGCGGTGTTGGCGATGTTTCCGCAGATGATGGCCTCTGACCCCGATCTGGTGGCCTATCTGGGGACAGAATCCATCCCTCCCGGACCGTTCTATATACTCGCCGGAACGGGAACGGCCTGCGTGGTTATCGGACTATTGCTGAAATTCTGGCCATTGATCGAACGCATACGCATCGCGCCATTTCTGACGGCGCCGGGACGGCAGAGCCTGACGTTATATATGGCACATATCCTCATCGGCATGGGACTATTGGAAGAAGCCGGGCTTTTGGAAGGATCGCTATCCGCACCACAAATCGCTGGGTATGCATTGCTGTTCTGCGGGTTGTCTTCTCTGTTTGCGTTTCTCTGGTTCCGAAAATTCAAGCGCGGACCGTTGGAAGCGCTGATGCGGCGCGTGACCGAACACACAAAGGGTTGACCTTGGCGCCGCGCGCAGGCTTGGTGTGGGAACCGCACTGATAGGATGAACCATGTCATTTGAAATCTGGCTGGCATTTGTGGCCGCTTCTACCGCCCTGCTGTTGATCCCAGGTCCGACCGTTTTGCTGGTGCTCAGCTATGCGCTGTCGAAAGGGCGTAGCGTCGCCGTGGCATCGGCCACCGGTGTCGCACTGGGCGATCTGGTGGCAATGACCGCCTCGCTGTTGGGCTTGGGTGCGCTGGTGTTGGCTTCGGCCACACTGTTTTCAGTACTGAAATGGGTTGGTGCGGCCTATCTGGTCTGGCTGGGCATTAAACTGCTGCGCAGTGCGCCCTCTGGTGGATTGCAAACGATCAAGACCGAATGTGACGTGACCGCCCGTAGCGTCTTTGGTCACGCCGCTGCCGTAACGGCACTGAACCCGAAATCCATCGCGTTCTTTATCGCCTTCGTCCCGCAGTTCCTGCGCCCCGCAGACCCGCTGGGTCCGCAATTCGCTATCCTGATTGCCACTTTCGTTGGCCTTGCAGGGTTGAACGCGCTGGCCTATGCACTGCTGGCGGACAGACTGCGTCGAATGATCGGACGCGCAAGCGTCATCACTTCGATAACCCGGTTCGGAGGTCTTACCCTGATCGGAATGGGTGTCGCCACGGCAGTTCTGCGCCGTCCGGCCTAAGGTCACTCTTCGGCGTTTTCTTTTATGAAACCTCGGATAAACCGGCGGATTTCGCGCGCTGCGGACGTATCGAGTTCTTTACACAACTCCACAAAAGCGTCTCGTTCATCTTTGTCGAGACGCAACACCAACTGACTGTTTTTCTTGGTGGATTTCTTTCCGTCTTTCTTAGTCACGCGCCCTGACCCCATTCAAAACTTGATTCATTTAGCGATGCATTGTATATACACTGCATAGAATATGTAGATATCGGGCACATAACAACAAAACCGAGGTGATAGCAATGAACCTTCATGCCGCGCACGCATTTCTTCTTCGGGATCAGCGCAACTGGCGCAAACCGCATTTGTCGTGGTTACCAAACACTCTGTATCGCTACTATGGACTGCCCAACGCGATGCGCAGCCGCCACAAGTAGCCGCAGGCGCCAAAGAATTCTTGCATGACTGACCCTGATGGGCCAAACACCCCCGCGTGTTTGTTGCCAAAGGGGTGGCCTATGTCCAGAAACAAATCGGTCAAGGATTACATTCGGACCATCGTCGATTTCCCGCATGAGGGGATCATGTTCCGCGATGTGACCACCCTGTTTGCAGATCCGCGCGGGTTTCGCATGGCGATTGACCAGATGCTGCATCCTTACGCGGGTGAGCGTATCGACAAAGTTGTGGGACTTGAGGCGCGCGGTTTCATTCTGGGTGGCGCCATTGCCCACCAATTGAGCGTCGGATTTGTACCGATCCGCAAGAAGGGCAAGCTGCCGGGCACCACGATCAGCCAAGACTACAAACTGGAGTACGGCGAAGCCATCGTTGAAATCCACGATGATGCTATCCAGCCGGGCGAGAAAATTCTGGTCGTAGATGACCTGCTCGCCACCGGTGGAACCGCTGCCGCGGGGATCAAGCTGATCGAGCGGCTGGGTGGTGAAATCATATCCTGCTCTTTCATCATCGATCTGCCCGAACTGGGTGGGCGCAAGGCACTGGAAGACATGGGCATGGATGTGCACGTACTTTGCGAGTTTGAAGGGCTCTGAGGAGCCACCTATCACAAAACTGTGATTGGAATTCTACCAAGCGCGCGGCTTAGCGCGTGCGGTCGATCTGTCAATGGCAGGCCTTGCTCAATTTCAGTGATCTTTCTGCGTGGAGCCTCCGTACCCCTTTTGATGCCGCTTCGGGCATTCTCAACAAGGGATATCAAGTCATGTTTCGCAAATTCGCTGTTGCTGGAGTTGCAAGTTTTCTGTTGACCACCTCGGCCCTGGCCGACGGGCATTCCAAGGATATCGTGGATACTGCGGTGGGCGCAGGCAGCTTTGAAACTCTTGTTGCTGCAGTACAGGCCGCCGAACTGGTGGATACGCTGAAGGGAGAAGGTCCGTTCACCGTTTTCGCCCCAACAGATGAGGCTTTTGCGGCGCTGCCGGAAGGTACGGTGGAAAGTCTTCTGAAACCCGAGAACAAGGATCAGCTGGTCGCGATCCTGACGTATCATGTGGTACCGGGGAAAGTGATGTCAGGCGATCTGTCCGACGACATGACCGCAGCTACCGTACAGGGTGGTGATATCACAATCGATCTGGACAACGGCGTGATGGTGAATGACGCTAATGTCGTACAAGCCGATATCGAAGCAGAGAACGGCGTGATCCACGTGATCGACAAAGTCATTCTGCCTGCATCGTAAACTTGTGGCGCGGTCCGGCACCAGACCGGGTCGCGTCTAACGTTTCAAAACCGTACCAGGGTTCATAATACCCAGTGGATCAAGCACCGCCTTTATGGCGCGCATAGCTTGTAACTTGACCGGGTCGCCATAGCGTTCCAGATCTTCGGTCTTCAGCCGACCGATACCATGCTCGGCACTGACCGAACCGCTAAATTCGTTCACCAGATCATGCACCGCGCGTTTGACCGCGCCTCTTTGTTCAACGAAGTCGGCCTTATCCTTCCCCCTCGGAGGAAACACGTTGTAGTGCAGATTTCCATCCCCCAGATGACCGAAACAGTTCACCCGAAATGGACCTTGCCCTGCGACCACATCCGCAGCGCGCCGGATGAATTCAGGGATACGGGAGATCGGAACCGAGATGTCATGGCTAGAAACCGAACCAATCAGCCGGTTGGCCTCGGGGATACGTTCGCGCACGGCCCAGAGTTCGGACCGCTGGGCCTCGCTTTGGGCGATGACAGCATCGCTGACGAGACCACGTTCTTCAGCTGCCACAAAAATCGCCTCAAGCATATCCGAGGGGTTTTGCCCCGCAGACAATCCCAATTCGATCAAGACGTTCCATTCCGCAGGCGAAGCGAAGGGTTGCCGGACTTCGGGAAGCACTTCGGACAGGAAGTCCAGACCCTGCCGGTGTATCAATTCAAAAGAGCTGATGCCCTCACCCACCTGATCCCGCGAAAGCGACAGCAGATCAATGGCGGCTTCAGGTGAAGCAACCTGAAACATCGCTGTCCCTACGCTGTTCGGCTTCGGGAACAGCTTCAACGCCGCCGCTGTAATGATGCCAAGCGTCCCTTCGGACCCGATCAGCAGATTGCGCAGGTCGTAACCAGTGTTGTCTTTGCGCAGGCGGCTCAGTCCATGCCAGATTTCGCCGCTGGGCAGTACCACCTCAAGCCCCAGGCACAAATCTCGCGCATTGCCGTAGCGCAGCACATTCACTCCGCCCGCATTGGTGGCCAGATTGCCGCCGATCCGGCAAGAGCCCTGCGCTGCCAGTGCCAGCGGGAACAGCCGATCAGCATCGTCAGCTGCAGCCTGTACATCCGCCAGAATGGCTCCGGCTTCGGCGACAAGAATGTTCTCGGTCGGGTAAACTGCGCGGATCGCCGTCATACGCTCCAACGATATGATCAGCGGGGTCGGACCGTCCGGAACGACTTGCCCACCCACGAGGCCGGTGCCGCCACCGTAAGGTACGACAGGCACACAGGCTTCGGCGGCCATTCGCACCAAGGCTGAGACTTCGTCTACAGTACGGGGTAAGGCAAGCAATCCGGGCTGACCAGAGAACCGTCCACGTGGTTCTTCAAGGTAGCGTTCGGCAATCGGTCTTAGAACATCGCTGCCCAGTTGGGCATGAATCGTTTCGGCAAAGCGGTCATCGGCAGGGTTCAATCTCATAATCTCTTCCCTGCCAAAGGCCGCAGGCAGCGGCAAGCCCTATTCCTGCTCAATCAGATACTGAGGCTCCAGCACCACCACGGTCGGTCGGTCGGGTAATGTCCGCAAAGAGACGACAAGCTCGGATATTCCGTCACGCTCAACCGGGAACTCATCACGAATATCCACCAGAAACCGCTCAAGCGAAAAGCCCGAGAACCAGTGCATGGGGATTATGATTGAGCTTTTAAGGCGTTTAAGAACCTCGATCATCTCAGGCAATGGCATGGTGGTCCCACCATCTACCGCAGCCATGACAACATCTAGCCGACCTAACGCAGCGAACTGTTCGTCTGACGGGATATGATGCAGATGACCCAGATGGCCGATGCACAATCCTTCGACTTCGAACACAAAGATCGAGTTACCACGCTCTTCAACCCCACCATAGGCCGAGCGGATATCGGTCGACACATTGCGCACCAACATCTCACCCAAATCGAGATGGTGCTCAATGCCCTGTCCGAATTCGCCCCAACCTGGCAGCACGTAAGGTATGGCCGGATCGGGGTGAGCGGTCCAGTGGGTGCTATGCGCGTGGTTCATGGTCACCACATCGGGGATCAACGCGGCACTGCCGACAAAGCCAGTGAAATCGGTCACTGCATTCAGACCGCCCCGCGTCTGGATCAGAAAGGACGCATGGGCGATATAGCTGATCCGAGCCGAGAATTCGGGCACCGGGTCCTGCCAGGCTGCTTTGTGCAGATACTCAATCCCGGGTGCGGCATCCGCGATGGCAATGCAATGGCTGGGCCGCCGCTCCTGCGCCACAGCCGCGTTCGTAACCACCATCAATGCCGCAACCAAACAGCGCATGGCCTGAGTGTAGCGCAGAAAGCGCTCAAGTCATGCCTCTTGTTCACCTGCCCATAAAAACCGGTGGAGATGCAGCCCTCAGCGACCAGTGGCAGAGCCCCTACCCCGCGTCGGTCTTGCCCCGCCGATCGGACCGCAAACTGGCATAGAGCACATGTGTCCGCCAACGTCCGTGAATCTGCAGATACGACTGCGCCACGCCTTCGTATTTGAACCCCGAGCTTTCCAACAGCCGGCGCGAGGCTTTGTTTTCCGGCAAACAGGCGGCCTCGATCCGGCTCAGATCAAGGCGGGTAAAGGCGTGATGAACCACCGCTCCAATCGCTTCGCGCATGAAGCCCTGACGGGCAAAGGATTGCCCGGTCCAGTATCCCAGCGTTCCGGCCTGCGCTGGGCCGCGGCGGATATTATCCAGCGTGATTGCCCCCAGTAGAACGTTATCCGTACGGCGAAACAGAAACAGCGGAATCGCCGTACCGCCGGCAACCGAGCGCTGTGCCCAGTAGACCCGGTTGGTAAAAGATTTGCGACTCAAGTGATCCTTCGCCCAAACCGGCTCCCACGGAGTCAGGTATTCTTTTGACGCGCGCCGCAGCGCCGCCCAATCATTGAAATCGGAATGGACAGGCGGGCGCAGGCTCAGCCGCTCGGTCTCGAGTTTAAGCTTGCGTCTGCCCAGTAGCATCACGCCGCACGCCTCTCCTGCAGCTCAGCCAGCGTTGGCGCACCCGAGACCGGCCCGTACAGCGCCAGCGCCGCCGGGGCCTGCATGGCCATCTGTTCGGCAAAGGCGCGCACATCCTCGGTACTAACCGCGTCGATCTTGGCGACCGTATCCTCGAGCGAGGGCACCCGCCCCCAAATCTGCACCAGACGCGCCAGTCGTTCGGCCCGGTTCGACGGGCTTTCCAGCCCCATCAGCATTCCGGCCTTCATCTGTGCGCGGGCGCGGGCCACTTCTTCGCCATTCATGTCGTCGGCGGCGCGCTTCATCTCGTCGATGGTGATCGTGGCCAGTTCCGCAACTTGATCGGCGGAGGTGCCCGCATAGATCGTGGTCGTGCCGGTGTCGGCATAGGCGCCCGTCTGCGCAAATATCGTATAGCAGAGACCACGCGTTTCGCGCACTTCCTGAAACAGGCGCGAAGACATGCCGCCGCCCAAAGCCGTCGAATAAATCTGTGCGGTATAGATCGCATCATCCCGATAGCCGGGGCTTTCCAGAGCGAGTGCAAAATGCGCCTGCTCCAGCTCTTTCTCCTGCCGTGCTTCGCCACCAGTAAAGCGGGCAATTTCAGGGGTCAGGCCTTTGCGCGGCTGCAGATGGCCGAACATTTCTTCCGCCATCTTCATCAGGGCGTCATGGTCCACGGCGCCAGCCGCTGACAGGATCATCTGCTCCGGTCCATAGTGCTCAGCCACAAACCCGGACAAATCCTCGCGTGAAAATGCGCTGACCCGCTCAGACGGGCCAAGAATGGTCCGGCCCAGCGGCTGGTCGTGATAGCTCTGCTCTTGCAACCAGTCAAAGATCACATCGTCGGGCGTGTCATAGGCCTGGCCGATCTCTTGCAGGATTACGCCACGCTCGACCTCAATCTCGCGCGGGTCAAAGACCGGGTTCAGAACGATGTCGCCGATGACATCCATCGCCAACGCCACATCGTCTTTAAGAACACGTGCGTAGTAGGCCGTCACTTCGCGCGAGGTATAGGCGTTGATATAGCCACCCACATCCTCGATCGCTTCGGCAATCTGCAAAGCCGAACGACGCTCGGTTCCCTTGAACGCCATATGTTCAAGGAAATGCGCGATCCCGTTCTGTTCGATCCGCTCATGCCGCCCACCGGCGGTCACCCAGATGCCGATGGCCGCAGATTGCAGCCCCGGCATGTGTTCACTGACGATACGAAAGCCGTTCTTCAGTTGGTCCTGTCTGACTGTCACTCAGCAATATGCCTTCTGATATGATCCTCAAGTGTACCCAGATCGTTGGCAATCCGTGTCACCCGTTCCGGACGTTCATACAGATCAGACATGCGGGATGGAAGAGGCGGATGTTCGCCGCTTGCCTTCTCAACCGCTGCCGGAAATTTCGCCGGGTGTGCGGTGGCCAGAGTGATCATCGGAACGTCGGCAGCGCGATGTTCTTCAGCGACCTTGATCCCAACGGCAGTGTGCGGGCAGACCAGTTCTGCGCTATGCTCCAGCGTTTGTTTGATCGTGGCTAGCGTTTCGTCCTCGGACACGCGCCCAGAGTCGAAACTTTCACGCAGCGCTTCCATTGCTCCTTGGCTGACGTTGAAGCCGCCATTCTTGAGCTCGTCCATCAATTGCGCAACGGCACCACCATCCTCGCCATAGGCATAGTAGAGCGCGCGCTCAAAATTCGAGCTGACTTGAATATCCATCGACGGGCTGATCGAAGGGATCGTGTCACCCTTGAAATACCCCTCGCCCGAGAGGCACCGGTGCAGAATGTCGTTCTGGTTGGTTGCCACGACAAGACGGTCGATGGGCAATCCCATCCGCTTGGCCAGATAGCCTGCGAAGATGTCGCCAAAGTTGCCTGTCGGGACGGTGAAGCTGACCTTGCGATGCGGTGCGCCAAGGCTGACGGCTGCAGAGAAGTAATAAACGATCTGTGCCAGCACGCGGGCGAAGTTGATCGAGTTGACGCCTGCAAGTTTCACACTGTCGCGAAAGTCGAAATCGTTGAACATATCCTTCAGTGCAGCCTGACAATCATCAAAATCGCCATCAACAGCCAGCGCGTGAACATTGCTATCGCCGGGCGTGGTCATCTGACGGCGCTGCACCTCTGAGACGCGACCGTGTGGAAACAGGATGAAGACATCGACCGCATCCAGCCCCCGGAACGCCTCGATGGCGGCAGAACCTGTGTCGCCGCTGGTCGCACCAACGATCGTCACGCGATCACCACGCCGTTTCAGAGCCACCTGGAATAGCTGACCGATCAGCTGCATGGCGAAGTCTTTGAAGGCCAGCGTGGGTCCGTGGAACAGCTCAAGCAAGAAGTGGTTTTCATTCAGTTGCTTCAGCGGCGCGCGGGCGTCGTGTCCAAACCCTTCGTACGCACGGGCGATGATCGCCTTGAACTCATCCTCGGCGAATGACTCGTTGACATAGGGCCACATGACGCGGAAGGCGATTTCTTCATAGGACAACCCCGCCAACGCAGCAATTTCCCCCTGCGACATCACAGGGATCTCAGCGGGCAGGTACAGGCCACCATCGCGAGCCAGCCCGGTCAGCATCGCCTCTTCAAAGCTTAGTTCCGGCGCTTGGCCACGGGTCGAGTTGTATCTCATTGCTCTTCTCTCTCAGAAGGGGCGCGGTTGCGCCACAGGAAGTATCCAGTCATCGCGGCCCAAACCAGAGCCAAACCAAACCAGGTGATTGCATATTGAAGGTGGTCGTTCGGGATGCCCGCCGTGTCCACCGGAAGAGGTGTTATGTCAGGGTCCGTTTTGGACCGGGCGATCACCAGCACAGGCTCTGTGCCCAAGGCTGTCGCCAGATTGGGCACGTCGCGCGCAAACCAGATGTTGGCATCGATATCTGGCTCGGGTGTGTAACTGTCGATTTCATCAGGCCAGTGCAGATTACCTGAAACCTCCATGGGGCCGGTCACACGCTCGGCCTGCTTGGCGGTCGTCGGCACAAAGCCCCGATCCACAAGAATAGTGCGATCAGCGGTACTGAAGGGCTGAATGATCCGGTACCCAGCCCCAACCTGCTTGACCGAGACCAGAACGTGGATTTCCTCTGGCTTCATATCTCCGGAGAGTGTGACAGGAAGATACTTGTCATTTGCTTCCGTGACGGTCTCGGGCAGGTCAACCGGATCAGCCGCAATACGTGCTTCGATCTGGGCCAGAACGCCCTGTTTCCAGGCTAGACGCTGCATTTGCCACACGCCGAGCGATATCAGCACGCCCAAACCCGCGAGGCCGAAAATCAGCAGAAACAGAATGCGGCGCATGGCAGGGCCAAACCTTGTTGCAGAAATCGGCGTCTTGTTACGGCGCACGTTGGTCTAATTGCAACCAAGCAATTGTATGGGGCGCAATCTTGCGCCCCGGATAGAGAAAAAGCCGCCCCCAGGGGCGGCTTTTGCAATTGGATCACCTGACCGGCGTTACATCAGCGGTGCTTGGCCCCAGATGTAAACGGCGAAGAACAGGAACAGCCAGACAACGTCTACGAAGTGCCAGTACCAGGCGGCCGCTTCGAACCCGACGTGTTTCTCTGGCGTGAAATCCCCTTTCAGCGCCCGGATCAAGCAGACCGACAGGAAAATCGTCCCGATGATTACGTGCGCACCGTGGAAGCCGGTTGCCATGAAGAAGTTCGAGTAGAACTGGTCATCGCCAAACTTCCAGCCTTCGTGGGCCAGCAGCTCGTAGTACTCAAAGCCCTGCAATGCAGTAAACGCAATGCCCAGAACGATACCAATGGCCAGACCGTTGATTAGGGCCTTGCGGTCGTTGTCATGCACCAGCGCGTGGTGTGCCCAAGTGATCGCACAGCCCGAAAGCAACAAGACCAAAGTGTTGATCAATGGCAGGTGGAACGGATCGACCGCATGGATGTCCGGTTGGATGTATTCGGTGCCGGCATAGTCGTACATCGGATACATACGATGTTTGAAGAACGACCAGAACCAGGCGAAGAAGAACATCACCTCGGACATCACGAAGAGAATGAAGCCATAGCGCAGACCGATACGCACAACCGGCGTATGGTCGCCCTGACGGCTTTCAACCACCACTTCGGACCACCAGGCAAACATGGTGTACAGAACGCCGATCAGTCCCATCCAGAAGATCCACGGGGTAATCCCGTGCATCCACAGAACAGCCCCGAACAGCATCACAAAGCCAGATACCGCGCCGATCAATGGCCAGATCGACGGGTTCAGAATGTGATAATCATGGTCTTTTGCGTGTGCCATCAGCGTCCCTCACCTACAGGCGTTAGTTCTTGTTTGTCTCAGCCTGCACGTCAAGGGCGGCATAGCCCTCGGGCAGGTCAATTTCGTAGAATGTATACGACAGAGTGATCGTATGAACATACTTGGCTTCCAGATCTTCGACCATTTCCGGGTCGACGAAGAAAGTCACCGGCATCTCAACCCGCTCTCCGGGCTGCAGAACCTGCTCTTCAAAGCAGAAACAGGCAATCTTCTGGAAATATCCACCGGCCGAATACGGGGCGACGTTGTATGACGCCTGCCCCGCAATCGGACGATCAGTTGGATTATAGGCTTCATAGAAGGCCAGGCCGGTCTCACCAATGCGGACTTCCATCTCGCGCTCGACCGGTTTGAACTCCCAAGCCATGTCTTTGGCTTTTGATGCGTCAAAGCGCACGGTGATGGTACGATCCAGAATTTCGTCAGGCGCAACTTCGGCCACGCCGGTGGTACCACCAAATCCAGTGACCCGGCAGAACCAGTCATAAAAAGGCACGGACGCCCAAGCCAGGCTGCCCATCAGGACAACCACGCCAACCGTTTGTGCGACGGTCTTCTGAGGCCCAGTCAGCGCCATCAGTTCTGCACCTCCTGCGGCGCCATGTTAAAATCAGTGCCCGAGACCTTCACGATCGTCAGTCCAAAGATGATTACGATGAACGCAACCAAGGTAAGGCCTACGCCCAGGTTGCGGCTGAACCGGCGCTGGTGCAATTCGTGGTTCTTGCGAAGGCTCATAACCAGCCTCCGAACCCGTAGGGTTTCAGCAAGGCTTCAGCCAGAATCGCGCCGAAATGTAGGAATAGGTACAGAAGCGACAACTTGAAGAAGTTGCGCTCGACTTTGAAGTTGTCGGCTTCGGAGCCTTCCTCATTCCGACGGGAGATTTGCCACGCGCCCCGCAGGAACAGGGCGTTCATCACCAGAGCCACAACCAGGTAGATCGGGCCTCCGATATCCGAAAACGCAGTACCGACGGCCAGCAGTGCCAGCAGAGCTGTGTAGACCAGAATATGCCACCGCGTTGCACGACGTCCGTGGGTGACAGTCAGCATCGGCACGCCCGCATCGTCGTAGTCCGAGCGCATGAACAGCGCCAGCGCCCAGAAATGCGGAGGGGTCCACATGAAGGTCAAAGCGAACATCAACCACGGCTCCAGCGTCATCGATCCCGTGGCCGCGACCCATCCGATGACCGGCGGGAACGCCCCTGCAGCACCACCGATCACGATATTCTGCGGTGTCGAACGCTTCAGCCACATCGTGTAAACGACGACATAGAAGAAGATGGTAAAGGCCAGAAACGCGCCGGCGAACCAGTTGGTTGCCAGGCCTAGCATGATGACGGACAAGCCAGACAGAGCCAGACCCAGTGCCAACGCCTCGCCTTCTTCAACTTTGCCGGAGGGGATCGGGCGACCCTTTGTACGTTTCATCACCTTGTCGATATCAGCGTCCCACCACATGTTCAACGCACCGGAGGCTCCGCCACCGATCGCGATGAACAGGATGGCGCAGAACCCAACGAACGGGTGCACAGGAACCGGAGCTGCAAGCAGCCCAACCAAAGCGGTGAAAACGACCAACGACATCACACGAGGCTTCAGCAGGGCAAAATAATCACCAAAGCTGGCCTCGTCCGCACGGGCGTGTGCGGCTACGGTGCTGGCATTGAAGCTTGCGTCGCTCATTTTCGGTCCTTTTCGGGGCAAAAGCTGCGCGAAACCCGCGCAGCCCGCATGTGTTTACCTAGGCCGCAAAGGGCTTAGTTCGAGGCCACTTGATAGGATGCAGGCTGACCCGCATATTCTTCAAGCGCGCCCTGCAGCCACTGTTCGTAGGCCTCTTCGCTGACCACTTTGACGGTGATCGGCATATAAGCATGGTCCTTACCACACAGCTCTGAACACTGGCCGAAATAGATGCCCTCTTTTTCTGCTTCGAACCACAGTTCGGCCAGACGCCCCGGCACCCCGTCTTGCTTTACGCCAAACGATGGGATGGTCCACGAGTGGATCACGTCCGAGGCAGTGACCTGCATGACAACGATCTTTCCAACCGGAACAACGACTGCAGTGTCCGTGGCCAAAAGCCATTCATCTTCGCTATAGCCTGCATCGGTCAGCTTGGCGCGCATCGCATCGTCCAGAACAAACGGCGTCACATCCGCGTCAGCAGGGCGTGCGCCCTCATCTAGTGTAGCGGGGTGGCCCAGCAGATAGCTGTCGAAGGCAAAATCATGATCGACATACTCGTAAGTCCAGTACCATTGGTTACCTACAACCTTGATGGTGATGTCGCCTTCGGGAATTTCCTGCTGTTTGAACAGGACCGGCAGCGAAAACGCACCGATGAAGACCAGAATCAGAATCGGCCCTAAAGTCCAGGCAATCTCAACCGGGGTGTAATGTGAGAATCGTGCAGGGTTGGGATTAACGCGCTGATTGTAGCGCACGATGCAATAGACAAGCAGACCTGCGACAAACACGCAGATCGCGGTGATGATCACCAAAATCATGTTGTCCAGCGACTGAATCCCTTCCGCAAGACTGGTGGCAGCAGGCTGGAACCCCAAGCCACCGTCAACCGGCTTACCAATAATCTCAAGCTCCTGAGCCATGGCGGGAAGGCTGGAGAGGGCTGTAGCAAGCCCGGAAAGCATCAAAGCATTCTTCATTTTCTGTCCTGATCGTTTGATCTTTGCGTCTCTCGCGAAAAGGTGTGAATCGGTCGCACCTCTCCCGTTGTCTTTGGCCGCGTTAAAAACCATATTCCGTCGGGTAGATAAAGCAAAATGCTTGCGTCAAACAGACGCTATTTTTGATCTGGATCAAACCCGAAAGGTCACAACCGATGACTCAGGCCCCGTTTCGCCCCTTTGAAAGTGTTCTTCCGAAGGATGAGGCGCTTGCTGTGTTGCAATCCGCAACCGATGGCGCGGAAGACGGAGAGCTGTTCGTGGAACGGCGCAAATCCGAGTCATTGGTGTTCGATGACGGTCGTCTTCGTACGGCTTCCTACGATGCATCCGAGGGATTCGGCCTGCGTGCGGTTCAGGGCGAAGTAGCTGGGTACGCGCATTCGACAGACGTTTCGATTCCCTCTCTGAAGCGCGCCGCCGAAACCGCGCGGCTGGCAGTCGGCGATGGTGGTGGGGCGCTGGCCGGGCCGCCACGTGCCACCAATACAAAGTTATATACCGATGAAGACCCAATCGAATCCGCCGCCTTCCCAGTCAAGATCGAGACGTTGCGTGAGATAGACGCCTTTACCCGCGATCTGGATTCCCGGGTTGTGCAAGTCAGCGCCACCATCGCCGCAGCGGTCCAGGAGATCGAGATTCTGCGCCCCGATGGCGTGCATGTACGCGATGTGCGCCCGATGACCCGACTGAATATCTCTGTCATCGTTGAACAGAACGGCAGACGCGAAAGCGGCTCTGCCGGAGGCGGCGGTCGTGTTGGGCTGGATGGCTTGATTGACCCTTCCGACTGGCAGGCAAAAGCGCGTGAGGCTCTGCGGATCGCGATGGTCAATCTGGATGCCATTCCTGCCCCAGCCGGCGTGATGGAAGTCGCGTTGGGCCCTGGTTGGCCCGGTATTCTGTTGCACGAGGCCATCGGCCACGGGTTAGAGGGTGATTTCAACCGCAAGGGCAGTTCCGCCTTTGCCGGGCTGATGGGGCAGCAGATCGCCTCGAAAGGCGTGACAGTGGTTGATGATGGCACGATCGAAGACCGGCGCGGTTCAATTTCGGTGGACGACGAAGGCACTCCAAGTTCTCGCACGGTTCTGATCGAGGACGGTATTTTGACCGGATATATGCAGGACCGCCAGAACGCACGCCTGATGGGCGTTGCACCTACCGGAAACGGGCGGCGACAGAGTTATGCCCACAAACCGATGCCGCGCATGACCAACACGATCATGTTGGGGGGTGATGCCGACCCGGCCTCGTTGGTGGCAGATATCAAAGACGGCATCTGGGCTGTGGGTTTCGGCGGTGGTCAGGTCGACATCACCAACGGCAAGTTCGTGTTCTCATGCACCGAGGCGTACCTTGTCGAGAACGGCAAGATCGGCGCTCCGGTCAAAGGCGCGACGCTGATTGGCGACGGCCCCTCGGCGCTAAAACGCATTCGGGGGCTGGGCAATGACATGGCGCTTGATCCCGGCATGGGGACCTGTGGCAAGGATGGACAATGGGTACCGGTCGGTGTTGGGCAGCCTACTGTTTTGATGGATGGGCTGACTGTAGGCGGCTCTGCCACCTGAGTCGGCCCAAAGAGAGAATCAAGGCGCGTAAGGTTAACACCCTACCCTTCGTGGTAAGTCAAAAACTTCCCTCTGGACCTACGCGCCAAGAATATTCGTGCGAATTTTCTCTTTTTTTATTCAGTTACTTAACGCGTATCTCGACGGACAAATCCGAATAATACAGATCTAATTGTCTAAGATTCACAGACTGTTAACCCGCTGCACCGTAAACCAGTTTTGCAATCAGGCGGAGCATCGGATGACCGAAGAGCAGCTTTCTTCCAATCACCCCCCACTCCCACCCACCACGGAAGAGGACCGGTTTTCCTGGCTCCGTCTGTTGCGCTCGCGCAAGGTTGGCCCAGCGACGTTCCGGCGCTTGCTGCGCGAACATGGTACAGCGCAGAACGCGCTGGCCGCGCTGCCTGAAATGGCGCGCTCTGCCGGGATCGAAGGGTACGAAACCTGTCCTCCCGGCGTTATTGAGGCGGAGCTCAAGGCCGCAAAGGTCGCTAAAGCGCAGCTCTTGTGCCTTGGGGCCGCCGATTATCCCGATGCGTTGCGCGACATTGCGGATGCGCCACCAATGCTGTGGGCGATCGGCGATCCGGCCATTTTGCAGCGAAAGGCGATTGCGATGGTTGGGGCGCGGAACTGTTCATCGCTGGGTGCGCGCATGGCGCGGGCGTTGGCTGCCGATCTGGGCAAAAATGATTTTGTCGTGGTCTCGGGACTTGCACGAGGCATTGATACCTCGGCTCATCTTGCTGCGTTGGAGACCGGTACTGTGGCGGTGATGGCCGGAGGGGTTGATGTGATTTATCCGACCGAAAACGCTGATCTGGCACGAAGCATTGCAGATACTGGCCTTCGCCTGTCCGAGCAGCCGATAGGCACGACTCCGCAAGCACGGCATTTCCCGCGACGCAACCGCATCATCTCGGGCCTCGCGCAGGCTGTTGTCGTTGTCGAAGCCGCAGCAAAATCCGGTAGCCTGATCACCGCTCGGGATGCGCTGGATCAGGGGCGCGAGGTTCTGGCAGTTCCCGGACATCCATTCGACGCGCGGGCTGCGGGATGCAACCTGCTGATCCGGGATGGAGCGACTTTGGTGCGATCGGCTGAAGACGTGTTTGACGCCTTACCGCCGCAAGAGCCAAAGTCTGACGACCAACACGTTCTGCCTGTCAGGCCGGAGCCCAAAAGAACCCTGGCTGAACCAAGAGCTCTGCATGAGGCGATTCTGACCCGTCTTGGCCCATCTCCGATTGCCGAAGACCAGTTGATCAGAGATATTGCCGCGTCCGCCGGCGAAATTGGTCCTGTGCTCGTTGACTTGGAACTCGACGGTAAGATTCAGCGACAACCGGGCGGGCTGTTATCCCTTTGCGCCTGATTTAGCGACGAAATGCCATAATGACCTAGCCCCCGATCGCGCAGTCGGAATGGCCATTCTGGCCCGAAATTCAGGCCAATTCGGCGGCGAAAAGGAACGCATTGACAATTCGATCTTGCCCCACACATTTTGCACGGTCATACAAAGCGCAAAATCCGTCGAGCGAGGATTCCTCTTAAATGCCCGTAGTTGTTGTAGAATCTCCGGCCAAAGCAAAAACGATCAATAAATATCTTGGCCCCGACTACACCGTTTTGGCCTCATATGGCCATGTGCGGGACCTGCCACCGAAGGATGGATCGGTCGATCCCGAGCATGAATTTTCAATGAAATGGGAGGTCGGCAATGACAGCCGCAAGCATGTCAAAGCGATTGCAGATGCTCTGAAAGAAGACAACGCACTGATCCTCGCGACTGACCCTGATCGCGAAGGCGAGGCAATCAGTTGGCACCTGCAGGAAGCGCTGACCAAGCGCCGATCGATCAAAAAGGACACACCCGTCAGCCGGGTGACCTTCAACGCCATAACCAAAGACGCGGTGACCGAAGCCATGCAAAATCCGCGTGAGGTGGATATGCCATTGGTCGAGGCTTATCTGGCCCGCCGCGCGCTGGACTATCTGGTGGGCTTCAACCTGTCGCCCGTTTTGTGGCGCAAACTGCCGGGCGCAAAATCTGCTGGCCGCGTACAATCGGTTTGTCTGCGACTGATCGTGGAACGTGAGATGGAAATCGAGGCGTTCAAACCCGTCGAGTACTGGTCGGTCCGGGCATTGTTCGAAACGCCTCGGGGGCAGACCTATGAAGCGCGCCTCGTCACGCTGGCCGGCAAGAAGCTGGACAAGCACGGCCTATCCAACTCAACGCAGGCCGAACTGGCGGTGCAGGCGATAACCAGTCGAGCGCTGAGTGTCACCTCGGTCGAGGCTAAGCCTGCAGCGCGCAACCCCAGCGCACCGTTCATGACCTCGACCCTTCAGCAGGAAGCCAGCCGTAAGTTCGGAATGGGCGCGCGCCACGCAATGCAGGTGGCGCAACGGCTCTATGAGGCCGGATACATTACATATATGCGGACCGACGGTATCGACATGGCGCCAGAAGCGGTGGCCGCTGCACGGGATGCGATCGCGGATCGCTATGGTGCTGAGTATGTGCCGGACAGCCCGCGGATGTACAAAAACAAGGCCAAGAACGCGCAGGAAGCCCACGAATGTATCCGCCCAACGGATATGTCACGTGATGCCAAAGCGCTGAAGGTCACGGATGAAGACCAGCGCAAGCTGTACGATCTGATATGGAAACGCACCATTGCCTGCCAGATGGCGGCCGCCCGGCTGGAGCGGACCACTGTTGAAATCGGCAGTGATGACGGCCAAGTCGGCTTGCGTGCCACCGGTCAGGTGGTGTTGTTCGACGGTTTCATGCGTGTCTACGAAGAAGGTCGCGATGATGTTGTTGATGACGACGACAAGCGCCTGCCGCAGATCATGCAGGGCGATCCGACGCGCTTTGCCAAATCCTCATTGAAAGATCAGTTCGCGAAAGCGGATAACAATGCTGCAATCCTGTCCGACAACGAGGCCGTTCTGGCGCTGCAACACCACACTCAGCCACCACCACGCTATACCGAGGCCACTCTGGTCAAGCGGATGGAAGAGCTGGGGATAGGGCGCCCTTCGACCTATGCCTCGATTGTCACTACGATTCAGGATCGCGAATATGTGCGCAAAGACAAGAACCGGCTGATCCCTGAAGAAAAGGGCCGGATCGTCACCATCTTCCTGCTGAACTTCTTCCGCCAATACGTTGGCTATGAGTTCACAGCGAATCTGGAAGAACAACTGGACGACGTCAGCGCCGGTGATCGTGACTACAAGGATTTGCTGAGCAAGTTCTGGCGCGATTTCTCGGCTGCGATTGGTGAGACATCGGAATTGCGCATCTCCGAGGTGCTGGACAAGCTGGATGAGGCGCTGGCGCCGCAGCTTTATCCGCCCCGCGAGGATGGCTCGGACCCGCGGGTCTGCCCGAAATGCGGCGTTGGCCAGTTGCACCTGAAAACTTCGCGTACCGGCGGGTTTGTCGGTTGCGGCAATTACCCGGAATGTACTTATACACGTCCCATCGCGGGTGAAGGTGCAGAAGGGGACGAACGGTTGCTGGGCGAAGATGCCGGTGACGAGATTTGGTTGAAGTCCGGTCGTTTCGGCCCTTATGTCCAGCGCGGAGAACCCACGCCAGAGAACAAGAAACCTCCGCGTGCCTCCCTGCCCCGTGGTTGGAACAAGGATGATATGGATCTGGACAAGGCTTTGACGCTGCTCAGCCTGCCCCGGCAGATCGGCGATCATCCCGAAGGCGGTGTAATTACCTCGAACTTTGGCCGCTTCGGGCCGTACTTGATGCATCAGTTGGCGGACGAACCGAAGCCGGTTTACGCCAACCTCAAAGATCCGAATGATGTGTTCGAGATCGGGATGAACCGGGCCGTCGAATTGCTGGCCGAGAAACGGGCAAATCCGGGACGGCGAGGTCAGGCCGCAAAACCGCTCAAAGAGTTAGGCGAACATCCCGATGGCGGAGCGATTCAGGTTCTGGATGGGCGTTACGGGCCATATGTGAAGTGGGAGAAGGTCAATGCGACACTTCCCAAGGACATCAAGCCAGAAGATGTGACGCTGGAGATGGCTGTGGAACTGGCCAACGAAAAGGCGTCCAAGAAGGGCACGAAGAAGAAAGCGGCGACCAAGAAAAAAACCGCCGCGAAGAAAACAACCAAGAAGGCGGCCAGTTAGGGGTTAGGTAGAAATACCATCACCCCCTTGGTTTCATTGACTTCCCCGTGACGTGGCGGCACAACTCGGCCAACACCATGTCATTGGGGGAGTTTTCCATGAAGAAAATCTATGCCAATGCCAACGAGGCGCTCGATGGGGTGCTGTCGGATGGCATGCTGATCGCCGCAGGCGGGTTTGGCCTCTGCGGTATTCCCGAAACGCTGCTTGAAGCTATCAAGGTCTCGGGCGTTAAAAATCTGAGCTTTGCCTCGAACAACGCCGGTGTGGATGATTTCGGCATCGGTATTTTGCTGCAGACCAAGCAGGTCAAGAAGATGATCAGCTCTTACGTCGGTGAAAACGCGGAATTCATGCGCCAGTATCTGAGCGGCGAGCTCGAGCTGGAGTTCAACCCGCAAGGGACGTTGGCCGAGCGCATGCGCGCTGGCGGCGCGGGTATTCCGGGCTTCTACACCAAAACCGGTGTCGGCACCGTGATTGCCGAAGGCAAAGAGCACAAAGAGTTCAACGGCGAGACTTATATTCTGGAAGAGGGCATCTTTGCAGACCTTGCCATTGTGAAAGCTTGGAAAGCCGACGACACTGGAAATTTGGTGTTCCGCAAGACCGCCCGCAACTTCAACGTGCCCGCTGCAACCTGCGGCAAGATTTGTGTGGCAGAGGTTGAAGAGATCGTGCCCCGAGGATCGCTTGACCCGGATTCGATCCACCTGCCCGGTATCTATGTGCATCGTATTGTACAGGGGAATCACGAAAAGCGTATCGAACAGCGCACCACCCGTAAGAAGGAGGAAGCATAATGCCCTGGGACCGCAATCAGATGGCCGCGCGCGCGGCAGAGGAACTGGAAGACGGCATGTATGTGAACCTCGGCATCGGGATTCCGACGTTGGTGGCGAATTATGTGGGTGACAAGGACATCACCCTGCAGTCCGAGAACGGTATGCTGGGCATGGGTCCTTTTCCGTTTGAAGGTGAGGAAGATGCTGACCTGATCAATGCGGGCAAGCAAACGATCACCGAATTGTCCCGTACGTCTTATTTCGACAGTGCCACCTCATTTGCCATGATCCGGGGTGGCAAGATCGCCGCTGCGATTCTGGGCGCGATGGAAGTGGACGAAAAAGGTGATCTGGCCAACTGGATGATTCCCGGCAAGCTGGTCAAAGGCATGGGCGGCGCGATGGATCTGGTCGCGGGCGTTGGGCGTGTGGTGGTTGTGATGGATCACACCAACAAGCACGGCGATTCAAAAGTGCTGAAGGAATGCACCCTGCCACTGACCGGTCAGGGCGTTGTTGATCGCATCATCACCAATCTGGGCGTTCTGGATGTTGTCGAAGGCGGCTTGAAGATTGTCGAACTGGCGGACGGCGTCAGCGATGACGAAATGCGCGCGGCGACTCAGGCGACCATCGTTAACTAATATGAATTTGAATTGAGAGAGGGCCCGCCATGATGCGGGCCTTTCTTAATTGGAGGTCTGGAATACACAGGCGTCCGATATGAACTGTGGTGGTGTTGTGCAGAGCGCACTTGCGACCTGAAACGCGGCGAGAACCTTGGGCACGTAATCTCGGGTCTCGGCATAGGGTGGCACTCCGCTGTGTTTATGCACCGCCCCTTCACCGGCATTGTAACCTGCGAGCACGAGGATCGGATCGCTCTCGAACTCTTCCATCAGCCAATGCAGGTACTTGACCCCACCTTCGATGTTCTGCTCAGGCTTCATGCTGTCCCTGACACCAAAGCGTCGGGCCGTGGCTGGCATCAACTGCATCAACCCCTGCGCCCCGGCAGAGCTGACCGCCTCGGTCTTTCCGGCCGATTCCACCGAGATTACGGCCAATACGAGCGCGGGCGAGACATTGGTGCCTACTGTAGAGCGCAGGATGTCTATTCCGCGCTTATCTGCGATGTCTTGAAGCGTTTGCAGACGCGGTGCAGCAACACCAGTCGCGGTCAACGCCTGAACCGCTTCTCTGAGCCGTCCAGCGCTCGCCTGTGCCAGATCGGGTGACACGCGGCTCCAGAAAGCCTTGTAGGAGCCAACTGGTTTGGCAGCTCCGGCTATCTTCGGTGGGGTCGACGGCGGCGCTTTTGCGCGCGCGGTCATTTCGGGCACCTCCAGACTAGCACCCGTGCTGGGTGCGGACGGAGATGCCGCGTGTTGTTCGGGTGTAATCTGAATTGTCACGCGTGGACGTGTGCCCGGCTTGGGGGCCTTGATACGTTTATAGACTCCGCGCGGCTCTGGCTCGGTCGCGGGCACAGGAATCGCCCCCGACAATAGAAACGCCACTGCACCAGCGCATAAAGCTGCGTCCCGGAAATGCATTTGCCTGCCTCGATTTCTTATCTTTTGAAGCATTTTGAACATCATAACGGCCCGCAACACCAGAAAAACAAAGTGAAATGGGGCAATTTCGCCTCATTTGCCGCTATTTTGCATCGCACATGAAGTGCATGGGGAAAAAAGATTGTAATTTTATCCTTCCGTTTCAAAGCATTACAAAAATCACCAACAAAAAATTAAGCTTTGACGAAAAAAAAATGGGTTTGGCCCAATTCCTGCCACGCACAAGGGTCAAACATATATCCATACCGAGACGATCGGGAGCGGACTGAGAGAGAAAGCTCTGAAAGACGCCGAGGTTAATTACTTTTTGATCCTTTAGGAGGGACGTAACATGATCAAGTTCATCAAGAACTTCCGCAAAGACGAAGACGGCGCCGTAACTGTAGACTGGGTCGTTCTGACCGCAGCCGTTGTTGGCCTGGCCGCCGTTGCTTACAACCAGATTCACTCGGGCGCCAGCAGCCTGGCAGGCACCATCAATAGCGCTCTGGGCTCTGCAACTGTGACGCTGCCAACGACCAACAACTAAGACTTAATCGGTCTAGTCTGACAATTTAGGGCCATGTCTTTACTCAAAGACGTGGCCCTTTTGTTTCAAACAAGGTTGATCCGGTGTAAAACAATGTTGAACAGGTTAAAGAGTTTCAAATCTGATGAGATCGGTGCAGTTACGGTAGACTGGGTCGTTCTGACTGCTGTTGTCACAGGCCTCGCCGCAACGATGTATTTCTTCTTGAGCCAACCACTTCAGAACGCAGGACAACCGATCACTAGTGTCGAAGTCGAAGAAATCGAGTTTGACTGAGGCGAACCCGTAATTAGCTGTGCCGCCTCCTTCTCCTTGCACGAATGCACCTTTTTAAGGAATGGTCGCAGGATTGTCCGCTTTTTCGACACAATTCAAAAATAACTTAGACGATGAATCACTGTGACGTCTTGAGTCATGAGTCTGCATAAGTAAATGAGGAACAAATGCGAGCTGTTTTTGGACTTGTTCTTATCATCGGGGTCGCTCTGGCCGGTGGTGCTGTCTATATGGCACGCGAATACATCACTGCTAATCAAGCCAAGCTTGCGCAGGAACGCAAGTTGCGCGAAGAAGCGCTTGCCAATGCGCAGGCGGGCATCGTCCCGACTGTAGGCGTATTGGTTTCGAATCGTTCCTTCAAATACGGCGAACGCCTGAACCAAGAAGATATCCGCGTCGTTCAGTGGCCGGAAGATGCGATTCCCGAGGGCGCCTTCGTGGATATGACCGCCCTGTTCCCGGAAATCAAAAACAATGAACGATTCGTCCTCCGCACGATGGAGAAAGACGAAGCGATTATGGAAGTAAAAGTCACCAATCCCGGCGAAACGGCAGGCCTCAGGTCACAATTAACCAAGGGAATGCGCGCTTTTGCGATAAGCGTTGATGTAGCATCTGGCGTATCGGGTTTCCTGCGCCCAGGCGACACAGTGGATGTGTATTGGACCGGCTCATTGCGTGGCACCAGCGATTCTGGCCGCGGCGAGATCACTCGTTTGGTTCTGACGAACATCGAATTGGTCGCTATTGATCAGTCGGCGGGTCTGGATGTGGCCGGCACAACTATCGCCCGTACGGTAACAGTGGCGGCAACACCTCAACAAATCGCTGCTTTGGCACAGGCTCAGAACACAGGCCGCATGTCGTTGGCACTGGTTGGTGCCCAAGACGACAAGGTTGCAGAGGTGATCGAGGTCGATCAACAGTCTCTACTTGGCATTGAAGATCAGGCCCCGGCCCCCGTCGCAGCTCCGGAGAAGGTATGCACAATCCGCACCCGCCGTGGCGGCGAGACGGTTGAAACACCAATTCCCTGTACAAACTAACGTCAATTCAGAGCTTTACGAGACGAGGACCGCGCTTAGGGCGCGGTCTTATTCGTTGTGTTGTTGCGAATAACCCACATAAGGAAAATTCCAGAAACCATTGATTATTGCAATAAATCTGGTTTTGGCGCAGGGTTTCAGAGCATAGGGCATAAGACCCAAAAAAATCGAGTGGTGATCGGAGAGGCAGGTCACATGACAATACGTTCCTGGATCAGCGCAACCCTGCTGGGGTTGACGCTTGTTGTGAGCCCAATCGGCGATGCCGCTTGGGCCGAAAATCTTCGCGTGGTGAAAAAGGGGACAGCAGAATCGCTGGATGTCCCCGTGAACCGAGCGATCGTGGTGGAAAGCGAACAACCGTTCGCCGACATCAGTATTGCCAATGCTGGCATTGCGGATATCTCAACCTTGTCGGACCGTACGATATACGTGCTTGGTCGGGCGCCTGGGATGACCACCCTGACATTGTTTGACGGCGCAGGTAATTTGATTACCAACGTTCGTGTACGTGTCTCTCCTGATGTTACCGAATTCAAAGAGCGGTTACGTCAGATTCTGCCCAACGAGCGAATCGAAGTACGGACCGCCAACGATGGTATCGTCTTGTCCGGCACGGTTTCCAGCAGTGCCAAGCTCGCGCGCGCTCTTGAACTGGCCGAGCGGTACGCCCCAGAACGTGTATCGAACCTGATGAATGTCGGTGGCGTACAGCAGGTCATGCTGAAAGTCCGCTTTGCGGAAATGAACCGCTCGGTTGCCAAGAACCTGTCGGCATCATTGGGTTTTGGCGGCGGCGATACGACCGCGGGTTTCAATACCTTGAACAACCAAGGAGCGCTGAACAACGCCTTGGCAAACAACATCCCGTTCGTTCAAACGAATTCTGGTGCCATTCTGTTTGGGTTCGGCGCTGGGTCAACTCAGGTTCGCCTTCTGCTCGAGGCGCTTGAGACCAAGGGGCTTGTTCGCAGTCTGGCCGAACCGAATCTCTCAGCGCTGTCTGGTCAAGAAGCCGAGTTCCTGGCCGGTGGCGAGGTACCAATTCCTGTACCACAAGGCGACGGCGTCGTTGCTATTGAGTACCGACAATTTGGTGTGCAACTGCTGTTTGTTCCCCGCGTTGTCGATGGCAACCTGATCAATCTGGAACTGGGCGCATCAGTTTCGAGCATCGACCAAAGTGCTGATTTCACAATCAACGGCGACAATGTTCCCAGCTTCATCACTCGACAAACCCGGACAACCATCGAACTTCGTGACGGTGAGAGCTTTGCGATTGCCGGACTGATCCAAGATGACTTCACGGATCTTAACAGCCAGGTTCCTTGGCTCGGTGATGTACCCGTATTGGGTGCCCTGTTCAGAAGTGCGCAGTATCAGCGCGAACAGAGCGAATTGATCATCATCATCACCGCGCATCTGGTATCGCCCACACGTGGTGAGGCGCTTGCCCTGCCAACCGATCGTGTCAAGCCGCCCAGCGAGTTCGACCTGTTCGTGAATGGTAAGGTCTCCCGAACCGAACGCGCTGGCAACGGAGCCGCCTCGGAAGTCGCCAAGCAGGACTTTGGCACATCTTACGGCTATGTCCTGGATTGATAGAGAGGATAGAACCAATGGAGAAGTGGATCATTACACTGGGTCTTTCGGTTGCTGTCGCCGGCTGCACGCGTGAAGCCGGATACGAAATCGATCAAGGCACATTCGGCAACGCTACTCTAAACAACATTCAGGTCATGAATGGAGAGTTGACGTATGGCCAGATTCTCGCGCGGCGTTTCGCTGCCGAGGTGCCAACGCAGATAAACTTTGCATTTGATAGCGCTCAATTGGACGCATCATCGCAACGTATTCTGCTGCAACAGGCGGCCTGGATTAAACAGTTCCCCGAGGCACGGTTCCGTGTTTATGGCCATACCGACGCGGTTGGATCCGAAGCATATAACAAGCGGTTGGGTCAGCGCCGTGCCAATGCCGCAGTAGCCTTCCTGACCCGGCAAGGTATCTCGCGATCACGTCTTGAAGCAGTTGTTTCCTTTGGCAAATCAAGACCGTTGGTCGCCACCCAAGATCGTGATCGGCGCAACCGGCGCACAGTTACCGAAGTATCCGGATTTGTTGATCGTCATCCAAACGTACTGGATGGTAAATACGCTGAAGTGATCTATCGCGAATATATCACAAGCGCGATTCCGCAGAGCTACATCCAAAGGCAAGAAGACGCCGGCGGCGGCGAATAATAAATAGGAGTTGGGCGACATTGTCGCCCATTTCCCTACAATTGGTTCTTTTGCGCCCAATTCTCGCCCAACTTCCAAGCGACGTTGTGAACAATTGGGTGACCTGCGGCCAAAATTGACCGCATCGGGCGACAGCATACCAGAACTGACCCTTCAAGCGTTCAAACGGTTTGCTCAGCCCTCTCGACGAGGATTGTGTTAATGACGAGCGCGACGCCGCAAGACGAAAACAATGCCATTCTGGCCTGCACCATCAGCCGGGACGTCCAGAATTTCGATCTGTTGATCGAGGATATGGAATCAGCGCTGGGTGAGCGCTGGGGTGATCTTGGATTTGCCGAAGCACTTGCTTTCTTCAGTCAACCCGAGGCCGAGACGCTACAATTCGTGGCATTGGCGCTGGATGGCGATGATGAAGACAATCTGACACTGATGGGCGAAATTATCACCCAAGCCAAAGAAAAAAGCATCAAGGTCGTTCTGATTGCCGAAGACGTCACCCCCGCAGCTTTGCATCAACTGCTGCGCAAGGGTGCGGATGAGTTTGTCCCCTACCCGCTACCTGAAGGTGAATTGCAGGAAGCCATTGACCGGATGAATAAACCCGACCCGGTTGTGGCACCGCAAGCAGCGCCGTCTTCGACCAACGGTGCCTCAAAAGAAGGGGCGCTTTTTGTTGTTCAGGGTCTGGCAGGCGGCGTTGGCTCAACCACAATGGCTGTCAACCTGGCTTGGGAGCTTGCAACCGTATCCGCCAAAGAAGCACCCAAAGTGTGCTTGATCGATCTGGACCTGCAATATGGCACCGTTTCGACCTACTTGGATCTGCCACGCCATGAAGCTGTCTTTGAAATGCTGTCGGATACGGATTCGATGGACGAGGAATCCTTCGGTCAGGCACTCCAGACATTTGAAGAGAAGCTGCAGGTTCTGACTGCTCCGTCTGACATGGTGCCGCTGGACATCATCACCCCGGAAGACATACAGCGCGTGATCGACACCGCGCGCGCGAACTTCGATTACGTCGTCATCGACATGCCAAAAACTCTTGTTCACTGGTCCGAGACGGTTCTGCAGGCCGCACACGTCTATTTTGCGCTGATTGAGCTGGATATGCGTTCGGCCCAGAATGCGCTGCGCCTGAAGCGGGCACTGCAAGCCGAAGAATTGCCATTCAATAAACTGCGGTTTGCCATGAACAGGGCTCCGAAATTCACCGATCTCAATGGCAAAGGCCGCGTCAAACGCATGGGCGAAAGCCTTGGTATCTCGATCGACCTCCTTCTGCCCGATGGTGGCAAACCGGTCATGCAAAGCGGTGATCACGGATTACCGCTTGCCAGCTCGGCGGCAAAAAACCCGCTGCGTAGGGAAATCGCCAAATTGGCTCAATCGCTTCACAGCCTGGGCAGCAGTGACGCCGAAGCCGCATAACACAAAGGGGAACTGCCTTGTTCTCAAGATATAAAAAACAGCCTTCGGCACAGCCGGTTGAAACCCAGGCTCCCAAAGCAGCAGCAGAGGCAGCGCCAGCGGCAGCGCCTACTGCCACAGCAGTCGCGCGCAAACCGATCAAGAAAAAGGCCGCTGAAGTTGTTGGGAATGACAAGGAACGCAAGCGCAAGGAACGGCTGGGTGAAATCAAACTTGAGCTGCACCGCGAGCTTCTTGAAAACCTGAATCTCGCCGCCCTTGAAAAGGCTGAAGAATCCGAACTGCGAACAGAAATCAGCGCGATTGCCAGTGAAGTTCTGGAATCGCGCAACATCGTTCTGAACCGTGAAGACCGTACCCAGCTCAACAAAGAGCTTTATGACGAAGTGACCGGTCTTGGCCCCTTGGAAGCTTTGCTCCAAGACGATTCGGTCAACGATATTCTGGTAAACGGTCCACAGCAGATATTCGTCGAGCGGCACGGTAAGCTGGAAATCAGCGACATCACGTTCAAAGACGAAAAACACCTGATGCGGATCATCGACAAAATCGTATCTGCCGTAGGCCGTCGTGTTGATGAATCAAACCCCTATGTTGACGCCCGTTTGGCTGATGGCTCGCGTTTTAACGCGATGGTGCCGCCGATTGCGGTGGACGGCTCACTTGTTTCCATTCGTAAGTTCAAAAAAGACAAGCTGGGCATTGACGATCTGGTGAATTTCGGCGCCTTTACCGAAGAAATGGCCGCCTATCTGCAAGCTGCAGTTTCGACGCGTCTGAACATCATCGTGTCGGGCGGTACGGGTTCTGGTAAGACGACCACGCTGAATGCGCTGTCCAGCTTTATCGATGACGCCGAACGCATCCTGACCATCGAGGATACGGCGGAACTTCAACTGCAGCAGACCCATGTAGGTCGGATGGAAAGCCGCCCACCAAACGTGGAAGGCAAAGGCGAAGTCAGCCCACGCGATTGTCTGAAAAACGCCCTGCGTATGCGCCCTGACCGCATCATCGTGGGCGAGACACGTGGCGCCGAGGTGATCGACATGCTGCAGGCCATGAATACCGGCCACGACGGTTCCATGACTACGATCCACGCCAACTCGGCCCGTGACGGTATTTCGCGCCTGGAAAACATGATCGCCATGGCCGGGATTGAGATGCCAATCAAAGCCGTTCGAAGCCAGATCTCGTCAGCTGTAAACCTGATCGTGCAGGCCAGTCGTCTACAGGACGGTTCGCGCCGCATGACATCGATCACTGAAATTACCGGTATGGAAGGTGATGTGATTTCGATGCAGGAACTGTTTAAGTTTCAACGTGTTGGACTGACCCCAGACAACAAGATCATTGGCCATTTCACTGCAACAGGCGTGCGCAGCCACTACTCCGAACGCTTCCGCCTGTGGGGTTTCGATCTACCCGCCTCGATCTACGACCCAACTACGATGTAGGAGAAAAAAGATATGCAACTGCCTGTCGAGGCGCTCATCTATATCGTGATATTCGTCGGGGTATTTGCCCTGGTCGAGGGTATCTATCTCGTCGCATTCGGAAAATCCATCAGCTTGAACAGCCGCGTGAATCGCAGGCTGGACATGATCGACAAGGGTGTCGGACGCGAGCAGGTGCTGGAACAGCTGCGCAAGGAGATGCAGCAGCACATGAAGTCGCAGAGCATACCGCTCTACTCACTTCTGGCCGACAAAGCGCAGAAAGCCGCGATTGCCTTTTCTCCCAGACAATTGATCATGATTATGGCTCTGGTTTCAGCATTGGCATTCGCAGCTCTCAGCGTCGCAACTGCAACCGATATGAGCCTTCGGATCGCGATCTCAGGCGCCATCGGCATAGGTGCGGTGTATACATGGGTCAGCAACAAAGCCAAGAAACGCATGGCGTTGATCGAGGAGCAGCTACCTGATGCTGTGGAACTCATGGTACGGTCACTCCGCGTCGGGAACCCCTTCGTTTCATCCATTCAGATCGTTGCCAATGAAGTCGAGGACCCCCTTGCGACTGAGTTTGGCATAATCTCGGACGAGTCTGCTTACGGTCGGGATGTGGGCGAGGCCCTCAAGGATATGGCGGAACGGTTGGACATGCAGGATTTGCGGTTTCTTGCGGTTGCGGTCTCGATCCAGCAGCAGTCGGGGGGCAACCTTGCCGATATTTTGGCTGGTTTGGCTAAGGTGATCCGTGCACGGTTCCGCCTGTTTCGCCGGGTGAATGCCATCACGGCCGAGGCAAAGTGGTCCGGCAAGTTCTTGTCCGGGTTTCCTGTCGCTTGCCTTGTTTTCATCCTGGTCAAAAGTCCAGACTATTACGACTCGGTCATAGATCACCCGTACTTCATTCCCGCATGCTTCTTTGTCGGCATCATGTTGACATTGAATCTAATCGTCATGCGTATCCTGACCAACATCAAGGTTTAGAGGCCCAACGATGGAATTCTTGAACCAGATCAATGAACTGTTGAAACAGAATCTTGGTGAATTTGGTCCCTTGATCGTTGTCGGCGTGCTGGGATTGTTCATGATCCTGGTCACCATTCCGTTGATGCTGAACCAGCCGGAAGACCCCCTAAAAAAGCTCCAACGATCGAATACGGCGCCAAAGAACGGGAAAAAGGAAAAGAAAGAACGCCTCAGAAATGCGAGTCGGAACGAGCAGCTTGAGAAGTTTGCCAATTTTCTCGAACCGAAGGACGAAGAGGAGTACTCAGCCGTCCAGCTCAAACTACGGCAAGCTGGCTACCAGTCTAAAGACGCTGTCCGGTTTTACCACTTTGCGCAATTTGCGCTTGGAATTATTGGAATTCTGTTCGGCGTCTCGCTGGTTACCGTATTTGCAGGTGATCAGGAATTTGACTCTACTCAGCTTCTCATTCGCGTATTGGGGCCTGGCCTTGCTGGATACTTCATACCCAAGTATTGGATCACGCGGCGCGTGGAGGAGCGTAAAGAAGCGATCGTAAACGGTTTTCCAGATACGCTCGATCTGATGCTGGTATGTGTAGAGGCCGGGCAGTCCTTGGATCAGGCCATTGTGCGGGTCGCGTCTGAGATGAAGGCTTCCTACCCCGATATCTCGCTCGAGTTCGAAGTGGTCGCTTATGAAATGAAAGCGGGTAAAGAAAAGGACACCGTATTGCGTGATTTCGCGACGCGCTGTGGTGTCCAAGACGTTAGCGCATTCGTCACCGTGATGATCCAATCGGCAACATTTGGGACATCGATCGCCGAAGCGTTGCGAGTTTATGCCGAAGAAATGCGTGACAAACGGGTTATGCGCGCGGAAGAGGCCGCAAACAAGTTGCCAACAAAAATGACGCTTGCAACAATGATGCTGACTGTTCCCCCACTATTGGTCATTCTGGTTGGCCCTTCGGCGAAAGGTATCATGGACTTTGGAAACCGGTAAAATTCTCTGCAAGATAGGGAATGCCATCGGGCCCGTCGGTTCGAGGTTCCGCCACACAGTACAGGCCACCATGGTTATCGCCATGGTGGCCTCTTGCACTGAAACAAGTGCAACAGACGATCCCTTTGCGCCCGGTATCGACCCCGATGGCCCAGCAGTGGATGAAGTGGCCGTCGGCAATCGCCTTATGGCAGCGGGCGAATACGAGCTTGCGCTTGAATCTTTCACCAGAGCCGCTTTGCAACAAGGTATGACACCGGAAATCCTAACATCTCTCGGCACGGTCAATTTGGGTTTGCGGCGTATCAATCAGGCCGAACCCCTGCTCCGTCGCGCTGTCGAGGATGATCCAGATTGGCCTGTGGCATGGAACAATCTGGGTGTCTTCCTCGTGGAAACAGGCGAATATGCTGAAGCAGCACAAGTGTTCCGCAAGGCATATGCGCTGGACAATGGCGAAAGTGACGCAATCCGAGACAATCTGCGGTTAGCACTCGCAAAAATGGAAAATCCTGTTAATAATACACCACAAGAACAAGAATTTGAGCTGGAACAGCGCGGCGACGGGCAATTCGTTCTGCGTAAAACCCAGCAATAGAGGCAGAGCAGTAAAGGACGCAAAAAATGCGCCAACCCTTCTGGATTCCGACGATGATTGCGTGCGGGCTGGTTTTGACCGCCTGCGCCAAAGAAACTGAAGAGGAAAAGGTCGAGCGTACATTTCAGGAAGTAAATGTCATCGACGAAACCAACCTGAATGACGTGATGCTGAACGCGGCCGATCCCAACGAGGCTGTGACCTATTTCCGGGGTGCAGCCGCCAAGAACCCAGATCGTATTGATCTGCAACGGGGTCTGGCAATCACCTTGACCCGCGCCAAGCGCAGCACCGAGGCTGCGGCAGCATGGAAACGCGTGTTGAGCATGAAAGGTGCCAACAACGCCGATCGTGTCGAATACGCTGATGCCCAAATTCGTGGTGGAAACTGGGATGGCGCAAAAGAGACATTGGACAGGATCCCGCCGACATACGAGACCTTTAAGCGGTATCGGCTTGAGGCGCTGGTTGCAGATTCACGAAAAGACTGGAAGCGTTCAGACCATTACTACGAAACGGCAGTTGGCCTGACGACACGCCCGGCCGGAGTTATGAACAACTGGGGCTATTCCAAGCTGGCTCGTGGCCAATATGCAGAAGCCGAGCGCCTGTTTACCGAAGCGATCCAGCAGGACAACTCACTATTTACTGCCAAGAACAACCTTGTCTTGGCGCGAAGCGCGCAAGGCAACTACAGCGTTCCAGTTGTTCCTATGACGCAGACTGAACGGGCGCGGTTGTTGAACACCATGGCCATTTCGGCAGTGAAACAAGGTGATATTAACCTTGCTAAGAACCTGTACCGTGAGGCAATTGCCACTCATCCACAGCATTATGACGAGGCGGTCCGCTCGCTTCGGGCGCTTGAGGACGCCTGATCCATGATCATACCAGCGGCAGCAGCAGCGTGGTTTTTACCTTTTGTTCTGCCGATCTGTTTCTACGTTGCCTTTACGGATATGCGTGAGATGCGGATCAAGAACCACGCGGTCGTTGCGCTGGCGGTGGTTTATCTCATTGTCGGGCTCATTGCATTGCCGCCGTGGTCCGGTCCGTGGATTCCCGGTAGGATTGGACCGCTAGACCTAACCTTGCCGGTTTATGCGTGGCAGCTAATTCACATGGTCGTAGTTCTGATCATCGGTATCGTCTTGAATGCCGCAGGTGTCATGGGTGCAGGGGATGCCAAATTCTGCGCCGCTGCCGCAGCTTTTGTATGGACCGGCGACCTGATGCTGGCCATGGTTATCCTGACTGCGACTCTGCTTGGGGCCTTTTTTGCTCATCGATTGGCCAAGTACACACGACTGCGTCAGATCGCACCACATTGGGAAAGCTGGGATCGTGGCAAAAAGTTCCCAATGGGTCTGACGCTGGCAGGTAGCCTCGCCGTCTATCTGATTTTGGGCATAATTCACGGATCGTAAACAATCATCAGCGCGCCTTGCCCACGCCTTGGTCCTGCCACAAATCCGCGCCAAATTCTTGAAAAGCGGTCCAGTATGGGCCTTTGACGTGTATTTTGTATGGACGAACCCCGCTCATGAATATGCAGACCTCCTCTGTGATTGCCCCCCCTGCCCCTAAGGGCCTGGGCGAAATGCAACTTCCTCTGGTTATGATGCGGGATATTTTGCTGAAGACTATCTTTCGCAAAAACGTGGATACGGTCAGCGAAATCGCCGGTGCCATCTGTCTGCCCGGGTCCGTGACGCAGGAACTTGTTGATATCGCGCGCGAGCAGAAACTGCTGGAAGCGACCGGTACGCTGAACGCCAACTCAGGTAATGAAATGGGGTACCAGTTGACCGATGCTGGCAAAGCCCGTGCGCTAGATGCGCTGAGCCAATCTGAGTATTTTGGTGCGATGCCGGTGCCGCTGGATGTTTATCGCGAGCAGGTCAAACGCCAGTCGATCAGAAACATTCAAATCACCCGCGACCAGTTGACTGGCGCAATGGGCCATCTGGTCCTGCCCGACAGCCTGCTGGACCATCTGGGCCCGGCTGTCAGTGCTGGCCGATCGATCCTGATGTATGGCCCTCCGGGCAATGGTAAATCCTCGATCTCGAACGGAATTCGCGATGCGCTGGGAGACAATGTATATGTTCCGCGTGCGATCGAATATGCCGGTCAGGTGATCACCGTCTATGACCCGATTGTGCACACAGCGATCGAGCAGGAAGAGGACGATCCCAACAGCCTGCGCCGCCGCAAGCGGTTCGACACGCGCTATGTCCAGTGCGAACGCCCCACCGTTGTGACCGGTGGTGAATTATCGCTGAGCATGCTGGATCTGGTCTACAACCCCACCGCTCGAACCTATCAGGCACCTTTGCAGCTGAAATCAACTGGTGGCATATTCATCGTGGACGACCTTGGACGTCAGGCAGAACCCCCTCAGGCCCTGATCAACCGCTGGATTGTTCCGCTGGAAGAAAGCAAGGATATCCTCGGCCTGCAATCGGGTGAAAAGTTCGAAGTGCCCTTCGACACACTCGTCATCTTCTCGACCAACTTCCACCCGAATGAGATCTTCGACCAAGCGGCTCTCCGCCGGATCTTCTTTAAGATCAAGATCGACGGACCGAACCAGGAGAACTTCCTGAAGATCTTCGCCATGGTGGCCCGCAAGCGCGGGATGCCGTTGGACGAGGCCGCATTGGTGCACTTGCTGAAGGTCAAATATCCGACGATCCAGAATATCTATGCGAATTATCAGCCGATCTTCCTGATCGACCAGATGATCTCGATCTGCGAGTTTGAAGGCATTCCTAATCAGATGAGCCCGGACCTGATCGATCGCGCTTGGGCAAACATGTTTGTGAAGGAAGAAAAGATCGTTCACTAGGCCCTGCAATTCTGATTTCGGGCGGATAATCTGTGATCATGACGCAGATTCCCGCCCGAATTCGTGATTGGTTCGCCGCCAAAGGCTGGTCGATCCACCCACATCAACAAGAAATGTTTGACCGGGCGAATGATCCCGCGACCCTTCTGATAGCTCCGACTGGAGGCGGCAAAACCATGGCCGGTTTTCTGCCGTCACTGGCCGAATTGGCGGATGGGAGGCATGATGGCTTGCATACGCTTTATGTCTCGCCACTCAAGGCGCTGGCAGCCGATATAAGACGCAACCTGCGTGTCCCGGTGGAAGAGATCGGCCTGCCAATTCGGATCGAGGATCGTACCGGTGATACCTCGGCCACACAAAAGAAACGCCAGCGCGCCGACCCGCCACATATCCTGCTGACCACGCCCGAGAGTCTGGCACTACTCACATCCTATGAAGACGCCCCCCGCATGTTCGCCGGAGTGCAGCGTATCGTCGTCGATGAGATTCATGCGCTGGCAGAAAGCAAGCGAGGTGATCAGCTGATGCTGGCACTTGCCCGTTTGCAATCACTGTGTCCTGATCTGCGCCGTGTCGGCTTGTCAGCCACGGTCGAAGACCCCGAAGCCATTGCACGTTTTCTGGCCCGCCACCCCGATCCTTGCCGGATCATAGAGGCTGATTCAGGTCCTGATCCCGATATTTCGATGTTGGAAACGTCGGAAATGCCACCGTGGTCCGGAGGCGGGGCAGCCTACGCCATCCCTGCGGTGATGGAGCAGATCAAGCAACACAAGACAACGCTCATCTTTCACAATACCCGAGCGCAGGCTGAGATTTTCTTTCACAACCTCTGGCTGGCGAATGATGCGGGCCTGCCCATCGGCATTCACCACGGAAGTCTGGATCGGCAACAACGTGAACGTGTTGAAGCCGCGATGGTGCGAGGAGACCTGCGCGCGATCGTCTGCACAGGCAGCCTTGACCTTGGCATCGACTGGGGCGATGTCGATCTGGTCATCCAGATCGGCGCCCCCAAGAACGTCAAGCGACTGGTGCAGCGGATAGGTCGCGCAAACCACCAGTACAACGCGCCATCCAAGGCGATTCTTGTACCCGCCAACCGGTTCGAAGTGGTTGAGTGCGTAGCTGCGCTTGAAGCCGTGCGAGCCCACGATCTGGATGGTGATCCACGCGGGTCAGGGCCTCGGGACGTGTTGTGCCAGCACATTCTTATTGCGGCTGCCGCTGGGCCGTTTCTTTCAGATACACTCTACGCCGAGATGACGGCTGCGGGGCCTTATGCGCAGATCAGCCGTGCCGAATTCGACTCCTGTTTGGATTTCTGTGCCACCGGGGGATATGCCCTGCGCGCCTATGACCGTTGGCAACGATTACAGCAGCGACCTGATGGGATGTGGCAATTGCGCGACCCAAGGGCCGCGCAGCGTATCCGTATGAATCTGGGTACAATTCAGGATACGGACACGCTGAAGGTTCGGTTGAAACGCAATCGCGGCGGCAAGCCACTGGGCGAGGTTGAGGAGGGGTTTGCCGCGTCGCTGACACCGGGCGATACATTTCTGATCGGGGGGCGGATTGTCCGCTATGAAGGTCTGCGAGAGATGGTGGTCGAAGTGAGCCGCCGCGCCGACCGCAAGCCCAAGATAGCGACATTCTCTGGCACCAAATTCGCGACATCAACGCAGTTAAGCGATCGTATACTTCGGATGTTCGCACAGCTGGATTGGCCTCAACTCCCAAACCATACTGCTGACTGGCTGGCGCTACAGCGCGAAATGTCTCGCCTTCCACAACGTGACCGGTTGTTGATCGAGAGCTTTCCCGACAATGGGCGCGAACATCTCTGCGTCTACGGTTTTGCAGGTCGCAATGCGCAGCAGACACTGGGGTTGTTGCTGACCAAACGCATGGAGGAAACAGGCCTTGCACCCCTGGGTTTTGTTGCCACCGATTACGCCACTCTGATCTGGGGGCTGGACGCGGTGACTGATCCGCGCCCGCTGTTCCAACTCGGCGCGCTGCGCGATGGCTTGGAAACATGGCTTGCGGGCAACGCAGTGATGAAACGCACCTTTCGCGCTTCGGCCACGATCGCGGGGTTGATCGAGCGCAACACAGGCGGGCAGCGTAAAAGCGGCCGACAGGCGACATTCTCGTCAGATATTCTCTACGACACATTATTGAAGTACGACCCTGACCATTTACTGATGCAGATCACCCGAGAAGAAGCAATGCGCGGGTTGGTCGATTTTGGTCGGATTGAATCAATGATCGCCCGGATCGGAGACCGGATCGACCTGCTCCGGCTGGAACGCGTATCCCCATTGGCAGCACCGCTGTTTCTCGAAGTCGGCAAAGTTCCGGTCAAGGGCGAAGCCGAGGAACGTCTGCTGGCAGAAGAAAGCGCCCGCTTATTGCAAGCCGCAGGATTACAATCCGTGTAAACACCTTGCGCGGGCAGCGGAATCGTATGAAGAACAGAACATGAACAAGATCGAGTTTACCTTTGCTGGCCAATGTTTGAGCGCCCTGGGCTCTGGTGCGTTATGGTGGGCAGATCAAAACCTGTTATGCGTCTCCGATTTGCATCTTGGAAAATCCGAGCGGGTCGCTCGCCGGGGAGGCCCGACCCTGCCCCCCTATGATAGCCGCGAAACGTTGACCCGTTTGGCGACTGATTTAATCCATACAGATGCAACAACGGTCATCTGTTTGGGTGACAGCTTTGACGACCTTGATGCCTCGAGCGCGCTGGCAAGCGAGGATAAGTTACAGATCACAACTCTGCAGGCTGGAAGACGCTGGATCTGGATAGAAGGGAATCATGATCCTGGCCCAGTTGAAATGGGAGGTACGCATCTGTCTGAATGGACCTGCAATGATCTGATCTTTCGTCATATTGCCCAACAAGACGACCGGGCTGAGATCTCTGGCCACTACCACCCCAAAGTAAGCTTGAATGTCCGAGGACGCTCGATCACACGCCCAGCATTTCTGCTGGATCATGCGCGACTGATCCTGCCCGCCTATGGGGCTTACACAGGAGGGCTGCGTAGCTCGGACTCAGCTCTGGCCAGTATTATGGCACCCGATGCGAGGGCTATATTGACCGGAGTAAAACCTCAGCAAATACCAATGCCAAGATAGGCTCTAAAGAAAACCGTCTTCCACGAGCTTCTGTTTATATTTTCGACTGACCGGAACCTGATCGCCGTTGCTGAGGTTAAGAAAGGATTTGCCCGCCTCTTTCTTGACCCCGACAATCTCCGCATCCACGACCCAATGGGATCGGTGTGTGCAATGGCCCGGCACTGGCTCCATCTCGGCAATGGCATCGGTAAAGCGAGATCGTATGGTGTACGTCCCTTCGGAGGTGACCACATCGACATAATGATCGCGCACGGACAACCGACAGATCTGCCCCTGAAACGTAGCAGGCAAACGAGTGTACAATCGGGGCTTTGGCTCTTCTGCAGCCTCTACGTTGTCTTCTCGCTTACGTACCAGCAAAAGCCCGGTAGCAAAAAGAAGACCATAAGGAATAACCATCGACAAGCCAGGTGCGATCAACCCGTTCAGCGTGAACACGATCCATGTAAGTAACCACAATGAAGGCGCAAACAGCGTCAGAATAAGCAGCACGAACGCAAGATCCCGGACCAACAATCCCGAAAGGCTGAGCCGTTCACGCACCAGCTTGCCTGCTGTCCACGTGGCCGCCAGCGCAAGCAGCATTACTCCTGTCCAGAACAGCAAACGCTGTGAAAAGGACAGAGTCATATCTCGGAAGGGTGCAAACGAATAAGCCAGCAACGGAATGAAAACGAGGCCGGCCACAACCCGTTGAAGGCTACAGAACGAGATGATCGGGCTCAGTTTTGACATCATACCAGATAACGCACCTTCCCAAAGGAAGAACCAAAAAACCACAAAGACGGAGGGTAATTTAACCCTATAAATAACTGGAATAGAAGGCTTATCACCGACTGACGCAAGGTCAAGCCTGTATGGATAAGAACACGCGACTTTGTCGTTAGGCGCATAAAAAGGCCGGAGAGCATGTTCACTCTCCGACCCACTGGCATATTCAGGCTGTACCTGGTTTAGACACCGGGCTTGCAGTTATGCAGTCAGCCCTTCGGGCTCTGGCAGATCATTTGCGCGGCACGCCGCGGTGAGGGTGTTTGCGAGCAGGCAGGCGATGGTCATGGGGCCGACACCGCCCGGGACCGGGGTGATGGCGCCGGCGCGTTCGGCGGCGCTGGCGTAGTCAACATCGCCCACCAGCTTATTCTTGCCGTCGCGCTCGATCCGATTGATG
>JBFOLN010000024.1:0-118233 GCA_040829945.1 Ruegeria sp.
CCAATCACTCAGCGCGCCCGCCTAAAACTCAACCGCAGATGCCCCCGGTCTCTCCCGAGCGTCCAACCGTCTCTCCGGCCCGTCTCCGCCGTCTCCAGCGTCCCAGCAACCGCCTCAGCAGCGCCGGTGAAGGGCGTTCTAAGTATATCGCCCAGAAGCCGCAAGTGGAAAAATCAAAAAAACGCAAAAAAACGCAAAAACCGTATTTCATCCATTAAAAACAAGTAGTTATTATAGCCATCCATTCACTCTACCCGGAGGTCGCAAACGCCGACCCTCGCAAAACAGAGCGATAGATATGTTATTCACACGATTACCCACAGACTCGCCCGCAAGTCAGGCTGAATCGGCCTGCCTAAACCGGATCAGGATTGTTGTGACCGGCAGGCGCAAGGCCAGTAGGCCGAGGATGATCGCCAGATAGACCAATGGCTCGATCTGAAACCCCTTCGCCAGCATCACATAATGAAGCGCGCCCAAAATTGCGGCTGGATAGACCAGACGATGCAATTTGCGCCACCGAGGCCCCAAGCGTCGGACCGACCAGTTGTTGGATGTGATGGCAAGCGGCAGCAACAATACAAAGGCAGCCATCCCAACCGTGATATAGGGCCGCTTGATAATGTCCGCCCAGATTTGGCTGGGAATCTGAACATCCAGAACCAGCCAGATCAACAGGTGCAATGCGACATAGGTAAATGTCAGCACACCTATCGAACGGCGGAATTTCATCAGATTCAAACCAGCGAAGCGACGCAAAGGCGAAATCGCGAGACCCAGAATCAAAAGTTGCAGCGCCAGTTCGCCAAACTCATGCTCAAGCGCCTCGATCGGCTCGACCCCGAGGCCACCGGTGATGCCCTGATAGAACAACCAGGGCGCTGGCAGCGCACCCAGCAGATAGACGGACCAAATGGGGATCCGTCGCAAGAGGTCGTTGAGCCGCCGCATCATCTTAGTAGTTCTTCGCCAGATCCATGCCTTCGTAAAGGCTGGCAACTTCGTCTTCATATCCGTTGAACATCAGCGTCGGGATTCGCTTGGCAAACAGGCCTCCGCCGATCTGGCGTTCCGAGGCTTGAGACCAGCGCGGGTGATCCACATTGGGGTTCACATTGCTGTAGAAACCATATTCACGCGGACCCGCCATGTTCCAACTGGTCGGAGGCTGCGTATCCGTCAGAGTAATCCGCACGATCGATTTGATAGATTTGAAACCGTACTTCCACGGCACCACCAATCGCAAAGGCGCACCGTTTTGGTTCGGGATATCCCTGCCATAAATCCCGGTCGCCATAATGGTCAGCGGGTGTATCGCCTCATCCAAACGCAGCCCTTCGCGATACGGCCAGTCAAGCACCGGATATGCCACACCCGGCATCTCATCGGGACGATAGGCTGTTTCGAAAGCCACGTATTTCGCGCCGTCCTGAACTCCGGCCATGCCGAGCAAATCTGCCAGCTCAAACCCGTTCCAGGGAATGACCATCGACCATGCCTCGACACAGCGGAAACGATAGATTCGCTCTTCAACCGTCATTTCTGACATGATGTCCTTGAAATCATATTCGCCGGGGCGGTCGACCAGACCGTCGATGGTGACACTCCAGGGCTCGGTCACCAGTGTGTGAGCATACTTCGCGGGGTCATCCTTGCGAGTCCCGAATTCATAATAGTTGTTGTACGAGGTAATTTCTTCCCATGTATTCGGCTCTAACGTCTCGGCCGCCGCTGGCCGCGCCAGACCCGCTAGCCCGACACCCGCCAAACCGGCCATGACCTGTCGCCGATTCAGAAACGCCGCCCTTGGGGTGACGTCTGCATGCGTCAGTTTATTGGTCCAGCGATGCGCCATTTGGTTCTCCGTTATTCATTAACCTCGGAAGTGAGGTAAGGTCTGATAGCACAGAGCCAAGGAAACAGGCGTCACGATTGAGCGAACAGATTGTAACGAAAATTGGGTACGCTTGGGCGCGAGGATAACGGTCACCCGATGTTCAAGCCGACAACACGGTTTATTTCGCACCCCAGATTGATCGCCTGATAGGTCGGAAAAGGCAGCCGGGCCGAAGTTTCGATATCGCGCCGAACCCAGTCCTGCGCCTCTAATTGCTTGAGCGAGGACGACAATGCGCGATCAGTGATCACCCGAAGATCCAACCTAAGCCCTGAGAAGCGCCGGGGTTGGCCAGTCAACGCCAGAATAGGGACCGTCCAGCTGCGGCGCAGTAACGTCAGTTCAGTATCATCCGGCACCAAAGCCACGATTTCTGCCGCTACGGCCGCCGCCTGAACCCCGATTTTGGTTAAACGGAATTCAGGTCGCAATGGGTGGCCGTGGCCCGGGTTCCGTTCAAGCAAGCCAAGGCTTACCAGATGCTCCAGACTTGCCGCAAATGCTGTCCGGCTTGCCCCCGTCGCAGCGAGCAATGGGGCCTGCCTGCCCGGAACCCCCTGGTGCAGCTGCGCAAGAATGTTCAGCGACCAGGCCCGAGAGGTAAGCTTGACAAGTAAATTTATGTCCATAAAGTATAGTTACTTTATTTTAGGACAAAAGGAAAGTTCCATGCCCCTCGTTTCCTTAGAAAACACCATCACTCTTGCCATTTCGGTCAAAGACCGCCACGCCAGCGCACAATGGTACAATGAGAAGCTTGGGTTTGAGTTGGTCCATCATATTGATGAGGCGGGTTGGAGCGAGATGCTCACCAAAACCGAGGGCGTGACCCTTGGCTTAGGCGAGCAGACAGAACCCGCGCCCGGAAACACCGTTCCGGTCTTTGGTGTTGCTGATATCGCAAGCGCACGCGACGCTTTGGAGGGGGCCGGCGTTCGGTTTGACGGCGAAACCGAGACAATTGAGGGGATGGTCAGCACTGCCACGTTCTATGACCCGGACGGCAATGCAATGATGCTGGCGCAGGACTTGACCGTGCAGGCCTGAACGCTTCTAACCCCTATACTAGCTATCAACAAAAAGACCCGCCTGAATGGCGGGTCTTTTCATTATTTAGGCTTTAATGCACGACTGCATCATCGGGGCGTGGGCGTTCCGATGTGCCCAGCCGGTCTCCGATGATTAAACCCTCGGTTCCCGCTGTTACTGGAACGGTCTCACCATCCTTGATCTCACCAGCCAGCAAAGCCTCGGCCAGCGGGTTTTGCAAGGCACGTTGGATCACGCGTTTCAGTGGGCGGGCACCGAAGACCGGATCATAGCCTTCATTGGCCAACCATTCCTTCGCGCCATCGTCCAGTGCCAGCTCGATCTTGCGGGCGGCCAGACGTTTCTGCAGGCGCGCCATCTGGATATCGACGATGCCATCCATATCGGCCCGCTTGAGCCGATCAAAGATGATGGTTTCGTCCAGACGGTTCAGGAATTCAGGCCGGAAATGCGCCCGGACCGCATCCATAACATCCCGCCGCGCCTGCGCGCTGTCAGCACCTTCGGGCAACTGGCTGAGCGCCTGAGAGCCAAGGTTCGATGTCAGAATGATCAGCGTCTGCTTGAAGTCGACGGTGCGGCCCTGACCATCGGTCAGAACGCCATCGTCTAGCACCTGCAACAGAACATTGAACACATCCGGGTGCGCCTTTTCGACCTCATCGAACAGCACGACCTGATAGGGTCTGCGCCGCACGGCTTCGGTCAGCACGCCGCCTTCGTCATACCCGACATAGCCCGGAGGGGCTCCGATCAAACGGGCGACCGCATGTTTCTCCATGAACTCGGACATGTCGATGCGCACCATCGCGTTGTCGTCGTCGAACAGGAAGTTCGCAACAGCCTTGGTCAGCTCGGTCTTACCCACGCCAGTCGGCCCGAGGAACAGGAACGAACCCAACGGGCGACCTTCGTCATTCAGGCCCGCACGCGCACGGCGCACGGCGTTGGCGACGGCGGTCACCGCCGCATCCTGACCGATCACGCGGGAATGCAGATCGTCTTCCATCCGCAGTAGTTTCTCACGCTCACCTTCCAGCATTTTCGAGGTCGGGATACCGGTCCAGCGTTCGACCACCGAAGCGATCTGTTCCGGACGCACCGTTTCCTCAGCCATCATGGCGTTGCTTTCAGCGTTCTCAGCCTCGGTCAGCTTTTTCTCAAGCTCGGGGATGACGCCGTAAGACAACTCACCAGCCTTCGCCAGATTGCCTTCGCGCTTGGCGATCTCCAGATCGGCCCGCGCTTTGTCGAGCTGTTCTTTCAGATCCCGCGCGCCCGCCAGCTTATCTCGTTCGGCCTGCCACTGGGCAGTCATCTCGGCGGATTGCTCCTGCAGATCGGCAAGGTCCTTTTGCAAGGTTTCCAGTCGATCTTTGGATGCCGCGTCGTCTTCAAGCTTCAGCGCCTCTTCCTCGATCTGCATCTGCAGGATCTGACGATCCAACTGGTCCAGTTCTTCAGGTTTGGAATCCACCTCCATCCGCAGCCGCGATGCCGCCTCATCGACAAGGTCGATGGCTTTGTCGGGCAGGAAGCGGTCGGTTATATAGCGATGCGACAGGGTCGCCGCAGACACCAACGCCGAGTCAGAGATGCGCACACCGTGGTGCAGCTCGTACTTTTCCTTGATGCCGCGCAGGATGCTGATCGTGTCCTCGACCGTAGGCTCTGTGACCATCACAGGCTGAAACCGGCGCGCAAGGGCCGCGTCTTTTTCAACGTATTTGCGATACTCGTCCAGTGTGGTTGCACCGATACAATGCAACTCACCCCGGGCAAGCGCAGGCTTGATCAGGTTCGCGGCATCCATAGCGCCGTCGGATTTGCCAGCACCAACGAGCGTGTGCATCTCATCGATGAACAGGATGATCTCACCCGCGGCCTCGGTGACTTCGGTCAGAACGGCTTTGAGGCGTTCTTCAAATTCACCGCGATACTTCGCACCAGCAATCAGCGCGCCCATGTCGAGCGCCAAAAGTTTCTTGTCTTTCAGCGATTCCGGCACGTCGCCGTTGACGATGCGCAGGGCCATACCCTCGGCAATCGCGGTCTTACCGACGCCGGGCTCCCCGATCAAAACCGGATTGTTCTTGGTGCGGCGCGACAGAACCTGCATCGAACGGCGAATTTCCTCGTCCCGCCCAATAATGGGATCGATCTTGCCTTCGGCCGCCGCCTCGGTCAGGTCGCGCGCATATTTCTTGAGCGCGTCATAGCCTTCTTCCGCCGACGCGGTGTCAGCAGTACGGCCTTTGCGAATGTCGTTGATCGCTTCGTTCAGCTTTTGTGCAGACACAGCACCTGCCTCCAAAGCCTCTTTGGCTTTGGATTTCACCATGCACAGCGCCATCAATACGCGTTCGACCGGCACAAAGCTGTCACCCGCCTTGGTGGCGATCTTGGTGGCCTCGTCCAAAACCTTGGCGGTCTGACCATCCATATAGATCTGGCTTGCGTCGCCACTGACCTTTGGGATCTTGCCCATCGCAGCATCCAGAGCCTCAACCACGCGGTTCGGTGCGCCGCCAGCGCGTGTAATCAGGTTGCTAGCCAGCCCCTGATCGTCATCCATCAATGCCTTGAGTATATGTGTAGGCTCCAGTCTCTGGTGCCCCTCGCGCAGCGCAATCGTCTGTGCTGCCTGCACGAAACCTCGTGCCCGCTCGGTGAACTTGTTCAAGTCCATGTTATTCTCCTTTTCCAAGCGCCCTATTGTGATGCGCCCGCTTGGCGGCACGCGTCGGTCTGGGCCTCACATTCAATTTGGGAAATGTCTTTTCCCATTCAAGGGGCTAGAGCATATAAATCGACGTCACTCGCGCGGAATAGAATAGACGGAATAGCCGCCAGTTTCTCCCATCAATTCAGCGCTATACATTTCAACCAAAGATTGCTCGGCACTGCTGCCTGTGGGGCATGAAACCAGATCAGCCGTATGATCGAGGAAGTTGCCGGTATAGGCTGTTTCGCCTGTCAATTGGCACCAGTCGTCTTCCGATCGGTACCCACGCACCAACAGAAGATTGTCATTGGTTGGAGCCGGCGCGACACCGGTTTCGGGCGGATCGCTCTGAGGCCCGTCATCGCATGCGGCCAACATCAGTGCCGCGCCAAGTACAATTACCTTTTTCATCATTTCTATCCCTGTTCTGGACTTCAGCACTTTAGCACATTGCGCAAAATAGTGGGTGAACTGCGTCACCTCACGCTTCACACATGGACAGATCGCCCCGAACCCGTTAGGACGCAAACGTTTGCCAAAAAGGAGCGCCCTATGTCCGATGACCGCCTTATCGTAGCCCTCGACGTCCCAAACGCCCTGCAGGGTCTAGCCATGGCCGAGCGGCTGGGCGACTCGGTTTCATTCTATAAGATCGGGCTGGGTATGTTGACTGGCGGCGGGCTGGCTTTGGCTAACGAGCTGAAACAGGACCACGGCAAGCGCATCTTTTTGGATATGAAGCTGTTTGACATCGGCAATACGGTAGAAAACGCCGTACGTGGGCTGGCACAATTCGATCTGGATTTCCTGACTGTGCACGGCGATCCGCATGTCGTGCGCGCGGCAAAGGAAGGCGCTGCAGGCAAGGACATGAAAATTCTGGCGGTAACCGTCCTGACATCACTGAACAGGGACGATCTGGATGCGAGCCTTCTGAAAGCGGGTGACGTGCAGGACCTTGTTGTAGAACGCGCGGCCAAGGCTTTCGAGGCCGGAGCTGATGGCGTCATCGCCAGCCCTCAGGAAGCCGCGCTAATCCGCGCCCTGCCCCAATCCGAAGGTCGATTGATCGTCACACCTGGCGTGCGTCCGGCTGGTGCGGCTCTGGGCGATCAGAAACGAGTTGCCACCCCCGCCAGCGCAATAGGCGATGGCGCGGATCATATCGTGGTAGGCCGGCCGATCTATCAAGCGGATGACCCCAAAGCAGCGGCCGAAGCGGTTTTGGATGAATTAAATTCTTTGACGCGTCATTAGTCGATCAACCGAAAACTGTGACAGGAAAGGCCCGCAAGCAGTTGACCGCTGGTCAAATTTCCGCGTTTCCGCGCCAAATCGCCCCTGTGCCCGAAAACACACATGCAAAATATGAGTTTAGACGTGCCCAGCTTGTAGCTATCGAAAGGCGCAGATTTGAGCGATTCTGGTTACGAGACACTCCCCAACGGGCCATCTCTTCCTGAGGTCCGTTACCTCCCCCCGCACGTGCGGGGGGTTTTCTTTTGAAAACTCACCCCGATTCAGACCGCGCCTGTTTCGGACAGATAATCCTGCAGGCGCACCACGAAATTGGGAATGGCCAGCGAATGCGACAGATAGTCTTGTGGGCACATCAACCTCCACCCCTGCCCTTCGTCGCCAAAGCGGATCAGGCTGACATCTTCTGACGGGCGCAGGGCGACGAAGAACCAGCTTTGACCATATTGCCGTGACCAGATGAGATCGGTTACGTTCAAGCGCAAACCAACTTCTTCGACCGTTTCCCGCAATGCACAGTCGATCGGCGTTTCGCCCGGTTCCTTCCCGCCTCCGGGAAAATCGAGATACCCGGGATAGGGAATATCCGTTCTTTCGTCTCTCTGGATCACAAGCAGCTCGCTTCCCAGAAACAATGCGGTTTTTGCCCCGGTGAAATCCATTGGTCCTCTTTTTATTCCGGTCCATCCGGGATAGCTTTTAACAAGTTGAAAGGCTGAGCCTAGCCGCATCTGGCCGAAAAGAAACTGCAAAATGTCTGCCATCTGTCGTGATTGCCTGAAACAAATAGAGGAAGGCCCACGCTGCCATTTCTGTGGCAGTCCGCGCGTAAAATCGCATCCCGAATTATTCGATCTGACCATCGCACATATGGATTGCGACGCCTTTTATGCTTCGGTCGAAAAGCGTGACAACCCTGAACTGGCCGACAAACCGGTGATTATCGGGGGCGGAAAGCGCGGCGTGGTTTCAACCGCATGTTATGTGGCACGCATTCGCGGGGTGCGCTCGGCGATGCCGATGTTCAAGGCACTTCAACTGTGCCCCGACGCCGTAGTGATCAAACCACGCATGTCGCTCTATGTCAGTGTTTCACGCGAAATCCGCGCGATGATGGACGAACTGACGCCAGATGTAGAGCCGCTGTCATTGGATGAGGCATTCATGGACCTGTCGGGAACTATTCGCCTGCATGGCGCACCACCTGCCGTGATGCTGGCACGGCTGGTAAAACGGATGAAGGATGAATTGGGGCTGACGGGCTCGATCGGTCTGAGCCATAACAAGTTCCTGGCCAAGGTGGCGTCGGACCTCGACAAGCCACGCGGATTTTCCGTGATTGGCAAGACCGAGACGGCTGAATTTCTGCATGACAAACCTGTGCGGTTAATCTGGGGAATCGGTCCAGCGGCGCAGGAATCACTGGACCGCGCTGGTATTCGTACATTTGCCGATCTTTTGCGCTGGGATCAGGAGGCACTGACCGCGCGGTTCGGATCGATGGGTTACCGGCTATGGCACCTGGCCCGCGGACAAGATAAGCGGCGCGTGTCGGCCCATGCGCCTATGAAGTCCATCAGCAACGAGACAACATTTTTTGAGGATACAGCCAGTATCGATATTTTGGACGGGCATTTGTGGCGCATGTCCGAGAAGGTGGCGGACAGGGCCAAAGCCAAGCGCTTGGCGGGGAGGGTCGTGACGCTGAAACTGAAACGGGCCAACCATAAGATCATCACCCGACGAGTGTCATTGCGCGACGCCACTCAGATCGCCGACCGGATTTATCGCACCGCACGCGGACTGTTTGATCAAGTAGGAGATCAGGGACCCTATCGACTGCTCGGCTGCGGCCTGTCCGATCTCTGCCCGGAAGATGAGGCCGATATCTCAGGTGACCTTCTGGATCCCGGCGCCACGCGCAGGTCGCAGGCCGAGCGTGCGACGGATGAAATCCGCCGTCGATTTGGTACCGATGCAATCGTGAAGGGGCGCGCGCTGCGCTAAGGTTATTCGGCTGCCAACGACATCGGATCGGACCCGATACTGGCGATCTGGGCAGTAACCTGACGCAAAATATCCCGCAACGCTTGAAAGTTCCCGTTCGGTTGGATCGTTTCCTCATCCATATAAAGTGAACGATCAATCTCGATCTGGATCGCATGTTGGTGACGAGTGGGACGGCCGTAAGTTTGAGTGACATATGCTCCTGCAAAGGGCGCATTGCGCGCCACATGCAGACCTGCGTCAGTGAACGCTGCTTCAATCTGATCTACGATCACACCAGATGCGGCGGCCCCAAAACGGTCACCCAAAACGATTTCAGGCCGGGCGTTGCGCGAGCCGCCAGCCATTGCCACTGCTTCGTGCGGCATCGAGTGGCAATCAACCAGAATGGCCTGCCCAAAAATTTCATGTGATTCGGCCAGCAGAGATTTCAGACGCGCATGATAGGGGCGCCAATAAGTATCGATCCGCAGGCGTGCCTCGTCCATCGTCAGCTTGCCGCTGTAGATCGCCCGTCCATTGGCGACCACGCGGGGAATTACTCCTAGGCCGGAGGAGACGCGCGGATTGTGGCCGTGACGGCGGGCCCCCTGAATCAATGCAGGGTCTAATTCATCCAAGCTGCGGTTGAGATCCAGGTAGGCCCGTGGCATGGCCGCAGCAAGCAGGGGTGCGCCAAATTCAGCCACCGAAGCAAAAAGCTGATCGACATAGGCATCCTCGGAGGACCGAATCATATCGCGGTTCAGGACAGACCGCTGCAACAGCGATTCAGGATAAGTACGACCGCTATGTGGTGAAGCAAATACCACGCAGGATGTACGGTCTGTTGGCATATCCAGAACATAGGCTGTATTTGGTGCGGCGTTGGGCATGGGCTCTCCGTTGTTCGCATTGAACATAGACTGGAAAATAGTTCTGCCAAACCCCTTGATCCCCCCAACGACTCCTTTTATAGACCCCGCTACCGGCGCGGGGTTCCGCGCCCCATTTCGTTATGGGGCAGGTCACGCAACGGTTTCATGGGCGGTTAGCTCAGCGGTAGAGCACTTCGTTGACATCGAAGGGGTCACAAGTTCGATCCTTGTACCGCCCACCATGAATTCATTGTTCCGGTTTTCCGGGGCACCCGATTAACCCAGGCGCTGGCCACGTCTTTGATGAAGGCGCCGCAGATTGGAGACAGACCCATGAAGGTCAAGAACTCGCTCCGCTCGCTCAAGAACCGGCACCGTGATTGCCGGGTTGTGCGTCGCAAAGGCCGCGTCTACGTGATCAACAAGACGCAGCGCAAGTTCAAAGCTCGCCAGGGCTAAGAACTTCACATACTCGATTAGAAAAAACCGCGCCATCGAGCGCGGTTTTTTTGTGTTCGGGTATTTCTCACAGGTTGCGATTTCACCAATCGCTCAGGTGATTTTTGCAGAATGCCAGACATGTTTGACGGTCATGTAGTTTTCCAGTCCTTCAGTTCCGCCTTCGCGCCCGTAGCCGCTGGACTTAACCCCTCCAAACGGCGTTTCGGGCGTAGACGCCTCTAGCGTGTTGATCGACAGGTTGCCAACTTCAACCTCATCCACCAAGCGATCAATATAATCGGCACGGTTGGTGAACGCATAGCCAGCCAAACCATAAGGTACTGCGTTGGCCTGTTCGATGGCGTGATCCAGTGAGGACACCGGATTGATCACTGCGACCGGACCAAATGGTTCCTCCTGCATGATCCGGGCGTTTTCAGGTACATTTAGCAGAACCGTGGGTTGGAAGAAAAAACCCTTATCCCCTTGTCTCGCCCCACCCGTGGCGACGGTTGCCCCTTTGGCGCGGGCGTCTTCCACCAGATCTGTCAGCGCAGGTATTCGGCGGTCATTGGCAAGCGGGCCCATTTCGACACTCGTATCCAACCCGTTTCCGACAACGGTGGCTGCAGCGCGCTCCACAAATGCCGCCGTGTATTTTTCGTAAATGCTTTCATGTGCAAAAAACCGGGTTGGTGACGTACAAACCTGCCCGGCATTGCGCATCTTTCGCACCGCGCTGGACGCGCCCGCCGCTTGCACATCCGTATCTTCGCACACAATGACCGGAGCATGACCACCCAGTTCCATCAATACGGATGTCATGTGCTCGGAAGCAAGCGTAGTCAAATGACGTCCCACCGCAGTTGATCCGGTAAAGGCGACAAGCCTAATCGGTTCCTGCGGGATCAGATGAGACGAGATCTCTGCCGGTTCACCAAACACTAGGTTAAGGACACCCGGCGGAAGACCTGCATCTTCGAAGGCTTTGGCAATATGCACGGCGCCGGCGGGTGTTTCCTCGGCTGCCTTCAGGATGATCGAACAACCCGAAGCCAGCGCGCCCGCGATCTTGCGCGCAGGTTGGCTCATCGGAAAATTCCACGGCGAAAACGCAGCGACCACCCCGATGGGCTGATGATGGACCGAGAATTTGTGACCCGGTGCAGCAGGTATGACCCGACCATAGGTCCGCATCGCTTCTCCCGCGTCCCATTCAAAAAACTCAGCACCCCGGATCACCTCTAGCCGGGCCTGTTTCAACGGTTTGCCGTGTTCCAACGTGATCGCATGGGCGATTTCTTCCTGCCGATCCCGCATTAACGCAGCAGCGCGAAGGATCGTGTCGGCGCGATCGCGTGGTGGGGTGCGGCTCCAGATACGAAACCCTTTGACCGCCGCGTCAAGCGCATCATCCAGATCGCGGATCGATGCGCAGGGCAGACGCGAGAGTTCCTCTTCAGTGGCCGGGTTCACAACAGGTATATCCCGGTCAGTCGTGCGCCATTTACCTGCGATAAAAAGCTTGAGCTCTGGATACATGATAACGGCGCCTCCGAAATTGGACCATTTCAAATCACGCAATGGCTGGCATCACTTCAAGTGAATTGGGTGAATACTGATATCAATTTGGCGAATACCTGTTCTTATTTCTGTCTCGCCGCCTCGTGCAGCGCCGACTTGAAAGCCCGGCCGGCGGGGGAAAGATCAGCATCCGCTCGGAACGAAACACCGATGGGCCCTTGCCCGAACGGGACGTCCCAATCCAGCGGTGTCAGATATCCATGAGAGATGTCCTGCGAGACGACCTCGGCGGGCATAAGCCCTACCAAGTCACGGGATTGCAATAGTGCGCGGTTGGTCAGATAGGATACGGATTCGATCATCACGGGCGGCACATATTGTTGCTGACCAACAAAGAAATGATCGAGCTGACGCCTTAGTGTCGTTTCCAGTGGTGGCACGATCCAACCAAAAGGTTTGGTCTGCGCGAAAGTGATATTCCGCCGTCCGGCCAGAGGGTGCTGGTTGCCGACAATTGCCAGAATGTGATCTCCGAAAAGCTTTTCTTGCCTGATCTTGTCGCGATGACGATGCGAAGGAAGCCGCCCGACAACCATATCTATTTCGCCGGATAACAATCTGGGCATCAACACTTCATTAGTGCCCTCATTGATCTTGATCGCCACGTTGGGCCGATCTGCCAGCAGAATTTCTATGGCTGTAGGTAACAGGCTTGTTGAGGCTGCGAGCAACGTGCCAACAACTACACGACCCGCATTACCTTCGTTCAGATCATCAAGCTCCTGTGCGGCGTTCGAGACCTGTGCGAAGATCAGTTTCCCGTGCCGGATCAGGGTTTCTCCGAACACGGTTGGAATAACGCCCCGATTGGTTCGGCTGAACAGCTTTACTTCAAAATCCAGCTCCAGATCCTGGATCATTTTTGTGGCGGCAGGTTGCGAGATACCCAGTTCCCGCGCCGCATTCTGGATATTGCCATGGGCACCCACTGCGACCAACAAGCGAAGTTGGCGCAGTTTCAGCCTAGTCAGGGCACGGTCAACGATACGTGAATGACGTCCAACCATGGTTAAAGCACAATCGGTTCCGAGAGTTGATCCAACTTGGCCACCACGCTCATCGCGGCAAGCGCTGAACTGCGTGGATTATCCGGCAGTGAGTTTCCACTGATCCGGAAATGGAACTGCCCAAACTCGCCTTCGGCCTCAATTTCATGGATGTTGCGCGTGACTGATGGATCGGCAATCAGCTGTACCTGCGTCTCGTCGAAGCCAATCCCGGCCAGTGCGACCGCTGCCGCCACATTTGCGTTCTTGGGATAGGACAATGCGGCTTGCCGCGCTGATCCGCTGAAATGCGTCGTGGCCTCATGGAGCTCATCAAGGTTCAAGCTATCTTCAGCTGCTGAGCCTTTCCAACCCTGTGGTGGCTTACATCCGACGTATTTGACCTTGTCCAGCTTGCCGGTTGCTGCAGCGCCGAGGCAATCAAGGGCTCCGATCGCACCGCTTGCCAGATGCAGCGTTGCCCCGCTGTTTTGGGCAGCGGAATTCAATTCGTCTGCAATCGATTGATTAGCCAGTGCACCGATAGAGATGGTGATCATGTCGATGCCGCTTGCCAGCACTTGAGGACCATATTCAGCCAACGCCTGATGACCCGCACAATCAATCACCAAATCCGCATCGTTAGTGAGGCTCTGCACTGACTCTACAAACAGGTTCGGAGTCTGCGAATTGCTTCCCGGCCGCACCAGAACTGCCTGCACCATATGGCCCCGGGCTTTTATGGCATTCGCGACGTGATGCGCAATCGCGCCATTTCCAATCAATCCAATCTTCATACGGTGAACCTAAGCCAGCGCTAAACTTATTTAAATTGATAAAGCTTGGGTATTCTATTTTCCAATATCCAGTTCCCCGCTTTCGCATTGGATCAACAAAGGCTTTCGGGCTTTCTAAGAAACGCGAGAATTGTGCGCTAACCGGAAGGCCTGCACCAAATGAAATATTCCAAGCACGATGCCAAAGCCTATGCGCGTGAACACATGACCGGTATCTGGGCCGCTGCCCTGAACCCGTTCAATGATGAACTGTCACTGGACGAAGCCGGGTTGCGGTCGAACATTCGACACTGGATTGACGATCTGGATATCCAAGGCTTGTTCGTGGCAGGTAAACAGGGCGAGTTCTTCTCGATGAGCGTGGACGAGCGCAAGCGAAATTTCGAGATTGCGATTGATGAATGCGCGGGCAAAGCTGGTGTGATCGTCTCGGTCTCGGATCAGAATATGGATACAGCGCTGGAATTGGCCCGCCATGCACAGGATTGCGGTGCCGATTACATCGTGTTGCACGCCCCGGTTCTGAGCTTCGTCCAAGATCGCGGAGAGGTTCTTTATCAATATTACAAACGATTTTGCGACGAGCTCGACATCGGGATTGCCATGTGGAGTCATCCGGACAGTGGCTACTTGATGCAACCCGAGGAATGCGCTCGGATCGCCGATCTGCCTAATATCGTTGCCATCAAGTATTCGGTGCCACGCGAGATGTATGTGAAGCTGACCCATATGGTTGGCGACAAAATCCATGTCTCGACATCTGCCGAACATGAATGGCTGGACAATATTCTCGAGTTGGACTGGAAGCTGTATCTGTGTTCGTCACCACCTTATCAGCTGCAAACCTCAAATGATCAGCGAATGAACGAATACACCCGACTGGCCTTCGCCGGTAAGGCGGACGAAGCACGCAAAGTCTTTGACAGTCTGAACCCGGCCCGTGACGCCATGAAGCGGACCCGCCCGGCGGGTAAACCAACAGCCTTTGGCAAATATTGGCAGGAATTGCTTGGTCAGACTGGAGGACGCGTTCGGCCACCAATGTTGGAACTGACAGACGCCGAGAAAGTGATCATCCGCAATGGGTTCGAGGAATGTGGCCTGAAGCTTTGAACACATCGATATAAACAAATCGGATATCTAGATGCGGATAATTTCTTTGCGGTTATGAAAAAACCGGCCAAACTTCCGCAAACAGGGAGTGGGACATGTCGAAGTTAAGAGCATTCAACTTTCAGAAATGGATCGACGAACACCGTCACCTTCTGAAGCCGCCCGTTGGAAATCAACAGATCTGGGAAGATGCCGACCTTATGGTCACCGTCGTCGGTGGGCCAAACAAACGCACCGACTACCATGATGACCCGGTTGAAGAGTTCTTTTACCAGTTGGAAGGCGACATGGTGTTGAAGCTTTTCGACGGCGAGGAGTTCTATGATGTTCCAATCCGTGAAGGTGAGATTTTCCTGCTGCCGCCGCATGTACGCCATTCTCCGCAACGCCCGCAGGAAGGCTCGATCGGGCTGGTCATAGAACCCAAGCGACAAACAGGCGAATTGGACGCCATCGAGTGGTACTGTTTTGAATGCGGAACCCGCGTTCATCGGGCTGAGATGCAATTACAGTCTATCGTCAAAGACTTGCCGCCGGTCTATGAAAGATTCTATGCATCAGTAGAAGACCGAACATGCCCGAACTGCCAAGCCGTGCATCCGGGGAAAGAGCCGCCAGAGGGCTGGGTCACACTCTGACACCAACAAAGCAACAGGGAAGAACATGAAACGTTTTGCTAAAATTGCCGCATCGGCCGCAGCATTGGCTGTGTCATCGTTGGCTGCTCAGGCAGATGAATTCCGTCTGGGATTGATTACGCCACCTCCACATATCTGGACCAAAGCTGCCGAGGCTTTTGGGGCCGAGCTGAACGAAACCAGTGGCGGCACCCATTCGGTATCTGTATTTCCCGCCCGTCAGTTGGGCAATGAGGCCGAGATGCTGCAGCAATTGCAGACCGGTGCATTGGACATGGCGTTCATGACTGTCGCCGAAGTTTCGAACCGTGCGCCCGAACTTGGCGCCTTCTATGCGCCTTACCTGGCGGATGACATTGGCCATGCCGGGCGCATTTTGCGCTCGGATACGGCCAAAACGATGTTAGAGCCCCTGCCAGGGCAAGTGGGTGTTGTTGGCGTCGGCTACGGCATGGCCGGACTGCGCCAGATCGTCAGCCGTGGCGATGTGTCTTCGGCAGAAGATTTGTCGGGACTGAAATTGCGGATCACACCGTTCACACCAATCCTCGATTTCTATAATGCGGTTGGCGCCGCCCCGACCCCGATGCCACTGCCTGCGGTTTATGACGCGCTGGCCAATGGTCAGGTTGATGCGATCGACATGGATGCCGAGCTGATCTGGGTACTGAAATACTATGATCACGCCGATACGATCGTGCAGTCTGATCACATGATGTTCCCAATGGTGGGGCTGGTCTCGGCCAAGGTCTGGGCTGGGCTGTCCGAGGAAGATCGCGCGATGATCGGCGACCTTATGGCCAAGCACGTAGACAGCACCATTGACGCCTATGTCGCGAACGAAGCTGGTTGGCTGGAACAGATCGAAGGCACCGGTAAAGCCTATAAGAAAGTGGACGCTTCATTCTTTGGAGATGCAATCGAGGAATGGAACGGCATCTGGTCGGAAAAAACCTCATCCCTTGACGCGCTGCGACAGACTGCGGCAGAAACCAAGTAATGTAGAATACTTTTGGGAAAGGGCGCAGGTCGATCCTGCGCCCTTTTGCACAGGGGACCAGCAATGTTGTACCGACTGTCTGCCGCGTGGGCGCGGGTCGAGTTGTGGTGTGCCGCGGCGCTGGCGGTTTGCGTCACCCTGTTAATTTTACTGAACGTCGTGACCCGTACTGCAGGAAACGCCCTGTTCTGGGTGGACGAGTTGGCGATCTATGCCATGGTATGGATGACGTTTTTAGGCGCTTCAGCAGCGCTGCATCACCGCACTTCAGTCTCGATCACGATCCTGGTTGACCTGGTTCCCGCACAGTTCAAGCCGATCATCCGCAAAATCGTTGATGTTGTTGTTTTTGTATTCGCGATCGCGATGCTGTGGTTCTGCTGGCGCTGGTTTCTGCCATTGGACATCGCCCAGGCTGGATTTGATGCCATGGCCTTTCAAGGCAGCACTTTCAACTTCATCTATGCCGAGCCAACTTCGACTCTCGGGTTACCGAAATTTCTGTTTTGGCTGGTCATGTGGCTGTTTGCACTGGGCGCGACCCTGCATTCCACAATGCATTTGCTGACACGTCCAACACAGGAAATACAAGCATGAGCCCAGTCGTCTTTCTGGCCACTCTGCTTTTGTCAGTGCCTGTTGCAATCGTTCTAGCGATTACGGCGATCTGGTATATCTGGGAAAGCGGCAACACAGTCCTCTATGACAGCTTCGCGCAGAAAATGTTTGGCGGGTTGGAGAACTACGGCTTGCTTGCAATCCCACTATTCATGCTGACCGGAGAGCTGATGAATGAGGGCGGAATGACGCGCCGTCTGGTCGCCTTGGCGCGCGTTTTCGTGGGCGGGTTTCGCGGCGGGCTGGCCTATATCAACCTGCTGGCCAATATGTTCATGGCCGCCATCATCGGCTCGGCCACCGCACAGATCGCTGTGATGTCGCGCGCCATGGTGCCCGCGATGGAGGAAGAGGGATACAGCAAGGGGTTCGCTGCCGCCACAACAGCAGCCGGTGGCCTGTTGGCGCCGGTCATTCCACCTTCGATGATGTTTGTCATTTTCGGCGTACTGGCACAGATTCCCATCGGCGATATGTTCATCGCGGGTATAATCCCCGGGTTCCTTATGGCCGGAGCCTTTGCGCTGGTGATCACACTGATTGGGTGGGTACGACAGTTTCCCAAGGGAGCGTGGATGTCGCGTCGAGAAGCGGCAAAAGCCTTATTGGCCGCCCTGCCCGCCATGCTGATCCCTGTATCGATCATCGGCGGTATTCTGTTCGGGATTGCCACACCGACCGAATCCGCGGCCATCGCCTCGCTGATCGCCTTTCTGGTCGGCTGGCTAATATACGGAGACCTGAAGCCTCAAAACCTGGGTGAGATGTTCAGGCGAACGGCCTCGAACGCATCGATGATCCTGTTCATGATCGCGGCAGCCGGTGTCTTTGGCTGGGTGATCATTTACGAGGAAATTCCTCAACATCTGGCGGGGTTGATCACCTCCGTCACGTCTGATCCGTTCATGTTTCTGTTGATCGTGAATGTCGCCCTACTGTTGGTCGGTATGGTAATCGACGGTATTGCCGCCATCATCCTGATCACGCCGATTTTGCTGCCGATTGCCACGGGTTCTTATGACATCAGCCCCTATCAGTTCGGCGTTGTCGTGTGTTTGAATCTGGTACTCGGTCTGCTGACGCCGCCTGTTGGCATAGGCCTCTACATCGCCTCTTCCATGAGTGGGACAACACCCGGCGCAATTCTAAAATCGCTCTGGCCGTTCCTTATCGCCGTCGCAACGGTACTGATTTTGCTCAGCTATGCACCTAGCCTGTCGACGGCGTTGATTTAGCAAAATTATCTGCAGGCTAAGTATCGCGCTTCCCGGTTCCCAGAACCTGTACCTCCAACCAATGGAAGGCAAGGGCGATCAGACCCGCAACAAGTATGTAAAACACTGCCAACAGAAGAAGCGGCTCATAGATAATGAAAGTATCCGAGCGTACGCGAGAAGATACCGCGTAAATGTCAACCACGGTGATAGTCGCAACCAACGGGGTTGCTTTCATCTGCAGGATAGTTTCACCGCCCAACGTCGGCAACACGTTACGGATCGCCTGCGGCAGCCAGATACGGCGGAACATGGTCAGCCTTGGCATACCGAAGGACTTGGCGGCCTCCAACTGACCTTTGGCAACTCCTTTGAAGGCCCCCCGCATGACCTCGCCTTCATAACCTGCGTAAGACAGAGTCAGTGCCAGCACAGCGTAAGGCCAAGCCTGGCGCAGATACGGCCAGAGCTCTGACGAGCGTATCCACGGAAACTGAGGAAAGAGCGACCCGAGCCCATAATACAACAACCATAGCTGCAACAGCAGCGGCGTCCCCCGGATGATTGTACAAAATGCCTTTGCAGGGGCGGCAAGGTACCATGGGCCAATCGCCTGCGCCAAACCAAGCGGCACCGCAAGAAGGAAGCCCAGAACAACGGTAACAACCAATAACCAGATCGTCGTCCAGATGCCCTGCAGGGCAAGCGGCGCATATTTTGGTAACCAGTCCCACTGCAGTGAGAAGACGCACCATATGACGATCCCAGCAAACATCAGCATCATCACGATGCGGTGCGGCTGCATCAAAGATCTAAGATCGATCATCTGCCCCCTCCTTTAAGAGAGGGCTGACCACGACGTGCCCATTTCTCGATCCGCGCAAAGACAGCGCCCGAGCACAAGGTGACCATGAGATAGAGGAATCCCGCCGCGAGAAAGAAGGTGAAATAAGCGCGTGTACTGCTGGCGGCCTGTCGGGTTTCCAAAGTCAGTTCGTTGAATCCAACAACCGCAAGCAATGCCGTGTCCTTGGTGGCGATCAGCCAAAGGTTTGCCAGACCTGGTACAGCGAAACTCATCATGGCTGGGATTGTCACGCGGCGCATGGTCATGAAGGCAGGCATCCCGTAGGATTTGGCCGCCTCGATTTGACCCGGAGGAACCGCCTGAATCGCGCCGCGCAGGATCTCGGTTGCATAAGCGCCCTGAACCACGCCCAATACCCATATGCCGGCGGCGACGCCATTGATTTCGACCCGTCCGCCACCCATCGCGGCTGAGATTTTGTTAATGATATCCGACCCTACATAATAGAGGATCAGGATCAGGACCAACTCCGGCACAGCGCGGATGACGGTCGTGTAGATAGCGAGAAGATCGCGCGTGACCTTCCCGCCATAAAGTTTGCCATATGCTCCGAACAGTCCGATCACCAGGCCTAGCGCATAAGCGCCAAACGCGATTTGCAACGAATGGGACAATCCGCGCAGCAGATTGCCCCCCCACCCCGGCGGCGAGAGCGACAGAAGCTCTGCACTCTGCGCCAATCCCAGTGATTCCAATAGACCGGTCACAGCGACAGCTTAGTAGATGCTGGCCGAGAAGTAGTTCGAGGTGATATTCTCGTGCGTTCCATCCGCCAGAATGGCCGCGATGCCCTTGTTCAGCGCTTCACGCAGCTCATCCTGCCCTTTGCGGACACCGGCTCCGACGCCACGGCCAAGAATGGCAGGATCATCTTTGACGGCACCTTTGATTTCACAGCACGCGCCCGCGTCCGAGTTCACAAAATCCGCCATCGCGATGCTGTCGGCCTGAGTGGCATCGATGCGACCTGCAAAGAGATCCTGATTAGCTTCATCCTGAGTTTGATAAACGCGCAACTCTGAATCCTTGAAGTATTCTTGCGCATAGGCCTGATGGATGGTCGAAGCCTGAATGCCGACCACCTTACCCGCCAACGATTCTGGGGTCGCTTCGATATCCATCGATTTATCGGCAACAATGACCGCAGGTGTGTTGTAGTAAGGATCACTGAAATCAATGGTCTTTAGGCGCTCTTCTGTGATCGACATCGAGGCCATAATGGCATCGATCTGCTGACCGGTCAGCGATGGGATGATACCGTCCCAAGCTACCGGTGTGATCACGCAATCCAGCTCTGCTGCGGCGCAGACGGCATTGATGACGTCAATCTCCCAACCGACCCAGTTGCCCGAGCTGTCCAGTGAAGCAAATGGCGGATAAGGCTCGGCGGCGATACCAATCTTGACCTCTTCGGCGCTGGCAACTCCAGCGGAAAGGACCGCAGCGGCGAGACTGGACGCGAGCAGCTTCTTTACGTTCATTTTGTTACTCCCTTTTGGTTTCGTGATTTGTTTTGTTGGACTATGCGACCGAACTGAGAAATTGCTTCAACCGATCCGATTTAGGGTTTCCAAAGACCTCGGCAGGCGGACCCTGCTCTTCGATGCGGCCCTCGTAGAGATAAACAACGTGACTGGCGACTTCCCGTGCGAACTTCATTTCGTGAGTGACAAGCAACATGGTGCGCCCTTCGGCGGCAAGATCGCGGATTACGGTCAGAACTTCACCGACCAGTTCGGGATCAAGCGCGGATGTTGGTTCATCAAACAGCATGACCGAGGGATCGACCGCCAGAGCCCGTGCAATCGCCGCGCGCTGTTGCTGTCCGCCTGATAGATAGGCAGGATAAGTGTCGGCCTTGTCCCCTAGTCCCACCCGTTTGAGCAGCTCGTGTGCCCGCTCGATCGCCTGTGCTTTTGGTACTTTCAGAACATGCACCGGCACTTCGATTACGTTCTCCAAAAGCGAGCGGTGGGTCCACAGATTGAACTGCTGGAATACCATGGCAAGCCGTGTACGGATGCGCTCGATCTGGCGTCGATTGGATGGGCTTCCATCGGCGTGCATCTCAACCTGCTCTCCACCAATTGTGATCTTTCCCGAACTCGGCGTTTCCAGAAAGTTGATGCAGCGCAGCATGGTGGATTTGCCAGAACCTGATCCTCCGATAATCGCGACAACATCACCTTTGTGCGCTGTGAGAGAGACGCCTTTCAAAACCTCCAGCGGGCCGAAGGATTTGTGCAGGTCTTCAACCTTTATCGCCTCTTGATTCGACGCCGGATCGTCTGCGGGTGTAACGGCTTTGGCTGTGTCCATATCCAAGAATCTTCTGATTTCAGCTTGCAGTAAGCCCCGAATCTCGCAATTATGCAAGTGTATAATAATTTCATGCCATGGATGAGCCCGACGTGCAGGACGACAGCCGCAAGTTTACACGTGAGTCCGCAGAATATCGGCGCGAGGCGCTGATACTGGCGACTTTGGATCTGATCGCCGAGATGGGCGTTCGGGGTGCCACCGTGCGTGAAATTGCTGCTCGTGCGAACGTGACCCAGGGTTTGATCCGGCACTATTTCTCATCGAAAGAGGAACTAATTCAGGCAGCGTACGAGCATCATATGAATACGCTGACTGATCAGACAGCCGCCTCTTCGGGCGAAGGCACCGCACTATCTCGGCTGGCGAACTTCGTTGATGCTTCGCTGCGGCCACCGATTGTTGATCCCAGCGCGGTCGCCTTGTGGGCTGGGTTCCTGAACAAGGTGCAGCATGACCCGAAAATGCAACGCATTCACCAGCGTACTTACAATTATTTCCGGGATTACCTTGAGGCCTTGATCGTCGCCGCACTACAGGAATGCGGTCGTTCGATCAACGCATCCGAAGCAATGCAACTTGCCATCGCCTGTAATGCGGTGATCGATGGTCTCTGGCTTGAAGGCGGTGCGCTTCCAGATGCTTTTGCCGAAGGTCAGTTGGCGCAGATCGGCTTGGAATCGGTCAGCGCAATAATCGGAATTCCATTGAACAAAGAAGTGGAGCAGCCATGAAAACCAGCGCTGTAACAGAACGTTTAGCTGGCCTGGGTGGCGCCAAATGGGGCGTACACCTGAAGGCGCGCGAGCTTATCCGGGCCGGGGCGGACATCGTCGAAATGACGATTGGTGAGCCGGATGTTCCAGTACCCGACGCTCTGATCGAAACCACCGTAACCTCATTGCGGGCTTCGCGAACGGGGTACTCGAATGGGCGCGGAGAAGCCGGTTTGCTGAACGCGCTGGCCGAGCGGTACTCAGACTCCCGCGGACGCACGTTCGGGCCAGAGAACTTTTTGTGCTTTCCGGGAACCCAGACTGCCCTGTTCGCGGTCATGGCCGGAGTTACCGAGACTGGTGATGAAGTTCTGGTCGGTGACCCGATGTATGCAACCTACGAAGGGGTAGTACGTGCGACCGGCGCAGATTTGGTACCGGTGCCCTTAAGGCCCGAACACGGGTTTCGCATACAGCCCGAAGATATCGCCGCCCGGATCACTCCGCGCAGCCGCGCCATTCTGCTGACAACCCCACACAACCCGACCGGGGCGATCCTGACGGCGTCAGAAATCGCCGAGATCGGGCGATTGGCGATCACGCATGATTTGTGGATTATATCGGATGAAGTCTATGAGGATCTGATCTTTGACGGTGCAAAATTTGTCTCGCCCCTAGCCAATCCGGACTTGGCGGAACGCGTCATTGGGGTAGCCTCTATTTCCAAGTCACATGCGGCGCCGGGGTTTCGTAGCGGCTGGTGTGTCGGTCCGTCAGAATTTTGCGAGGCGTTGCTGCCCTATTCCGAAACCATGCTGTTTGGAAATCAACCTTTCATCGCGGATATGACCGAAAAGGCGATCCGTGACGGGTCTGAAGTCGCGCCCGGCATGGCCGCGCGCTTCTCGAGGCGGGCCAATCTGCTGGCGGATCGATTACAGGCGGAAACTGAGCTTACCGTGCACCGGCCTGAGGCTGGGATGTTTGCGCTGATCAACGTTTCATCCACCGGGCTTGATGGTGAGGCCTACGCCTGGGACTTACTGCAAGCTGGGGTTGCCGTAATGCCGGGATCAGCCTTCGGAGACAGCCTGAAACACTGGGTGCGCGTGGCCCTGACGATTAGCGATGACGATTTTGCCACCGCCGTCACCCGCATCATCGATCATGCCAACAGAAAAACGTGCGAGGTCGCATGAACGGAATAACAGTAGGCGAAGCCCTAGTTGCAGAACTTCGGCGAAGGGATGTGGACTGCGTGTTCGGAATTCCCGGAGTACACACGGTCGAACTTTATCGCGGTCTTGCGAACTCGGGCATACGACATGTGACCCCCAGGCACGAACAAGGTGCTGGATTTATGGCCGATGGTTATGCACGCGCATCGGGAAAACCGGGCGTGGCTTTTGTCATCACCGGCCCGGGCTTGACGAATACACTGACGCCCATGGCGCAGGCCCGGGCGGATTCTGTGCCGATGCTGGTTGTGTCAGGGGTCAATACAACTGTATCACTTGGAAAGGGCTTCGGTCATCTGCACGAACTGCCTGACCAACTGGGACTTGCCCAAACGGTGGCGCTGATGTCTGAGCAAATCTCAGACGCAAGTGAACTGGACCCGGCCGTGGATCGTATATTCCATCGGCTGGCCAACGGGCGACCCGGACCGGCACATATAGAAGTTCCGTTAGACGTCGCAGCAGCCGAATACGCTGCCGCACCAAGTGTGCCACCTGCTCCGGTATCGCCGACAGACCCAGATTTGATCCAGCAGGCAGCGATGCGTCTGGCTGAAGCACAGAGAATTGTCATTCTGACAGGCGGCGGCGCCAAGCGGGTTGAGACCGGCCTGCGCGAGTTGGCCGAAAAACTGGATGCACCCGTAGTGCAGACCGTGAACGCAAGAGGTCTGATGCACGGGCATCCGCTGATCGTACCTGCCAGTCCCAGTCTAAACGGCGTACGTGCCCTGATCGAAGACACTGATTGTGTGCTGGCCTTGGGTACCGAACTTGGACCTACCGATTTTGACATGTACGCAACCGGCCAGATTACTGCGATGTCAGGATTGATCCGGGTCGACCGTTGCCGCGATCAACTATCCCGGCACAAGGCTGATCTTACCATTCACGATGACGTAGACATGGTTGTCCCCGCGCTTCTCGCATCTTTGCCTACAGCGAAGAAAAAGAGCGAAGGCGCAAAACGCGCAGCGCTTTCACGTAGCGCCGCGTGGAACGAAATCGGCGCCGAATACCGTCTTCAGGTAGAGGTACTCAATGCGATCCGCGACGCTGTACCCGATGCGTTGATCGTCGGGGATTCGACCCAGCCGATTTATGCCGGAAACCTTTACTACGATCATGACCGGGCCGGTGGCTGGTTCAACGCGGCAACAGGATATGGGGCACTCGGATACGGGATACCTGCGGCCATTGGCGCAGCAATCGCCGATCCCACAGCCCGGGTGATTTGCATCGTCGGTGATGGCGGAGCCCAGTTTTCACTGCCCGAAATCATGGCCGCAGTGGACGAAAACCTGCCCGTCACTTTCATGATCTGGAACAACCACGGATATCGAGAGATTGCCGCATCAATGCAGGATGTCGGCGTAACAGTCATTGGGTGCGATCCCTCGCCTCCCGATTTTGCAGCAACTGCCAAGTCCTTTGGCATTCCGTACTCATCGGCTTCGTTCGAACCCGATACCATCGCGCAGGTGCTGCGCGAGGCAGTTCAGATTGATGGACCATCAATTATCGAAGTCACCGCCCCGAAATTCGAACCCCGGAAAGATTGAACAATGACAGACCCGACATTTGAGTTCACGCGCGCAATTACGCGTCGGCCCGCGCCAACCATCGCAGGTGGATTGCGCGCCGAGGATTTCGGCAATCCTGATTTCGACGGGATGCTGGCGGCGCACCAAGCTTACGTGACCGCTTTGAAAAGCACAGGGGCGGAAGTGATCGAGCTTGACGCCCTTGACGCCTACCCTGACGCTCAATTCGTCGAGGATACTGCACTCTGCCTACCTCAGGGGGCCGTGTTGATGCGGCCCGGTGCGCCATCACGGATGGGCGAGGTGGCTGAAATGGCTCCAACGCTTCGCGCCCGCTATGACACAGTTCGTGAGATCGAAGGCCCGGGTCATATCGAAGGTGGTGATATATTGGTGACCGGTCGGGAAATTCTGGTGGGTCGATCAGACCGTACCGACGCAGAAGGCGTCGCTGAGCTCGCCAAAATCACCTCTGACTGGGGTCACAAACTGCGGGAAGTCTTCACGCCCGAGGGTGTTTTGCACTTCAAGACGGATTGCTCGCTAATGGATGCCGAAACGATCCTGTCTACACGGCGGTTGGATGCGTCAGGATGTTTCGAGGGCTACCGAATCCTGCACGTTGCAGAAGGAGAAGAGGCTGCGGCCAACGCAATTCGTTTTAACAATCTGGTGCTGATGGCGGCAGGCTTTCCACGCACAGCAGAAATGTTAGACCGTGAGGGGTATGAGGTGGTTGAGATCGACAACACCGATTGTGCCAAGTTGGATGGTGGAATGTCCTGCCTGTCATTGCGGTTTTAACATCTTATTCGGCTTTTCGATTGGCATGTTAAGCGTGTCAAGCTGATGAATTCACCGAACGAATAGCACCTGACTAAATGGGGGCGACTATTTGACCAACTAAATCCGTCAGAATTCCTTGCATCCCCGCCAGAATCGTTTAATTGACTAATTCAGTCGGGTTACTACCCGCAGCGTATTCTAATGTTGGGACACATAATGCTGAAATCCTCCACCTGTATCGCCACTGCTCTGACGGCCCTGATTGCCACTTCAGCCGCAGCCGAGGGCGAACTGAACCTCTATTCCTCGCGCCACTATGACACCGACGAGCGTCTGTATTCTGACTTCGAAGACGCCACCGGAATCACCATCAACCGCATCGAAGGCAAAGCTGATGAGTTGATCGCGCGTATGGAAGCCGAAGGCGCGAACTCGCCCGCCGATATCCTGCTGACAGTCGATACCTCGCGTCTGGCGCGCGCCAAGAATGCAGGCATCCTGCAGCCGGTCGAAAGCGCACTATTGGAAGAACGCATTCCCTCCAACCTTCAGGACGAAGACAATCAGTGGTACGGATTCTCGCAGCGTGCGCGGATCATCTTTTTCGATAAGGCCGAAGTTGCCAACCCACCTGCAACCTACCTGGATCTGGCCAAACCAGAATACAAAGGCCTTGTCTGCATCCGTTCGTCCAGCAACACCTACAATCAGACGCTCCTGGCTTCGATCATCACCAACCATGGCGCGGAAGCCGCCAAGACTTGGGCCGAAGGTGTTGTCGCCAACATGGCGCGCGAACCGCAGGGTGGTGATACCGATCAGCTGCGCGGAATCGTCTCGGGTGAGTGCGAAATTGCGGTTTCGAACTCCTACTACTTTGCCCGCGCCATGCGCAAAAACGTCAAAGGCCTGAGCGCAGATATCGACATGATCGGCGTGCAGTTCCCGGCGCAGGGCGCCGAGGGTGCTCATATGAACCTGTCGGGTGCTGGGGTTGCGGCCAACGCGCCTAACAAAGAAAACGCGATTAAGTTTCTGGAGTATCTCGCGAGCGATCAGGCACAGGTCTATTTCTCGAACGGGAACGACGAATTCCCGGCCGTCGAAGGCGTAGCGCTGGCCGACAACGTAGCGGCATTGGGTGAGTTTAAGGCGGATGAAGTGAACCTTTCAGAGGTCGCCAAGAACATCCCCGAGGCGCAGAAAATCTTTAACGAGGTTGGCTGGAAATAATTCCTCCAATCTCCCCGAGCAGTCGAAGGGTGTGGAATCTCCACACCCTTTTTTCGTTGCAGCCAGAATGAAATTAGCCGATAATCTCATATATGATAATGATTCCCATATATGATACATGTTAGATACGCTATCAATTCGCCTCGCCACTCGGCTGAACGAATTGCGCCAGGGCCACGGATGGTCGTTGGAACAACTGGCCGACCGAAGCGGGATCAGTCGCGCCACCCTGTCCCGGATGGAGAAAGGCGATGTCAGCCCGACCGCAGAAACGCTAGGGCGACTCTGTGCGGCCTACGGGCTGCCCATGTCGCGTCTTTTGATGATGGTTGAAGACAGCTTCGATCCCAAGGTTCCCTTTGAAAAGCAGCCTGAATGGCATGATCCCGAGAGCGGATTTACCCGAAGATCGGTTTCTCCTCCTGCATCCGGATTGAACGGAGAAGTGATGGAGGGACATTTGCCCCCAGGGACTGTGATCACCTATGAAACTCCGCCCAGACCCGGACAGGAGCATCATTTGATCGTATTGGACGGTGGGTTGACGCTGACGGTGGACGGTATCGATCATGCGCTCAGCGGCGGCGACTGTCTGCGCTATCACTTGTCGGGGCCAACGCGCTTTGAAACCGGGCCGAAACGCGGCGCACGTTATCTGCTGGTACTGATATGATCACACGAATGTCCGAGGCCTATCTCGATGAAGCGCTGGAGGATCTGACCGATATTCTTCACCGTTGCGTACACACCGGCGCCAGTATCGGTTTTATACTGCCATTTTCGCGTGATGCAGCCCGCAGCTATTGGCAGGATCGTGTGCGACCCGGATTGCACACGGGAACACTTGATCTGTTCATAGCCTATGGAGAAGGTCGTGTTCAGGGCACGGTACAATTGATTCCTGCCGCAATGCCAAATCAACCGCATCGCGCAGATGTCGCGAAATTGCTGGTCCACCCCGAGGCGCGTCGGCGCGGGATAGGTCGCGCACTGATGGCCGCGCTCGAGTCGCGATCAGTGGAGTTGGGCAAAACCATGCTGGTGCTGGATACCCGCAGTACCGACCCTTCGCGCATCCTGTACCAGTCTATGGGTTTCCAGATCGCGGGCGAAATTCCTGACTATTGTCGCAACCCGTTCGAGGATCGGCTTGAGCCCACGACGTATATGTTCAAAAAACTCAGCTAACTAGTCACTGGTTTTCCGAGCATTAGCGGCAAAGCAATAGCCGATGCCATGTATAGTCTTGATAAAAGTCGGCGCCGTTGGATCGGGCTCGATCTTTTTGCGCAGTCGCGCAACGTGAACATCAATCGTGCGATCCCCGACGATGGTTTCGCGCCCACGTGCCTTGTCAAGCAGCTGATCGCGTGACAGCACCATGTGTGGGTTCGTCACAAAAGCCTGCAGCACATCGAACTCGGTTGTAGTAAGAGGCATCGGTTCCTTCGACCCGGAAGCGGTCAGGGTCCTTTCATTCGTGTTCAAAACCCACTCACCGAAAGCTATCGACGGAGTGCCTGCTCCGCTCAACGGTTTGTCTTCGACCCTTGCCCGTCGCAAAACGGTTCGGATACGGGCCAGAACCTCGCGCGCTTCAAAGGGCTTAGTAATATAGTCATCTGCACCAAACTCCAGACCGACAACACGATCGAAAATCTCGTCCCGGCCAGAAAGGACGATGATCGGAATGTTCGAACTGACCCTCAACTCGCGCGTAATGTCGAAGCCACTACGCCCGGGCAGGCCGATATCCAGCAGTATCAGGTCAACATCCGTCTGCGCCAACACTGAATCCATCGCATTGCCATCCACTGCACAACTCACTTGGCACCCCTGTTTTTCCAGATAGCGTTGCAGGAACGAGGTGATCTGCGGATCATCATCGACAACAAGGATATGTTCTTTGGACATGCTCATGTTCCAGCGGGCAGGTTATGCTAGCGCCAACAAGTTTTAGCCGCAGCAACCTTACACATGCAAGGGCGCGACTTTGATGCGCTGGTCCGTCTCGAAAGGTCAGAACCTCAGAAACTCCAGCTGATGACCTTCAGGCAGATGCTCGGTCTCTGCCGGGATCACCGCAAGCCCATCAGCCTGTGCAAGCAACGCCACGCGCCCGCTATATGACGCGGCGAGCAATCGCATACGAGGGGCCCCATTTGAGGTCGAGCCATCTATACGCACCGGCCGGAATTCCTGCCGACCGGAACGACGATGCAGCGGCTCGGCCAAAACAGCCTGCTCGGACATCAATTCGTTGAAAGGCAACCCAGCACGACGAGCCATCATATGGGATCCGATGATCCGCCACGTGACATAGGCCGAAACCGGATTACCCGGCAGCCCGATATAAAGCGCATCGCCGCGGCGTCCGAACATAACCGGTTTGCCGGGCTTCATCGCAACTTTCATCACATCCGTTTCACCGCCGATTTCGCTGAACAGGCGCGGCATATGATCTTCATCGCCCACCGATACTCCGCCTGTCGTAATAATCAGATCAGAGGTGTCACACGCATCGCGCAGAATGTCTTTCAAAAGTGCGGGATCATCTTCGACCGGCCCGCGGTCGGTCAGATCAATCCACGGCTTATCCAGTAAGGCCAGTAGCATATAACGGTTGGAATTATAGATTTGACCTGGGCCAAGCTCATCACCCGGCTGCCGCAGTTCGCTACCGGTCGAAAAGATCGTCACCTTGAGCTTGCGAAAAACCTTGACGTTCCCGTAGCCGGACGACGCCAACGCGGAGACCTGACGTGGACCTATCTCACAGCCCCGATGCAGAATCGGCGCACCGGCCTTAAGGTCCTCACCGGTGCGACGGATGTGTTGTCCGGGCTTAGGACGGCGAGTGAAGCGGATATGGTTCGCAGATACCTCGCAGTCCTCTTGCATCAGTACGGCATCGAACTCGGGCGGGACCGGGGCGCCGGTGAAGATGCGCAAGGCGCTGCCTGCAGGCGCGTTGTGGGCGCCGCTATCTCCGGCAGCCACACGACCGCGTATGGGCAAATCGAACAAAGGACCTTCACCCAGATCACCGGTTCGGATGGCATATCCGTCCATCGCCGAATTATCGAAGGCAGGCATATCAACTCTGCTGCGGCAATCCTCGGCGAGAACACGTCCAATTGCCTGCTGCAGTGGCAAGAATTCGATGTCGGTGACGGGGTGCGAAACGGACAGACCGCGCCGCAACGCTTCGGAGACGGTTAGGTACATGTTTGCATGCCGGTCGCAGGCGCATCCATCAGCCATTCTGAGCCTCCAGATGATCAAAAAGTTCCTCGAAACCAGCCTGTTCCGCCTCGCCCAGTTTAGGCAGATAGTCGCGAGCCTCTTCCAGATTTGAACTTGGATCACCAACTACCAGAAGCATCACCATGCCATGACGGCCATGTACACGGCAGCGGATGCCATAGACGCCTTCTTTTTCGAAGGTCAGGTCCAACTCGGGCTTGCCACGAATCTCGAAGCTGCGCGCACCAACTGGAATCATCCGGGTGATGGCTGTGACCGTATGCCGCCCGGTCGAACCTTTGAACCGCACCGTTGCCCCGGCGGGAACTTGCAGAAACTTGGGTTCAAAACGGAAAGCGTGGGCCGGAGTATCCGCACTCGGGTCGATGATCTGATGCACCACCGCAACCTCAGGCAGGTCCTCTGCCTGTGCAGCAGGAGCAATGGCAACAGTCACGGCAATCAGCAACACTCCAAGTGTCTTGCCTAAATTCAGCATCCGTCCCTCCGGTCTCAGGCCGCACGGGAGCTTTCCCCAAGCAGATCGGCCAACGCGTTGATCATCACCGGCCATAGCGCTCGGCGATCTACATCGCGTAACCCGGCCAGTAATTCGCGGCCAATGGACACCACTGCAGGCGTGTTGTCATTGACATAGGTCAGGATGTGCTGCTCGGGGTTAGCCAGAAGAAAGGGTACAATGGCCGCGCTCGCCTGATCCGGCGCGGTTTCCGACAGCAGCCGCATTGCGGCCTGGCGCACGGGAGCTGAGACATCATCCAGCAGGCTACGCGCTACGGTCGGGGTGTCGTCCCATTTGGTCAGGATTTTCATAGCGTCGATGCGAAACGGAGTGTCCCCGGTTTTCAGCATCGCCCGCAGCTTGCCACGCAGCGTTTCCTGCGGCGGCAGGGTGGCCTGTTGCAGCAATCTAAGGGCTTGCAGCGAAAGAGCCGAGTCGGTGTGCGAAAGGCCCTTGGTAATCAGGTCAATCAGATGATCCTGATTCAGTTCCGCACCGTTGCGATCAACCGCCACCGCGAGCGCGGCAAGGGCTTGTTGCGCAATGTCGGTTTCCGAATCCTGCGCGATTTGGGCCAGCATGATCTGCATCCCCTTCACCTCGCCCAGTAGTCTTATGGCAGACAAGCGAGTTTCGCGCTCAAGCGCCTCGGTATTATCATCAAGCGCAACGCGGCGGCGTTTGGGATGGCGAGTTGCCTTGGCCAGCAGTGCCTGTTCGCGCGGAGTCAGTGGCTGAACTTCGTCCTCTTGCGCTTCCCGCGTCATCTCAGCGGCGATAGCGTCGTGACCGAGGATCGCACCGAGGCTTGAGGTCGGGCCATTTTCACCGCCCTCCGAGACGTCCAGCCCGGCCTCTTCCAGCGCGGCAATGTCGGTTTGCGGTTCGAATTCGGGTTTGGGTTCCGCTGTGGAGGACACGGGCATCGGGGCCAGCGCAAAAGACAACAGCAATTCGCGGCCCTGTTGCTGATTCACATGCGGGCGATCCGCATCGATGACAATCATCGCTAGCGATGCCACGGCCTTCAACCGAACCGAGCGGAACGGAGACCGACAGGCGCGCTGCAGCCATTCTGCTGCTTCGCGCAGGGGCGAGGTTGCCAGCGCATCGACAATAGCCCACTGGATGCGTTCGGCTTTGAGGTCATCTGCCTCGACCGAGAAAAGTGTGTTCAGACGGTCGGCCACCAGTTCCGGGGCCAGTGCCGCCAGCAGGCCGAGCGCTTGCGCCGAGACCTCGGGCTGTTGACCGGTGGCGAGGAAATCCAGCACCTGCCAGCGCAGGTCTTCTTGGTCCTTTATCGGTGTTTGGCGGTCCAGCCGGTCGAGCAGCGCCAGCTGCACCTTGGCGCCGGGGTCGCGCATCATGCGGTCCAGCAGTTCGGGTTCCGAGAAGCCCGAGAGGTTCAGTGCCGCGATACGAATATCCTCGACCGCGTCGGCCAGCGCCTGTTCGACCAATGCGGGGTCGCTTGGCATCAGCGCCTCATAGGCGATCAGACGCACGGCCCCGTCCTTGTCGGTGACAGCCTTGCGCAAAATGGCTTTGGCCCCGGTTCCGCCAACGGCGGCCAGCGTCCGCAGAGCGCAATGGCGCAGGCGGCGGTTCGAGGATTGGGTGAACACACCCAAGGTCGGCACCGCTGGCTGGCCGATCCCGCCCAGCGCCTCGCAAGCGACATCGCCCAGCTCCTGTCCATCTTCGTCCATCAAGGCCATCACGATGGGTTCAATCGCTGCCGCGTCGCCCATCTGACCCAGTGCCTTGATTGACGCGATCTGGGTGTCGAGCCAGTCATCCCATTCGTCCTGATGCAGTTCGTCTTCATCCCATGTAATCTCATCCCCGCGTCCGGTAACGAGGGTCCGCAGATAGGGCGCGGCCTCTTTCGATTTCAACTCGGCCAGAGCCGTCACGCAGGCGAGTTTAACTTCGCCGCAGGGATCATGGATCAGGTTTTGCAGTATCTGAGGCGCAGCCTCTTGCACACGCAACGCGCCAAGCGCTCGCGCAGCGTCCTGGCGGACGTCTTCGTCGTCATCCAGCAACGCTTCGATCAAGGCCGGGCAGTTGCTTGCACCAATCGCAGCCAGCGCTTGAACGGCGCGCAGGCGGATCACGTCATATTCAGATTTTGCGTATTCAGAGAACAGGCTGGTGGCCTCGTCACGCAGGGCGGTATCGGAATGCACGTTCATATCAAGTTGCCATGTTTTTTGGTTGGGCGGGTTGGGTGAAAGTGGAAGGCAGGTTTCCCAACCGAAGCCTGCCTTCCAGTGAACCGGCTGTCCGGTTCAGAGGCCCCTTCTGCAGTGGGACCTGACCCGAAGGGCGGCATGGCGACCGCCCTTCGGAAAGTCACAATCAGGCGATATCGCGCGGTGCAAAAGACATCGTACGGAACGAAGTCTTGTAGGGGCTCGGCCCCAGTTTGCGCAGCTTGGCAACGCCCATCTTGTAGTTGTAGTTGCCGCTGATCCAGTCGACGATCCGGCCCTCAAGCGCGTTGGCAGGCTGCTGCATGTGCAGGAAGTCCATGTAGACCACGCTTTTCTTGATGGCGGGCGTAACCATGGCCACGGCGGTGATCGCCGCTTTGGTCAGTTCGATATGCCCGTTCTCCATCAGTTTCGAGAACTGGAAGTCATCTCCTTCCACACCCAGCAGCGTATGCTTGTTGCCCGGAACGCGTTCCGAATAGACCATCACATAGTCGCCGCTTTCGATGCCACGCTCGGCTGCATCATCGGGGTGGATTTCGACCCAGTTTTCCGGCCAGCGCTGCACGATATATGGTCGGCGGCGGTCGTCGAAACCGGACTGCCAACGTTCGTTGATCCGACCCGAGGTAGCCCACAGCTCGCCTTCTTCCTTATTGGGTTTCAGCCATTCCCAATAGTCCGAGAACAGGCCCCAGGGCGATTTCTGGATGTTGCACTTGCCGGTCTGGCTGTTGAAGTGCGTCAGCTTCTTGTTGAATACGTCCTTTCCGGCTGCACCGGTTTCGGGCAACGTGCGGGTCGTGTCATGAAGACGCTTGGTTTCAATCAGCGTGACACCGTCGGCATCCAACATGACCGGGCATTGAACACCGTCGGTACCGAACTCGCGGACCTTCTGGTGCAGGCCTTTGCCCTCTTTCTTGGCCAGACGGAAGACCGCATGGAAGTCCTTGCGCGATCCACGGGTGAAGCGCACGGCCTCTTCGGCAACCTCGTTCGAGTTCTGCCAGTCGAACCCGTCAAAGCCCATCCGTTGTGCCAACTGTGCGATGATCCACCAATCGGGCTTGGCGGCACCGGGGGCATCATAGAACTTCTGATAGAGACGCAGGCGGCGTTCGCCGTTGGCGCGCAAAAAGTCCTCTTCACCCCAGGTCGCTGCCGGGAACACGATGTCAGCGTAGCGGTTGCCGATCGGGTCCTGCAGATAGATATCTTGGTTGATCACCACCATACCGCCGCTGTCAGCGCGAGCCTTCAGCGTGTCGATCATCTCTTGCTTATCGAAGCTGGCGATCTGGTGCGGGTTGCGGACCGTGAGTTCCTCAAACTTGTCGGCCAGCTGCTGCGACCCACACATGGATTGAATCCATGTTGTGCCGATCACGTGTGCCATACGGGTATGACCTGCGATCAGATACCGGTCGGTATCCATGGCGCGGCGACGGCGACCCGGCAGTTTCTCGGGCGATTTGTTGCGCGGGTATTTCCCGCCCTTCACGCCGCCCCGCTGGTGACCACCTGCCCGGCCAATGACCTGACCCGGACGACCGCCACAGCCACAGATGATACCCAGCGCGGAGATTGCCTGTGTGTTGCCGGTGTTGTTGGACCAATAGAACCCTTTCTCGATCATGACCGAAGTCTTCGGCCGTGTGCCATCTGCCTTGGGCTTGGCAAGCCATTCGGCGGCAGTATAGATTTTCTGCACGTCGATTTCGGCCATAGCAGCAGCGGTTTCAGGCGCGAATTCGTCCTGCGACAGCAGCCACTCTTTCCAGTCTTCAAAGCCTTTGGTCTGGAACTTGCCCCAGGTCGTACGCCATTGCCATGGCGTGTTCCGGGTGCCCTGACCAAAGCCGGACGAGCTTTCCCACTTGTTGTTGACCCATTTCTTGATCCAGTCGCTGTCTTCCCAGCCATTTTCCACGATGACGCGGGCAATGGCGTTGACAACCAGCAGGTCGGTGCCGGGCAGAACGTCGATATGCAGACCGCCCATTTTCTCGGCATGGGCCACACCGGCAGACCGACGCGGGATCAGATAGATCTCTTTCTGACCGTTCTGCATCCCCTTCATCATCCACTGGGTATAGAGGATGGTCTTGGTCTCATACGGGTCGGTACCGCAGACCAGAAGGGTTTCCGCATCCCGCCAGTCCTCATACGACGGGCCAAAGTTGTCAAAACCCGCATCCCGGAAACCGGGGGTCGAGGTCACGTCGGATGGCGTGTCGTGGAAGGTGAAGTTGGCGGTGTTGATATGGCGCAGCGCGTATTTCGAGATCGCATAGGTATTCTCGATATACTGGTAGCTGAAGGTCTTCACGCCATAGGCATTGGTGCCGTGCTTGGCGATGACGTGGTTACCCACCTCAGCCGCTACATCCAGCGCCAGATCCCACGGAACCGGCATCAGAGTGCCATAGATCCGCATCAGCGGCGTCTTCAGACGATCGCGTGTCGGTGTCTGCGGGTTATAGCATTTCTGCGCAATGCACCCGCCTCGCAAGGAGCTGTCGCCATCGGTATTGACGGTCTTGTTGTCCTTGTCAGGGATGATGACAACATGGTGCGGCTGACCTTTGTGCAGCACGATATTGTGCTGGTTCGGAGCCACCCATGCACCCAAGGGAGCCACAGGAAAGTCTTCACCAAATGCGTTTTCCTCCGCGCCGGGTCCACCAGACTTGGCCGTTACGGGCCAGCGATAGACTTTGTAACCACAGGCCACGATACAATAGTCGCAGGCGGTCGAGATGACCTCAGCCCCTTTGGGCGGCAGCGGGACGTTGGTTTCGGGTACGTAATACGGGGTTGCCATGATACCGTTTCCCTTATGCAATGAGGTTGTCGTAACGGCCGTAGATCAGGCCGAACATGCCAACGGCGTAGATATCGTCACCATCCAGTTCCAAAAGGACCTGCGGCAGTGACTGATAGGCCTGCCCCGAGACGAGGATGCCGTGCCGTGTCACGTCATAGGTGGACAGGTGCAGCGGGCATGGGCCCAGCACCTTATGTTCAGGCTTGTAGCTGTCATACATCGACCCGCCCTGGTGGGTGCAGGTGAGATTGAAGGCTACAACGTCCCTGTGCGGACCGATGCCGCCGCCGCTTTCCACGCCTGTCTTGACCAGGATCGAGTCCGAATAATCTCCCTCATCCGGGTAGTAGAACTCGACCGGTACATCCTGTTCCAGCTCGGACAGTTTGCCGATCAGCTTGCGCGGATAGGTGGACACCAAGGCTGGCACCTGTTCGGCCTGACCGTGGCGCGTGGGCATAGCCACCATCACAGCGAAGGTCGTGGCCCCCGAGGCGAACAGGAACTGGCGGCGGTTCACGGTGCAGGCCTTCTTGGCCTCGCCCGAACAGCTGCATCCGGTTGCGTTATGATCTGTCATGACGCTTACTCCTCTGCTGCAACCGCAGGAAGCGGCTGGTAGTCCGGCAGTTCGGGTTCCTCGATCAGGATTTCCTCACCGGACAGGGATTTCAGGAAGGCTACCAGATCCGCCTTTTCCTGATCATTCAGGCCAAGGGGTTGGATCAGCGGGGATTTGTTTTCAGCGAACTCATTTTCGCCGCCCCCCTGATTGTAGAATTCGACCACATCCTCAAGCGTCTCCAACATGCCGTTATGCATGTAGGGCTCGGTATAGAGGGTGTAGCGCAGGCTTGGTGTGCGGAACTTGCCCTTGTCGGCCTTTTCCTTGGTGCGGAAATAGAAGCCGGGGTCGTCCTTGGTGTGACGGTACATCTCTTCGGTCGAGCCTTTGGCATAAAGCTCATACCGGAAGGTCACTTGCGCCAGACCGTCATCCTGCCAACCCTCATAGGCGGGCACGCCGGTGTTGTAGTATTTTTCATCCGACAGCAACGCGCCGTTATGGCATTCGGAGCATTGTGCCTTGCCGGCGAACAATTCCAGCCCTCGTTTCTGCGCTTCGGTCAGCGCCGCGTCATCCCCACGGAGATAGTTGTCGAAAGGCGTGTCGGTCTGAACGATGGTCCGTTCAAACGCAGCAATGGCGCGCCATGCGTTACTGATACGCGGCCATTGATCACCGAAAACATCGTTGAAGCGTTCGACATATTCGGGGACGAAGGCCAGTCGCGCCTCCATCATGTCGGCCTCACCGTTACCGGCAACCGCGCCGCCTGCGGCGGATTTGGCCTGGCTTTCGAGGCTTTTCGATGAGCCCGCCCAAAACAGCTTACCGTAATAGGCCGAGTTCACGATGGTCTGGCTGTTGCGCCAGTGGGTCGTGCCGGGATAGCCGAACGAGATCGGCGCTTCGACGTCCCAACCCACGTCCGGCATGTGACAAGCCGAGCAAGGCGTCGACTCGTTCCCGCCGAGACGCGGATCGAAGAACAACATCTTGCCCAGTTCGATCTTGGCTTCGGTTTGGGGGTTATCCAGCGGGATAGGCGGTTCACCCAGCGCCACCAGCGGCGCATCCGGGTCGGGATCTGACCCGCCGATGCCGGCCTCAATCTCCATGCTGGTTTCCGCAATCGCCTGCGACCCAAGGACGGCAAACAGGGCAGCGGTGGCGATTGTGCCTGAAAGGTAAGACTTAAGGTCTTTCATGGGTCCACTCCTCAGTTTGTCGCGTCTTGCCAGTTTTCGATCGGCGCATAATCCGTATCGATGTCCTCGGCGACGAATTCCGGACCGGTCAGCGGCTCGCCGGACAGCGCCTTGAGGAAGGCCACCAGCTGTGCTTGCTCGGTCTCGTTCAGATTCAGCGACTTGATGCGCGTATCCTTGTTTTCATCGTCACCACCACCGGCGTTGTAGAAGGCCACCACATCCTCAAGCGTCGCCAGCGTGCCGTTGTGCATATACGGCGCGGTGTAGGTCAATTCTCGCAATGTCGGGGTCATGAAGGTGCCGAATGTGTCGGCGGTGTGGGTGCGGATATAGGCACCCGGATCGGCGCGCAGGTTCATGTAGTTCTCAACGCCGAGGAACTTCATCATGGTCACAAAAGTGATATGCCGTTCAGGGGTTGCCCAGATATCCGGGTTGTCGCCCACGCCGATATTGTGCGGCAGATCATCTGTGAACCGCTCACCCGAGTGGCAGGAGTTGCAGCCGCTGGCATTGAACAGCTCATAACCCGCTTTAGCCTCATCCGACATCTCACCCGTGTCGAACGGAGCACCGCGCGAAATCAGAGTCTTCAGATATTCCGGGATCGCGTTGCGAACGCCGCCATTCGAGGGCTCGCCAAATCCGGCGGCTTCGAACATCTCGACATAGGCCGGGTCTTGCTTGATGCGTTCCTGCATCAGACGCATATCCATGTTCATCGAGTATGTCTCAGTGATGCTTTCGCGGGTCACGTCATTCAGGTTGGTACCGATGCGCCCGTCATGGAACCACGCGGCGCGTTTGGCACTGTTGATCAGAGTCGGCACGTTGCGGAAGTGCAGGTTGCCCGCATAAGCATCCGACAGGGCCTGCCCGTCGGTGAAGCCGTTTTCCGGCTGGTGGCAACTGGCGCAAGACAGCTCGGTATCGCCAGACAGCCGCGGATCAAAAAATAAACGTTTGCCAAGGGCCGCCTTGGCTGGATCGAACTCGATGGCTTCTACCGGGCCCGGCTGGTCCGCTTGGGCCTGGTGAACCGGGAACGCAACACCGATCGTCAGCAGCGAAACTGTCGATAGCGCCGAGAACCATGTTCTGGCTTTGGTCATCATCTAAAAGCCCCTTTTTCGCTATTCCGGTCTCTCCGGGTGGCCGGGGACCGGCAAGACAAACCATAAAGGGCAGTTGTGTCGTCAGGATTTGATCGAGATTAAAGTCTGTGAAGAGATGTTAAGATTTGTAAAGATCTCTTAGCCGACCAGAGATCGGATAAATCTCGCAAGAGATTGAATTTCAATTGGTTTTTGTGCGACTATAGTGTTACCTGCAGGCTCAAGGGTCTCGACATCATCAAAATAACTACTGATCAGTATCGCGGGAATATCGCCCCGCGCCACCTGTGCCGCCTTCAGCAGATCGTTACCCATCAAGCCCGGCATCTTGAGGTCGGTCACGATGACATCATAATTTTCCGGCGCAGCACAGAATGCTTCAAGCGCGCGTTGTGGGTCCGAGTAAGCCTCGACCTGATATCCATAGCGAGTCAACAGACGGCGCGTGACATAGAGAACATTTTCATCGTCGTCGATCAGCAGAACATGTTCCTTGCCGGTAATAGCCTCGACCTCAGCCTGCTCTTCTTGGCTGAGCGCGGGCATCTGTGGATAGAACAGGCTGAAACGCGTCCCCTCACCAAGTTCAGATAGCAATTCGACCCGCCCATGGCATTCCTCGACACTGTTGTGTACGATGGCCAGCCCCAATCCGGTCCCATTGCCAACCGGTTTGGTCGAGAAAAACGGTCGAAACGCCTGCTGCTGCACATCCGCTGTCATACCGGGGCCGGTATCGGTGACATCCAATCGGATCACACCGATGGCATCGTCAGGCAGCTCATCCAGCGCTTCTTTACCTTCAAGCCCGATGCGCAAAACCACCTCTCCCGGCTGATCACCCATCGCCTCGAACGCGTTATGGCAGAGGTTCAGTAGAGTTTGAAAAAACAGCGTACCGTCAAAATCGGAAAAGGCGGTATCTATCTCGATATCAAAACGGGTCTCGATATTGGGCGGGGCAGAGACACGGATCAGATCCAGAGCCTCTTGTGTGGCTTTCACCATATCACCGCGTTGAGGGTTGCGAGGGCGTTGGCGGGCGAAGGTCAACATCTTGCGAACCAGTGCCTGCGCCCGACGCGCCGCAATGCGGATATGGTCGACCGAAGTCTGGATGTCCTCGTTCCCTTCCGCATCCAGTTCAATCAGATCAGCGTTCCCTGTGATGCTCATCAGCACATTGTTGAAATCATGTGCGACTGAGCCCGCCAAAATGCCGACCGCCTCCATCTTCTGCACCTGAGCAAACTGCTCATGCGTGCGGCGCGTTTCTGTCAGGTCTTCGCCAATACCAATGTAGTGCGTGATGACGCCGTTCTGATCCACCAGCGGCAGGATGGCAGTTGAAACCCAGTAATAAGTGCCGTCCTTGCGCAAATTGCGAAACACACCGTACCAGCTCTGGCCACGCTTGAGGCTTTGCCGAAGATCAGAATAAACCCCTTTGCCCGAATGGCCTGACTGCAGCATGCGCGGAGTATGTCCGTAGACCTCGTCGGCGTCATAACCGCTGAGCGCAAAGAATTTTCGATTGGCGTATTCGATCTTCAGATCGGTATCAGTGATCAGGATCGAAGCCGGGCTTTGTTCCACCGCGCGCGCCAGTTTGCGTTCGGCCAGTTCCACCTGTTCGCGCAACGCAAGTTCGTTTTGAAGGCGATGATTGGTCCGCAGGATGTAGGCGATAAGGAGAGTTGTCAGGATCGCTATCACGCCCACAACGATGATCAGCCCTACAAGCAGAACCGAGAAATTTCGGACCAGCCGTTCACCTTTGGAAAAAGCTAGTACCATGCCCGACAGGCTTTGATCTCGTTCATTGACCCAGAGTTGTTCAAGGCTGGCCAGAGCGGCCAGCGCATTGCTGTCATCGACACGAACCAGGGCATCAATCTCTTCGGCGCTTAGCCCAGCCACGATGCCCGCTTCGATCCGGGGGATGTTGCCGATGTATTCGTATGCGACCTCCTCGATCCGCAGCAGGGCTGTCAACTCGACCGGGGTCGGGTTCGACGCGCGATAGGCTTGGATTGAACCCAGCAGGTTACGCGATTGCTGACGCAGAAGAGGGCCATAGTCAGGATCATGCCGTAAAACGTAATTTTTGAAATTATGGATCAACCCGCCATAGCCAAAGTATTCACGGATGTCCGACAACCAATAGCCACGTGGCGTGGTCTCGGACGAATAGACCTGCCAGGCCTGACGCATATCGCCTATACGGCTGCCTGTTTCGCGGGACATATACAGAAAGACTGACAGGATCACGACCAGCGCGATACCAATCCCGAACGCAACCGCCAGTAGACGCTTGGGATAGCTTTGGGGCGATAGGTTCTCGTCTGTCATCTTCGCGCCAGACTTGGTTTCGTCAGTGGATCAGGTCTTTGATCTGTTCTGACCGAGGCGGCCACCTTGCGCAACGCTTCGCAGCTGCGGCCCTTGCGCGCGCCTAAGTCGAAGTATCAGCACCGATCAGGCCAACCGAAGTTGCGCAAGCGCACACGGAACTGCGGTAGTTACACGTCGATGTCTAACGCCAGCGCATGGATTCGCGGAACTATATCGCCCAGAGCTGAATGAACCGCACGATGGCGGGCGACGCGGGATTGCCCTTCGAACGCCGCTGACCGAATGCGGACATTGAAATGGCTTTCGCCGCCTTCGCGGTACCCAGCATGGCCACGATGGCTTTCACTGTCATCGATCACTTCCAGCTCACGGGGATCAAATGCCGCTTGCAGGCAATTTCGGATTTCGTCGGTTACGTTCACTTTTATGCTCATCGGCAAATAAATTGCCGTCCCCCTCTTCTACTTTCGGCTGCTTAGATTAAACTGCTGCCTCCGAGTCGAAAAGATGCGTTCGTGAGGTTAAGCAGATGGTGAAGTCAGATCCATTCGGATTCGATATGTCCGTGTCCAGCGCGAAGAAGAAGAAGCCGCGTGGGCGCCGGAGTATGTCTGGCGCGTCCGAGACTTCGGTTCGAATCTGTGATCACCCTGGTTGTGAAGAACCCGGCAAGTTTCGTGCGCCCAAGGCCCCGGACGTGCTGGATGACTTTTATTGGTTCTGCCAGCAGCATGTGCGCGAATATAACCAGAAATGGAATTTCTTCGATGGCACTACCGAGGCCGAGCTGAACGCACAGCGCTCGAAGGACAAAGTGTGGGAGCGTGAAACCAAACCCATGGGCGACCCCGAGGCCCGCGCCTGGGCGCGTCTGGGGATCGAGGACCCGCATCAGGTGCTCGGAGAAAACGCGACCAAGAATCCCGGCCGCGCCAATTCCGGCGGCCGCCGCCTGCCCCCGACAGAGCGCCGCGCGATTGAGATCCTCGAAGCGCAGGATAGCTGGTCGAAGGCCGAGATTCGCAAGGCCTACAAAAAACTGATCAAAGTGCTGCACCCTGATATGAACGGCGGAGACCGGTCACAGGAAGAGCAACTGCAGGAGGTCGTCTGGGCCTGGGATCAGATCAAAGACAGCCGAAGCTTTAAGTAAAGCCAAACGGCTGCGGATCGACTTGGTTCACGAATAATGCTTGTTGCGGGACATCTTGCCGATGCCCGGGTTCATGCTGTTCGTGGGATCAATAGACTTATAGAACGCCGCCAGACCGGGTTTGGCCGCATAGAGATGACCGACATTGTGCTCGGCAGGGTACTCGGCGCCGCGTTTGTCCAGCAGCTTTAACATGGCGGATTTTAGCGCCTTTGGGTCCACGCCCTTTTTGACGATGTAGTCCTGATGCAGCACATGGCACATGAAGTGACCGTAGTAGAGTTTGCTGACCAACTGGTCCGCGATCTCGGGCGGCAGCTCCTCGAACCAGTCAGTATCGTTGCGGCGCAACGCGATATCCAGAGCAATGATATCCTCCACGTCATTCGCATGAACCTTCATATAGCGGATGGCTGCGCCTGCAGCGGCAAAGCGGTGTAGTCCGGCGATCTTGGCCTCGCGTGGATCGCATTCAAAGAAATCCAGTTTTTCATCCGCCGTCATTGTTTCGAGCAAAACGCGCGCTTCATCTATTCCCCCGTCACGCATCTTGAGGATCAGGTGATGCGGATACCGATCCCGATATGCCCGCATCCGGCGCGGCAATATATCGGGCCAGAAACGCATCGCGAGCTGCATGAAACGGTCAGTAAAATTGCTGAGGCCGGGAGCACTTTCCAAACGCGCATCCACCGCGCCTTTAAGCGCAAAAAAAATAGGCAAACGGTCGGTGCCCAGTTTGTCGATCATCACCATGGTGTCCTTGCCATAGCGGTCAGAGACATCGAACACCTCCTCATGCATGTATTCGGCACTGACGGGCAGAGTTTTGAATCCTGAAAGGATGCGGCGGCGCAGTTCAGTCAGGGCGTTTGTATCTTGCGCGCCAATATAGAATGTCCGCTCATTTTCGTTTTTTGCATAGGTATCCAGCCGCACGGCAAAGACAGCGAGTTTTCCTGCGCAACCCGCAACTTCATAAAGGCGGGACTTGTCAGCATTGTAGCGAGCCGGTGTATCCGCATCCACATTGCGCACCCGACGGGCATAATCGGTGTCTGAGGCTTTGCGATTGTCGATCTCGATATCAGTCGCCGAGAAATCACCGCTCTGCAGGCGGGTCAGGATTTCTTCGGGCGTCTCGCCAAGATATATGCCCAGATGGTTCACCAATTCAAGCCGTCCATCCAGCGTAATGCGGGCGTGCAACGAAAGCTCGGTATAAGAGGGGCCACGCTCGACCAATGACCCGCCCGAATTGTTGCACACCCCACCCACGACGGAGGCTCCAATGCACGAGGATCCGATCACCGAATGCGGCTGGCGGCCGATAGGGTCCAGCAGCTTTTCCAGCGCAAACAGCGTGCTGCCCGGAAAGCTGATGACTTGCTTACCATCATTGATCAGATGCAGATCATCCATCCGCCGCGTGTTGATCAACACTACATCGCGATCATAGCTGCCCTTGGGTGTCGAGCCCTCCGTCAAGCCGGTATTTGCCGCTTGCATGATGACGATCTTATCTGCGGTGACGCAGGCCTGCAGAACCTGCCATTGCTGCAAAAGGGTTGCGGGCTGAACAACCGCCAGCGCGTCGCCTTCACCCGATCGGAACCCCCGACGAAAACGCCGGGTGCTGCGGGCTGAGGTCAAAACGCGCCGCCGCCCACAAATGGTCTGAAGACGTTTGATCAGATCGGAATCGGTCATCCCACAGCCCTCCTTAATACGCGACCGAAGGAAGCCAGGTCGCCAGTTGCGGCCATAGGAAGACAAAGAACAGGCCGGTCAACTGTAGGATCACGAACGGGATGATCCCCTTGTAGATATCAGTCAGTTTGATCTCGGGCGGGCAGACCCCTTTCAGGTAAAAAAGCGCAAACCCAACTGGTGGCGTCAAGAACGAGGTCTGCAGGGTCACCGCAACAAGGATCACGAACCACACAAGCGCAGGTTCATCGATGACACCGAAGCCGTCGATATCCAGACCCAGCCCGTTCACGATAGGGCGCATCAGGGGTAGGACGATCAGGGTGATTTCGATCCAGTCCAGTACGAAGCCCAGCAGGAATACGATGAACAGGATCATGAAGACTGTGCCATTGGGGCCCAGACCCGTGCCATGGATCATATCCTCGATCAACGCATCGCCGCCCAGTTCCCGTAGGACGTATGAGAACACGGTCGCGCCCAGAAAGATCGCAAAGATATAGGCGGTGGTGTTGAACGTGGCCTTCAGCACGTTCACCAGCTTTGCCAGCGTCAGCTTGCGATATCCCAGCGCCAGCAGCGTGGCGCCCAAAGCGCCTACGCCCGAGGCCTCGGTCGGTGTGGTCAGGCCTGCGAAGATCGAACCCAGGACCGCCAGTATCAGCGCCAGCGTCGGCAAAACGGCGATCAGCACATCCTTGACGGCGGCCCAATCAGGACGGGTTGCGCCTTCGGGCACCGGAGCCACGTCGCGTTTGATCAGGGCGATCACGAAGATATAGGTCAGGTAGAGCGCGCCGATGATGACACCGGGAAAGACGGCGGCCATGAACAGATCGCCCACAGACAGGGCCATCTGGTCCGCCATGATCACCAGCATGATCGACGGCGGTATCAAGATGCCCAAGGTTCCAGAAGCGCTGACCACACCCGCGGCCAACGAGGGGCTGTATTTCTGCTCCATCATCGAGGGAAGTGACAGCACCCCCAGCAGAACAACGGACGCCCCAATAATCCCGGTTGAGGCGGCTAAAATGATGCCGATCATCGTCACCGTGATTGCCAACCCGCCGCGCACCGTACCAAACAAGCGCTGCATCGAGGACATCAGGCGTTCAGCTACACCGGATTCATCCAACATCAGGCCCATGAAAATGAACATCGGCAGCGCAACCAAAACCGCATTCGACATCGTGGCATAGACCCGGTTCACAACCGCGCCCAGCGTCAGATAATCCAAACCGGTCAGCGTTTCCTCAAGACCGGTCCAGTTCATCATGCCGTTGTCGAACAGATAGGCCAGTCCGCAATACGCGACGCCGACACCTGCCAGCGTCCACGCCACCGGGAAGCCGGTGAACAACAGCGCGATGAAGGTCAGGAACATTGCGATGACCAGCTTTTCCTCGGTCGTTTCCACGAGGAAGGTCAGCGCCGTCGCCACTACAGCAAAGCCCAGCAAGGCCCAGATGATCAGGCGCAGGCCCTTGCCCTGACGCTCTTCATCCAGATTCATGAACAGGGCGTGAATGTCATGGATCAGTCGTGCGCCTGCCGCCAATGCGAGCAGAATGAAACTGGCCGGGATCACACCTTTCAAGGCCCAACGTGCAGGCAGACCGGTAGGGCTGTCCGAGGATTCGTTGACGCGCCAACTTTCATAGAAATAGTCATACCCCTGATCGATCATCAGATAGATGAACGGCACCAATAGGGTGATTATTCCGATGATCTCGATGATCCGCCGCGCCCTCTGACTGAGCTGCATATGCAGCAGGTCCACCCGCACATGGCTGTCGGTGACCAGCGCATACGAGATACCGATCATCGTCACCAGCCCGTAGAAATGCCACTGTATCTCGTCCAGCTTGGGATAGTTCTGGTTCAGCAGATAGCGCATTGCCACCTGCGATACGATGGCGGCCACCAGCAGCAGGTTGGCCCACATAACCACATGACCCACCGTTTTGACGCCGTTGTCGATAGCCACCGCCAACCTCTGACGGTCGGGCTCGCCATGCTCAAGGATGCTTTCATAGACTTCAATCGGGTCGTCGTGCTGACGCTGTGTCTCGGCCATGGTCTCCTCCTCGAGATTTCGGCGATGGGGACGTGAATGCGCCCGGGTCGTTTAGGAAAATGAAGAAAATCAGCATTGCCCGAGGGCGGCGGGAGGGGCCGCCCTCAGACGATCGCAAGCGATTATTTTACTTGCGGGGGAGGAACGCGTTCTCTTTCCAGACGGCGTAACCGTCGCGGAACTCGGTCATGTCGGCCAGAACCTTGGCAAAGAACTCATCGTTCGCGGCCTGTTCGGCAGCAACCTCATCCCAGGTCGCGCGGAAGGTCGACAGCATTTCATCGTTCCACTGCTTGATCTGGACGCCGTTGTTTTCGACGTTGTCCAAGAGGGCTCCGTGTTGGATCGCCTCACCTTCAGCAAAGCTGTCGGCCATCGAGGCCTTACAGGCATTTTCGATGATCGCCTTGTGCTGGTCGCTGGCTTCGTTCCAGACGTCCTTGTTGATCATCAGCTCGAAGACAGTCGCTTGCTGGTGCCAGCCGGGGAAGTAGTTGTACTTGACCAGCTTATGGAAGCCGAGGCGCGCGTCGATAGCGGGCATCGAGAATTCGGTCGCGTCAATCGCGCCTTTTTCCAGCGCCGGGAAGATTTCGCCACCAGGCAGCAGCGAAGTCGCAACACCCAGTTTCTGCATCACTTCACCGCCAAGACCGAAAAAGCGCATCTTCAGGCCGTTCAGATCTTCGGGATTGTTGATCTCATTCGCGAACCAGCCCGAGGTTTCGGGTGCAATGATCGCGCAGGGAATGACATGGACGTTGAAACCCGCCTGATCATACATTTCCTGATACAGGCTCATGCCGTTGCCGTAGTACAGCCACGCCATATATTCGCCCGCCTCCGGGCCAAACGGAACGGCCGAGAACAGCGGTGCGGCAGGTATTTTACCCGCCCAGTATCCGGCAGTGGTGTAGCCCGAGTTGATCTTGCCAGAAGACACCGCATCCAGAATTTCAAACGGCGGAACCAGCTTGCCGGGCTCATAAACCTTCATCTTCAGTGTGCCGCCAGACATCAGGTCCAGCTGTTCGGCCACACGCGGGATCGGCGAACCGAGGCCCGGCAGGGCGGTCGAAAACGCAATCGGGGTCTTCAGAAGCATCTTGTCTGCGGCATGTGCAACCGGGGCTGCCAGCAGTGAGGCCGCAACGGCGAGCGATGTCAGGGTGGTCTTCATGAGTTCTCCTCCAAGGTAAAGATCAGCCAACGGTCTGGCTGCAACTCTCGCCGTATGAACGGCTCAACTGGTAAATATTATTGACCATCATAATCAGTCAACAAATTTATTTACCTCTTTCGCGGACGATGATTAATCAATCGCTCGATCTAAGTTGGTCGATTTACGGGGGTTTTTTCAGCTTTCTTTTTGAAAATATATTATAAACAAGTGCTTAATGGCGAAATCGGTATCCGTATTTTTGGGTAGTACTTCTTGCAATATTGATGCCAAGTGGTAAACTTTATAAACAACCACTGCACCCACCACTTCAGCACCCGGACAGAAATTATGAGTGAGAACAGCCTCTTTGATCCCGTTGGTCACGAATCAATCGCCGATGCCGTTGTTGCCCAGATCGAGACCATGATTGTGGATGGCATCCTGAAAGAGGGTCGAAAAATCCCGTCAGAAAGAGACCTCGCCGAAGCCTTTGGTGTTTCGCGTCCAAAACTGCGCGAAGCACTACAAACATTGGAGAATCGTGGTTTGGTTACCGTACGTCATGGCGAAGGGACATTTATCGCCTCACTAACCGGACGGGCCATGTCCCCTGCCCTCCTATCGCTTTATGCCCGTCACGGCAGTGCGTTCTATGATTATCTTGAGTATCGACGCGAACAAGAAGCATTTGCGAGCCGCCTGGCAGCGCAACGCGCCACACAATCCGACAAGGAGCGGATTGCCGAAATCATCGACGATATGCAGAAAGCTTGGGAAAAGGACGATCACGATGCCAGTGAAGAAGCTGATTTTCGACTTCACGCTGCAGTCGCCGATGCCAGCCAAAACACGACCCTCATCCACATGATGGCCTCAATCTATGATCTCACGCGCCAGGGTGTGTTCTACAATCGCCGGTTTCTACGCACTATGGACGGTACTGGCGAAGCACTTCTAGAGCAGCATAAAGCGATTGCTCAGGCCATTATCGACGGTGATCCGGACCGGGCTGAAGCCGCCGCCCGGCACCATATGGACTTTGTTGAGTCGTCGTTCCGCATCGGTCAGGAGCAACAAGCCCGCGAAATCCGCGCAGCCAAACGGCGGCAATTTTCGGCCTGAGACATTTTGGTCAAGTAGCGGTTGCGTATCATTGGCCCGCAATAAAAGCTCACGCTCAAGTACCTATTTCCTCTTCTGACCTTACTCTTTCGGATCTTGCTTCAGGCACTTTTCCAAGGCATTTTCCAAAGCCGCAAGATCTATTCCGCCTGATGCCGATTTTACCGAAGGCCCTCCGGTGGGCTTCGTTACACCCACGTTTTTGAGCAAAGTATCCAGGTCTGGAACATCACGCTTCAATGCACCGCGCAATTGGACCTCGATCTTTCGAATGTACCACAGCGTCAAAGAGGTCACTCGAAATTCCGGTGACGTTTCAACAGGTACATAGGCAGCAATGGCCGTGCTCGCGCAGGCCATGGCATCAGACGCCACATAGAATGCTTGCGCCGCGCTGTTAGGGTTTACGTATTTTGCACCTTCATTGATCAAGGCCCCACCGGCCAGGACCAATGCCAAGTCCTTTCCTGAAATCGAGGCCGCACTTCCAAGCGCAGCACCGCCTGCAATTGTGATCAGCGCGGCCGCCGTTAGATCTCGATTACGCGCGGCTTCGTCGCCCAGCCTTTTATAGGCATCCGATAGTTGCAGGGCGTAATACGCCGTGCGAATGGGATCGCGATCAATCAGCACGCTGGTGGACTGGAATGTTTCGGGAGGTGTTGTGAAGGCCTTTCCAACTTTGACTGCGTGCTGAACATCTTTCCCTGATGTGTTTGCCAGAACCGCCTGTTCGACATTGAAGGCCCTGTTTTCGTAAGCACATCCGGAGATTAGTGCCAGCGTCAACAAGGCCGGCGTCAGACTATTGAATGCAGCTTTCATCAAATTTCCCCAAGAAAACGATTTATGGAATATTGCCAAACCATACAATCATGGGGTGTTTCAGGCAAATTTGGCCACACGCTCCATTGTGCAAGCATTGCCCAACTGCGAAACGGCAAGCGGTGTCGAGTAGATCACGCCAGCTGTAGACGCCCTACAAATCCCGTATCCAGAACTGGAGCGGCTTTGGCGTTTCGACATCGTTGTCCCGATCTTTCCACGAAAATTGCGCTACGACACCGGCAAGCGGCTCGTATCCCCGTGACCGCCAGAAGGCATCCAGCGGACGATAGTGATCAGGTCGCATAGGGTGATCGGCGGGGCGCACTACACTGCAGAAGGCGCATTTTCGGAAACCCAGCGCGCGAGCATGGGTTTCGCGTTGATCAAAGAAACTGTGGCCAGCGCCTTGGCCACGATATTCGGGCAGCAGGACGGATTCTGCGCAATAAAATATGTCGCTCAGCGTCAGGCCCGCCCCCTCAAACGCGGCGGCGAAATCATCGGCGTGATCCTCCAGCGGTGCTCCGGTTGAGGCGCCGACCAAGGTTTCACCGTCGAACGCCCCGACAACGATCGCTCTGTCGCTATCGATATAGGACTGCAGGTACTTGCGCTCGTATTCGAGATCGCCATCGTAAAGATATGGCCAGGCATGAAATACTTCGATCCGCAAGCGTGCAACGTCGTCCAGCGCGTTATTCAACGTCGATCCGGCCAGCGTGCGGACCTCCGAAATCTCAGCCATTTGAAACCTGTTTGGTCCAGTCGGCCAAATTGTAGAAGGTAGTCACGCGAGTGATCTTGCCGTTCTTGAGATCAAAGAACGAACCTGCGGGCAGGCGATAGGTCTGACCATGCGCTTCTGGCAAACCCTCATCGGTTGCCAGATAAGTACCGTTCACGATGAACTCGGCGGCGGCGCGGGTACCACCTTCAGCCTCGAAGATCACAACATCCGTCAAATTCTCGCGGTAGCAGCGGTTCATATGTTTGCAGAAGGCCGCGAATTTCTCTTTGCCCACACGGATCTGGCCTTCATTGACGTGGTGCGCCACGTCATCGGACAGACAGGCCAGCATGCCATCTACATCACCGGCGTTGAAAGCGTCGAAATAGGTTTTGACGGTCGGGTTCATGTGCTCTCCGTTGGTTCGCCCCAACGATCCTTGAGGTGCTTGATGATCTGATCGCGGGTCTGACGGTAATGGTTTAGCTTTTCCGTGCGCGTCTCGCCTAAACCGGTAGGGTCCATTATTGGCCAATAATCGACATCGAGATGAAAAAACCGCGTCAACTCCAGTGCCTTCCGCTGACTGGCAGGCGAAAGCGCCACGATTAGATCGAACGAGCTGAGGTCGTCACCCCATTCTTCCATCTCGTCGAATGAACGCGAACGGTGGCGGGACAACTCAACATCGATTTCCTGACAGGCAGCAATGCAAAAACCATCGATTTCAAGGTCATTATGCACACCGGCGGATTGCACATAGGTCCCGGTGCCATAAAATTTCTTCATTATGCCTTCGGCCATGGGCGAACGGACCGAGTTGTGGTCACAGCAGAACAGAACCGACTGCGGCAGAGGCCTCACCCGTCAGCCTCCGAAATGCAGCACGCAGATCAGCGTGAATAGGCGGCGGGCAGTATCTGTGTCGATGTCAGCCTTGCCCTCCAGCCGTTCCTGCAGCACACGGCTCCCTTCGTTGTGGATACCACGCCGGGCCATGTCGATGGTTTCGATCTGGCTGGGCGGCAGGTTTTTCACTGCGTTGAAATAGCTCTCGCAAATCTGGAAGTAATCCTTGACCACCTGACGGAACGGACCGAGCGACAAATGAAACTCGGCGGCTTTTTCGCTGGCTTCGGTTTCGATGTCGAAGACCAAACGCTTGTCACGGATCGAGAGTTGCACGTGATATGGCCCGTCCGGGGTCGCGCGATCATCGCGCGCGGGCAGCGTGAACGAGTTCTCTTCGAGCAGATCATAGATGGCGACCTTACGCTCCTGCTCGATCTCGGGGGTCGGCGGGGGCAGGTTTCGGTCGTCCAGTTCGATATGCGAGATACGGGTCATCTTTTCGGTCACAATCCTTGCGTCTGCACAGACCTATAACAACGAATTTCGTTGAGCAACGCACAGAAGCGCCAGCAGTCCAAAGTCTTTGCGTCAAATCAGCCGTTCAGGCTCTTTAAGCGCGCCGTGACCGACAGACCATGTGCCTCGAGACTCTCAGAGCTGGCGAGTGTCTCGGCGGCAGGTCCAATGGCACGCAACGCTTCGGGTGTCATCTGGCTGAGCGTGGTGCGTTTGAGAAAATCCATCACACTGAGACCCGAAGAGAACCGCGCGGACCGCGCTGTCGGCAACACGTGGTTGGGGCCGCCGACATAGTCGCCGATGGCCTCAGGCGTATATTGCCCAAGAAAGATCGCACCTGCGTGGATGGTATTCTTGCTCAGCGCCACGGGGTCAGCCACGCAAAGCTCAAGGTGCTCGGGCGCGATGCGATTGGACAGGGTGGCGGCCTCGTCCAGATCGCGGACGGTGATCACCGCGCCGAAGTCACGCCAGCTCGCACCTGCAATGGCACAGCGTTGTAGGGTCTCGAGACGTTTCTCGACCGCCTGCGCCACAGCTTGCCCAAACCCTGCGTCATCGGTAATCAGAATGGACTGAGCGCTTTCGTCATGTTCCGCTTGACTAAGCAGGTCGAGCGCAATCCAGTCGGGGTCGTTGTCTTTGTCCGCGATTACAAGGATTTCCGAGGGCCCAGCGATCATGTCGATGCCCACTTTACCAAACACCCGACGCTTGGCGGCGGCGACAAACGCGTTGCCGGGACCGGTGATCTTGTCTACAGGCGCAATGGTTTCGGTGCCATAGGCCAACGCCGCAATCGCCTGCGCACCCCCGATGCGGTAAACCTCATCGACGCCCGCGATTTGTGCCGCCAGCAGGACCAGAGGGTTCACCTGTCCGTCCGGTGTCGGAACGACGATGGCCAAACGTTCGACACCCGCTACCTTTGCCGGGATCGCGTTCATCAGAACCGAAGACGGGTAAGACGCCAGACCGCCGGGCACGTAAAGCCCTGCGGCCGAGACCGCCGACCAGCGCCAGCCGAGGGTGGCGCCCGCCGTGTCCGTCCAGCTTTTACCTTCTGGCATCTGTTTTTCGTGATAGGCCTGAATGCGCTCTGCGGCCAGTTCCAGCGCCTCGCGATCAGAGGCTGAGACCTCACTTACTGCGGCGGTTATCTCATCCGCGCTGAAAGCCATCTTATCCGCGGCCAGCTCCAGCCGGTCAAATCTGGCTGTCAGCTCAAGAACCGCCGCGTCACCACGCGCGCGCACATCTTCGATGATCTGAGCAACTACCGCGTCCACATCCGGGCTATCTTCACGCTTGGCTGAAAGTAGCGCCTGAAACGCAGGTTCAAAATCGGCGGTGGTGGTATCGAGGAATACGGGCATGTCAGATACTCCGAGGGCGTTTCAACGGGTCTTATCGCCCGCGAAGAATGTCCTCAACCCTTAGTCCGAAGGCTGCATCGATTTGTGCATGGCAAAACAGGTTACCTCGCCACGCGCACGGCATTGTCCTGTGGCGCTCCACCTGTTCCGCTTGTAAAAATCCTGCGCCGTGCGTGTCGCTTCAAGTCTGGCTTCGGAATGCCCCTCGGCAGCAATCTCGTGTTCAAGCCGATGCAACAATGCTTGGCCTATACCACAGCCGATGTGATCCGGGTCGGTATAAAGCAATGTGATTTCATCCGCTCGAATACCGCCGACCGCCGCAAATTGCCCATCGTGCAAGGCAACCCAGAGCTTTGCCCCGCGTGCAAGCCACTCGCGAATGCTTGCCGGATCTTTATTCACCGTCCACTCCGCCAGATTTTGTGGATCATTCCCATGATCCGCCTCACAAAGAAGAGTGATTGAACGGATCAGGACACGGCTCATTCCAAATACGTCGAACACGGTTGCCCGCCGCAAGACAAGACCTTGAGGCGGGTTAGCAAACGCCTGCGCTATGCCGCGTTTGTTATTCACTCTGGATGATGAGGGGCCTGACCCGACGTAGCCTTGTAGGGGCGAGTGACATCCTTGAGCGTTGCATCCAGCGCTTCAACAGACAGACGTATCGCCCCGTCACCGGCCAGCGTCAGCAACACCTGCCCGGCGCCGTCTTCACCCGGCTCAAATTCCAACGACAACAGAGACAGGATCATATCCTTGTCGCCGCGATCGATACCCTGGCTGGCCACCGAAAGGACCGAGTCGAACACCAGCACCGCTTGCACCCGCTCGAAGGCACGATTGCGACGGGTGGCGGCTTCTTTGTCCTCCCACCGGAACCGGTTCAGCAACAAGGCGAACCGGCGCTCGGACGGGCGCCATGTCATCTCAGTTACTGGGAACACAGCATCCTGCGTCAGGGTCGCGATAACCTGCAGGTCATCTGCATCCTCTGCACCCAGGTTCAACGGTGCCTCACGGCCGTCTTTGAAACTTGCGTCTGTCATTGGCCCTTAATCCGTTCAATCTTTGCGCCCACGCCTTCCAGCTTGCGCACCACATGTTCATATCCGCGGTCCAGATGATAGACCCGGCTGACGGTTGTTTCGCCTTCTGCGGCCAACCCGGCAAGGATCAGCGAGACCGAAGCGCGCAAATCCGTCGCCATCACCGGCGCACCTTTCAGACGCTCAACCCCGGTGACCGTGGCCGTGCCTCCATGCACCTCGATATTCGCACCCATGCGCACCAGTTCAGGCGCATGCATAAAGCGATTCTCGAAAATACGTTCTTCCAGAACCGAGACACCCTCGGCCGTGCACATCAGCGCCATCATCTGCGCCTGCAGATCGGTTGGAAATCCAGGAAAAGGTTCCGTGACCACATCAACCGAGCTTACGCGCCCGTTCTTACGCGTCACCTTCAGGCCTTTATCTGTTTCGGTAACGCTGATCCCTGCTGCGTCCAGTTTTGCAGCGAAGCTTTCAACCAGCGACATACGCCCGCCCAACAGCTCGACCTCGCCCCCACACATGGCCGGAGCTAGCATATAAGTGCCCAGTTCGATCCGGTCGGTCACCACCTGATGAGTCGCACCATGTAGCCGGTCGACGCCCTGAATCTCGATAGTCGAGCTGCCTTCGCCCGAAATTTGCGCGCCCATCTTGCGCAGGCACTCAACCAGATCGACAATCTCGGGCTCGCGCGCAGCGTTTTTCAGAACTGTCGTGCCCTTCGCCAGCGTGGCGGCCATGACGATGTTCTCGGTCGCGCCGACAGACGCAAAGCGCATCTCATGCACCGTGCCTTTCAAGCCGCCGGGCGCCCTGGCATGCAGATAGCCGTCTTTCAGTTCAATCTCGGCGCCCAGCGCTTCCAATCCTTCGACATGCAAGTCCATCGGACGCGCGCCAATCGCGCAACCTCCGGGCAGAGATACAATTGCCTGCCCCAGACGCGCCAGCATCGGCCCCAGCACCAGATTCGAGGCCCGCATCTTGCGCACAATCTCATAATCCGCCGTATGGCTGATCAAATCGTGGCTCGACATCGCCAGCACCTGACCATCCTGCAGAGATGACACCTCAGCCCCCAGCGATTGCAGCAGGGCAGTCATGGTCTTGATGTCACTCAGCCGTGGCGCGTTGGTCAGCGTCAGCGGTTCATCGCTGAGAAGCGTGGCGGGCATCAGCGTCAGACACGCGTTCTTGGCCCCTGCAATCGGGATCTGCCCGTTCAGCGGGCCATTGCCCGTCACCAGAATCGAATCCATCTGCTATTATCCCTCGTCCTTGCCTGCCTTGTCGTCAGAAGCCGCCCGCGCCTTGGCCTGCGCCTTGCGCCGTGCCATGTTCGCCTTAAGCGCCGCCTTCAAGCGGTCTTCGCGCGTTTCGCCGGAATTGCCGTGTTTTTTGGGTGAATTTTTGTCTGCCATTGCCTTTCTCTACAGGAGTAGAAAAAAACCGTCCAGACACCCTTGCGCCGCGTTACGTTTGAGTCTAATCACCCGCCCACAGCGCTGCTGTAGCTCAGAGGTAGAGCACTCCCTTGGTAAGGGAGAGGTCGAGAGTTCAATTCTCTCCAGCAGCACCATCAAATCATTGAAAATAAATCGAAAATAAGATCACTAGAAAAGTGGTTTTGTTGGCTGAATCCGGCATTGCCGGATGAAATGTCGCGTTGTGTCGCAATTTTTTTTCTGGACGTGGACGCGGACGTGGGTTTGCGTATCGTGAAATTACACCCGGACGCAGATTTAACCCCATGTCGAGAAACAATAAAACCAAAATTTGAAACTTAGAAAATTGGATTTAAAATTTGTGATTAGCGAAGGCTTGAGCTGCGACTCAACTGCGATGCTTCCTCCTGCGTTAGGAATCTCTGTCAGCATCTATAACAAAGAAGGCAAGGAGCAAGAGGTTTCCGCTGAAACACCCATCTGGATTGATCCGCTTAACGAAGCCGATTTTCGGGTGGAATTTCCTGATTTAGAAAGCAAAAAACTAGAAAACTTGGGCTCTTGTGACCATGAAGACGCTGCTCCCACCGAATGTATATCATGGGGTGTCACAGACGTCATGGGGCTAGCATTGTAGCCACTCAGTGTCGGGCGCACTACCTGCATACCCACCGCTGAGATTAGACAGGAAAACAGACCGTTCTAGGCAAACGGTACCCCTCTGGAAACCTCGAATGAATGCCGACTACCCTAATGTGCCTCAAAAGGGTTTGTACGGAGGTGGCCTTTGCACTGTACCCGATACGGAGCGATATAAGTAAGCTAGTTCACTTACCATTCAACGATGGGTGTGCACTCTCCTAAGCGAGTATGCAATGATATTGCTCGGGGGAAGTATAGATGTTCAAGGTTAAACTAGAAGGCAACAAGCTAAACTATAACATGAAAAACACGCCCGACGGTCACCGTCTCATCAACGCAACAGAAATGGGTTGCGATGGGGAGATTAAGCTACCGGCAAAACTATCACCTTCGACGGCGAAGTCCTTTGTCCCAAAACTCGAAAAAACTTTCAATGCCTTAGCAAAACAGAAGTCCGGTACGTTCATCAAAGACATTAATAGCAGGGTCAACGCCATCGGAAAGATACTTGAAAACAGTGATCCCAAAAAGGCTGCGGCTGCACGAAGCTCTAAGTTTCTCAACGCTGAAGAAAAGGAAATCAGGATACTTTGGGATAGATGGTCTAACAAATTAGCGCCACGAATATTCGATGAAGCTGTTCAGACCCTAGTCAAGTCTGCTAACGAAAAAGACCTCCAAGGCCTTTCAAAGCAACGTCTTAAAGTCATCGGGCGTGTCACTATTGTGCCAACGCTGACCATCGCATCCGCCGCTGTCTCGGCCGCCACAGGCAACGCGGCTGGTGTCGCTTCAGCGCTCTTGAAAGGTACTAACGCCACACTTAAGGCTGTCGAGGAACTCTCAGGGTCACTTAATGATCTGCGAACCGATCAAAAGGCCATAGAGCAGGATTTTCAAACCCTTTCTAAGTCGTTGCAGACTGTCGCCGCTCGTATCAACTCATTGGACAAACATCGCAAGTCAACCGAGCGAAAAATAATTGCAATCGCTTCTGCCAGCAAGGTGTTGCGAAACGGGTTAGGCAATCTGGAAAAAACGGACCCAGACGCTGCGAAGATGGTCGCCAAAAAACTAAATCAGAACTCCTCAGCGATTCAGGCATTGGCGGATGGTTTAACGGACACGGCCCCTTTGAAGCAATCATGGAAGGCAATAGCTGTAGAACACAAGAAGATGCTCGATGCGATCAAAGCGACCTCTTCCGACGCGCCAAAATCGCTGCGAGATACACGAGACCTCATCGACGCAAACAAGGAAATTCTGGCAGTTCTCTCAAAGATAACTTGACCCATCATGGCACTAAGTCTTGACCTTTGATCGCGGGATAGGAGGTGGTTAAGTGTGCGCCCTCTACCCCCGATACCCCCATGACCACTTCACGGAGACCAGGCAGGGAGCATTCGCGCTGCCCTTCCTTGGAACCTTCCTATCGACTAAGGAGCCTTCGTACCCCTTGGAACCCAGACCAACCTACGCGGATTGGATGCCGCCATCTTTGCGAAGATGGACCACAGTCAAAGGAAGTCTCGTAAGCAATGAGCCAACCCTAAATGCTCTGAGGGTTCAGCATCCTGTATAGGGCTGTTTCCGGGCCTCTTACGAGGCGATAAATCATCGCCGAACAGCTCTTCCCGGATATGAGCTGCAAGCGCCTTGCGCCCACGCGCTGCATTCAGCCTTGCCCGCTCTTCAAAGGTAAAACGAATGGAAAACGGCGGCGGATACTTCGGCGCATCGACATCGGACTTCGCCGAATTTGATGCTATATCATTGAAATTATGGTCTAAAGTGTTCATCTTCGCACCTCAGACTCTTTGAGTCTAACTGTGCGAGATAGTGTTCCCACTTCTCAATTGTGTCGAACAGATTGCTCCATTCTTCGTCGCTGAGGGGGTTGAACTGGGAGTTCAATCCGTTTCCCTCATGGCGCACCATTATCCCCAAATAAAATCAAATACTTGCGACGAGCCGAGAAGCGGCTGCGAGTCATCATCGCGGACCAATACGGGAACAAACAGGCAAAAAACAGCAGAGACCCGTACAAACCCCGTACATATCCCGTCTAAATGTTCGACGGACGTTCCGGTTAGCGCCTTACTCCGATGCTGCGGTCGCTGCCAGCATAGCCGACACTGTGCCGGAACGACTTGCCTAGAGGCAATTCAGCAATCAGTATATCTGGCTTTAAAGTCAATGAACGTTGCACAACGGCCCACTACGGTCATTCGGCCAATTGTATCCATGTTGGGGACGCAGCCCACCATCCGGAAATTCGCTGCAACCGTGATGTCACCGACGTGTTGTACTCACAAAACATGCGACTTGTCAGGTTTTCCCGAAACACCTCCCAAATCACCGACATTCGCTCGCAATCAGTAAGTACCACACCAGCTTGAGATCCCGAAGTCTAAGCCCCCAAACTTGATCAGATGTAATCAACTGCTTTTTTTGGTTCTTGTAACGGCACGCCAATCCTCCGTTGGTGGCTTGTCCAATAGGCTTTGGGCGCGGGCCATCATTGCGATTGAGGCTGGATCCCCGTTTCGTGCCTGGTCTGCGGTCTCGAATGCGGCAACTGCCTGCTCAAACCGCCCAGCCCGATAGTGTGCAAGGCCTTGTTCGTAGAGCTTGATCCAAGCAAGGGATCCGATGAACCCATCCTTCATGGCGATCAGTTCATAAACAACCAGTTCTTCGGTGCGTCCAAACACGGTCAACGTGTCAAGCTCGCGGACCACAATCGAATCGGCCGCCTGACGTCTCGTCTCCGGCCCGATCAGGATCAGCGTGCCATAGTCCTTGTTCGCACCTTCCAACCGACTTGCAACGTTCACGACATCGCCAATCGCGGTGTAATTCAGCCGCTCTTCTGAACCGATATTTCCGACCAGGGCATCGCCGCTGTTCAGTCCGATCCTTACGCGTAGGGGATTGCCGGCCTCATCTTTAATTCCTGACGCGTCCACGGTAGCGACAAGGTCCAACGCTGCGCGGCAGGCATTTTTAGCGTGATTGGCATCTTTGCGCGGCGCCCCCCAGAATGCCATCACAGCATCACCAATGAACTTATCGATCGTTCCACCGTTTTGAGTGATGGCTGCGGAGGCCGCGCTGAAGAATGGCTCCATTAATTGGACGATTTTGGGGCCGAGTTTTTCAGACATTCCCGTAAAACCCGTGACATCGCAAAACAGAACCGAAATCTGCTTCATGTCTCCACCTGGCTGTGTCTTGATACCCTCGGCGACCAGCATGCGCACCAGATCGGTGGGCACGTACTTTCGGAATGCTGACAAACCCGCAGCCATACTTGCGGTGGCCGCAGAAAGATTTTCAAGCTCAGACAGTTTGGAGGGCCTGCGTGCAATCCGTTCAACGTCAAAGCGCTCAATTTTACCAAGGTCTTCGGCGATGAGCGCCAACGGATTTGCCACAACTCTGCGGATCAGCCAGATCGCCAGTCCGCTTGCAACAACCACCACAATGATCAAAACGTAAATCAAGTTAATCAGCGTTTCATCAATGCCCGAAAGAAAGGCCGCTTCAGGTATGACTGTGGCAACGCGCCAGCCGTAAAACCCCAGTGGTGTAAGTGCCACCACATAAGGCACTCCGTCGATGACGATACGTTTCGTCAAAGTGCCTGGGGTATTCGTTTGGGGGTCAGCCAACAGCTTCTCGCCTGAGATCATGGCGACTTCATAGAGTTCGCCCTCGCCCATGCGCGCAGGAGTAATCTCATCCGCTTCAGCATCAGGTACAGCAATAACTTTTCCATCGGCGTTCAGGATAAAGGCCGCACCGAATTCGCCAGGCGCGAGCGTGGCAAGAAAGCGAGACAAACGATCCGTTTCGATCGCAACGGCCAGAACCCCTTGCCGCCTTCGGTTGACGTCTATCGGACCGGCAAAGGCGTAAATGGTTTTGTCACTATCCGGAAGGTTACGCGCTTCAATCCATCCGGCTGAGTTGAGGCCCACAAAGTTCTCAAACCAGGCATGTTCGCGCGGATCATAGGATGTTTCGGTAAAGGTCCGCTCTTCAAACTGGATGTCACCGGGAATGAAGATGTAGCGGTCTTTCCGTAGCATTCGATCCCGGATACCCTCGTCGATTTCAATCATCTCAAGCCCGCCATCACCCAAGCGATGCGATGCGAAAAAATTCCCATCTGGCCAGCCGAAGAAAATCCATGAGATATTTGGCTGCGCCTGTAATTGTGACAGAAAAACAAACTCTCGCTTATCGGCCTGTCGCGTTGCGATGACGTTCTGAACAAAGATAGTGCGAACCGCTGCCCAAGCGGCTTCGGCCGACCTTAGGGTCACGCCCACCTCGATGCGGACAGTATTTGCTATCTGGCCATTAATTTCAGCCGCGAGCATACGGCTATTGTCTCGCGCTGTTGTCCACCACAGGGAGTGGACGATAAACGTCGACACCCCGATGGACACAGCCACCAGAATTGACACAGCGATGCCCACGCTAAATCGCAACTAAATCTCCGGCAACAAAGTCATGTGCCTCAGTATTGAATTGATACAGCAAGGAGGGCAAAGCTTTCTTAGATCCAATACCGAAATCTCACGTATCTGTTAGGTGCAAGCCAACAATTTCGTCGAAGCGGCCACCTTAACAATATCTGCTGTATCTGATCTTCGAAGTTTTTCAGATGCTTCGCACAGATGAAGTTACGGCTCATAGCTGCCGTTGGCCATTTGGTCCAATTGCTACGTCGCAGCATATGAAAGTCGCCGTTCGTTGCTCCGTCAAAATTCAAAGTTATTTTCGATGGATGTGCACCTTAATGCCAGCACTTGCTGCAAGACCCCATTGGCGTCTTCTAAGGTCGATTAAGGATTGCGGGCTAACCTTGATCTGTGACTTAAATCCGAAAGCGCAATAACCACTCGTAAAGTCTGCTGTCCTAATTTGACTTCCGCAACATACCCAGCGTCACAACTAAGCGGCATGTGTCGGTCGTTTGTTGAATAGCCCTGCTTTTCGGTCTCAGCTGGAGATCCTGGGGTTATTTGTTAGACGCTCTCGCAGGCGCTCAATGACCACATACAAAACCGGAACAAGCACGAGGCTAAGGACTGTAGCGGCAATCATCCCACCAAAGACAGCGGTCCCAAGAGATCTTCGAGCCGCAGATCCGGCACCGCTGGCAATCACCAGTGGCATAACGCCAAGGATGAAAGCGAACGCAGTCATCAATAGTGGTCTAATTCGGATACGCGCGGCCTCCATCGCCGATTCCTCGATCGAAAGACCTTCCTGGCGTCGACGTCGAGCGAACTCAATGATCAGGATTGCTCCCTTGCTTGCTAGACCTATCAACATGACCAACCCAATCTGGCAATAGATGTTGTTGTCGTAGCCGCGCAACCATTGTGCAACCAAAGCTCCGAAAATCGCGAGTGGAACCGCCAAGAGAACCATTAGAGGCATAACGAAGCTCTCGTACTGGGCGGCCAGAAACAGAAAAGCGAATACGACAGCCAGTGCGAAGAGGATCGGAGCCACATTCCCGGCCTTGATTTCCTGATATGCATTGCCAGTCCATTCATAGGTGTAACCCCTCGGAAGCGTTTGTTTCGCCAATGTATCCATGGCCGTGATCGCCTGGCTGGAACTATGACCCTCTCCTGCGGCGCCACTAATGCTGGTCGAACGGAACAGGTTGTAATGATTGATGGTGCGCGCACCGATCTGGGGCTTCAGCGTCACCAATGCACTCAACGGCACCATACTGCCTTTGTCGTTGCGCACGTAAAGCCGGCCAATATCTTCCTCGGCTTGCCGGGCATCCACATCGGCTTGCAAATAGACTTTGTACACTCTGCCGTAGACGTTGAAATCGTTGACGTAAACGCCGCCCAAAAAGGTTTGCAATGCGTCAAAAACATCACCAATCGAAATGCCCTCGGTCAGAGCCTTGGTGCGGTCAAGTTCGATATGCAATTGCGGTGTGCTCGCCGAAAACGGGCTGTATAGACCAGACAATTCAGGTTGGGCATTTCCAGTCGCAACCATTTCCCGTGTCACCTGTTCCAAGTCATGAAGCGAGCCTCCAGTCGTGTCCTGAAGTTCGAATTGGAACCCTCCGGTTGGCGACAGGCCAAAAATGGGCGGCGGGTTGAATGTGGCCAGAACTCCGCCGGGGATCTCATCGAATTGTGCCTGCGCTTTGGCCATGATCTCAATTACGCTTTCACCGGATCCTTTCCTTTTGTCCCAGGAGTCGAGAATTGCGAAGAGGTTACCTTGGTTGGGCGCTGACGTGTTGGTCAATATGCTGAAGCCGGTGAAAGTAATAACGCCTTTGACGCCGGGCAGATCATGAAGAATTTCGTAAGCCTCATCGACAACCTTTTGGGTCTGACCCAACGCTGTGCCTTCCGGTGTTTCCAGACTTATGATGAAATAGCCCTGGTCTTCGTTTGGGATAAAGCCCGCAGGCACCACGGTAAACATGTAGACGGTGCCGGCCAACAAAGCGGCGAACCCCAGCGCCACAGGTTGCCAGACCCGGATGAACCAACCGACCACCGCCTCATAACGCCGGGTGAACCAGGCAAACCCAGTGTCGAATTTCTGGATAATCTTGGCTTTTGGCCGTGCTCCGCCCAAAAGCAAACCGCATAAAGCTGGGCTGAGCGTCAGGGCGTTGATCGCCGAAATTGCGACGGCCGATGCAATTGTCAGCGCGAATTGCTGATATAGCTTTCCTGTCAGTCCCGGCATCAAGGCAACTGGTATAAAAACCGCCATCAGTACCAGCGAGGTGGCCACAATCGGGCTGGTGACTTCATCCATCGCGCGGCGCGCGGCTATCTTTGCGTCAGCCTCACCATTCTCGATGTGCCGCGATACGTTTTCAACCACGACAATGGCGTCATCGACGACGAGCCCGACCGCCAACACGAGACCGAACAATGTCAGGAGATTGATGGAAAACCCTAAGGCCAACATCAAAGCAAAAGTGCCGATCAAACAGACCGGAATGGTTATCACCGGAATAAACGCTGCCCGCAGATTGGGCAGGAAAATGACTATTACAAAAACGACGAGCAGGATTGCCTGTCCAAGTGTGAGAAGAACATCCCGAATTGCTTCGCGATCAAAATTTGTCGTGTCGTAGATAACCGTATATTCAAGACCTTCGGGGAAGTCCTGCGATAGCTCCGCCATGGTTTCGCGAACCTGCGATGCCAGTTGCAGGGCGTTCGCCCCTGGCAGTTGCATGACACCAAGGCCCACCGTCGGACTACTATCCAGGGTCGAGCTGAACGAATAGTCTTCGGCACCCAGTTCTACACGCGCAACATCCTTTAGCCGAATTACTGCACTATCAGACCCGATGCCTAGAACTATATCTTCAAACTCTTCCTTGCTTTGCAATCTTCCCTTTGCCGTGAGCGTTAGTTGGAATTTCTGGTTTTTACCGTTCGGTGGCGCGCCCAAAGCGCCAGCCGCAACCTGCTGGTTTTGTACAGTGATTGCGTCGTAAACGTCCGAAGTGGTCAGTCCGAGACTCGCCATCTTTTCGGGATCAAGCCAGATCCGCATTGCATAGACCCGTTCGCCCCAAACCATAACCGTGCCAACACCAGGAATACGCTTGAGGCGATCTGTGATGTGGATGTCAGCGTAATTTGAGATGAAAAGTTCGTCGAATTGGCCATTTGGCGAAATAAGGTTGACCCCCATGGTCAGGTCAACCGACTCCTTTGTGACCGTGACTCCAGAAGCAACGACCTCGTCCGGGAGTTGCGCCATCGCCGTGGATACTCTGTTTTGCGTGTCCACGGCCGCAATACTGAGGTCGTAACCTTCCTCGAAAGTGACCGTTATGTTCGAAGTGCCATCGTTCGAGCTGGTCGACGCAATGTAAACCATTCCCTCGACACCATTGATCTGCTCCTCAAGGGGAATGGTCACCGCCTCTTCGACGACTTCCGCGCTGCCACCTGTGTACGTTGCGCTGACAACAACAGTCGGGGGTACAACTTCCGGAAACTCACCCACGGGAAGCAGCGGTATTGAAATCAACCCGGCAATCACGATGACCAGTGCGATCACCGAAGCGAAGACAGGCCTGAGGATGAAGAACCGGCTCAGCATTCAGCCATCAGCCTTTTTAGCATCCGAGTCGGTGGATGGTTTTTTGACCTCCACGGCCATACCTGATCGCACGCGTTGTTGACCCTGCACGACCACCCTTTCACCGACTTTAAGTCCTGTCACGACGATGCGGCGACCTTCATAGGCGCGGCCAACAGTTACCCGGCGCATTTCGGCTTTGTCGTTTTTGTCCACGACAAAAACAAAGAAACCGGCTTGATCCTGTGCAACGGCTTCAGAGGGCACAGTTACCAGGCCAGACTGCTCGGTAAGCTGGATGTTCACTCTAGCATATTGACCGGGGCGCAGCGTTTTTTCGGGATTAGGAAACACGGCACGCACAGCAATGGTACCCGTTGTAGGATCAATACCCGGTTCTGAAAAGTCGAGTGAACCTGAGTACGGATGCACGCTACCGTCGACCAGCGTTATTGCCACTTTCAGATCTGGATTTGCCGACCTGTATTTTTCCAATTCCAGAAATTGCGTTTCGCTTGGGCTTACATAAACATACAGCGGATCCATTTGGACCAGTTCCGTCAGGACAGTGTCGTTTGCCGAAACGACGTTGCCAACATCCTGATAAACACGCCCGATACGCCCGCTTATTGGAGCTGACACTGTAGCGTAATCAAGGTTGACCTGTGCCGAATCCACCGCGCCCTGGCTACTGTCGAGATCACCTTTGGCTTGTGCCGCGTCAGTGGTCGACTTGTCCAGTTTTTCCTGAGCGACAGCTCCGTCACTCGCCAGAGCGGAAAACCGCTCTTTCTCCCGAGTTGCGAACTCGTATCCAGCCTGATTTTTGTCTCGTTCGCCCTTGAGGCGCCTTAGCTCAGTTGCGTATGGACGTTGGTCTATTGCGAACAGGGTATCGCCTTTGACAATATCTGTACCCTCTTTGAAAAAGCGGGATTCAACGTGACCATCGACACGAGATCGAACAGACACGGCGTTGGGTGACTCGGTTCGTCCGGTCAATTCGAGAAAAAGTGGCACTTCTGCCTTCGTTGCCTGTCCGATGATAACCTTCGGCGCGGCAGCTTTGGCTTGATCCACCTCTTTTTCAAAGCAACCGGCAAGGAGAAACGGAAGGCAAAATGATAATAGATAGCGGGCTCCCCACTTCTCGTCCACTTTCTCCAACCGTGAGTGCACTCACTCCTCCCAAAACTCAAAACTATGACTAACAGGTATCCTATTTTGTCAGCATTTTCACCAACAACAGTTTCTGCGTGACTACAATCTCGACTTCTCGAGGAGATTGCTGACCTATGACACTCAGCGCTTGCACCTCTTAGTTTAGCACCAAATTTGGTTGGAAGCGTATCTACTTTAGTCAATCTCCTGTTGATCGACCCTGCAAGGTCAACCGAAGCGGTTTTTGTTGCACGGTCCGCGCCGAAAGCGGACACTAGCACAGTCATAGCTGATTCACCCTTCGTCCCGTGTTTCGGACTTTGATGCCAGGCAAGACGAAGGTCTAGATTAACTCTTCATAATTCGGCACTCTTTGTCGGATACGTTGGAGAGCCCAAATGCGGCTTGGTAGATTCCTCCTATGCGTTTGAACAAGTTGCTTCTTTTATTTGCTTCTTTGCGCCAATTTCCTCCAAGCCCCGTATTTATTAGGCCCTGGCACTGGGCGAATAAATGAAAAACCCAATTTGGAGAATGCAATGTTGAGAACTACGTCCATCATAATCCCTTTTGCACTCGCAGCCTGTACAGGTACAAACGAACGGCTGACGAGGGAATATCAGATCGGCGAAGAGCTAATGATTGATTGTCGCGACAACGGTAAACGCTGCCCCGAATATCTTGATTTCAAAAGGCGCTTTGAGGAAAACCGGAATAACATAACTACGTTTGAGAACAGTCTTGCGGTACACAAGGCAAGGGTCGCGAAAGGAGGTTCGGTCTAACGAGCTTCAAAAGTTCGTCATCCGCGCATTTTTCTTCGCAACTGGCACACCGGCTTTCGGTGCAAATTTGGTCTATACCCCGGGAGGGGTTTGCCAACAGGGGTTGAAGCATCTCAAGCTGCGCGAGTTTTCAATATGTTTGTCAGCAACACCCAGTTGTGTCTCTGTGTATATAGCTTTTTAGGTTCGCCAATAGCGAAGTGACACAGCTCATGCATTTCTTCCAACGAATAGGTCGCAACGTTTTCTGACGCGTGCAAAGCCCATGCGGTGACTTCGTCAATCCTTTCCTCTGCTTTGTCCAGATCGTCTGAATCCGCGTATAAGCCGCTAACGATAAAACGGCGTCCTAACAATCGTGAAGTTATTTGGCCTCGATGATTGTTTGATGCCGACGCTCCTTGTTCCATACCCTTGCTTGGCTAAGAATGCTGACTGGATTTGGTGGCAGGTTGTCTTCCGTTGCGGCAATAAAGTTGTAGACCGAGCGGAAGTGGTGGAACGAGTCCTTGGCAGTAACTTTGCCGTTTTTGCGAGACATCTCTTGGTGCTTTTTTAGAACCATCTGCCGTTTGATTTCATTGATTGGCTTCTTTGCCCACGGTTTGAGGTAGATGAATCCCGTGCGCGAAAAGTTATCTATCGTCGTCTTTCCCAAAACAGGTCTTGCGTCAAAGAACTTGTTGAAAGCTCTTTCAACTATGATCTCTTCTGCGGCTTTTTTATGCTTCTCGGCTGTCGGATCGACGCCGTCGGCCGTATCGCCCAACTGCTCGTTTCGACTTGGTTATTGGCGGTGACGTGGATGAGTTAATTGTTCTTGATCCAGAGGTTGGGCACGACCCAATAGCATATTTGATTGAACAGACGGATGCGCCTGTCATATCACCATTCGCAATCGAAGTAGTACATCGCCTCGACTTGGAGGCGCCATTAAACCCACATCAAGCAGTACCCTCGCAAAAGTCACTTAGACGCATCAACACATGGTGCTGTAAACCGAGCATAATCCGCACTCCAATCAGATGGAGTCTGGGGCAGCACTTTTCAGATCATCCTCAACTCCATTTGTCTAATGCGTTGTACAACTTTCACCTTCGCTTTGTTGATCACGATATGCTGCTCGAACGGCAGAAAAAGCGATTCACGCATGTGGCGGATCCGGATTGCAAAGTCATAAAAGGTGTTGCCGGTGTGGGATGGCACAGTGACTCGCAAAAGATCAGCGCGTTCTTAAGCAGTTTTGCTTATCACGGGCCGCCGCAAGAAGGGAGTTTCACCTTTAGACCGCTCCGGCGACGCATGCACAATGACTGGCATCAGACCAGAAGCGGATTCTGGAAGCACTCCCCGGTACACAGAATGACTACATACGTTATACCGGAAAGTTTTAGACAGGCATTTTGACAAATGCCATCTTACGGCATGTACTACTTATGCTACCGATATCGCATTGGATTTCCATAGAATGGGCGGCGTGCGGCCCTTCTCTGTTTGTACCCGCAGTATTTGTTTCAACCAGCTAGCAATTGCTATTATTCTCGGTGCGCAGCCAATGAAACTGATCGACCAGTACATACAGACAGGCCAAGAGCCCTCCGCCAGACCGAGACTGATACTACCAGTTGCGGGGTTCAAGTACTAAGACAACCGCTAAACGGCTATGAGCGGCGAGGCCGATTTTTCGTCACTCGGGGATAGGCCGAATTTGCGAGAATACTCTCTGCTGAATTGGGTTGGGCTTTCATATCCGACCTCGAAAGCCGTCGACGCCACGGATTGAGCGCCGGTCATCAATAACCGCCGAGCTTCCAGAAGGCGCAGTTCTTTTTGGTATTGCAGCGGCGTCGTGGAAGTCACTGATTTAAAATGTTCATGGAAGGCTGATGGGCTCATCCCGGATTCGGTCGCCAAATCCGCAACCGGAATAGGCCTGCGAAAATCGCTGCGGATCAGGGCAATGGCCTTGGATATCCGACTGGCCGGACTTTCGTGCCGTAGCAGTTGGCGCAACATGCCTCCATGTCGAGCCCGCAGCAGGCGGAAATGAATTTCCCTTAACACCAGTGGGGCCAACGCTTGTGCCTCAACCGGATCGCGCGACAGTCGATATAGCCGGGCCACCGCGTCGACCAAAGCGGCGTCACTGGCCGCCACATCCAGTGAGTGCAGATTACGGTCCGCTTCTTCCATTTCGCCGATTTCATCACACAGGCTGCGTGCTAAGGCCAGATCCAACCGTAGGGCAAGGGAAGTATACGGAGATTCGGGGCTGGACTGTATTACAGCTGCATCTACCGGAACCGCATGGCTGACAATCAGGGTGTCGCCTGCACAATAGCGGACCACGCGCCCGCCCATATGTGCTTCTTTCGCACCCCGAAGCACCAAACACATGATGGGTTCGTAAAAAGCTGCTGAGCAAGCCGTCGTTCCCAGATTGCCAAAGGCATAGAGCCCCTCGATGCCCGTCTCGCACCCGGTTCCCAAGGCGCCTTGCGCTTTCACGTGGTCAAAAACATCGCTCACCAAATCTTGCGGTATCATCGGCTGGCCTCCCGTTGTCGTGCAATTATAGGCGGGACTGTACGGTTGATGAACTCAAAAACCCGCACATCTGGAGGATTAGGCAGATCATTCGGAGGATAAGGCAAGGACGGTTACCGCCCCGTTGCTAGTTTGTAGGCACAAGCGCAGCGGGAGTTCCTCATGTCACAGACCATATTCATTACCGGCGCCTCTTCAGGCATCGGCAAAGCGACGGCCCGGCATTTTCTGTCAAGGGGCTGGAACGTTATTGCAACGATGCGTAATCCGGATGATGGTCAGGAATTCGAAGCCGCCGAAAATGCAATGGTCGCGGCGTTGGACGTAACCAAGTCCGACACGATCACGGCAGCCGTTGCCGAAGGGATCGCGAGATTTGGCGGCATTGACGTACTTCTGAATAACGCAGGCTACGGGGCCTATGGCCCGTTGGAGGCGTTTTCGATGGCACAGGTCGAACGACAGTTCGACACCAACGTGATCGGGTTGCTGGCAGTGACTAAAGAGGTGCTGCCTCATTTTCGCGCCCGTAAGTCAGGCACCATCGTCAATATCTCTTCGATCGGCGGCCAGATGACCTTCCCGCTGGGCACTCTTTATCACGGTACAAAATTCGCCTTGGAAGGCCTCTCCGAAGCGCTACATTTCGAACTTGAGCCCTTTGGTGTGAAGGTCAAAATCGTCGAGCCCGGCATGATCAATACGGATTTTGGCGGAAGGTCGTTCGAATTCGTGGTGGATGAGACGATGGCTGAATATCTGCCGACTGTGGCAGGAATGCAGGCGGCCATGGGAACCTATGCTGCTTCGCCGTCCGAGCCGGATTTGGTGGCCGATGTGATCTGGAACGCAGCGACGGATGGCAGCAACCAACTGCGATATCGCGCGGGTGCGGATGCCGAAGCGCTGCTCGATGCGCGCAAGGCGCAGGACGATGAGACCTTCATTTCTGCAATGAAGCAAAACATGGGGCTTTAGCCCCTGGTTGGGAGGACGCCATATGTATGAACACACCCTCGAAAACGGTGGGCTGGCTGTCGTAACCGGTGCCGCAAGCGGGGTTGGTCTGGCGGCCGCGGAGCGATTTGCCAAGGCCGGGCTGGGCGTGGTTCTGGCCGATCTGCCGGGCGAGGCGCTGGACAATGCCGCCGCCCGGATTACCGAACTGGCCTCCGAGGGCGCAACGGTTCTGTCCGTTCCCACCGATGTCAGTGACGCGACAGCGGTTGATGCACTGGCGAACGCGGCCTTTGCCGCAGGTGAGGTCGCGGTTTTGATGAACAACGCGGGTATCGGTCAACCCAGCGGAAGCTGGACCAACCCCGACGCCTGGCGGGCAACAATCGAGGTCAACCTTTTTGGCGTGATCAATGGCATTCAGGCTTTTCTACCCCGTATGGTCGACGCAAACCGACCCGGCGTCGTGATCAACACTGGATCAAAACAGGGGATCACCACGCCACCCGGCAACCCGGCCTACAACGTATCAAAAGCCGGGGTTAAAGTCCTGACCGAGATGCTGGCCCACGACCTTCGCGAAGCCAATGCCCGAATCTCAGCGCATCTTTTTGTACCGGGTTTCACCTATACGGGCATGGTCGCCCGTCATATCCCCGAAAAGCCGACCTCGGCATGGACTTCGGATCAGACTGTCGATCATCTGATCGATCGCATGTCTGCGGGAGATTTCTACATTCTGTGCCCTGACAATGACGTAACGCCCGAACGCGACAGATTGCGGATTGAATGGGCATTGGGCGACATCCTTCAAAATCGTCCCGCATTGTCGCGCTGGCATCCCGATTTCGCGGATGCTTTCGCAAAACACGAACAATCCTGAGCCAAAACAATCAGCCAAAAGGGAGGCCCAAAACCGTGGCAATATCTCTGAAACTCAACGGCCAGACACATTCTGTCGAAGCCGAGGCCGGAACTCCGCTTTTGTGGGTGATCCGGGATGAACTTAAACTGACCGGCACCAAATTCGGCTGCGGCGTGGCCTCTTGCGGGGCCTGCACCGTGCATCTGGACGGAGAGCCGGTGCGCTCCTGCCAGACCTATATCGAAGATTTGGAAGGATCCGAGGTCACCACGATCGAAGGATTGAATTCCAACGTATCGGCAGCGGTTCAGGCGGCCTGGGTCGAGCTCGACGTCGTACAATGCGGGTACTGCCAGTCGGGGCAGATCATGTCCGCCGTTGGTTTGCTGAGCGAGAACCTCAAACCAACCACCGAGGAAATCGACGATTACATGAACGGCAACGCCTGCCGCTGCGCCACCTACCAGCGCATCCGCGCTGCTATTCAGCGCGCATCCGAAATCATGGAGGCCTGAAATGACACTCAACCCATCCCGCCGCGGATTCCTAAAGGGCGCTGCCGCAGCCGCCACCGTTCTCTATGTTGGCACCCGCCCGAACGGATCGCTCGCCGCCGGGTCTGCGCCCGCGCAACTCAACCCCTTCGTCAAAATCGACGCTGATGGTACCGTAACAGCTATCGTCAAGCATTTCGAAAAAGGCCAGGGTCCGGCCACAGGCCTAACCACGCTGATTGCCGAAGAACTGGGTGTCTCGATGGAGGATATCCAGTACGAATTCGCTCCTTCTGATCCGTCAAGTTACAACAATCTGGCCTTCGGGTCGATTCAGGGTACCGGCGGGTCCACCGCGATGGCCAACTCTTTCCTGCAATACAGGCAGGCAGGTGCTGCTGCGCGCGAGATGCTGATTGCCGCCGCAGCGCAGGATTGGGGTGTCGCACCGGATACATTGGTGATTGAGGACAGTGTAATCAAAGGGGTCGGACGTTCTGCGCCGTTGAGCGATTTCGTAGGGGCCGCTGCCCAACTGCAGGCTCCGGCAGAACCGCGCCTCAAGGATGCAAGCGAGTTTCGTCTGATCGGCAACCCGTTGGTCCGCCGCAAGGATTCACCGTCCAAATCAAATGGCACCGCGAAATTCGCGATGGACCTGCACCTGCCAAACCAGATGGTCGTGGTCATCGCCCGCAGCCCGCGCATGGGCGGAGTCGCCGTGGACTTCGATGACACAGAGGCCAAGGGTTTGAAAGGGTACATTCGCGCAGCTGTTTTGCCCAACAAAGCCGGTGTGGCGGTCTATGCCGAAGACACCTGGTCCGCGCTTCAGGCGCGTGAAACCATCTCGGTGGACTGGGATTTCTCGGCCGCTGAGAACCGAAGCTCCGATCAGATTCGCGACGAGTTGATTGATGCCGTCAATACCGATCCGCAGTACAACGTAACCGGTGCGGATCAGAACGCGACCACCGCATTGATCGACGCGGCAGCGAAGGTGGTCGAGCAGACCTTCTATTTTCCGTTGCTGGCGCATGCCCCGATGGAGCCGCTAACCTGTACCATAGAGGCGGATCAGGATGGTGGCGTCACCCTGCATGACGGCGCGCAGATGCCCACGGGCCCGCACATGGCGATGGCGGAAATCTTCCAGTTACCGATGGAAAAAATCCGCATCAACACGATGTTCGCGGGCGGATCGTTCGGACGGCGGGCAACACCCACTGCGGATTATCAGGTCGAAGCCGCGCTGGCCTTTGCCATGACTGATCGCTCGCGTCCTGTGAAACTGGTCTGGTCGCGCGAGGATGACATCACTGGCGGATACTACAGACCGGCGGTGGCACATCGCGTCCGCGTTGGGCTGGACGGGGAAGGTAACATCGCTGGTTGGGATCACCGGATCGCTGCGCAGTCGATCATTAAGGGAACCGCCTTTGAACCGATGCTGGTGCATGACGGGGTCGATCACAGCTCAGTCGAGGGCGTTACTGAAAACCCCTATCAGATCCCGGGTCAGTTCATCGGTTTGTCCGACGTGGCGAAAGCCACGACAGTTCTTTGGTGGCGGTCAGTCGGACATACCCACACGGCTTATGTGATGGAAAGCATGATTGATGAGGCCGCGCAGGTTACAGGCCGCGACCCGGTGGAATTCCGAATGGCGCTTCTGCAGGGCGGTGGTAAGGATCAGGATCGACTTGCGGTTGTGCTTAAACTCGCCGCCGAAAAAGGCAATTGGGGCAATGCACCCGAAGGCCGCAGTCAGGGGATCGCCGTCCACAAGAGCTTTGGCAGCTACGCCGCCGAAGTTGTCGAGATTTCTGGCACGGCCGAGGATAGCGTCAGGATCGAAAAGGTCACCTGCGCGGTGGACTGCGGTCTTGCGGTGAACCCGGATGTCATCAAGGCTCAGATGGAGGGAGGCATCGGCTATGGTATCGGCCATGTAATGCGCGATGAGATTACTCTGACCGAAGGCGCGGTGGATCAGTCGAATTTCCCTGATTATGAGCCTTTGCGCATCGGCGACATTGCAGCGATCGACGTTCACATCGTTGCCTCAGCGGAGCCTCCGACTGGTGTAGGTGAACCGGGTACACCGCCGTCCGCCCCGGCACTGGCGAATGCCATCGCACAACACGGACCGCGCATCACCCAATTGCCGATGAACACCAGCGGGGTCGAGTTTTACTGAAACCCATTCAGCGCCGGAACGGTTTCTTCCGGCGCTGATAATTTCTGTATGATAAAGGCTTACCGCTTCCTTGTTTAGCAAATTCCCCTAATGCAAATTTTCTACGAAGATCCCCTTAGTTTAAGGATTTGCTACCCGTCAGCCCCTGACACCACAGGCCTACGCACGCTTGACTTACGGAACCGGTCAACCGGTAGCTAACCAGTCTATTGGCAGGTGATTTTCAGCGCGCGATTGGCTTCTAGATTTGAACGCACCCGATACAACTGCGCCCGGCGAACGTCTCATTATATCGCGACACTCGACGCTTCATAAGTGTCGGCTTTGGCTCCGGATCGGATCCTCCGGGTCTGCTTGCGGTTATTGAAGTATTGGCGATGGACACCAGACCATGGTTTACTGCTCATCATTACAAACAAGCAGTTTCTGGAGGTGTCCGATGCGTAGTCGCATTCTCAAAGGTGTTTTCTTATGCGCTTCGGTTTCTATCGGGTCCGCAGCCTGGAGTGATGAAAATGTAATGGTGGTCTTTGACGGCTCCAATTCCATGTGGGGGCAGATTGATGGTGCCGCTAAGATCGAGATCGCCCGTGGGGTCATGGATAATCTCTTAGGTGAATGGGTAGATGACCGCAACGTTGGCTTGATGGCGTACGGCCATCGTCGCCGGGGGGATTGCGGTGATATCGAAGTGCTTATTGAACCCGGGGCGGATTCACGCGCAGCCATTCTGGAACGCATCAACGGGGTAACGCCCACCGGAAAGACGCCTTTGACGGACGCGGTAGAGCAAGCAGCCCGAGCGCTGTCCTACATGGATCAACCGGCGACGGTAGTTTTGATCTCCGACGGATTGGAAAGTTGCGAGCGCGACCCATGTGCTCTGGCAACCGCTTTAGAACAGGGTGGCGTGGGTTTCACGGCCCATGTCGTGGGCTTTGGCCTGAGCAGTGAAGAGGACGCCAGTTCATTGTCCTGCATCGCTGAGAACACAGGTGGCCAGTACATCACCGCCACAAATGCAACCGAACTGGGCGCAGCATTGAGTGCTGTCAGCACTGCGGTTGCCGAAACCGTACCAGAGCAGGAACCAGAACCTGCAGCTCCGGCTGTCGTTGTCGATGGTCCAGATACTTCGGTGGCTGGTTCGGACATGGATGTGACCTGGACCCCAACTGTGGAGGAAGGCGATTACATCAATGTCGTTCCGGCAGGCTCGGATGCAAATGTCTTTGGCACCTACGTAAGAATTGGAAACGCAACCGAGGTCACAGTGGTGACACCCGGCGACGAAGGTCTCTACGAGGTGCGCTATTTGCATAATCAGACCAAGAAAGTACTGGGTCAGAAAACTTTGGAGGTCACCAAGGCCGAAGTCGAACTTACCACGCCCGAAACGGTTGAAACCGGTGCACGGTTCGATGTTGAATGGACGCCGACGATTAATCAACGGGACTATGTTTCCATTGTACCTTTGGGTTCTGATGCCGGAACCTTCGGAAACTACCAAGCTGTTGGCAAAAAATCAAAAACCGCGTTGGTCGCGCCTGCGGATCCGGGCCTATATGAAGTTCGTTATATCTTGAACATAAACAAAAGCACCGTTGCAACTCGCCAGATCGAAGTGAGCGAGCCGCAAATCACGCTACAAGTTTCGGAGGCAGCGCTCACAGGCGCCAAGTTCGATGTGAGTTGGTCCCGTGCGATCAGTAAAGGGGATTATATTACTATCGTTCCGATGGGCGCAGACGAAGGCGTGTATGGCAACTACATCACCGTGCGCGACACCAACAAGGGTGTGCTCAAGGCACCTGCGGAAACAGGTATGTATGAAGTGCGATATGTACTGCGCGAGGGCAACAAAACACTAGCGAGCGAAGCAATGGAGGTTACAGCGGCCGAAGTCACAATCACCGGTCCTGCGAAGGTTGTCACGGGCGAAAAGTTCGAGGTGTCTTGGACCGGCACAGTTGATGTGCAGGACTACATTGCCATCGTCCCCGCCGGGTCTGACGAGGGTGTCTATGGCAACTACCAAGTTGTACGGGACAAAGGCACAGGCACGCTAACCGCCCAAGCTGAGCCAGGATTGTACGAATTGCGATACATCCTGCGTGAAGGTGCGAAAACGCTTGCAACTGCAACGATTGAGATCACTGACCCAGAGGTAACAATCGCCGCACCAGACACGGTTCTAGCAGGCAGTAAATTCGAAGTATCCTGGACAGGCACTGTCAGCGCGCAGGACTACATCAACATCGTACCGCTTGGCACGGATGACGGCGTCTACGGCAATTACCTAGTCGTTCGCGACAACAGCAGTGGCGGTCTTCAAGCGCCGTCTGAGCCGGGAATGTACGAGATCCGTTACCTACTGCGTGAGGGTTCGAAAACGGTTACAGCAGTGACAGTCGAGGTGACCGAACCAGAGGTTACGATCGCCGCACCATCTGAGGTGCGTGCCGGAGAAGAACTCAGGGTGACGTGGACCGGCACAGTCAACGGCAGCGACTATGTCAATCTGGTACCCTTCGGCACGTCGGATGATACCTACGGGCAATATTCACAGGTCCGAGATAGGGGCGAACATGACATGAAGGCGCCGGAGGAGACGGGTCTTTATGAAGTGCGTTATATGCTGCGAGAGGGTAACCGCGTGCTTGCCCGTCAAGAGGTTGAAGTCTTGGCGGCCGATGCAAAACTGAACACTGGTGGTGATCTTACAGCACCAGATACTGCCTCTCCAGGATCGACGATTGAAGTGAGTTGGAGTGTGGAAAGTGAAAGTGCGGATCAACGGATCACGTTGGCACGCGGTGATCAGGCGATCTTCACCTGGATTTCGGCAGAGAAAATCACCGAAGCTCCACCCCTTTCGATCAAAGTGCCTGACGAGCCCGGAATTTATGAGATCCGTTTCCTCGATCTGGCAAACAAAGCCGTGCTGTCACGGAAGGTCATAGAGGTAAAATAACCTGCAAAGCAAACTATGGCGGTGTTGCCCGGTCAGAGGGTGAATAGCCTTTCGATCATCCTCACCGATGGTGGCTACAGCAGCAGCGCAGGGCACGACGGGCCGCGTGATGCGATTTATGATTAAACGGTCAATGCGGTAAGGAAAACGCCGGATGTGACCTGACGGCTGGCCACTTTCAGAGCGCTGATAGTGCTGTTGACGTAAAAGGCTGCTGCGCCGCCACACCAACAATTTGAAGCTTCGTTACCCTCTGATCGCCGTAGCAGAAATCTGTCGAATATTGCGCGGATTTCAGGTCGATCATTCCATCTTGGTCGCGTTACCAGGCCGATCTCAGAGCCTCAGAACGGTGCCGGGCGGTCACTTCGCGACCGCCCGGGCACATGATTTATTCTGCCGGAGCGGCCTGTTTTTGTCGCAGTCCATCGCGATAGAGCGCTTTGGCAAGAGCCACGCACATCAGCCCCATGACCATGGTGAAAGGCAGCGCACCGATGATCATTGCGTTCCGCAACGCATCCATCGGGTTATTCTCGCCCGCGGCAAGGATCAGAGCCCCAATCACCGCTGTGAGGATCAGGCCCCAAACGATCTTGTGCTTGTTGCCGATATTTTGGTCGCCGCCCGACATGATGGTGTTCATCACCAGAATACCTGAGTCTGCCGACGTAACCAGGAAGGTCATGATCAGCACAACGCACATCACGGTGATACCAGACAGCAGCCCGCCAGTGATCATTTCCTGCAAGGTCACGAACAACTTGGCGGTGTTCGACGCGCCGATGATTGCGCCTTCGGCCGTGCCATTCAGTTCGAGATCAATCGCGGTTCCACCCAGAATGGTCATCCATGCAAAACAGACCAGCGCTGGTGCAAATACGCAGCCGACGATAAACTCACGAACCGAGCGCCCCTTGGAGATGCGCGCAAGAAACAGGCCGACGAAAGGCGAGAACGCGATCCACCAAGCCCAGTAGAACGTGGTCCAGCCTGCCTGCCAGCCAAACTGACGACCCGGATCACCTGCGGCGTAGGCCGAAGCAAGAACCGATTCCGGCAGCGCTGCGGCGTCACCTTCAAGACCGGATTTGAACCCGTCAAACGAACCCCACGGATTGGTCGCACCGCTGTAGAGTGCGTCGGCAAACGGCGCAGCCTCACTTGGCAAAGCTGCGTCAAACGCTGCCGCAGATTGAGGGTTGAATGCACCAAAGCTGAGCGAGATGAAGTGCAGGATGTAATCCACAAATGCTGTTGCATAGGTGGTCATGGCAAAAAGGAACGACCCGAAGACCACGAAGACCAACAACAGGATAAGCGACAGCACGAGGTTCAGGTTAGACAGATACTTGACGCCACGACCCACGCCCGAGACCGCTGAAATGATCGACAGACCCATGATCACCATGAGACCTGATAGCAAGCCGACCGTGCTTGGTGCGGGGGCTTCGCCTTCACCGCCGATGTCCATCATCCACTCCATACCCGATATGGCATAAAGGCCGTCGATGAACTGCGAAACGCCATAACCGATGGTGACCGACACACCCAGAATGGTTGCCACCACGCCCAGCACATCCACGACGTGGCCCAGAAAACCGTTCATCAGCTTGCCAAACAAGGGTGTCAGCGCCGTGCGGATGGTCAGGGGCATGTCACGTGTATAGGCGTAGTAGGCCAGCGACAAACCGGTCACCACATAGATAGACCAGGCGTGAAACCCATAATGCAGGAAGGTATAGCGATATCCCGACTGCAACGCGTCTTCGCTATTGCCGACGACATCACCCGCGATGACAACCGGGTTCGATCCCCAGAGACCCAAAGGTTCAGCAGTAGCGAAAACCATCAGGCCGACACCCAGACCAGCGCCGAACATCATCGAGAACCATGAAAAATCCGAGAATTCCGGCTTTTCTCCTTCGGGGCCCATAAGCCGTTTACCGGTTTGCGGTAGCGCTGCGACAACAAACAGGAAAAAGGCAAAAATACCTACGATGATGATGTAGAAAGCGTTGAAATCCTCCAGCAGGCGCGAATTCAGACTGCCCAGAACTCCGTTTGCGTTTGCAGGCCAGACCAGTGCCCAGATGACCAGCGCGACCATGATCGACTTGCTGAGCAAGGCAATTTCGACGCTGTGACCCTCATAGAACCCACCCGAAGATCGTTTGATATCCAGATCGGTAAAAGGTTCCTTCATAGACATGTGTTTCCTCCCTGTTCGCACGTGTCCTGATTTCCAGAAAAGTATTGGCGGGCGTCCTGGATTTTCGCCACTAGGCCCTACGTCAGCAGAGCCTCAATTTTAGCAAGCGTCGCTACATTGACCGCAACACCATCGGATTTTGCCGCCAAGCGCTTTGCCCGGCGACCGTCACCGGGCAAATGTGCGCCGTCCTGAAACCGGATCGCTTCGACAAGATCGACAATTCTGGACGAAAATGCGTCATCTGACGTCGCAGAAGCGTCGATTGCGATGAAAAACTGACCCGTCTTCGGAGGCCCGCCAGCAGTTCCCGAAAAGGGAGATGCGTGGATTCCAAGCGTTGCGCCGGTCAAAGCTGCGGCCAATAGCTCTGTCAGCAGGGCCACGCCTACCCCCTTGTAACCACCCGAAGGGGCCATCGATCCCTTGAGCCCGATACTTGGATCAGTCGTTGCATTGCCATCGGGATCCAGCGCCCAACCAACCGGGATAGGTTTGCCTTCGCGGGCGTGTTTCATCACCTCACTTTTGGCGATGGTGCTGGCGCTCTGATCAATCAAAAGGGCGGGCTGCCCATCTGATCCCGGTGCAGCAATCGAGAACGGATTGGTTCCCACCACAGGTTTGGACCCTCCGGAAGGCGCAATCGACGCCGGAGCGTTGGTGAAGCCCAAGCCAACCAATCCGGCCTGTGCCAGCCGGTAGGTGTGGTAGCCCAATACACCACAATTGTAGCTGTTTCGGATCGCAAGTGCAGCAATCCCCTGCGTACGGGCGGCGGGGATCAGCGCCTCAAACCCGACATCAATAGCTGAATGCGCAAACCCGGTGGCCGCATCAACGGTTAAGACACCGGGGCGCGGTTGCGCCAGAACCGGCTTCGCCTTCCCGTCCACCTTGCCGCATTGAACGTGCTCGCAGTAGATCGGGATATAGGCCAGACCATGGCTGGCAACTCCATCTGCCTCAGTCGCGGCGGTTGCAACCGCCAAGGGGCGCGCGTTTTCTTCGCTCGTGCCCGCAGCCACTAATGCCCGAAAAGACAGGTCTTCGATTTCAGCAAGCGAGAGGGTGCGGGTTTCGATCATATCGGTCTCTTTCTCAGTCATTGTCGGAAAGTCCTGCTCCTGCGCCGAGCATGCGGGATTCTTCAGTTGCCGGGGCAAAAGTACGATGGGCTAGGCGATTGAGAGCCTTCCAAGCCGCCAGGTCAGGTGTCGCCCGGGTATGCTGTGCGATCGGATTGGCCAAGGAGCCACCCAATGCGACCTCGATGAGGTCTACCTGGCTGGGGTACTTGTTTTTTAGTGACAGCTGGACACCATCGGTCACGGCAGAGAAATCTCCGGAGCTAATGGTAACAATCGCGCTTTTGCTATGCGCAGCGTAGGCAGTGAAGGGTAACAACAGCAAGGGTGACGCAAGATGTCTAATCCTGATCGATCCAGATTGCAGCAGGTCGGAACGATCCGACAACAATGCCCCTGTCATCAGTGGACACAGAACACTGGCCCCCGTCCATTCGTCCTGCAAATCTGCCGGGACATGATCGCCTATCGAACTTGCAAACCCATGTTCCAGCAGCCGCGATAGCTCAGTCACACCATCCAGACCTTGCGCACAGAGCCAGCGTGTCGCTTTCGCGGCCTCTTCCGCCACACCCCACGCATATCCCGCACCACGCGTTGCGCGTTTGGCCGTAGCTTCAACCTCGTTCAGGGAAAAACTCATTGCGAAAGCTCCGGATACACCCATAGATCAGCGGTTTCCGACGTCAGGTCTTCGGGGTAAGGAGCGCCCGCGTACATGCAGATGCGCACCCAACGATCCGAGCGCGGATCGAAGTGAGTGGCGCCAAAGAACGACAGTTTGGCCCGCAACATGTCGATTGGCAGGACACTCGCGCCAATCGTGTTGTCGCGGATTTCGCCATAGGGCGCGACGCTACTCATTTGAGCGCGGCGTACTGTGTGACGGTGTTCGGGGTGTCGCAACAGAAATTCGGCGATCGGCGCTTCATCTGACCAATCCGCCAGAGCCTTGTAGGCAAGTGCCGCATCGCGTGCCGGCGCGAGTGGCTGTTCATACTCGGCGATCGGTTCGTCAAACCGTTCGCCCAGACGGGGTTCAAGCTTTTCCTCTGATACATACCAAGCCCGGGCGCAGTGTTCGCTGGAATCCCAGTCCATTTCAATCGCCCAACCAAAACTGCTGCGGATCTGGTCGCGCACATTTTCTACCGACATCGTGCCGTTGATCGCAAATGCACTACTATTGCCGTCGGCCATGCAACTGCTCAGCCCGTCAACCAGATCGCCATATGGTTCGAGGATCAGTGATGCCAGCAACTCCTGCCCTTCTTCGCTGAGCGCGGTCTGAGACCACAGGATCAAACGATCCCAAGGCTGGTTTTCCGCCAGATCAGTCTTGTCGAGAAACGTAGAAATCGCGCGCAGATCAGTGTTCAACGCTGTAAGCTTTTCGATCTGGATCGGGTGCTCAGACTGCCACCACGAGATCGACAGTTTGCTGCGTTCGAATACGTTGCGGAATTGGGTAACTTCGACATCCGATGCCGTTTCAAGGGAACGGACCCGTGCAATGGCCTCTTCGCGCACCATGATCCAATTGTTGAACAGGATCGGGTGGTTGACGATGAAAGGCGCCATACCCAGCCCGGTCGAGTTGCCGATACCCAACCAACGGGCGATCCGTGGATCCAATTGCGCGGTTTGACTGCCACCCTTGGCGGCTGCCATGTGCTGAACAAGATCGCGCACAAAAATACGGGTCAGGTAAACCGATAGCATCTCGGCCTGAAACGGGCCGTTGGTTTCTGGGCGATCCGCGATCTTTTCCCGATCAGCTGCGCCAAACTTGCCGGATCCATAAACCGCCGTTGTCCGCATCAGGTAACCAACCTTGTATATCGGTGCGAGATCCGGTTGCTGACCAGCCGCCAGGCGATCAACCACATGGGCCCACAGCCGGACCGAGCGGTTGGCACGCGACAGCGACAGCTCGCTTTCGCTCACGCGGCCCGCCTCCTGCAACGGCACGTTTTGTGACAGACGCTCGATGTCATCCGCCGTTGGGACACCGTCGAACAGGGTAAACGTGGCATCCCAGGCCTCGGCGATCACCCGGTCCGAGCGTTGGTCGGGCGGCAGGTCGTGGGCAAAGGCAACCAGCGAATAGGTGTGGTCAGGGCCTTGTACTGAATAGACCGCATGACCTACGCCTTTGTGGTCGATATCAAAAACGGGACGCGAGAATTCCCACTGCTCGGCGGCCATCCGGCGGGTGAGCTGGCGCATAAAACTGAGGCGGCATTGATGGAGCGAACCCAGACGCGAAAGGCGCATCACCATGGCGGGATCGCGGCGTTCGATATTTGGGTTTGTGCTGCTCATGGCTTTTGCGGCCCAAAGTTATCTGCAAAGAAACGGTACCAGTTACGCCCCATGATACCGGCAGTTTCCTCGGCATTCATGCCAACGGCGCGCAACCCTTCTTCGATATTGACGAAGTCACGATTGTCGCGGAACCAGTTCGGCATCGGGGGAAAACCAGGCGCCGAGGCCGAGCCTTCACCAAAGTCAATCTCTTTCGTCCAGCGCCCGACGCGCATCCATTCGACCACGCTGTCGGGTTGGTCCTGACACAGGTCGGTCCCAATCCCCAGATGCTGTACCCCATACTTGTCGGCGGTGCGGGCGATCATTTCGCAAAAGCTTTCCAACGTGCAGTCGGACTTATCCTTCAGGTGATGAGGATAGACTGAAAAGCCCAGCATCCCACTTTTTTCCGTCACCGCCCGGATCACGTCATCTCGCTTGTTGCGCAGGGCCGGAGACCATTCGTGGGGGTTTGCGTGGGTGATCGCGATGGGAAGTTCAGATATCTCTGCTGCTTCGATGGTCGAGCGATCTGCCGAATGACTCATGTCAACCACCAGCCCCACGCGATTCATCTCTTTGATGACCTGCTTGCCCATGCGGGTGATGCCGGTGTCTTCGGCCTCATAACAGCCGGTCGCAAGCAGCGACTGGTTGTTATAGGTCAACTGCATGAAGCGCGCGCCCAGATCGTGCAGGATTTCTACCAGACCAATATCGTCTTCAATTGGGCTGGGATTCTGGAACCCGAAGAATACCGCCGTTCGGCCCGTTTCGCGCGCGATGTCGATGTCGCTGGCCCAGCGGCCTTTCATGATCAAGTTCGGGTATTGCTCGAACCAGCGATTCCATTTTTCAAAGTTCAAAACGGTTTCGCGAAAGTTCTCATGATAGGCGATGGTGACGTGGATCGCGTCCACGCCCCCTTCGCGCAGTTGGCGGAAAATCTTCTCCGACCAGTTGGCATATTGCAGGCCATCGATCAGCATCAGACGGGGCCTGCACTGATATAGGCGGTTTTGACGGTGGTGTAGAACTCCGCCGCTGCCTTGCCCTGTTCACGCGGACCGTAGGAGCTGTCACCTCGCCCACCGAAGGGCACATGGTAGTCAGTACCTGCAGTGGGCAGATTGACAGTGACAACCCCCGTGCGTGCATTGCGGCGGAAGTGTGTGGCACGTGCCAAAGATTTGGTTACAATGCCCGAAGTGAGGCCAAAATTGGTGTCATTGACCACGCTCAGCGCCTCGTCATAGCTGCCGACCTTGATGACACTGGTCAGAGGGGCGAACATTTCCTCTCGGTTGATACGCATGTCGTTGGTGGTGTTCAGAAACACCCCCGGCGACATGTAGAAGCCATCGTGCTGCATCTCAAGGCGCTGACCACCGCAGGCCAGTTCCGCGCCTTCGGATTTGCCCAGATCAACATAAGCGAGGTTCTCGCCTAGTTGTTGTTGGCTGACGACGGGGCCCATCTGAACGCCCTCTTCCAGTGCATGGCCGACCTTCATCGCCTGCGCGCCTGCAACCAGTTTCTCGACAAATGCATCGTGAATGCCTGCATGAACCACCAGCCGCGACGAGGCCGTGCATTTCTGACCGGTGCCACCGAACGCGCCGCCCAACGCCAGCGAGACCGCCAGATCCAGATCGGCATCGTCCATAACCGCCAGCGCGTTCTTGGATCCCATTTCCATCTGAACCTTAGTCAGATTCTGAATGGCAGCGGCAGCAATGCCCTTACCCACTGGGACCGACCCGGTGAACGAGATTGCATTGACCTTGGGGCTTTCAACAAGGCGCTGCCCGATCGAGCGGCCAGAGCCCATAACGAGGCTGAACAATCCTTTGGGAATATCCTGACGCTTGATGATCTCGGTCAGGGCCACAGCCGAAGCTGGGGTGATGTTGGCAGGCTTCCAGACAACCGCGTTGCCATAGCAGAGCGCAGGCGCGATCTTCCACGAAGCCGTCGCGGTTGGGAAGTTCCACGGGCTGATGATCGCGACAACGCCAACTGCTTCGCGACGCACATCCACTTCAATATCGGGGCGCACGGAATCCGCGTTCTCTCCGATCTGACGCAGGCATTCTGCTGCGTAGTAGGTGAAGAACTGGCCTGCGCGGTATACCTCGCCCTTGCCTTCGGCCAGCGGTTTGCCCTCTTCCCGGCTTAGCAAAGTGCCCAATTCCTCGGCGCGCGCCATCAACTCATTGCCGATTGCGTTCAGGACAGTCTGCTTGCGCTCCAGGCCATAAGCAGCCCATTCCGCTTGCGCGACGCGGGCCTGATCCAGCGTCGCCTCAAGTTGGTCGCTGCTGGCCTGCGTGAACATACCAACCAGATCGGTCAGGTCAGAAGGGTTGCGGTTTTCAATTTCGCTTTCGCCCGCCAGCCACTCGCCAGCAATCAGGTTCAGTTTGGTCACAATGCGCCCCAGAGTCAGAATTCGTTTGGCACAGGATGGATTTTTTGAGGCACATCAGTCAAACTCAATTAACTTAAACAAACTTCAAGGAAATTGAAGCTTGGCAATCAAGATCGAAATGTTGCGCTGCTTTTGTACGGTAGCGCAGACCGGTAATCTGGTCGAAGCTGCCGATCGCCTCGGTCGCACGCAATCGGCCGTCTCAATGACACTGAAGCAACTTGAAGATCATCTGGGCAAGAAGCTGTTCGAAGGCGAGCGCAAGAGCCAACTCTCACCGCTGGGTGAGCAGGTTTTCGACCTCGGTTTAAGGCAAGTACGGCAGTACGATCAGACTGTTCAGAATATCGAAGCCGCAGCACAGGCCGAGCAGGGGCTGATCCGGATTGTTTCAGTGCCATCAGTCGGCGCGTTGATCTTTCCGCCGCTTCTGGACCATATGACGCGAACGTTTCCGGGGGTGAAGGTCGAGTTACGCGACTCCGATACGCAGCAGGTACTGGATGCAATTGCGCAGGATCAGGCCGATATCGGCATCGCTTCGGGGCACCACCCGCTGAACGGCGTCCGGACGCTTCCGCTGTTTCAGGATTCTTTTGGACTTGTCGCTGCCTCGGACCATCCTCTGATCACGCGCGCAGGACCGCTGACCATCGCAGACATCCCGACAGCGCCATTCGTTCGAAATACTCTTTGCGACGTCATCCAGACGACGGCTTTCCGAACCGCCATCCAAAGCGCTGAGATCACAATTCATAACACGCATTCTCTGATAAATATGGTTAGGACCGGTGAATGGATCACGGTATTGCCGCAAACAGTTGCTGAATTCCTGCCAGAAGCGGTCACTTTCCGACCGATATCGGACCTTCACGACAAGAGGCAGGTATATCTGTATATCCGAGAACGATCGCGATTTCAGGAACTGACCGAACAGTGCAGCGCGTTCATCCTATCGCATGACTTTGCGTGAAGGTGGAACTCGACCCGTCTTCTCGCCTTCAGCCGCCCCTAAGGCGCTGCATCAGATAAACCTCAGCGCCTTCTGGAATTGGTTCAGATAACCCGGTCGCAATGATGCGCCCGTCAACAGCGACCGACACACCGGCATCAATCGGAGCTTGCAACCGGGGGTGCAAACGCACCAGTTCTCGCAACAATTCCCCGGTTGTTGTGGCTTCAACTTCAACCACCTGCTGGCCCCCGGTCAGAGACCGGAGGCTGGACCAGAGGTGAACCTCAACCATTGTCCTTGAGCGCAGCCAGAATGCGGGGTGGCGACATCGGCAATTGCCGCATGCGTACGCCCGCCGCGTTGGAGACTGCGTTGGCAATGGCAGCCAGGGGGGGCACGATACCGGTCTCTCCCACACCACGTACACCAAACGGATGGCCAGGGTTCGGCACTTCAACGATCACGGTATCGATCATCGGCAAGTCACTGGCAACCGGGATGCGGTAATCGAGAAAGATCGAGTTCTGCAGGCGGCCATCGTCGCCATAGATATATTCCTCATTCAGTGCCCAACCGATACCCTGCGCGGCTCCGCCCTGATACTGGCCCTCCACATATGTAGGGTGGATGGCCTTGCCCGCATCCTGAATGACCGTGTAGCGGGTGATCGAGGTCTTGCCGGTCTCCGGATCGACCTCGGCATCGACGATATGGGTCCCGAACGATACGCCAGCACCTTCCGGCGTAGCCTCGAAATGGCCCGAAATCGGACCGCCGGTCGCGCCCATATGGGCGGTGATATCGGCCAGCGGGCGCGGGTCGAAGTCTCCGGCATTGGGTCCTGAGGGCACGGCACAGCCGTTCTCCCATTTCACCGCATCAGCCGGAATTCCCCAGCTGGCCGCGGCGCGGGCGCATAGCTGCTCGACCGCATGGCGCGCCGCTTTGATGGTCGCAAGACCCGAAGCATAGGTCACGCGGCTGCCATGGCTCACGTCGTTGTAGCCCAGCGATGCCGTGTCAGCGACGGTGACTCGGATGTTCTCATATGGGATACCCAGCACCTCAGCTGCCATCAGAGCCATCGACGCACGGGAACCGCCGATATCGGGTGTGCCGACCATGACCTGCGCCGAGCCGTCCTCGGACAGGGCGAGTGAGACACTGGTTTCACCACCATGATTGAACCAGAATCCGCATGAGATCCCGCGCCCCTGACCCGGTTTCAGCGGGGCCGAATAATGCGGATGTGCCTTGGCAGCCTCAAGCGTTTCGACGAGGCCGATGCGTTCATAGGTGGGGCCATAACTGGCCTTGGAGCCCTCGGCCGCAGCGTTCTTCAGGCGAACATCAACAGGGTCGAGGCCCAACCTATTGCACAACTCATCCAGAACGGATTCCACAGCAAACGCACCCATGGGTGCGCCGGGTGCGCGATAGGCGGCCTGTTTCGGACGGTTGGCCATTACATCATAACCCACCTGCCGGACGTTGGTCAGGTCATAAGGCGCAAAGGCGCACATGGCGGTCATGTCGCCCGGTGCGCCGGGGAACGCCCCGCCCTGCAGGCGGAAGACGCCTTCTGCCGCCGTGATCGTGCCGTCCTTCTTCATGCCGATCTTGATATCCATCGACGCGGATGAGGTCGGCCCTGTGGCCCGGAACACCTCTGACCGGTTCATAACCAGCTTGACCGGGCGATTGGCTTTGCGGCTCAGCGCCAGTGCGACTGGTTCGATAAACACCGTGGTCTTGCCGCCGAACCCGCCACCGATCTCGGACGCGGTCACCCGCAACTGAGAGGTCTCGATCCCCAGCAGTGCGGCGCAGGTCTTCTGGGCGATCCAATGGCCTTGTGTGGTGCACCACAACTCACCTTTGCCATCAGAACCCAGCGAAGCGAGGCAGGCATGAGGCTCGATATAGCCCTGATGGGTTGCCTCGGTGGTGAAACTGTCTTCGATGACCAGATCAGCCTCGGCAAAACCAGCTTCGACATCGCCATGGCCACTTTCGTGATAGCGTACGACGTTCGGATGCATCCCCTCGGGAACCGAATAGTCCGCCGCGCCTTCACGGATTACCGGTGCATCCGAGGCCATTGCCTTGTCGACATCTGTGACATGAGGCAGGACTTCATACTCCACCTCGATCAGTTTCAACGCGTCTCGTGCAGCCAACGCCGAGGTTGCGGCCACGGCTGCTATCGCGTGGCCGTCATAAAGCGCTTTTTCACCGGCCATAACGTTTTCAAGCACGTTATAGAATTCACCTTCCAGTCCGGGCTTGAACGGGACATCCGCGAAATCCGCACGCGTGACAACGGCCTTCACATCCTTGAGCGCTTCGGCCTTTGACGCATCGATCTTAACGATCCGCGCATGTGCGTGAGGCGAGCGCAGGATCGCGCCGTGGAGCATACCCGGCGCGGACATATCCGCCCCGAACTTGGCACGCCCCGTAACCTTGTCCAACCCATCCGGGCGGTCCGGACGGGTTCCAACAAAACTGAAAACCGATTTGCGATCGTCGAGTGCCATTACGAAGCCTCCCGCAGCTCTGCCGCCGTATCCATCACGGCGCGAATGATCTTGTCGTACCCGGTGCAGCGGCAAAGATTGCCTGCCAACCAGTATCGTGCCTCTTCCTCGGTTGGGTCGGGGTTCTTCTCAAGCAAGGACTTCGCGGCAACCAGTACACCTGGGGTGCAGACACCACATTGCAGGGCGGCGTATTCGATAAACTTCTTCTGCAGCGGGTGCAGAACATCGCCTTCGGCCATCCCCTCGACGGTTTCGATCTGCTTGCCTTCGGCCTCGACACCCAGCATCAGGCAGGAACAGACCAAACGCCCATCGACAGTAACAGAACAGGCCCCGCAATCGCCGGTGCCGCAGCCTTCTTTCGCACCGGTCAGATTCAGCTTGTCGCGCAGACAATCCAGCAGGGTTTCACGCGGGTCGCAGAGATATTCAACCTCATCCCCGTTTACGGTGGTGGTGACGTGGAATTTGCTCATGGCTCATTCTCCCTTCGCGCGGGCATAGGCGATCTTGGCGGTGCGCTTGGCCAACACACCAGCGACCTCGGTGCGGAATTCAATCGTGCCGCGTTTGTCGTCAATCGGGTTACACGCAACAGATGCGGCTGCAGCCAATGCATCAAGTGCGGCATCATCCAGCGATGTGCCGATAATAGCGCGTGCCGCATCTTCAACCAGCAGAACGGTAGGCGCGACGGCCCCAAGTGACACCCGGGCCTCGGTGATGGTGTCGCCATCCAGTCGCAGGCTCACACCAACGCCGACCACGGCGATGTCCATCTCGGTGCGTGGTATGAAGCGCAGGTAGGCATCCCCGCCATTGTGACCTCGCGCAGGAATATTGACCGACGAAATCACCTCACCCTTAGCCAGTGAGGTTTTGCCTGGGCCAGTCGGGATATCCTCAACCGCTACATCGCGGGTTCCATCTGGCCCGGTGACCGACACTGTCACACCAGCCGCCACCATGGCAGGCACGGAATCAGCTGCAGGAGAGCCGTTACACAGATTGCCGGTAAGCGTCGCGCGCCCCTGCACCTGAGTCGAACCAATCAGGTCCATCGCCTCGACCACTCCGGGCCAATCGCGACTGAGTTCGGGGTGCTCGCTCATCTCGGCGCCGGTTGCCGCAACACCCAGTGTCCAGCTGCCGTCGGAATTGCGGGAGATGTCGTGTACGCCGTTGATTTTCTTGATATCGATCAGCGTATCAGGCGTGACCAATTCTGAGCGTAGCTGCACCAATACATCGGTACCGCCTGCAAGAAAGCGGGTGATGCCCGTTGCATTCACTGCCAGCGCCGACGCTTCGGCAAAACTGGCGGGGCTGTGATAATCCATGAAAGTACCTCGCACCTGTGATCAGGATTCACTGGGTTTGGAGGGGACGTTAGTGCAGCAACCCGACTTCGTCCATGGCAAGCGCGACCTATTTTTTAGCACTTATATGTCGGTTTCAAACCCCGATCAGAGATCAACTTCGATCACGCCATGTTTTTCCGCAGCGCGGCTCTGGCAGAGGATGATCGATCCCTCGCGCTGTTTGTTGGACAGAACAAAGTCGCGGTGTTCGATTTCACCGGAAACCACGCCGCATTTACAGACACCACAGATGCCATCCGAGCATTTGACGTCGACGTGAATTCCCGCCTCATTCAGAACCTGAGCCGCATCCTTGTCAGCCGGTACAGTCAGTTCCCGGCCCGATCTTGCCAGTTTCAGGATGAAGTCGTGGTTCTCGTACTCCGGCTGCTCGGGAACCGAGAAGTATTCAAGATGCCGCGCCTCCTCTGGGAATCCTTGTACTTCGGCCGCTTTCATTACGCCGTCCATAAAACGATCAGGGCCGCAGGTGTAAACATGCCAGCCCTCTTCGTAACCGCTCAGGATCACATCCAGATCGGCACGCGTGCCTTCATCCGAGAAGTGATAGTGTACATGATCCGCCCAGGGCATCGCGGCCAGATCATCCAGATACCCTGCGCCGACGCGGGTGCTGGCGGAATAGTGCAGTTCAAATAGCTTACCCAGCGCGTACAATCGATGCGCGAACGCGATCATCGGAGTAATTCCTATGCCGCCCCCCATCAGGAAGGTTTTTGAGGCGGTCTCGTCCAATTCGAAATGGTTGATAGGCTTGGAAATGAAAACCTTGCGCCCTTCGTTGAAGATGCGATGCAACAGGGCTGATCCGCCGCGCCCCTCATCCTCTCGCAATACACCGATCTGGTAGGTCGTTCGGTCGGATGGGTTCCCGGACATGGAGTACTGCCGCAGAAACTCTGGCGCGACCAGTACATCCAGATGCGCTCCTGCGGTCCATTCTGGCAGCGGGGCACCATTGAGGGTCGAGAACTCGTACTTGGTAACATCCGTCGTCATCTTGTCGACTTTGGTCAGTTCAACCCGCATCACCGGAGCATCGCCGGCGATTTGATAGCGATGGATCACCGACATATCGCCCGCGGCTTTGCGGGCCTTGTAGTCATCGGCACTCAGCATCGCCTCATAAGCCGCAATTCCGGCCTCACGGTCCATCGCAAATGGATAAGGCCATGGGTGCGGGGCAAGGTAGGCCGGATAGACGGCGAGGGTCTGATCTTCGTACTTTAACTCTAGATCTTTTTGCAGGTCACGCCGGTTTAACGGATGCTGTGACGGGCGATAGGCACCGTCGGGGTCCAGCTCAATATCCCACCACCATTTTTTGGTATCGTTCAACCCACCATTGCCAACCGCATCATCCAGTTTCGCCAACACGGGTGCCGCCGAAGGAACGTTCATGGCAGTCCATCGGAAGGGGCGTTCCTTGAAGATACCTTCAAGATTCCACGGGCAGGTTTTCATACAGCGCCCACACATGGCACCACCCGGCGTGGTAACGCGATAGGTGGCACATTTCTGGCTGTCGGATTTCCAGATTTCGTAGCCGTTGAACATCAGCTTCGGCCCGGCGGTGATCGCACCTGACGGACATTCCCGCGCGCACTTGTTGCAGCTTTCGCAAAAGGTCTGCAGGCCAAAGTCGATGGGTTTGTCATGCGCCATTGGCATATCAGTTGTCACCACGCCGGATTTCAGGCGCGGGCCCAGGTAGGGGTTCAGTATGACCTCGCCGATCCGACTGACCTCGCCAAGCCCTGATAGCAGCAGAAGCGGAGGTTGCAGCACTTCCCCATCCATCACCGTATGCGCCTTGGCCTTGTAACCGAGGTTGCGGATTTGCTGCGCGATCACGCCACCCAGAAGCGAGAACCGCAGATAAGCCCGCATCGACTGGGCCACGCTGATCCAGTCATCTCCACTGGCACCTTCCATCGTCTCGTAGCCTTGATCGATGATCATGCTGATGGCCTGATCGTGAGGTGGTGTGATCTCCTCGCCGGTGGCGTCGTGAGAATACCAGCTCCATTCCGGGCAACGGCTGAGGCCAACCGCGTCGACGCCCAGAAAATAGGTCGCTGCCTTGATGTTGGCCGCATTGCGATCCGCATCCGTGGGTTTGGCGGCCTCGGCGCTTTCGCCATCCTGCAACAAAACAAATGCGCCCAGCGCGCGGCGTTGCGCAAAGCTTGGTGCAGCCTTACGGACATAGTATCCGCCCTTGGCCGCATCTTGCAGGTTTTTCCCCATATCTCCGAATTGTGCCCGTGCGAACATGTCCGCGCGTTTGGGAACACGGGCGACGTTCTCCTCGTCGATATAGGTTGTCGGGTCATCCACGCGTTTGAGGTTTTCGAAAGGATGCGCGCCATCGACATATCGACGCTTGGCATATGGGTCGCGGTTCAGCGCATTCTTGGCGAAGCCCGTACCCAGCCACCATGCCGGGCCCTGCGTGCGAAACCACGGTTGGTCCGCCATCGGGCGCAACGGGCTGTCATGAGCGATTTCCATCTCAGTGGTCACAGCTGCCAACCCATATCGCTTGCCCAACCACGGCACGATCGCTTCCCCGTCTTCCACAGAAGCCAACCCCGCGGCCACGGCCAACTTGCCGAGATCAACCTCGGACGACATCGCCGAATGCGCCCGCGCGTCATAGCCCAGCAAACGGATATAGTTTGCGATCACCATCGCGTTCTCGGTTGCCAGCAGACACGCGCGGTGATCCTGCGCGTCAGCGATCCACACCACCCCCGGCTCCGAAGGATCAGGATCGCGATTGAATTCGTACAAGAACACTATCGAGTGGCGATGACTGTCGATAGGTCTGGGCGCAGCCTCCATGCTCTCCTTCAGATCGGCCATGATCACATCAATGCCTGAGGCCAGCGTCTTGGTTTGGCGGGTTCGCACCGCATGTGCGAGGCGGTCAATATCGGGGTTGCGCCGGGGTTCAGGAAGCAATGCTTCGGTGGGAAGTGGCCCACATCCCATCATGGACGCATTGTTGAAATAGCCAAAAGCTTTTAGGTGGTTGGCGCGCTCAGCGGGGTCGGCGGGAATCTCCGACGCGACCGGATTTACGAATCCGTCACGGATCGCATCCATCATCGCTTGAAACTCACCCATCGCGTTCACAATGTTTTCAGGCTGATCGGGCCGATGAAAACTGAGCTTGGGCATGGGAGAGACCAACGCCAGATCAGGTGACAGATTCTGCCGAGACAACCGTTCCAGCGGGTACTGCCCCATGTGAACGGGTCGGTTTTTGTCCGAGAAAAAGCGGATCCCCATCGCGCGCCTCCTGCTTGCTGCCCACCCCCTACCTCGGCATGGACACCAAATCCATTCATGAATAATCATATATGGTATGAACAAAATCGATTTCATGGAATTGGACGGCAAGGTCCTGCGGGTCTTTCTGACGATACTCGAAGAAAGTTCGGTCTCGAAAGCCGCCGATCGACTGGGGGTGACGCAGTCGGCCATCAGCCATACGCTAAGCAAATTGAGGCAGGTATTGGGTGATCCACTGTTCGTCCGATCTGGTCAGGGGCTAAGCCCAACGGAACGCGCGCTGTCGTTGAAAGAACCGGTTCAACGTGTGCTGGATAATATGCGCGCCCTGACCGAAGAGCGCCCTTTTGACCCGCTATCCGAACAGATTAACATCCAGGTCGCCACCAATGACATGCCGCGCGAACTGATTTTTCCCGATCTGCTACGGGAGGCGCGGGTCGAAGACATTCGGCTGCAACTGGAATTCATCCCATCGGGTGTGCCTGACCCAGACCTGCTGCGAAGCGACCGGTGCCAGCTGATGCTGACGCCGCTGCCTCCGGATGGGCCCGACATATTTCAGAAGCGGCTGGTAACCAGCCCGCTTATGGTGTTCTACGACGCTGCGCACCGGAACCCTCCGCAGGATTGGCAGACCTATTGCAATAGCGATCATGTCGAAGTGCGCTTTGCAGATGGGCGCAATGCGCGTGCTGTTATGCGTGGGGTAGATCAGAGCCAGATCCGAGCACCGGTAGTGACCTTGCCTCATTTCAACGCGATCCCGCCTTTTGTAAAAGGCAGCACCCTGATCTCGACCGATACGGCGCTGATGAATCAGGGCCCGCTCGCCAGTCTGGATTGTGCACCGCTGCCATTTGCCTGTGAACCAGTGTCGATCTACATGGTCTGGCACCAGCGATCGACCAATGACCCGGCCCACCGTTGGTTGCGCAGACGGATCGAGGCCATCGCGGCAACGCTTCAGACCTGAGATAACAGCCAATCGCGCATCTGTTTAACCAACTCTGGCTGGCGTGGTTTTTTGGGGGTCACGATGAAGAAGCCCAGATCGTCGATCAGAACCTCGGACAGGGGCTGCACCAAGCGCTCCGAGGCCAGTTCTGCCGAGACAAGTGGTGCATTGGCCAAGGCAAAGCCCTGACCGGAGATTGCCGCGTCTATCGCAAGGCTCGTCTGACTAAAACTCATCATTCGAGGGCGGCCTTCGACCCCTGCCCGTTCAAGAAACAACGGCCAGAGCCCGTGCGAGTCGCTGAGCAGCACGTGTTTCATAAGGTCGGCTGGTCCAGCAATCTTAGCAGCCAGTTCCGGGCTGCAAACTACAACGAATTCGGTTGAAAACAGCGGCGTCGCAATCAGATCCGGTGCAATTGGTGCACGGCTTTGACGCACTGCTATGTCGATCCCGTCTGCCCGAAAGTCGGCCAACCGCTCTCCCGCATCAACCTGTACCCAGACATCGGGGTACTTGGCCATAAAGTCGCTCAGGCGCGGCACCAGCCACTTTGATGCAAAACTGGGCGTGACAGAGATGGTTATCTGGCGTTGACCCGACAGATCATCCACAGCCTCTTCGATCAGACGAAAGGCGCGCCGCAACGGAGCATGGAACCTGCGCCCCGCTTCGGTCAGGCGCAATCCGCGCGGCAATCGTTCGAATAGACTTGCCCCCAATCGAGCCTCAAGCCCCCGCACCTGTTGGGCAACGGCGCCTTGAGTGACGCTCAGCTCTTCTGCAGCCAAGCGAAAGTTCAGATGGCGTGCGGATGCCTCGAAGGCGCGCAGTGCGTTGAGGGGAGGGAGAGCTGCCATATCCTTAGACTGTAGATTTTCTACAGTTTTAGCGCAGCAGAACTGATTGGTCAAACCGGCCAAAGATGCCCATTTTAGATACAAACACAGCATTGGAGCGGAAAGATGACAAAAGTAGCATTGATCACGGCTGGCGGCAGCGGCATGGGCGCAGACTCGGCCAAAAGGCTGGCTGCAGATGGGTTCAAAGTCGGCATTCTCTCATCCTCAGGCAAAGGAGAGGCCCTGGCGCACGAACTGGGCGGTGTCGGCATCACCGGGTCGAACCAGTCAATTGACGATCTGCAGAATCTGGTCGATGCCGCAATGTCCCATTGGGGGCGTATCGATGTACTGGTCAATTCGGCAGGGCATGGCCCGCGCGCGCCAGTGCTGGAACTGACGGATGAGGATTGGCACACAGGCATGGATGTTTATTTCATGAATGCCGTGCGACCCACACGGCTGGTCACCCCGATCATGCAAAAGCAGGGGGGAGGATCGATTATCAACATATCGACCTTCGCCGCGTTTGAACCCGATCCGGTCTTTCCCACCTCTGGCGTATTCCGGGCCGGTCTGGCCGCGTTCACGAAACTCTTCTCAGACCAATATGCATCCGACAATATCCGCATGAACAACGTCCTTCCGGGTTTCATCGACAGCCTGCCTGAAAAAGAAGAGTTCCGCGCTCGCATTCCACTGGGCCGCTATGGTCGCAGCTATGATGAGATCGCCTCGGTCGTGGCCATGCTCGCGTCTGAAGGCGGAGGTTATATCACCGGGCAAAACATCCGCGTTGATGGCGGCATCACGCGCTCTGTTTAGCGTCAGAACCGCGCCTTGATGAAATGCGTCAGCGCCGCGCCGGATTCGAAAAACGCGCGGCGCAAGCCGGTCCAGTTTTCGCTGTATTCCGGTACGGGTGGCACTGGCAGCAGCGATGGGTCGTCGTTCAGCAGGCTCTCAGCCATCAACCGTCCGAATACGGTGCCCGGCCCAATCCCGCGCCCAGAGAATCCATGCGCGGCCAGCGCACTCGGACCGATTTTGGTAATCTTGGGGATGTGATCCGAAGTCATGGCAATCCGCCCATGCCATCCTTCAACAAGCGCTTGATCGGCCAGTTGCGGGTACAGCGCCGCCAGCTTGCGTTTAACCCAGGCTTTGTGGGCGAACCCGCCGGCGCTGCTCAGTTCGCCCATGCCACCTATGATGAACCGGCCCGTCTGATCCAGACGGAACGATGTCATGATCAGGCCCGTATCCCAGCATCCTTCGCCCTTGGGCAATATGCTGGCCCGCAGGTTATGTGACAGCGGTGCGGTGGCGTATTGGAAATAATAGACCGGCACATAGTCGGGAGCGGTGTCAGCGATACCCTGATGATAGGCGTTGGTCGCCTGAATGATCGATCTGGCACGCACGGTTTCAGAGTTGCTTTGCAAAACCCAGCCCCCCGCCTCTTGCTGCAGAGACTGAACCGGGCTTTGGGTATAGATCTGCGCACCTGCTTTTTGCGCGGTCCGTGCCAGCCCAACCGCATATGCCAGCGGCTGTATGGTGCCAGCGCGGGGATCGAACAAAGCACCATGTACTGCTGTGCTGCCCGTGCGTTGGCGAGCGTCCTCGGCATCAAGTAATTCGACCGGTGCACCTGAAGCGCTTAGCTGTGCATATCGCGTCTGTAAATCCTGATAGCCCGAAGCCGAATGCGCGCAGTGCAGTGTACCGTTTCGGACAGGTTCACACGCGATCCCATGCGTGTCGATCAAGTCAAAAACCTCTGAAGGCGCATTGGCCAAAAGCTCGATCAGCCGGTCGCCCGCTGCGCGACCCAAATGGGCCCGTATCTTATCAGGTGGTAACCAGAGTCCAGCATTGACCAGCCCAACATTCCGTCCAGATCCACCATGCCCAATCTGATGCGCCTCAAGCAGGCAGACAGACGCCCCCGCTTGTGCGGCTTTCAGCGCGGCAGAGCATCCGGTGTACCCTCCGCCAATAACCGCAAGGTCAACCGTCACATCACCCGAAAGCTGCTGCGAGTCCAATTGTTCGCAATTGGTCTGCCGCCACAGCGATTGGTCATAGTCACGCATGCTGGAACCTCGTCAGAGTTGCGCTGATCATCGTGACGGCCTCAACCGGTTGCAAGGGCGCGCTGGTCTTCCCGCCCCATGGCGATCAGGAACGGGTCCGCATCCTGCAGCGACTGGAACGAAGCCTTATCTGCCATACCGCGCCAGTTCGCCAGTACCAGAGATTGCGCCACTGCACCGCCAAGCGTTGCACCTGGGCCAGTCACGATGAAAAGATCGGGGGCAAACTCGCGCGCAGTAGTCTGAATAGCGCGGGTAAAATCATAGGTCTCGGTCACCTGATGTCCGAGAGTGTATTCCCATAGCAAATCCGTATCCGTCGCACCGGGCCACCAGATCTTACCCCGCCCGTCGATCATGGGGCGTTCGGGTTGCCCAAAAAGATCGCTACCAAGCCGGGCCCTGCCCTCTGCGGCCACAGACGCCTGCAACGCTGTATGGAACGCAGCATGATTGGCCAAACGCAACGGGAACCGATCCTGCACGCTGGGTTGGCTGCTTTCAAAAGTTTTCAACCCAGCCTCGTTGCCTGCCAGCACGAGCATCCCGCCCAGATCAATAGAAAGCGCCAGAACATGATCTTTTAAAGCGTTGATCCTTGCGACCTCATTCAGCAATGCGGTCTTGCGATCCGGATCGTTGTTCCAGCCATCACCCATGAACGGATACACCAATTGGCCACCGATCAGATGCTCCTGCATCAGAGTGCCCATCGTATTGACCACACGGAAGCCGTTCTGAGGGCTCAGTGCACCTGCGGCGGCTAGTGCGATGTACCAGCCCATCGAGTTGCCAGTAACCGCGACCACTTCGATATCTTCAGCCAGCGCCTGAGCATCGGCCAACGCTGCAGCGTAGATCAGAGGGGAGGCCACATCTCCGCGAGAGTACTTTCCAACACTATAGCGATCGGCCCCATCAAGCGCCGTAATCGCATCTTGTCCGGTCTCAGATCGAATGGCGTCGAAGCTGCGGAACAGATCCATACGATCCGCGTGGTGACGATGCAAATAACCTAGCTCGGGTTTGTTATAAGTGCCGCGGCCCGGGCAGATCACAACAGCGGTGCGGGTCATGATTTTCCTCCGATCAGGGTCAAGGCGGCGGCAACTATTCCATCTTTTGACGGCAGAGGTGCGGCATAGGCAGGTCCGGTTGCGATAAAGCAATCCTCAGCAACAACGCGCGCGGTTGATGTGGAAGGACTTTCTTCGGCGAAGAAAGTCATCAACGCCTCGGACTGGCTACCTGTCCGTCGGCATTCGTCGACAATCAAAACATGCTTGCATGTTTTGGTGGCCTCGCGCAGCGCCTCAGCCGGCAGCGGAGCCAGCCAGCGCATGTCGATAATCCGGGTGTTCAGACCCGCCTCACGCAGTTCCGGAAGAGCCTGTTGTGACAGATAGTGCCCATTGCCAAAGGTCACGATGGCCAAATCAGTGCCATCGCCATGCACACCAACCTCGCCCAGCGCGATCTTTTGATCCGGTGACGGATAGGTGGTCATCCATCCGCCATCCTGTGCCCCGTGCAGATCCCGCATCGGATAGAGCGCGATCGGTTCAAGAAACACGACTACACGCTGCTCTTCACGCGCCAGTCGCACACATTCGCGCAGTATCTGAGCCGCATCAGCCCCGTTTGACGGGCAGGCAATGATCACACCAGGAATATCGCGTAGCACTGCCAGAGAATTGTCGTTGTGGAAATGGCCCCCAAAACCTTTCTGATACCCCAGCCCGGCAATCCTCAGGACCATCGGGTTTGAAAACTGCCCGTTCGAAAAGAACGGCAATGTGGCCGCCTCGCCCCTTATCTGGTCTTCAGCATTGTGCAGATAGGCCAGAAATTGAATCTCGGGGATCGGGACGAACCCGTTATGCCCCATGCCGATTGCGAGCCCGAGAATGGATTGTTCATCCAGCAACGTATCAATCACCCGATCAGGGCCGAAGCGCTGTTGCAATTTCTGTGTCACGCCATAGACGCCCCCCTTGCGCCCGACGTCTTCGCCCATGCAGACGATCTCGCCATATTCCAGCATCAGATCAGTCAGCGCCCAGTTGATCAGACGGCTCATCGGCTGTGGCTCCGCCATCGCGCGCATGTCACCACCAAAGGCTTTCGCACGCGCCCCGGCGTCTGGCCCATTAGTGGGCTTGCAGCTGCGTTTGGGCGGGATCAGGCTGGCCATCACTTCAGATGCACTGTCCAAATGCGGACGCGTAGCTGCCTCACTGGCGACGCGATCCGTGCGGGAGCAGGTATCACGGTAGATTTTTAATGCCTGATCCGGCGACAACGCCCCCGCCTGATCCAACAAACGTACAGTATGTAGCAACGGATCGTTGGCCTCATCCGCCTCAACTTCGGATTTCGGCAGGTATGTCGTGGGCACATCTGCCCCGGCATGACCATAAAGACGCACGGTCTTCAGATGCAGGAAGGCCGGTTTCCTACGCTTGCGAACGTAGTCCGCAGCTTCTTTCGCAACGGAATAGGTTTCATAGATATCCAGCCCATTGGCCTGAAAATACCTGATCCCCGGCCGATGCTCCATCGATGCCTGAATCCAGCCTTTGGGCGTTTTGACCGAGATGCCAATTCCATTGTCTTCGCACACAAATAGCAGAGGCAGCGGCGTCGACTGCACGCTGGTCCACCCTGCAGTGTTGATCGCCCCCTGTGCGGTCGAGTGATTGGCCGAAGCATCGCCAAACGAACACATCGCAATACCGTCTTCCGGCAACGCGCGATGCTCCGGTGCATGGCGGCGCGCAGCCCCCAGTGCATAGGCTGCACCCACCGCCTTAGGCAGATGGCTGGCGATGGTAGAGGTCTGAGGTGGTATCATCAGTTCCTTTGACCCCAACACCTTATGCCGGCCACCCGATGTCGGATCCTCTTTCGAGCAGGCGAAGCTAAGCAGCATATCCCACGTGATCTGCTGGCCCGGCACCTGCACTGCCCGCGCGATCTGGAAGGCCGCATCACGATAATGCAGAAAGGCGATGTCGGTCGGACGCAGGGCCTGAGCGACCGCAGCCATACCCTCATGCCCCGACGAGCCAATCGTATAAAACCCCTGCCCGGCCTTCTGCATCGCACGGCTGGTTCTATCCAACGCTCGGCTAAGAGCCTGTGACCGGAACAGCGAAACGGCGTCGGTGTCGCTCAATCCCTGACGTGGTGGCGCGCCGTCGGGAAGGTCACCATCTGCGACGCGTTTCAGAAAATTTTCATGTACGATCTGGGCGCGGTCCATGGCTCTCGCTTTTGTTTGCTCTGTATCATCGGCTTCCACCTTCGGTGAGGGCTCGCCCCGCCTCTTGTTTTGTCCCGCGCTCCGACGAGAGTTTCAAGATCACATATGGCGATGCGCTCCAGCACTCATCGCTCTGGCGGTTCAAAAAAACCAGTGTTATTGCGTTTAGAAGGTATGAGGATTTGTCATATGATTGCACCACGACGGTTTTTACCCTCAATCTCGTCCCTACTCGCGCTTGAGGCCGTTGACCGGCTGGGAAGCGCGTCGGCTGCAGCAGCCGAGTTATCCTTGACGCAAAGCGCAATCAGTCGGCAGTTGAAGACCATGGAAGACCAGCTTGGGGTCCAACTGATCGAGCGCAGCCAGATGCGGCTGCACCTGACACCTGCGGCCAAAGACTATGTGCAAACCGCAAGGTCTGCGGTGCAGGAATTGGCGCAGGCCGCACTGAAACTCAAAGCCAATCCGGCGGGCGGATCACTCGATCTGTCGATCCTTCCTGCGTTCGGGATGCACTGGCTTGCACCTCGCTTACAGGATTTTGCGCGATGCCATCCTGAGGTTACTGTCAACCTGGGCACTCGGCTGCAACCCTTCGATTTCACGTCTGAACCTTTTGATGCCGCCATCCACTTCGGCCAGCAGGACTGGGCCAGCGTCCACTATCTGCCCATCATGCCGGAAGAGGTCCTACCCGTCTGCGCCCCGTCCCTTGCTGCCGGTCTCTATAGTTTAGATGCGCTACGTTCCGCACCTCTGTTGCATCTGGACTCGCGGCCAGACGCCTGGGAGCGGTGGTTCGAGATGCAAGGGCACGCTGTCACAGGCCTGCGTGGAATGCTGTTCGACCAGTTTTCAACCATGATTCAGGCCACGATTCATGGGCTGGGTGTGGCTCTTTTACCGTCTTATCTTGTGCAGGACGATCTGAGCGCCGGGCGGCTTGTTCAGGCGTGGGATGGGCCAAGCGTCAGCCTGGGCAGTTACTATCTGGTCTGGCCCAGTGACCGCTCTACACCCGAGCCGCTGCGGTCTTTCCAGGATTGGATCAAAGACCAGTTAGAGACCGATACCGTGTCTTAAAATCAGTTCAGAACTTACCGTTATCATTCTTCCAGGCGCTACGCGGCGCAATGGCCTCAACTGTGTCCCAGTGCTCGACGATTTTGCCACCAGCCACGCGAAACAAATCGTAGAATGAGCTGTGGGCACTCATATATTCGCCTTCGCACACGGTCAAAACGAAATCACCTTCGGCCAAAACCCGATGGATATGTTGATAGTTCACAACCCCCGGATCAGATAGCTCAGCCCGCAGGGCCGTCAGGTCATCGGAGAAACGCGGGCTGTGCTCCATAAAAGCATCGGTATCTATACAGGTATCTATCTGGTTCAGATCTCCGGCGATCAACGCCGTTTTAACGAAAGTACGCACAAAGGCCCGATTCACTTCAGTTCTCTCGATATCTCGAACCTCAGTGGGACCATCCACCATGCTGCGTCCCGCACCATTCGGACCTTGCCGTTTCTGGATATTGTCCCAATGCTCCACCGCCTGGCCATCCTCAAACCGAAACACTTCAAATCCAATATTCCGGCGTGAGAAATCGTATTCCGTATGCGCAAAAACAAATGCACCGTCTTCAAACGCACGCACGATGTTCACACGCGGCAAGGTTTCAGACAACCGCTTGAACAAGGCCGCCAGCCCTTCACTGCCTTCATGAGTTTGCGGGTTGTGCTGAATGTACCGAGCTTCGTTCACAACCGATACCGGGCCCGGATCGCCGGTCTCGATGCTTTTCAGTAACGCACATATCCGATCTTTGTTGGACACAGCCATGGCAGGTTTCCTCTTGGTCGGACCATCCCATGATCACAATGGCAGGCGAATTGTGTGGCATCAATGTCAATGCAAGCCAAAGGCTGCGCGGCCTTCGGTCTTGCGTCCTGCGGACGACAGGGGGGCCAGGCAGGCAAGGGCTGCGCCCGCGCCTGCCTGGCCCAACAGGAGGAGACGTTCCACTAGGAATGTCGACGACGGGCGGGAGTGCTGCGGGTCAGACGTCCAGCGAGCGGGCGATGAGCTCTTTCATCACTTCGTTGGTCCCGCCATAAATCATCTGGACTCGCGCATCTGCATAGAGCCGCGCGATCGGGTATTCCATCATGAACCCGTAGCCGCCAAACAATTGCAGGCATTCGTGCATAACCTCGTTCTGCACTTCCGAGCCCCAGTATTTCACCATCGAGGCCGTGGCGGCATCCAACTCACCGGCTTCCAGTTTGCCGATGCAATCATTGACGAAACTGCGCAGCACTTCAGCCTTGGTCTTGCACTCGGCCAGCTTGAACCGGGTGTTCTGGAAATCCATTACGCGCTGACCAAAAGCTTTACGTTCCTGCACGTATTTCACAGTCTCGGAAATGGCAAAATCGATCGCGCCCAGAGCCATGATCCCGATGGTCAGACGCTCCCATGGCAGTTGTTTCATCAATTGATAGAATCCCTGCCCCTCTTCCGAGCCCAGCAGGTTGGTCATCGGCACCTTGACGTTTTCAAAGAACAACTCGGCCGTATCGTTGCCTTTCATCCCAAGCTTCTTGAGATTACGGCCCCGCCGGAATCCCTCGGCGCCTTCTGTTTCGACCGCGACTAGGGATACACCCTTTGCACCCATAGATTTGTCGGTTTTGGCCGCAACGATGACCAGATCGGCAGATTGTCCATTTGTGATGAAAATCTTGGACCCGTTGAGCCGATAGGAGTTACCGTCTTTCTCTGCCGTTGTCTTCACCGCCTGCACATCCGATCCGGTGCCCGGTTCGGTCATCGCCAAGGCACCGATCATCTCACCCGATGCAAGTTTCGGCAACCATTTCTGCTTCTGATCCTCGCTGCCATAGGTGGTGATGTAGTGAGTCACGATGGACTGGATACCATATCCCCAACCCGCATCACCGCGTGCGGACTGTTCGTACAAGGTCACGGAATCAAATCCCATTCCCCCGCCTACGCCGCCATATTCTTCGGCAATCGAGCCGGCCATCAGACCCGTTTGCCCCGCTTGCAGCCAGAACTCGCGGTCAACGACCCCGTTCTCGACCCAATTCTCTGTGTTAGGAACCAACGCATCATCCAAGAACCGGCCCGCCATTTCGGCAAACATCCGGTGTTCGTCAGTAACCCAGGCAGCGGTGCTGGTAAAAAGCGACATCAAAAAGCTCTCCAGATCAGATGTTTGTCCAAGGCTACTCTCGTGGGCGATTCCTTCCAATCCATGTGACGTGGCGTCTGGGATATTCACTACGCAACGTCTTTTGATGCAGCGATCGATCATTCGAACGATGTACTCACATCTTCGTTCCCTTCCTGACAGACCAGGCAACTTACGCTCATATAGAAGGAAAGCCTGAACCAGCCAGGACAGACCCAGGAGATTACACAATGCCCCGCGCCTTTTCTGAACTGACCTTCACACCCGCAGTTCGCGCCCATCAGGAGCGGATGGGCTCTGCAGCGACCTATGCGAAATTCATCGAAGCAGGGCCACAGCAGGGCCACCAAATCGGCCCGGCAGAAAAGGCATTCATACATGCACGTGACGGATTCTATCAGGCCACCGTGTCCGAAACCGGCTGGCCCTATGTTCAGTTTCGCGGCGGGCCAGTCGGATTTCTGAAAGTCCTGGATCCACAAACCATCGGTTATGCGGATTTGTCCGGAAACAAGCAGTATATCTCTCGCGGAAATCTTGATGGGAATGACCGCGTGGCTTTGATCTTGATGGATTATGCGAACAAACGCCGCCTCAAGATCCTTGGGCGGATGGAGTTCTCAGAAGGTGCTCAGGCAGCAGCCAATCTATATGTTGAGGGCGCCGAGACAGAGGCCGAACGCGCCGCGTACATCAAGGTTGAAGCGCTCGACTGGAATTGTCCTCGCCACATTACGCCTCGTTTCACCGAAGCTGAGCTTCGGCCCCACCTGAATAATCTGGGTCAGCAATTGGCGGTGTTACAGGCTGAAAACCAGCGATTGCAAAGGGAACTGGCCGCGCTCAAGGCCACAGGCGCATAGGCGGGTCACAAGACCGGGCGCGACAGTTGCGCAAAGATGTGAGCTGACCCTTGACCTTCCTGTCACTGGAACCCTTATGTCAGGTGCGAAGTTCAACGTCGGGACGACTCGCATGGCCGATTCACTGCATACACATATCAAGATCACGGGGATGGGTTGCGCCTCATGCGTTGGCCGGGTCGAAGGGGCCTTGCTCGCGGCACCGGGCGTACGCGCTGCCGAGGTTAATTTCGCGACCGAAACGGCGGATGTCACTTATGATGACACGTTTTCTGAAGTTCTGAGCGCACTTGAAACGGCGGGATATCCGGCAGCGACGCAACAGACCCGCCTGGACATCGACGGCATGAGTTGCGCTTCGTGCGTGTCCCGGATCGAACGTACCTTGCGAGCAACCCCTGGCGTGATTGACGCGGCAGTTAACATTGCCACCAACAGTGCCACTGTGACCTTTGCTGAAGGCGCCACCGAGCCTGCAACGCTGGCTAAAACCCTGACAGAGGCAGGATATCCGTCACGCCCGACAGATACCGGTGCTGCGGAACGCGATGATAAGGCCGATGAGTTTGCCGACTTGCGCCGTGCCACTATCCTTGCCGCTGCACTGGCATTGCCTGTGTTTGTACTGGAAATGGGCGGGCATTTGATTCCTGCATTTCACCATTGGGTGCATGCGACAATCGGCACACACACGAGCCAACTGATCCAATTTGCGCTGACTTCGATACTGCTCATTGGTCCGGGGCGGGTGTTTTATGCCAAGGGCATCCCGTCACTGTTGCGCGGCGCGCCTGACATGAACGCGCTGGTCGCGCTGGGGACAGGGGCGGCATATCTATACTCCGTCATAGCGACTTTCGCGCCGCAGATGCTGCCGCAAGGCACCGCCAATGTCTATTTCGAGGCCGCCGCGGTCATCGTTTTACTGATCCTATTGGGTCGCCTGATGGAGGCCCGCGCCAAGGGACGAACCGGGGCAGCCATCCGCAAACTTGTCGGGTTGCAACCGAAAACCGCACGAGTCGAGCAGAATGGAACCACCCTCGACCGGCCCATCGCCGAGATCGTGGTCGGAGATATCGTGCAAATCCGTCCGGGTGAGCGCGTGCCTGTCGACGGCGACGTTCTGGACGGAACGTCCTATATCGACGAGAGCATGATCACAGGTGAGCCCGTACCGGTTGGAAAAGCCAAGGGCGATCCGGTTGTTGGTGGAACGGTGAACGGAACCGGCGCGCTGCGTATTAGCGCATCCCATGTGGGTGCTGACTCGGTACTGGCGCAGGTCATAGGAATGGTAGAGCAGGCACAGGGTGCTAAACTGCCCATTCAGGGAATGGTGGATCGGATCACATACTACTTTGTGCCGGCAGTGATCGGCGTGGCGTTATTGACCGTTCTCGCCTGGTTAATCTTTGGTCCGGTTCCGGCCCTGCCACTGGCTCTGGTCGCTGGGGTTTCGGTGCTGATTATCGCCTGCCCCTGCGCAATGGGTTTGGCGACACCGACATCGATCATGGTGGGCACCGGGCGTGCGGCTGAACTTGGTGTCTTGTTCCGCAAGGGTGATGCACTGCAAGCCTTGCAACAGGCTAAAGTTGTGGCCCTGGATAAAACCGGCACTCTGACTCTGGGTCGCCCGGAGCTTGAAGATGTCATTACCACAAACAACTTTGACCGCGCTGAAGTCTTGCGTTTGGCCGCCGCGGCCGAGTCGCGCTCGGAACACCCTATCGCGACAGCAATCACGCGTGCAGGGCCGACCGATTTGCCCGAATTGGAGGAATTCGAATCCCTGACGGGCCTTGGTCTGCGCGCGCAGGTCGAAGGGCGTTCCGTTCTGATCGGTGCTGACCGGCTTATGGATCAAAACAGGATCGATCTCAGCAATCTACGGCACGAGGCGCAGAAGCGGGCCGCAGAAGGTGCCACTCCAATCTACGTCGCTATTGATGGGCAGGCCGCTGCCGCTCTGACAGTCTCGGACCCGATCAAGCCGGGCACTCCTGAGGCGCTTGCGCGGCTACACGAGATGGGCCTGACTCTGGCCATGGTCACAGGCGATAACGCGCAGACGGCACAAGCGCTGGCCGATAAGCTGGGCATCGATCATGTCACCGCCGAGGTGCTGCCGGATGGCAAAGTCGATGCGATCAAAGCGTTGCAGCGTCAGTTCGGGTCGCTTGCCTTTGTCGGTGATGGCATCAACGACGCCCCTGCGCTTGCGACATCGGATATCGGGTTAGCGATTGGGACCGGCACCGACGTGGCAATAGAAACAGCGGACGTAGTGCTGATGTCAGGTGATCTGCGCGGAGTCGCCAATGCGGTCGAGATCAGTCAACGGACAATGCGCAACATCCGTCAGAACCTCGGTTGGGCCTTCGGATACAATACGCTGCTGATCCCGGTTGCGGCTGGAGTTCTGTACCCATTGGGCGGTCATTTACTGTCACCCGCGTTGGCAGCGGGGGCCATGGCGCTGTCCAGTGTGTTTGTCGTTTCGAATGCACTGCGTCTGCGACGCATCCGAACAAGCCTGCCTGAAACACGGCAGAAGGTATCCCGTAAGGAGGCAACCGCATGAATATCGGAGAAGTCTCGGCGCTAACCAGTCTGCCCGTCAAAACCATCCGCTATTACGAGGATATCGACCTGATCAAGCCGCTGCGTGACGACAATGGCTATCGCCGATTTCGCGATCAGGACATTCACAAACTGAGTTTTCTCGGTCGTGCCCGCACACTGGGATTTACCATCGAGGATTGCCGCACGTTGCTGGCCCTGTACGAGGATGAAACCCGGGCGAGTTCGGACGTAAAACGTGTCGCTCGGGATCATCTGGCGCAGATCGATGCCAAGATCGCCGACCTTAGAGGTATGCGTGACACGCTCAGCCACCTTGTAGAAGCCTGCGCCGGAGATGACCGTCCGGATTGCCCGATCCTGAAAGACCTGGGCGGCAAACCGTGACTCAGGGTTGCCCTTTGGACCAAGCTTTGCTTTGTCTCTGCTAATCATCACGACCCGCAGTGCCGCTGAGGCCCGGGACGGATAACAGAGAGGATCATCAAATGGCAAAAGTTGCGTTCCTTGGCCTTGGCGTCATGGGTTACCCGATGGCCGGGCATCTTCAGGCCGCTGGCCACGACGTCACCGTTTATAACCGCACGGCGGCCAAAGCCGAGAACTGGGTTGCCCGGTATGGCGGTGCGATGGCGCTGACCCCAAGGGAAGCTGCGGGCGGGGCAGAATTTGTGATGGCCTGCGTCGGAAATGACGATGATCTACGTATGGTCTGCGTTGGTGATGACGGGGCCTTTCACGGAATGGCCGACGGTGCGGTTTTTGTTGATCACACCACGGTCTCTGCCAAAGTCACGCGTGAATTGTTCGAGGCTGGCAAAGCACAGGGGATCGCCTTTGTTGATGCGCCAATCTCGGGTGGGCAAGCAGGCGCCGAGAATGGCGTGCTGTCGATTATGTGTGGCGGCGACGCGAAAGCCTATGATGCGGCCGAACCGGTGATGCAGGTTTATTCCAAGATCTGCCGCCGCATTGGTGAAAGCGGCGCTGGTCAGATGACCAAGATGTGCAACCAAATCGCCATTGCCGGGCTGGTGCAGGGCCTCAGCGAAGCAATGCACTTTGCCGAAAAAGCCGGGCTGGATGGCCGCGCTGTGGTCGAGGTGATCAGTCAGGGCGCTGCAGGCAGCTGGCAGATGGCGAACCGGTATGAGACCATGCTGGACGATCATTTCGAGCATGGCTTCGCCGTAGACTGGATGCGCAAGGATCTAGGGATTTGTCTGGATACGGCAAATGAGACCGGAGCCTCGCTGCCGGTCACCGCACTGGTGGACCAGTTCTACAAGGACGTGCAGAAGCTGGGTGGCGGACGGTGGGATACATCCTCGCTGTTCAAACGGTTGCGCGCGCTGGATTGATGTTAGGGGCCGTTTGCCCCCATCGCGCTAAGGCGCCATCCACCAAGGACTTGGCCAGAAAGAGGCCGCACTGAAAAAAGAGGTATCGCATGGGCGATCTTAACACGCACTGGGCCGCAGCTTTGCGCCAGCATTGGGGCCTGGACGCACGTTTGACTCGGCTGGATGGGGAGTATGACCTCAACTTTCTGGTGCAAGCCACCAATGGGCAGGACTATGTGCTCAAGGTGATGCGGGCGGGGTGCGATGCTGAGCTGGTGGATTTGCAGATCAAGGCGCTGGATCATCTCGGCACCGCTGCGCCGGGTTTGCCCTTTCCAGCTGTTCTCCCCGATCTGAACGGGACACCACTCCCTGAAATAGCCGACGCGCAGGGCCAATCACGACTGGTCTGGCTGCTCGAACGGCTGCCGGGGGAATGCTATGCGCGCAGTGCCCCCAAAACCGAAGACCTGATCCTCAAGCTGGGTCGTGTTCTGGGCGCGACTGACCGCGCGCTCGAGGGGTTCAAGCACGAGGGCCTGCATCGTTCGGATTTCAAGTGGGATCTGACGCAGGCTGGCTGGATCAATGATCGACTGGATTCCACTACCGATCCGCAGCGACGTGCGCGATTGCAAGAGATCGCCGCAGATTTCGATGCAATTCACGATCGGCTGAGCACCCTGCCAAAGCAGGCGATCCACAATGATGCCAATGACTACAATATTCTTGTCGAAGGCGAACTAAGCGAACGCCGCAGTATCTCGGGTCTGATCGACCTTGGCGATATGTGTGCAGCACCACGCGTGTGCGAGTTGGCGATTGCCGGGGCTTATATCGTTCTGGACCACCCCAAACCAGAACGCGCATTGGCTGCTTTGGTGCGCGGGTATCACGCTGCAAACCGTTTGCGCCCCGATGAAATCGACCTGATCTGGCCCCTGTTGCAGATGCGTCTGGCGGTGTCTGTTGTGAACTCGGCCCTGATGGCGGTTGAAAACCCGGGCGATCCATATGTCACGATCAGTCAGGCCCCGGCGTGGCGGTTTCTGGAGAACGAGACGATCAATGGCGCGCTTATGTCCGCCCGCCTCCGCGCGGCTTGCGACCTGCCGGTAGTGGATGGGGCCGAGCGTATCCACGCCTATCTGTCCAGCCATCGCGGGCATTTCGCCCAAATGTTCGGACAGGATCTGAGCGACACGCCAATGGGCTCACTGTCCGTCGAGAACTCGACATGGCCGCAGAACCCATTCCACATGCCGCTTGACGAGGCGGCGCGAGTGGGCGAAGAGTTCGGAGAGGGTTTCTGGCTTGGCTATTATAGCGAACCCCGCCTGATTTATGCTGAGCCGGGTTTCCGCAAGGGACCTTGGAAAGCGTCGGACCGGCGCACCGTGCATCTGGCGGTGGATGTATTCGCCCCTGCCGGCACAGTGCTGCATGCGCCGCTCAGCGGTCGGGTCGAGGCGGTTGAAAACCGGGACAGTCATCTCGATTACGGCGGCGTTGTAATCCTGCACCACGAAACCCCTGAAGGCGATGCGTTTTATACGCTCTATGGCCATCTGGATCCCGAGGTCAGCGAACGCTTGAAACCTGGTGACCCGGTTGCTCAGGGTGCGGCGTTCGCCCGACTGGGCGATGCCAGCCAGAATGGAGGCTGGGCACCACATGTACATTTCCAACTGGCGCTGACGACCGAAGGCATGCAGGCCGACTGGCCCGGTGTGGCCGACCCGGATGAGCTGGAGCTTTGGCACGCGGTTTGCCCCAACCCGGCAGCACTGTTGAACTTGCCGGATGAAAAAGTTTTCTATCGCCCGACCGACAAGCAGGCGATCCTGCAGCAGCGGCGCGATCATTTTGGTGGCAATCTCAGCCTGACATACGACGACCCGGTCATGCTGATGCGTGGCTGGAAACATCACCTGTTCGACGAATGGGGGCGACCGTATCTGGACGCCTATAACAACGTCCCGCATGTGGGCCACGCACATCCGCGCATTCAGGCGGTTGCTGCGGATCAGCTAAAGCGAATGAATTCGAACACGCGTTATCTGCACCCGGCGCAGACTGCCTTTGCCGATAAGGTATTGTCGAAACTGCCGGATCACCTTCAGGTCTGTTTCTTCGTCAACTCGGGGACCGAAGCCAACGAATTGGCCCTGCGTCTGGCCCGTGCCCATACCGGGGCAAAAGGGATCGTGACCCCCGATCACGGCTATCACGGCAATACAAACGCTGCGGTGGCGATCTCGGCTTACAAGTTCAACAAGCCCGGCGGAATCGGTCAGGCCGATTGGGTGGAGTTGGTCGAGGTTGCGGATGACTATCGCGGCTCGTTCAGTCGTGATGATCCCGACCGCGCTGCTAAATTCGCGGATTTTGTCGACCCTGCCATTGCCGCATTACAATCTAAAGGCCACGGGGTTGCAGGGTTCATCGCTGAAACTTTCCCTTCGGTCGGAGGTCAGATCATTCCACCCCAGGGGTATCTTCCAGCAGTCTATGACAAAATCCGTGCTGCTGGAGGGGTTTGCATCGCCGATGAAGTTCAGACTGGCCTCGGGCGTCTGGGCGAGTATTACTTTGGCTTCGAGCATCAGGGCGCGTTGCCTGATATCGTGGTCATGGGTAAACCAATCGGCAACGGCCACCCGCTGGGCGTACTTGTGACCACAAAAGAGATTGCCCAGAGCTTCGACAATGGGATCGAGTTTTTCTCGACCTTCGGCGGCTCCACCCTGTCCTGCAGGATCGGGAAAGAGGTGTTGGACATTGTCGATGATGAGGGGCTGCAAGAGAACGCCCGAGCGATGGGATCACGCCTGCTGGACGGTCTCAAACAGATCGAAGCTGACTTTGGCTGTGTCGGCGATGTGCGCGGTATGGGCCTGTTCTTGGGTGTGGAACTGATCAATCCGGACGGCTCGGAAAGCGGTGAGATTTGCAGCTACGTCAAAAACCGGATGCGTGATCACCGCATTCTGATCGGCAGCGAAGGGCCCAAGGACAATATCCTGAAAATCCGACCGCCGCTGACCATCGAAGCGGACGATGTGGACATGATCATTTGGGCGTTACGGAATGTGCTCGAAGAAGTTGGCGATTATAGTCCAGCCCTCGCGTGTGATCATGATCATCACCATGCAGGATGCGGCTGCTGCTAATCAAACAAAACCCCGGCAAAATGGCCGGGGTCTTGCTACCACCAATCAGTGGAGTACCGAGATTGGGGGATGGTGCCCGGTCGTCGGCAAAGGTACCGCTGCGGTCATCCGGCGCAAAGCAAGACCGAGTTCTTCGGACAACGAGGCCAGTGCCGGAGCAAAGTCCGGCCGCACGATCAACGAAGCCATCATCATCGCGTCTTCGCGCTCACCTTCTGAGGCGGCCGCGATCATCTGGGCAAAGCAGTTCTCATCCGCTCCAAGACAAGCACATCCCAGCCCGTGGCGCACCAAAGGTCGACGGCCATGATGGGCACAGAGCGAGCAAAGCCGATCCAGCGTCAGCATTGTCGCACGACCCTGATCAGAACCCAGAGCGATGTCAAAATCGCTTGCAGCGTTGGCGCGGCCTTCGACTCCATCGCCCCAGAGGCGCAGATACATGACTGCTCCGGCTTCGATTGGGCTCAGGTCGGACAGGCGACCAACAGGCGCCCCACCCCGCGGTGTAGGCGTGTTCATTTTGTCAGGATCAGTTTGCCTGCGCGGGTGATGCGCAGCGTATACAGCTGATCGCCCAGCTCGATATGGGCCAGATTGCCGCCATTTGTCAGTTCTTCGGCCTTGTGGGACGGAAGCATTGAAACAGCATAGCTTTGAGTCGAGGTGGGGGACTGCGCGTTCATCGGGGCATCTCCAGAGCGTCTTTGGCACATGGCCTTATCTGTTTTGTTTCGCTTGATCTGGCTGACCCTTTGTAGGGTTGGCTATCTGTTCGTACGCTTAATCTGATAAAAATAGTAAGGTTTGTCAAGCCATGGTTTTTGTGACATCTTTTTTGGGGCCGCTATTGCGCCATCACGCGCCGCAACCTAGGCATTGATCACTAGTAAATTATGGTGGATTCGCAGATGACAGCAGTTGTGGTATTTGATCTGGATGGCACCCTTGTAGACAGCCTTGCCGATATTGCGGCGGCTGCAAATCGAATGCTGCACGACCAGAGGGTTCCTGCCTTGCCCGATGAAACGATCCGCAGATTCGTCGGGAACGGCCTGCCCAAGCTGGTTGAGCGTGTGATGGACCACTGTGGACTGGAACCAGAACGCCACAAGGAACTCACACAGCTCACGCTGGCATATTACAATGCCGGTGCGTGTGACCGGACGATAGTCTATCCCGGAGTGTTCGAAGCGCTGGACGAACTGCGCAAAATGGGCTGCGTTCTTGGCATTTGCACCAATAAGCCCGAAGCTCCGGCCCGGCACGTCCTGAACGAACTAAACCTATTGTCCTACTTCGACACGGTCTTTGGCGGGGATACGCTGGATATACGCAAGCCCGATCCGGCACATCTGCATGCCAGCTTCGACGCATTGCCAGCGGTGGGACCGCGAGTCTTCGTTGGCGACAGTGAGGTGGATGCTGAAACTGCCCAGCGGGCACAAGTGCCGTTTTTGCTGTTCGAGAAGGGCTATCGCAAATCGCCGGTCTCGGACATGCCGCATACGACCAGCTATGTGGACAGTGCCGAGTTGCCCACACTCGTCAGGCGGATTTTGCAGGACGAGGCATTGCGAGCATAGGCCTGAAAAATGCTGAGGGGCCGGCCAAGGGGGTAAGAAGCCAGCCCCTCATCGGGGGAAATTAGTGAAAGTGGATTGGGCACACTGGCCCGGTGGTTAATGAATAATTAACGCAACCGCGTGAACGGCGAAATTGGGGGATTCCCGTAGTACGCGGTTTTTTTGCCCAACACCGTGCAAATCTTTGCACGCGCAAGCCCGGAAAGCAGGGTTTCAAGCGGCTTTTTCGGCCGCTGCCCGGGCAATAACCAACTCCTCGTTTGTTGGGATAACCATCAATTTGACGCGTGAAAGGTCGGTTGAAATGACCCGGCTGTTATCCGCATTGGCATCGTGATCCAGTTCGACACCCAGCCAACCCATGTCAGTGCAGATGCGATCACGGATATAGGTCGAGTTTTCTCCGATACCTCCGGTAAACACGACCGCATCTAACCCACCCAGAACGGCAGCCAATGCCCCAAGCTCTCGGCGAATCCGAAACGTGAAATAGTTGATGGCATTGCGCGCACCTGGCGCATCCGAAGCTTCAAGCGTGCGCATGTCGTTCGTCAGCCCCGACAGCCCCAGCAGCCCAGATTTTCGATACAGAAGATCAGAAATCTCGTCTGCATTCATGCCTTGCTGATCCATCAGATACAGCACGACACCCGGATCAAGCTGACCACAGCGCGTTCCCATCGGCAGGCCATCCATGGCCGAGAACCCCATGCTGGACCCAACCGAGCGCCCCCCGATCATCGCACACATCGAGGCGCCGTTGCCCAGATGGGCGACAACGACCCGCCCCCCGTGAATCAGCGGTGCGGTCTTCGCCAGATGATCCGAGATGTAGTCATAGCTCAGACCGTGAAAGCCGTAGCGGCGAACGCCCATGTCGTAGTATTCGCTCGGCAACGCAAAGGTGTCATTGACCCACGGGTGATGGCGGTGAAAGGCGGTATCGAAACAGGCAACCTGCTTGGCTTCTGGGAACCTGTCCATCGCGGCACGCGCACCATGAAGATTGTACGGTTGATGCAACGGCGCAAAGGGCTCCAGTTGTTCTAGCATCCGCAAACTGTCGGGGGTCAATAATATGGGCCTGTCGTTGTCTGGCCCGCCATGCACGATACGGTGCCCTACCGCCGCAACTCGGGCCGAAGGGAACTGTCGGCCCAGCAAATCCAGAACATAGTCCAACGCGCTGGCTTGGTCGCGCAGCGCCTCTGATGCAGTATTCGCAAGTACCCTTCCATCCGTGGTCCTCGCGGTGACCCGAGCCGCTGCGCTGCCGATACGTTCGACCTCACCCGAACAGATCAGGATCGGGTCGGCACCGCCCGCAGCAAACAGCCCGAATTTCAACGAGGACGAACCCGAATTCAGCGTAATAATATGGTCCATCAGATTTTGCCTGACATGCGGGATGCGTGAAGGGCCGCAACTGCGCAGGACGCCAACCGCGCCTTATCATCATCCGCTCGACTGTTGAGAATGATCGGCACACGGGCCCCAAGGACCACGCCAGCAGCTTCGGCGTGGGCTATATAGGTCAGCTGCTTGGCAAGCATGTTGCCCGCGTCCAGATTGGGTACGACCAGAATATCCGCCCGCCCGGCCACCTCGGACACGATGCCCTTGGTCCGCGCGGCGGCAAGACTGACCGCATTGTCCATGGCAAGCGGCCCATCGACCAAACCACCCCTGATCTGTCCGCGCTCAGCCATCTTGGACAGCAGCGCGGCATCAATCGAAGACCGGATCGCAGGGTTTACCGTCTCTACCGCTGACAGAACCCCGACTTTCGGAGCACCAATCCCAATCGAGATCGCCAGATCAATGGCATTCTGAGTGATGTCGATTTTGGTTTCCAGATCCGGTTCGATGTTGATCGCGGCGTCTGTCACAAGCAAGGGATGCGGCTGGCCGGGCACATCCATGACAAACACATGAGTAAATCGGCGGCCCGCCCTGAGGCCACGATCACGCCGAAGCGCGGCACGCAGCAGCTCATCAGTATGCAAGTGTCCTTTCATCAGTGCCTCAGCACGGCCGTCCGCAACCAGATCAACCGCTTTGTTGGCGGCGTCCAGATGGCCGTGGACGGGAATGATTTCCGTGTCACCCAGCGGCAAATCGATCTCGCGCGCCGCAGCTGCGATCTTATCAGGGTCACCGATCAGGATCGGTTTGATGATGGTTTCACGCGCCGCCAGCAACGCCCCACCCAACGAGTTAGGCTCTTCTGGCGCCACAACCGCTGTGGGGATGGGCGGCAATGGGCGCGACCGGTCGAGCAGCGCGTCGAAATGCCGATGCCGTTGGACCACTAAACCGGGCACGTCGATTTCGTTGAACGACATCTCTTTTTCTGGTGCGATCACCACGGCACTGCCAGAAACGATCACCGCTCCGTCTCTGGGCCTGGTCACGCGTGTGTCCAGAAGGACTTCACGGTTATCCCGCATCTCAACAACGTTTACACGCACCGCGAGTTCATCACCCGCGTAGGCTCGGCTGTCGAATTCAAAACTCTGCGATTTATAAAGCGTCCCTGCTCCCGGCAGGATATTCCCAAGCACAGCAGAAATAAGCGCGCCGACGAACATGGCAGGCGCAATCGCTTCGTTCACATTGTCGCCGTCGCCGTCTTCTGTGGACAGGTGTATTGGATTGTGATTGCCCGAATTTGAAGCAAAGACAAAGAAGTCGTCTTCTGTACAGATACGCGTCAATTCGGCAGAGTCGCCAACCTTCAGCTGGTCATATGGCTTGTTGTGGTATTGCATGTGCCCTCTCGGAGGCTGTTCTGATAGGGGCGTTACCCGACCTCTATGCTTACGCCGGAGCATTAAGAGTTTTGCGACAGATTTCCAATCCTGACGAGGCGTCGATAACAGGCTTTTTTGCGCGAGATTGGGAGTCGCACCCTAGGGCACAAAATCGGTCGATACTCCGAATAGTGGTGCATCGAGTGTGGTTCCGGTCAGGGCGTGCATGAAGGCGACCAGGCTTGCGACCTGTTCATCCATCAGATCCACAGGTGCGATATCAATCTTGTGACGCTGTCGATCCATTTCCAGACGATCCTGCCAGACAATGAAATCAACCTCTTCTAACCACGGCACTTTGGGCAATGCCGCCATGTCCGGGGTCCACGCCGCAAGGCTGTGGCTTGGGTTCAGATGATGACGAATGATGCCCGCGAGATCAGGAAACGCTCCGTTATGACCATAGGGGGCAGTCCTGGCAACATTGCGCAGCATCGGCGTTCGGAACCGATAAGCGTCCTCCAGCCGGTCGCTTTCTCCGACCCGACCTACATCCCGCGCGTATGGATCGAATGGTCGGGTTTTACCCGGGCCGAACGGAGGCAGTCCGAGTGCGTGAAATCCCTGATCTGATAGCAGCGGGCCGGAATGACAGGATGCACAACCAGCTTCACCAAAAAACAGCTCCATCCCATCCTTTTGCTGTGGTGTCAGGGCGCTGGTGTCCCCGGCTAGATACTGATCGAACGGGCTGTCTGTACTACGCCATTCAACAGCTATGAAAGCGGCCAGCGCATTGGCGATCTGGGTGATCGTGATATCTTCGGTCGCATCTATTTCATCGAACGCCTGAACTATGGCAGGGCCATACCTTGGATCTGTGCGAACGCGTTTGGCAAGGATCGGCCAACCTTTGTCGATACGGTCATGCACCGCGCCAGTGACCTGATTTTCGGCCACATTCCCGGCCATCTCGAATTGCGAGGTCAACGGGAACAGCGCCTGCGCGGCCAACAGGGAATTCAAACCATCAGGCAGCCACTCCTGCGCAGGTGAGTTGAAGCCATTGCCGTAAACGTCGGAGATGCTGAGGCGGCCGTCATGGAAAACCGTGTGGATGTCCTTAGCACCAAGATTCCACAGACCCGGAGAATTCCGCGGGATGCGTTTGCGGATCTTTTCCGCTCCGATGCCGGGCGTACGCTCTGGCCCCAGACCCTGCCCGCCCTCACCAATGCCCAGAGAAAGCCCGTCCGAGGTGCCAAAATCCGGGTGGTGGCAATGGGCACAGCTGATGTTCTGGTTGCCCGACAAAATGGGATCGTAAAACAATTGATGACCGATGGCCGCCTGTTTCATATCAAAGGGGATGAAATCGTCATGCGTCAGCGGGCGCGGCAAATCCTGAGCAGCCGCAGCCCCTGCCAAGAGGAAAGCAATCCCATGCGTCAGCTTGTATTTTCCCTTTGCCTTCTCGCGACGCCAGCGCTGGCTGAGCTGGAACAGGCGCGCGATCTGATGGAGGCCGGAGAGTTTGAAGCAGCGCGCGAGGAACTGCTGCCCGCAGCTCGGTCCGGCAACGCCGAAGCCGAGGAATTGATCGGTGTTATGTACGGGTTGGGCCTTGGGGTTAAGCAGGACTACGAACGCGCGTTTGAATGGTACCTGCGCGCCTCGATGAAGGGGCATCCGGGGGCGCAATCCGGCGTCGGCTGGTATTATGAGCTGGGTCTTGGGATGCCCGCGCCTGATCTGGTAAGGGCGTATATGTGGTACACGCTCAGCGCCATTGGCGGCGATCCCGATGCGGCGATCAGCCTTGAGGAAGTGGTCAAGAAAATGTCGCCGGAGCAGATCGAAAAGGCGCATGTTCTGGTCAACGACTACAAAGGGTGGATGTACCCCTTTCGGTGAAGGTCGGGCCACGAGGGCCCGACCCAATATCTTAGTTCAGGTCCGCATCGCGTGCGGCGTTCACGTCCGCCTCGGCGGCTGCCACAGCGTCCGTCAACGCTACAAAGATCTCATCGCCACGTGTCACATTGGACTGGAACCAGTCATAGACCGGGGTTGCAGCCTCTTTGAACGCAGCTTTCTGGTCTGGCGTCAGAACATAGAGGTCACCGCCGCCGGCGACGAAATCCTCATAAGCCTGGATCGACTTGCGCTTGGGTGAGGCAAAGGTCGCTTGCTGGAGTGCGTAGAAGCCGTCAACCACAACGCGGCGCATATCCTCAGGCATCTCCTGGAATTTGGCGTTATTCATCCACCACAGCGCACCCATGTAGGCATGCCCATCCAGCGTGACAAATTGCAGGCCTGCATCAGGGAACTTCATACCCATGATGTCAGTGATACCGTTTTTCGAGCCCTCAACCACGCCGGTCTGGAAGCTGGTGAACAGTTCTGGCCATGGGATCGGGGTCGGTGATGCACCCAGTGCTTTGACCAGCTCCTGCGGCAAATCGGCGACCACTGTGCGGATTTTCAACCCTTCCATGTCAGCTGGCTCGGCAACGCGGCGTTGCGTATTGGCAAAGTTGCGCCAGCCACCGGTGTTGCCGATGGTCATCAGACGGATCGCGCCGCCGGAATCCTCCAGCGCCATGTCGCGCATCTGGCGGGTGAAGTCGCCGGACAGGACATGTTCGGCGATCCGGTCATCAGCCATCAGATAGGGCAGGTCCAGAACCTGCACGTACGGGAAAATGCCCGACGCACCGCCCGAGGTGGAGATGTAGATGTCGATTGTACCGTCTGCCACGCCCTGCAGACATTCGGCACCGTTCGAGCAGAGCTGTGTGCCGATGAACAGTTCAACCTCAATGGCGCCGTTTGAGGCCGCCTCGACATAGTTCTTGAAAACGATCAGGCCGTCATAATCCTCGTCGTTTTCGTTCGAGTTTGCGGTGGCGCGCAACGTGTAGTCAGCGGCTGTAGCAGCCATGGCGGACGCGGCCACAAGCGATGTGGCCACCGCTGCGGTTTTTATGAAGTCTCTGAGCATGCGTTTCCTCCCTGTGATACTCAGTTCAGTTTGCAAATCCCGTTATCCTCGGGATCGTCATGGATAGTGCGGGGATATAGGTGATCAGAAAGATCACGATGATTTCGACAGCCAGAAACGGCAGGATCGCCTTGGCAATGGTTTCAACCCGTTCCCGCGACACCGCGGCGGCCACGAATAGCACCAGCCCCATGGGCGGTGTGGCCAGCCCAACGGTCAGGTTAACGCTCATGATAATGGCAAAATGGATCGGGTCTACACCGAGGCTGGTGAAGATCGGACCAAGGATCGGACCAAGGATGATGATCGCAGGGCCCGCATCAAGAAACATGCCTACGATGAACAGCAGCAGGTTGATCAGAAACAGCAGGATCAGCGGGTTTTCCGACAGGCTGAGGATCAGTGAGGCCAACTGTTCCGGTGCGTGGCTGAGACTAACGACCGTCTTAAACGCCATAGCCGCCCCGACCAACAACAGAACAACCGCCGAGGTCATACCTGCATTGCTGAGAATTTCGGGCACTTCTTTCAGCGTCAGGGTGCGCAGGACGAAGAAACCGATGATGAAGGCATATCCCACGGCGACAGCGGC
>JBFOLN010000025.1:0-46907 GCA_040829945.1 Ruegeria sp.
AAATGAAACCCGGGTATTGGGGAAAAACTTTTCGTTTTAGGAAGCCTCGGGAGCTGACGAGGTCTTGTTGCCCGGCCATTTCGGACATCAAACCCCCGTTGGGTACATAAATGGAAAACGGATCGGGGGGCATGAAGGTGCTGGCCCGATGACCCGCCGATTGCGCGAGCTCTACAAAGAACTTGTGCAACGAAGCACCCTTAAGGGTGCGAGTTGATTGTATGGAACAAGTCGTGGGCCCAGAAGGTCAGAACCGATTAGACGTCGGTGATCGTGGGTTGGTACTTTTGGGTTGAGGCAAGATGGGTTCCGCACTATTAAACGGATGGCTCAATGCCGGGTTGGACCTCGAAAAGATCATCGTCCTGGACCCGCGTCCATCAGACTGGCTGCAGGGCTTTACGGGACGCGGCCTGCGCTTGAACCAACAACCAGAAGAGCCGCCTTCTGTTGCGGTAATTGCGACGAAGCCCCAGGTCATGACCTCTGCTTTGTCGGATCTGAATTTATTTGGGTCCGGGCAAACTCTTTTCGTATCGGTCGCTGCTGGCACTTTGATTTCAACCTATGAAGAGTTGCTGGGTACGCAGACGCCAATTGTGCGTACCATGCCAAACACACCCGCTGCGGTTGGTTCTGGTATCACCGCTCTTGTCGGTAATGTCTGCACGACGGCCAGTCACATGGAACTTGCAATACAACTGATGCGGGCAGTTGGAGAGACCGTGGTCCTCGATGATGAGGACATGCTTCACGCAGTAACAGCGATCTCCGGAAGTGGCCCGGCCTATGTGTTCGCGATGACAGAGGCATTGACGGAAGCCGGGAGAAAATTGGGTTTGGCTCAAGAAGTTTCGGCCAAACTGGCATCTGCAATGGTTTCGGGGAGCGGCGATTTGATGCGGCTCAGCCCAAACTCACCTGCCGAACTTCGAAATCAGGTTACGTCCCCAAATGGAACAACTGAAGCCGGGCTGCGGGAGTTGATGTCCTGTGAGAAAGGGGTGTTCCCGCTCATTCACAGGACGGCCAAGGCTGCTCATAATCGCAGTATCGAGCTTTCGCAAAACAAAGACGGGAAATAATTTACAAATCCCTCAAACCTGTCGCTCGGATTGTGAGGCGCCAACGGCGGCCTTAGGCTCAGGACTCACACCCAAACACCGATCAGCTTATCGAGTGGCTGGGCGAAGAATTGAAGGAATAGCAGTCCTTTGTACTGAAGGCGGCATTCAGATCTATGGGCTCAGTAAAAACTGCAGACGCATTGCTCATTTTGGAAGACTACACCAGCTCCATTCAAAGCGCGCCTGAAGTAGTGCCCTTTGTTTATAGGACCCAGGAATCCAAACTTAACGCGCAATGGGCTGCGTATCTAAAAGGCTAGGCCTCGAGTATCGTGGCGTACACTTCGTTGAAGCTTTCGTAATTCGAAAGCGCGACAACGTTCAGGTCAGCCGAAGTGAACCATTTTATGTGGTGATTGAGTAATCACTTGGCGCAATTCAAGGGTGGTTCGTGTCATTTTCCGTGCCACGAACGCCTATCTTCGGTTTCTGCGCTAGCAAATTAAATCTTGTATTGTGACAGAAGCCAAACGGCGCTTCCGGAACGCTGCTGCGCAGTGCGTTGAGTGCAGGCAAGGTATGCTTAAAGTTGCGAATATGCAGGTTTGTATCATCGTTCTGAACGGCTATTCCACTCTTGGCATTACCGGCATCGAGGCTCCAGTAGTTCACTCACAGCTTTATGAGAGTTGTGCATTAGGGACAGTTGGCTGAATTCGGCGACGCCCATTTTCTCCAGGTTGTGATAGTTGATAAGACTGCCAACCCACTCCCTCAATAAAATCACTGCTGTAGAAGGTAGTTATGACCGTTTGAAAAGTGCAATGAGAGCTGGAGAAATACTCTACGTATTTTTCGAATCCCTTTTCGTCGAGGCCAAGCCCTGGCCATTCAAGGATTAATAATGCGGGCGCGAACCTTCCGGTCACCTGCATCAGCGCAATCGCAAAATCGATAATGACACGTCCTTTCTCACCGCTGCTTAACACACCGAACGTGCCACTAGCTCCATCTGTCAGGCTGCAGTATAAGACTGTCTCGAGTTTGCCATCACAGTTCCTTTCTCGTTCAAAGCGAGCTTCCTTAACTGATACAGCGTTGTCCGCAATAAGGTCAGTAAGGGATCTCAACGTGACGGCATCGATGCTGAGAATCCTGCTTAAGTATTCAAGATCATCATTGTCTCCTTGTTGGCCTCTCTCTTCTACGTATACGACCGAGATCCTATGGTGATTGTAGGCAGCGACTTCTCCATCCAGCTTTACTTGCAAACTTTTGCTGCCTTTTGCGCTACAGACAGATAGCGTATGTTCAATTGGGCAATCAAACTTGACCTCAATGTCCAGTGGAATTGAAGAAACCCAGCGATCAACGAACTGGAAGGTATCAACAATTGATAACCACTCGCAAATAGCTGATTTGCCCGAATCGTTTTCACCGACCAAAAATGTGGTTTTCCCCAGTTCAATTGTAGATTCTGGCTCGAAAATGTTTGATCGTACAACTCTCAGACTCCGAACGAAACCGAATGCTGAGGTGCCACCAGTGTGCTCAAATGCAGTCCGATGCTCGTGAAGTGCCTTCCATCCCTTAACCACGGACGCCGGATAACGAACCCCTTTGTTTTTATCGATGAGGCTGGCGTGCTCTCCACACATCCAGATACCATTGGAAGCTGCCTTAATTTGGTCTGAGGGCAACCCATCTTGCCCTCGGGGCCCATTCATAGATGCGCTATAGATGTGGGCGGCCTGACCAGTCAAATCGATTTTTTCGGCGCTCTGTCCAGGTCCCACTGTTAATCTTCCACAATTTGGAAATGAACAGCGATAGGCTGCGCGCTGCGCTATCGTTCGTTTGGTCTTGTCGGAAAAATCTTCACGTGTCATGGGCGATACTTAGCTTAAGTGTATAGTTTGCATTGCGAAGAAATTGCTCTGGCGTACGGCTACGACCTGTTCAGGCAACCCTTGTTTGCGTAGAAAAAGTTAGAACGACAAGTGCTTAATTGCATTGTTTCGCAAGACGACAGTCTTCGGTTTCTTTATCTTAGTAGTGGCGGCTTTTCAAACCATCGCACAACCAGGCTAGTTACTCTCCCACGACGAACATCTGGATTGGCTATGCATGAAAGTCCACGTTGAGCCATGTGTGGCCTCTAAGAGTAGCGTCCCACTACTTTCTCGATCTCCGCAAATCCTCGCTGCGGAGCGGCGAATGCACACTTTCCGCGCCAATTACAGATTTTTTTTAAGTCCCTTGGCAGCATGTGCCGCGGTGGTTCTTGGAAATGACCAAATCAGTAAACTAGGCCGAGAACCCACTATCAAATCCGCCGAATTTGGTGAAAGTTGCGTTCTTGCCCGACAAAAGTTGGTTTTCTAACCGAACAAGTCGCGATTCATACCGGACGCCACATCTGGAAAAGGTGGCTGGGGTGGTAGGATTCGAACCTACGATACACGGTACCAAAAACCGCTGCCTTACCACTTGGCTACACCCCATCGGTGAGCGGCTATCTACGACTGTTGCTTTCAGGGTTCAAGGGCTTTTTTGGACAAAAAGGATAGCTCTCTAAAAATTTGTTCGGTTACGGTTGGGTTGTGGGCAACGCTCCTTCCTAGTGGAGCGTAAGATCTCTTTGTGGCCTGTTTCCAGAATTTAATTCTGGGGGGCAAATCATGACTATTATTGCAAAGAAGAGCCGTCCGAAAAACGCACCATAACGACTATCTGCGATTGCGTTTCAATTGCACGATTTATCTTGTAAATTGTTGATTGATATCGAAAAAAACGACCCATGCTGATTGAATTTCTTTACTCGGACGTCTAGCTAAACAGTGTGCGCGATCCAGCAACAAGGAGCGAACGATGAAACTGAACACGCAAGTCGCAGAAGCGTTGAACAAGCAGATCAACAATGAGCTTCATGCCTCATACACCTATCTGGCGATGTCTGCCTATTTCGAAGCGCAGGATCTACCCGGATTCGCCAGTTGGTTCCGGGGCCATTCTGCTGAAGAGGATACGCACGCGATGCGTATTTTCGACTTTATCGCCAAGCGGGGCGGGCGGATCAATCTGGATGGTATCGCCAAGCCGCAAACGGAGTATGAATCGCCCGTAGATGTTCTCGAGCAGGCATTGGCGCAGGAGCAGACTGTAACCGGGCAGATCAATGCGTTGTTTGAGCTGGCGCATGAGGTCAAGGAATACAGTACGCAGAACATGCTGAACTGGTTCCTGGCCGAGCAGATTGAGGAAGAGGATCTGTTTACGTCGATCCTGGATAAAGCAAAAGCAGCCAGTGGGGATCGCTGGAACCTACTGCTGCTGGATCAGGAACTGGCCAAGCGTGGCAGTGGGCAGTCAGATACGTGAATGAGGTAGACTTGGGGCGCATACGCCACGTCATTCCCGAATTTCGGAGGGGTCGACCCCCCAAAGATTGCTTTTGAGAGTCCAGCCGCGGTAACCACCTGCCGAGATACGACACCAATCGGGGGTGCACTTTTCCAGCCGGGCGACGACCCCGGTTTCGAATTGTGCGTTCACCTGTGATTTATGGTCGGGCAAGGCATAGACGGGCAGTAAATCGGATTCGATAAGGACCGTCCGCACGCCCGAGAGCAGCGCGTAGTGTACCCACCCTCCGGCGCCATCGCGGTCCTGAACTTTGCGCCAGTTGCCGTATTCGGCTGTGATTTGCAAAGGCATGCCGCGCCTCTTGAACACCCAGTCGATTCGGTGAGTCAACGATGGTCCGCGGCGTACGTTGCCCTCTGCGGCTTTCATCGAGACGTATCGGGGCAGCGGTAGATTCGTTACGGGGCCACGCTTTTCCTGCGCGGATGCGGTCACGGTGCCGAACGCGAGAAGAAAAGCCGAGATCAACGCCACAAATCGGCGATTCACTGAAAAACTAGCACTCACTGCCTGTCTGCTCTTATGCCTGTGGATCGTATGCAAAAAAAGGTTGAGACGATGCCCATGGGGTTCTTGTGCCCCGTGTAATCCTGCGCCACGATGCCATGGCGCGCGGCTGTTTGCAAAGCGGTAGGAGGGCTAAGGTGCCAAGAGAACGTCTAAGTGTTGTCGTTACGCGACGGTTGCCCGAAGCGGTGGAAACCCGATTGAGCGAGCTTTTTGATGTAAAGCTCCGTGATAGTGACGAGCCCATGACACGCGAGGAACTGGCCGCAGCTGTCAAAGAGGCGGATGTATTGGTTCCAACCATCACCGATACGATTGATGGCGGTATTCTGGGGCAGGCTGGCGAGAAATTGCGCCTGATCGCGAATTATGGCGCTGGGGTCGACAATATTGATGTGGCGACAGCGCGGCAGCGCGGCATTCTTGTTTCGAACACCCCGGGTGTTCTAACCGACGATACGGCAGACATGACGATGGCTCTGATTCTGGCGGTTACGCGACGTATCCCCGAGGGGTTGGGCGTGATGCAAAAGGGTGATTGGGCCGGCTGGGCACCAACTGCCTTGTTGGGTGGCCGGGTCGGCGGTCGTCGGCTGGGTATCTTAGGTATGGGACGGATCGGTCAGGCCGTTGCCCGTCGTGCCAGCGCATTTGGGATGCAGGTGCATTACCACAATCGTCGTCGGCTGCGCCCTGAAATCGAGCAGGAGTTGGAAGCGACCTATTGGGACAGTTTGGATCAGATGGTGGCGCGGATGGATGTCATATCGATCAACTGCCCGTCGACACCTTCTACTTTCCACCTGATGAATGCGCGGCGGTTGAAATTGATGAAACCCTCGGCTGTGATCGTAAATACATCTCGTGGTGAAGTTATCGACGAAAATGCCCTGACCCGTATGATCCGCGCGGGTGAAATCGCGGGGGCGGGCCTGGATGTTTATGAACAGGGCACAGATGTGAACCCTCGGTTGCGGCAACTGTCCAATGTGGTGCTGTTGCCCCATATGGGTTCGGCTACGCTGGAGGGTCGGATCGAGATGGGCGAGAAGGTCATCATCAACATCAAGACATTTGAAGACGGTCATCGCCCGCCTGATCAGGTTGTGCCTGCAATGCTGTAGGCTGTGGCCTGAAAGAAGGAGAACGCGATGGTGCAGGCAGCCGCTTTGCCGCGAAACGAGGCCGGGATTGACACGGCGGTGGGAATTCTGAAGCAGAGGTTCGGAGACCGGCTGCAGACCGGCACCGCGATCCGCGAGCAGCATGGGCACACGACAACGTGGATTGAGAACCAGAGTCCGGATGCAGTCGTCTTCCCGCATTCAACCGAAGAAGTGGCCGATATCGTCAGGACCTGTGCTGCGCACAAGGTGCCGGTCATACCGTTTGGCACAGGCACTTCGCTTGAAGGCCATGTGAACGCGCCTGCCGGTGGCATATCGGTCGATCTAAGTCAGATGAACAAGATATTGGCCGTCAACGTCGGTGATCTGGATTGCGTTGTGCAACCGGGTGTCACCCGCGCCAATCTGAACACCCATCTGCGGGATCAGGGGTTGTTCTTTCCGATTGATCCGGGCGCGAATGCGTCGCTGGGTGGCATGGCCGCGACGCGCGCGTCTGGCACCAATGCTGTGCGTTATGGGACAATGAAAGACAACGTGCTTAGCCTTGAGGCCGTGATGCCGGACGGGCAAGTGATCCGCACGGGGCATCGCGCGCGCAAAACCTCGGCGGGTTTTGATCTGACCCGCCTGCTGATTGGTGCCGAAGGCACTTTGGGAATAATCACCGAAATCACTCTGCGATTGCAGGGTATCCCTGAGGCTATCAGTTCAGCACGCTGTTCGTTTCCATCGGTGGATGCAGCCTGTCAGGCTGTGATGATGACAATTCAGTATGGTATCCCGGTTGCCAGGATCGAATTGCTGGATCAGATGTCGGTCAAAGCGGCAAACGCCTATTCGGGACTGGATTTTCCTGAAACGCCACTGCTGCTGTTGGAGTTTCACGGCTCGGACAGCAGCGCGGCAGAGCAGGCTGAGACATTTGGGCAAATCGCGGAAGAATTCGGTGGCAGCGACATCACCACCACCTCGACCACTGAAGAGCGTAACAAGCTGTGGCAGGCCCGGCACGACATGTACTGGGCCAGCCTGCAATTGCGCCCGGGCGCACAGGGCATTTCTACGGATGTATGTGTTCCCATCTCGCGGCTGGCCGAGTGCGTGACTGCCGCACAGGCCAAGGCCGCTGATTTGGGTTTGCTGGCCCCGATCGTGGGCCATGTTGGAGACGGTAATTTTCATACACTTTTGTTAATCGACATGGACGACGCGGATGAAGTCGCAGGTGCCGAGAAATTCGTCGGGTGGTTGAATGATCTTGCAATCACGATGGAGGGCACCTGTACCGGAGAACACGGGATCGGGCAGGGCAAACGCCCCTATCTGGTGAAAGAACTTGGAGCAGCGACAACCTATATGGCGGCGATCAAAGCGGCGCTGGATCCCGAAAACATCATGAACCCGGGAAAGATTCTGTAGCCACCAGATCGATTGCCAAGTGACGGTTTTTTCCAAGGATCAGACACACCTGCGCCTCAATGCTGTGGGATTGAATCTTCACAGAAGAGTATCTGATTCTGAGGTTTAATTATGGGCGCGCTGCGTTTCATTGGTTTTTTGCTGATTGCGGCGATTGTTATCGCGGGTCTCGATTATTTCCAGCAAGACAAAAAGCACGACGGGTCACTATCGTTCAGTGGATATATTGAGACGATCAATGACCGTTTCGGTGTGTTTAAGGCAGAACAGGTTGCCAAGCAGGCCGAGCGTGACCGCAAGAAGCGCTGGGATGCGGGTGCAAAGCCCTATCTGCCATCGCCGCCAGAGGGTTGGGCCCGGTTTGATCTGACGGATCGCGAGAGCAAAGCTGTTCAGACGGTGTTGTCCGGGTTCGAGCTTTCGCCCTTGATCAGCTCAATTTCCAGCCAGGCGGAATTGCAGCGTCTAACGAATGAGGGGCGGGACGGTTTGATACGCAAACTGGCTCAGTCAGGGTATGTGTATGAAAAAGATGGCGACATTGTCTGGTTCGATATCACTTTGAAGCCCAAGAAAGCGCGCAACACGCTTGTTGGGTTGGCGTTGGGACGACAGGCCGATTTCATGAACGCGATGGAGCAGTCCAGCGGGTTCGCGGTTATTGATGGCGTGGCCTTTGCAGAGGTGACCGGTGATATCTCTGGCAGGAACGAAGAAAGCGATATCCGCAAGATCAAAGGCCGCATCGGATTTGATGAAGAAGTTGTCCTGCGGTTGCACTCCAATACTGATGACGCGACGATTATTCAGTTTCTGGAAACGGTTGATCTGGCCAGTCTGAACGATCTGCTGGAATTCCCATCGGTCGCGACGGGAGCGGGCATAGCCATACCGGTCGAAGAGCAGCCCGAGAAGGCGGATAAAATGTTGCATCTCTATGACAAGACGGTGGTCATGCAAGACAAGGTAACGCAGCAGAAAATCGAAAACATGGATATGGGTGCGATGATGCTGAACACGTTGACGACGACAGAGTTCAATGCCGAGGGATTGGCGGACATCACAGGCGGCAAGGTTTTTGAGAATCAGGACAATCTGCAGATGGCATACGGAAAGGCGCTTGAGATGATTTTGCTCTCGGATCAGCGTCACGCCGATGCTGGTCCGGCGAAATCTGGTGGTGGTTTCCTCAAGGGTCTAATTCAAAAGCTTCCCGGATTCGGAGCATTGAGCGGAGGTAGTGAAGTTGCTGCGGCAACCAAATCAACGCCATCCGAAGTCCGTGTGCGAAAAGGTAACGAAGGTTCCTCTTGCGCGATGAGCGGGAATACCAAGCGTTGTTCGTTCGGTAAGAACTGATCCGCCAAATGGTTGCAAACGACGGCTCGCGGCATTGGCGGGTCGTTTTTCTATTATCACTGGTCGGATGAATGTCGCGTTTTGGTCCGCAAATGCGCCATATGGTGTCAACTGAATTCAAGGGGAGACACCCGGCTATGAAAACCCAAGTCAAAGCACTGGTCGTCGGCGGCGGCGCTGTCGGCACTTCGATTGCCTATCATCTGGCCAAAGCGGGCTGGGATGACGTGATGCTGATCGAGCGGGACGAACTGACATCCGGCTCGACCTGGCACGCTGCTGGTTTGCTGCCGCTATTCAACATGTCCTATGCGACGACCCACATCCACAAGTACTCGGTTGATTTCTACAAGACGCTTGAGGAAGAAACCGGCCTGAATGCCGGTTTCGCCGTGGTGGGCAACCTGCGCATGGCACAGACTAAAGAGCGTATGGACGAATACATGCTCTACGCGTCGACCGCCGAGACATGTGACGTTGCCTATGAGTGGCTGACCCCCGACCAGATCAAAGAACGCTGGCCGCTGATCGAAACCAGCGATCTGAAGGGCGCGATCTACCACACCGAGGACGGCTATATTAACCCCGCCGACGTAACTCAGGCGATGGCCAAGGGTGCTCGTCAGCGCGGTGTCGACATTGTTCGCAAGATGCAGGCCGATGCCTTCCACTGGAATGGCACCCACTGGGAAGTCACCTGCACCAAGATGGTCGAGAAGGGGGGCAACCTCGTTCCGTCAGATGAGCAGGTAGTGATTACCGCCGAACATGTCGTGACCGCATCGGGCAACCACGCACAGCGCACCGCGAAGATGCTGGGTATCAAGATGCCCGCGATCCCGGTCGAACACACCTTCATCGTCATGGATAAAGACCCTGAGCTGGTCAAATGGCGCGAAGCGGGCAACCCCGAGCATCCGGTAGTGCGTGATGCCGACAACGAATCCTATGCGCGTGAGGAACGCGGCGGCTGGATTCTGGGTATCTACGAACATGGCGCTCCTGCGCAGTTCGAACACGGCGTGCCGGACAGCTTCCGCGCTGACCTGTTCCCGCTGGATCTGGACCGGATTGCTGATCAGTACATGGCAATGGCCGAACGCGTACCCTCCTGCGCTGAATCCGGCCTTAAAGACGATTTCAACGGCCCGATCTGCTATACCCCCGACGGCAACCCGCTGGTTGGTCCGGCGCCGGGTCTGCGCAACATGTGGCTGGCTGAGGGCTTCAGCTTCGGGATCACCGCTGCAGGTGGTACCGGCTATTATCTGGCTCAGATGATGGTCGATGGCGAAGCCGAGATCGACATGGCCTCGCTGGACCCCAAACGCTATAGCAGCAACTGGATGACCACCGAATTCGCGGCGCGCAAGAACGAAGAGTGCTATGAGCACGTCTACATCCTGCACCACCCCGACGAAGAGCGTGAAGCCTGCCGTCCGCTGCGGACCGTTCCGGCCTACGACCGTCAGAAGGCCCGCGGTGCTCAGTTCGGCTGGGTGAACGGCTGGGAACGTCCAAACTATTTCGGCCCGCTGGACGCGTCGGACAACTTCGACAAGGAAAGCCGTTCGTTCCGTCGTGGTGGCTGGTGGCAGTATGCCGTCGAAGAAGCCAAAGCGATCCGCGAAGGTGTTGGCCTGATCGACGCCTCGGCCTTTACCAAGCATGTCGTCAAAGGCCCCGGTGCGACCCAGTTTCTGGATTGGTTCACCTGCAACAAGCTGCCCAAGGTCGGTCGTATCAACCTGACCTACGCGCTGACCTCGCACGGCACCACCCGCACCGAATACACCATCGTCCGCAACGGTGAGAACAACTATTACATCGTTTCTGCCGGCGCTTGGACTGAATATGACGCCGACTACCTGCGCAAGGCGGCCGAGGACAAGATGGAGGAGTTCGGCTACATCGAAATCCAGGACGTGACCACTCAGTGGGGCGTCTTCGCCATCGCCGGACCCAAGTCGCGTGACGTTCTGAAAGAGGTCATCAAGGACACCGATCCGGAAACCGCACTGTCCAACAAGCGCTTCCCATGGTTGTCGGCCCGTCAGATCGAACTTGGTATGTGCCCGGTCAACGCGATCCGCGTGGCTTATACCGGTGAGCTGGGCTGGGAACTGCACCACCCGATCGAGATGCAGAATTACCTGTTCGACCTGCTGGAAAAAGCCGGTGAGAAGCACGGTATGAAGCTGGTCGGTGCACGTGCACAAAACTGGCTGCGCCAGGAGAAATCCTATCGCGCGTTTGGTACAGAACTGGGCCGTGACGCGACCCCGCTGGAAGCTGACCTGCCACGCTTTGTTGATCTGTCGAAAGACTTCTACGGCAAGGCCAAGCTGGAAGAGACCGGCGTGCGCGTGAAATGCTGCACCTTGCTGATCGACGGACCGGACGATGCCGATCCGTGGGGCCGCGAGGCGCTGTACACCCCGGAAGGTGAGCGCGTGGGTCGTCTGACTTCAGGTGGCTACTCGGTGGCGTTCGAGAAATCCATCGGGATGGGCTACGTCAAGCCCGAGCTGGCGGTCGAAGGCACCAAGCTGCAGGTCAAAATTCAGGATAAGCTGTGGGACGCGGTCGTGACTTGCGACAGCCCCTACGATCCAAAGAACGAAGTCATCCGCAAGGATGGTTAAACTGACAAGGCTCCGGAGAAATCCGGAGCCTTTCTTCTTGAAAGTGCTAAAGATTGAGCGGGCATTAGTCAGTTAAGCGCTCTCAGCCGGGCGAGCAGTTCTTCGGTTGCGTCCACAAACGGTCGGCAATCTAACGAGACGACCTGAGTGAAAAACCCGCTGGCATAGGTTTGGACATAGTGCCCCGACCAACCGCCATCGCAATACTGTTTGATGCTTAGCTGATCATTGCCTTTGTAGTTCACCGAAAACTCACCAAGGGAAAACTCGCTGTAGGTCGAGCGGTATTCGGCCGTGTGCGTGATCTTTGAAATCCCCTTGAAGCTGCTCGTCGGAAAGGGTTCTTCGATCAGGACTTTCGATCTGTTCGGTTCTCCCATATAGATAGTCAGACCGTTTGAAGGATCGAACGTATAGTCAACGATGAAAGTGGCGCCGGGTTTATGCCCTGCCGGGTATTGGTCATCGAAGCGTTCGCTGTCGTTTCCGTGGGCGACAAATTGGTTGGCGAGAACCTCACAAACGAAACGACCCCTGATCGGATCATCCTGGGCCAGCGATTGCATGGGTAGCAAGGTTACCAGTATAGCTGTTACGGCTTTCATCGCGGCTACACTCCATCGCCAATTCTAGCATTTTTGAGCGAAAAAGTCACGTTTTGGGCAAAACCAGAACGGCCTTAACTTCAGTCGCCGGATTGGGTTGGTATGCGTCAAAGTGCTTGGAACGGTGCCACGCGCCAGTTCAGATTGTGACAATGCGAATTTGCGATGTTCGCAGAGCGTGAGTTGAGATTGTTCTCGACTTTCGAACGACGAGGTCAGAGTGCTGACGCGTCGAGAAAGGCGGTGGCAATCTCACACCGCCTTCGAAATCCAATCGTTGCAGTCTTTGTCAGCCGCTCAGTTCGTCAAAGCAGTCCAACGCTTTGGCTGCATACATCATCGAGGGGCCACCCCCCATCTGGATGGCCATGGCCAGTACATCCGAAAACTCTTCTCTGGACGCGCCGGCTTTGATCAGGGCTTCGGTGTGCAGTGTAATGCAGGGTTCGCATCGAACAGCGATGGACATGCCGAGCGCAACGAACTCCTTGGTTTTGTAGTCCAGCTTCCCGCCTTCTTTGACCGATTTCCCCAATGCCCCAAAGGCGCGCGCGGTATCGGGAATGGCTCCGTTAAGGTTGCGCAAGCTTTTGCGCGTTCCATCCAGTGAATCCTGCCAGCTCATTATGACATCCTTCTAATACATATCGCAAATTGCATATGAATGATGAAGGGCTGGGCAGGCTTTGATCCTGATCAGGTTGCAGTCTTTTTTGCGACGAATGCCAGGTTGTTTGCGGGCATCTGAACGACCTCAACCAATTCAAGGTTCGATACCTCAAGCAACGCCAAAATCTCAGCATCGTTCTTGTACCCAATCTCAGGATCCTGTTGGACCAACGCGTCGTGAAACCGTTGGTCGCCATCGCTTGTCAGGCGTCCGGCACGCATAAAAGGTCCGTATAGTATCAAACGGCCGCCCTCATTCAGAACACGCGCTGATTCTGTGACAAGTGTTTTGGTGTCAGGACAACTGATCAAGTGAAGAAGGTTGATCAGCACAACCAGATCCTGTTGCGCAATAGATTTGTGCCAACCCGGCGCGGTTGCATCCAGATGAATGGCCGCTGCGATATTTGGTAAACCCGTTGTGTAAGCGTAAATACTGGCACGACGCTCTGCCGTGACTTCGCTGGGTTGCCAGTGAATCCCGGGCATTCGCTGGGCAAAGGCCGAGATATGTTGCCCGGTTCCACTGGCCAGCTCCAATGCCTGCCCCGTTGACGGGGCCACTCGTGCCAAAAGATCGCATATCACTGTCGCGTTTCTGCTGGCGGCTGGGGCGACAAGCTTGTCACCATCGCCCTCGGTGGCGACGCTGGCACTTGGTGGCAGTTTGCGCTTTGTCATCGGCGCAGCCTGTCTGGTATAAGTGCTTCTACGGTCGCCGCATCAAGACGCGGCGACGTGCCAGTCGCAAGATCCGCTACGAGTTGTGATGCGGCAGGAGCGGTCTGGAATCCGTAGCCTCCCTGGGCGGCTGACCAGATAAATGAAAGATCGGTTGGATCGGGTCCGAGTACCAGCGTGCCATCGGCCACAAAACTGCGAAGCCCTGCCCAATTTGTTTCAACCCGAGTAACGGATTCAGTAACCATGGTTTCGTACCGTGCTAATCCTTCTGCAAGGACCATGTCATCGGCGTAGGCATCATGGGGCGTGGTGGGGTCCGCCTCGCAAGGCGAGACGAGAAACTTGCCTGCATCGGGTTTTGCATACCAACTCTCACCCACGCCCAGCATCATAGGCCAGTTTCGCAGATCAAGTCCGCCCGGCGCAGGGAGGCGGGCCATCGATCTACGATAGGGTCTGATCCCGATAGGTGGTATCCTCGCCAATTGCGCCACTTCATCGACCCACGCTCCGGCAGCGTTTACAAGATTACGGGCTTCGAAAGTCTCAGAGGTATCGACGATCCAGTGATCGGATTTGCGTATGCTCTTAACTTGCTGCCGGGTCAGAACTGAGCCATCATTTCTCCGGATGATCCGGGCAAAGTCCTGCAGCATGCGATCCGTATCAATATCGAAGGCACTGTTGCTGATCGCGGCAAAGCCAACCGTGTCTGGGTTCAAGATCGGGATGCGACTCTGGGCGTCGCTCAGCGTAATCTGCTGCACACCAAGATCGATGGCATCCTTTTGGAACAACTCCTGCTGTTCCCTTCCGCCAACCAGCATCAGACCGCGTGGCGTCAGATAATCATTGGTCGCAAAAAACTCGGCACTCGCCTCATTTAAAGCTTTGACCGAGGTCGGGCCGTACCCCTTTTCGAACAGGGCGGCAGACCGACCCGAAGTGTGATACCCCAGCGCGTCTTCGGCCTCTAACACCGTGACTTTACCGTGCTCAGACAGACGCGCGCCTGCACTCAGTCCAGCAATACCGCCGCCAACAATCAGAAAATCAATCATGCGTTCTGTTCCGTTTTCGAACACTGGATGAACGGTGTGACGGTTCATGGTTAGAAGACATGGGCGGACCATGCCACGCACGCTTCCAAACGAAAAGACACAAGCACACAGCAATGGAAACTTGATCGCAAGCGGTCAGCCTGCTTTTAGTGCAAACAACGCAAGATTCGGAGGCGGACGTGAACTCGGCAGACATTCACCCGATGGCAACGGGGCACATCCCGTCTTATGTAACGCAGGCAGACGGAAGCGATTTCCTTTTCACTTTTATGATTGTTTTCACCGTTGGGATGGTGGTGCTAATCGGAGTTGCCTATTTCACGCTGCACTCGATCCCGGAAAAAATGGCGCATGAAACAAATCATCCGCAATTTCAGCTGGTTGGCATTCTGGCGCTTTTAGCCCTATTCACGCACAACGGCCTTTTCTGGATTGCGGCAATTCTTGTCGCCGGGTTCCAGTTCCCTGATTTTGCTGCACCGCTGCGGTCAATTGCGGATGCCATCCGATCTTTGGCTCCTGGTCGGGATAACGAAGTGGTGACTGATCCTCCTGAACCGGAGATTGATCCTGAACCAACCGAACCGGCAGCGCAGGGGCACTAAACCATGATTGAGACTATGCTGTGCGCGCTGATTACCGTGCTTCCTGACTTCTTGTTCCGCCGCTTTGTTCAGGGCAAGCGGATTGGACACGAGATCACCTTGTTCACCATGTGGTACGAATTGCGTTGGGGGCTGACGACCTGCGCCATTCTCGCGCTGACGGTGATCACCACACTGTTCTACTTCCATCCGTCAAGCAAAACTGCGGCATCCTATTTCCGAACTGTCACGATCCTGCCGCAGCTTGGAGGGCGCGTGTCCGAGGTTTATGTGCGCAACAATGAACAGGTGACTGCAGGGCAGCCGATTTTCCGGATCGAGGATTTCACCCAAACCGCTCAGGTCGAGGCAGCGCATGCTCAGATCGCTCAAGTGCAGGCTTCGCTGAAGGTGGCAGAAACCGATCTCGCCGAGGCCGAAGCGGGCATTGCAGGCGCAAGAGCAGCGCTTGATCAGGCGCTTGAAGATCTTGAGCGTAACACCACGCTGCGTGATGAAGGGTCCAGCGCCGTACGAATGGCCGAGATTGACCGTTTGGAAAATCTGGTTGCCGAGCGTGAGGCCAAAGTGACAGCCGCGATATCACAACGGGCTGCCGTAATTCAGCAGATCGAAGAATTGATCCCCGCCCAGCTTGCCAGCGCCAATGCCCAACTTGATGCCGCGCTAACCGAACTGGACAAAACCGTAGTTAGCGCAGGAGTAACTGGCCGGGTTGAGCAATTTGGGCTTCAAGTTGGAGACTACGTCAGCCCTCTGTTGCGACCGGCTGGTATTCTTGTGCCGTCTTCTTCCGGACATGACCGGTTTCAGGCGGCGTTCAATCAGCTTTCGGCTCAGGTTATCAAACCGGGTATGATCGGAGAGCTGGGCTGCATGACCAAACCCTTCACCGTGATCCCAGTCGTCGTCGTCGAAGTGCAGGATGTTATTCCTTCGGGTCAAATCCGGCCAAGCGATGAATTGCGCGATGTCCAGACCAACACCAACCCGGGTTCCATCCTTGTCTACCTTGAGCCGCTCTACAAAAGCATGGCAGATGACGTGCCGCCGGGCAGCAATTGTCTGGCGAATGTCTACACGGATAATCACCACAAGCTTGAGGATGAAAACCTTGGGTTCTGGGAAAAGTCCTTCCTGCACGTGGTAGACACCATCGGTGTTGTACACGCTGCCGGGTTGAGGCTGCGCCTGATCCTGATGCCTGTGAACACGCTGGTGCTGAGCGGGCACTAATTTCAACGTCCTATATTCGTCGCCACTACAGCGGGTCAATTGCCTGAGGAGCAGGCCCGTAGGCGCAGGGCATAGAAACGCGCGTGGAAACAGTTGCCTGCGGACACATACTGGCGGGGCGCTGGAAAGGCGGGCCACACAGCGGACCTTCGCTGCGGTTGCAACACTAATCGTCGTTAACGGCAGCTAAGGGCTCAAATTCTCAGTCTAGGCCAACTGCAGAAAACGGCGGCAAGGAGCCCAAAGTGCCTGATGCTGCGCGGCGAACGAAAGTCCGGTCTACCAGAGTGCTTAGTTGCCCTAAGGCTTTGTCGCAATCTGGCTTACGTAAGACATGAAACCGAAGAAGGTCTTCTCAGCCACCCGGCGTCTTGCCTCCGCCTTCAACGCCTCCGCTGTTTCGGGAAACAGTACACGCTCTTCGATCATGCGGTCAGCACCTCGGTCTATGACAGTCAGGAAGTATGTCGCTTCTGCTTCGGCGACGTATCCATGCCCTCTTCTTGCCCCAAGTTGAAAGCCGGTCTTGGCGAGCATTCCGGAGACTTGACGCATTATCCAAAGGTTGGTGACATTTTGATTGATCATAAACCGAATGAGTTGATCCAGCGGATCGAAATCTGCAATCTGCGCCGTCGCTGTGTCGTAGTCGCCATCACAAATCGCCAATACACCACCCGGCTTCAGTATGCGGAATGCTTCTTGAACAACAACTTCGGGGTCAGGCACGTGACACAACAGGGTATGCATTAGGACAACGTCGAATGATGTGTCCTCAAACCCCGTGTCCTTTGCATCGCCGATATCGAAGCTGAGCCGCGCATCATCTCCAAAGCTCTTTTTCGCCCGTTCAACCATCACCGGCGAAGGTTCTAGCCCATGCGCTGTTTTCGCGCCTGCAAGGTCCAGTAGGTCCTTAGTTACGTGGCCTGTACCGGACCCGAGTTCCAACGCACGTGCATTGCTCGGGAGCTTTAACTCACTCAAGTAGGCCTTGCGAATTGCGACCTGTGCAGGCTCAAGGCAACGGGCTTCCATCGCTGCTGCAATACGTTCCTGAAGCGCGGTGTCTTGTGCGCCAAGATCAGAATATGGATCAGACATGGCTTAGCTCTCAAAATACATCCTGCAGAAATGCTAAACACACTTAGCCACGAAATCAAAAGAAGCGGACCTGTGGGCAACCCGATCAAACGGCAGCAAAGTCCCGCTCATCTGTCATTTGCTACCGGTCTTGAATGTCCGGAATTGTGCGTTCGCGAGGTGCTGCACGAGCAAAGGGTCAAAGCTCGGTCAACGGCAGCTAAGGGCTCAAAGCGAACATAAAAAAGGCCCGCAAAAACATGCGGGCCTCGTTGATGATTTCCGGGTCAGGTCTTACTGCGGAATATCGCCTTCCAGCCCTTCGACATAGAAGTTCATGCCTGCCAGTGTGCCGTCATCTGCAGTTTCGCCATCGGCCAGCCAGTCGCTACCGTCCTGCTTTTTCAGCGGGCCGGTGAATGGGTGATAATCGCCAGCAGCCATGGCGGCTTTCATTGCCAGAGCCTCTTCTTTGACATCAGCCGGAACCGCGTCCGAGATTTCACCGATCTCAACCATGCCCTGTGCGATACCATCCCATGTGTTCACAGTTTCCCATGAACCATCCATGACGGCCTGTGTGCGCGCGATATAGTAGGGCGCCCAGTTGTCGATGATCGAGCTGACACGTGGCTTGGGAGCGTATTCGCTCATATCCGAAGCCTGACCGAAGGTGATCACATTGCCAGCCTCTTGCGCCGCCGCCTGCGGAGCAGTCGAGTCGGTGTGTTGCAGGATCACGTCGGCGCCCTGTTCGATCAGAACAGTGGCGGCGTCAGCTTCTTTCGCCGGATCGAACCAAGTGTAGGCCCAAACGATCTTGAACTCGACGTCGGGGTTTACCTTCTTGGCGTGGATGTATGCCGAGTTGATGCCGCGGATCACTTCAGGGATCGGGTAGGAACCGATATAGCCGATGATGTTCGACTCGGTCATTTTCCCGGCGATGTGGCCCTGAACGGCGCGGCCTTCGTAGAAACGGGCCGAGTAAACCGAAACGTTGTCGGCGGTCTTATAACCGGTCGCGTGCTCGAACTTCACGTTCGGGAACTTTTTGGCCACGTTGATGGTCGGGTCCATGTAGCCGAACGAAGTGGTGAAGATCAGATCGGCGCCTTCCAATGCCATCTGAGTCATCACGCGTTCTGCATCCGGGCCTTCCGGCACTGATTCAACGAATACGGTTTCGACCTTGTCGCCAAAGTGTTCCTCAACGGCCAGACGGCCCTTGTCGTGTTCATAGGTCCAGCCACCATCGCCCACGGGGCCGACATAGACGAAACCGACTTTGGTTTTGTCCTGCGCCACAGCACCGGTTGCCAGACCCAGTGCTATCGCAGCTGTTGTCAGAAGTGATTTGAATTTCATGTAGTTACTCCCCAAGTTGGTTTAGTTGTCCCCGTCTAATGCGAGGCATGGAAGGTCCGGCCCAGCGATGCAGGTGCGCTGCTTTTGTCGGCCGAAAGGATCACAAGCACAAGGATCGTGATGATGTATGGCGACATTGCCAGATACTCGACGGGAATGGCAACGCCTGCTGCCTGCAAATTAAGCTGCAACACGGTGATACCGCCGAACAAATAAGCTCCTAACAGGACACGCCACGGCTTCCAGCTGGCGAACACCACCAGAGCCAGAGCGATCCAACCGACACCGGCGGTCATGCCCTCGGTCCACTGTGGAACCCGGATCAGGCTGATGTAGGCGCCACCCAGCCCAGCACAGGCGCCACCAAACATGATTGCCATGATGCGGATCTTGATGACCTTGTAACCCAGGGCATGTGCAGCATCGTGGTTTTCACCTACCGCTCGCAGGATCAGACCGGCGCGCGTGTATTTCAGCGCAGCCCAGACGGCGGCGATCAGGGCAATGCCAACATAAAGTATCGGATCATGCTGGAACAGAATCGGGCCAATCACCGGGATGTCGCTAATCACCGGGATATGGATTTCGCCCATGTCGGGGGGTTTGACGCCGACATAGCTCTGGCCCATGAGGGCGCTGAAACCTAAGCCAAACAGGGTCAGCGCAAGCCCGCTTGCCACCTGATTGGCCAGCGCCACCTGCGTCAGAAGGACAAACAGCAGTGATAGTACTGCGCCTCCAATAGCGGCGGCAACGAAACCCAACCAGGGTGAGCCGGTCTCGACCGAGATTGCAAAGCCACTGATCGCGCCAACGATCATCATGCCCTCGACGCCGAGGTTCAGAACGCCCGCCTTTTCTACGACCAGTTCGCCGATCGCGGCCAACAGCAGGGGGGTTGCAGCCACCATCAGTGAGGCGACCAGAAGTACGGGATTGATTTCACCAAGGTCCATGGATCACGCCACCTCGCTACGGGCCGCACGGATGCGGTAGTTTGTCAAAAGATCGAATGCCAGCAGGAAGAACAACAGCATCCCCTGGAAAACCTGAATGGCTGCGGCAGGCAAGCCTAACTGAGACTGCGCGATTTCACCGCCGATATAGGTCAGGGCCATCAAACCACCCGCCAGCAGGATACCTACCGGGTGCAGGCGGCCAAGAAAGGCCACGATGATGGCGGTAAAGCCGTAGCCGACATTAAAGTCGATGCTGACCACGCCTGAGGGGCCGGACACCTCGAACATCCCCGCCAAACCGGCAAGGGCGCCGGACAAACCCAGACAGAACAGGATCAGCCGCGCGGGATTCACACCGGCAAACTTTGCGGCACGCGGTGCCTCACCCGTCAGACGGATGTGAAAGCCCAGCATGTGACGGTTCAGCAATATGTATGAGAAGATCACCGCAATAAACGCAGCAACAACGCCCCAGTGCATACCCGAACCTGTGATCAGTTCAGCATTATGTGCACTCTCATAAGATTGCAGGTTTCGCGAACCGGGAAAGCCGAACCCTTCTGGGTTTTTCAGCAACCCAAGTGAAACCGAGGCCAGAAACTGCTCGGCGACATAGACAAGCATCAGCGAAACAAGGATTTCATTGGTGCCAAAGCGCACTTTCAGAAAGGCCGGGATCATCGCCCAAAGCCAGCCACCAAAGGCACCAGCCAGCACCATGATCGGAAAGATGAACCAGGAATCCAGCGGATAAAAAGCCAGACCCGCACCCGCGCCGAAGATGGCACCCATGATGTATTGCCCTTCGGCGCCAATATTCCAGATGCCCGCACGAAAGCCCAAAGACAGGCCAATCGCGATCAGTACCAGCGGAGCGCCTTTTACCAACAATTGCGGGCGGTAATAAAAGGAAAACTCGCCAAAAAGCGGCTCCCAGAAAATCGTTCCGATGGCCTCGACGGGGTTCTTGCCCAGGATAGCGAACAGAATGCCGCCAAAAACCATTGTTGCAATCACCGCTACCAGAGGGGTCGCATATGACCACGCCTTTGACGGCTGTGGCCGTTTCTCCAACACAATCATCTGCTCATTCCCCCGGTTTTTTCATCTTTTTGTAAGTACTCTCGCCGAAGGCGGACTTGACGGTCAGACATGCGCCACCTCCATGCCATGCGCACCACCCATCATCAGGCCAATCTCATCAACCGTCAGACCAGTGGTCGAGCGCGGGGCGCTGAGCCGTCCTTCGTTCAGTGCGGCAAAGCTGTCCGAGATCTCCATCAACTCGTCCAGATCCTGACTGATACAGACAACTGCAGTGCCTTTGGCCGCAAGGTCCAGAATAGCCTGCCGGATCGAAGCCGCAGCGGCTGCATCCACACCCCAAGTCGGCTGGTTCACCACCAGTACATCCGGGTTTTGCAACACTTCGCGACCAATCACGAATTTCTGCAGATTCCCGCCGGAAAGCGACCTTGCCGCGTTCTCGGGACCTGGTGTGCGCACATCGAACGCCTCGATGATTTTCTCGGCGAACCCTTTGGTTTCGTTCCATTTCAGGAAGCCGTTGCTCTCCAATCCTTCGCGAACCGAGCCGGTCAGCAAAGCATTTTCGGTCAAACTCATATCAGGTGCGGCCGCGTGGCCCAGCCGTTCCTCAGGCGCAGTCAGCACACCCAGCTTGCGGCGGGCGGTGGGGCCTTTCTTACCAATGGCTTGTCCGTTGAACTTGATCGCGTCAGCAGGGGTTGGGATTTCGCCGGACAGCACGCCCAACAGTTCGTCCTGACCATTTCCTGCGACGCCACCGATACCCAATACCTCACCCTTGCGCACAGTCATGTGGACGTTCTTTAGCGCGGTACCAAACTCTGAAGGAGAGGGGACCGATAGGCCGCTTACATCCAAGGCGACTTCACCAAACTCACGCCCTGAGCGTTCCGGAGTTTGCAGGGTCGAACCGACCATCATCTCTGCCATATCCCTGGCCGAGGTTTCGGCGGGTACACATTCGCCAACGTTCTTGCCAAGGCGCAGGATTGTGGCGTGGTCGCACAGCGTTCTGATCTCTTCGAGCTTGTGCGAGATGTACAAGATCGAAGTGCCCTCGGAACGCAATTTATTCAGCGTTTCAAAAAGGATATCAACTTCCTGCGGGGTCAGGACCGAAGTTGGTTCATCCATGATCAACAGCTTGGGGTCCTGCAACAGGCAGCGGATGATCTCAACCCGCTGACGCTCGCCAGCTGAAAGATCGCCCACGGTGCGGAAAGGGTCCAACGGCAGCCCGTATGTCTCCGAAACCTCGCGGATACGGGATGCCAGATCACCCATTGGAGGTGGGTTCTCCATCCCCAGCGCGATATTTTCGGCGACGTTCAGAGCATCGAACAACGAAAAGTGCTGGAATACCATCGCAATCCCGTCAGCGCGGGCGGCCCTTGGTTCGGGCGGTGCAAAAGCCTGGCCGCGAAGCAGCATCGTGCCGCTATCCGGTTTCACTAGACCGTAAATCATCTTGACCAGCGTGGATTTACCTGCGCCATTCTCGCCCAGCAGGGCGTGAACCTCGCCTTCGCCGATGTCGAAGGACACCTGATCATTGGCCACGACGCCGGGATAGGCTTTGGTCAGCCCTTGCAAGCTCAGTAGTGGAGTGGTCACGCGCTCAGGTCCTTCTTCAATTCGTTTTGTCGGGCCGGGCGCAGAAGATGTGCTGCGACGCCAACGGCGATCATTTGTGGGTGTTTGCCCAGCGAGGGATCACCAATCGGGCAAGTGATCCGGCTTATCCGTTCGGGCGGATGCCCAAGTGCCGCCAGCCGCGACCGGAACCGCGCCCATTTGGTAGCTGAGCCAATCAGCCCCGCAAAGCGGAAATCGTGCAAAAGCAGCCTATTACACAGTTCTAGATCCAGATTGTGTGAATAAGTAAGCACCAGATGTTCCGCTTCGCTGGGCGCGTGACGTACGAGTTCGGCCGGTTTACTTGCCGGAACAACTGTCACGCCCGTAGCAATTGCATCCGGAAAGCGTTCAGGTCCTGTATCAACCCAAGTAATCGCGAGATCGGGCAGGGGAGACAGAACATCCACCAATGCACGGCCAACGTGCCCTGCGCCCCAGATCCAAAGATTGCGGGTTGGCTTGTGGACGGGCTCGATCATCCAGCCCTCGATCAGTTGCGGCTCGGGCGCGACACCCTGACCACGGGACCGTGTCAGAACACGTTTGACTGCCATCGGTTGAGAGCTGGAAACCTGCGGGGTTACCGGTCCGTTTTCCATTTCGGAAAATGGTGCCACCGGCCGCGCGATCACCTCACCTTCGAGGCGCGCCAAGGATGCGGCGTCGAAGATTTCTGACAGCAACGAAACAGCGCCGCCACAGCATTGGCCCAGGTCGGGGCCAAGTGCGTGCTGGCTGAACCGTGCCGGGTCTGTCTGACGGCGGGCGGCCTCTGCGGCCTGATACTCGAGTGTTCCACCGCCGATCGTACCACTTTGCCCGTCTTTCCAGACCAGCATTGACGCGCCAACTTCGCGGGGGGACGATCCCTTGATCCCAGCGATGACCACCCGGACCACTTTATCGTGGGTTTTGACCGCCTCCCTCAAAGCTTCCCGATCAAATCCCATCAGATGCCTCCCTTCATCCTTTGGACGCCGCGCCAGACCTCTTCGGAGGTGGCGGGCGCATCCAACGCAGGATACCTATCCCCGCAGGCCGCCACCGCATTCGACAGCGCCAACCACGCGGAGATGCCCAACATAAATGGCGGTTCCCCTACCGCCTTGGAGCGATAGATTGTGTCCTCGCGGTTCTCGCCATTCCAAAGCGCAACATTGAAAATGTCAGGCCGGTCAGAACATGCAGGAATCTTGTAGGTCGAGGGTGCATGAGTTCGCAGGTTACCCTTATCGTCCCAGACCAATTCTTCGGTCGTCAACCAACCCGCGCCTTGCACATAGCCACCTTCGACCTGTCCGATATCCAGCGCCGGATTCAGTGACGCACCAGCGTCATGCAGGATATCCGTGCGAAGGATGCGATTTTCACCTGTCAGGGTATCGACGGCAACCTCGGTGATGGACGCGCCATATGCAAAATAGAAGAATGGTCGACCACGCCCCTTGATACGATCCCATTCGATCTTCGGAGTTTTGTAGAAACCGGTTGCCGAGAGACTGACTCGGCCCTGATAGGTCAGTGCGGCCGCTTCGGCAAAAGTATAGCGTTCTTCACCGACCGAAACATGTCCGTCGGCGAATACCACGGAAGATGGATCCGCCTGATGCCGCTCGGCCAGATAGTCGGCCATCCGGTCACGGATCGTGTCGCACGCCGCCTTCACCGCCATGCCGTTCAGATCGCTTCCCGAAGAGGCCGCCGTCGCCGAGGTGTTGGGCACTTTCGCCGTATCGGTTGCGGTGATTTTCACCATATCCAGCGGAATGCCGAAGCGAGATGCCGCTACTTGTGCCACTTTCTGGAATAGCCCCTGGCCCATCTCGGTGCCACCATGGTTCAGGTGTACCGAGCCGTCCTGATACACGTGCACCAATGCGCCCGCCTGGTTCAAATGAGTCAGCGTGAAGGAAATGCCAAATTTCACCGGAGAGAAAGCGATACCTTTCTTGATGACGGAATTCTCGGCGTTCCACTTCTCGATGGCTGCTTTGCGGGATGCATAATCGCTGGATCTGACTAACGATTCCGTCATGCCATGCAGTTCAAAATCGGTGACTTCCATACCGTAGGGCGTGGTATTGCCATCCGCGGGAACCGGCCGGACAGGTGGGGCGGTTTTAACCTGTTCAACTCTGCCGAGGCTTGTCAGCTCTTCATGTGGGTCTACATGACCCAGGGGTTTTTCGGGCAGGTGAGGTATGTTCATTTTCGGCGCATGAGCAGGCTCGTAATAGTTCCGCCGACGCAGCTCGACCGGATCCATCTCAAGTTCGTAAGCGGCATGATCCATTACGCGCTCGATCCCGACCATACCTTGCGGGCCGCCGAAACCGCGATAAGCGGTGGCGGATTGGGTGTTGGTTTTCAGCCGATGGCTTTCGATCCGAGCATTGGGCAGCAGATAGGCATTGTCCGAATGCAACATCGCCCGGTCCGCGACGGGCAGGGACAGATCCTGCGCCCATCCACAGATGGCATGATGCAGGAACGAGACGCCCTGAATATGCCCGTTCTTGTCGAACCCGGCGCGATAGGCAATTCGGAACGCATGGCGTTTTCCGGTGATGATCATGTCATCATCGCGGTCATAGCGCATCTTGCAGGCCTTACCGGTGATGCGGGCGGCGACGGCGCAAGCGACGGCCAGAGCATTGCCCTGGCTTTCCTTGCCACCAAACCCTCCACCCATCCGGCGGGTTTCAACCCGGACGGCGTGCATGGGAACACCCAATGCATCCGCCACTTTGTGCTGAATCTCGGTTGGATGCTGGGTCGAGGAATGCAAAAGCATATCCGCACCTTCGTTCGGTACGGCCAACGCAGCTTGTCCTTCCAGATAGAAATGCTCTTGCCCGCCAAGTTCGAAGCTGCCCTCGATCACATGTTCTGAGCCTGCAATGGCCGCATCTGCATCCCCTTTGGCGTAGATGCGCGGGCCTTCCTCGAACCGGCTATCGGCTGCGAGAGCTTCTTCGACTGTCAGGATCGGGGTCTCTTCGGCATAGTCGATCTTGCCTAGCCGTGCCGCCTTGCGGGCAGCCAAATGGCTTGTTGCGGCGACAAGAAAGACGGGTTGTCCGATGTAATTGACCATGCCGTCAGACAGTAACGGCTCGTCATGGATCGACGGCGATACGTCGTTGGCAAAGGGCAGATCCTCGGCCGTCATAACCAAGACAACGCCTTCAGCGGCCTTTACCGCCGACAGGTCCATCGACGTGATCTTGCCTTTGGCGATCGGGCTGACACCAAAGGCCAGATACAATGTTCCCTTGGGCGTCGGGATGTCGTCCACATAGCGCGCTGTGCCGGAGACATGCAGAGGTGCCGCGTCATGTGGGAGGGGTTTGGTCACACTCATGCCGACACCTCCAATACGTTAGTCACCTCGCCTTGATCCTCCAGAAAGTACCTTTCAAGCATCGCCTTGGCGGTCTCCAACCGATATGTGGCCGAGGCGCGCATGTCCGTCATCGGAGTGTAGTCTTTCGCGAATTCCGGTAGTGCGGCAGTGATAGTCTGACGCTCCCATGGCTTGCCAACCAGTGCTTCTTCTACATGTGTTGCACGTTTCGGGATCCCTGCCATGCCACCAAAAGCGATACGTGGATCAACGATCACACCTTCTGAAACCGTGATATTGAAGCATCCGCAGACCGCCGAGATATCCTGATCGAACCGCTTGCTGAGCTTGTAGGTTTTCAGTCGATCAGCCTGGCGTGGAAAGCTGACCGCCTCGACAAATTCGCCGGGGGTGCGATCTTGCTTGCCATAGTCGATAAAGAACTCTTCCAACGGGATCGCGCGGCGGGCATCACCTTTGCGCAGGTGAAGCGTGGCACCCAGCGCGATTAGTGCGGGCGGGTTGTCTCCGATAGGTGAGCCATTGGCGATATTGCCGCCGACGGTAGCTGCGTGACGGACCTGAACACTGGCATAGCGTCGGATCATCTCGGCATAGGACGGGTGCAGATCGGCCAGCGCATCGCCCATGCGGTTCATGTCGACCATGGCGCCGAAACGGATTTCGTTGTCCGTCACCTTGATGTCTTTCAGATCATCACAGCGGTTCAGGAAGATAACCGGATCAAGTTTACGTAGTTGCTTGGTAACCCAAAGCCCGACGTCGGTCGCGCCTGCTACCAACGTGGCATCCGGGTGTTTGGCATAAACAGAAGCCAGCTCATCCGAGGATTCCGGTAACATCGGCGGAGACACACGCGTGGCAACGGGCGTGTCTCGGACCCAGACCGGAACGGGTTTATCCTCGGCAGCTTGTGCTGCACGAATAATCGGCGCGTAACCGGTGCAACGGCACAGATTGCCGGCAAGCTGGGTGTCATGATCCGTCGCGCCATTGGCATGACTTGCAACCATCGACATTACAAAACCGGGGGTGCAGAATCCGCATTGTGAGCCATGCAGGTCGACCATGGCCTGTTGAACAGGGTGTGCCTCTCCATTTGGACCGCTGGCGCCTTCTACCGTACGCACGGCCTTGCCGTGGAGTTGTGGTAAAAACAGAATGCAGGAATTCAGTGCCTTGTGGCCGCCTTCGTCCGTCACCATGACGGTGCAGGCCCCGCAATCACCTTCGTTGCAGCCCTCCTTGGTGCCGGTCAGGCCGCGATCCTCGCGCAGCCAATCCAGCAGGGTCGCTGTCGGATCAACATCCGCCAGCTCCACAGTCTCTCCGTTCAGAAGAAACGTGATATTCATGAGTGAAACCCGTCGCGTTACCCGGTTGCGCCCTTTGGGTGCTCTCCTTCGATGCGACGTAGAAAGAGTAGCGGGCGTATAGCTTGCCATCCGATGTTAGAAAGAGGCTGTGTGATCTGGCAAGAAAAACTGCCCCTATGATATATCATTTAGCGCTGGTGGCGATCTATTGTCGCATCCGATTACGGCTCAGTGGATTGAAACTAAAGTATTTTCTTCTGTGGCGGGTTTCCGGGGCCAGAAGCACCTTCAGAAATATCCGAATAATCAGCGCGATTATTTTGCCGAATCTGAAGACCAGGTTCGTGCTTTTGCATCCCTGTTTGCTGGGATAGCCTGCGGGAATGAGCAGCAATCCCCGATTCATTCACCTCCGCGTTCACACCGAATATTCTCTGTTGGAAGGCGCTGTGCGGCTAAAAAAGCTGCCGGGTCTCTGTGAGAAGATGGAGATGCCCGCCGTTGCGGTGACCGACACCAATTCAATGTTCTCGGCGCTGGAATTCTCGGTAACCGCCAGCGGGGCAGGGGTGCAACCGATCATGGGATGTCAGGTGGATCTGACCTATCTTCAAGCGCAGCCGGGTGAAAAGCCCAAGATGCCAGCGCCGCTGGTTCTGCTGGCGCAATCCGAGGTCGGGTATGAAAACCTGATGAAGCTCAGTTCCTGCCTATATGTGGATAAAGATGGGCAGTTGCCGCAGGTGACATTGGAGGAGCTTGCGCAGAATTCGGACGGTTTGATCTGCCTGACCGGCGGGCCGGACGGGCCAGTAGGGCGTTTGCTGCAACAAGGACAACGTCCCGCGGCTGAAGATTTGGTTGATCGTTTGGCCACGATGTTTCCCGACCGCCTGTATATCGAATTGCAGCGACACCCCGGAGAGGATGGCCAGCCCGAGGCCGAACGCCTGAGCGAGCGAGGTCATGTCGAGATGGCCTATGCCAAAAACCTACCCTTGGTCGCTACCAATGACGTCTACTTTCCAACGTCTGATATGTACGAAGCGCATGACGCGCTGATCTGCATTGCCGAGGGGGCTTATGTCGATCAGCAAGACGGTCGTCGCCGCCTGACCGCGCAGCACTATTTCAAATCGCAGCAAGAAATGGCGACCCTGTTCGCTGATCTGCCCGAGGCCATAGAGAACACGGTTGAGATTTCCAAACGCTGCGCCTTCATGGCCTATCGCCGTGATCCGATCCTGCCGAAATTCGCCGATGACGAGGTCGCTGAACTGCGCCGCATCGCCAATGAGGGCCTCCAAAAACGTCTAGCTGTAATCCCGCATGCGGTGACGCCCGAAGAATATCAGGAGAGGTTGGATTTCGAACTCGATATCATCGAGGGCATGGGGTTCCCCGGCTACTTTCTGATCGTTGCCGATTTCATCCAGTGGGCGAAGGATGAAGACATCCCGGTGGGGCCGGGGCGGGGCTCGGGTGCGGGCTCTTTGGTGGCCTATGCGCTGACGATCACCGACCTTGATCCGCTGCGTTATTCTCTGCTGTTCGAACGCTTCCTAAACCCCGAGCGGGTATCGATGCCCGATTTCGATATCGACTTCTGTATGGATCGCCGCGAAGAGGTGATCCGCTACGTGCAGCAGAAATACGGTCGCGACAAGGTCGGGCAGATCATTACCTTTGGTGCGTTGCTGTCGAAGGCGGCCGTGCGCGACATCGGACGGGTGCTGCAAATGCCTTATGGACAAGTGGATCGCCTGTCCAAAATGATCCCGGTCGAAGGCGTCAAACCGGTCTCTATCGAAAAGGCATTGAAAGACGAACCGCGCCTGCGCGAAGAAGCCCGCAATGAAGAGGTCGTTGATCGCCTGCTGAATTACGGCCAACAGGTCGAAGGGCTATTGCGGAACGCTTCGACCCACGCGGCGGGTGTTGTGATTGGTGACCGGCCATTGGATGCGCTGGTGCCGCTCTATCAGGACCCGCGCTCGGATATGCCTGCAACACAGTTCAACATGAAATGGGTTGAGCAGGCAGGGCTGGTGAAGTTCGACTTTCTCGGCCTGAAAACCTTGACCGTGATCCAGAACGCGATGGATTTGATCTTCAAATCCGGGCGTGATTTGCACATCGCAGCCGATGGCACGGAACTCTATGAACCCGCCGAAGGGGCCGAGAACCAGATCAACGCCATCCCGCTGGATGACGAGGCGACATACAAACTCTACTCGGCGGCCAAGACAGTGGCGGTGTTTCAGGTGGAATCCTCGGGCATGATGGATGCGCTCAAGCGCATGAAACCCACCTGCATCGAGGACATCGTGGCCCTTGTGGCGCTCTATCGTCCCGGTCCTATGGAGAACATCCCGACCTATTGCGAAGTCAAGAACGGGCTGCGAAAAATTGAGTCCGTCCACCCTCTGATCGACTACATCCTTGAGGAAACTCAGGGCATCATCGTCTATCAGGAACAGGTGATGCAGATCGCGCAGGTCATGGCAGGCTACAGCCTCGGTGGCGCTGACCTGCTGCGCCGCGCGATGGGTAAAAAGATCAAAGAGGCGATGGATGCCGAGCGTCCGAAATTCGAAAAAGGTGCGGGCGAGAATGGGGTTGATGCCAAGAAGGCGTCCGAAGTATTCGACCTGCTTGAGAAGTTCGCCAACTATGGTTTCAACAAATCCCACGCTGCCGCCTATGCGGTCGTCAGCTACCAGACTGGCTGGCTAAAGGCGAACCACCCGGTCGAGTTCATGGCGGGCGTCATGAACTGCGATATCCATCTGACCGACAAGCTGGCTGTCTATTTCGAAGAGGTCCGCAAAGGGTTGGAGCTGCCCTATGTGCCGCCGTGTGTGAACCGGTCCCAAGCCACTTTTGATGTAGCCGACGGCCATTTGGTATACGCGCTGGGCGCGCTCAAAAACGTGGGTGTCGAGGCGATGAACCTCGTGGTCGAAGGGCGTAGCGATAAGCCGTTTGTGAACTTGTTCGATTTTGCTCGCCGTGTTGATCTGAAAAAGGTCGGCAAGCGCCCACTTGAGATGCTGGCGCGCGCTGGGGCATTCGATGAACTCGATAAAAACCGCCGTCGCGTGTTCGAAAGCCTGGATCCGCTGGTGCAGTATTCGGCTGCGATTCATGAACAGAAGAATTCGAACCAGGTGTCCCTGTTTGGCGAGGCAGGCGATGACCTGCCTGAACCGCGTCTGTCTCCTTCACCCGATTGGCTGCCCGCCGAACGTTTGAGTGAAGAATTCAAAGCCATCGGCTTCTACCTGTCCGGCCATCCGCTGGATGATTATATGCCGGCCTTAAAGCGCAAACAGGTGCTGACACTGGACCAGGTGACTGAAAAGGCGCGCTCTGGCCCGTTTATTGCCAAAATGGCTGGCGTCGTTGCCGGACGGCAGGAGAGGAAATCAGCGCGTGGCAACCGGTTCGCATTTGCTCAGCTCTCTGACCCGAGCGGAGCATTCGAGGTTACGCTATTTTCAGAAACACTCGAGAAATCCCGAGAGTTTCTGGAAACCGGCGCGCAAGTGGTGCTGACCGCCGAAGCGACGATGGAGGCCGATCAGCTAAAACTTCTGGGCCGGTCCGTCGGTCCGGTTGACACGGTCGTGGCCGATGCAGGTGCAACGGGTTTGCGTGTATTTGTCGAGGATTCGAAGGTTTTGCCGAACATGGCAACGGTGCTGGAGGGTGCAGAGGCGTCGACCAAAAGGGCGGCCAAGGGACCGGTCTATGTTTGTCTGTTCGATCCCGGACTGCCGGGCGAGGTCGAGATGGATCTGGGCCGGAACTTCCCGATCAACCCCGAGATCAAAGGCGCACTGAAGTCGCTTGAGGGGATATCTGAGATCGAAGAAATCTGACGTCGCACCGCGTTGTTGCCACACGCGATGGACCTCGCTAGGCTGGGTGAATATCCTCAAGAGTCATTTCACAGGAGGGTTCCGAAATGGCAAGTTCAGGTAATGTTTTCAAGATATTTACACTCGCCGCGGCATGTTCACTGGCATTGGCCGCTGCGGTGCAGGCAGACGACAAGAAGAAGAAAAACACTCTAACCGGTGCCTTGGTCGGCGCGGGGGTTGGTGCGCTGGTCGGCGATGGCAAGGGGGCTGCGGTCGGCGGTGTCGCCGGGGCGATTATCGGACATAACTGGAAGTGAACGCGATGCAGTTAAATTTCATAAAATCGACCTTCTGCGCCACGCTCTTTGTTGCGCCCACATTCGCGCTGGCTGACAATTCAGCAGAGCAGATGGTGCAAGATGCATTGCCCGTGATGCACTACACATGCGCGTCGATCGCTGAAGAGGCCGATGGTGACGAAGAATTTGTTGTGGCAGTTGTTGGAAAGATGACGGCTCTGTCGCTTTACAACCGCCAGATCAATATCGAAGATCATGCAGCCACTGACGAGGAAAAGGCCCAACTGCGCGAAGCCTTCATCGCTGCCTTGTCCGAGGGCTGTGCCGCAGACAAGAACGCCCTTCTGGGCGGAGTGGTCGATAACGCGGTGAAGTCGACGCTGGGGTTGTAAGCGAGCGCTTGGTCTTGCGAGCGCTAAAGCTTGCCCACTGGACAACGCACAAGGCCCCAGCCTTTATCCATTTGGGCGTTTTTCAGGCCCGAGACGAGACGGTCGGATAAAAAGAGAAGATTTGGAACTTTAGGATCCAACCAGAGGTCGGGCCCACCCAACGCTTCAGGTATGACTACGAGTTTGTCCTCTTGGTTGCTTCTGGGAAGGTAGGTTCGACCGTAGCGATTGCTAAGTGGTGACCGAACATCCCCCTCCGGGCCTAATACATCGTAGTTGCCCATGGGTCGTTTGTTGCACACGTTCAGTAAGTAATATCGCTCGGACGTGGTCAGATGGTTTTCGGTCGAATCCATCAGTGTCAGCGGATGAAACGTTGTGTCACCCAGATCGAACTGTACCAGAACGGATTTGGCGGCTTCTGAAACCAGAGGATAGCCACCGCCACTGATAAACGGCGCAGTGTAGTATTCGGCTTTGGAGTTGTAATACCACAGACTGCCAATTTGCTCTTTTGTCAGCAGCTCACCGCGTTTCCAGCCCAGATCGGCTTCCCGAGACATGCGCTTGGACCATTCAACGTCCTCGGACGACTGCCTTTCGCGCCATTGAGGAGTGTATTCCTTTCGGATCACGGCTTCGATGACGTTGATATTGTTCACCGTCGTGGCAATCCACACGCAAGACGCGTCGTCGTCCTTATGCGCCATCGTCCAGCCCTCAGTAATGCGGCGGGCGTTCGTCGCCGAAAACAACGCCACCTGAGCCTTCCTGCGCGCGTTCCGCCTCGCGCTGAAGCAACATCTCGACGCGGCGGGTCAGGCGGTCGATCTCGCTCTGTTGGTTTGTGACGACCGAGTTCAGCTCTTCAACCGTGCGGGTCAGATGGGCGATCTGTTCTTCCAGATGCTGCATGGGGATCTCCTTATAGGCGTCTCATAGCGACCCTGTGACGCCCTGGCCAGAGAAACCCCGCCTTGCCCCGAAACAGACCATGGGATAGACCGCGCGCGGAACACTAAATCCCAAGGACGCCCCACATGGCCAAGCCCAAGAAACAGCCCCGCCCCAAGGCCGTAACGCCGAAAGGGTTCCGTGACTATTTCGGCGAGGAAGTCACGCAGCGCACTGAAATGCTGCGGACGATTGCGGGTGTCTATCATCGTTACGGGTTCGATGCCTTGGAGAGCAGCGCGGTTGAGACCGTTGAAGCGCTGGGCAAGTTCCTTCCGGATGTGGATCGCCCGAACGAGGGCGTGTTCGCATGGCAGGAGTTTGACGAAGGCGGCAATGGCGACTGGATGGCCCTGCGCTATGACCTGACCGCGCCTCTGGCCCGCGTCTATGCGCAGCACCGCAACGACCTGCCGACGCCTTATCGCCGCTATGCGATGGGTCCGGTCTGGCGGAACGAGAAGCCGGGACCGGGACGGTATCGCCAGTTTTATCAGTGTGATGCGGATACGGTTGGCACGGCTTCGATGGCTGCGGATGCCGAGATTTGCGCGATGCTGTCAGACACGCTGGAAACCGTTGGTATTCCACGCGGCGATTACCTGGTGCGGGTGAACAACCGCAAAGTTCTGAACGGTGTGCTAGAGGCGATGGGGCTGGGCGAAGATTTGGCGGCCCGCGACAATGTCCTGCGCACCATCGATAAGTTTGACAAGGTCGGTGAGACCGGAGTGCGGGAGTTGCTGACAAAGGGTCGTCTGGACGCCTCGGGCGCGTTCATTGATGGCGTAGGTCTCAGTGATGATCAGGCCCATCCGGTGATTGCTTTCCTGACTTCGAAAGCTGCGGATGCCCCCGGAACGCTGTCCAACCTGCGTGCCGCTGTGGGTAACAGTAAGATCGGCGCGGACGGGATCGCCGAGTTGGAGCAGATTGGCACTTTGCTGGACGCGGGTGGTTATGGGGCGGACCGGATCGAGATAGATCCTTCGGTTGTGCGGGGGCTGGGCTACTACACCGGACCTGTTTATGAAGCTGAGCTGACCTTTGAGATTTTCGATGAGAAAGGCCGCAAGCGGCAGTTCGGATCGGTCTCGGGTGGTGGTCGCTATGATGATCTGGTCAAGCGGTTTACAGGGCAAGAGGTTCCTGCAACGGGCATTTCCATCGGGGTCGACCGTTTGCTTGCCGCTCTGCGTGAAAAAGGTCGGATCGGTGCACAGGCCTCCGGCCCGGTGGTCGTGACCGTCATGGATCGTGATCGAATGGCGGATTACCAGACAATGGTTGCTGAACTGCGGAATGCAGGTATCCGAGCCGAGGTGTATCTGGGAAACCCGAAGAACTTCGGCAATCAGCTGAAATACGCGGACAAGCGGAACTCTCCGATTGCGGTTATCGAAGGAGGGGACGAAAAGGCCAATGGCATCGTGCAGATCAAGGACCTGATCCTGGGCGCAAAGATCGCCGAGAGCGCGACACTGGAAGAGTGGAAGGAACGCCCCAGCCAGTTCGAGGTGCCGCGTGGTGATCTGGTGGCCAAGGTGCGGGAAATTCTGGACAGTCAGGACTGAGCCATGCCCAACCGTTCCCAGATACAGGCCCGCGCTGCCATGATGCGTGTCCGGTTCGAAGCTGCCGGTGCGCAGGTTGTGGATACACCTCTGCTGCAACCGGCTGAGACTCTTTTGGATCTTTATGGCGAAGACATCCGCGCCCGCGCCTACGTGACTTCGGATGCGCTGCGAGGCGAGCAAATGCTGCGCCCGGATTTCACGATGCCTGTTGTGCAGATGCATATGCATGATGGTGCCGAGCCTGCTCGCTATACGTATTCGGGAGAGGTGTTTCGACGGCAGGAGCACGATCCGGATCGCGCCAATGAATATATTCAGGTGGGTTACGAAGTCTTTGACCGAGAAGATCCTTCTGGTGCCGATGCCGAGGTGTTTTCGCTGTTTGCCCTGCAGTTGCGTGGATTGCCCTTGCGGGCGGCGACGGGAGACATTGGTATCCTGATCGCTGCGGTTCAGGGGCTGCGTACAACAGAACGGCGCAAGATGGCGTTGATGCGCCATCTTTGGAGGCCCCGTCGGTTTCGTATTCTTCTGGAACGGTTCGCAGGGCGGAAGGCCACATCTGAAGTTCGGACTGAGTTGCTGGATGCTAGCGATCCGATGGCATTTGACGCGCCGATGATCGGTAAGCGTCGCGCCTCGGAGATCGTTGCGCGCATTGATGCTCTGCGCGAAGATCGCGACACGCCTCCAATCTCGGACAACGAGATGGCGGGTTTGGAATCCCTGCTCGCGGTTCGAGAAACGATGCCGTTTGCTTTGGAGCAATTACGCGATGTGGCTGTGGACCTGCCTCAGATTACGCCCGCGCTGGATCGTCTTGAGGCCCGCATCGCGGCCCTGCAGGCTCGGGGCGTGGATGTCGATACGCTGGATTTCGAAGCTTCATATGGCCGGACATCGATGGAATATTACGATGGGTTCGTCTTCGGGTTCTATGCCGAGGGCCGACCTGATCTGCCCCCGGTGGCGACCGGCGGGCGCTATGACGCGCTGACACGGCAGCTTGGGGAGGGTGCTGAGATTCCGGCCGTCGGTGGCGTGATCCGACCGGACCTGATGCTTGAAATCGAGGAGGACGCGCAATGAGCCTGAAACTGGGCGTGCCTTCAAAGGGTCGGTTGATGGAAAAGACCTTTTCGTGGTTCGAAAAGCGCGGCATCACCCTGTCGCGCAGCGGGTCTGATCGGGAATATGCAGGCAAGGTCGACGGGATTGATGGGGTTTCTCTGATCCTGCTGTCCGCCGGAGAGATACCGCGTGAACTGGCAGCGGGCCGCATTCATCTGGGTGTCACCGGTGTCGATCTGGTTCAGGAGAAGTTGCCGCGCTGGGAACAGCAGGTTGAAGAGGTCTCTCAGCTTGGGTTTGGCGCGGCCGATCTGATCATTGCCACACCCGCCTGCTGGGTGGATGTGGACACGCTGGATGATCTGGATGCGGCAGCGGCAGCCTTTCGCAAAAAACATGGTCATCGGCTGCGGATCGCGACCAAGTATCACCGGTTGGTACGGGAGTTTCTGACCGATGCGGGTGTGGCTGATTACACTCTGGTCGATAGCCAGGGTGCGACCGAGGGCACGGTTGTCAACGAAACGGCAGAGGCGATTGCGGATATCACTTCAACTGGTGAGACGTTGCGGGCAAACCACCTGAAAATCCTGTCAGACGGGCTGATACTGCGGTCTCAAGCGACGCTATGGCGTAGTCGGGTGTCGGACTATAGCGCGGATGAAAAGAAAACCCTGACCGATATGATGGACAAACTGCGTTAAAGAACGCCGATTTCGGCCAAAGCGCGGTTCAGATCATCGGGCAGGGCATCGTCCTGCGCGCGTGATTTTGGTAGATCAGCCGGGGTGTCTTCGGGCTTTAGATAGCGCCATCCCTGAAATGGGCGTTTTAACGCGGTCTGTGTGCGGTGCACCTCGGGCTCTAGAACGATCGCGCACCTTCGAATTCCGTCATCACCAATCACCTCATCCAGTCGCAGAATACGCTGTCGGCATTGCACGACACCTTTGATCACCCAGTAGATCGATCCGCCATTCAGAATCTCGGATTCTCGTTTGGGCCACATGCGGGTGACGTGGCGCGGGCAACCGTCTTCGTATAGCGGTTTGCGGCTGTCTTGCCATGCGATCAGCGTCTCGACACTTTCCGAGCCAACCGAAAGTTTTATCAGGTTTACGTACTTATCCACAGCTTTCCCACAGAGTCGTCCCGAGGCTGGTCCCTATATTGTAGCTCTCTCAGCGCCGTCATCAAGCTGTTGTGGTTTAGTTGTGATTTGAGGTAGTCTGGGTTCCTCTTTCAACATAGGGAATCACCAATGAGCCGCTTTGCCGCCCCCATCGCCGAGCAGATCTGGGACATGAAGTACAGATTCAAACAGGCGGATGGCACGCCCATCGACCAGACGGTTGAAGACTCGTGGCGGCGGATCGCGCGTGATCTGGCGCGGGTTGAAAAAGATCCGGCGCATTGGGAAGAAAAGTTCTACGAAGCGCTGGAGGATTTCAAATACCTGCCCGCTGGTCGCATAACCGCAGGGGCAGGCACTGCGCGTCAAGTGACGCTGTTCAACTGCTTTGTCATGGGCACGGTCCCCGACAGTATGGGCGGTATCTTTAACATGCTGAAAGAGGCTGCATTGACGATGCAGCAGGGCGGGGGGATCGGTTACGATTTCTCGACCATCCGCCCACGTGGAGCGGATGTGAAAGGCGTAGCGGCGGACGCTTCTGGCCCGTTGAGCTTTATGGATGTCTGGGATGCGATGTGCCGCACAATCATGTCTGCGGGATCACGCCGTGGGGCAATGATGGCGACGATGCGGTGTGATCACCCCGATATCGAACAGTTCGTCACAGCCAAGTCCGATCCGGCCCGACTTCGAATGTTCAACATGTCAGTTCTTGTGACTGATCCGTTCATGGAGGCGGTGAAAGCGGACGGTCCGTGGGAACTGGTATTTGACGGCAAGATTTACCACACGATTAAGGCGCGTGATCTGTGGAACAAGATTATGCAGGCGACATATGATTATGCCGAACCGGGGGTGATCTTCATCGATCGTATCAACCAGGCCAACAACCTGAGTTATGCCGAAACCATCGCCTCAACGAACCCTTGTGGAGAGCAACCCCTGCCGCCTTATGGCGCCTGTCTGTTGGGCTCGATAAATCTTGCGCGTCTGGTTGCCGAGCCGTTTGAAGATGCTGCTCATCTGGATGAGACTGCAATGCAGGACCTTGTCGCCACGGCGGTTCGTATGATGGACAACGTCGTTGATGCATCGAAGTTTCCGTTGCCGGAGCAGGCAGCAGAAGCGCAAGCCAAACGCCGCATTGGTCTGGGGGTCACAGGACTGGCTGACGCTTTGCTGATGCTGGGCCTGCGATATGGCTCGGACGAGGCGGCGCGTCAAACCGAGCGCTGGTTGCACGCCATCGCCCGCGCCGCGTATCTGGCGTCGGTGGACTTGGCTAAGGAAAAAGGGGCGTTCCCCCTGTTCGACGCCGAGAAATATCTGGCAAGTGGCACGATGCAGCAGATGGATGAGGACGTGCGGGACGCGATCCGCGAACATGGCATCCGTAACGCATTGCTGACTTCGATCGCGCCCACGGGCACGATTTCCCTGTACGCGGGTAATGTATCGTCAGGGATCGAGCCGGTCTTTGCCTATGCCTATACCCGGAAAGTGTTGCAGAAAGACGGCTCGCGCACTGAAGAAGAGGTAGTGGACTATGCCGTAGAGATGTGGCGCGACAAGTTCGGGGATACCGAGTTGCCTGACTATTTCGTCAATGCGCAAACATTGTCCCCTTCTGATCACGTGAAGATGCAGGCGGCGGCGCAGAAATGGATCGATAGCTCGATCTCGAAAACGATCAACTGCCCTGAAGATATCAGCTTTGACGCCTTCAAGGATGTCTACATGCAGGCTTGGGATCAGGGGTGCAAGGGATGCACGACCTACCGTCCCAATGACGTGACCGGTTCGGTTCTGAGTGTTTCGGAAAGTGACGATAAAGCTCCCGGTGAAAGCGCCGATGCCCCGCATGAAGTAGATGGCGGAGAGGTTGTCTATATGTCCGAACCGCTGGACCGACCGCAATCGTTGGAAGGATCTACTTATAAGTTAAAATGGCCTGACAGCGAGCATGCGATCTATTTGACGATCAACGATATCGTGATCGGCGGACGTCGCCGTCCGTTTGAGGTGTTCATCAATTCGAAGAACATGGAGCATTACGCTTGGACATTGGCGTTGACCCGGATGATCTCGGCCGTATTCCGGCGCGGAGGAGATGTCTCGTTCGTTGTCGAAGAACTCAAGGCAGTTTTCGATCCACGCGGTGGAGCTTGGGTTAAGGGCAAGTACATTCCCTCTATTCTGGCGGCGATTGGTGGCGTGATAGAGCAGCACATGGTTGCCATTGGCTTTCTTGAGGGTGAGGGAATGGGCCTGAAATCGGACCCTCAGGCACAGGTGGTCAACATGGATGCGCCCCGGGGCAAGGCGTGCCCATCCTGCGGCCAGTTCGACATGGTGATGATTGAAGGCTGCATGACCTGCAGGAGTTGTGGTCATTCGAAATGTTCAGGTTAGGTTTCTTAGCCCAGTTGATGAACCGCCAGGCAATACGAACCCATTTCGGCGGTTTTGGCGCCCATTAACAAAGTCATTAGCGCCCAAAACTCGAAAATCTAAGGATTTATAGGGAAACAAGGTGCCGGATCGTTGATCAACGGCGCCTTGTTATTTGCAAGATTGGGAGTGCACGCGCTAAGGCAATGGCAACCTTAGCGGTTTGTGCTGGGAACGAGAAAAAAAAGATTTTGGCGCCATTGAACCCCACATATTGACAACCCGTACTTACCGAACTCAATATGGTGTTGCTTCGGTTCTTTCGATTCCTGTCGAGAGCTAAGAGGGAAACCGGTGAAAAACCGGCGCTGCCCCCGCAACTGTAAGCGGATAGTTCGGCTGAATACGCCACTGAAAGCGTGCTTTTGGGAAGGTCAGTCCGAACGACGATCCGCGAGCCAGGAGACCTGCCGCAAGCTCGAGTGATAACCACGAACGGAGGGTTCGGGGGCGTGTGACGGGCATTTTTGCCCATGGCGTCCTCGGCTTTGATTAAAGGACAGAGGACAAATGAGCATTACAGTGTATTCCAAACCCGCTTGCGTACAGTGCACCGCCACCACCCGAGCGCTGGACGCAAAAGGCATCACCTACGATGTGATTGACCTGACCGAAGATGACCGTGCCATGACCCATGTGACCGAACTGGGCTATCGTCAGGCCCCCGTTGTCGTTGCAGGGGCTGACCACTGGTCGGGCTTTCGCCCAGACATGATCGCGCAGCTGGCCTAATCCATGACCGCGCCGATCCCGGCGCTGGTCTATTTCTCATCGAAATCCGGAAACACCCACCGCTTTGTCTCGCGGTTGGGCCTAACCTCTTTCCGCATTCCGAACGGAATGGACCCGCTGCCTGATCCTGAAGGTCCCTATGTTCTGATCTGCCCGACCTATGCCGACGGCGAAGGACGCGGGGCGGTTCCGAAACAGGTGATCCGCTTTTTGAACGACCCGGCCCGCCGCGTCGGGATCATTGGGGTGATCGGGACCGGCAATCGCAATTTTGGTGCGACCTACGCCCTGTCCGGTCGCATCATCGCCCAGAAATGCAACGTGCCGCTGCTGTATTCGTTCGAGCTGGCAGGCACAGAAACCGACATCGCCCGTGTCCGCATGGGGCTTGAAAAACTAGGGAGACACCAATGCTCGACAGCAGCGTAAACGAGCAGGACTATCACGCGTTGAACGCGATGCTGAACCTGTACGATGGTGAGGGGAAGATCCGCTTTGACGCTGACCGCATGGCCGCACGGCAGTATTTCCTGCAGCATGTGAACCAGAACACCGTTTTCTTTCATTCGCTGGACGAAAAGCTCGGGTATCTGGTCTCCGAAGGCTATTATGAAGAAGCCGTGCTGGATCAGTACTCCAAGAACTTCATGCGCAAGATCTGGGATGCGGCCTATGCCAAGAAGTTCCGCTTCCCAACCTTTCTGGGCGCGTTCAAGTATTACACATCGTACACGCTGAAAACTCGCGACGGGCAGCGGTATCTTGAGCGTTACGAGGATCGCGTTGTCATGACCGCGTTGGCACTGGCACGGGGGAATGAGGCGCTGGCCATGTCCTTCATGGAGGAGATCCTCGAAGGCCGTTTCCAGCCAGCCACGCCTACTTTCCTGAACGCGGGCAAGGCGTCGCGGGGCGAGTTAATCTCGTGCTTTTTACTGCGCTTGGAAGACAACATGGAGAGCATCGGGCGCGGCATCAACTCGGCCCTGCAACTCAGTAAACGCGGTGGAGGTGTGGCGCTGCTGCTGACCAACATCCGCGAACACGGCGCGCCGATTAAAGGAACCGAGAACCAGTCTTCGGGCGTGATCCCGGTGATGAAACTGCTGGAAGACAGCTTTTCCTACGCTAATCAGTTGGGCGCACGTCAGGGGGCCGGTGCGGTGTATCTGAACGCACATCACCCCGATATAATGCGCTTCCTCGACACTAAGCGCGAAAACGCGGATGAGAAAATCCGTATCAAAACACTGAGCCTTGGCGTGGTGATCCCGGATATCACCTTTGAGTTGGCGAAGAAAAACGCCGACATGTACCTGTTCTCACCCCATGACGTGGAAAAGGCGTATGGCGTGCAGCTCTCGGAAATCTCGGTCACCGAGAAGTATCACGAGATGGTCGATGACAAGCGCATCCGAAAATCCAAGGTCAATGCGCGTGAATTCTTTCAGACCATAGCTGAGATTCAATTCGAATCCGGCTATCCGTATGTGATGTTCGAAGACACGGTGAACCGGATGAACCCCATCGCAGGCCGGATCAACATGTCGAACCTGTGTTCCGAGATTTTGCAGGTCAATGAAGCTTCCGAGTTCAACGATGACCTCAGCTATGCGCATCTGGGCACCGATATCTCGTGCAACCTCGGGTCGCTGAACATTGCCAAGACGATGGATGGCGGTGATCTGGGCCGCACTGTCGGGGCCGCGATCCGGGCGCTGACAGCGGTGTCCGAGATGTCGGCGATCGACTCGGTGCCGTCTGTACGACGGGGCAATGATGAAAGCCATGCGATTGGTCTGGGTCAGATGAACCTGCACGGGTTCCTTGCCCGCGAACATCTCCACTATGGCTCGACTGAGGGTGTCGAGTTCACTTCGGTCTACTTCGCGACCGTAGCCTATCACGCGATCCGCACGTCCTGCGGTCTGGCGAAGGAGCGTAAGATGTCGTTCAAAGGATTCGAAGATTCGGACTACGCATCCGGAATCTTCTTCGACAAATACATCACTCGCGACTGGCTGCCCGAAAACGAGCGGATCAAGGCGTTGTTCAAGGGCATAACCCTGCCCACACGCGACGACTGGGCGGCGCTAAAGTCCGATGTGATGCAGCATGGCCTCTATAACCGCTACCTTCAGGCGGTGCCGCCAACCGGGTCGATCAGCTATATCAACAACTCGACCTCTTCGATCCACCCTATCGTCTCGAAGATCGAAATCCGCAAAGAGGGCAAGATTGGCCGCGTCTACTACCCGGCGGCCTTCATGGATAACGACAACCTCGAATACTACCGCGATGCCTATGAGATTGGCCCCGAGGCACTGATCGACACCTATGCGGCGGCGACCGAACACGTCGATCAGGGCCTGTCGCTGACCCTGTTCTTTCCGGCCGAGGCCACCACCCGCGACATCAACCGCGCGCAAATCTACGCGTGGAAGAAAGGCATCAAAACCATTTATTACGTGCGCCTGCGCCAGGAAGCCCTTGAAGGGACCGAGGTACAGGGCTGCGTATCCTGCACGCTGTAAGGGGCAACAGACATGAAAGACATGATCCAAACCAAGATCCCCCGCGCGATCAACTGGAACCGGCTGGAAGATGACAAGGACCTTGAGGTCTGGAACCGCCTAACGGTGAATTTCTGGTTGCCGGAAAAGGTGCCGCTGTCCAATGACATCCAAAGCTGGGCCACGCTGACCGATCACGAAAAACAACTGACCATTCGCGTCTTCACCGGCCTGACCCTGTTGGACACGATCCAGAACACGGTCGGTGCACCTGCCCTGATGCCAGATGCCGTGACGCCGCATGAAGAGGCCGTGCTGACCAACATCGCCTTTATGGAGGCAGTGCACGCGCGCAGCTATTCCTCGATATTCTCGACGCTTTGTTCGACAAAGGAGATCGACGAGGCGTTCCGTTGGTCTGATGAGAACCCACATCTGCAAGCCAAGGCCGGAGCGATCCTAGGCACCTATGCGCCGGGCAACGATCCGCTGAAACGTAAGATCGCGTCTGTGTTTCTGGAGAGCTTCCTGTTTTACTCTGGCTTCTACCTGCCAATGTACTGGTCTAGCCGGGCTAAACTGACTAACACCGCCGACCTGATCCGTCTGATCATCCGGGATGAGGCCGTGCATGGCTATTACATCGGCTACAAGTTCCAGCGTGACTACGAAAAGCTGTCCGAGGCCGAGCAGCAAGAGCTGAAAGACTATGCCTTTGACCTGATGTTCGAACTCTACAGCATCGAAAACCAGTACACCGAAGAGCTGTATGACGAGATCGGCCTGACCGAGGACGTGAAGGTATTCCTGCACTACAACGCCAACAAGGCGCTGCAAAACCTCGGGTTCGAAGCTCTGTTCCCACCCGAAGTCTCCGAGGTGAACCCAGCTATTCTCGCTGCGCTCAGCCCGGACAGTGAAAACCACGACTTCTTCTCGGGCTCGGGCTCATCTTACGTGATTGGCAAAGCGGTCGCGACCGAAGACGAGGATTGGGACTTCTGATGTCGAAAGATACTCTAACTATCGTTCGGGAGTGGCATAACGCGTTCGACGTGCCTGTGGTCGACGCCCCCTCCATCCCCGAAAACCGCGCGCAGATGCGGTTGGCAATCCTCGAAGAGGAAATGGCCGAGCTGCGTGCTGCGGTCGAGGATGGCGATCTGGTCGAGGTTCTGGATGCGCTTTGCGACATTCAATATGTGCTCGACGGAACCTTCCTCGAATTCGGCCTGCATGGTTTCAAACAGGATGCGATGGAAGAGGTCCACGCCTCTAACATGTCAAAACTTGGAGCCGATGGGCGGCCGGTTCTGCGCGAGGACGGCAAGGTTCTGAAAGGGCCGGACTTCCGGCAGCCCGATCTGGCCCGCATTCTAAAGCGGTGACAATAGACACGTCGAAACCGCAGCTGGTCATACCCATGCTGCGGTTTCGATCCTGACGCCGCCCTAAACCTCGACTTCAACCTTGCCGATCGGGTTCGAGCAGCAGGCCAGAATATAGCCAGCCTCGATATCATCTTCCGAGATCCCGCCGTTGTGGACCATGTGGACCTCTCCGGCAGTTTTCTTGATCTTACAGGTTCCACACACGCCAAACGTACATCCCGACGGAATGTTGAGACCAACCGAGCGTGCTGCAGCGAGGACCGTATCGGTTTCGGCAACCTTGGCAGTCACGCCGGAGCTTGCGAACAGGATCTCAGCGCTGCTGTCATCGTCGAGAACAACGTCATCCAAATCGGGCTGATCTGCCTCAGTTTCCACTGGTGCGCCAAAGCTCTCTTGATGGTAGTTCTCCATACCGAAACCAAGACCGGCCAGAGCGTCCCGCACCGCTTGCATGAATGGCTCAGGGCCGCAGCAATAGACCTCGCGCTCAAGGTAATCGGGGGCCATTAGGCCCAGCATCAACTGCTTGAACTGACCCTGATATCCCGTCCACGGACGGTAGCGATCCGGCTCTTCTACAACGAATTTCAGATCCAAACCGTCGGTTCGGCTGGCCATCTGCTCCAATCGCTGTCGAAAGATAATCTCGGATGGCCTTTTGGCGCAATTGATGAAGACTACGTCCAGATCGCGGCCTTCATCCCACATGCAGGTTGTCATCGACATCATCGGGGTGATGCCCGAGCCAGCCGAGATAAACAGGTACTTGCGTGCCGCGCTTTGCGTGTTGGAAAACAGGCCCGCAGGACCAATGGCCTTGATGCGCATGCCGGGTTGCAGGTTGTCCAGCATCCAGCGCGTGCCGATACTGTCGGGTTGCGCTTTGGCGGTGATGGTGATTGACCGCGGCCGCGACGGCGACGATGAGATCGTGTAGGTGCGATGCACGACACCGCCGGGCTGGTTCGGTGCCGGAATCTCGAGCGTCAGGAACTGACCCGGGTGATAGGCGAACTGCGCTCCAGATGGGGCGCGGAACGAAAAGCTGGCGGTGTTGGGCATCTCGGGCACAACCGAGACACATTCCAGCATCTCACCATCCTGCCAGATGGCCGAAGAGAGCGTGTTGAGGTCTTTCATCAGCCTTACTCCGCCGCCATGGTGTCAGGTGCCAGACGATCGGCCAGTGTGTTGCAGTACCAATCCACGAACTGCAGCACGCCGGATTCCTGAATGGGTGAATACGGACCGGGCACATATGCCGGGCTGTTGATGCCTTGCTGGTTATCCTCAACCACCCGACGATCTTCGTCATTCGTGGCGACCCAAACTTCGGTCAGACGTTTCACGTCGTAGTCAACGCCTTCGACGGCGTCTTTGTCGACCAGCCATTTCGTTGTGACCTCAGTCTCAGTCGGGCTGATCGGAGTGACGCGGAAAACAATCGAGTGGTCGGCAAGGAAGTGGTTCCACGTGGTCGGATAGTGGAACTTCAAAAGCGATCCCGCATCTGCAAAGGGCGATCTACCCAACCAGCGGCGCACGGCGGATTTCCCGTCCATCGTATAGCTCTCGGCGCCTTCTTTCAGCGGCATACGCGCCAGACGGTATTGGCCATCATCATTCAGGTAGAACTGCGATGGCATACCTGCGGCTTGGCACCGGTCGAAATGGGCTTGCATGTAGGCTGGCGTTTCACCGCCTTCTATCCCTGTAACACCCGGATCGTCAGGGAAAGTTCGACACAGAGCAGGATGGTTGCCGCCACAATGATAGCACTCGCGGTTGTTTTCCCAGACCAGCTTCCAGTTGCCGTTCTCAATGATCGAGCTTTCAAAGGCGACCTTGGCATTCCCCAGATCATGCGGCTCAAGATACGGGCGCGCTGTATTGGCGAAGTTGTCGAAATCTGGCGCGTCATCCGCAAGACAGATATAGACCAACCCGGCAAGCTCGCGGCAATGGACAGTCTTCAATCCATGCTGCTTGGGATCGAAATCCGGACCCATGTCGCGGGCCCACAACAATGAGCCGTCAAGCTCATAGGTCCATTGGTGATACGGACAAACCAGCTTGGGTGCATTGCCTTTTGCCGCCTTGCAAATGACGGAGCCGCGATGGCGGCATGTGTTGTGAAACGCCCGGATCTGATTGTCAGCGCCGCGCACGATGATCACTCGGTAGTCCCCCACGTTGTATGTCACATAGTCGCCTGCTTTCACCAGTTCACAGGCCGGAATGACAAACAGCCAGTCGCGATAATGGATGGCTTCAAGATCGGTCTGAAAAATCTCGGGATCGGTATAAAACGCCTGTTCCAGAGCGTAGCCCGGGTTTCGACGCGCCAACAGGCTTTGGATGCTGTTCACTTCTGGCTCTCCTGCCGCGCCCCGCGGCATTGCTTGGGCAGATGACAAGGAGGAACCGTTCGGAGGCGCGCGAGGATCACGTCCGAAACCCGTGCCCCCACCGCCACCCGCGGTTTGACATATCTGAGAGGCTGGTTTCCGGACTTGAAAGGGGCTTACGCCCGGTTTCGACACCTTCCCGGGATCCTCGTCCCAGTGGTTGATTGTCGAACCTGACCTTTCTTACCGTTGCGGGGGCAGTGCCGGATTTACACCGGCTTCCCAATTCTCCGCAGCCTGAGAATCAGACAGCGGCACCTCATACACGCAAGATATGTCAGGCCAAGCGAACGGCTTGAAGAGTTGCGACAAATTTGATCCTGAAACAGACATCGAGAAATCTGTTCTGAACTTACAAAGGCTTCAACTTTTTGAATTCTGTTGAACTTCGTAAGCGAAGTGACTGAACAGTGCTTAAGCTTCAATCTGGTTGGATAGAGCCAGCAGGTCTGATCCGCGATGCTTGCGACCGCAAAGAATGACCGCCACCATTCTTTCTGTTTTCGCGAGTGTCGCGAATTTGCAGAAAGCCGATGTTGGTCACCGAGATATCAACGGCGGTTTTGTCCGCCAACCGGAACTGCAAAGTCTATTTTAGAATGTCCGGTTCGGGCTGTGTGCTGTCATCTAATCTCTTTTTTCGACAAAGCGTCCCGAAGCGCGTCGCCTGCCAGATTAATTGACAGGACACAGACGACGACCGCCAACCCCGGCCACACCATCTGTAGAGGTGTCGACCGCATGTGGATGCGTGCATCGAGGAGCATTGTCCCCCATTCGGGCATCGGAGGTTGTACCCCGAAACCAAGAAAGCCCAGGGTCGAGATGCCTAAAATTGCACGGGCGAACATACCTGTCCAAACTACAATCAGTGAGGGCATCAGCGAGGGCAAATAGTGCCAGCGAGCGATATAGAGCGGC
>JBFOLN010000026.1:0-4700 GCA_040829945.1 Ruegeria sp.
CGAAGGATGTCCAACCCGCCTTCGATGCCGCTGTCGAAGATCAGAGGCAGGCTGGTGACCCTGCGAATCTCCGGTAGAACTTCGATGCTGGCGGGGGCACCGTCAAATTGACGGCCTCCGTGGTTCGAGACCCAAAGCGCGTCCACCCCGGTTTGTTCAAGCATTTCGGCATCGTCTGGGCGCATGATTCCCTTTATCACGAAGGGCCCATCCCACTGATCGCGCAACTGTTTGACGTACTCCATGTCCGGTGACGTGCGCAGCAAGTATCCGACATGGGCCGTGAGCGGCATCGATTTTGTGTTGTCGATATATTTGTCCAACGTGCGCATTTTGGGCATGCCCTGTCGCAGCATCCCAAACGCCCAAGCGGGGCGCCGCGCGACTTGGGCCAGCAATCTCGGCGTCAGCCTTGGCGGATGGGTCAACCCTGAGCGTGTCTGACGCTCTCTGCGGGACGCGACAGGAACATCTGCTGTCAGGACCAACGTTTTGAATCCTGCCTTTCGGGCGCGGGCCAGAAAATCTGCCCGAATCTCCGGGTCCCTAGGCGGGTAGAGCTGGAACCAGGCGTTTTGACCCAGGTGAGGGGCCAGATCTTCGGGGGATTGGCTGGCCACCGTTGACAATGTGTAGGGCAGAGAGGCCTGCGCGGCCGCACGCGCCAAAATGCCTTCTGCGTCCGGCCAGATCAGACCCGACATGCCGATCGGCGCGATTCCGAAAGGAAGTGGGCAGTCCTGCCCCAGAAAGCGCTTGCTGGTGTCGTATTCCAATTCACCTTTTAGAATCGCGGGGAGTAGTCGCACTGAATCCAGCGCTGTTCGATTTCGGAGCATGGCCGTTTCGGTCCCTGTTCCGCTTTCGGTATACTCCCAAACAAAATGCGGCAGCCGTCGTCGGGCGCGGCGTTTTAGGTCGGCAATGCCGGGATAGGTGTTGTGCAGGTCCATGGCGCTTGATCCAACCTGCGCTGCGATTCGGCAAGGGGATCACGCCGCATAGGGCTTTGGGTTGAGCGATTTTGGCCCCGGACATTCAGCCGCCGAGTCGGTATGACCACTTGCAACGCGCACCTGATTTCGGCCGTTATCCTTGGCTGAGTAGAGGGCATCATCGGCCGCTCGCATCAAGTCTTGCGGCATCGTCCCATGTGCAGGGTAATGCGCTACTCCAACCGAGATCGTGATCCGAGGCAGAGACTTGTCGCCATATCTGACCGACACGGCCTCGACCGCTTGGCGCAGGGTTTCAGCCCGTTTCACCGTATCATCCGGCGTGTTGTCGGGGAGAATCAGCATGAACTCCTCGCCACCGATGCGGCAAGCGATCTCATCGCGGTCGCACCCCTGTTCCAAGGCGGCGCCCACGGCGCGCAGAACCATATCACCCGCGTCATGCCCATGTGTGTCGTTGAACTTCTTGAAATGATCCACATCCACCGCGATCAGGCTGAGCGGCGCACCGGTCTGCTGGCTGCGACTGATTCCCCGGCGGAGACTGTCGGTCATGTGGCGTCGGTTGAACAACCCTGTCAGAGGATCGCGCACGGACTGGTCGTGCAGTTGATCGCGCATCCGTACATTGGCAATCGCCATGCTGATCTGTTCCGCGCAGAGCTGCGCCAGTTTCTTGCTGGCGTGAAAGGCCTCACACTTCCCCTCGTGCGCGCGCAGGTGTAACAGGCCGACGGTTTCGCCATGCGCGAGTATCGGAAAGCAGAAGTAGGCCCGATCGTCATGGGGCTCGGCATGCTCGCAGACAAAATCAATCTCGGAGGCACCGAATTGATAGGTCCGTCCACGGCGCAAGCCCCAGCAGCCCTCGGGGTGGATATGCGCCTTGTGAGTGCCACCATTCCAACTGGCGCACCCGTCTAGGACATCGCGCGAGTTGGAATAGACATAAACGCTGCCTTCAGCCTCGGGCAGGATGTGGGTCATGAAACGTGTGACCATGTCGAACAGCTCACCCAGCGAGCGGCTGGATTGCAGCCATTCATTCAGCTCGCCCAGCAGTCGGACCTCGCGCGCGAGGCGCAGTTGGTCATCCATCAACTCTCGTTCTTTCTCCGCACGCACGCGAAGCACGCCCAACTGCCTGCGATTGTTGCGATGCACGATCAGGATCACTGCCGTCAACGCCAGCAGGACCACAGCACTGATCGCGATCAGCGACATTTGAACCCGATCAATGAACAGGTTCCTCACATCCGTGATGTCAGAATAGAATTCAATCGCGCCGAGGAATTTTCCGCTTTGAATCACAGGCGTATATATTTCGGCCACGTGGCGGGTGTTGCTGTCCAGATTCTCCAACTGGTCGGCGTTCAGCGAATCCACCTCGGCGATGGGCTTTTCCTCATGCTTGTAGAACAGGTTGCCCATGGCCACCACGTCCTTGAAATACGGTTTCGTATTCACCGAGCCGACATCACCATCCCGCGTGGACCAGAAAACCTCACCCGAGGAATCGAACAGTTTGAAGCGGTAGATGTCCGAGGTTTCGGGCAGCAAGCTTAGAAAAGCCTCATCATGTTGGCTGAGGAAATGTCGCTCGAAACTGGTCTTGACGTCAAAAAGCTGGCTTTCCACCTTCTTTTCCAGGCGTACGGCGTGATGCCTCAGATCCGATTCCAGCATGCGGTCCACAAGAGGGGCGGGCAGTGTATATATCCCCCAACCAGCCAAAGCTGTCAGAGCGACCAGCGTTGCCGTGCTGACAAAGACCTTCAGCTTGCCCATAAGGCGTGCTTTTGCTGTCTGTTCCATACCCGCGTTCTCCCACAAAGTGTGGAACAGCTTCGGTAAGAGGTTTTGACAGAGTGTTAACTTCCTTGCATGTGGGGGGGTGAAAGTGATTAAGATTTGTATGACCCCGAAGGAAAATTCGCGCGAACAAGCCGTGAACAAACCCTTTTCCTTTTAGCCCATCCAGCGTAGTTTGCCGATATGAGCAGTTTTGACGAAATGGACGCCTTTGAGGGCGGATCGCTATCAGCGCGGGCCATGCCGATGCCGTCGTTTGGGGATTACTTGAAGGTTTTGAACCCTAGCCAACTAGAGGCGGTAGAGCAATTGGACGGACCAGTGCTCATGTTGGCTGGTGCCGGAACCGGTAAAACTAGAGCGCTGATGTCACGCTTGACCCATCTGGTAGCGAAGCGAAAAGCCAGGGCTGATCAAATACTTGCAGTTACTTTCACCAACAAGGCGGCTCGCGAGATGCAGGATCGTTTGCGTGACGATCCCTATCTATTGAAAGAGCCGGTAAGGTGGATGGGAACCTTTCACTCAATAAGTGCCAAGTTGTTGCGCCGTCATGCGGAATTGGTCGAACTGAAGTCGAATTTCACCATTTTGGACAGTGATGATCAGCTGCGTTTGCTCAAGCAGCTGGTGCGGGCCGCCAACATAGATGACAAACGCTGGCCTGCAAGGATGCTGGCTGGAATCATAGACGACTGGAAGAACCGCGCTTTGACGCCGGACAAAGTGCCGGTCGCGGATGCCGGGGCCTATAGCAACAAGGGTGTGGAGCTATACGCTCAATACCAGACTCGCCTGCGCGAGTTGAATGCGGTGGATTTCGGTGACCTGCTGCTGCACATGGTCACGATTTTTCAAACCCATCAGGACGTGTTGGAGCAATACCAGCGTTGGTTCCGCTACATCCTCGTGGATGAGTATCAGGATACCAACGTCGCTCAGTACCTCTGGCTGCGTCTGCTGGCCGCAGGGCACAAGAACATCTGTTGCGTGGGCGATGATGACCAGTCGATCTATGGCTGGCGCGGCGCCGAGGTGGGCAACATCCTGCGATTCGAAAAGGACTTTCCCGGTGCCTTCGTAGTGCGGTTGGAGCAGAACTACCGTTCAACACCGCATATTCTGGCCGCGGCTTCGAGTGTTATTCGGGAAAATGAAAACCGTCTAGGCAAGGAGCTTTGGACAGCCGCGCTAGAAGGCGAACAGGTCCGACTAATTGGCCACTGGGATGGTGAGGAAGAGGCGCGTTGGATCGGTGAGCAGATCGAAGACCTTGTTGTTGGCAGTTCGCCTGTTGCTAAGCGAAGGCGAGACTCTCGATCCGATCAGATGATGAGTGAGGTAGAGCGTCTGGACGAATTGGGTGCACTACGGGGGCTTAACAGCAGAGAGCAAGTGCTTGACCAGCTAAAGGAGCACGAAAGTTACTTTGCGGAAGAAGGCTTTTGGGCAAAAAAACGAAACCAGGACCTCGTTTGGGAACTATCAATGAGGCAACAAGAAGGGCTTTCTTTGGAAGTTCCTTTCCAAAAGTTTAACCTCGATGAGATCGCCATTCTGGTCCGCGCCTCGCATCAGATGCGCGCGTTTGAGGATCGGTTTCTGACGATTGGTCTGCCCTACAAGGTGATCGGTGGCCCTCGGTTCTATGAGCGGATGGAGATTCGCGATGCCATGGCCTATTTCCGGTTGGTGGTCAGCCCTGAGGACGATCTGGCGTTCGAGCGGATCGTGAACACACCCAAACGCGGTCTTGGTGACAAAGCGCAGCAGACGATTCAGGTTGTTGCTCGCCAAAACGGGGTATCTCTGGTCGAAGGGGCGCGGATTGCGGTTGAGAACCAGTTGATCAAGGGCAAGGGCGGTAAGGCTCTGCGCGAGTTGATCGACGGATTGGCGCGGTGGAATGGACTGACGCGCGGGCCTCGGATC
>JBFOLN010000027.1:0-88054 GCA_040829945.1 Ruegeria sp.
CCTGCAGGAGCATTGAATGGCCGCCAAGGATACGAACGAAGACCGCAAATCCGACGAGCAGGAACAGGAAATCTCGCTGGACATGAGCCAGGCCCAGGTCAAGAAGATGATCGCCGAGGCCCGCGAGAAAGGTTACATCACTTACGACCAGCTTAATCAGGTTCTGCCGCCTGATCAGGTCAGCTCGGAACAGATCGAAGACGTTATGTCGATGCTGTCCGAGATGGGCATCAACATCATCGAAGATGAAGAGGCCGAGGAAGAAGAGAACAAAGGTTCGACCGAACTGGTAACCACCGAAGGCCCGCGTGAGGTTGCGCTTGCTGGTGCTGCTACCGAAAAGCTGGATCGCACCGATGACCCTGTGCGCATGTATCTGCGCGAGATGGGCTCGGTCGAACTGCTGAGCCGCGAAGGCGAGATTGCCATCGCCAAGCGGATCGAAGCCGGTCGAAATACCATGATCGCCGGTCTGTGCGAAAGCCCGCTGACCTTCCAAGCGATCACCATTTGGCATGACGAACTTCTGTCTGAAGATATTCTGTTGCGCGATGTCATCGATTTGGAAACCACCTTCGGTAACCAGTTGGACGAAGACGGCGAGGTAGAAGAGCCGGTTGTCGACACTTCGGCGGTTCAGGCAGCCAAGCCCGCGAAGGATGAGGGTCCCGAACTCGACGCGGATGGCAATCCGATTGCCAGCGATGATGATGACGACGACGACGATCAGGCCAACATGTCCTTGGCTGCGATGGAAGCGGCGCTAAAGGATCAGGTTCTGACGACGCTGGAACGCATCTCGACAGATTTCGCGCAGCTTAGCGAAATGCAGGACAGCCGGATTTCGGCCACGCTGAACGAAGACGGCACCTTCAGCGCGCAGGACGAAGAGACTTATCAGAAGCTGCGGGCCGAGATTGTGGAACTGGTGAACGGCCTTCACCTGCACAACAACCGGATCGAAGCGCTGATCGACCAGCTCTATGGTATCAACCGCCGGATCATGTCGCTGGACAGTGCGATGGTGAAACTGGCCGATCAGGCCCGCATCAACCGTCGTGAGTTTATTGACGCCTATCGTGGCCGCGAACTGGACCCGAACTGGCTGGCCGAGATGGCCGAGAAACCGGGTCGGGGTTGGCAAATGTTCATCGAACGCTCGACCGACAAGGTTGAGGAACTGCGCAACGATATGGCTCAGGTCGGTCAGTATGTCGGTCTCGATATCCCGGAATTTCGCCGCATCGTGCAGCAGGTTCAGAAAGGCGAAAAAGAAGCGCGTCAGGCCAAGAAAGAAATGGTCGAAGCGAACTTGCGTTTGGTGATCTCGATTGCCAAAAAGTACACGAACCGTGGCCTGCAATTCCTTGATCTTATTCAGGAAGGTAACATCGGCCTGATGAAGGCGGTGGACAAGTTTGAATACCGCCGCGGCTATAAATTCTCGACCTATGCGACCTGGTGGATTCGTCAGGCCATCACGCGCTCGATTGCGGATCAGGCACGGACGATTCGTATTCCGGTTCACATGATCGAAACGATCAACAAGCTGGTTCGAACCGGCCGTCAGATGCTGCATGAAATTGGTCGTGAGCCGACGCCGGAAGAACTGGCTGAAAAGCTGCAAATGCCGCTTGAGAAGGTTCGCAAGGTGATGAAGATCGCCAAGGAACCGATCAGCCTCGAGACGCCCATCGGTGACGAGGAAGACAGCCAGCTGGGCGATTTCATCGAGGACAAGAATGCCGTACTGCCACTGGACAGCGCCATTCAAGAAAACCTCAAGGAAACCACCACGCGGGTTCTGGCTTCGCTCACCCCACGTGAGGAACGGGTGCTGCGGATGCGTTTCGGCATCGGCATGAACACCGACCATACTCTGGAAGAGGTCGGTCAGCAGTTCAGCGTAACCCGTGAACGTATCCGCCAGATCGAAGCGAAAGCACTGCGGAAGCTGAAACATCCCAGCCGATCGCGGAAATTGCGATCCTTCCTGGATCAATAAAACAAAAGGCGCCTCACCCCGAGGCGCCTTTTTTTATTCGAGACGGTCACGAAGTCCAAACTTCAATTCAATTTGGCGAGAAATCACAAGGGTGACCTCATTGCGCGCTTTATATCGCCGGTGTCCACTCATGGACCGGCCGGGGTGAGGTGGCGACGCCGATGACCCCCGGCCACTTTCATCCTTGTGAACGCGGGCGGGAAACACGTTTGCGGAATGTGCTGGGGGCTTGACCAGTCCAGCGTTTGAAAGCGGTCGAAAAGGCGGCCTGATCGGAATAGCCTAGTGAGTATGTTATTTCGGACAGGTTCATTCCGTTCTTGATGAAGGTTTGAGCCAGATCGCAGCGCAATTCTTCAACGATCTCGCGATATGACGTGCGCTCGTCAGCCAAACGGCGCGCCAGGGTGCGGGGGCTGAGTCCAAGACGCGTGGCCGCTTCATCCACTTGAATGATACCTCCAGGCATTGATTGCGTGATCAACCCTTCGATCTGTGACCGGGTTTTCTGGGCTGGTGAACGCCTTTCCGCCAATAAGCGTTCGCCATACTCTAATAGATGCGCGCGTAGACTAGGGTCATAAGTTGGGATTGGTATTTCGAGTGAGGGTAGCGACAGAATGATTTCCAATCGCTCAGTCCCGAATGTTACAGGGAAACCTCCGATCTTTTGAAATGTGTCTGCGTGGTGGCCGACAGTGTGCTGAAACCGCATTTCGATTGGATGCAGCTTTAGCTGCGTCAGGGCCCGCATTCGGGCGATTGCCGCGAATAGCAAGAATTCGGTCCGCCGATGATATCGGGAAAATCCCGGATCTTTCCAATCAGCTTCCAGTGAGGCGGAGTTGCCCGAAACGTGCAATCTAAAAGCCAATGCAGGGTCAATGATACCGTGAAATCGCGCGGTGTTTTCAATGACCTGCTTCAGGTCGCGAGAATACTTGCTGATATAGGCTGTTACACTGGATGATGAGCTGAACTCCAAACCTGCACGCGCGCCGAATGTGATATCGCCTAGCGCATCGCAGGCATGGCGAACGAAAAGTGCTTCTTTATGGGCGCTATAACGCGTAGCCGGCGGCTCTATGTCAGCGCGGGACAAACCGCTATCAACCAGCACCTGATTTACCACGATCGGGCCAGCGTGCTGTTCGAGTGTTTGTGTCAGCAGTTGAATTCGCGAAATATCGACGTCCATAACAGAGACCAAAACTCATTCTAGTATTCCAATCAACCTAACGGGAAATCGTAGCAATGTGCCAGTGTCGGGTCTGGCACCCAATATTTGTCTGCAACTCGCAAGGTTATGGCAGAATTTGCCAAGCGAGAAGCCAGGCCACAGCATAGATGACTGTCGTTGTCGGGTCAGTACCTTTAGGGGATAAGGTCAGAGCCTGGGCGAACGGTCTACCAAGCCGTTTCAACGGGTTCCCCGGCACATTCTTCTCATTTACTTGCCTAGTCCGTAATGTCGCATTGCTGCAAACCGCCCGGCGTGACAGCATCACGCATATCTGGTTACAACCCTTTGAATCCCGTGGCTGACATTCTTGCATCTGATACCGATCTAATCGTTTTTGATGGCGAATGCGTGCTGTGTTCAAGTTTCTTTCAATTCATCCTGCGCCATGATCGAGACGAGAGGTTTCGTTTTGCCACCGCACAGTCACCACTGGGGCAGCAGCTTTATACGCGCCTGAACCTACCGACCAAGGAATTCGAAACCAATCTGGTTATCGTCGACGGAAAGGCACACCAAAAGCTCGACGCGTTTGCCGCCGCGATGCAGGCATTGCCAGGGGCATGGAGGGTGCTATCGCTATGTCGTTTCTTGCCGAGTTTTCTGAAAAACCCGCTGTATCGGATTATTGCCCGCAATCGATACGCACTATTCGGGCGTCGCGAAATGTGTCTGGTTCCTGATTCTTCGCTTATATCGCGGTTTGCGCCAGATGGATTCTAAAGGCGATCCTTTTCTACAGGCATTGGGCACGAACGTGAGGCTGCCCGGACCAGTGAAGGATTTGCACAAGAATGAAGGTCAATACTCTGGTCAGTGCAGCGTAACACGCGGAAGAGGAGTGCTGGTCGCTTTGCTACTACGCATAGGTCGGTTTCCACCGGAAGGTGACAACCTGCCAGTTACCCTCAATATTCGAAAGGCTGGCGCATATTGGCATTGGGATCGGGATTTTGCGGGCCACCAAACATGCTCCCGTGTCAGATACGATCCGATCCGTGGTTGCGTGCAGGAAGAGATCGGCGGGCTGACGATTTGGCTGCGACCTGTACAAACCGATACTGGGCTGGCCATCGAAATTCGCCGCCTCTGCCTGTTTGGAATACCTTGCCCCGGCTTTTTGTTGCCACGCTCCGCATCAACAGAAGCTGAAGATGCGCAATCCCGATTTCAATTTGACATTTCGGCTCGCTTCGCGGGAATTGGGCTTTTGATCCGCTATAAAGGGTGGCTGGCATATGATCACAAGCAACGCGAGCCATGCTGACATGTTCGTTAGGCTCACTGTACTGACGATTGGTGTGCGCTAATCTACATTTTAGATGGAAACAGGAAGATGGTTGCAATGAAACAAATTTTCTTATGCGCATTTGCCGCGCTGCTGATGACCAGTTCTCCGGAAATGGCCGATGCGGCGCCTAATGGTTATCGAACCGAAGCGATGAGCGGCACAGAATTCGAGGTCATCCCAAGGGCACGTCAGGATATTGATGGATATTGGTGTGCGGCTGCAGACTTTGCCCGTCGAAAGTTGGGTGCAGGATGGCAGCAACGAATCTATGTCCTGCGTGGCTATGGACCGAGCGTGACGACGGGGCGGAGGACAGCCGTACAGTTCACTCTGAAAGCACCTGCCAATGCCGATCAGCAAAGCAGTTTTTCGGTCGGGTTTCAGCCAGGGAGCAGTATGTCAGTTCAAGGTGCGAATGGTCGGTGCGGTCGCAATCTGGTTCTTAGATAACGCCCCGTGCAGACCGAATTCACAATCCGGACCCAAGGTGTGGGGCTTTATGAGTTTACCTCGCCTGTGCGTAGGTGGCTGCAGCCAGTCTCGGACGGGCTGCTGACCCTTTTTGTGCGGCATACTTCCTGTTCTTTGTTGATCCAGGAGAATGCCGACCCCGAGGTTCAGACCGATCTACAAGCCTTCTTTGATCGGCTCGTGCCACCCACAGATCATCCATCGATGTCCTATTTGCGCCATACTTATGAAGGACCAGACGACATGCCCGCCCATATCAAGGCTGCGATGATGCCTGTTTCACTGTCGATACCTGTGGTTGATGGAGCACCTGTGCTGGGCACATGGCAGGGGATTTACATATTTGAACACCGCACAGCACCGCATGCAAGAAAGGTCGCTGCGCATTTTGGGTGACGCTTTATATTGGGGTGAAAATTTCCGACTACCCAAACCCTAGAGGCTGTCCTATAGTTGTGGATAAGTAAGCCGCAGCGCTTACAAAAAGTGGCCAGCTAGGGACGAGGAGACGGCGGATGCGCTGCCCGTTTTGCGGAAATATCGATACTCAGGTCAAAGATTCACGCCCGGCAGAGGATCACGTCGCGATCCGCCGACGTCGATTTTGTCCAGCCTGCGGCGGACGGTTCACCACTTACGAACGTGTTCAGCTACGCGATCTGGTCGTGATCAAGACCAACGGTAAACGTGAAGATTTTGACCGCGACAAGCTTGAGCGTTCGATCCGCATCTCAATGCAGAAAAGGCCCATTGATCCGGATCGGATCGATCAGATGATTTCCGGTATTGTGCGTCGGCTGGAAAGCATGGGGGAAACCGATATTCCCTCGAACAAAATCGGTGAAATTGTCATGGAAGCGCTGGCCCGGATTGATACGGTCGCATATGTTCGCTTTGCGAGTGTGTACAAGAATTTCCAGGCGGCCGATGATTTCGAGGAGTTCGTCCACGAATTGCGCCCGCCGCAGCCTTCGACTGACGAGTGAACGAAACAGATAAGCGATTTATGGCGCTAGCCCTGTCTTTGGGGCGGCGCGGCCAGGGCACGTGCTGGCCGAACCCGTCTGTCGGGTGTGTCATCGTGCGCGATGGGCGCATCATTGGTCGTGGATGGACACAACCCGGCGGCCGTCCGCACGCTGAAACCGAAGCGCTTGCTCAGGCGGGTGCGGCCGCAAAGAGTGCGACGGCCTATGTTTCGCTTGAGCCCTGTTCTCATCATGGAAAGACACCGCCTTGTGCCGAAGCGTTGATTGCAGCTGGTGTTGCCCGTGTCGTTTCCGCGATAGAAGACAGTGATCCGCGGGTTGCGGGGCAGGGCTTTGCCATGCTCCGCGAGGCGGGGATAGAAGTCACCACTGGCGTACTGGCGGAGCAGGCAGCACATGATCACGCAGGTTTTTTTCTGAAAACCGAGCAAGGCCGCCCTTTTGTGACCCTGAAACTGGCCAGCAGTTTTGACGGTCGTATTGCGACCGAAACCGGACATAGTCAGTGGATCACGGGCCCAAATGCTCGACGTGTGGTGCATGCCATGCGTGCCAGCCATGATGCGGTCATGGTTGGGGCGGGAACAGCGCGGGTCGATGATCCTACGCTAACCGTTCGCAATATGGGTGTACAGCATCAGCCTTTACGCGTTGTGGTATCCCGCCATCTGGATATTCCATTGATGGGACAGCTTGCACGAACTGCATCCGAAATTCCGGTTTGGCTCTGTCACGGCCCACACCCGGACCCCGACCGAGCTCGCGCATGGGAAGGGCTGGGTGCCCGTCTGATACCTTGTGCGCTCGACGGTCATCACGTCGACGCCGCTGATCTGTTACAGCAGCTTGGGCAAGCCGGATTGACGCGTGTATTTTGCGAAGGTGGATCAGCTTTGGCTGGGTCCTTATTGGCAAGCGATCTCGTGGATGAGCTGGTCGGCTTTACAGCGGGCTTAACCATCGGGGCAGAAGGTCTTTCAGCTGTCGGAGCGCTTGGGCTGGATACGCTGGATGCTGCACCGCGGTTTGATCTGATCGAGACGCGGGTCATTGGCGGTGATATTCTGCACCGCTGGGGCCGGATTACACACTAAAACCTAGCGCCACCAACGCGCATGCGTTGCCAGCGCGCCCTGAAGTTTGGATAGAATGCGGTTCAAAGGTCCGATGGGTGCTGGGGTGCGCTGTGCAAGCCGTTCAACGGCGATCTCGACAGGGCAGGTCTGCCGTGAAACCGGATCGAAATAGCGCGGATAGTCGATCAAGGTCGCGTGTACCAGCCCCATCAGCGAAGGCCTTGCGCCGCGTCGCGCAGGGACTGCACCCAAATCGGTTGTCAGACCCCATCCGGCATAAAAGGGTGCGCCGAGAGTCGTGACCTGAACACCTCGCAATAATGCCTCGAACCCTAGCAGAGAGGTCATCGTCCAGAGCTCATCCACCTGCGTCAGCAGAGTAGCGGGATCGGTTCCTTCTACGACAAAATTGGCCAGAGCTTCCGCTTCAATTTTGCCGTCGCGCAATCCGGCTTCGACATCCGGGTGCGGTTTGTAGATTAGCACGGCATCAGGATTGGCCTCGCGTGCAGCCTGCAGCAGGTCGAGGTTAGTACGGATACCGCTTGTCCCCAGCCTGATCGAAGCGTCATCCTCGACCTGGCCCGGCACCAGAATACGATGGCCCGTCGGCAGGTCGGGTGCAGGGCGGCCGATGTTGTATTTGCTTAGACCATCGGCGAGCAACCGCTTCGTCAGTCGCTCAGCGCGAAGTCTCTGATCCGGTCGCAGGGTCTCACGGGTGGTGATCCATTCCTCCAGACGGCTTGGATGGGTAGGATCGTAATAGATGCCGATATCATCAGTCACCAGCGAAAGCGGAGGCACAAGTTCCGCACCCAGTCCGCGTGAGCGCAGAAATCCATCCTCGACACGGGTCGCGGTCGGCGCGTCACCGGCCCAACTGGCCCAGACCATATGTGGTTGTTCTAGGTTTTCTGGTTGTGCGCTTACAAATCGAACTTTTTTGTATTGTCCGAACATGCGTTGCAGGTGCTGGCGCTTCCACACCCGCATCCCCGACGCGGTCCAGCCTTTATGGTCCTCCCTCCAAGCGCGAGTTAGCGCCTCAAGCGTATCCAGTACAGATTCCAGCTCGCATAGCTGGTCGTGGAATGGATTATACCAACACGGATACAAGATCATCGCCGCCGCAAAAAGTTGTGCCCGAGTGAGGTTCCGCTGTCGGCGGGGCAGGGGAGACTCGTCCTGTGTCAGCCCCCAACCGGCATAAAATGGGTGCCCGAAAACGCGGGGCCTATGCCCAGCCAATATGGCTTCGAACCCCATTTGCGAGGAAATGGTGTAGACACCTACGGCACCCTCGAGCAGGGACCACGGGCTGATCGGGCTGTCCAGAACGGACACGTGATCATTCAGATCCTGATCAGAGAAATATCCCTTTCGATGCCCCGCGACAGTTTCGGGATGGCTTTTTATGATGATACGCGCGCCGGGGTTTTCCTCTTGGGCGATGACCAACATCTCACGGAAACGAGCATAATCTCCGTTACTTGCAGTGACTGCGGCGTCGCCTTCAGTCTGATCAATCACCAGCACGTAACCGGGATCAGGAGGCGAGAGCTTAAGATCAAAGGCGGAATACTTGCTCAGATGAAGTTCGCGCACGCGTTCTATCGCGCCACGTGCGCGATCCAGCAAGGCGGTGTCGTCGAGTGGATGTGTCGCCAACAGAGTTTCCAGATCCGAAGGCACACTTGGATCGAAATGCAAGCCGGATCGATCCAGAAGCAAACCCATCGGTGCTTCGCCACTTCGCCCTGGGTGAAGTGACCTCAGAAAGGCATCCTCAACCCTCAACACCGGTACATCGCGCTTCTGTGCGATGTTTAACCCACGATGAGCCGTGGGGCTGTTTCCCCATACCCCGACTAGATCGTCGGACTTCGGCAGACCAAGCTGAATGTCGTAACCGGCCAAAGACAGAATGCGACGCACCCGGCGCTGAGTCAGGAAACCGCCATTGTAAACAAAAAGCCGGGAGCGTTCGCCCCCGGCCATGTTTTCCGGTTCAGGGAACATAAATCAGTTACCCGTAAGCGTCGCCACATTTGCAAATGGCGTGAGACCTCCTGCAATCAGCGAGACGGACTTGCTCCACTGTGCATATGGGGCTTCGGTCACATAGATCGTGTCATCGTCGCGAATTACGAAATCGCGGGCCACAAACAGCCCGTTGGGGGCGGTTAGGTTCAGCAGGTAGATCATGCGCTGATCCCCCTTCAATCCCGGGCGCCCCATGACATTGCGGGCTATGTCCTGCCGTTCCTCGCGCAGGACAAAAATACCGGTCGGGTCTGACGATAGCGACTGAAGACCACCAACCTGCGCCAGAGCCTCGAGTGCCGAAAGATCCTGACTTTCGAAAGCCACACGGGATTGTCCGCCAGTCGAACCAAGCGCGATGTATGAGCGGCTATCCTCTTCGACCAGAATACGGTCGCCGCCACGAAGGGCTATATCGGTTTCCGGATTGCGGAACAGATCGTCGTACCAGATCGTTCCCTTTTGCTTTCCTCGGATTACAGTGACCAATGCGATATCCGAGGCAACGGCGACGCCACCGGCCCGCGCAAGCATTGTTGATAACGTGCCTGTCGGACGTTCGATCGGATAAATTCCCGGTGCGCCGATGGTGCCGGTCAGGGATACGGTTGATCCATCACCTGGTGTACGGGTCACCTGAACCTGTGGATCCGGCGTCTGCTCTTCCAGTTTGGATGAAATTAGTGTGCGCAGTTGCTCAGGTGTATTCCCGGCCGCGCGCAGCCGTCCAGCATAGGGTACGAATATGTATCCATCGCTATCGACCTGAACCTGATCCAGAATGGTCGCGCCGCCAACTTCGGAGGTCAGCAGACCATCCTCGACGTTTTCCCAGATGCTCAGGCTCAGCACATCACCGGGCCGTACGGTGTCTGACGCGACGCTTTGCGCGCTGCGGAAGGATTGCGAGAAACCGAATTGAGGTATCACCGAAGTCGCACGAGTGACGCGGTCGTCAACCTCGACAACAAAGGCGTTGCCCCCGTTTTCGATCGAACCTGCAAGTATTTCATTCTTGTTCGGTCCGGATTTGGGAAGCTGGCACGCCGCCAGTAGGCCAAGGGCCGCCACAAAGGTAGCCCCCCGTATCCATCGGGTAGGAAAGCGCTGCACTGCCGATTTACCTCAGTCGTCTTTGTTTTGGGAAAGTTACCCGGTTCGGTTCAAAACTTCCAGCGACAGGTTTATCCAGATGCCTCAACAAGGTGCAACTGTGGCGTCGGGGCCTCTCTACCTGAGATGAGTATTTCGTAAGGGTCCTGAGCAAGTAGCATCATGTCTGCCGTACGCCGCAATAGCTGGCGACGCCCTCGGCGCGAATAGAATCCACCCGGCACTTGGCATGTTTCCAATAGAAACTGACGATATGCCCGGTAGGCCTTACTATCTGGGGGCTCGGGCTGAGCAAAAAACGCAACAATAGATTGCTGCGACACAAACTCTGCCTTGTCATAGACAGAACATCCGAAAATTCGCAAAGGAATGCCGCGCCAAAGCACCTGCTGACCGGCAGTAGAGTTCACGGTTACGGCAGACTTTGCATCGTCAAGCAGCCTGGCCAGTTTGCCGCCGGGGACATAGTGAATACGTTTAGAAATATCGTGCTGGCGGGCGATTTGGCGAACTCGCTGCCGCAAGGGTTCGCGATGGTTTTCGAGCGGATGTTCCTTGATGACGAGGTGATGATGTGTCGGGGCACCTTTGGCGAAACCTGCGATGACCTGCTCGAGAAACTCGGTCATACAGGTGAAATCCGAGTGGGATTGAACCGAGCTGTCGTGCCCCAATTGCAGCAGGACGAGGTGATAAGGAAAGCCACTCCACCTGACCTGCACAGTTGCCCAACTGCGCTGTAATCTGTGAATCGGCATAAGAGCCAAGCGTTTGAAATACAGACGGAACTCTTTTGAAACCGGTAGCTCGCGATGAGGTCGGAAATTCCGGTATCGGTGGTTCAGAAACAACACGAACCAATGATAGAGCGCGCCATAGTAGATGTGTTGGCGCATATCCCCCCAATGGGATGGTGGCGGAGGTGTGTGCCCTTCGGACTGCGCCAACGCAGTTTGCATCTGCGCTACATCCAATTCCATCAGACGCGAGTTTCCGTTCGACCCGTTTCGTTCATACGTCACCCACCATGGGCGCAAGTATCCTTCTTCGAAAACGTGAATAGTGATTCCGCGCGCCTTAGCTATCCTGACCGCGTGCGCGTGGATGGGTCGGGTATCGCCATAGAGGACGATATCGGTAACCGCATGGCGGGAAATCAAAGCGCCAAACGTTTCCGGCCAGTCGTCGGGCGCGTCCAGAAATGGAATGTAGCTGGTCTTGTCGCGCCAGAAGGCTTGATCGCCCGCGTTGAAACCAACACGCCAGACCTGAGCCCCCGCCACACGCAACATTCTCCCAAGTGCGTTAAAGAACGGGCCATGCGGTCCCTGCAGAAACAGAAACACACGCCGATCAGGGCAAGTGGTTGAAGGTGCCATGCAGTCTGCTCTTTTGGTGGCCATGTGGTGCGTTTGGATAAAATTATGCCTGTTTGTCCATTTCACGGCAAGGCGGGGCTTGCCGGTCGGGCGGTTGGTCTTTACCTCGGCTGTTGAAGTTAGGTTCAGAGGGTTGATGAAATGTTCACAGGAATCGTCACCGATATTGGCACCGTTACCGAACTGGACCAGCAGGGCGACCTGCGGGCACGGATCAAGACAAGCTATGAGACGTCAGGCATTGATATAGGCGCCTCCATCGCGAGTGATGGTGTCTGTCTGACCGTTATCGCGTTGGGCGATGACTGGTATGATGTGCAGATCAGCGCCGAGACCGTTTCGAAAACCAATCTGGACAGCTGGAAATTGGGCAAACGTGTCAATCTGGAACGTGCATTGAAAGTCGGGGACGAATTGGGAGGGCACATTGTTTCGGGCCATGTAGACGGCGTGGCAGAGGTGATTGCGGTGATTGACGAGGGCGACAGCACCCGAGTGACATTGCGGGCTCCTGCTGATCTGGCTCGGTTCATTGCTCCGAAAGGATCTGTGGCGTTGAATGGCACTTCGCTGACGGTCAACGATGTGGACGGTTGCGACTTCGGTATCAATTTTATTCCGCACACCAAAGAGGTCACAACTTGGGGCGATGTCGCAGTCGGTGATCGCGTGAATCTGGAGATCGACACGCTGGCCCGTTATGTGGCCCGACTGGCCGAAATGTCTTGATCCTCAGGTGGAAGGGCCAAATCTGGCTGTAAGCCTCTTGGACAACCACCAAAAGACGAACGCGAGAATGATCGAGGCATAACCGTCTACCGCATAGTGCCAGGCAAGATGAACTGATCCCATCACGATGACTACGGCAAAGGCAGTCATCGCCCAGCCAAGCCAGCGAGAATAGGTGAAGGCGTACAGTGCCAGCAGAACGCTGCTGCATACATGCATGCTGGGCATTGCCGAAATACCGCGCGCAAGCCCTGCATTTTGATAGCCCTCCAATAGCATGCTTTGTACATCCAGCGCCCAAACCGGGCTGATCTCGTTCGATTGGCGCAACAACTCCATTTGCGGAGCAAAGTCGGTGCCCAGGTTGAATGGTTCAAAATAGACAGGACCGACCGAGGCAAAAACAGTGGCAAGTATATTGCCTCCAACGAACCAGGACAGCGCAAACGAGACCAGATACACCGTGCTGCGAACTGGATCTCTGCGGTCCAGGCAGGCCACGCATACGGCGATATACATCATTGGGAACCAGATATGATAGGCTAGATTCACTGCAGTTGTCACCAAAGGCGATCCCAAGATCGGCCATAATAAAGTCCACGGATCAACACCGCCGTGCAGGAACCGATCCCATTTTGCAAACTGCGTATCCCAAAGCGATGGGTTCAGAGCATGTATTTCGTCTTTCAGAAACATAAAAGTCATGATCATCGCAACAATACTGACGTAGCCGATCACGGCGTCCGGTGCTTTTTCGGTGTCCGTCAGCTTGGCGCGCAAATCCTGTAGCATCCACTGGATCGGCTTTTTGGGTTTGACTGAGAATATGGCAACCCCAAGCCGCCAGAGGATGAAGTTTGCGAACATAAAACACAAAAGCCGGAAGGATATGACCAGCAGCTTTGGTGTTGTATAATCCCAGAAGGGTCTGTCCACATAGAAGCCGACGGCAATTGCACAGGCTATTTGTAGCGATACAAGCGATAGCAAAAGCCTGTTTCGCCTAAAGGCGTTTGTTAGGACGTCATTTGAGGCAGGCAGGTCGGCAATCTTGGACACAGGGTTCGGTAACTCGTCTGACAGGAAATTATACAGTGACTGGTGCCGAGGATATCGGGCGATCCAAGGGCTCAATTGAGGCAATTTGTGGACAAAGCCCACGTAGTTGGCTCCAAAGTTCGAAATTTGCCAACAATGCTCAGAAATGGCCGCAAACGTGATTATGTCGATTGTAGTGCTTTGGATCCCAAAACTGGGTTGGCACCAGATTCTAGAGTTCGCCCAACAGGGATTGGGCTTTTTCATCTATCTCGCAATGCTTACAGTCTGGCCTTTGCGACCACACTGGTCTATCCCGCCTTACAAACTGCTCTGCGAAAGGCTGCCCCATGAGCTTTGAAACCCCAGGACCGGTCGAGGCCGAATTGCACGAAGCGATCAGCCCGATCGAAGAGATCATCGAAGAGGCCCGCAAGGGCCGGATGTACATCCTTGTCGATCATGAAGACCGCGAGAATGAGGGTGATCTGGTGATCGCGGCCGAATTTGCTGACGCGGACGCGATTAATTTCATGGCCACCCACGGTCGCGGGTTGATCTGCTTGCCGATGACCGCGGAACGGATTGATCATCTGGGTCTGCCGATGATGGCTGTGAACAATTCATCGCGCCATGAAACCGCCTTTACCGTCTCCATCGAGGCGCGCGAGGGTGTGTCGACCGGTATTTCAGCAGCCGACAGGGCGCTGACAGTCGCGACGGCAATTAACGAACAGAATACGATGGCGCATATCGCGACCCCTGGCCATGTCTTTCCGTTGCGTGCCAAACGGGGTGGGGTGCTGGTGCGCGCAGGCCATACCGAGGCCGCTGTCGATATCTCGCGTCTGGCAGGGCTGAATCCTGCGGGGGTTATCTGCGAGATCATGAAGCCCGATGGCACCATGGCGCGCCTGCCGGACCTTGTAGCCTTTGCCAAAGAGCATGACATGAAGATCGGCACGATCAGTGACCTGATTACTTACCGTTCGCGCAACGACAATCTGGTGGTTGAAACTTCGCGCGAGGTGGTGACGTCGGAATATGGCGGCGAATGGGAGATGCGCATTTTCACCGATCAGACACACGGCATTGAGCATGTGGTCATGATAAAGGGCGACATTACCACTACTGAACCGGTGCTGACGCGCACCCATGCGCTGCACGAAGCGCCGGATATTCTGGGCCTGGGCCCCAAATCCTCGCGCGAGTTGCCGCAGGCGATGGAGAAGATCGCCGAAGAAGGGCGTGGCGTGGTGTGTCTGTTCCGTCAGCCTCGCAACTCTTTGTACGCGGCTGAGGACGAAGGCCCCCGCACCATCAAACAAACCGGTCTGGGTGCGCAGATCCTTTCCAAGATGGGCATTCAGGAACTGGTGCTACTGACCGACTCGCCGGAAACGAAATATCTGGGTCTCGACGCCTTTGGTCTTTCCATCGTCGGAACCCGATCCATTCTTAAGGACGACTGATCGTGGCTGAACAAGACAAACATGGCGTCCTGCCGACGCCGACATTCGACGAACCGGTGAAACTGCTGATCGTGGTGGCTCCTTTCTATCGCGCCATCGCTGATAACCTGGTCGCCGGGGCAAAGGCCGAGATTAAAGCCGCAGGCGGTACCTGTGAAGTGGTCGAGGTTCCGGGCGCATTGGAAATTCCCACGTCAATTGCGATGGCTGATCGTCAATGCAATTTCGACGGATATGTCGCGCTGGGCTGCGTCATTCGGGGCGAAACCACGCATTATGAAACGGTCTGCAACGACTCTAGCCGTGCCATTCAGTTGATGGGGCTTCAGGGCCTTCTGATCGGAAACGGTATTCTGACCGTAGAAAATGACGATCAAGCAGAGGTTCGCGCAAATCCTGAAAAGATGAATAAAGGTGGTGGAGCAGCCGCTGCGGCCTTGCATCTGATCGCGCTCAGCCGTAAGTGGGGCGCTTCGAAAAAGGGCGTAGGTTTCAAGCCGCCGTCCGAGTCCATCCTTGTGGCGGGCGACAGCAACGGATCCACAACCGCATGACCAAGACAGACGCGCCGAAACCGGCCAACCAGAAACGCCTGATGAAATCCGCCGCCCGGCTTTATGCTGTGCAGGCGCTGTTTCAGATGGAACAGTCCGGCCAGACAACCGAACAGGTCGTGAATGAGTTTCTGGATCATTGGTTCGGCGCTGTCTACGAAGGCGAAGAGATGCTGGATGGCGATATCAGCGTCTTCCGTAAGTTGGTTGATGACGCGGTGAACTATCAGGCTCCGATCGACCAGATGACGGACCGTGCATTGGTGGCGAAGTGGCCTATTTCGCGGATCGATCCGACGTTGCGTGCTCTATTCCGGGCAGCCGGTGCCGAACTGACGCAGAGTGATACGCCACCCAAAGTGGTCATAACCGAGTTTGTTGACGTGGCTCGTGCCTTCTTCCCGGAAGGGAAAGAACCCAAATTCGTCAACGCGGTTCTTGATCATATGGCGCGCGAGGCCAAGCCCGAGGCGTTCTGACACGCCTGAGGGTGCTTTACCCGAGCCGGATATGCGCTAAGCTGAATGTCAGCGCGCAAGGAGGTTCAAAATGCCCAAACTCATCCGCCTTTACATCACGCAAGTTGCGTTGGGCTTTGTCATCTCGGCAGTTTTCGTTGGCGTACTTCTTGCTTTCAACGTTGCCAACCTACGCCATTTGATCACCGGTTCTGAAATCGGTCTGATCGCCTTGCTGATGATCTGGTTCATGAATGGGATTGTTTTTGCCGGTGTGCAATTCGCCTATGCCATCATGAGCATGGCTGAAAAGCCGCAAGGTCCACGTCGGGGAACGCCTGTTGTTCACCACTTTGAACCGGCGGTGGTAAAGCAGGAAGCCCGCGCGAGCCGCTGAAGTTCTGGGAAAAATGTGGCGGGACCACCAGTCAACCGTGGGGCTTTGATTCCCGAGGACCTGTGTATACAGGTGGGCGCCAGATAATCAGGCCAGGACCTGAACAGAGCCAGCTCCCTCGGAATTGCTTAAGGCCACCGGAATGCTGCCTGTCACGAGAAGGGCAGAACCCGCCACGCGCCTAAGTAGGGTGTGCGGCGGGTTTGCACAAGGGGTTAGGCGTCAACGGTTTCGTGCAGCGCGGTGCGCATCTTGCCGAAATGCTCGTCCCAACCGTCATCCAGCGATAGGATTAGGCCAAATGCCTCAGCGCCCTGAGGCAGACCTTCGTGCAACAATCCAAGACGCGTGCCGCCAGCAACAGGTTCCAGCGTCCATTTGACGACGCTGACCGCGTCACCCATCGGTTTGACGGTGAAGGTGTATTCCAGATATTCGGGTGGCCTCGCCTCACGTACTTCGCCCCAGATCAGAAGATTGCCGCTGGTCGTCCCATACATCTCGAGCTTTTGTCCTGCAGCTAAGGGCTGTTCGGGTTTGTGAAACCACTCTGCGAGCCTTTCGGGCTTAGTCAGATAATCCCAGACCGTTTCCGGCGTTGCGCGGAGAAAGATGGTTTTCTGTAATACTGCTTCGGTCATTTCTGGTTTCCTTCAATAGCTTTCTTCAGATTGGCGAGGCGATCATCCCAGAACCGGTCAAAGTAGCTGAGCCAGTCCAGAACGGGGGCCATGCCCATGGGTTCAAGGCGATTGATACGTTCCCGACCTCGGGCCTCGACTGTGATCAGTCCGCCATCCGACAGCACGGTCAGGTGCTTTTTGACGGCGGCTCGGGTCATGTCGAAACGATCCGTCAATTGCCCGATGGTCATCTCTTCAGACGCAAGCATCAGAACAATGTCCCTGCGGGTGGGGTCGGCAAGGGCGCGAAACGCGTTTTGAGTTTGTGTATTCATGGGCACCTCATCGTGATACCAAATGGTATTATATTAAATGCAATACCAAATGGTATTATGTCAAGTGCAAGCTGGCGCTTGATTTTTGTTCACGAATTGTTCACATTTTAAAAATGATGTTGGATCTGCAACCCGGACAGAAATTGGCAAGAGGTGTTTCTCGGCACCTTCTTACTCATGGCTATGTTTCGATTGAAGAATTCGTTCCCGCCCGCGGCTTGCGCGTGGACGTGATGGGGCTGGGGCCAAAGGGCGAGCTGTGGGTAATCGAATGTAAGTCCAGCCGTGCGGATTATCAGTCAGATTCCAAATGGCAGGGCTATCTGGAATGGTGTGATCGATTCTTCTGGGCCGTTGACACTGATTTCCCGACCGATCTGTTGCCCGAGGAGACAGGGCTGATCATCGCCGATGCTTATGATGCCGAGATCATCCGCATGAGCCCGGAAAGCAAACTTGCACCAGCGCGGCGCAAGAAGATGATCCAGAAATTTGCTGTGGATGCGGCGCGAAGACTGCAGGCTTTGCGTGATCCGCGAATTTAGTGGTTTATCCCGATACCGCCCGCGCGGCCTGAGCTGCTGCACGGATTTCCTCAGCGATTTCTTCGGCCTCTTCGGGGTCGAAATCCATCGGGATCTCTATGCCGGAACCTTCGATGAACAGACGTACCATGCCATGATCGGTTGGGCCGATTTGCAGGTTCGCTTCGATATCGCGTTCGGTATTGATGCCCATTTGCGCCTCCGGGAAATGCGCATTGGTGCTAACGCGGCACGGGTTGAGAATCAAGCGGCCTATAGGGTCAGATAGGGGATGGATAAAATAACGCTCAGACCTTTCCGTGCCGACGATGCCCCCTGGTTGGTTGAACGGCACGGGACGCTTTATGCCCGCGATGAGGGGTTCGATCGTACTTTTGCCCCGTTGGTTGCGGGAATCCTTGAAGACTTCATCGCAAATCATGATCCAGTACGAGAACGGGGTTGGATTGCAGAGCGTGCAGGGGCGCGTCTGGGAAGTATTTTCTGCGTCACCCAGGACGAGCAAACTGCCAAGTTGCGTCTGTTTCTTCTGGTGCCCGAAGCGCGCGGGCAGGGGCTGGGTAGACGTTTGATGACCACTTGCATGGGGTTTGCACGCGATGTCGGATATAGTGGCATGGTACTATGGACCCACGAAAGCCACGCTGCTGCCTGTGGGCTTTATCGTAGCTTTGGTTGGGAACTGGCGGACAGCAAGCCGGTGCATTCTTTTGGAGTCGATCTGGTGGAACAAAGCTGGCGAATTCGGCTTTAATACCCTTGCAATCCCCGCACGCCTTCGCTAAATCGCCCCTCACAAGTGCCGCCTTAGCTCAGTTGGTTAGAGCGCTGGATTGTGGATCCAGAGGTCCCCTGTTCAAGCCAGGGAGGCGGTACCATCTTCCTAGGTTTTGATGGTCGACTGATAGGGGTCTTCGGGATAACCAAGCTCTTGTCATAAAGCGTATTCTGAAGATGTAGTGAGACATGCCAGACAAAAAATTCTCAGATCCCCGTAAGAGTGCGCGCCTTTCCGTTGCGCCCATGATGGATTGGACGGATCGCCACTGCCGGTACTTCCATCGCCTGCTCAGTTCTCAAACGCTTCTATACACCGAAATGGTCACGGCGCCTGCGCTTGTGCGCGGTGGGGCATTACATCTGCTGGATCACAACCCGCAGGAGCATCCAGTTGCTCTTCAGCTTGGTGGCTCTGACCCGCTGGAGTTGGCGAAGGCCGCGGCGATGGGCGCCGAGGCTGGGTATGATGAGATAAACCTAAATTCCGGATGTCCGTCTGATCGTGTGCAATCTGGAACTTTTGGCGCAGTGTTGATGCGCGAACCTGCACGCGTGGCTGAATGCGTCGCGGCGATGCGAGAAGTGGTGGATGTCGAAGTCACGGTGAAGTGCAGGATCGGCGTTGATGAGCAGGAGCCGCAAGAGGTGCTGCCCGCTTTTCTGGAACAGATCAAGGTAGCGGGATGCCAACGAGTTACGATCCACGCGCGAAAGGCATGGTTGCAGGGGTTAAGTCCAAAAGAAAACAGGGACATACCCCCGCTTGATTACGAGCTGGTGCATCAGATGAAGGCGGAGTTTCCTGACCTTCATATTTCGATCAACGGCGGTATTACGGCACTGGCACAGGCACAGGAGCATCTGGAAGCAGGTCTCGACGGGGTCATGATCGGGCGCGCAGCATATCATCAACCGACGGATATTCTGGCCGCCGCCGATCCGCAGCTATTCGGGACGGGTCAGGCTGCTGATCCAATTGAAGTGGTGCAAAAAATGCTGCCTTATGTCGAGGCTCATCTTGCCGAAGGTGGTCGATTGCACCAGATCACCCGCCATATGCTTGGTCTATTTGCGGGACGCTCGGGCGCGCGGGGTTGGCGACGGATGCTGTCCGAAGGCGCAGTGCGCGAAAACGCTGGCCCGGAAGTGATCTTGCAGGCTCTCGACTCTGTCGCCGCATTGTCGCAGGTGGAACCGGTGGTTTGATACGGCTCAGGGCCGGTATGGGGGAATAATGCCCGAGACGATGTTGCTGGCCCAGATGCTGGGTCTTTTGCTTGTGATCGGCGCATTCGCCGGGGTTCTTGCCGGGCTACTTGGCGTCGGTGGTGGGATCGTACTGGTGCCCGCGTTTTTTTATGCGTTCCAGACACTTGGCTACGGTGGCTCCCAGTTGATGCAATTGTGTCTAGCAACATCTCTGGCGACTATCATTGTGACCTCGATTCGTTCGGTCGTTGGGCACAACAAGAAAGGAGCGGTCGACTGGGACATTCTACGCGGATGGGGACCGGGAATTGCTGTTGGGGCCGTGATTGGTGTTCTGGCGGCTTCCGCGCTAAAGACCGAGTTTTTGCAGGCACTGTTTGGCGTTCTTGGGATGGTCATCGGTATCTATCTCGGATTGGGTAAATCCGAGTGGCGATTGGGTGATGCGATGCCGAAAGGTGTGCGCCGTGCCGCCCTATCGCCTTCAGTTGGTTTTCTTTCAGTTCTGATGGGGATCGGCGGGGGTAGCTTTGGCGTTCCGCTTATGAGCCTTTATAACACACCAATCCACCGTGCGGTGGCGACTGCGGCGGGGTTTGGAGTGATCATCGCAGTGCCATCGGTTCTTGGTTTCTTGTTCCTCAACATCGCCCCTGAACACCGCCCACCACTGACAATTGGCGCTGTAAATCTGGTGGCTTTTGGCATTGTAGTTACGATGACCATGATTACTGCCCCATGGGGCGTGAAACTTGCCCACGCGATGGACCAGAAACCGCTAAAGCGTGTCTTTGCTGTGTTTCTTACGCTGGTGGCCCTGAACATGCTTCGCAAGGCGCTGGGATGGTAGAGACGCTTCACGACAGAGGTTGGGTCAAATTCTCACATGATGCGGCGTTGGCCGATTGGGTGGCGCGGATATTGCCCGCTGCCCGGAGCTCGATAACCGATCCAGATCATGCGCAATGGCACGATTGTGAGGGGACATGGTTCATCGGCGTCGATGCGTTGGCTAACGATACACAGGGCAGGGTAGGCGGATCGCACCCATTGCCTGGCCAAGCGATTGAGTTTGCAAATCAACAATTCGGTCCGATTGATCTGCATAAGGCGCAGGTATCGGTGATTTACCCGGGCTATCCACGGCCTCGACGCGGTGAGAACGAAGCCGCCAGCCGCTATCGCACCAATCGGGATGCGGCGCATGTGGATGGCCTGAAGCCAACAGGTCCGAACCGCCGGCGGCATCTGGATGAGCCTCATGCCTGGATATTGGGTATCCCTCTGACCGAGGCCTCCGCCGACGCGTCGCCGATGGTGGTCTGGGACGGCAGCCATAAGGTTCTGGGTGCCGCATTCCGTCAGGCGCTGGATGGCGTTCCACCCAATACGCTGGGTCAAACCGATGTAACCGATATCTACCAATCAGCGCGCAGCGAGGTATTTCAGACCTGCCCGCGCATCGAATTGCCGGCGCGACCGGGCGAAGCCTATCTTTTGCATCGCCATTGTCTGCATGGGGTTGCGCCATGGGGTCCTGACGCGAGCGCGGGGCCGGACGGACGGATGATTGCCTATTTCCGCCCCGAGTTGCCGGGCGGTGTGGCGCAATGGATCGAATCCCCGTAACCTCCTGCCATTATTTGGATTTGGAGGATGAGTTAGATGATTACGGTCCATACAAACTCTGATGGTGCACTAATCGAGGTGGAGCTTTCTGGCGAGGTAACCAGCGCGGATTACGCTGCCACTCTGGTGCCGGCGATCGAGGCCGCGCTGAAGGAACACGAGTCGGTGCGTCTGCTGGCAATCGCAACGCCGGAGTTCAAAGGATATGATCTAGGTGCTGCGTGGTCCGACACAAAGCTAGGGCTTAGTCACTGGCGCGGATTCGATCGGATCGGAGTTGTTGCTGACCAGGGATGGGTGCAGACCAGTATTCGATTGGCGGCACCGATTCTGCCTTGCCCTGTACAGGTGTTCGGGATGGAAGATCTGGAAGCTGCCCGGCGCTGGATACGCGAATCTCTAGGTACCATTCACGTGACTGACCTTGGCGGTCCATGTGTGCAAATCAGCCTGATGGGAAAGCTGGATTCAGAGGAATACAACCAGGCGCAAACCGATCTAGATGCATTATTGCACGAGCGTGATGGGTTCCGATTGCTGATAGATCTACGCGAGTTTGACGGCTGGCAGGGACTTACAGCGATGGCTGCTCATTTCCGTCTGGCGGCGGGTCACATTGGGATGCTGGATCGTGCGGCGATTGTTGGTGACAAGACGTGGCAAAAGATGGCGCAGCGCATGGCCAGTCATGTATTGGGAACGCGGACGCAGTATTTTCCTGCAGATGAGTACGACAATGCGAAAACATGGCTTGCGGCTGGCTGACTTGTCTAAATATCCATTGGAAACAATGCGCTAATGAGGATCGCATTGTTCTTTCGGAGGTTGACGCAACGGAAGATATATTGATGTTAGCGTTAATATTGACTGGTTGGTCAAATAACTTAAAAAAGCTCTCACCACTCCCGTATTGCAAGGGATAGGTAACAAGCTGTTCCGCGCCGCTGTGGGTTTCCACTCGCTCAATCAACAGCTTTCGGGCTCTTAACCCCCTCGAGCTCGGAGCTGGTCCACAGCGGCGCGTATACTATTGCAATTTGGATGGGCAATGACACTCCGCTCTGTATTGAAGCACCTGATTTCCAAGGAAAGCTTGGATCAACCTGAAACCCTCACAAAGGTCGATGAGGCTAGCCAGATGCCCGCGCGGTCAACCTCACAGACTGAATTGGTCCAACTGTTCAGCGAAGAATTGCGGGATCATGAATTGCTGGATGCTCTGCGACAATCACAGACGCCCAAAACCTGACTGCCGCTTTAGGAGCCGTAAAGGCGTGCTTTACGTCCGCCACGACGCTTTGCCAGACGGGGCTTGCGCTCCGGGAGTTCCTGCATGATCTCGGCGCGCTCGGTGCTGTCCATCTTGGACCAGCGGGTGATTTCGTCAATCGTGCGATAGCAGCCTGTGCAGATCCGCTCGGTCGGATGAACGACGCAGATCTGGATACAAGGGCTTTCCACCTCGTCCCGTTTCCAAACCATATTCGTCATGAGCGTTTTCCGATCAGTTAGATAAAGCGCAATCTATCCAGCGCTCCCTGCAGGATATAGCCAGCTGCGACATGATCTATAACCTGTCCGCGACGCTTTCGTGTCGTATCCGCCTCAAGCAGGGCCTTTTCGGCCGCTACAGTGCTAAGCCGTTCGTCCCAGAAGCCGATCGGCAAATCGGTCAGGCGTGTAAGATTCCGCGCAAAAGCACGGGTCGATTGGCACCGCGGTCCCTCGCTTCCGTCCATGTTGCGGGGTAGGCCCAGAACTATTCCGCCAATCTCACGCTCGGTCACGATTTCGATCAGCCGGGCAGAATCCAGCGTGAATTTCTTGCGCCGAACAGTTTCCAACGGTGTTGCGACGCCGCGCATGCGGTCCGACACCGCGACTCCAATGGTTTTTTCCCCAAGGTCCAGCCCCATGAGTGCAGACATCGGCGAAAGGGCAGCTGAAAAATCTTCAAATGCATCGTGGATCATTGTGCGATACCGGCCTGAACTGATGCAGCTTCGATCATCTGTAGTGCCTCTTCGTTTCCGGCAAATACAATGAGCGCTTCGTCGCGTATCTTTGTCGCCTGCTCATTTTCACCCAGAACACCCAATGCCGCGATCAGGCGCGCCCATTCCTCGGGCGATCCACCTTCGCTCGCTAGTCGTTCTGAAAGCCGATCTACCATGCCTCGGATCATTTCCTGCCGTTCTTCCGGCGACAACTCAGCGGCGGCGTTCATGTCTTCCTGGCTTGGGCCGGGGGCAGCTGGTGCAGAGGACAGGTCTGGTGCGTTGAATACACCCGCGCGAAACGCTAGATCATCAATCTGAGTACGAATGGCTTCAGCCCATGGGGCGCCCGCTGGTGCGTCTCGCAATGTATCCACCCAGACCCGATAGGCCATATCAGGCCGGCCCGTCTGTGCCAGCATCTGCCCCCAGTAGTACCGCGCAGGACCCAAATTCGGATTTCGTTCCAGAGCGTGCCGCAGTGCAACTTCCGCTTCCGGTGAAACATACCCACCGGCAGCCAGAATCATCATTTCGGCCTGATCCAAATACGCCTGAGCCGGGGCGTTCTCACCAGACAGGGCGATCACACGTGTCTGGGCTTCATAACCGGCTTTGAAATTTCCGGCATTGGTTTCGTGCTGTGCGAGCAAGGTGTGACCTTGCAGATCATCAGGGCGCTCGGCCACGGTCTCGCGCAGCCGGTTCAGCAGCGTTTCATAGCTTTCTTCCAGCGGAGGCAACTGAACCGGAGTAGCCATACCTTCGGCCTCGGTCTGACTGGGGCGGTTTTCTCGCAGATCTTCCGCCATTTCCAACCGCACCGAAAGAGGCATATCTGGGAAGCCAGCTGCCCCCAACTGGCGATACATCGCCAGACCGCCACCAACCAGAACAGCCGCCATGATGAGGAATGCAATAATTGTTACCGTTCGTGACGGCCCTTTGCTTTCGGCTTCACCACGCATTTGCGCGTCAGCAGCGAGGATGCGGCGTGAGATTTCCGTGCGCACACGTTCGGCATCGGCTTTCGCAATCACTCCACGCGCCAGATCGCGATCAACGCCAGCCAGCTGTTCGCGATAAACATTCAAGTCATACGCCGCAGTTGGGGCGTCGTCGCGACGGCCTCGTAGCATGGTGTAACCCAGAAATACGGCGATAAGCAGCGCGATCAGGAAGATGAGAACCCAGAACGACATGGTCCCTCCAAAATGGTTGCCTTGACTTAGACCTGTCGGCGCATGGAAAAAAGGGACAAATGGCCGCTAGGGGCGGTCATGTCGCAATAGTGCATTATTGCGACGTTGTGCGGCAGGGTTAAACTGTCAGGGCACGGCATATCTGCGCCCAATCATCGAAGACCGGATGGATTCGCTTATGAAACACTACTCAGCCTTTGCTGTGGCGCGTGAAGCGCTGCGTTATCACACCGGATGGGAGCGCGCCTGGCGTTCGCCCGAGCCCAAAAAGCGCTATGACGCTATTATTGTTGGTGCGGGTGGCCACGGTTTGGCAACTGCATATTATCTGGGCAAGAATTACGGCATCCAGAATGTTGCCGTGATCGAGAAAGGCTGGCTAGGCGGTGGCAACACCGGTCGGAACACGACCATCATCCGGTCGAATTATCTGCAAGACCCGTCGGCTGCGATCTATGAAAAGGCGCGCGGTCTGTATGAGGATCTAAGTCAGGACCTGAACTATAACATCATGTTCAGCCCCCGCGGCGTTATCATGTTGGCGCAGACACAGCACGAGATTCGCGGTTATCAGCGCACAGCGCATGCAAATGCTCTGCAGGGTGTTCAGACCGAGTGGATTGGGCCAGAGCGTGTTAAAGAGTTGGTGCCGATCATCAATCTTGACGGTCCGCGTTATCCGGTTCTGGGCGGTCTATGGCAGGAACGGGGCGGCACTGCGCGACACGATGCCGTGGCCTGGGGATATGCCCGCGCATGTTCGGCTATGGGCATGGACATCATCCAGCAGTGCGAAGTCACTGGCGTGCGTCAGGAAAATGGCCGCGTTGTCGGTGTCGACACCACAAAAGGCGCCATCGATTGTGACAAGCTGGGTATCGTGGTTGCGGGCCATTCCGGTCAGCTGTCCGAGATGGCGGGCTTCCGTCTGCCGCTGGAGGCCGTTGCGCTGCAAGCGTTGGTATCCGAGCCAATCAAACCCTGCATGGATGTGGTCGTCATGGCCAACACAGTGCACGGCTACATGTCTCAATCCGACAAGGGCGAGATGGTGATCGGCGGCGGGACCGATGGTTTCAACAACTTCACACAGCGGGGCTCGTTCCATCACATCGAGGAAACCGTCCGCGCCCTGGTCGAGACTTTCCCGATGATCTCGCGCCTGAAGATGCTGCGCCAGTGGGGCGGTATTGTGGATATGACCGGCGATCGCTCGCCCATCCTGTCCAAGACACCATTGCAGGGCTGCTTCATCAATGGTGGCTGGGGTACCGGAGGCTTCAAGGCGATTCCGGGTTCAGGCTGGGGCATGGCACAACTGATGGCAACAGGCCATTCACCGCTGACCGAAGCCTTCTCGTTGGACCGCTTCAAGGAAGGCCGCTTTATCGACGAAAGTGTTGCCGCAGGGGTGGCGCACTGATGAAGATTTTTCGTCGAAAAATCTCGCACACCCGTCACGCAGATTTCGCAGGCAGATTCGTCTCGCCTGCCGCCAAGAGGATGATCACATGCTGATCCTGAATTGCCCTTATTGCGGCGTAGACGCCGAAGAATCCGAACTGGCCGCCGGTGGTGAAGCGCATCTGAAGCGCTATGGCCCGGGCTCGTCCGATGACGAATTCCACGACTATATGTTCATGCGCGAAAACCCTAAAGGCGTACATTTCGAACGCTGGCGTCACGCGAACGGCTGCGGAAAGTGGTTCCACGCCGCGCGTTGTACACAAACGCTTGAGGTGTTCGGTACCTATTCAGCGCAAACAACAGAGCCTCCGCAAGAAATCAAGGACGCTATCACTGCGAAGCGCCCTGGCTGGTCGTGGAGAGAGTACAAATGATCCGCACAGCCATCTGTAATACCGCCTGCGAAAGGTCCGCAAAATGAGCACCCGTCTCGTAAAACAAGGCCGGCTGATCGACCGGTCGAAACAGGTTACTTTTACCTTTAACGGCACATCGATGCAGGGCTATGAAGGCGACACGCTTGCCTCAGCACTCTTGGCCAATGACCAGATGATGATGGGCCGGTCGTTCAAGTATCACCGTCCGCGTGGTGTTGTCGCCAGTGGTGCGGAAGAGCCCAATGCCTTGGTCGGTCTCGGGCAGGGCACCCGGTTCGAGCCGAACCAGCGTGCAACCACAACCGAGCTGTTCAATGGCTTGACGTCTGTGTCTCAGAACCACTGGCCGAACCTTGAGTTCGATATTGGCGCTTTGAATACGCACCTGTCGCGTTTCTTGCCAGCTGGCTTCTACTACAAGATGTTCATTCACCCAAAGCCGTTCTGGAAACATGTGTATGAACCCTTCATCCGCCAGTCCGCCGGATTGGGCAAAGCACCGGACAAAGAAACCAAGGACGCGGATACCTATGAGCACTTTTACGCCTTCACTGATGTTCTGGTGATCGGCGGTGGTGTGGCGGGCTTGCAGGCCGCCAAGGTCGCCGCCGAGTCGGGGGCCAAGGTCCTTTTGATCGAGCAAACTGCGCATTGGGGTGGTCGCGCTCCGGTTGATGGCGGTACGATCAACGATAAGCCTGTGGATAAGTTCGTGGAACAATTGGTTTCCGATCTCGAAACAATGGACAACGTCACGATGCGCCTTCGCTGCATGGGGGCGGGTGTTTATGACCACGGTTATGTACTGGGCTATGAGCGTCTGACAGACCACAAGCCGGGCACTCAGGGCCCGCGCCATCGCCTGTGGCGTATCCGTGCAAAGCAGGTGGTAACTGCCACTGGTGCAATAGAACGTCCGCTGTCTTTTGCAGGGAACGATGTACCGGGAGTGATGTTGGCCTCGGCCATGCGCGACTATGTGATCAACTGGGGTGTGACCCCGGGCGAGCGCGTCATTATCGCCACCAACAACGACGATGCTTATCGCACCGCGATCACGCTGAAACAGGCGGGTGTGGATGTTTTGCGTGTAGTTGACGCTCGTGACACAGCTGGACCTCTGGCAGAAGAGGCCCGGCAACTGGGAATTCGTGTTGATCCGGGCAAGGCAATTGCCAAGGTCAAAGGCGGAAAACGCGTCAAGAAGGTCGAGCTGTGTAATCAGAATGGCATCGGTGGAGCGCGCGAGGAGATCGAATGCGATGCGGTCGCAATGTCGGGAGGCTGGTCTCCGGTCGTTCACATGTGGTCGCATTGCGGTGGCAAATTGATCTGGGATGAGGCCCAAGCGCATTTCCGTCCTGATCCGACGCGCCCGCCGTTAGGTGCGGATGGGGAAGGATTTGTCGTTGCTGCTGGTGCTTCCAACGGTCCACTGGCGCTGGCAGAGGTTGTGACTGATGCGCATGCTGCCGGTAAGGCAGCGGCCAAGGCGGCTGGTTTCAAACCCAAGAACACCAAGGCGCCTTCGGGTGAGACCACTGAGGAAGCTTCGATGGAAGCTGTGTGGCTCATGCCCGCAAATGCCGAGATTCAGTTGCGCATGAAGTCGTGGCTAGACTTCCAGAATGACGTAAAAGTATCGGATGTCCAGTTGGCGGCCCGCGAGGGTTACGAAAGTGTGGAGCACACTAAGCGTTACACCACCTTAGGCATGGCAACTGATCAGGGTAAGTTGAGTAATATCAACGGATTGGCGATCCTTGCTGATGCGCTAGAATCTGAGATTCCGAAGGTCGGCACCACCACTTTCCGCCCGCCATACACGCCCATTTCGATGGGTGCGATTGGTGGCGAAGCGCGTGGTGAGGTGTTCCAGCCGATCCGTCAGACGCCGATGCATAACTGGCACGACAAGAACGGCGCGGATTGGGAACCGGTTGGTCATTGGCGCCGGACCTATGCCTATGTCCGTCCCGGTGAATCCGTGCATGACGCGGTGAATCGTGAGGTGAAGAATACCCGCGAAAACCTCGGTCTGCTGGATGCTTCGACGCTGGGCAAGTTGATCGTCAAAGGCCCCGACGCCGGCAAGTTTCTGGATATGATGTACACCAACATGATGTCCACGCTGAAGGTCGGCAAATGCCGCTATGGCCTGATGTGCTCGGAAAACGGCTTCCTGATCGACGACGGTGTTGTCGCTCGTATCGATGACGACACTTGGCTATGCCACACCACCACCGGCGGTGCAGAACGTATCCATGGTCATATGGAAGAATGGCTGCAGACTGAGTGGTGGGACTGGAAAGTCTACGTCGCGAACGTCACCGAGCAATACGCTCAGGTCGCTGTAGTTGGCCCCAACGCCCGCAAGGTGCTTGAAAAGCTCGGCGGCATGAATCTGTCGAAAGAGGCGTTGCCGTTCATGGAATGGCGCGATGGCAAGATCGGCGACTTCGACGCCCGTGCCTACCGAATCTCGTTCTCGGGCGAACTGTCTTATGAGATCGCGGTTCCTGCCTCACAAGGTCAAGCCTTCTGGGATGCGCTTGTCGCGGCAGGACAGGAGTTCGGGGTCATGCCTTATGGCACCGAATGTCTGCACATCCTGCGGGCCGAGAAGGGCTTTATCATGATCGGCGACGAGACCGACGGCACGGTGATACCGCAGGATCTGGGGCTGCACTGGGCGCTGTCGAAAAAGAAAGAGGACTACCTCGGAAAACGCGCCCATTCGCGGACCCATATGGCCGATCCTGAACGCTGGAAACTGGTCGGTCTCGAGACTGTGGATGGATCTGTCCTGCCGGACGGTGCCTATGCGGTGGGTGAGGGCGTGAACGCCAACGGTCAGCGCAATATGATCGGCCGCGTGACGTCGACCTATTACTCAGCCAACCTCGGCAAAGGTATCGCCATGGGCCTGATCAAGCACGGCCCGGATCGTATGGGCGAGATTGTCGAATTCCCGGGCACGGACGGCAAAACATACAAAGCCAAGATCGTGGACCCGATCTTCTACGACAAGGACGGGGAGAAGCAGAATGTCTGAACCCATCAGCGCACTGAACCACGCCAGCTATCAGGGCATTGCCAAGGTCGAGGAATGTGGCCTGCAGGGCATGATCACCTTGCGGGGTGATCTCTCTGACAAAGTGCTGGCCAAGGCCGTCAAAGACGCCACCGGCCAGAAAGTACCCGGTCAGCGTGAAGCTCTGGTGAAGGGTGATACTGGCGTCTGCTGGATGTCGCCCGACGAACTTCTGGTGTTGGTGCCGTATACCGAGGTAGAAGCTAAGCTGGCAGCAATGACCAATGCTCTGAGCGGTGTTCACGCATTGGCGGTCAACGTCTCCGACGCTCGCGCTGTTTTTCGTATCTCGGGTGTCAGCGCTCGCGAGGTGCTGGGCAAAGTTGCCCCGGTTGAGTTTTCGACTGAGGCATTCCAGCCCGGCCAAATCCGCCGCTCACGTCTGGCACAGGTGGCTGGTGCATTCTGGATGGACGACGCCGAAAGCTTCCGCGTTGTTTGCTTCCGTTCAGCCGCGGATTACGTTTTCAAACTGCTCAAGGTTGCGGCGCAGCCAGGCAGTGAGGTTGGCGTATACTGAAAGCTCTTGAATAAGAAAGCCCCGGTCGATCCGGGGCTTTCGATTAGCCTACGACCTGGCAGGTACCCACACCGTAAGGTTTGTTAACTGCGCCTACGTTGGCGAAGGCCATCCGAATCTTCACGATGTTGTCGTTTGGATTCAGATTGGCTTGATACCGAACGCGCACGTTTCCGCCGGCAGATGCGCGGGCATTTCTGCGCCAGACCAACCGGTACCCCTTCGAACCACGGTCCTTAAAGCTCGCGTCCATCCATTCGGGTCTGACTGCGACTTTCGCGGTACCGCCTTCGCGATCCACCTGAAATGCATATTCCGGGGCAATCCAGCCGTGACTGTCCTGCTTTGTCATCTTGCAGAGATAGGTGATATTTTCTGCTGTGGCTGTTTGTGCAAACAGTATGGCAGCAATAGTCAGAAAAAGTCTTTTCATATTATCCAATTAGTCGTGGTTTCTGATAAGCTAAACAATGCTGGTCCAGCATGAAGATGCAACCGGGATTTCGTGCTAGGGAGGAAATAATCCTTAGCAGTTCTACCCCTGCAATAGGATTGTTTGGTATTGGTTCAGGCTGTCCTCTGTCAGAAGGTCCGAAACCGTTAGAGGTCGCATCTTTTCGTCCGACAGTTTGGTGTAAAAGCTCAGCTCATCCAACAGCGCATGCACACGCTCGTGCCGTTCTTGATCGGGCAACAGAGGTGCGTGAAGCGACAGATAGAGGGCAGGGCGCCGTTCCTTCAGCCACGCGGCCAGAGTGGATGCTACAAAAAATTCGGCCCCTTCGATATCCATTTTGACCAATGAGATTCGCGAAAGATCGTTTGCCGCTTCGAATTGATCCCATGCGATGGTCAATGCATCTGATCCATGAACGCCGTCATGCAAAAGCGAACTGGTCGAGTCACCGGGCTCGCCACGGACCGAGGCCATGCGCGCCACTCCGAATTCATCGGACAAAGCCACCCCAAAGGCTGAGACATTCTGAATATCGTTCAGATCCAGGTTCCACGCCAGATGCCGGAATGCAGTTGGATCGGGCTCGAAACACCAAACATGGCGTGCCTTTCGGGCTCCGTAAAGCACGGTGGGGCCGATCCATGCTCCAATATCCAGATAGTCGCTTTCGGGGGACAAGAACTGGTCCAGCACAGCAAATGTTTCTGGTTCCCATTCACCCGCTGCGGCCTTGCGCCAAAATTTCGAATGGTAGGGATCAAGTCGAAACGGTTCGCCGTTGAGGTTACCTTCATAATATCCGCGGGTGCGGTAGAACATTTTGCGCGCCTCTGTCAGCATCGCGGACCTCCGGGTTTTTACGTCGCGGGCCTTGACCTGCGGCGGCTGTCAAAGCATTTAACCTGTGGAACCGCAACATTCATTTTTCAACAGGGGGCCGACATGGCTTTTGAACTTCCTGATCTTCCTTATGCACATGACGCGCTGGCAGCCAAGGGTATGTCCGCGGAAACGCTGGAATATCACCATGACCTGCACCACAAGGCCTATGTCGACAACGGCAACAAGCTGATCGCCGGGACCGAGTGGGACGGCAAGTCGCTGGAAGAGATCATCGTTGGCACCTATGACGCAAACGCAGTCGCGCAGAACGGTATCTTCAACAACATCAGCCAGCTGTGGAACCACAACCAGTTCTGGGAGATGATGGGCCCCGGTGGCAATGCGATGCCCGGCGAGCTTGAAAAGGCACTGACCGAAAGCTTCGGTTCGGTTGACGAGTTCAAGTCGCAGTTCAGCGCTGCCGGTGCCGGTCAGTTCGGTTCGGGCTGGGCATGGCTGGTTAAGAACGCTGACGGCTCGCTGGCCGTGACCAAGACCGAAAACGGCGTGAACCCGCTGTGCTTTGGTCAAACCGCACTGCTTGGCTGTGATGTGTGGGAGCACTCGTACTATATCGATTTCCGCAACAAACGTCCGGCGTACCTGTCGAACTTCCTCGACAATCTTGTAAATTGGGAAAACGTCGCATCGCGGATGTAATCCCCGATTGAAAGAACCCGAATTCGGGCCCGCTGGCAGTGATGCTGGCGGGCCTTTTTCTTAGGAATCGATGAGTGGTCGGTGAAATCCTGCCGGTACGTCAACTTTAATGGTCGCGCCTATTGCGAGAGGCCTTTCGCTACCTACCTATAGTAGGCGGAGGGAGAGAACCGCCAATCAGTTGATAATAATACAGTTTGTGCGCGATTCATCGTCGCCGCATTCCGGAAAAGATGTGTCTAAGGGGCAGTTGAACGCCAACTTTTATGGACTCAGGAGATCACGAATGGCTGCACTTGAACAGGGAACTTGGGTTATCATCGCCGACGGGGAAAAAGCGTTGGTGATGGAGAATATCACCGATGCGCAGGACCCTAATCTGGTTGTCGTGTCCGTCGAAGAGCAGGACGCGGTACCGACGAAGCCGACCGACAGGGCGGGGCGACGGCCCGATACTGGCCCGAACCAGAAATCGGCGGTTGAAGAAGAGACCTGGAAAACACACGCCAAATCTCTGTTCGTTCAGGACGTCGCGAACCTTCTGAACCGCAAGGGCCTGAAGGGTGCCTATAAACGGTTGGTATTGGTTGCCAGCCCCCATGTTCTTGGCTTACTGCGCCGCAGATTGCACAGTGAGGTGCTGGCTAAGGTGGTGGCCGAGGTTGATAAAACTCTGACAAACCATCCATTGCACAAGGTTGAGCGGATACTTCAATCCCGGCTTGCGAAACCTGCCTAAATGAATGCTGATACTCGGGCGGCGTGCGCCGCCCGAATACTGGCTTTGTCAGTTCAGCAACCTGCGAAGTTCAGACATCGCCGAATCCGGTGTGTCGACCCAGGTGATAAAATCCGCAAGCGAAGCGTCGGCAAATCCCTGACCAATAAGCTGGTCAAGCAGCGCGCGCAGCGTGTCCCAATACCCATCCACATTCATCACCAGAATGGGTTTGTCATGCAGGCCCAACTGACGCCATGTCAGCGCTTCGAACAGCTCGTCCAGTGATCCGGGTCCGCCGGGCAGAACGACCACGGCATCAGCATTCATGATCATGACTTTCTTGCGCTCGTGCATCGTCTCGGTCACGATGAATCGGGTGAGGTCAGTCTTGCCCACCTCGCGCCGCAGAAGATGCACCGGAATCACCCCAAAAGTATCGCCGCCAGATGATTGCGCGGCGCGCGCAACCTCGCCCATCAGCCCTACATCACCGGCCCCGTAGACCAGCCGCCAGCCTTCGTCGGCAAGCAGTTCCCCAAATCTGTAGGCGGCGGCGGAATAGGTTGGATTTACACCATTGCGTGACCCGCAATACACACAGACGGAATTCTGGGACATAGGATTGGTTCTCTGCTCTTGTGTTAGGGGTTTTGACCCCTGATAGCGGGATTGATAGGTTGGCTCAACCGTCCGTTGGAATGCGTGCCAGTCAAGGCATTTACCGGGCGGAGTGAAAGGAAAAGAATGAACGCCAAATCGGGAAACGGAGGCTCTGGAACCTTCTTATGGGGTTTAGTTGCCGGGATCGTTGTGGTGCTCGTCGCGGGCGGATTGTATCTGTCCGGTATTTTTGGTGTATCTCAGGAGGAAGCGGCACCGAATTCTGATGTAACCGCGGAACCGATTTCTGAGGTTGCCCAACAAGACACGCACCCAACCGAGGAGCAAACTCCGGAAACAAGTGAACAGGCAACCGAAGATACGCCCTCAGATAGCACCCCGGTCGACGAGGAAACGGGATCTCCAGCGGTGGCAGCCCCGGTTCTGGATCAGATTTTCGTGGAATCTGATGGAAATGCTGTGCTTTCGGGGAATGCCGAGCCGGGATCCGAAGTCAGCGTCTTGCTGGATGGTGAGATCGTTCACAGCTTCAATGTTGATGATAGCGGCCAGTTCGCTGAGTTCGTATTGATCCCATTTGCCGATGACGCGCGTGGGCTTGTCCTGGAAACCCGCAACGGGGATGAAGCGAGCCGTTCAGATGATTACCTGATCGCTGCACTCCCTGCGCCTGCAACACCTGAAGCGCCCGCAACCCCAATTGATGAGCCGACCGAGGACGTTGCTGCGACGCAACAAACAAAAACCGAAATAACTGATGAACAAGACACAGAAGTAGCGAGTGCCTTGCCACCTTCGGATGACGAGTCTGAGTCAGCGGCCGAAACGGAGCCTGAAGCGGGCAGCGCTACGGATCAGCAAGTCGCAATCCTGCGTTCCGGTGAAGAAGGGGTCGAACTCGTGCAGCCCCCGACCGTGCAGGACACTCCACCAAAGCAGATTGCGCTGGATACAATCGGATATTCGGACACTGGTGATGTGGAACTGACCGGTCGGGCTCAGGACGGATCGGCCGTACGCCTGTATCTGGACAATCAACTTGTGGCGAACCTTCCTCCTGCTATTGACGGTCAGTGGCGCGGTGAGGTCGAGGGGATTGATCCTGGCGTTTACACATTGCGTGTGGATGAGGTTGCTCCTGATGGCACCGTAGTCAGCAGGATTGAGACTCCGTTCAAACGCGAACCGGTTGAGGCGTTGCGCGCGGTTGATGCCGCTGAGGCGGGCGGTACTGCCGTTGATACTCCAGCAATCCGTTCCGTCACGGTTCAAAAGGGCGATACGCTCTGGGCGATATCGCGGGACCGGTTTGGCGATGGCGTGCTATATGTCAAATTGTTCGAAGCCAACAAAGATGCCATACGTGATCCTGACCTGATCTACCCGGGGCAGATCTTCACCATCCCCGAATGAATATTGCCCGTGGCCCTTCCCGGGCCATGGCCTATCTCTGACCGCAGTTAAGGTACGTGATGAGACAACCATCCGCGATCCAAACCGACCCGGGCGAACACCGTTCAGGCTGGCGCACCATCCGCAAAGTTGCGCCCTACCTTTGGCCCGAAGACGAGCCATGGGTCAAACGTCGTGTCGTATTGGCCATGGCGATGCTTGTGCTGGCCAAACTGATCGCCGTGTACACGCCGATCCTGTACAAAGGTGCGGTAGACGGTCTGGCGGGTGAGGGCGTACCGCCATTGGCTTTGGGGGCTGTTGGATTGACGGTGGCCTATGGCGTCGCCCGTATGATGACAGTGGGATTCCAGCAACTGCGAGATGCGTTTTTTGCACCGGTTGGTCAACGCGCATTAAGGGCGCTGGCGCTTGAGACATTCCAGCATATCCACCAACTCTCGATGCGCTATCACGTGACGCGGCGCACTGGTGGTCTCAGCCGGATCATCGAGCGGGGCGTGAAAGGCGTAGAATTTTTGTTACGCTTCCTGCTGTTTTCGATCGGGCCGCTGATCCTGGAGCTGCTGCTGGTTTCGATCATCCTGCTATGGCTATTCGATGTCTGGTATCTGGTCGTCGTCGCTGTGACCATCGCGCTTTATATCTGGTTTACCTTTGCGGTTACTGAATGGCGTGTGAAGCTGCGGCGCGAGATGAACGATCAGGATACTGAAGCAAACCAGCGGGCCATCGATAGCCTTCTGAACTTCGAAACGGTCAAGTATTTCAACGCCGAAACTCGCGAAGCTGAACGCTATGACGTCTCGATGAAGGGATATGCCAAGGCCGCGCTCAAGACGGCGTATTCACTGGCGTTCTTGAATTTTGGCCAGTCGTTTCTAATCACGTGCGGCCTGGTTGGTGTGATGGTTCTGGCAGCAATCGGTGTGCAGAAGGGTTCACTGACAGTGGGCGACTTCGTAATGGTCAACGCTTACATGATCCAAATAACCGTACCACTAAACTTCCTTGGAACCGTATACCGCGAGATCCGGCAGTCGCTGGTTGATATGGGGCAGATGTTCGACCTGCTGGAGCAGCCTGCGGAAGTGATGGATAAACCTTGCGCGCCGAACCTCAAGGTGAATGGTGGAGAGGTGACTTTAGAGAATGTGCATTTCGGGTACGAAGCGGACCGGGAAATCCTGAAGGGTGTTTCCCTGACTGTTCCCGCGGGTCAGACGGTTGCAATTGTCGGGGCCACTGGTTCAGGAAAATCCACCATCGGGCGACTGTTGTTCCGGTTTTATGATGTTACCGGTGGGGCGCTGAAGATTGACGGGCAGGATGTACGTGATGTCAGCCAAACCAGTCTGCATGCCTCAATCGGCGTTGTTCCGCAGGACACGGTCCTGTTTAATGACACGATCCGCTACAACATTGCCTATGGGCGCGAAGGTGCCACTCAGGCGGATGTGGAAGCTTCTGCCAAGGCCGCGCAGATTCACGATTTCATCATCAGCCTTCCGGAAGGATACGACACCACGGTCGGTGAGCGAGGCTTGAAGCTATCGGGTGGTGAGAAGCAGCGCGTCGGCATCGCGCGAACGTTGCTGAAAAACCCGCCGATCCTGTTGCTGGACGAGGCGACCTCGGCCTTGGACACAGATACTGAGCAGGACATCAAAGACGCTTTGGCCCGGGCAGGTGAGGGGCGGACTGTGATCACCATCGCCCATCGCCTCAGTACCATCGCCGAGGCAGATCGGATCGTTGTGCTGGAGCGCGGAGAGATCATTGAGCAGGGCACGCATGATGAGTTACTCGCGCATGAGGGTCGATATTCCCAGCTATGGAATCGCCAGCAAGCCGACAGCCAGGCGGCCTGAGCCCGAACAGCTCCGACAACTCTTAGCTGTACTGATGGGTATTAAAAAATCGGTTGCTGCGGTCCGGTTTTCCGTTTGACGTGGACCTGCCGTCGAGACACTGTGCAGGTCGAAACATAGACAAGGAAGAAACTTCATGAAAATGCGAGCAGCAGCAGCATTGACTGCAACAGTGTTGATGGCGACTTCGGCGGCAGCCGAGGATCTGGAATTCTTGATTATCAATGAAACCAGCTACGATCTGGTTGAGTTCAACGTGTCTCCGGCCTCGTCCGGTAGCTGGGAAGGCAACCTGCTTGCGGGTGGTTATTTGGGCGCGGATTACGAAGTGGGCGTCCTCATCGCGGACGGGCTGACCACCTGCGTCTATGACATCCGTGGTGTTTTCAACGATGGAGAATCGGTTGAAGACTATGGCCTGAACCTGTGCGATCTTGGCGAATACGCGTTCGTCGAATAACAGCTCCGCCAGAAACGAAAAGGCGAGCCCGAGGGCTCGCCTTTTTTTATTCCGCCGCCTTCAGCGGGGTTGTTGGCGGATGATCTGGGCGGTCGTCCTGAGCGCTTTGATCAGGGGTGGGTCTGTCCTGTTCGTCGGTCCAGATCATTTCGGCTGACTGCACATCTCGCGCGTTTCGGCCGATCGCCATGTCCTGCGCGATCTGGCTGGATCGGCCCGCCGTGGCGCGCGCCAGCGCCTTACCCAGCCATACCGCGTAGGTTGTGACCCACACCCGCAGCGCCAGGAATGAAGGCGTTACGATCAGGGTCAGCACCGTGGCCGTACCCAGGCCAAAGACCACCGCCGTGGCCAGCTGTTTCCACCACAGAGCCGTAGGGCTGTCGATCGAATACCCACCGCCGATGAAATCCAGCGACAGGCCAAACATCATCGGGGTCAGACCCGCCATAGTCGTCAGCGTGGTCAACAGAACCGGACGGATACGCGCCTCAGCCGTGCGGACGATGGCATCGATACGAGACATGTAACCGCTGTATTCCTGATAGGTGTCGATCAAAACGATGTTGTTGTTCACCACGATACCGGCCAGCGCGACGATCCCCGTCCCGGTCATGATGATCGAGAATGGTTGCTGCATCACCATCATCCCCAGCAACACGCCGGTCGTAGACAAAACCACGGCCAGCAGCACCAGCACCGAGTTGTAGAACGAATTGAACTGCGCCAGCAGGATCACGAACATCAGCCCTAGCGCGGCAAGGAATGCGCTGGACAGGAAGGCCTGGCTTTCAGCCTGATCTTCCTGATCGCCGGTCCACTCCCACGCGATGGTGCGGCCGAATGGGTCGGTCTGCAGCCATTCGGTCAGAACAGCAATCCGTTCGTTCGGATTGATCAATGCAAACCGAGCCTCACCGCTTTCGATGGCGGACCGCACTTCACCCACATTTTCGGCACCGGTCAATTGCACCAGTTCAAACTCTGCCCCATCCGTGTTGGTGATCGTGGTGCCAGTTGGTGTGGCACTTTCGCCAATCGCTCGCACGGTTGCCAGACGCAGTTCTGCACCATCAGGACCGGTGGTCACGATCTTGCTGAACCCCGGCTCAACATCCGCTTTCACGTCATAGTAACGCTGTTGATCCACACGATTGATCTCGGCCAGCTTGGCCACCGGTTTGCGAGTGACAAAGTTTGACAAAGGTACCAACCCGTCAGGCGTACGTACCTTGAGTGTATCCAGCGTCGACAAGACACGATCCTGATCAGGCAGGCGGACTCGGATTTCAACCTCTTCGTCGGTGGAATCTGGGCGCATTTCACCCAGCAGGATACCGCGCGTCACAAGCTGTACCATCGCGCCTACGGTTGCGACGTCAGCGCCGAACCGGCCCGCCTTGGCCACGTCCACGTCGATCTGCCAGTCAATGCCAGGCAGAGGCAGGGTGTCTTCGATCTTGATCAGGCCGGGGGTGGCGTCAAAGGTTTCTCGCGCCGCAGCGGTCGCGGTTGTCAATTCTTCCCAGCTATCGCCTTTGATCCGCAGATGAACGGGCTTGGCCGAGGCAGGGCCCTGCTCCAGTGGAAGGATCTCGACAACAAAGCCCGGGATCTTCGCCAGTTCAGCGTTCAACTGATCCAACACGAAGTCACCATCATATTCCGGAGCAATCACTTGCCGGTCGAACAAGCCACCTGCGATGGGTTCTGATATGTTTGGCCGATCTTCCCAGGGGATGATTTCAAACTGCACGCGACCGATAGTATCCGCTGGGGCACCAGCTCCGCCATCATTTTGATTCAGGCCACCTTCACCAGCAAAGGCAAACACGTTGATTACTGCCGGGTGGGCGCTGATCACGCCTTCGGCCTCAAGCACCATTTGGTCTTTTTCGGCCAGTGACAGGTTGCCACGCGCCCGGACATAGGCTGTGGCCTGTTCCGGTTCGCTTTCCACAAAGAACTCGACCCCGCGCGAATTTTGCGGGAACAGGATGAAGGCCACCCAGAATACCGCCGCAAAGACCACGGCGATTGATACCACCGGCATGACCGGATTGCCGACCAGGAACTTGATCACGTAACCAAAGGGCGTGTGCTCTTTGGCGGTGTGAACATGTTCATCCGGGGCGCGTTCGATCTTGGCAGCGCTCAGCGTGACCGAGCCAGCGAAAGCACCAAACAGGAACAACAGCACACCCGCGAATGAGCCGCCGGGCAACAAGTAGTTGGGGTTCAGAACCTGCATCGCGCCGAGGAAGATCATGTACAGCGATGGCGGCACCAAAAGCGCCCGCACCCACCAAGGCGTTCGCGCCCTCAGCCAGTTCGAGCTGCGCTCGAAACTACGGCTCATCCGGCCCGAGACACCGCCTACGACCGGCAGGTAAATCAGCGCCACGATCAGTGAGGCTGAAAGAACGAAGATCAGCGTGATTGGCAGCATCTTCATGAACTCACCCGGAATACCGGGCCAGAACAACATCGGCAGAAATGCGCACAAGGTCGTGGCAGTCGAAGAGACAATCGGCCAGAACATCCGTTGCGCCGCCTCGACATAGGCGTGCATCGGACCAACGCCTTCTTTAATGCGCTTGTCGGCATATTCCACGACAACAATGGCACCATCGACTAGCATGCCCACCGCAAGGATCAGGCCGAACATCACCATGTTAGAGATTGTGACCCCGATCATCGCCAGAAAGGCAAAGCACAGCAGGAACGATGTCGGGATCGCAAAGCCCACCAGCAACGCGGCGCGTGTCCCCAGAGAAGCCAGAACCACGATCATCACCAGTGCGACGGCGGTCAGGACCGACCCTTCAAGCTGACGCACCATTGAATCGACGATGCGGCTTTGGTCGTTTGAGGTTCCCACATCAACGGCCGCTTGTAGCTCGGCTGGCCACTTGGCTTGTTCCTCGGCGACGGTGGCTTTGATCAACGCAACAGTATCGATCAGATTGAAGCCCTTGCGCTTAACCACTTGTAGCGCGACCGTGGACTCTCCGTTGAACCGCGCCGTGCCTTCGCGGTCCTCGAAAGTATAGTTGATTTCGGCCAGTTCACCCAATGTGACCACGCGGTCTCCATTGACCTTGACAGGCAGGCCATAGACGTCTTGTGCAGTCTTGAATGAAGAAGGGATCTTGACCGAGAACGTACCCTGTTCGGTTTCAACCTCGCCTGCCGCGATCAGTTGGTTGTTGTTTTGCACAACGTTGATCAGTTCGGCGGCTGTGACGTTGTAGGCCTCAAGCCGTAGAGGGTCGATTACGACCTCAAGCATTTCATCGCGGTTTCCGGCAATACCGGCCTCAAGTACCGCATCCAACGCCTCAAGCTCGTCTTGCAGGTCTTTGGCAACACGCGCCATCGTACGTTCTGGGACTGGGCCCGTCAGGTTAACGATGACGATGGGGAACTCCGAGAAGTTGACCTCGGTAATCGTATATTGCTCAGCCCCATCGGGGAAATCAGCTTGTGCGCTGTTCATTGCATCGCGCACATCAGCAATGGTGGCAGACTTGTCCCAACCGAACTCGAATTCTAGCAGAACGCCCGCGTAGCTTTCAGCGGCGGTGGCGGTCATCGTGTCCAACCCGTCGAGATCAGCCATCTCGGTTTCCATCGGCTTGATCAGCAGACTCTCGCTATCCTCTGCCGAGATGCCCGGAAACTGGACCGAGACGAACAGCATCGGGATATCGATGTCGGGTTCACCCTCTTTCGGGAGCCCAACATAAGCATACCCGCCGATAACCAGAGAAATCGCGATGAAAGCCAGAACCATTCTGGCGCGGCTTGCGGCCCAACTGACGATACCCGTCATTGCGATGCTTCCCTGTAGGTAGGCGCAACCGTTACGCCACGTGTCACGAATTCCTGACCGATCACGATGATATCAGCAGTTTCCGGAAGGCCACCAATCCAAACACCTTCGGCGCTGTCGCGCAGCAGGCGGATCGGGACGAAATCGACCACGTTGTCAGCGACAACAGTGCGTACACCAAGTTCGCCTTCGTTGTTCAGGGTCAACGCGGATTGCGGCAGCAAATGTGCTTTGACGCCCTCGGCAGCGATTTGGATGTTGGCGGTCTGGCCATCACGGATCAGAAGTTCCGGGTTAGGAACAGTGATCTCGACCTCGAAGGTCCGTGTGGTTTCGTCGGCTGACCGGCTAAGGAAGGTCACACGACCTTCGACCTGCAAACCGGTGACCAATTGCGCAGACGCCATCGAGCCGACGATAATCCGGTTCACTTCGGTTTCAGGCACAAAGGCCACCAGCTTGATTGGGTCAAGCTGGATAACTGTTGCACACAGCGAGCCCGGCTGCATCAGGCTTCCCAATTCCGCGGTATCGCTTTCCAGCAGGCCTTTGAACGGAGCCTCGATGCTCAGGCGATCGATCTCGCGCTGCGCGGCTGCAACCGCTGCAGCGGCAGCTTCTATCCCGGCTTGGGTCGATTCCAGCCCAGCCTCGGCAGATTTGATCCCGGCTTCGGCGGTACTCATTTCAGCTTCACTAGAGATGCGTCGTGTTTCGGACCCAAACCCGGTTTCCGACAATTTACGTGCAGCTTTCAGGTTGATCTCAGCCTCAGCCACACGCGCATGGGCCTCTTCCAGACGCGCTTCGGCTTCGGGTACACGGCTTTCGGCCTCGAGCTTTGCGGCCATGGCTTCGGCTAGGCTTGCCGGACGGGTTCCCGGATCAAGCTCGCAAAGCAGATCACCCGCCTCGACAAAAGCGCCCTTGCGCTTGGGTTCGGACACTACGGTCGATATTGTCTCAGCCAGGACTTCGACCTGACGGTTGGCCTTGGTCTGGCCTCGCAACTGAACTGCGCTGCCGATCTCGCGCGCAGTCGAGCGCACGACGACGACACCAATCGAATCCGGTGCTGGCACCGATTCCGAAACCTCTGTTGCGGTTTCAGATGGTTCATCCCCACGACCTGCGAACGCAAAAAGCGTGTCGCGTTCAAACACAAGAAAATACAACGCAACAATAACCAATACGGCGTTAACAAATGAAATCAATCGCATGCGGTAAAATCTCCAGATCTGTTCGCGCGGTTGGTTTTAGCTCATACCCTTAGAAATGGGGCAGTTGACATGGCTTTTCCATACTGAACTGAATAGTTCGGTTTAGTTTTTTACGCAAGAGCCACGCGGACGCAGGCGAATGTGTGAAATCGGGCACTTGGCTTGGCCTGATCACCGGGGTATGACATGGCGCTAGAAAACCGGACACTTAAGCCTGGGGGCAGGGATGAGCGACGCCGACAGTTTTATTGATGAGGTCACCGAAGAGGTGCGCCGTGATCGCATGTATCTGCTTTTGCGCCGTTGGGGCTGGGTGGGCGTCGTCGCTGTTGTCGCCATCGTAGGCGGTGCTGCGTTCAACGAATACCGCAAGGCGCGCGATACCAGCCAAGCCGAGGCGTTGGGCGACGCGATTCTGTCAGCTTTGGCCGAAAATGAATCGTCGCAGCGGGCCGCCAGCCTGCAGGCGGTCTATACAACGTCTGCGGGGGGCGACGCGGTTCTGAACATGTTGCTGGCCGCCTCGCAAGCCGAGGCCGGATCTGCGCAGGATGCCGTAAACAGCCTGAACGCCATCGCCACGCAGGGGGATTTGCCGGAAATCTACCGCGCGATCGCTGCATTCAAGGCGCTGCTTCTGCAATCAGACACTATGCCGGCGGCAGATCGTCGTCAGCAGTTCGAAGCGCTGGCCATACCCGGCGCACCTTTGCGCCTGCTTGCCGAAGAACAACTGGCGCTGATGGATGTGGCCGAAGGTAACACGCAAGACGCTTTGGACCGGCTGCAGGCTTTGCGTCAGGACGCTGAGGCCAGTGTCGATCTACAACAGCGTGCAGCCCAGCTTATCGTGGCGCTTGGGGGCGAACCCGAGCCCGTGGCGGCCCAGCAGGGCTGACCGGCAGCGAAACGGAACATCACAGGCGAGTTTGTAGACTATGGTAGCACGTTATTTCTCACGCTTTGGGTTGCCCGCCGCGGCGATAGCTCTGACCGCACTGGGCGCCTGTCGGGAACCCGAGGTCATACTGCCAGGTGAGCGTGAGGACATTCGCGCAGCCATCGATAATGAAACCGTGGAAACTCGCGGTGCGAAGCCGATTAGCCTTCCGGCCCAAAGCCGGAACGCAAATTGGTCGCAAAGCCCGGGAACGCCAGATTTTCGTACCACCAACGCCGCGCTGAGCGCCACTCCGCAGCGGATCTGGTCTGCAAATATTGGTGCTGGTGACAGCCGCAAGCAGCGGATCACAGCAGATCCGGTCGTTGCCGGCGGTCTGATTTATACACTCGATTCGGGTGCAAATGTTTCAGGGACTACGGCGCAGGGACAAATTGCCTGGAGCACCAACCTGATTCCGCCGAACGAAAAAGACGAAGATGCCACCGGCGGGGGGCTCGCCTATGCCGATGGCGTACTTTATGTCTCATCCGGTTTTGGTCGCTTGACGGCACTTGATGCCAAAACGGGTGCCCAGAAGTGGCAAAAGCGTTTGAATGCAACCGGCAGTGGCGCTCCTTTGGTCAGCGGCGGAATTCTCTATCTGGTGGCTGGGGATGAGACCGGCTGGGCCGTGAACACCAAGGATGGCCGTATTATCTGGCAGATCGAAGGCACGCCAAGTGTTGGCAACGTACTGGGTGCACCAGCTCCGGTCATTGCTTCTGACCTCTCCGTCTTTGCATTTGGATCGGGTGATATCGCTGCAACTTTCCGCCGGGGTGGCATCCTGCGCTGGAACGCATCCGTAGCGGGTGGACGCCGGGGCCGAGCTGCGGCACAGATCGTCGATGTCACCGCGGGACCCATGGTGTCGGGTAATTCGATTCTCATCGGCAATCATTCGGGTCGCACGGTTTCCTTCGATTCCGGTTCGGGTGAGCGGAACTGGACTGCCCCGGAAGGCGCTGTAGATACGGTATGGCCTGCCGGGAATAGTGTCTTTTTGATCAGTGACCGCAGTCAGTTGGTCCGGTTGGATGCCTCTGATGGGTCAATTGTTTGGGCTATCGATCTGCCCGGTTTCGTGAAGAACAAGCCGGGCCGACGCGGTCCGATCTTCGCCCATTATGGCCCGATCATGGCTGGTGGGCGGCTTGTTGTGGCCTCGAATGACGGTTATCTGCGCTTTTTCAACCCCGTTGACGGTGCGTTGGTGCATCGGGTCGAAGTCCCCGGCGGAGCGACCACCGCACCGGCTGTGGCGGGTCAGACGCTCTATGTCGTGTCGACCAAGGGTGAACTGCACGCTTTCCGTTGACGAAAAGATGCGTTAAAGGGCGCATCTTGAGTCTTGAAAGTTGAGTATCATGTCGCTGACCCTCGCCATCGTGGGGCGCCCGAATGTGGGCAAATCCACCTTGTTCAACCGCCTCGTGGGCAAACGTCTGGCCTTGGTCGATGATCAGCCCGGCGTGACACGCGACTTGCGTGAAGGCGAGGGGCGTTTGGGCGACCTGCGCTTTACCGTGATTGATACCGCGGGACTTGAGGATGCGACCGATGACAGCCTTCAGGGTCGCATGCGCCGTCTGACTGAACGCGCTGTGGATATGGCCGATGTATGTCTGTTCATGATCGATGCACGCGTTGGTTTGACGCCCACGGATGAGATGTTTGCCGAGATCCTGCGCAAACGTTCCAAACACGTGATCCTTGCCGCCAACAAGGCAGAGGGCAGCGCCGCCGATGCGGGCGTGCTTGAAGCCTATAATCTCGGGCTGGGAGAACCCATGCGCCTTTCAGGTGAGCATGGCGAAGGGATGACGGACCTCTATTCGCAACTGATGCCTCTGGCCGACGCTGCCGAGGAAGCGCAGGCCGATGAGAGCCCGAAAACCGATGTCGAACTGGATGAGGACGGTGAGGGCGAAGCGCCCCTGATCACCGATGCGAAGCCGTTGCAAGTCGCGGTTGTCGGTCGTCCGAACGCTGGAAAATCCACCTTGATCAACAAGATCATGGGTGAAGATCGCCTGCTGACCGGCCCCGAGGCCGGTATTACGCGCGATGCGATCAGCCTTCGGATCGATTGGGCAGACCCCGATGGTCGGTACACTCCGATGCGCATCTTCGATACGGCGGGGATGCGAAAAAAGGCCAAGGTGCAGGAGAAGCTTGAGAAGCTGTCGGTCTCGGACGGTCTGAGGGCGGTCAAGTTTGCCGAGGTGGTGGTTGTATTACTCGACGCGGCGATACCGTTCGAACAGCAGGACCTGCGCATTGCCGATCTGGCGGAACGTGAGGGTCGTGCTGTCGTCGTCGCTGTCAACAAATGGGACATCGAAGAGGACAAACAGGAAAAGCTGCGCGATCTGAAAGAGTCGTTCGAACGCCTGTTGCCTCAGCTTCGCGGTGCGCCGCTGATCACGGTTTCTGCCAAAACCGGCCGCGGGTTGGAGCGGTTGCGGGCTGCCATTCTGCGTGCCCATGACGTCTGGAACCGGCGCGTCCCGACCGCGGCGCTGAACCGTTGGCTGACCGCGATGCTAGAGCAGCACCCACCGCCAGCACCTCAGGGTCGCCGGATCAAGCTGCGATATATGACGCAAGCCAAGACCCGTCCGCCAGGATTCGTGGTCATGTGTTCGCATCCGGACAAGATGCCTGACAGCTATTCGCGTTATCTGGTGAATGGCCTGCGCGAGGACTTTGATATGCCGGGTACTCCGATCCGCCTGACTTTGCGCGGACAGGGTGACAAAAACCCGTACAAAGGGCGGCGTAAGAAAAACGCGGGCGCCCTGGCAAAGCATCTCAAGGGCCGCGCGTAACTGCGCCAATTTTCAGCATTTTTACTCAAGGGACGTGACAGTCCCTTTTCGTCGCGTTAGCATTCAAACGCGTGCATTTGTTTTCGCACGCGCTGCTTGTTTGCGGGATATCCGCACATATTTTTGGTATCGCAATTCACCTGACCACCCTGGGGAGCGGGCGTGATGGATCTGAGAGAATATACAAGACAATACGCGGTGCAGGACAATCGGCTGGCTGCGCTGAGCTATTTCGGAACATTCGCGGTGTATTTCGCATCGCTGTCTTTGGCTATCGTCTATGTCGACCGCTGGTATATCATGATCCCGGCGGGGATCGTATTTGCGTTTTCCGCCGTGCGGCTCTACGTGCTGCAACATGATTGCGGGCACCATTCATTGTTCGAGACCCGCCAGCAAAACGAGTGGGCTGGCCATGGCCTGTCGCCCTTCACCTTCGCCCCTTTCGAAGTGATGAAGCAGAACCATAACCTGCACCATGCCGGTATCGGAAATCTCGAGCATCGCGAAACCGGTGAAATCCACACCATGACGGTGCGCGAATGGAATGAGGCTGACTGGAAAACGCGCCTATACTACAGGCTTTACCGGAATCCTTTCATTCTGGTGCCAGTAGGGGCGCTGTTCACATACTTCATCCGCTACCGCTGGCCTAAGAATACCGTTCGGTTCGGTGTAACAGGGGTGGTGATGCACAACCTCTCAATTATCGTATTTCTGGGCCTGCTATATCTGATTGCGGGAAGCACAGGCATGCTGGTCTGGCTGGTGTTTTCACTGCTGGGTGGAATGCTTGGGGTGTTTCTGGTCTATCTTCAGCACAATTTCGAGGACACCTATTGGGATCGCCGCCCGGAACTGGATCCAAAACTGGCGGCATTGGAAGGTTCATCAGCACTGGATTTCGGCTGGTGGTTCGACAATGCAGTGGCCTGCATCACATTGCATGATATCCATCACTTCAATTCACGTATCCCATCCTATCGGCTCCGCGCGTGCCACTATAACCTGCCGCAAGAATATACGCCGCGACGGATCAAGTTTCCCGAAGCCGTGGCGGCGCTGAATCTGAAGCTTTGGGATGAAGACGCCAAAAGGCTTGTCCCATTTCCCAATAAATCTGCAGATCACCGACTGGCCGAAAGCGGGTAATACCCTAATTGATAGCGGGTCCAACGCGCTTGCTTTGGTGTATATGTTTTGTATATACGTTTCTAGAAAGCGATAACGAAAGGAACCGAAATGACCGCAGTTACCGACGTGCGTGGCGTAGGGCCAGCACTGGCGCAAGCTCTGAGTGCTAAAGGCTACAAAACGGCAGAGGCCATGGCCAAGGCCAAGCCAGAAGACCTAGCCGCTATCCCTCGCATCGGTTCCGCACGCGCAGAAAAGCTGATTACGGCGGCGAAAGAGGTGGCCGACGCTAAGCCTAAACCAGCTACAAGAGCGCCCGCGCGCCAGACAGCAACCAGAAAGTCTGCGGCGCGGCAAACGGCGGTACGGCGAGTAACGGCAAAGAGCAACGCGGCTGCGAAGAAGGCCGCGGCTGAGCGTAAGGCCGCAGAGGAGCGCGCATCGGCGGAGAAGGCTGCCGCCGAAGCCAAGGCCAAAAAGAAGGCGAAGGCTAAAGCCAAGGCCGAGAAAGCGGCGAAGAAGAAATCCGAAATAGAAGCAGCGTTTTCCAAAGCAAAGGAAAAGGTCAAAGAAAAGTCCAAGAAGGGCAAGAAAGACAAGAAAGACAAGAAATCTAAAAAGGATTCCCAAAAGAAGGACACAAAGAACAAGTCCGATAAGAAATCAATCAAGATGAAAGATAAGAAAAAGGCGAAGAAGTAACTCTTCTCCGCCTAATCCGATCAAAAGCCGGCGCAGTTATGCGTCGGTTTTATTGTGCCAATGTTCCGTCGGTCTGCAGGGTTAACTTGCCACCGAGATAGGGCGCCAGTACGCCCGGCAGAGTTACGGTGCCATCTGCGTTCTGGCCATTTTCAAGCACGGCAATCAAGCAGCGCCCAACGGCCAATCCCGATCCATTCAAGGTATGGACATATTCCGGCTTGCCGCCTGCTTCCGGGCGGAAGCGCGCATTCATACGACGCGCCTGAAAATCACCGCAGGTCGAGACCGAACTGATCTCGCGATAGGTATCCTGACCAGGTAACCAAGCCTCGATGTCATAAGTACGTCGCGCGCCAAAACCCATATCTCCGGTGCACAGAACGACAGTGCGATAGGGGATGCCCAGTTTTTCAAGGATACCTTCAGCACAGCGTAGCATGCGTTTTTGTTCGTCATCCGATTTGTCCGGATGGGTGATCGAGACCATCTCAACCTTCTCGAACTGGTGCTGACGCAGCATCCCGCGTGTGTCCTTGCCCGCCGATCCAGCCTCGGACCGGAAGCACAGGGAATGGGCGGTATAGCGGCGGGGAAGATAGCTTTCCTCGATCATCGTGTCGTTGACGATGTTGGTCAGTGAAACCTCGGAAGTCGGGATCAGCCACCAGCCTTCGCGGGTTTGATAGCTGTCCTCGCCAAACTTCGGCAACTGGCCGGTGCCCTGCATCATTTCCGAGAGAACCAGAACCGGGCCGTTGACCTCGGTCAGCTCATTCTCGTTGATATGCGTGTCCAGCATGAACTGCGCCAGTGCGCGGTGAATACGGGCGACTCCGCCCGACAGCAGCACAAAGCGCGAGCCGGAGAGTTTGGCGGCCGTCTCAAAATCCATGCCGTTCTGAACGGCTTCGATCTCGAAATGCTCTTTGGGGGCAAAATCCAATGCTCGCGGCGTGCCCCAACGGCTGATTTCGACATTGTCATCCTCATCCGCACCTTCGGGTACGTCTTCCGCGGGCAGATTGGCAATGCGGATCAACTGGTCGGTCAGCAGGGCGTCAAGGTCTTTGGCCTCAGTCTGCATCCGGGCGATCTCGGCTTTTTTTTCAGCGACCAAAGCGCGCAGCCGTTCGAATTCTGCCTCGTCACCGCGCCCTTTGGCGGCACCAACCTCCTTTGAGGCCTTGTTTTGCTCGGCCTGAGCCGTCTCAGCAGCCAGAATCTTGGCGCGGCGGCTTTCGTCCAGTCTCAGCAAGTCTGACGACACCGGCGCGTCCCCACGGCGCGCAAGGGCGGCGTCGAAGGCGGCTGGGTTTTCGCGAATGGCGCGGATGTCGTGCATGGTTCAGATCCTTAAATGCGTGAATCACTGAAACCGCTTATGCACCATCTGAAAGGAAGGGTGTAGCGCCGGTTATGACTTATCCGCGTCGTCGTGCGTTTCATGTGCCAGATGACCATCCCACTCTTCGGCTGGGATCTTCGGCTCGGGCGGATCAGCCATGTACGAAGGTGTCATGATTTGCACGTTATTCTCGTTGAACACGGCCACGATGTTGCGATGCAGGTCCGAGCGAATCTTGGGAATGATACTGCCCCGCGTAGTGTATCCGTTGATCTGATAGTTGATCGCGTAATCGGCCAAGGCGGTCCATAAAACAAAGGGTTCGGGCTTGGCCTTGATCCCCTTGGTGCGATGGGCGGCTTCTATCAGCATTGCCTCAACTTTCTCGGGTGGCTCTTCGTATCCGATGCCTACGGTCGTGTGCAGCAGCAACCCGCTACCGTCGGTTCTCTTCGAGAAATTCACCACGTCCGAATTCATCAATTGGGCATTCGGGATTGAGATCAGTTCATTCTTGATCGACTTCAGGTGCGTTTCCATCAGCTTGATCTGTACCACATCGCCGATATGATCCCCGATCTGGATCCGATCCCCGATAGAGGTTGAGCGGCGATAGATCACGAAAAGGCCAGCCAGCATGTTCGACACGACCGAGTTTGCGCCCAGCGACAACATTGCACCCACCAGTATCGTCAGCCCCTGAAACGCTGCCGAATCTGATCCGGGGATGTAAGGGACAGCAAAGACCAGCGCGATCAGGATCACGACGACGCGGGCGATATTGAAGGTTGGATTAACCCAGTGGCTTTCAAAATCGCCCATGTCGAAGGTACCCGCCTCGACTGCGTCGAAGAACACGCGCATGCCGCGGATTATATACAGCGTTATCCATGCGATCAGCATCAGCATGATCAGGTTTGGGATGTAGCTGAGGATGCCTTTGAAGATCAGCAGGACCGGTTCGGTCAGGTAGGTCAGCAGGAGCTGCGCGAAATAGCGCGTTTCGGCAAAGGCTAGCAGCACGAAGGAGAGGTAGTAGTAGAAGCCGAGGAAAAAGATCACCAGCAGGACGAAATTCAGAGCATACCGGATCAACGCGGCGATGGCCTCGGCCTGAACGCTTTTGGCGGTCGCGGTTTCGACGTCCTTGAGGTAACGCTTGACCAGTTTCAGCGTACGGCGGCGAATGCGTCGGTGCAGCCACAGGATGACGACGACAAAAAGCGCGAATCCCGCTGTCCATGCCAAGGCTTCAATGGCACCCGAAACACGCGCTTGCTCAGTGCGGTTCGCGCGATAGCTTTCAATGGATTGTTTAATAGCATCGCCGTGCAACAAACTGAGAACGTTCAGGTCCATCTGCTCAAGCTCAGAATCGGCATCGGTCACGATCGAAACTTGAATGCCATCTGCAAAGATTCGAATGCCGAACTCTGAATCTTCGAAGGTTATGGAAACCTGCTCGGCGTCTGAAGCCTCGGCGATTTCGATGATCTTGTTCTGTACACTTGCGGCCCGTTCCGGCGCAGGCAGTGCGCTGGAGCCGCGCAGGTGGAATAAGGTGTCGCCGTCAACGATAACCGGAGCCTGAAAAATCTGTGATTCAGTATCTTCAATCGTGGGCTCTTCGTTAGTGGCGTTCTGGGCCCATAGAGGTGGCGCAAGCAGACCTAAACAGGTTGTCACGAGCATCAGGCGAATAAAGGCGCCAAGGGTCTGGATTGATTGAATCATTAGGCCTCCTGCCACAGGACTATATCTGACTGGAAGGGTCTGCCTAGAACATATCTGCAACGTCCCACAGCAAACCTTTGAACCCGATGGTCGAAATGGGGTCGGGTTTGCTTGCAAACCCATGTTTCAAAGCATAGGTTCCCGCAAACTTTGCAGAGAGCCTCTGCATCATCAGAACAAAGGAATATCCCATGGAAGGTGGCGCCATCGCCCAGTTTCTCCCGCTGATCCTGATCTTTGCGATCATGTATTTCCTGCTGATCCGTCCGCAGCAGAAAAAGGTGAAAGAGCACCAAGCGATGGTCGAGGCCGTGCGTCGCGGCGATCAGGTTGTCACCCAAGGCGGGCTGATCGGCAAGGTGTCCAAAGTCAAGGAAGGCGAAAACGAGATTGAGGTCGAGATCGCCGATGGCGTTAAGGTTCGTGTGGTCAAATCGACCATCGCTCAGGTTCTGAATAAGACCGAACCAGCGAAGTAACTTCGCGCGATAATTCCTTGAAAAGGCAGGGTAATGCTGCAAATTGATTCCTGGAAGCGGGTTCTGATCTGGGCGGTCTGCGTGATCGGTCTGCTCATGGCCCTGCCGAATGCGTTTTATACGCGCGTCGAGCAATCGAACGATGCCAAAGCGGCCATCGAGCTTGGCATCGACACCCCCGAAATGCAGGCCGAGGCGGCACAGTGGCCGAATTGGCTGCCTTCGTCCCTTGTCAATCTGGGCCTTGATTTGCGCGGAGGTGCGCATCTGCTGGCCGAGGTTCAGGTCGGTGATGTCTACGAATCCCGGATGGAGGCGATGTGGCCTGAAATCCGTGATGCGCTACGCGATGAACGCGCCACTGTAGGTACGATCCGCAAGCAACCGTCGGAACCGGACGAGATTCGCGTAAAGATCAGTCAGCCCGAAGGCATGTCCCGCGCCCTGGAGGTGGTGCGTGGACTGGCCCGTCAGGTTCAAACCCTGACCGGAGTGGGTGCAACGGACATCGAAGCACGTGCGGATGGTGATACAATCGTCGTGCAATTGTCTGAGGCCGAAAGACTAGCTTCTGACGATCGCACCGTGCGCCAGTCTCTTGAAATCATTCGTCGCCGGATCGACGAGGTTGGAACGCGTGAACCAACCATTCAGCGCCAAGGCGCAGACCGTATCCTGATTCAGGTGCCTGGCATCGGTAGTGCAGGCGAGCTGAAAGAGATCATTGGGACAACCGCACAACTGACATTCAACCCAGTAGTTGGACGCGGTACTGACCCAGACGCGATTCCGGGTGTTGGGGAAAAAGTCGTACCGTCAATCGACGAAAACGGAGTGTTCTACACTCTCGAATCTGCCCCGGTGGTAACCGGTGAAGAACTGGTCGACGCTCAACCCGCCTTCGACCAGAACGGACGTCCGGCGGTTAACTTTCGGTTCAACACATCCGGTGCGCGGAAGTTCGGCGATTATACGCTGGAAAACATCGGCGCGCCCTTTGCCATCGTTCTTGACGACGAAGTGATCTCGGCGCCGGTCATCCAAAGCCACATTCCAGGCGGGTCGGGTATCATCACCGGCAACTTTACTGTCGAGGAAAGTACCAATCTGGCGGTCCTGCTTCGCGCTGGTGCGCTGCCTGCAGGGTTGGAGTTCCTTGAAGAACGCACCATCGGTCCCGAACTGGGCCAGGACAGCATTGATGCGGGCAAGGTCGCGACCATGGTCGCATTCGTTGCGGTGCTGGTGTTCATGGCGCTCAGCTATGGCCTGTTCGGCCTCTTCGCCAATATCGCGCTGATCCTGAACGTGGGGCTACTGTTTGGCTTGCTCTCATTGATAGGGGCCACGCTTACCTTGCCGGGGATCGCGGGCATTGTGCTGACAGTGGGGATGGCAGTGGACGCCAACGTACTGATCTTCGAACGCATTCGCGAAGAATTGAAATCCGCTAAAGGCCCCGCGCGAGCGATCGAATTGGGTTACGAAAAGGCGTTGTCGGCCATACTGGACGCAAACGTGACCACATTCATCACCGCTGTAATCCTGTTTGCCATGGGCAGTGGTCCGGTGCGTGGCTTCTCCATTACGCTGGGTCTGGGTATTCTGACCTCGGTCTTCACGGCGATTTTTGTGACGCGCCTGATGATTGTGATGTGGTTCGAACGCCGCCGCCCGAAAACGATCGAGGTTTGACATGAGACTGAAACTCGTACCCCAAAACACCTCGTTCGATTTCTTCAGTCGTTGGAAAGTCTGGCTGGGAATCTCCGGCCTGATGATGGTGGTGGCCTTCACCTCTTTCATGCTGCAGGGCCTGAACTTCGGCATCGACTTCCGCGGAGGTACCACGATCCGGACCCAAAGCGCGCAAGAGATTGACGTAGGCGCCTATCGTGACGCCATAGCTCCATTAGAGCTTGGTGATGTCACGATCACTGAGATTTTCGATCCCACTTTTGGTGAGGATGAGAATGTCGCGATGATCCGAATTCAGGCGCAGGACGATGCCGAGGCCGTATCAGCGGCAATCGTAAACGCGGTTGAGGAAGCGTTGATTGTCGCAGCGCCGGATATCCAGTTTGTGTCGGTCGAATCGGTAGGTCCCAAAGTCTCGGGCGAATTGATCCAGACCGCCGTGATCGCGGTCGCTTTGGCGATCGGCGCGGTGCTTGTCTACATTTGGCTGCGGTTTGAATGGCAGTTTGCACTGGGAGCCGTGGCCGCATTGGTGCATGACGTGATCCTGACCATCGGTATTTTTTCGGAACTGCAAATCCGCTTCGATCTGGCCATTATCGCGGCGCTTCTGACCATAGTTGGTTATTCGCTTAACGATACAGTGGTCGTTTTCGACCGGGTTCGGGAAAACCTGCGGAAGTACAAGAAGAAAGACCTGAAAGAGGTCCTGAACATCTCGATCAACGAAACGCTCAGCCGGACGGTGATGACCTCGGTTACCACATTGCTGGCGCTGATCTCGCTATATGTGCTGGGCGGGGATGTGATCCGCGGGTTCGTCTTCGCGATGATCTGGGGTGTGATCGTGGGGACCTATTCCTCGGTCTTCGTCGCTTCGACTATCCTCTTGTGGTTGGGGGTCAAACGCGATTGGTCAAAGCCATCGAATACGGCGGGTAATCAATTCGCCAACATCGATGCCTGACATCTTTTTCGGCCAGACCACTACCGGTCTGGCCGTTATCTTTTTCGCCTCTTTGATCGGGGGTGTCGTGCGGGGATTCTCAGGCTTCGGCACGGCGCTAATTTTCCTACCCATCGCCAGCCCGTATCTGGGTCCATTTGGTGCCATCATCGCGCTGACGGTCATGGACATCTTCGGCCCAATTCCCAACCTGCGTCGCGCCTGGGTAGTCGTCGATAAAGCCGATCTTACGCGCCTTTTGTTGGGATGCGCGATGATCCTGCCGGTTGGCTTATGGCTGCTGACCCGCTCGGAACCCGAAGTGTTTCGCTATTTGGTCAGTCTTATTTCGTTGTCGATGCTGGTCGCTCTGATCCTCGGCCTACGCTATCGCGGAACAGTGCGGCGCAGCATGGTGACTGCGATTGGTGGCGCGGCAGGATTTCTCGGTGGTGTTGCCGGCATACCGGGACCTGCCGTGATCCTGTTTTACATGTCTCGGCCATTGCCGGTAGAGATCATCCGCGCGACGATCCTTCTGTTCCTGTTTGCATTCGATCTACTTATCCTTGGGTATCTCGGAGGGATGGGGCGGCTTTCAGCGGCGAATGTTGGATTGGGCCTGGCGCTTGCCATCCCCAATATGGCCGGTAATTGGCTAGGGGGCTGGATGTTCTGGCCGGAGCACGAACGGCTCTATCGTGGTGCGGCATACTTGGTGATTGCAACAGCAGCCTTGTCGGGCCTGCCGCTTTGGGGCTAGAACCCCCGCATGCGCCTGAACGAGATCACCTATACAAACGCTCAGCCCGTCGACGGCTATGGCCCCGGGTTCTTTCGGATCGGCGGGCAGGTTCATGAAGGGTCAGTCCTGTCTGGTCCTACCGGCACTGCGGCTTGGGGCGGTTTCCCTGATGTTGATGCGCTGCTGGCCCTGTCTGAGCACATCGATGTTCTGCTCATAGGTACGGGAAAGGACCTGAAGCACATTCCCTCGGAGCTTCGCATCAAGCTTGAAGAGGCCGGTTTGGGTGTCGAGCTCATGAATTCGCCCACCGCCTGCCGAACCTACAACGTTCTGCTCTCCGAAGGTCGCCGCGTGGCACTGGCCCTGATTCCGGTTTGAGATGCCATTCTCCGTCTGGCCTAAAACGCTCTGTGTGATGTAAGAAGCCGATCCCTCATTTCTAGTCCGCCACACAGAACGAGACCACCGCTCTGCGGCAATTCCGACCTTTTGCCCGCGCCCGCAATCCGTTAAGCGGGCGCAATGACATTGACTGTAACCGATCTGGCCATTGCTCGCGGTGGCGTTCCCGTTCTCGAAGGCCTGAGCTTTTCGCTTGAGGCCGGACGGGCACTGATCCTGCGAGGACCAAACGGGATCGGAAAGACCACACTGCTACGTACATTGGCGGGCCTGCAGCCACCGCTAACGGGACGGATCGAAGGGGGCGAAGATCAGATCGCCTATGCGTCACACTCTGACGGGTTGAAGCCGACACTGACCGTGGTCGAAAATCTCAGCTTCTGGGCGTCGGTCTTTGGCACACATGATATTCAGCGCGCACTTGATGCGTTTGCTTTAAACGAGCTGGCTGACCGTCACGCGGGCAATCTCTCAGCAGGACAGAAACGCAGGCTGGGGCTGGCGCGGATGCTTGTTACGGGGCGCCCGATCTGGATGCTGGACGAGCCCACTGTTTCGCTGGATCGTAACGCGGTGCAGATGTTTGCAGATGCTGTTCGGGATCATCTGGGGCAGGGTGGTTCGGCTCTGATCGCTACTCATATCGATCTCGGACTGGATGGTGAGGTTCTGGACGTCGGTCTCAACAAGGCCAAACCCAAACCCATCGACGACTTCGACGGAGGTTTCCTGTGATCGCCTTGTTGCTGCGTGACCTGAAACTGGCCTTCCGTGCGGGGGGTGGTTTTGGACTGGGTCTGGCTTTCTTCCTGATCGTCACCGTTCTTGTGCCTTTCTCCGTTGGTCCGCAATCCTCGCTGCTTTCGACGATCGCACCCGGTGTCCTTTGGCTGGGCGCGCTGTTGGCGTGCCTTCTGTCACTTGACCGGCTTCTGGCACTGGATTGGGAAGATGGTTCACTCGACTTGCTGGCTACAGCGCCGCTGCCGCTGGAATCGGTCGTCACGATCAAGGCGCTAGCGCATTGGTTAACCACAGGATTGCCACTTGTTCTGGCCGCCCCGTTTCTGGGAGTGTTGCTGAACCTGCCTACGCCCGGTTTCTCGTGGCTTGTCATATCGCTGCTGCTGGGCACTCCGGCGATGAGCGTTATCGGTACCTTCGGCGCAGCGCTCACCGTGGGTCTCAAGCGAGGAGGCTTGCTGCTGTCGCTACTGGTTCTGCCGCTTTATGTTCCGACATTGATATTCGGGGCCGAAGTCGCCCGGCGCGGTGCGACAGGTATGGAAACCCAAACTCCACTGCTGATGCTGGCAGGGATTACCGCTGCCACCGTCGCGCTTTTACCATTTGCCAGTGCCGCAGTGCTGCGCATCAATCTTCGGTGACGGGGAACAAAGATTGACTGAGGTCAATTGAGAACCACACCGACTCGGATTAGATAGGGCCCATGTCAATCGCAGCCAAAGCCAACGCCCTCTGGGAATACGCCAATCCGCGCAAGTTTCTTGCCACCAGCGAGCGTGTCCTGCCGTTCTTCTGGGTCACTTCTGCGGTCTGTCTTGTCGTGGGGCTCATTTGGGGGTTCTTCTTTACCCCGGATGACTACAAGCAGGGTTCAACCGTCAAGATCATCTATTTGCACGTTCCTGCTGCGCTGATGGCGATCAATTGTTGGCTGATGATGCTGGCAACTTCGCTGGTCTGGCTCGTGCGTCGCCACCATGTCAGCGCTTTGGCGGCCCGCGCAGCTGCGCCTATTGGGATTGTTATGACACTGATCGCATTGGCGACCGGAGCGATCTGGGGTCAGCCGATGTGGGGTACATGGTGGGCCTGGGATCCGCGTCTGACTTCGTTCCTGATCCTGTTCCTGTTCTATCTGGGATATGTCGCGCTTTGGGAAGCAATAGAAGATTCTGACACGGCTGCTGACCTGACTTCGGTCCTCTGCCTTGTGGGCTCGGTCTTTGCGCTCCTCAGCCGCTACGCGGTGAATTTCTGGAACCAGGGCCTGCATCAGGGGGCTTCTGTCATGCGGGCTGCAGCTGTAACCGGGACAGACACGGAAGAAAAGGTCAGCAACATATATTTCTACCCGCTGCTATTGTGCATCGTCGGATTTGTGCTGCTGTTCATCGCACTGGTGTTTTATCGCACAGGCACGGAAATCCGTGCGCGTCGTATCAAGGCACTCTTGGCGCGGGAAAGGGTAAGCGGATGATACCTGATCTGGGGAAATACTCCGACACGGTCCTGTCGGCCTATGGAGCTTCGATCCTCCTGCTGATCGCGCTGGTGGTGTTCAGCATCCTTCGCGGACGTAAGGTGCGGGCCGAGATGGAGAAAGTAGAACAGAGGATGTCGCGCCATGGCTAAAGTCTCTCCTCTGATGATTGCACCACCACTGATTTTTGGTGCATTCGCCGTTTTAGCCGGGATCGGCATGTTCCGTGACGACCCGAACGCGTTGCCTTCGGCGCGCGAAGGGCAGACAGCGCCGCCGGTTGTGCTGACCGAGTTTGCCGGAAAGCCGGAGTTTGATGATGCAACACTGCGTGATGGAGAAGTCAAACTGGTCAACTATTGGGCCAGCTGGTGCGCGCCCTGCCGTGTGGAACATCCCAACCTGCAGGCACTGTCGGATGAGGGCATCCCCGTCTATGGCATCAACTACAAGGACAAGCTCGACAACGCTGAATCGTTTCTGACCGAACTGGGCGATCCCTATCGCGCCATCGGGCGAGATGAACAGGGCCGTATGGGATTGGATTGGGGCGTTTATGGTGTTCCAGAAACCTATGTGATTGATGGTGAAGGCACAATCATTCTGCGCTTTGCCGGGCCGATCACGCAGCGGGTGATTGAAAGCACTATCCGACCCGCACTGGAAAAGGCCGCCGGGGACGATTGAACCGGTTTACAGCCTGTAACCCCCAGTCACGCTTATAACTTCTCCGGTGATGAAATCCGCCTGATCAGAGGCCAGAAACCTTACAGCCTCGGCAATGTCTTCGGGCTTTCCTGCGCGCCCCAACGCCGTTTGTTCCACAAATAGTGCGGTCAGATCATCGGGGCGCGGCGCCTCGGGGATGTTAATTGCACCGGGTGCGACTGCATTCACGCGAATGCCCTCCGGTCCCAGCTCTTTTGCCATTGCGCGCGTCCACAGGTTCAATGCGGCTTTGCTGGCTCCGTAGGTAACTGCATCGCGGGGCGGTAGCACGGCGTTCATGGATGAGATGCTGACAATCGAAGCCCCCCTCTTGAGATGGGGCAGCGCGGCAGCAAGCAATGCGGCCGGGGTCAGAAGGTTCAGATCAAGGATCGCGCGGTGATCTTCATGTTGGAAGGTCTCTTTCGGCGTCGATTTTACCAGACCTGCATTATTCACGATGACGTCCAGTCGCCCGAAACGCGAGATCACCTGATCTATGACTGCTTCAGCCTGACCGGTTTCCGTCAGATCGGACCGGATCGATAGGTTCTCGCTTTGCGTCAGCGTCACATCGGGTTTCGACGATAGCCAGGTGAAGGCGACCAAGTGATCCCGACTCAGGTCTTCGACGATGGCGCGACCGATGCCGCGTGCGCCGCCTGTTATCAAAGCAACTTTCTTCATGACGAGTACAAGATCGGTAAAACACGCGGGTTTCAATGCCGATTTTCAAGTGCCGAATGTCAGATTGAACCATCGCTTGGTCTTGAGTGTTTGTTCAGTTTTATCTTCGCAACAGAATCCAGATCATCGCCGCAATGAATGCAAACGTGATAAGGTTCATCAATGTGTCTGTAAGATCACCGATCAGCATCGTGCTTCCCTTCCTCTCGCAGGCCGCGGATCAGACAAATCATCAAAAGAACCGATATAAAGACAAAGGGTAGTGCACCCAGAGAAATTAGGATCTTTACCGAGTCGACCGAGCCGGACAGGATCATGGCTACACTCAGAAGACCCAGCAACGCGCCCCAAAGCAGGCGTACGCGCGGTGGTGGGTTCTCATCCCCGCCGGTCGAAAATGTGCCTAAGACGAAGGCCGCACTCACGACGCTGGTGACGATGAACAGAAAGGCAGCCAATACGGTTGCAAGTGTTGTGATCAACGATAGCGGCAGGCGTTCCAGAAGGGCGAAGGTGACACGCTCGATGTTCGTTTGTGTGAGGGCAAGCAGCTGTCCTGCACCGTTAAGCGCTTCGAACAGGCCAATTCCGCCAAACGCGCCGAACCACAGGACCGAGAACAGGGTAGGGGCGAACAATACGCCGATCACGAATTCGCGGATCGTCCTACCTCGGGAAATTCGGGCGACAAAGACGCCCACGAACGGTCCCCAGGCAATCCACCAGACCATGTAGGTTAGGGTCCAGTCACTGAACCATTTTGCGACATCATCGCCAAAGAACGTATAGGTTTGAAACCCTCGTGGGATGACGTTGGTCACATAGTCGCCAAATCCCTGTAAGACCGTATTCAATAAATATTCTGTAGGACCCAGCACGACGGTATACGCCACGAGGCCCACAGCGATCAACATCGCAGCGTTGGACAGGCGCGCCATACCCTGACCCAAATCGATCAGCAGGGCTGGTACGTAAGCGGCGACCATTGCCACAAAAACAGCGCCAATGAGAAATGCACCGACCACATCCCGCCCACCCATGACGGCGATGCCATCTGCGACTTGAAACACCCCCATCGCCATGGAGCCGCCGACGCCGATGGCAATGGCAACAATTGCAAAGAAGTCAGATAGCCACCCAATCTGTTCAGCCCACTTTTCACCGGGAAATAAGCTTTTGATCGGTGCACTGACCATCATGCCGGTTCCACGTCTAAAGCTGAAATATGCGATTGTCAGCGCGGTCGAACCATATATGGCCCAAGCGTGCAAACCCCAGTGAAAGTTCGTTGCAAGCATGGCTTGTTGTGCCGCGACGAAGTCCGGTGCCATGCCTGAGATGAAATTGAAATGTGTTAAGGGTTCAGCGACAGCCCAGAACAATAGCCCAACACCCATACCGGCCGAAAAGAGCATGGATATCCAAGTGATTGTTGAAAACTCGGGCTCTTCGTCGTCACGCCCAAGACGAATATTTCCGTAGGGTGAAAAAGCCAAAATAAGGCAGCCAATCAGCATGCCCGAGGCGGCGAGCATCACGAACCACCCTCGGCTTCGGAAGGTTTGTTGAACAATGCCACTCGCCCAGGTCACCAGGCTCTGAATATCGATGACACCCCATATCCCGATCACCGCTATGACGCTGAGGGAACAAATCAACAGGGCGTTGGGCTTTTTCATAGTGATGAGTATCCGCAAGCTACTTGGCTGAACAGTTTCAGATTTCTGAATAAATGACCAGAAAACAAAACCCCCGGCGATTGGCCGGGGGTTTAGCTCAATAGTTACACTGTCGAGTTCCTATGACTTCGCAAGGTTCCGCAGCACATATTGCAGCACCCCGCCGTTTTCGATGTACTCGATCTCAGGCGCGGTATCGATCCGGCATTTCAGGGTGATCGTCTTCTCAGTGCCGTCTCCATAGACGATGGTGCATGGCACCTCCTGCAAAGGTTCGACCGTATCCAGACCGTGGATCGAGACCGTCTCATCCCCTTTCAGGCCAAGCGTCTTCCGGGTGTCTCCGCCAGTGAACTCAAACGGAATGACGCCCATGCCAACCAGATTTGAACGGTGGATGCGCTCAAAGCTTTCGGCGATTACAGCCTTGACGCCCAGCAACGCGGTACCCTTGGCCGCCCAGTCACGAGACGAACCTGCGCCATACTGTTCGCCGCCAAAGACTACCAAAGGCGTGCCGTTTGCCTGATGCGCCATCGAGGCCTCAAATACCGAGGTTTGCTCGCCATCGGGGCCTTTGGTGTAGCCGCCTTCGACGCCATCCAGCATCTCGTTCTTGACGCGGATGTTGGCGAAAGTGCCGCGCATCATGACTTCGTGGTTGCCGCGGCGCGAGCCGTACGAGTTGAATTCGCGAGGCTGAACCTGACGCTCGGTCAGGTATCTACCTGCCGGTGTGGTCGTCGCGAAGGAACCGGCGGGTGAGATGTGGTCTGTCGTGATCATATCCCCCAGAATCAAAAGGACCTTAGCGCCGTCGATATTCGAGATCGTGCCCGGTTCAGGGCCCATACCCTGAAAGTATGGCGGGTTCTGAATGTATGTCGAGGTCGGCGGCCAGTCATACGTTTCCTGCTGTGGACCCTCGACATCCCGCCACTTTTCATCGCCTTTAAAGACGTCTGCATATTTCGACTGGAATGCCTCGCGCGTAACGGTTTGCTGAACCAGTTCGGCGATTTCCTTCTGATCCGGCCAGATATCCTTCATATATACATCGTTGCCTTCCTTGTCGGTGCCAATCGGCTCGGATGTCAGATCGATATCCAGCGTACCGGCCAGCGCATAGACCACGACCAGCGGCGGCGAGGCCAGATAGTTGGCGCGCACATCAGGAGAAATACGACCTTCGAAGTTCCGGTTGCCTGACAGAACGGAGGTTGCCACCAGATCGCCCTCGGCAATCGCATCAGACAGCTCGGCCTGTATTGGGCCAGAGTTCCCGATACAGGTCGTGCAGCCATACCCGACGAGGTTGAAACCGATCTTGTCCAAATCATCCTGCAGGCCCGCTGCTTCGAGATAGGCGGACACGACCTGTGAACCCGGTGCCAGCGATGTCTTGACCCACGGCTTCCGATTTAGACCCAGAGCGGCGGCCTTGCGTGCAACCAGACCTGCACCGATCATGACGTATGGGTTCGAAGTGTTGGTGCAGGATGTGATCGAGGCAATTACGACCTTCCCGGATTCCATGGTGTAGTCCTCGCCTTTGACGGCGACTTCCTTGCCCATGGGACGCTTGAACGTTTCTTCCATTTCTCTTTGGAAGGCGGTTTTGGCATCAGTCAGCGCAACATAGTCCTGCGGGCGTTTGGGGCCTGAGATTGCGGGGACGATGGTGCCCATATCAAGTGTCAGGGTGTCGGTGTAGATCGGTGCGTAATCCTCGCCGCGCCAGAAACCGTTCTCCTTCGCGTAAGCCTCGACCAGCGCGATGCGGTCTTCGTCGCGCCCGGTATTGCGCATGTAACGCAGTGTTTCGCCATCGATCGGGAAGAAGCCGCAAGTTGCACCGTATTCCGGAGCCATGTTCGCGATGGTCGCGCGGTCTGCCAGCGGCAGACGGTCCAGACCTTCGCCGTAGAATTCAACAAATTTCCCGACCACGCCTTTTTCGCGTAGCATCTCGACCACTTTCAGAACAAGGTCGGTACCGGTGGTGCCCTCGACCATGGCACCGGTCAATTCGAAGCCTACAACCTCGGGGATCAGCATTGAGATGGGCTGACCCAGCATGGCGGCCTCGGCCTCAATCCCGCCAACGCCCCAGCCCAGAACGGCCATACCGTTGACCATCGTGGTGTGGCTGTCGGTGCCAACCAGCGTGTCGGGGTAGGCGACTTCTTCACCGGTCTGGTCCGTATCGGTCCAGACCGCTTGTGCCAGATACTCAAGGTTTACCTGGTGACAGATCCCGGTTCCGGGAGGAACAACGCGGAAGTTGTTAAAGGCGTTCTGGCCCCATTTCAGGAACTGATACCGCTCCATATTCCGCTCATATTCGCGATCCACGTTCATCTGGAAGGCACGAGGGTTGCCAAACTCGTCAATCATGACCGAGTGGTCGATGACAAGATCAACCGGGTTCAGCGGGTTAATCTTCTGCGCGTCACCACCAAGCGCCTTGATGCCATCACGCATCGCGGCCAGATCAACCACCGCCGGAACGCCGGTGAAGTCCTGCATCAGTACGCGGGCAGGGCGATAGGCAATTTCACGTGGGTTTTTGCCGCCATTTGCGCCCCATTCGGCAAACGCCTTGATGTCGTCAACAGAGACCGAGAACCCGTCATCCTCGAACCGTAGCATGTTTTCCAATACCACTTTCAGCGCGGCGGGCAGATTTGAGAAGTCGCCCAGACCAGCCTCTTGCGCGGCAGGAATCGAATAATAGGAAATGGATTTGCCATTCACATTCAGGCTGCGGCGTGTCTTCGCGGTGTCTTGTCCGACCTTGATGGGCATCTATGGCCTCCCTCTCAAATGACTTGGATTACGGGATTCGCTAAGGGTTATCTGCATCACGGCATCCTTCGTTTCAAGATGCAACGGGTCGCTTGCATGGTTTTTTGTATACCATTGCACACATTTTTCTAAAAATTACCCCCGTGTCTCAAGAAACCTTGATTGGCAGTTTATTTAGTTCCGATCTACACCTGTTAAGCAATCATCGAAAACCGAGAGAAAAAATGCTCAGATCAGCCGCCGCAACCGCGTTTATTTCGCTCTTTCTTGTTGCTTCTGCAGAGGCTCAGGAAGATCCGGTTGTGGTCGAACTGTTCACTTCGCAGGGATGTTCATCCTGTCCACCTGCGGACCGGATCATGCATGATCTAGCCAAGCGTGACGACGTGATCGGGCTGGCGTTGCATGTGGATTACTGGGATTACATCGGGTGGAAAGATGAATATGCTGATCCCGATCATACGTTGCGCCAGCGTGCTTATGCGCGCGAAGGTGGGCGGACGATGATCTATACGCCGCAGATGGTTGTGAACGGGCAGCATGACGTGGTCGGGGCCAAGTCGCGAGAATTGGACCGGTTGATCAACGCACATCTGACCGCAGTGCCCGAGGCCGAGGTAAGCGCCACACGTACGGCTAACGAAGTGACGATGGACGTAGTTCCGGTCGAATTATCAAAGGGCGAAACATACGATGTGCGGATCGTTCAGTATTCGCCGATGCGCCACGCCTCAATCCGTCGAGGGGAATTGGCGGGGCATGAGTTGGACTATGCGAATGTGGTCGAGAACTGGCAGATCGCCGGTCGTTGGGACGGCCAAGCGCCACAGAGTTTCACTGCAACACTGCCATCGGATTTGCCGGCAGTTGTGCTGATCCAGCGCACCGGGCATGGTCCAATCGTGGCTGCGACGCGAATTGAGTAGTGATCAGGGCATGTCCTTGGGCTGAACACCCAATCCTCTCCACGCTTTCCAACGGCGGTGAATCCAGAACCACTGCCCCATGTGTTGGCGCACCATCGCTTCGAGATCGTCATTGGTGAACTGGGTCATGGTCTTGGCATCGGTATGGGGTACCGGGTCGTGTAAAACGATTTCAAAATCGATACCGTTGGGTTGGCGCACCGCGTAGCAGGGGATCAGCACGGCATTGTATTTGATCGCGAGCTCTGCGTTCAATACCGAGGTCACGGCGGGTTTGCCGAAAAAGGTCAGTTCCTCACCGCCATGTGCATGTAGGTCAGACACGATGGCGATGATGCCTCCACTTTTGAGCGAGCGGACCATTTCAACCATACCCCGACGGCCCTGTTCGAACATGGGCGATCCGGTCTGGTAGAATGCCTCGACATACATGTCGTTGAAATATGGATTTGCCATGCGGCGATAAAGGCAGCCAATGGGTTTACCGCTACGCGCCTGCAGTGCGACCCGCGCGGCCAAATAGTGCCCGAAATGCGCCGTGATCATCATCACCGGTCGACCTTCCGCCACAGCTGCGTCAAATGCTTCGACCCCAGAACCTGATACCTTTGCCTTGCTTTGACGCTCGATGAAACCGTCGGCTGAAAAATGCTCCATGATCGCGCGCCCGGCATTGTCAGGCACAGCCTTGCAGATGCGTTTGACTTCGTCCTCTGGCAGATCGGGGCAGGTGAGTTTCAGGTTGCGGCGCACGCGGGTGCGGAAACCGACAACTGGCGCAAGCCAGCGCATAACTGCACCCATCGCGGCGATGCGGCGCTCATATGGCAAAAGGCGCATGCCGCCAATCACACCTGTTAAAAACAGGTTGGCGACGTAGTATTTTCCAAGCTCAAATCGGCTCAGTTCCGACTTTTCTACGGGCATGGGGAAGGACTCACCGGGTATTGTGAATTGCGCGATCAGACATACAGACCTGATCGTGCGATCACAAGTAGCCGCGCAGAATCAGGCTATTCTTCGGTCTCGTCCATCTCAACCAGCGTGATCGCGCCTTCATCCAGAAGGGCGCGTATAGCTGCCACTATCTGAGACATGGCTTCCTCGGCGTCGGATTGTTTAATCTTGTCACGCTCTGTCATTTCTTCCCGAAGGTTGTCTGCCATGCGAGAGGACATGTTTGTCAAAACAAATTCGACCACTGCACTGTCATCTTCGGTGCTGGCGCCTGCCAGCGCCGTGACGAGTACGGCTTGATCCACACTGCGTAGAATCGCAGGGACGTCGCGCGGCTGAATGCGGGCAGGAATATGAGCAAAGATAAAGATCGACTGCCGGACAGTATTTGCAAAATCGGCGTCTTCTTCATCCAGCGCAGTGAGCAGACCGTCGCGTGTAGCAGCGGGAGATTGGTTCAGGATGGCACCCACCCGTTCGCCAGGGCCATCCCGAAAAGCGGATGCAGGACGTTGGTCGAGTTGGGCCGCTAGAGACCATCCGATCCGCTCTACCGCCTCTGGCGTCACGTTGGCAGTTTTTGAGACCGCAAAGGTGATCCGCCGCGCCGTTGGGCCGGGCAGATGGCCCAGCAACTGCGCTGCTTTGGCAGTTTCGAGTTTGGATAACATAACGGCAGCGACTTCGGCGCTTTCTGCGTTGGCCATTTCAGCCAAATCTTCTGCAGGCACCTCTCGCAAGCGCTGCCAGGGGTCCCCAATCTGGCGCACGCCGGCCACCTTGCGCAGACGGGCTGCCGTCGCCGGGGCAATCTTGCCATTTACGGCGTCCAATGCTCCGGCAAGCCCATGCGGGAAGGAAAGACCTACACCGTCCAGCGCATCAGCGAATTCCTGTGCGACAGCAGCCAGCGTCACACGGTCAACAAGCCCCATTTGGCCAAGTTGATGGGTCAGTTGTTCCTGCAGCAGGTCAGGTAAATTCTCAAGCGGTATATCCGCGCCTTCGTTCAGAAGAAGCCGGACTACAACGGCAGCCTTTTCCCGATTGCTGAGATTGCGCGGAACGACGCGTGGGGCGTCGTTCTCGTGATCTGTCGCCAGGTGCTGTTGCCCCGGCGACGTTTGCACCATTAGGTTCGTGTCCTGCATCTGCCCGCATTGCCAAATTCGCGTTGCAGACAGATTAGAGAGAGTCGGGTAAAGAAACCCTGAAACTTAGTAGTTATAGGTCAACCCGGTGCGAATTGCCTCGCGCAACGATGCCTCGGCCCATGTACCTTCACCACCGCGCGCCTGGATCTCGCGCCATTGCGCAATTGCCAGTTCGGTCTTGCCCTCGGCGACAAACCCCTGACCCATGTAGCTGCGTGCGAGGATGTTGTTGGGGTTGGTCTCAATGGCTTTCTGATAGAAGGTGTTAGCCAGTTCCAGCTCACCCATTTTACGATAGGTGAAGCCCCAGTAGGTCTGCACTCGGTCGTCATCCTGATCCATGATACGAAGAATGCCCTGAGCGTTCTCATACTGCCCGTCATACGCCAGTTCGCGCACGGCATCGTAGAGCTGATCTTCGCTAAAGTTAGTTTTGTTCGGCTTTACGCAACGCCCGGCTGCCTCGTCATAGACGCGACCAAACAAGCATTTCTTGGTGGTATTGGTTGGCTTTGGTGCGGTGCTGCCACCACCGCCCGCTGCATATGCAGCGGGTGCAAAAACAAATGCCTGAAGGGCAATAGCTGAAACTAATACGAGGCGCATTTTCCTACTCCGTTCGATGGGCTGCTCTCATCAAGCATAGCGCGATTTGATAAAAGGCTAACAACCGCGGCCTCGCTTTTATTCACAAGCAGGAAAGAAAAATGTCAGCTATTGACGATCTTCATGCAACTTTGAGTTTCGCTGTCCCAGATCGTACCTTGTGCACAAGATTGGGTCTGTTTGGCATGACCACTGCAGGCAAGCCCGGCGGTACCCGCGCATACAAGCGCTATCGCGCAAAGAGCAGTTCGTAGCATCATGTCTTCCTTTCTCGGAAAATACTCAGACAGATTACTGCATTTTTACAAGTCTGGCAAAGAAACAAGGCCCGGCCTGCAATGCGCAGACCGGGCCATGGTTTAACCTCCTTACGGAGCCCGACTTATTCGCCGAACACGCGTGCGAAGATCGTATCGACGTGCTTGGTGTGATAGCCGAGGTCGAACTTTTCCTCGATCTCTTCCGGGCTGAGCGCTGCGGTCACATCGGCATCGGCCAACAGTTCCTCTTTGAAATCGGTGCGGTGTTCCCAGACCTTCAGCGCGTTGCGCTGAACCATGGCGTAGGCATCCTCGCGGCTGACACCTGCCTGTGTCAGCGCCAGCAGCACCCGCTGGCTCATCACAAGTCCAGGGAACTTGTTCATGTTTTCAAGCATGTTCTCGGGGAAGATCAGCATCTTGTCGATCACACCCGTTAGGCGGGCTAGGGCAAAATCCAGCGTGATCGTGGCGTCCGGCCCAATCATGCGTTCGACCGAAGAATGCGAAATATCGCGCTCGTGCCACAGCGCCACATTCTCCATCGCAGGGATCACTGCCGCGCGCACCATGCGCGCCAGCCCTGTCAGGTTCTCGGTCAGGACCGGGTTCTTTTTGTGCGGCATCGCCGAAGAACCTTTCTGACCCATCGAGAAGAATTCCGCCCCTTCCAGCACCTCGGTCCGCTGCATGTGGCGGATTTCGATGGCGATGTTTTCGATGCTGCTGGCGACAACACCCAGAGTGGCAAAGAACGCTGCGTGACGGTCGCGCGGAATGACCTGAGTGCTGATCGGCTCGGGCACCAGACCCAGCTTGTCGCAGACGTGCTCTTCGACCTGAGGGTCGATATTCGCAAACGTCCCAACCGCACCGCTGATCGCACCTGTGGCGATTTCCGCGCGAGCGTCGCGCATGCGGGACAGGTTGCGGTCCATCTCGGCATAGAAGCGCGCGAAAGTCAGGCCCATGGTGGTCGGCTCGGCGTGGATGCCGTGGCTGCGGCCGATGCGAACGGTGTCTTTGTGTTCGATCGCGCGGCGTTTCAGGGCGGCCAACAGACCTTCGAGGTCTGCAATCAGCAGGTCGGCAGCGCGGGTCAGTTGCACGTTGAAGCAGGTGTCCAGCACGTCGGAAGAGGTCATACCCTGATGCACGAATCGGGCTTCTTCGCTGCCGACATGTTCAGCCAGATGAGTCAGGAAGGCGATGACGTCGTGCTTGGTGACGGCCTCGATCTCATCGATGCGAGCCACGTCGAATTCCACGTCTTTGGCTTTCCACACAGCCTCGGCATTTTCGCGCGGGACCACGCCCAGATCGGCCATCGCATCGCAGGCGTGGGCCTCGATCTCGTACCAGATGCGGAACTTGCTCTCGGGCGACCAGATGGTGACCATATCAGGGCGGGAATAGCGGGGAATCATTGGCGGCAGCACCTTTTTGTGATTGGGATGAGGCGTTGCCGCGGGGTTTAGCCCCGCAATCGCAAAGGAACAAGGCGCGAGTGCTGGTATGAGACGGTTTGCCCTGATTTTGTTGATCTGGCCTGGTGGTGCAACTGCCGAAGAGTTCCAGCGGCTGACAGGGGACGAGATCCTGATGGCGCTATCTGGCCAGAAACTCAACTATGGCGAAGGTGTTACCCAGACCTTCGATGACACCATGCTGACGCAGTACTTTTCGGGTCGCCCAAGTTCGGGACGATGGGCCGTGCGCGACGATCGCTATTGCTCGGTCTGGCCGCCGTCGGATTATTGGGCCTGTTATGATGTTGAGCAAAGTGGCGAAACAATCCGGTTTGTGGACGATGCGGGCAATACTACCGAAGGAACCTATGCCGAGTGAGGTTGCCTAGGAATATCGCCGATTTTCAAGGAGTTTGGAGCTTGTCGCGTCTTGTTCGAGATGAACAGGCGGGGCAGAACGTTGTCGCTGATGGCGAGGCTGTATTACGGCACGACGCGCAAGGACTGATCTATGATGAGACTGTTACGCTGCGCATTCCGGGGCAGCCTGCGATGACTGGAACGCGCCGGTATCTTTGGCGTGATGCTGGGGATCGGATCGCCATTCACTTCGACGACGAACGGTATTTTCACGCGCTGAGGCTAGGGCAGCCAAGCGCCGAGGATCATCACGATTGCCCGCCAGATAGCTATGATGCAATATATGATTTCACTGGATGGCCGCGCTGGTCGGTTCGCTGGACCGTATCCGGACCGCGAAAATCCTATGAAATGGAGACCATATACACGCTCCGATAGCGTAATCATCTTGCAGCAACGTCTCCGAACATGCATTGCTGCAGGTGCAAAGTGGTCCGAATGTGGAGAAACGAGATGAACGCAAACGTACTGGCCAATGCGATTGGCCCACGTGAAGGAACGGCGCTGCGCGTCAAGCAAGTGGCTCTGGTTGCATTGGGCATCATCGCTCTGGCTGTTGCCGCTAAAATCAAGGTGCCGATGTGGCCGGTTCCGATTACCATGGGCACATTTGCAGTACTGACCATCGGCACCGCCTATGGTGCGCGGCTTGGTCTGATCACAATGCTGGGTTACCTGTTGATCGGCGCGCTGGGCTTCGATGTGTTTGCAGGCTCTTCGGCAGAAAAGTTCGGCCTGACCTACATGATGGGCGGCACCGGCGGTTATCTGGTCGGTTACCTGATGGCGACCATCCTATTGGGTGCGCTGGCCGCACGTGGCTGGGATCGTTCGGTGAGCAAATTGGCGTTGGCGTTGGTATTGGCCAACGTACTGATCTACGTGCCGGGCCTACTGTGGCTGGGTCAGCTTTACGGTTGGGACAAGCCGATCCTGGAATGGGGATTGACACCGTTCCTGCTGGGTGACGCGATCAAGCTGGCGCTAGCGGCGCTGTTGATCCCGGGTCTGTGGAAACTGCTGGGTGACGCGCGCACCTGATACGGCGCGACAATTAAAATCACACCCGCGTTCGGAACCGTCCGAGCGCGGGTTTTTTGTTGTCTGCAGAATACGATACTGGACAAAGCGCACCTGCGTGGGCAACCTGAAGCGTGAAACTGATCAGGTTATTGAGATATGCGTATTCTATTAAGCTTGGCAATTGCCGCTTGCGCCGGGACATGGCTGATTGCAGCGCCCGCGCAGGCCGACACGCCTGTCACCTATACCGACCAAGGGCGGGCTCTGTTTCGATTTGAAATCCCTGACTTCTGGACGTTGCGCACCGGTGGTCCACGCGAGATCGAAGATACCACACTGGGTGACGCGCGCGCCGTGGCGCGTGTGATGGGTATCAGGCCGGTCACGGACGATAATGTCTGGATGGGGTTCGTTTCTCCGTCCGGTGTTGCCAACATTCAGGGCGGCATCCGCTACCTTGAGGATATCGACAAGTTTCTGGTCAAAGACTCCACCGTAACTAACACCAGCGACACCCGGATCGGAGGGCTTCCTGCCCGGGTGTTCCGTGGTACCGGCAAACGCGACGGGCGCGGTGTAAACTTTACCGCCACGGTGATCGATTTGCCGCGCAATCGCGTGGCGATTGCGATCGCGATCCTGCGGGATGGGGCCGATCCTGCTTACGTTGATGCACTGAACGCCGTTTTCGCGTCGTTCCGGGCTTTGCAGTAAGGAGGCTCGGATGACCCGTAAACTGATAAAACGATCCGTTATGGTTTTGGGGCTGGGTGCAGCAACATTTGCTTTGTCGGCCTGCGATGGAGTTTCGGTCGGGGTTGGCTACGGCTATGACCCGTTCTACGACTCGATGCTGTGGAACGATTACTATCATGACCGTGACGTGAATGTGGACGTGGACATAAACCGGCCCGACAGGCCAGACCGACCGGTTCGCCCGAGCCCTCCGCCACGGCCAAAACCACCGATCGCGAAACCGCCATCGCGTCCGCACCCTCCGGTTGCGCGCCCTCCGGCGGCACGGCCTCCGATCCACCGGCCCTCACCAAGGCGCCGCTGATATCGCCGGGGAAGCTTGGATTGCCCCGTTTCCCGGACAAATAAGAAAAGGTTCTTAAACAGCCTCTGGGTTCGGTTGCATAAGGGATTTGCCTGTCTGGGCTAGAATGTCTCTGCGTGGGTCAAGCGATATCTCGGCGCAATGCTGCGCCGAGAAATGCACTCAAAATATTAGCCAAGCCACTGAATTTACTTGTTCAGGCTAGTAACTCAGTCGTGATATGAGCCGAGCCTTCAAGGGTTCGGTGCACCGGGCATTTGTCCGCGATTTCCAACAGCTTGTTTTTTTGATCGGCATCCAGCGGACCTTCTAGTCGTATTTTTCGGCGAAACTGGTCGACTTTACCCTCGTTGGCCAGTCCAGCATCTTGTGCGTGCACCTTGTCATGGCAGACATCTACCGTAATCCCAGTCAGTGGCCAATTTTTACGCCGGGCGTACATTCGAATGGTCATCGACGTACAGGCTCCTAACCCTGACGATACGAATCCGTAGGGAGACATGCCTCGATCCGTTCCACCATACGAAGCCGGCTCATCAGCGACCGCGTGGTGCTGTGGGCCTGATTGGATATCTTGCAGGAAGCCTGACGGGTCTGCCTCGGTCACGCGCACAACACCTTCCGGGGCACCGGGCGGTGGGGCCGGTGGGTTCAGCTTGACGTAGCGAGAAACCCAGGCGGTGATGACATCCGCAGCATAATCCGCATCGGCGGCACGGGTGATCAGGTGGTCGGCATCGTCGAGAGTGACAAAGCTCTTGGGGTGTTTCGCAGCTAGGAAGATGGTGCTGGCATTGTCAATGCTGACAGTGTCGTCGCGCGGCGCGTGCAGGATTAACAAGGCAGCCTTCAGTTCAGCAATAGCCGGGGCAAGTGCGGCTTCCGAGATGTCGTCGACAAAGGCCCTGCCAATACGGAATGGGCGACCACCCAATGAAACCTCGGCGCTGCCTTGTGACTGTATCTCGGGCAGGGCGGACTCGAAATGGTGGGACACATGGCCCGGGTCAGCCGGTGCGCCAAGCGTTACGACTGCCTTGACCGAAGGGATACCAGCCCGCGCACGTAAAACAGCGGCACCGCCGAGGGAATGGCCAATCAGAAGCGCTGGCGCCATATTGCGCCCGGACAGGTAGTGCGCTGCGGCGATCAGATCTTCGACATTTGAAGTGAATGTCGTATTCGCAAACTCTCCACCCGAGTGACCTAGGCCAGTAAAATCAAACCTGAGAACGGCGATGCCCATCGCTGCCAATCGGGCCGAGATGCGTCGCGCGGCCGGAATATCTTTGGAACAGGTAAAACAATGCGCAAACAATGCAGTTGCCAGAACCGGCCCGTCCGGCAAATCGAGGCGCGCGGCCAATTGGCTGCCGTCGTGACCGGCGAAAGTAATGCGTTCAGTGGGCATGATGAATCCTTGGTGTTCGAGGTTTGAACAATACTGTGTACTGTGGGCAGTCGGCTCAACCCTTATGTCATTAGCGTAACGTTAAGGTGAGGGGTCGAGATTCCGTTGCTCATCCGCGCAGACACTATTGTCGTCTACATCGGAGTAGGGCTGGCTCATCAATTATTGTGATGCATATCTGATTAAACATTCATTTTACTTATTTTAATGCAGCCTCCAGATTACAGGCATCCTAGTAATCCAAATCAGAGGTCAAAATGGCACATACTACTTCTGCACCGCTGAGCCCGACATTTCGCCCCGAAGTTCTATTTACTGTCCTGCTAACAGGCGCAATTGGGTTTGCATTGGGACAAAGCTGGCCGTTGACCGATATGCCCCAGGACACGTCGAATGTTGTCGTGTCCGAGGATTGGCACGGTAATGTCAGGCGGTCTCACTGGCCGAACTAGGCCGGATCGCTTAGCCCATTCCCATAAGCTGTGCGTCGAACGGATATTTTGTGAGGTTCTCGTACCCGTCTTCGGTGATCAATACCTGGTCTTCCAGCTTGATCGAGAAGTCGCCGCCGACCTCTCCAACTGCCGCTTCGACGCACAACACCATGCCGGGTTCGAGTGGATAATCATATGCGCCCTCGACCGCTTTGTCGGGGTAGGAAACCAGCGGCCACTCATCGCATAATCCAACGCCATGCATCAGGCAGCCATATTTCTGCGCCTGAAACTTGTCATCCAGCCGGTGGGCATTTGCGGTCAGTTCCGGGATCATGACGCCGGGTTTCAGCATTTCCATATTGGCCATGATATGCTCGTGCGCATGCTGCATTGCATAGATCATGTCCGGGCGCGGCTTTTGATCTCCGATCCACCATGTGCGTGAGATGTCGATGCAAATCCCGTAAGATCCGATCAGATCAGTATCGAAAGCAATGATCTCGTTCTGTCGCGTTATGCGCGGACCGCATTCCTGAAACCAAGGATTGGTGCGTTGACCTGAAGCCAGAAGCCGGGTCTCGATCCACTCTCCACCTCGTCGGATATTTTCGGCATGAAGAACGGCCCAGATGTCATCCTCGGAAGTCTTGCCATCCCCTACATTGGTTCGCGCAAAGCGTTCCATTTCGGCCACGGCGGTTTCACAGGCGTGGCTGGCGCAGCGCATGGCCAAGATTTCGTCAGGGCCTTTGACAGCGCGGGTTTTCTCGGTGAGCTCTTCCCCCTCCATAACTTCAAACCCCTGCGCCTCAAGCGCGCGCAGGCCGTGTAGCATGATCTTGTCGACGCCAAGCCGCTTGTTGCCGCCACCATGTTCCTCAATCAGGTTGCGCACTTCGTTCGAGAACACATCTGCGGCGACATCGACTTTGTCGCCGCGGTCGAAATAGAACAAATCCGCGCCCGAGCGCTGTTCGCGCACCAGCGGATTGAATTTCGACAGGAACGGAGAGTTCTTGTAATCCCAGATGACCATGTACCCGTCAGCGCACAGGAGTACGGCCCGGAACGGGTTATGGGTGTTCCACAGCTGCATGTTGGTGCTGTCAGTCGCGTAGCGGATGTTGAGAGGATCAAACAGCAAAACTCCGCCCCAGTCGCGCTCTCCGATGGCCTGCGTCAAACGGGACCAGCGATACTCGCGCATCCGCTCGAGGTTGGGCAGGCTTAGCCCCGCGGCAGCCCATTCACCAAAGGCAAGCTGCGTTGGTCCGATCTCGATCCTATCATTGTCATTCGGGGTTCCATCACCAAGAGTGGCACCCTTGGTTGGGTCAATCTTGCGGGTGTCGCGATATGGTGTGTTCACGGGCGGGCCTTTCTGCTTGCCAGTCCAGCCTGCAAAGCTCAAGTTCTCGCGTCTCAAAGTTTTGCGACCGTCTTGGGGTCGCTTTTTGACCGACAGAGACCATGCAGGGTGCTATGCCTCGGTCATGACAGTGATATTGCAGCAAGATATACCATATGATCCGCTCAGCCCGAACCCGCTGCCGGGCGTAAAACCGGCTGATCCAGAAAACTGGCTGCATCGGGACGATGCTTTTGCCGCCCAGATGCAGCGGCGGGCTGACCTGTTGGCGCAGCGCAAGTCAGATGTGTTAGCTCAGAGCCCCGAAGCTCTGAAACCAGCGCAGGAACTGTTGGATCTGGTTTTGTTGCAAGCTTACCCAGATGCTACCAATCAGGTTGTGCGACCGGATGGGGTACTGGTCGAAATTGACAGGGCGCGCCCTCTGGGAACGCTGTGCCATCTGGTGCAGGAGGATTTATGTATTCTGCAAAAGCGCGGGGACGAGCACGTTCTGACGGGCGCGATCTTATGCTTTCCTGCGAGCTGGATGCTGTCTGAAAAATACATGCGCCCACTGATTGCAATCCATGAACCCGTGAACGTCTACGATGCCAACGTAGCCCGCAGGGTTCAGCGTCTATTTGACGGCATACAGCCTGACCGTCCGCTTTGGCGGTTCAATGCACTTTGGTACCATGACGCAGAGCTATTCCAGCCACGCAGCATCAAGCATCGGCGCAAGCCTCGTGACGAATTCTCAGCCCGGTACTTGCGCAGTGAACGTCAGACTTTGCTACGTCTACCTCAGACCCAGGCTGTGGTGTTTGCAATCCACACATACGTGATGGCCGCAGACCAGGTGTCAAAAATGGAAAACCCCGCCTGACGGCGGGGCCTCCAAGGAGGGTCTTCGGTAATTACGTTTACATGCCAATCACGTTAGCGACCTCGGCAAATGCGTTTGTGGCGTTCAAGCCGAAAATCGCTGTCGTAAATGCCAGCACTTGTGTGTTCAGGCGGAAATCCTCACCGCGGATCAGATTGACTGCTGCAAGGGAGAGGGCAATCGGGGTCGATATACTTGCGACTGCACCGGTCATGCCCCAGCTTGTCAGTCGCAGAATGTCGTTTGGACGTTCCTCATCTTCTGCTGATGTTTTTGGATGGTCAGCAGTCAAGGGTGCATCGGTTTCGGTGCGAAAGGCGATGCTGAGTAGCTGATCATCGCTCAGTTGAATCGGTCGCGGCTTCGTTTGGTCCGTTTCGGCATGTGTCGCATCATAATCGGGCATGTCGAGTCCCGCGAACGGGCCGCTGATCGCTTCGAAAATCTGTTTGCGATTCCGGGAACTGCGGGGCGCAATTGAATCAAACGCGCTCATGAACTGTTCAATGGTCAAAACAGTTTTGGGCGAAAGCCATTCGACGCGCCGTGTCGTGCAGATGTCGACCATCCGGTAAAGGATCACGACTAACATTAGTTCGGAGATCTCTCTGTCATCAAGCAGTTTGGAAACCGGACAGATCGAGATCGTCAACCGATTGCCCGGCGGTGACACCGCAGGGCGTGCCATGGTCTTTAGACCTGCAGTTCTGTCCATCCGCTCATGATGATTGCTTTCAACTTCAGTAGATTCCGAATCCAATGTCAGACGCACAAGGTACTGGCTGCTGACGATGCTGGCTTCAGAGGCGCTAAGAAGTGTCTTGCGCTCAACCAGGTGACCATAGTCCCCGAGTGTGGTCGAGACGACCTCGCACAGACGCTCAAGCGCGCCCTCTGCAGATCCGTCGAACTGGAGACCACCGTGGTACGTATGTTTCGCAGTCACAGCATGTTCCTTTGCCGTAATAAACTTCACAACAGAATAACCAGCGAAATAGTGCAAAATTTGACGAAAATGGAAAAAAGTCAGAATTTTCCATTATTGATTACGCTTTGGAAACCAAGAAAAACGCGGTTTCCTTAAATGTATGTGGCAAGAATGTGGCTGAAATCGGGTGGACCGACCTCAATCCCCGGGTCTTTTCAGTTATCGATTCGCGCAGCCATGATGGCGATGGATTTCTGATAAACCGTGGCCGCATTCCATTGTTGTATCACCGCGAAATTCGGCTCGCCTGGCTGGTAACCTCGACCTGGCTTCCACCCTTTCTTACGTAAGAAATTTGCGGTCGAGGCGAGGGCGTCGGTCATGTTGTAAAAATCCACCCGGCCGTCGCCGGTGGCGTCCACACCGTAGGCCAGCGCATTGCCAGGCAGGAACTGTGTGTGACCCAGTTCGCCATGTTTTGCCCCTTTTGTCGCCATCGTGAGAGTGCCTTGGTCGACCAGTTTCAGCGCGCCTATGGCGTGCGGAATGAAGAACTCTGATCGGCGACAATCATAGGCCAGTGTTGTGATTGAGGAAACAACCTGACTGTCGCCCATGAAGTTTCCAAAGCCTGTTTCCATGCCGTGAATGGCGATCAGCACGCCCGCCGGTACGCCGTATTGACGTTCGAGCGCGGCGTAGAATTGTGGGTTGCGGGCTTTGCGCTTGCGTCCCTGTGCTACGATAGTGTCCGCGCCACGCACCTTCATGAACTTGTCCAATGAGTATTTGAAACTTTTCTGATTGCGATCCGCCGCAATGGTGCGCGTGGCATATTGGGTCTGTGCGAGCGCCTGTAGGCCTTTCTTTTTCACACCCGCGCGTTTTGCGGTTTTGGCGAAATCAACTTTCCACGCCTCGAACCCGCTGCTCGTGTTGCCGCAAGGTGCGGATAACGCCAGCGAGGGCAGGAGAAAAGCGAGTGCGACGAAACAATGAAGGCGAAACATGTGAGAAATCCGGTGGCCGAAAAATTCACAATCAGCCTACGTCGTGTTCGACTTACCGCAAAGTGATTTAATACAGGTCGAGCTCCCCGGTGCCTTTAAGGCTTTCGAACCATTCATCCGGGGTTTTGTCGATTTTGGCATGTTTGACCATCATCGCGTTCATATTGGGCAGATGAGATGAATCTGGCCATACGTCTGGTTGCCACAGATTTGAACGGATGATGCATTTGGGGCAGTGCGCAAAGATGGTTTCGACATGGATCAACAAGGCCAGTTTGGGGGCATGACCTCCAACAGCCATGTTTGAAAGCAGTTCAGGATCTGCACAAATCCTTCCGGTGCCGCGAAGCCGCAGCGTTTCCATTTTTCCGGGTACGAAGAAGATCAAACTAACCCGCGGGTCCTTCAGAACGTTGTGAAATGTATCAACGCGTTTGTTTCCGGGGCGGTCGGGCAGGGCGATCAGCGTGTCAGAGATGATGTGGGTAAACCCGGTCGGATCTCCGCGCGGAGAGATGTCGAGATATCCGGACGGATTGGCCGATGCGATCAGACAAAAAGGCGAGGTCGCGATAAAGTCGCGGCACATCTGATCCAGCGCCGAGAGCTCTTTAGCAATGATCTGAGGCAAGGGATGCCCGCAAATTTCTTCGAGCTCGGCTTCTGATGTCACGAGATTTGAGAATTCTGAAAAAGGCGAAGCATCGGCGGGCATGCGCGTTCCTCCCTAGGAGCTGGTTCAGCAAGTTTGGAAGATTGCGCCAAACGAAACAAGGGCGCCCCGAAGGACGCCCTTGAAACAGTCATAAATGCAACCGGATCAGCAGCTGTAGTACATGCCGTATTCGACCGGGTGCGGGGTGTGCTCGTAGGTTTCGACCTCTTCCATCTTCAAAGCGATGTAGCCGTCGATCTGGTCTTTGGTGAACACGTCGCCCTGCAGCAGGAAGTCGTGATCGGATGCCAGAGCTTCCAGAGCTTCGCGCAGCGAGCCGCAGACGGTCGGAATGTCGGCCAGTTCCTCGGCAGGCAGATCGTACAGGTTCTTGTCCATGGCTTCGCCCGGATCGATCTTGTTCTTGATGCCGTCCAGACCAGCCATCAGCAGAGCGGCAAACGCCAGGTATGGGTTTGCGGCCGGATCAGGGAAGCGGGCCTCGACGCGCTTGGCTTTCGGGCTTTCGGTCCACGGAATTCGTACACAACCCGAACGGTTGCGGGCCGAATAGGCACGCAGAACGGGGGCCTCGAAGCCCGGGATCAGACGCTTGTAGCTGTTGGTCGCCGGGTTGGTGAAGGCGTTCAGGGTCTTGGCGTGCTTCAGGATGCCGCCGATGAAATACAGCGCTTCGTCCGACAGATCAGCGTACTTGTCGCCAGCGAACAGAGGCTTGCCGTCTTTCCAGATCGACATATTGACGTGCATTCCGGTGCCGTTGTCACCTGCGATCGGCTTCGGCATGAACGTGGCCGATTTACCGTAAGCGTGTGCAACGTTGTGGATGACGTATTTGTACTTCTGCAGCTCGTCGGCCTGCTTGGTCAGGCTGTCGAAGATCAGGCCCAGCTCGTGCTGGCACGAAGCAACCTCGTGGTGATGCTTGTCAACCTTCATGCCCAGACGCTTCATGGTCGACAGCATTTCCGAACGCAGGTCCTGCGCTTCGTCAACGGGGTTTACGGGGAAGTAACCACCTTTGACGCCCGGACGATGGCCCATGTTGCCCATCTCGTATTCGGTGTCGGTGTTCCACGATGCGTCAGTCGCATCAACTTCGTAGGATACCTTGTTGATACTGTTCGAGAAACGAACATCGTCAAACAGGAAGAACTCGGCCTCAGGACCCATATAGGCCGCATCACCAATACCGGAAGCCTTCAGGTACGCTTCGGCTTTCTGAGCGGTGCCACGCGGGTCACGCTCATAGGCTTCCCCTGTGTCGGGTTCCACGACCGAGCAATGCAGGCAGATGGTCTTTTCCGCATAAAACGGATCGACATAGGCACTGTCGGTGTCGGGCATCAGTTTCATGTCCGATGCTTCGATCGACTTCCATCCGGCAATCGACGAGCCGTCAAACATAAAGCCTTCTTCCAGGAAGTCTTCATCAACCTGGTCAGACATGATCGTCACGTGCTGAAGTTTACCGCGCGGGTCGGTGAAACGGATGTCGACATATTCGGCATCCTCGTCCCGGATCAGCTGAAGAACTGCGTCCTTGCTCATTCTCTTGTTTCCTCTGATTTGAAGATGGTTCTGTTACAGGGCTTCCGAACCGGTTTCGCCGGTACGGATGCGAATAGATTGTTCGACGGGTGAGACAAAAATCTTGCCATCGCCGATTTTATCGGTTTTTGCGGCTCCGATGATTGCCTCGATTGCGGAGTCGACCTGATCGTCATCCAGTACGACCTCGACCTTTACCTTGGGCAGAAAGTCGACGACGTATTCCGCGCCACGATAGAGTTCGGTGTGACCTTTCTGACGGCCAAAGCCTTTCACCTCGATCACGCTGAGGCCCTGAACGCCAACGTCCTGCAGCGCCTCTTTCACTTCGTCCAGTTTGAACGGCTTGATGATCGCTTCGATCTTTTTCATTCCGGCTCACCTTGCATGGTTGTCACGATGGCAATGATCACGTCTAAGATCGGGCGGCAATGGGACTGCGGATTTGGTTGGTTTGTGATGCGGCGAAATTGGGCGGTAGATGAAATTTTGATCGATTTGCACAAAATGTAATCAGAAGTGAATCGCACGAGGGCTTGAGATGAAAGAATTGCTGACAGCGGCACAGATGCGGGCACTTGAACAGGCGGCCATGGACTCGGGCGAGGTTACCGGGCTGGAGTTGATGGAGCGGGCAGGGCGTGGCGTTGTCGAAGCGGTATTCGAAACATGGCCAACCTTGCGAAGGCAAGGGGCAGGACCCTCGCACTCACCAGAAGAAGTAGGATCAATTGGAAAGACCCCGCTGCGCGCGGTTGTGCTGTGCGGCCCGGGAAACAACGGGGGTGATGGGTTTGTCGTCGCGCGTCTTTTGCACGAGCAAGGGTGGGTGGTCGAGGTCTACTTATTGGGTGATCCCGACAAGTTGCCGCCTGATGCGCGGACGAACTTTTCGCTATGGTCTGGTCTTGGGGCAGTTCATCCGTTTGCCGAGGTGACGCAGGTCGAACACGAAGCAGATCTGTATGTGGATGCGTTGTTTGGAACGGGATTGCGACGACCGCTTGAGGGGGATGCGCTGAAGTGGGCTCTGGCGAGCGCTTCTGACCCACGCATCACTGAGAGAACAGTGTCTGTTGATATTCCGTCGGGCCTTTGCTCCGATAGTGGTAGGGAACTTGCCGAAAACACCGCGACAATTTGGGCAGGGCTGACGGTGTCATTCCATACCGCAAAGCTGGGACATTATTTAGGTCTGGGGCCAGCCAAGAGCGGCCGATTGGTGGTCAAGGACATTGGTTTGACGGGAGAGGTCAGCGATGCCGTCAAACTGGTAAGTGCCACAGGCTCCGATTTTGGGAAGGCGGACAGCGCCCACAAGTACTCTCATGGGCACGCCCTGATCCTGTCAGGTGGCGCAGGAAAGACAGGCGCAGCGCGGCTAGCAGCCCGAGGGGCGCTGAGGGTTGGTGCGGGTTTGGTGACTTTGGGCGTACCACCTGCTGCGCTGATGGAGGTGGCAAGTCAGATCACCGCTCTTATGCTCCAGCGGATTGAGGAAGAAGAAAATTTATCCGACATATTGCGGGACACACGGCTAAGTGCGCTGTGCCTTGGTCCCGGTCTGGGGATGAAGCGTGCGCAGAAATTGGTTCCTGTGGCGCTGGAAGCGGGGCGTCCAACGGTGCTGGATGCTGATGCGCTGACGGCGTTTGCGGACGAGCCTGCCGCGTTATTGAATGTGCTGCATGACAGATGTGTTCTGACACCGCATGGGGGTGAGTTTTCGCGACTGTTCCCCGAGATTGCTGAAACACTATCTGGGGCGCCGGAAGAGGGGCCGGGCTATTCTAAGGTGGATGCCGTACGTGCAGCGGCCAGACAGGCCGGCTGCGTCGTTCTTTACAAGGGTCCCGATACAGTGATTGCCGCACCGGACGGGCGGTGTTCGATCAATGCTGCGCTTTATGATCGCTCCGCGCCCTGGTTGGCCACAGCGGGGTCAGGCGACGTGTTGGCCGGGTTCATCACCGGTTTGATGGCGCGCGGCCTGCCTCCGATGCAGTCTGCTGAGTTTGCCGCATGGCTGCATGTGGAATGCGCAAGGCAATTTGGCCCGGGGTTGATTGCTGAAGATTTGCCCGAGCAGGTTCCTGCAGTTTTCAGACATTCTAATATTTGAGTTTTATGAGCAAAAATTGGCCGATTGTGGGGTAAAGCGGCAAGGTTTCGCCGCTCTGTCCCGGTGGGTGCATAGCCGGTGTTTGCAAGCCACAACGCACAGCGCCAGAATTGTCTTGCAGGGTCGCCGGGTGTTCCCTCGAGCCCCATTCAAGACTTTGATAATAATGTGTTTTATTTGATTGTCTCGGTGTGACCTGTGGCAGAATTACAATGCTGGGCTTATTAGGCTCAGCGATCATTGGAACCCTTACACCTCGAGAACATATCGGCAGTATCAAAAAACATGACCAATCAATGGTGAACGACATGACAGTGAATTTTAAGCTGACTTCGATAGCAGCGGCGCTTGTCGCAACAACCGCGATACCGGCTGCAGCCGAACTGAAATATGAAAACAACACCGGCGGCTATGTCCTGCTTTATGGCCAGTTGCACCCTGCTCTGATCTCGGTTGATGACGGAGAAGAGACCGAGACCCGTGTACTGGACAACGATTTGTCGAACAGCCGCGTCGGGTTGGAACTGTTGCAGCCTTTCGGCAGCAACGATTTCACCTTCCGTTTTGAAACCGGGCTTGGCCTGCCGAATTCAAGCGAGTGGAACCAGCTGGGCACCGATTTCAGTGGCTGGACCCGTGAAGATATCCGCCATGTCGATTTTGCGCTTGCAGGTGACTGGGGTAAATTCTCAGCCGGTCAGGGCAGCATGGTTTCGGATGGCGCTGCCGAAGTCGATCTGTCGTATGCCGGAACCGTACTTTACTCTTTCACCAACGATGAGAATGGTGGGTTTTTCTACCGTGGTACTGACGGCATTCTGAGCGATATTACCGTTGGCGATTCCAGCAGCAACTTTGACGGTGCTCGTCGTGGTCGCGTTCGCTACGATACTCCGTCATTCAGCGGTTTCACGGGTGGTATTGCATACGGTCAGAACATTCTGTCCAGCAGCGATGACGACGACTATTACGACATCGGCGTACGCTATAACAACACCTTCGGTGGCGGGGTCGAGTTTGCTGCGGCATTGGCTTATGCGGTTCGCTCGGCAGATGATGGCTCGGGAGATCGCAAAGATACTATCGGGTCGGCCTCAGTTCTGCTGCAAAGTGGCCTGAGCTTTACCGTTGCCGCAGGCACGCGCGATAATGATGCTGATGGTGCGTCTGACCCGAACTACTTCTACGGCAAGATCGCGTACGAGGATCAATGGATATCCTGGGGCAAGACCGGCATCGGTATCGACTACTTCTCGGGCTCTGATTTTGAGAACGATGGCTCAAGCACAGATGCATGGGGTATCGCTGTAGTGCAGCGTATCAACAGCATCAACACCGATGCCTACCTGAAATATCGCAATCACGATTTCGAAGATGGTGCTTCGTTTGACAACAACGAAGCTTGGGTACTGGGTGCCCGCTGGAAGTTCTGATTTCGCATTGCGGCGATGATCGAATGCCCCGGCCTGCGCCGGGGCATTTTTTCGTCTGTGATATGGGCAAAACCGGGCTGAAAAGGCCTTTGCCTCTTGCACGCAGGCGGCTGGGCAAATAGAAGGCGTCAAATTTGCCCGGCGCGCCCGTTTTGCGCGCCCCGAATCCTATGGGGACTACCATAATGCAGGTTACCGAGACGCTGAACGAAGGTCTGAAACGCGGCTACAACATCGTTGTGACCGCAGCCGAGCTGGACGACAAGGTTAACGAAAAGCTGACCGAAGCGCAGCCCGAAGTTGAGATGAAGGGTTTCCGTAAAGGCAAGGTGCCGATGGCACTGCTGAAAAAGCAGTTTGGCCAGCGCCTGCTTGGCGAAGCGATGCAGGAAACCATCGACGGTGCGATGAACCAGCACTTTGAGGACAGCGGTGAACGTCCTGCTTTGCAGCCCGAGGTCAAGATGACCAATGAGGACTGGAAAGAAGGCGACGACGTCGAAGTAGCGATGTCCTATGAGGCATTGCCTGAGATCCCGGAAGTTGACCTGAAATCGGTTGAGCTGGAAAAGCTGGTTGTCAAAGCCAACGATGAAGCTGTTGAGGAAGCTCTCAACAATTTGGCTGAAACCGCTCAGAACTTCAAAGCGCGCCGCAAGGGCTCGAAAGCCAAAGACGGCGACCAGATCGTGTTCGACTTTGTCGGTAGAGTTGATGGCGAAGAGTTCGAAGGTGGTTCGGCCGAAGATTACCCGCTGGTTCTGGGCTCGAACAGCTTTATCCCCGGTTTTGAAGAGCAGCTGGTTGGTGTGAAGGCTGAGGAAGAAAAAGACGTCAACGTCACCTTCCCCGAAGAATACGGTGCCGAGCATCTGGCCGGCAAAGACGCCGTTTTCAACTGCACCATCAAAGAGGTGAAAGAGCCTGTCGCAGCCGAGGTTGACGATGAGTTGGCAAAGAAGTTCGGTGCTGAAGATCTGGCTGGGCTTAAAGCACAGATCGCCGAGCGTCTGGAAGCCGAATATGCCGGTGCTTCGCGCGCTGTCATGAAGCGGGCCCTGCTTGACGTGCTGGATGAGAAGGTATCGTTCGACCTGCCGCCGTCACTGGTGGAAGCCGAAGCCAAGCAGATTGCGCATCAGCTGTGGCACGAGGAAAACCCTGACGTCGAAGGCCACGATCACGATCCGGTCGAACCCACAGATGAGCACAACAAGCTGGCCGAGCGCCGCGTGCGTCTGGGCCTGCTGCTGGCTGAGCTGGGCCAAAAGGCGGAGGTTGAAGTCACCGACGCCGAGATGACCCAGGCGATCATGAACCAGGCACGTCAGTACCCGGGTCAGGAACGCCAGTTCTTCGAGTTCGTGCAGCAGAACGCTCAGATGCAGCAGCAACTGCGCGCACCGATCTTCGAAGACAAGGTTGTCGACTACATCGTCGAGCTGGCTCAGGTCGCGGACAAAGAAGTCAGCAAAGACGATCTGCAGAAAGCCGTTGAGGCACTGGAAGAGGAATAATCCTCTTCCAGCCCCAATTGGGGCCACAAAAAAAGCGGAGCCGTCTCGAATTAGACGGCTCCGCATGGGTGGCTTTGTACTATGAGGTGAGGGGGTCAGGCCTCATGAGCAAAAGCACGGGGGGTCTGTAACAGAGCGGTCTTCTGCTCTGGGGTGAATGTGTCGGACAGCGCCTCGATCAGTTTCAGCACTGCCTGTCTTTCCTCTTCCGACTTAGCCGCACTCATCTGTTCGACAAAGTACTTCTCAAGATCGGTGAGCGGCTTGTGGTCTCGATTTGCAGGGCTGAGTTTTGCAGCCTTTTTGGCCTCGAAGAACTCCAACGCCTTTTCTTCTTCGATAAAGACATCGTGGTGGATGTCTGCGAATTCACGAAGGCCTGAAATTCTTTCTTCGGTGCAATCCAGTAGGGCCGCCATGGCCGGAACTTTACCCATCGGAACGGTTTCGCCCACATAGTCGTAGGGTGCACAGTTCGAGCGTTTCAGGACGCGATTCATAACCGGGTCAATTACAGTGATGATGTCCTGAATACCCGCGCTTCGGCAGTATTCCAGGGATCCGATCATCAACTCACACGTTGCGTAAGAAACCGAGTTCTTTTCTTTACCGCGTGTCAGTCGCTGCGTGTCGACGCAAAAGCGGGTGGATTCCCACATGGTCGCGCTGCGCATTGGTGCCTCGCCGCATAAGATGTCCGAGAACACATCCGAAAGCATGTGCGGGCCAGTGGTCTGGAGTGCACGTACTGCGGCTACGACGTTCCCCTCATCGTCGAGACCGATTACATATGCAGGATCCAGATGATCGAACTGGTCGATTTCCTTACCGTCTTCGATATTTACGTCCCAGCCAAGTCGCCCGCCAAAAACCCGAGCGCGCAGTTCGAACATATCGTCAAGAACTTCAGTGAACAGATGTCTGTTCAGCCCATCAACTACCAAAATCATGTTAACCCCCTTCGAGTGATCTGTCTGTCTGTAGCTAAGACGTTACTCGGATTCGAAAGCGAATCTATTGGGGGTTTCCCGTAATATTGGCATTTTTATGCCTGATTTTGGAAAGGTTTGGCTTTATCCAGGGTAGATTAGCCCAATTCCGATGGCACGACCGACCGCTTGCGGAGTGGTGAGCGCATTAAGCTTTTCACGCGAAGAACGCAAGTGTACTTCAACTGTACGGTGCGAGATCGACAAGATATCGCCGATATCCTGCTGTGACTTTCCAGCGGCGGCCCATTGCAAAATCTCCAGTTCGCGGCTGGAGAGGGTCGGGTGATACAGCATCCGGCTTATCGTATCCGACGTCATGACGTTGTCGTGAATGTGCACGGCCAACGACTGTAGATCACTGATCACGCCGGAAACCAGCTTCTTCCATTCATCCCGGCTGCACGCGCGAGTTGCACTCAACAGGCCTATATCTCCGTACGGGCCGCGCACCGGTATGGTAATGCCCTGATCTGGAATGCCAAAATCATGTGCATCACGGAACACACGCTGGAAGTCCTTGCCGCGTTCAAGGCGACTCCAGTCGACCGGAGCAATACTGCGCTGGCTCATATGCAAAGTGGGATCGATAAGGTGCAGGCCTTGCTCCTGATAGTGGACCTTCCAGTCATCCCCATAGGTCACATGGCCGTGAATAGTACCAGCCGCCGGGTTCATACCTGCGTATGCTGCGTGGTCCATTTCGTACTTGTCACAGACCTGACGCAGGAACTCGTCATACCGAGAATCCTGTTCGGGAAGGGTGCTGAGATCAACAATATCCATACGGTAACGACCAGTTAGACCCGAGTGAGCGGGCGGATCCCTTTGGCCAGGAAAATGATACTGTCTTCCCTGACGTCAAGCAGCACACCACATTTCGTCTGTTATGACAAGAAGATGTGGGAAATGTCTGCCTTTTACAGGCAAATGTGCCTTTCACGCACACTTTTTAACGCCCGTAACAGGTTTTATCGTCAGAGTTGTACCGTTGGTCATGGGATTCGCCGTAGCTTTTCGATGATTATGTATGTGCTTTACAGGGGAATTGCGAATTTTAGATGCCTATTCTGTGGCGGAAACCAGACCGGTTTCGACCAACATCCCTCTTTTCTTCGCCTCGGGATAAAAGCCTTTGGCGTAGAGAAATATGGCGCGTTGCTGATCGCCATCAGATAAAAGCCAGGCACCGCGAAGGTATTTTCCAGCAAACTCAAGATTGGTATCGGCATCCAGCAGGCCTTCGGCGTTCCCGGTATACCCCATCGATCGCGCTGTGGCGGGCAGAATTTGCAGCAGGCCGTAATAGGGTCGATTGACCGCCCAAGGCCGATGTGTGCTTTCTCGGATGGCCAGCTTGTGCACCAATTCGCGTGGGAGTTCGTAGTGATCGGCCCATTTGTTGATGGAGGCGCGAAGTTCAGGCGTTTCATTAGGATAAAGCGGCGGATCAAAAGCGTCGCCGGTGCCCGAGATGTCGGGGCCGCCACAGGCAGCAATGGGAGCCATCAGCAATAAGGTCAAAACGCTGCGGCGAAGGAGAGGCTTCATGTATGTACTCCGGATTGCGAGAGGGGATGATATGAAACCTTCACCTGTTCGCAAGGCCAGGAGAGCAATCGGGCTAAATTTTGCTTGTCCGCAGAAAAAAGGCCGCGCAAACGCACGGCCCTTTGATTTCATTTGAGATGCAGCCGGATCAGGCTTTTGCTTCGTCTTCTTCGGCCGGAGCTTCTTCGGCAACCAGTTCTTCGTCTTCCGAAGCAGCAGAGCCGATGTCGTCGAACAGTTCGGCGATTTCGAATTCAGCAGCAGCTTCTTCTTCAGCAGCCAGTTCCTGAATCGATTTGCCCGATGCCTGCAGTTCGGCTTCTTCCTCCGAACGGGCGACGTTCATCTTGATCTCGACTTCGACCTCGGGGTGCAGTTTGACCGCGAGCGAGTGCAGACCCAGTTCCTTGATCGGGGCGATCAGGGCGATCTGTTTCTTGTCGACAGTGAAACCAGCTTCGGTTGCAGCGTCTGCGGCGTCACGAGGTGTGACCGAGCCGTAGAGAGCGCCGGCATCCGATGCCGAACGAATCACGATGAACTGCTGACCGTCCAACTTTTCAGCCAGTGCTTCAGCTTCTTTCTTGGTTTCCAGGTTGCGTGCCTCAAGCTGGGCTTTCTGGGCTTCGAACGATGCGATGTTGGCGTTCGACGCGCTCAGCGCTTTGCCTTGGGGCAGCAGGAAGTTGCGGGCGTAGCCGGGCTTGACGTCAACGACGTCGCCCATTTGACCCAGTTTCGCAACGCGTTCCAGAAGGATAACTTGCATGTCAGTCTCTCCTTACTTCACGGCGTAGGGCAGCAGAGCGAGGAAGCGGGCGCGCTTGATAGCACGGGCCAGTTCACGCTGCTTTTTCGCCGAAACGGCGGTGATGCGCGAAGGTACGATCTTGCCGCGCTCAGAGATGTAGCGCTGCAGCAGACGTGTGTCTTTGTAGTCGATTTTCGGCGCGTTCTCACCCGAGAACGGGCAGACCTTGCGGCGGCGGAAAAATGGTTTTGCGGCCATGGTTTATGTCCTTTCGTCAGGCGTTGATCAGCGGCGCTCGCGGCGGCCTTCGCGCTCA
>JBFOLN010000028.1:0-78897 GCA_040829945.1 Ruegeria sp.
CAAATCCTGCTCCCGCAACCAGTGTCGGAAAATCCCAGATCAGCCCGTTCAGACTACCATTGATCCACTGGACCAATCGCTTAACGTCTTCACCTCGTCAGACCCATAACCTGAAGGTCGTAGGTTCAAATCCTACTACCGCAAACAAAAATACTAAGCAATGCCAGATGTTTACGCACAGCCTCCGGGAGGTGTTCCTATTTGTGCCAACACAACTGGAAGCTCCGTGGAAGCATGCGGAGCGTACGGCAGCTAATCCCGCCTTCTCGGGTTACTAAATTTTCACTTTGTCGAAAAAGCCGTCGTAATGACGGATGTCATTGTAGTATCGTCAAGATGATATCTGCAATTCGGACAAGTTGCGCGCAATACTAAAAAGAAACGAAGTATGGAGGCGCGTTTTGAGCTGGAAAATTTGCATCGTCGGTGCGGGAAACATCGGTCAGATGATCGCTACCCTGTTGAAGATCTCGACACATTATTCGGTGACGGTCGCTGATCACGAGCTCGCGGCCTTGGCTGCATTCACTAAACGAGGCATTTCGACCCGGCAGATCGACGCGCGCAACCGTTCGGATTTGCAAAAAGGCCTCGAGGGGTTTGATGCGGTCATATCTGCCGCTCCGTTCTTTTTGACACCAGCAATTGCAAGCGCGTCAAAAGCTGTCGGGGCGCACTACTTTGACTTGACCGAGGACGTTGCCGCCACCAATGCGGTGCGCGAGCTAGCGAAAAACAGTGATACTGCATTCATGCCGCAATGCGGTCTAGCACCGGGATTTGTCGGGATCGCCGGCGCCGCGTTGGCGGCGGAATTCGATGAAATCGATAGTCTGCATATGCGGGTCGGGGCGCTACCTCTCTATCCGACCAATGCGTTGAAATACAATCTGACCTGGTCGACAGACGGGCTTATCAATGAATATTGCAATCCGTGCGATGCGATAGTGAACGGTGCAAGGGTGAAGACCGCTGCACTCGAAGACTATGAGCTGATTGGACATGATGGTGTGGAGTATGAATGCTTCAACACATCAGGTGGACTGGGCACTTTGCCCGAAACGCTGGAAGGCAAGGCGCAGGCAGTGTCCTATCGATCGATCCGCTATCCCGGACATCGGGATATTTTGCGCCTGCTGCTGAATGATCTGGGCCTGGAGCGTCGGCGGGATCTGCTGAAGGAGATATTCGAGACAGCTTTGCCACGCACAGATCAGGATGTTGTACTGGTCTACTGCACAGCGAAGGGTCTCGTCGATGGTGCGCTGCGCGAGAAATCCCTGATCAACAAATCCTTTGCTCGCACAATCGATGGACAGGTTTGGAGCGCGATCCAGGTCACCACTGCTGCGGGTGTGCTGGGTGTCGTCGATTTGATGCGGACTGGCGTGCTTCCGACGAAAGGCTTCGTGCGACAAGAGCAAGTGAAGCTTTCCGATTTCCTGAACACTGAATTTGGCCGGCTTTATCGCGCTGGTGATGTTACTGAACAAAACAAGGCTGCCTGAGATATGAAAGACGTTGTAATGACTGCTGAAACCACGCTTGCGAACTTGGACCTGACTGCGGCGGAATTGACCGGCGGGTCGCTGCGCGTGACCTCTCCGATTGATGGCAGATTATTGGCTGAGGTGCACGAAACTCCGTTATCCGTGATGGAGGCAATCTTTGCCCGCTCGAAGTCGGCGTTCAAAGCATGGCGCGTTGTGCCGGCACCGCGCCGGGGTGAGCTGATCCGCCTGCTGGGCGACGAGCTGCGGGCCGCCAAGGACGACCTTGGCGCGCTGGTCAGTTGGGAGGCGGGCAAGATCACCTCGGAAGGTTTGGGTGAAGTGCAGGAGATGATCGATATCTGTGATTTCGCCGTAGGTTTGTCGCGGCAGCTTTATGGTCTGACCATTGCCTCGGAACGGCCTGGCCATCGGATGATGGAGACATGGCATCCGGCGGGACCTGTGGGTGTGATCTCGGCCTTTAACTTCCCCGTAGCAGTATGGTCTTGGAACGCGGCACTGGCGCTGATTTGCGGTGATCCGGTGATCTGGAAGCCCTCCGAGAAGACACCGCTGACAGCGATGGCCTGTCAGAAGATTTTTGAGCGTGCGTTGGCTCGGTTTGGAGATGCGCCCGATGGCCTGCTGCAAACCTTGATCGGTGGGGCTGCGCTGGGTGAGGCCTTGGTCTCCAGCGAACATGTGCCGGTGATCTCAGCAACGGGTTCGACAAGGATGGGTCGCGCAGTTGCACCTGTTGTGGCGCAGCGCTTTGGCAAGTGCATTCTGGAACTCGGGGGCAACAACGCCATGATCGTCGGCCCTTCGGCCGATCTGGAGATGGCAGTCCGGGCGATTGTGTTCTCAGCTGTTGGGACAGCGGGTCAACGCTGCACTACGTTGCGTCGGCTGATCGTGCACAACTCGATCCGCGAGGAACTGGTTGAGCGCCTTAAGAAAGCTTATGCTGGTTTGCCAATTGGCGATCCGCTGGCCGAGGGCACTCTGGTTGGTCCACTGGTTGATGAAGCTTCGGGTGATGCGATGACCGCAGCGCTCAAAGCTGCAGAAGCTGAAGGCGGATCGGTGTTTGGTGGTAAGCGTGTGACTGAGGGCGTGCCGGGTGGCGTCTATATGGAGCCTGCGATCGTCGAGATGCCTGGCCAAACTGCAATGGTGAAAACTGAAACCTTCGCACCGATCCTTTATGTCATGGGCTATGACGATTTTGCATACGCGCTGGATATTCAGAATGACGTACCGCAAGGTTTGTCGTCCTGCGTCTTTACTCTGAATATGCGTGAAGCCGAACAGTTTCTGACCGCAGCCGGATCGGATTGCGGGATCGCCAACGTAAATATCGGCCCATCGGGGGCAGAGATCGGCGGTGCCTTCGGTGGCGAGAAGGAAACCGGAGGCGGGCGCGAAAGCGGATCGGACGCCTGGAAAGCCTACATGCGCCGTCAGACCAACACAGTGAACTATTCAGCAGAATTGCCATTGGCGCAGGGCGTCAAATTTGACATTTGAACTCGAATGTCCGGCGGCGCCTAATCGCGCCGCCGGTTTCAATCTGCGAACAGGTAATCCAGTTGCATGATCGCCTTGGCCTGATCGGCACTGACTCCCAGAAATTCTGCGATAATCGCCTCATTCTCCGAGCGCTCCACCGCTTCGCGTAAATGGAGCAGTCCATCACTTTGGGTTCCGCGGATCAATTCGGATTCGTAAGCCAGCGCGTTGCGAAGGGTCGGTAACAGTCGCTCAAGAGAAGCTTTTGAGCTGTTCTCGCCCGCAAGACCGACGCGGTGGGCATGGCCCGTCAGATATTCATCTGAATAAGCACATTCGATTTCAAGAACACGTGTTTGGGCCTGGTCTGCACAGAAATCCTGAATGACGTCCAGATTGGCCGGATCAACGCAGAGTACGAGCCTGTCGCTTTGGAAATAATCAAACAGCATTCGGGCAACGGCTCGCCGGTGGCGCGACCGCTTAATCAGGGTCGTCTCAATTCCACCTAGATCGGGCAGTGGTGTATCCTGCTCGTCATAGATGTATTCGATGCAGGGAATGGTGGTTTCCGAAGCGATCTGATCAACAAGCCGTTTGGCGACATGCCATTTCTTGCAAACAATCAGAAACGCCTGACGTTCTGGGCCCAGAGTATTGCCAACCTCCCAGAATCGCTGAGTGAAACGTCGTCCAACCCGGCCGCGACCGGCAAGGAAATGATACAGGTTGCGCCCTTCGTCCGAGATGTGGAACGTGACCCCTTCGCTGGCATAAAGTTGACCCAACCGTTCCTTCAACTCATGGGCCTCGGGGCTGATCTTACGGGCGAACAGGTATTTCTGTCCCAACAGCATATCGTAGTGGTCATTGTAGAAAGTGACAGGCATGCCGTAGTCGGAAAACATCAAAAATGTCAGCGTACGGTTCTCAATTTCCTGTTTCGGGATGAGATGGCGGACAAGAGTTTGAAAGAACGTCTCATCCGGGATCCAGGTTGTCGCGAAGAAACGGACCACATCGCGGCGTTGGCGCAGGAACTCAAGGATCATTTCGACAGTGCGACGGCGCAGACACCACCACTGGCTGCCGATCATGACCTGAATGTCAGCCGGAACCTCGCGGGTCAGACCAAAACGCTTTTGCATCTCGTATGCGGTGTAAAACAGGCGCGGCTGATTGCGTTCGTTGAAATAGTGACGATAGATCAACCGGTCTTCTTTCATGCCGGTCTTGATCCAGTTACTTTCGAAGAAGTCGTGGCTCTCGATGAAATCCATATCGTGTTCATCGAGGAAGCTGTGAACATACTCGGCGGTCTTGATTGCCATGCAGTCGCCTGACAGCATGTAGAAATGGGTGGCCCTGGGAAACTGATCCACAGCTGCCTTAAGCGCATTGAGCGTGGCTTGTACCAAAGACCACTCACCCCATCCGCATTTGATCCGCTTCTTCGCAAAAGTGACGTTGGGATTATCGCTGAGTTCTTCGCGTATCCGCGCGTAGTCTGCATCGCTCGCGCTGGCATCAAAATGGATTGCCATGCAATCGCCGGCAGCCGTCAGCTGCCCGGCTTGCGCAATGATCGCATCAGGGTCTTTGTGACACAGCAAAATATAGGCAATCTTTGCCATCAGCGCTTCGTAATTTCCGTTTCTGCCCGTTTGCAACCGTGATACTGAGGATGAGCGATTGAATAAACAGAATAATTTTGGTTTTTTGGCGGCATGAGCCGAGGGATCGACCAGAATCCCGGCCGGCGAAGGAGGCGCAGCAGATGGGTTTTCCCGGAACGTGGATGACCGAGAGTCAGAACATGGTCTACCGTGTCGTGCCGAAATGTGCCTGTTCGACGATCGGGCAGATCATGTATTTCTCGGACCACGGCAGGTTCTTTGATGGCGATATTCACGATGCCAAAGATGGCATGCACAAGTGGGCCTTTAACACGAGCCAGGATCCGATTGCCAGAAACGTGAAATCGCACCAGTCGTATACGTTTACCTGCGTGCGTAATCCCTACACACGCATTCTTAGCTCCTTTTTTGACAAGATCTGCGGTATTCAGCGCAACGGCAAACGCTATCGCGGCAATCTAGTGCCAACGCTGATTTACAACTATGGAATCGAAGTCGGTGGTGATGACGGCAAGGGCGAGTTTGACCAGATTGCCAGTTTCCGCCGGTTCCTTTTATTCGCACGCGACACGATCCGCTGGCGTCGTCCGATGGATCCCGACATTCACTGGTCGGCCATGTCGGGGCATGTCTCGACGCTGATCGCAAATGGCGGGCGGTATGATCGCATATTCTGGACCGAGAAGTTCAATGATGGCATGCAGGGGGTTCTGGATCATCTTGAAACCGCGCACCCCGTGACATTGTCTGAAGTTCCAAGATTCAACGAATCCGAAGGGCACGGACCTAAACGTGAGCATCCGGTCGAGGATTACTTCGACGACCTGTCGATGCATCTGGTGTATGAAATCTACAAACAGGATTTTGAACTGTTCAAATACGATTTCGAAAATCCAGCGAATAAGATGCCGGTCGGCGAGATTGATCTCGACGAAATTCACGCAAAACTGGGCGATTGAAATCGTATTGGTGGCTCCCGCCCATCATCAACGCCTCTTACGAGACGTTTCCTCTGGTCGGGCTCGGCGCCGCGCAAAGCGCGGCACCGGGCTCAAGTCCGCAAGGGCTATCGGCGAAGCCGTTAACGCGCGGCGGGCGCGGGAGCAGCCCTGCTTTTATTGGATCAAACCTGACGGACAGCGCCTTTTGCGGCACTGGTTGCCAGCTTGGCGTATGCCTTAAGTGCAGTTGAAACTTTGCGTTTACGCGGATTGGCGGGTTGCCAACCTTTTTCGTCCTGGATTTCGCGCCGGGCCGCAAGCTCTTCGTCGGACACCGCCAGATGAATGGTGCGGTTGGGGATGTCGATTTCAATCTTGTCCCCGGTTTGCACCAGGCCGATCTCGCCACCCTCGGCGGCTTCTGGCGAGACGTGGCCGATCGACAGACCGGATGTTCCACCCGAGAATCGTCCATCTGTAAGCAGAGCACAGGCTTTGCCTAAGCCTTTCGATTTGAGATACGAAGTCGGATACAGCATTTCCTGCATACCCGGCCCGCCACGCGGGCCTTCGTAGCGGATCACCACCACGTCACCTTCCTTGACCTTGCCGGTCAGGATATCATTGACGGCTTGGTCTTGGCTCTCGCAGACATAAGCTGAGCCTGTGAATTTCAGAATATTCTCATCCACACCTGCGGTTTTCACGATACAGCCATCGCGGGCGATGTTGCCGAACAGCACCGCGAGACCGCCATCCTGACTGAATGCGTGCTCTTTCGAGCGGATCACACCGCCCTCACGGTCGGTATCCAGTTCCTTGTAACGGTTCGACTGGCTGAAGGCCTGAGTGGTGCGCACGCCGCCGGGTGCCGCTTTGAACAGGTCCTGGGCCTTGGGGTTGTTGGCGATCTTGATGTCCCAGTTGGCAATAGCCTCGCCCATCGTGCCCGAATGCACCGTATGACAATCCTCATGCAGCAAGCCCGCGCGGCTGAGTTCACCAAGGATCGAGAAGATGCCGCCAGCGCGGTGTACGTCTTCCATGTGCACGTTTTCGATGTTGGGCGCGACTTTGCACAAACAGGGCACCTGACGGCTCAGGCGATCCATATCAGTCATGGTGAAGTGCACTTCGCCTTCATGTGCGATCGCCAACAAGTGCAGTACCGTGTTGGTAGACCCACCCATGGCGATATCCAGGCTCATGGCGTTCTCGAACGCGTCGAACGTGGCGATTTCACGCGGCAGGAAGCCTTTCTCGTCCAGATCATAGTGGCGCTTGGTGATCTCGACGATGCGGCGACCAGCTTCCAAGAACAACTCTTTACGGTCGGCATGTGTGGCCAGGGTCGAGCCATTGCCCGGCAGCGCCAGACCCAGAGCCTCGGCCAGACAGTTCATCGAGTTCGCGGTGAACATGCCCGAGCAGGATCCACAAGTAGGACAGGCGTTTTCTTCAATGTGTTGCACCTGTTCGTCGGTGAAGCGGTCATCCGCTGCAGCAACCATCGCGTCCACAAGGTCGATCTTCTTAGCGTCCAGATCGGCGATGTCGATCTTGCCCGCTTCCATAGGTCCACCCGAGACAAAGATCGCAGGGATGTTCAGGCGCATGGCCGCCATCAACATGCCGGGCGTGATCTTGTCGCAGTTCGAGATACAGACCATTGCGTCTGCGCAGTGGGCGTTAACCATGTATTCGACCGAATCCGCGATGACCTCACGCGAGGGCAGGGAATAGAGCATCCCGTCATGGCCCATGGCGATGCCGTCATCGACTGCGATGGTGTTGAATTCCTTGGCAACGCCTCCAGCGACCTCAACCTCGCGCGCGACCATCTGGCCAAGGTCTTTCAGGTGGACGTGACCGGGTACAAACTGGGTGAACGAGTTGACGATGGCGATGATCGGCTTGCCGAAATCATCGTCGCCCATACCGGTAGCGCGCCACAGGCCGCGGGCACCGGCCATGTTGCGGCCATGGGTGGAGGTTCTGGATCGGTACATTGGCATGATGCTGTTTCCCTATTGCCCAAGCTGCGATATTGGGTGTGTGCGTTATAGCGCACGTATCATATGTACGTTATAACGCACAAGGCAAATCGCAGGGCGCGGGCATGGAATCGAACGAACTAACGCTGAAATTAAGGGATGTGCGAGCGGCATCAGGGCTAAGCCTGTCCAAAGTCGCGGAACTTACCGGGGTCAGTAAAGCAATGCTGGGTCAGATCGAGCGCGGCGAATCAAGCCCGACCATTGCGACCTTGTGGAAAATCGCGAAAGGCTTCCAGCTTCCGCTGAGCGCATTGATCGGCACCGCTGCTATGCGCGACACCACAGATACCGATGTGTTCAGCACCGTGACATTCCCGGGGAGCATCGAGGTCAAGATCGTCTTTCCCTTTGACCCGGCATTAGGGGCAGAGACATTTCATGTCGAGTTGTCGCCCAATCAAAGCCACGAATCTCCGGCCCATGCAGCAGGTGTAACCGAAGAAGTTTTTGTTCTGAGCGGAACTTTGGACGTATTGCGCAGTGGGAACTGGGTTCCATTGCAAACTGGGCAGGGGTTGCGCTTCGCTGCTGATTTACCGCATGGATACCGCGCCGGTGATCGGGGGGCAGCATTCCTCAACATGCATCACTACTCGCAAGCAACCGAGATTCCAGGGCAGGATCGAACATCTCAATGACCGCATTTATTGACAGCCTGACCTTCGTGGATGCCATTGGCTCTTTCGGGGCATTGATCGTGGTTGCGGCTTATTTTGCGACCCAGATGCGAATGATGAACTCAGACGATCTGGCTTTTCCAGTAGTCAATCTGGTTGGCTCAGTATTGATCGTCTTATCACTGTTCCAGAACTTCAACCTGGCGTCGATGCTGATCGAAGGGTTCTGGATCATCATTAGTGTCCTAGGGATCATCCAGTATTTTCGCCTGCGTCGAGTGCGATAAATCCAGCGCTGCCGGGGCGCTAGCGCTATCCAGCCTTGAACCTGCATCCTGCCAAGTATAGGGAAAACCCAAGCTCGCTTAGGGGAGGCATAGATGCAGGACGATCCAAAAACCCTCGTTTCTACCGAATGGCTTGCCGCACATCTCAAGGATCCGGATCTGAGGATACTGGATGGGTCGTGGTATTTGCCGCAGCAAGCGCGGGATGCCAAGGCAGAGTATGACGCGGCCCACATCCCTGGTGCGCGCTTTTTCGATATTGATGAGATTTCTGACCATCGATCGGATCTGCCGCATATGGCACCTCCGGTCGAAAAATTCATGTCTCGACTGCGTGCAATGGGTGTCGGTGATGGCCATCAGGTCGTGGTCTATGACGGTGCTGGCCTGATGTCGGCTGCGCGGGTTTGGTGGCTGTTCCGCTTGATGGGGCAGGAGAACATTGCCGTGCTCGATGGTGGTTTGCCCAAATGGCAGGCCGAAGGGCGCGAAATCGAGGATTTACCGCCCGTGATCCGGGACCGCCACATGACCGTTCGGGTCCAGAACCACCTTGTCCGTGATGTCACGCAGGTGTCGGCCGCTGCCAAGCTGGCTGATCATGAGATCATCGATGCGCGCTCTGCCGACCGCTTTGCCGGAAAAGGGAGCGAGCCACGTGAAGGCCTGCGTTCGGGTCATATTCCCGGCTCGCGCAACGTGCCCTTTGGTACATTGTTGAACAAGAACGGCACCATGAAATCGCCGGAAGACTGCCGCACGGTTTTTGAAAGTGCAGGCGTGGACCTGTCGAAGCCAGCCATAACCTCGTGCGGGTCGGGCGTGACTGCTGCGATCCTCAGTCTTGCGCTGGAACGAATGGGCAAGAAAGACCACTCGCTTTATGACGGCTCCTGGGCTGAATGGGGTGCCTTCCCAACCCTGCCCGTCGCAACCGGAGAGAACTGATGTTCGAAAACCTCAAACCGCAGCCCGCCGACAAGATCCTGGCGCTGATGCAAGCGTACCGCGAAGACCCGCGCGACCAGAAGATTGATCTGGGTGTTGGCGTCTACAAGAACGCCGAGGGTGTCACTCCGGTGATGCGCGCGGTGAAAGCAGCTGAAAAGCGTATTCTCGAAGAGCAGGAGAGCAAGGCTTATACAGGTCTGGCTGGTGATCCGGCCTTTGCAGACGCGATGATCGACTTGATTCTCGGAACTTCTGTCCCGCGTGGCAACATTGCAGCCGTAGCCACCCCCGGTGGCACCGGTGCCTGTCGTCAGGCGTTTGAGATGATCCGTATGGCCAACCCCACGGCGCGCGTGTTCGTGTCGAACCCCACATGGCCGAACCACCTGTCGATCCTGAACTATCTGGGGATCGAGACGGTCCAATATCGCTATTTCGACGGCGAAACCCGTGGTGTCGATTTCGATGGCATGATCGAGGACCTGAAAACCGCCAATGCGGGTGACGTGGTTCTTCTCCACGGCTGTTGTCATAACCCGACCGGTGCGAACCTGAACATGGTGCAATGGCAGGAGGTTGTGAACCTGATAAACGAGCGTGGCCTCTTGGCGATGATCGATATCGCCTATCAGGGCTTCGGCGACGGTCTGGAGGAGGATGCGCAGGCGACCCGTTTGGTGGCTTCTTCCGTCAAGCGCTGCCTGATCGCGGCGTCCTGTTCGAAGAATTTCGGTGTCTACCGTGAACGGACAGGTCTGTTGATGGCGATCAGCGACGATCCGGCTCAGACTGCGTTGAATCAGTCCACGCTCGCCTTCCTGAATCGTCAGAACTATTCGTTCCCGCCCGATCACGGCGCACGCGTGGTGACGACAATTCTGAATGACGATGCTCTGCGCGCTGACTGGGCGACTGAGTTGGAAGAGGTTCGCCTTTCCATGCTTGGCCTGCGTCAGCAATTGGCCGACGAATTGCAGCGCCTCAGCGGGTCGGACCGTTTTGGTTTTGTCGCACAGCACCGCGGCATGTTCTCGCGCCTTGGCGCGGCCCCGGAACTGGTTGAAAAGTTGCGCGCGGATCACGGAATTTACATGGTCGGTGACAGTCGCCTGAACATCGCCGGGTTGAATGCCAATACGGTGCCGATTCTGGCACAGGCGATTGTCGATGTGGGCGTCTGAACGGCGTTATTGAATAAGGAAAACCCGGGCGCGAACGCCCGGGTTTTTTTTTGTACTTGGTTGGCTATTAGCCTTTGGAGAACTCAGGGTAGGCTTCCATGCCCAGTTCAGCCATGTCGAGTCCGTTGATCTCGTCCTCTTCGCTGACACGGATACCCATGGTCGACTTCAGGATCGTCCACAGGATCAGCGCACCGACAAAGGTGAACACACCATAGGCGATAATGCCGGTCAGCTGCGTGATCAGGCTTGCTTCACCGTAGAAGATCACGGCGATCGTGCCCCAGATACCGGCAAACAGGTGAACCGGGATGGCGCCCACGACGTCGTCGATCTTGAACTTGTCCAGCATCGGAACCGCGAAGACCACGATGATACCACCCACAGCACCGATCCAAAGCGCACCAAACAGGGTTGGGGCCAGCGGTTCAGCGGTGATCGAGACCAGACCGGCCAGCGCGCCATTCAGCACCATGGTAAGGTCAGGCTTTTTGTATAGGACCTGGGTCATGATCAAGGCGGCAACCGCGCCGGATGCAGCGGCCATGTTGGTGTTGGCAAAGATGCGCGATACGTCCGAGACATCTCCGACAGTGCCCATCGCCAGCTGCGAGCCACCGTTGAAGCCGAACCAACCCAGCCACAGAATGAAGGTACCCAGAGTGGCCAAAGCCAGGTTCGAACCGGGCATTGGATGCACCTTGCCGTCCTTGTACTTGCCAATGCGCGGCCCAAGGATGAGGGCACCTGCCAAAGCTGCCCAGCCACCAACCGAGTGCACGATGGTCGATCCAGCGAAGTCTGAAAAGCCTGCTTCGGACAGCCAACCGCCGCCCCACTGCCACGAGCCCGAGATCGGGTACATGATACCGGTCAGGACAACAACGAAGGCAAGGAAAGGCCAAAGCTTGATCCGCTCAGCCACTGCGCCGGATACGATCGAGGCGGTTGCGGCGACAAAGACCAGCTGGAAGAAGAAATCCGAACCGATCGAGGCGTAGTCGAGTGCCGCTGCATCTGCACCGACGCCCACCGGGTCAAGCACGGTGGTCGAGAAGAACGGACCCAGCCAGCCCGAAATGGTCCAGCCGTCGCCGGGATACATCAGGTTAAAGCCGATCAGCCAGTACATGATCGCGGCAATCGAAAACAGCGCGATGTTCTTGGTCATCTGCATCGCGACGTTCTTTGAGCGCACCAGCCCGCCTTCGAGCATGGCAAAGCCTGCAGCCATGAAGAACACCAGAAAGCCGCCCATCAGGAACAGCAGCGTGGTGAAGATATATTGGGTGTGTTGCGCGGGCTCGCCGGTAGCGGCCTCTTGCGCAAGACCCATCTGCGGCAGTGCGACGATCGCAGCGGCAGGGATGAGAGATTTCATCAGGTTCATTGTCAGTCCTCGAGTGATTGTGAATGAGCGCGCTTAAAGCGCCTCTTCGTTGGTTTCCCCGGTCCGCACGCGCATGGCTTGCTCGACATCGAGGACGAAAATCTTGCCGTCACCGATCTTGCCGGTCTTGGCGGTTGTGGTGATGGTCTCGACGATCTGGTCGGCCATGGTGGCGGGCACCACGATCTCAAGCTTGATCTTGGGAACGAAATTCACGGCGTATTCGGCGCCGCGATAAATCTCGGTGTGACCCGATTGCGAGCCAAACCCTTTGATCTCAGTCACCATCATGCCGCGCACGCCTGCATTGGTCAGTGCCTCGCGCACCTCCTCAAGCTTGAACGGTTTGATTGTCGCAATGATCAGTTTCACGTCTTTCCCCTCTACTACTCCGGAAGGCCCGGCATTTTGCACCTGCAGAAAAATGCGCGAGGGAGGTTCAGATGGAACGTTTTCGGAGGGTGAATTAGGGTAATAAATCAGCAATTATGCACAATTTTTGCACAAAATACGTTGTTTGGTGAAAATATAGGCAAACCTGTAAGGGGAAATACCGGAATTTCACACCTCTACATGACTGGCCTAGCGGGGTATGGTGCCCCAAAAGCATAACCGGGCAGAGTTTGAGCATGACTGAGTCCAACCGTCGCAAACCGCGCCTTGTCGCGGATAAAAGGTACCCGTCCAAAGGCCGAAAGCCTGCGGCGACCAAGCGGGCTGCAAAACCTGCTGGTAAGAAGTCGACGGCCCGAAAAACCGCTCCGCGCAAGACGGCGCGGAAGAAAATACGGCGCAGTTCTGGTGGGAAGGGCGGTGGTATTTTCCGCCGCCTGTTCCGCTGGCTATGGCGTCTGTTCTGGGGCGTCACATGGCGGATTGGTGCGGTGGCGGGCCTGTTGTTGGCGCTGGCCGTCGGTGTCGTTTACACGTCACTACCGGATGTGGATGCCTTGTTGGATGGGCGGGCCAAGGGTTCGGTGACGTTGCTGGATCGCGATGGCAAGGTCTTCGCCTGGCGCGGCGATCAGTTTGGTGGCGTGATCACTGCGGATACAGTTTCGCCGCATCTCAAAAATGCCGTGATCGCAACCGAGGATAAGCGGTTCTACCGCCATTTCGGCGTCAGCCCGCGCGGTGTCGCGAGCGCGGTACGCATTAACCTGAGCGAAGGGCGCGGGCCGTTGTCGGGCCATGGAGGCTCGACCATCACGCAGCAGACAGCAAAGCTGCTGTGTCTCGGTGTGCCTTATGATCCCAGCGCTTGGGAATCCGAGGCCGCTTACGAAGCCGATTGCCGTCAGGGTTCGCTTTGGCGCAAAGCGAAAGAGGCAGTTTACGCAATCGCGATGGAGGTCAAATACTCCAAGGATGAAATTCTGACGATCTATCTGAACCGGGCCTTCCTCGGTGCAGGAGCGCGCGGTTTCGAAGCCGCCAGCCAGCGCTATTTCGGGATTTCGGCGGCCGAGGTCTCTCCGGCCGAAGCAGCAATGCTGGCAGGGCTGCTGGTAGCTCCTTCGCGCTATGCGCCTACGAACAACCTGCAAAGGTCTCAAAACCGCGCGCGGCTGGTGGTCGGGTTGATGGAGGATCAGGGTTATCTGACTGGCGCACAGGCCAGCGAGGCGCGCAGTCGCCCGGCGCAGTTGTCTGAAGCCGCCGCCGCCCGAGCAGGTGGTTATTTTGCGGATTGGGTCATGGCCAGTGGGCCTGAGTTTTTCACACGTAACACAACCGAGGACGTGGTGATCCGGACTACGCTGGATCAGCGTATTCAAACCTCGGCGGAAGAGGCACTGAAGTTCATCTTCCAGGAGAAAGTGCGCGAAGGGTCCAAAGCGCAGGCCGCTATTGTGGTGATGTCCGCCGATGGCGCTGTGCGCGGTATGGTCGGTGGGCGCAAGACCCGTGTGTCAGGCGCGTTCAACCGGGCCACGCAGGCTCTGCGTCAGACGGGCTCGTCGTTCAAACCGTTTGTCTATGCGACAGCGTTGGAGCTGGGGTATTCGCCGTTGGATACGGTTATGGACGAACCGACCTGCTGGGATATCGCAGGCTCGGGCCGGTGGTGCCCCAAGAACTACACTCACAAGTTCTATGGCCGGGTGACACTGGCGGATGCGCTGAAGAATTCATTGAACATCCCAGCGGTCAAAGTGGCAGATATTTCTGGGCTTGATAATGTCCGCACCGTTGCCAGCGGTTTTGGCCTTTCAAGTGATTTGGCCGAAGGGCTCGCGCTGGCGCTGGGCGCATCGGAAAGCACTCTGATCGAGATGACCGGCGCGTATGCCGGTATCCTGAACGGCGGCTCAGCGGTGGAGCCGTATGGACTGACTGAACTGAAGCTGCTGGGTGAGTCTGATCCCGTCATGGTCACAACAACCGGCATCGGTGAACGCGTTATCAACGACAAGGCCGCCAAGCAACTGACCTGGATGATGGAGCGTGTGGTCTCCGTAGGTACGGGTGCGCGTGCAAAGCTGCCGGGCTGGCAGGTGGCGGGCAAGACCGGCACGACCCAGGCCGCCAGGGATGCGTGGTTCATCGGTTTCACAGCGGATTACGTGACGGGCGTTTGGATGGGGTATGACGATAATACACCGTTGTCAGGCGTGACAGGTGGTGGGCTGCCGGCAGAGATTTGGAAAGAGACGATGTTGCGCGTCACGGAAGGAATGACACCCACGCCATTGCCGATGCTGGCACCGGACCCACCAGTCAAAACCGCTCAGCCGCAGCAACAGCGCCGTAAGAAACAGACGGGCTTGGATAAGGCGATCAACAATCTGCTGAACAACATTTTCGGAAACTGACATACAAAAAAAAGGCGGTGCGCTGGGCACCGCCTTTGATGTCTGAATGATCGTAAGATCAGACGCTTTCGTCCAGCGCTGCCAGAATTGCATCACCCATTTCGCTGGTCGATACCGGCTGAATACCTTCTTCGGCCAGCAGATCGGCCGTGCGAACGCCGTCGGCCAGAACCTTTTCGATCGCCGCTTCCAGACGACCTGCTTCGTCGCCCTGATCGAAGCTGTAGCGCAGCGCCATCGCGAAGCTAAGGATACAGGCGATCGGGTTGGCCTTGCCCTGACCCGTGATATCGGGGGCAGACCCATGTACCGGCTCGTACATCGCCTTGGGGCGACCATTGGCCATCGGTGCGCCCAGCGAGGCAGACGGCAGCATGCCCAGAGATCCAGTCAGCATCGCGGCGCAATCGGACAACACATCGCCAAACAGGTTGTCGGTGACGATCACGTCAAACTGCTTTGGAGCGCGCACCAGCTGCATCGCGCCGTTGTCGGCATACATATGCGACAGCTCGACCTCGGGGTATTCCTGGCCGACGCGTGTCACGACTTCGCGCCAAAGGATGCCCGATTCCATCACATTGGCTTTTTCCATCGAGCACAGCTTCTTGTTGCGGCGCATCGCCAGCTCAAAAGCCGAACGCGCGGCGCGTTCGATCTCAGATTCGGTGTAGCGCTGGGTGTTGATGCCCACGCGTTCATTGCCTTCTTCGAAAATACCGCGGGGCTCACCGAAATAGACGCCCGAGGTCAGCTCGCGCACGATCATGATGTCGAGGCCAGCGACCACATCCTTCTTCAGCGACGAGAAATCTGCCAGCGCGTCGAAGCACTGAGCTGGGCGCAGGTTGGAATACAGGTCCATTTCCTTGCGCAAACGCAGCAGGCCGCGCTCGGGCTTCAGGCTGAAGTCCAGGTCGTCATATTTGGGGCCACCAACAGCACCCAGAAGAACGGCGTCGACCTCTTGTGCCTTGGCCATGGTATCATCCGACAGGGGCTTCCCGTGCGCATCATAAGCCGCACCGCCGACCAGATCCTCGCTCACGTCAAAGTGAAGGCCGCGATTGGTGCCGAACCAATCGATGATTCTGCGCACTTCGGCCATAACTTCCGGGCCAATTCCGTCTCCGGGCAGGATGAGGAGCGAGGGGTTGGACATCGACAGTCTCCTTGCGTTTTGTCGCACAGGCCCTAGCGTTTGCGGCGCATCGGGTCAATGAGACGAACCCGTCAATTCACGAGGAAACCACATGCTGACACCCGGAAATCCGGCCCCATCGCTAAAAATCGAAACTGTAGGCCATGGCACCTTTGATCTTGAGCGTGACGCAGGCGAAAACGGCACGCTGGTGATTCAGTATCGCGGCTTGCACTGTCCGATCTGCATTCGCCAGATGGGTGAGGTCGAAGCCGCACTGGGTGATTTCGCCGAACTGGGGGTCGAGGTGATCATGATCACCACGGATACCGGAGAACGAGCGGCGGAAACGGTTGAGAAAGCCGGGGTCTCGAAGCTGCGCGTGGCGTATGGCCTGTCCATGGCCGATGCGCGGGATGTCTGGGGTCTGAACATCTCGGTGGCTCGTGAAGGTAGTGCCGAACCGGCGTTATTCGCCGAACCAGGGCATTTCTACATCAAGCCCGATCAGACCCTCTATTACGTTTGGCAACAAACAACGCCTTTTGCGCGTCCGCCAATGTCCGACATCGTCGGCGGTTTGAAATTCACGCTGGCCAATAACTATCCCGCGCGCGGCACCTATACCGGCGCGCTGTAGGCGGCATTACAGCCGAGCCTTCAACCCTTCGGCCAGCAAATCCCAGACCCTGCGAATGCGCGGGGTTTGTCGCATTGCCTGAGGGGCAGCCAGCCAGACTGGCAGCACTGGTATCTTTACATCGATGTCCAACACCTCGACCTCTGGATCAGCCTGCACAATGCTGAGTTGGCTGAACCCCACCCCGCATCCCGCACGGATCAGTTCCCAATAAGCAGTTTGGTTGTCGCAGCGCGTGGCAAAGCTGTCCCGGCTGGCGGGCCAGCCCTTGTTCCGCATGGCGGTGATGATGTCTTCGTTGGTGTCAAACCCCACTAGGTCATGCTGCATTAATTCTGTCGGAGTTTCTGGCCGTCCGGCGCGATCCAGATAGGACCGGGAGGCGCAGAAACACAGCGGGACCTCTCCGATATGCTTTGCCACGATGTCTACCTGTTCCGGCCGATACATGCGTACTGCGATGTCGGCCTCGCGGAACAGAAGGTTTTCGCTCGCATCCGATGCGACGAGATCCAATTGAATCGCCGGCTCCGCTTTTCGGATCGTAGCCAGTATCGGCGGCAACAAATGGTGAGAGACAAAGACCGAGGCGGTGATCCTGACTGACCCCTCTAGCTGCTGAGCCTGCCCGGCTGCCGTCAACCCAAGCGCATTGACCGCGCTGTACATCTGTTGCGCCATCGGCAACACCTGCTGCCCGACCTCGCTGAGGGTCAACCCGCGTGCGTGTCGGTCGAACAGGGATACGCCCAGTTCTTCTTCCAGCGCATGTACCTGCCGCCCCAGTGTTGGCTGGCTGCGCCCAAGCTGCTTTGCGGCTGCGGATAATGAGCCCGTTTCCGCAACAGCCAGAAAGCTTTGGATCAAGGACCAGTCAGAAAGTCGAAGAGAATTAGCCATTCAAAAACGAATGCATAATCTGCAGTTTTTGGCAATTTCCAAAAGTAGATGAATGAATAGATTGGCGCTGTATGGAGGGATCGATGTCACAAACAGCACTTATTCTCGGGGCCAACGGCCGCTTTGGCCGCAATGCTTCTCAGGCTTTTTCCAATGCAGGTTGGGCCGTCCGCCGGTTTGATCGCCGCAATGATGAATTGCGCACGGCAGCGCGCGGGGCAGACGTTATCGTGAATGCCTGGAATCCGCCTTATCCCGATTGGGCGCGGCAAGTCCCTGATCTGCATCGGCAGGTAATAGATGTAGCGTCTGAACATGATCTGACAGTGATTGTGCCGGGGAATGTCTATGTTTTCGGTGCTGATACGCCTGGGCCCTGGTCAAGTGAAACGCCCCATCTTGCGCGCAACCCGCTGGGGCGCATCCGCATCGAAATGGAAGAGGCTTATCGCGCCTCTTCTGTGCGGACCATTATGCTGCGTGCGGGTGATTTCATTGACACCACGGCCTCTGGCAACTGGTTCGATCAGATCATGATCAAACGCTTGCAGCGCGGTCGCTTTGTATACCCCGGTAATCCCGATATACCGCATGCTTGGGCCTACCTGCCCGATCTGACCCGTGCTGCTGCTGCTTTGGCAGACATGCGCAGTGAGCTGCCTCGTTACTGCGATGTTCCCTTTGCTGGCTACACAGTGACGGGCAATGATATGGCACAAATCTTATCGCTGGTTACAGGGCAGAGCGTTGAGATCAAGCAGATGGCGTGGTGGCAATTGCAACTGGCCCGTCCGTTCTGGCGGCTGGCACCTCATTTGATTGAGATGAGGTATCTCTGGGATACACCTCACCAGCTGGACGACCGTTTCTTTAGCGAGTTGCTGCCGGGATTCGTGTGTACTGAACTGAGCGAAGCGATGAGGAATGCAATACCCCAACCAATCGGCTCAGAACTTGCCAACCGTCACGCAGAAGCTTTGCGATCCTGATCATTTGGTAGCCGGGTGTTCTTATCTGTCGAAGAGGTCGACCCAAACCAGCCGGTGGCGGCTTGCCTGCGCAGCCGTGTCGCGGGCGTTGGTTTCAGGCCAATAAATACCCGCATCGCGTACGCGCCAATCAGCCGAAGGTAGTACGTAATCCACTCTCATCTCACCAACCCCTTTCCAGGAAACTGTTGAGGTGGACCCGGCAGTGTCAACGGGCATCGGATCCTGGAGCAAAGGGTCAGCAAGAAGGTCTGTGATCGCAGCTTTGCGGCCCTCACCTTCGGAGGGGTCCAGATTAGCGTCGCCAGCGATAATGAAACGACCAGAGGGCTTCGGGCCCAAGTCACCGTTCATTAGCAGCGACCAGAGTCGAATTTCATCTCTGTTGCGCAACCCATTCCGATCTTCGGGCCCATCAAAGACTGGAGGGCTGGCGTGAAATGTCATGAGGTTGAGACGACCGCCGGGTGTATCAATCGGGATGACCCAATGTGACGTTGAAGACAATCTTTGCACCGCTTGAACTTGGGCTGAAGGGAACGGCTTTCCATCTTTGATGGGTAGCTGTGCGCCGGGCAGGTCGCGCCACAGCATCTTGGTAAAAGATAGTGCCTCATCTGCCGCGATAGGGTGGCGAGACAGCACCGCCAGCCCATTCTGGCCTGTGAAGCGTCCCCAGCCTTGCGCGTCACCGGGACCTGCGGTTTCACTATCTCCATCCAAATCCAGAGCCGTTTCTAGCCCGGAATTTGGCTGCTCAGAAAACTGATAAGGATATCTCAGACCTTCTTCACCCAGCGCATCTACGAAGGCGGAGAGGGCGCGTCCGTTCAGATCCCAGTCAATCCCTTGCAACGCAACGATATCGGGGCGGATTGCGACCAATACGTCGATCACGGCAGTAACTTGCGGGTCTGCACTCCGTATATCGCGCAATAAAAGGCCCGGTCCTTTGCGGCTGAGTTCAGTGTTGAAACTTGCAATCCGCAATGTCTCTGCCTGCGCTGCGAAAGGCAGCAGCAGAGCCAACAGGCGGATCATGCGATCTGAGTGGTCTCGGTTGCGGAGTAGGCGCGGCGCTTTTCAACGATCAAGCCGGCAATTCGCAGCGTAGCCATGCCGCGCATGATCATGCTGGCGGGAAGGAAGGCCCAGGCGCAGAGTGTCCAGATCAGGGTCTGAGGATTGCTGAGCGCGATCGGTGTAATAAATGCAGCCGTCAATTTGATCAGCGCGGGGATCAGGAAAGGCAGCAACGCTCCGATTGCGATGTTCAGCCGTCCGTCGCGCTGCAGGCGGGTGACGACATCGCCACCTTTGGTCGGGTCAAACAACGGCAGATTGGTCCAAACATTGAACGCGCCATTCCCGGTCGGCCAACCGCGTAGTTTCACGGCATAAGCAAAACTGGCGATCGTGACCAAAGCCGCGATATAGGCGGTGCTGGCAGAAATTCGTACAAGCTCTATCAATGGCTGGCTGGCTTCTGCAGGTAGCATCAGAACTACAAGCCGAACGGGGGAATAGGGAAAATCCACCACATTCGCGACCATCAGGCCAATCGCATAGAATGTGCCTGTCAGGTCAGAGGGGGCATAGGCGTTTTTGCAGATCAGTGTCAGGAAGGTGACCATCGACATCAGGCCGACAAAGCGAAGCCTGTTCACCGGGGGAGCGTCACGAAATTCGATAAAGCTGGGAAAGGCAGAGTTGTATTCAGAGAAGGTCAGGATAAACGCAAGGATCGCCAGAAAGACGACAATCTCAGTCCCATTCGACGTCGATGTAGGCAGGTATAACGCGGGGGTAAGCACCATAAGTGCTACCAATAATCCACGTATCGCCGCCCCCGTTGTGCGTGCAATCACAATCCGAACCCTTTCCAAACCGGAGTAGTCGATTCTGTGCCGACTTATCTTCCAACTTGTGCTCGCCGCTCGTTCATCGACGGCTACCTCTTAGGCGCCAACATGGCCGATAAGCGGTATTTCGCTCAAGTCGGTCTGCAGAAAACATGGAATTTCGGGCAAAATGATGGCGCAACTGGTGCGGGATTGCATCATTTTCGACGCAAATCCGACGTGTATATCAAATTGATACCTAGATATAGTGGTTGGGGAAAAATTAACCCCAAGAATGCGAACGGGGCCACCCTTGTGACCCCGTTAGGTTGAGTATCAACAGATTCGTCCCCAGAATCATACCCAGGGGCGGGCTTGGCTTGCGTGATCCTCGAACTTGTCGATGTGGTGGTCTTTTTCCATTGTCAGGCCGATATCGTCCAGACCGTTCAGAAGGCAGTGCTTGCGGTGCGGGTCGATCTCGAATTCGATGACCACACCATCCGATGTTGTGATCTGCTGATCTTCCAGATGTACTGTCATGCGGGCGTTTTCGCCCTTGTGCGCGTCATCCATCAGGATTGCGTGATGCTCTTCCTCAACCACGATAGGCAGTATGCCGTTCTTGAAGCAGTTGTTGAAGAAGATGTCAGCAAAGCTGGTCGAGATCACAACCTTGATGCCGAAATCCTTGATCGCCCAAGGGGCGTGTTCACGTGATGAGCCGCAGCCAAAGTTGTCGCCCGCCACCAGAATCTCCGTCTGACGATAGGCTGGCTTGTTGAGAACGAACTCTTCATTTTCCTGCCCGTCATCGTGAAAGCGCATCTCGTCAAACAGCACGACACCCAGGCCCGACCGTTTGATGGTTTTCAGGTGTACTTTGGGGATGATCATATCGGTGTCGATATTGATCAATGGCATTGGGGCGGCCACCCCGTGGACTTTGTCAAACTTTTCCATGTCTACACTCCTGCGGTAGAGGGCCGCGCCCGTGCCCCGCGTTTAAGCTTCTTTCGCTTCTGTTGTTTCGTCCTTGGGTGCGTTCTTGACGAAGAACGCCATGAAGACCAATCCGAACCCGTTGAACAGCATCTCAATGCCCAGGAAGATCCCCAGTATGCTCAGCAATGCCTGCGGTTCCTGCCCGACATAGCTCCAGATGATGCCTGCGAGGATGATCGACAAGATGCCCGAGATCATCGTGGGCCAGAAAAACTGCGTTCCTTTCATCTGGAACGACAGAATGATCCGCGCGATGCCGCCCGCCATGAACAGGATCAGCACCACAGTTGCGAGTGTCAGCGTGCCCTGCAGCGGATGATCCAGAAAGGACCAGCCCAGGAACAGCATGACCGCACCCATGATGAGTGACAGGATCTTGTTGCCAGTGCCTTCAACCGTGAAGCCACCAACGATCTGCATTCCGCCCGCTATCAATAGCAACACACCAGTTACTACTGTTACGGCAACGGACGCCACGACCGGCGCGCCCAATACGAACACCCCAAATGCTATGGACAAAAGTCCCAGCAGTAGCCATTTGATCCAATCACTCATGTTAGTCTCTCCATCAAATATCTAGATATGAGAGACTCTTACATCAATTCACGGACGTCTGTCAGCCGTCCTGTGATTGCCGCAGCGGCAGCCATGGCAGGACTCAGCAGGTGGGTGCGCCCACCGCGGCCCTGACGGCCTTCAAAGTTGCGGTTCGAGGTCGCGGCACAGCGCTCACCCGGTTGCAACTGGTCAGGGTTCATCGCCAGACACATGGAGCATCCTGCCAGACGCCATTCGAACCCGGCATCTTTGAAGATTTCGGCCAAACCTTCTTCTTCGGCCTGTGCACGCACCAAACCCGAGCCTGGTACGACCATGGCGCGCATACCATCTTTGATCTTCTTGCCTTTCAGGATTTCCGCCGCAGCGCGCAGGTCTTCGATCCGACCATTGGTGCAAGAGCCGATGAAAACAGTGTCGATTTCAACGTCGCTCAGCTTCTGACCGGCTTCCAGACCCATGTACTCGATCGAACGGCGGGCAGCGTCGACTTTACCGCCTTCGAAATCTTCGGGATGCGGTACGGATGCGGTGATCGGCAGTACATCCTCGGGGCTGGTGCCCCAAGTGACGACTGGCGCGATATCTTCACCACGCAGCGTGATGACTTTATCGAAATGCGCATCTTCGTCGGTGTAGAGCGTCTTCCACCAGTCCATCGCGGCTTCCCACTGCGCGCCTTTTGGGGCATGCGGGCGGCCTTTGACATATTCAAAGGTGGTTTCATCCGGTGCGATCAGGCCTGCGCGCGCACCGCCTTCGATGGCCATGTTGCAAACGGTCATGCGGCCTTCCATAGACAGATCGCGGATCGCTTCGCCACAGTATTCGATGACATAGCCGGTGCCGCCAGCTGTCCCGGTCTCACCAATCACGGCCAGGGTTATGTCTTTGGCGGTCACGCCTGGCTGCAGTTTGCCAGTGATTTCCACCTTCATATTCTTGGATTTCTTCTGGATCAGGGTCTGCGTGGCCAGAACGTGCTCAACCTCAGACGTGCCGATACCGTGCGCCAGGGCGCCAAACGCGCCGTGTGTCGCGGTGTGGCTGTCGCCGCAGACAACAGTCATGCCGGGCAGGGTCCAGCCCTGCTCGGGGCCGACAATGTGGACGATGCCTTGCCGGACGTCATTCACAGGGTAGTAGTGAATGCCAAAATCCTTGGCGTTCTTGTCCAGTGCCTCGACCTGAATGCGTGATTCCGGGTTTTCGATACCATTCACACGGTCCGGCGTGGTCGGAACATTGTGATCCGGCACAGCGATCGTCTTTTCCGGCGCGCGCACCTTCCGGCCCGCCATGCGCAGGCCTTCGAACGCCTGTGGGCTGGTCACTTCGTGCACCAGATGGCGGTCGATATACAGCAGGCAGGTACCATCATCGGCTTCATGCGCGACATGGGCATCCCAGATCTTGTCATAGAGTGTTTTGGGGGACATCGGTCCTCTCCCGTATGTAATGAGAAATAGCTGGCGAGTTGGCTTAGGCCGCCGATAGGCGGGCCAAGACCGTGCGGGCAGCCCCAAAGAACCGTTCACGCAGACGCGCGCGATCTTCCAGATTCTGTTCTTGGGCCACATTGAGTCTCATTTGGTCCAGATATAACGCGTCTCGCCGTCAATCAAGGTTCAATACTGTGCGTGACACCGTGGGCTTGCATCAACTGGCGCCGCTGTCCAAGCTGACCGGCAGGAGACGTGAATGAATCAGGAATTACTACCGGATACGCTCTCGGAGCTTTACGCCAACATGACGGCGGCGTTCTCCTCGCAATTTGAAGGTCTGGTCGAGTTGATTGTCACCCCGGGGTGGCGTCAGTATCAACTCATCATAATCCTGTTTCTCTGGGCAATTGCATTCTTACTGAAACTGCTGACCCAGAGCAGATGGGAAGCATGGGCGCGGGCACGGGTAGGATGGCCGAAATGGCGTTTGCGGATCCTGATCCAACTGATGCGCCGCCTGACGCTGGTGTATTTTGTGCTGCTGTCTGGTGGTCTCTATCTGGTGATGCAGCAGGTCACATGGCCGTCGCGAAGCTACATACTTGGCGTCTTCGCAACTCTTGCTGTCGCATGGCTGGTTATTGCGCTGGTTTCGCGACTGGTGAGAAACCGAACGCTTCGGCAAATATTCAAATGGTCCATGTGGGTTTATGCCACGCTGGTTGCGCTGAACCTGACAGATGATGTGGCCGGTTTCCTTGACGGTGTCGCCATTTCCATCGGCGATCTCCATATCTCGGCGCTGGGAATCATCAAGGCTGTTCTGCTGATCGGCGTCCTGCTGACCTTGGCGCGCGTCGGCACACGTACGGCAGAGCGTGGCCTTATGAACAATCAAGACATCACCCCATCGATGCAAGTGTTGCTGGCCAAGGGTATTCAGGTGTTGCTTTACGGGGCGGTGTTCATGGCGGCGATCCGCACGCTAGGGTTTGATTTGACCGGCATAGCGTTGCTATCGGGAGCAATTGGTGTCGGGATTGGTTTTGGCCTGCAAAAGGTGGTTTCGAACCTGATCTCGGGTATCATCATCCTGATGGATCGGTCGATCAAACCGGGCGACGTGATCTCACTGGGGGATACCTTTGGCTGGATCAACGCGCTGGGTGCGCGCTATGTCTCGGTGGTCACGCGGGATGGCCGGGAATACCTGATTCCAAACGAAGATCTGATTACCAATCAGGTGGTGAATTGGTCGCATTCCGACCGTTTCGTGCGGTTGGATCTGGATTTCGGCACCAGCTACGACGACGACCCGCACAAAGTCCGCGCGACAGCGATCCGCGCCGTCAAGACTGTCGGTCGAGTATTAAGCGGTGGCAAACATGAACCCGTCTGCCATATCACCGGATTTGGTGATAGCAGCGTGGACTATGTACTGCGCTTCTGGATCAGCGATCCGAACAAAGGCCTGACAAACATTCGGGGCAATGTCTTTCTGGCTCTGTGGGATGCGTTCAAGGCCGAAGGCATCTCGCTTCCATTCCCGCAGCGAGAAATCCGTGTATTGGGTGGCCCGGAGGCCGACGCCGAGGTACAACATCTCGCCAAAGAGTGACCGGTTGTGGTGGGCCTCGTCTGCCCTTTCATTGAAATGTTGCAATCCCCTTGCTACCTTATTAGTCCCCCGGCGCCGGGGTTTCACGGCGCGCAGCAAAGGAGGACTATGTCCTGTCTCTACATACACAGGCGGGTTTGCCCGCCGATGATGGGGCCAACGTAATGGCCCACTCTCAGTCAATCAGCGACAAGCTGCTTGAACGTATCCGTTCCTCACTATCCGATGACAAGGCCGAAGACGTCGTGCAGATCAACCTGCAGGGCAAATCCTCGGTTGCGGATCACATGGTGATTGCCTCGGGCCGGTCGACCCGTCAGGTCTCGGCCATGGCGGAAAAGCTGACGGATCGCATCAAGCAGGAATTCGGTTTCACCTCGAAGGTCGAAGGCAAGGATGCCGGCGATTGGGTGTTGATCGATACGGGCGATGTCGTCGTCCATATCTTCCGCCCCGAAGTGCGCGAATTCTACCAGCTGGAAAAGATGTGGCTGCCTCAGGGCGGCAACGCCTCAGCCAATTGAGGCACCATCCCGGCCCGTATTAAGGGGCCGGAGGCGAGAGTAATATGCGTATCAGCATAATTGCGGTCGGGCGATTACGCGCCGGACCGGAGAAATCCCTGCTTGACGATTACCTGACCCGATTTGACCGGACCGGCCGCGCGCTGGGCCTTGGTCCTGCACGGGTGATCGAGGTCGAAGACAAGAAAAACGCCGGTATCGGAGCTGAGGCCGCTTTGCTGCGCAAAGCGCTGCCCAAAGGCGCGGTGATTTGCACGCTGGATGAGCGGGGGCGGGTGATGTCTTCGCCCGACTTTGCGCAGAAACTGGGCAATTGGCGCGATGCCGGGCGACAGGATCTGGCGCTGATCATCGGCGGTTCAGACGGAATAGACCCTAAACTGCGGACAGAGGCCGATTTTTCCATCTCATTCGGATCAATGGTCTGGCCTCATATGCTGGTCCGTGTGATGCTGGCCGAGCAACTTTATCGGGCCGCAACCATCCTGTCGGGCGGCCCCTATCATCGGGTCTGACATGGCGCAGCTTCTGATCGTTTTTCATTCGCGGACAGGTGGAGCCCGGCAAATGGCTGAAGCTGCTGCTGAAGCGGCGCGGGCTGAGGCTGATACAGTTCTGAAATCAGCGGAACAAGCCGGGCCCCACGACTTGATGAACGCGGATGGCTATATCTTCTGTGCACCAGAAAATCTGGCAGCGATTTCGGGTCTAATGAAAGAGTTTTTCGACCGCTGTTACTATCCAGTGCTTGGCCAGATCGAAGGGCGGCCCTATGCACAGATGATCTGCGCCGGATCAGACGGTGAAAACGCGGCTCGTCAAGTCGCGCGTATTGCCACAGGCTGGCGGCTGAAAGAAGTGCAGCAACCCTTAATCATCTGCACTCATGCGCAAACACCCGAGGCGATCCTGACCGATAAGATCATCCCACAGAATCAACTGGAAACCTGCCGCGAAATTGGTGCCGCACTGGCGGCTGGTCTCAGCCTGGGTGTGTTCTGAGCATCAGTTCAGATCGACCACGGTCGTGTCTTCGCTCCAGCCGCCAACACTGTCGCGCGCCTGAATTTGTACCTGTTCAGTTCCCTCCGGGATAACTACCCCACTCAGAGACCGGGTAAAGGGCTGCTCATCGACATGGGGGTGATGCAGCACGCGCATACCGAGTTCATTCCCCTCCATATCCAACACGCGCCATCCGTCGGCGTAGTCGTCCCAGCCGGTATCCGGGTGCCGGATCGTTACATCGAATCGCCAGTTATCTCCATTGGAACTGACGCGGACCTGCTCGATCATCGCAGGGTCGGCAAAGGCGGGGCTGGCCAGAAGGGCGCTGAGAATCAGATATCGCATGTGGTGAAGGTACGGTTTGCGGCAAGGCATTGGGATCACGTCTCTGTGTTTGGAGGCAGGGTCATAAGGACTGAACGAGAATGCGAGGCAAATTCGCGCCGATAAAGCACGCCGAAAGTGATTGCTGTGCTCAGGAGCAACGCAACAGGGCCGAGAATCCACCCCAGCGCTGCCAGTGCAAAATACGTCGCCCGCAGAGCTCGGTTGAAGCTGCGCGAGGCAGTGACACAAACCTCAGCTGCCTGCGCAGCGCGGGGATAGGCTTGGTGATCTTCGGGTTCGTTTGGGACCGCGGCCATCAGAACGGCGCAATAACCAAACAGGCGATGCGCCCAGACGTACTTTAAGAAGGCATTGGCGAGAAACAGGATGACAATCAGTATCTTGATCTCCCAGACTACGGCTGGTGCACTGCCGATTGCCAAATCACTGGCCACACCGGCAAGGCGTTCGGTATTGCCCAGCAAAGCCAATCCGCCGCCAATCGCGATCATCGTGGTCGAGGCAAAAAACGTGCTGCCTTGTCGCATCGCTCCCACGACCTGCGCGTCAAACATGCGCGGCTGGCGTGTCACCATCTCATGCATCCAGTCGCGGCGGAATTCGTCCATCATCATAGAGACCGATTTTTTGTTTGGTGACGGGTTTTCAATCCTCCAACCGATACCAAGCCAGGCCACCAGCAGCAGCGCAATGGCGGCATAGTCCAATGATGAAAACAGAAGCGCACGATCGATCCAGGTCATGGGCGCGACAGTACGTTCAGAATTGAGAACTTGCCAGATAATGAAATTGGTAATATTATTTTACCAAATTGGAGGATCAGCAATGGAACTGCCGCAGCCAAATCCAAAGGTTCTGGCGCGAAAGCGCGCTTTGTTAACGCGGCTGCAACAGGTTTTGCCTGAGGACGCCGTTATTCACGACGAGGCAGAAACGCGTGTTTACGAATGCGATGCGCTGACCGCCTACAAGTGTCCACCCATGCTGGCAGTGTTGCCTTCCACTACACAGCAAGTCTCGGACGTTTTGCGCATTTGCCATGAAGAAGGCGTGCCGGTTGTGCCGCGTGGTGCAGGCACGTCACTGGCGGGCGGCGCTCTGCCTACAGCCGATTGTGTAATCTTGGGCGTTGCGCGGATGAACGAGGTGCTGGAGGTTGATTACGACAACCGGTTTATCAAGATCCAAACCGGTCGAACCAATCTGAGCGTAACCGGCGCGGTCGAGGAGGAGGATTTCTTCTACGCGCCCGATCCCTCTTCCCAGCTCGCCTGTGCGATCGCGGGGAACATCGCGATGAACTCAGGCGGGGCGCATTGTCTGAAGTATGGTGTGACGACCAACAACCTGATGGGCGTGACCATGGTCATGATGGATGGCAATGTCGTTGAAATCGGCGGTGCGTATCTGGATGCCGGTGGGTTGGATCTGCTGGGCGTCATTTGCGGCTCAGAAGGGCAGTTGGGCGTCGTCACCGAGGCGACCCTGCGCATATTGCGCAAACCTGAAGGGGCCCGGCCCGTTTTGATGGGGTTTGATGACAATGAAGTGGCCGGTCAATGTGTCTCTGACATTATAAAATCGGGCATTTTACCGGTCGCAATCGAGTTCATGGACCGCCTGTGCATTCAGGCCTGCGAGAACTTTGCCCATGCCGGTTATCCCGATTGCGAGGCTCTGCTGATTGTTGAAGTCGAAGGATCGGAGGCCGAGATCGACGGCCAGTTGTCGAAGATCATCGAGATCGCCAAACGACACAATCCGGTAGAGTTGCGCGAAAGCCAATCGGCTGATGAAAGCGCGCGTATCTGGCTGGGGCGGAAATCGGCCTTTGGCGCGATGGGGCAGATCAACGACTACATGTGCCTTGATGGTACGATCCCAGTTTCATCCTTACCGTTTGTCCTGCGCCGGATCAGCGAGTTGAGCGAAGATTACGGTTTGCCGGTCGGCAACGTGTTCCATGCCGGTGATGGCAACATGCACCCCTTGATCCTGTTCGATGCGAACAAGCCTGGCGATCTTGAGAAATGTGAAGCGTTCGGGGCAGAAATCCTAAAGCTCTGCGTGGATGCGGGCGGCTGCCTGACCGGAGAGCACGGGGTCGGTATCGAAAAACGAGACCTGATGAACCATCAATACGCGCCGCAGGATCTTGAGTCGCAAATGGCGGTGAAAGACGTGTTTGATCCGAGCTGGCTGCTGAATCCCGCCAAGGTGTTTCCGCTGAACGTCTCGGAAACACGGAGGATGGCGGCAGAGTAGGGCAGTTTTCCTTCTCGTCCCTCAGATTTTTATGAAAAGATGAAGCTTTATGAGACCAGAATCCGAGGCTGAACTTGTTGAAATCGTGGCCGGACTGAATGGCCCGGTGCGTATCGTCGGCGGTGGTACGCGTGGCGTAATTGGACCAGAGCCTGGACTGAGTGTTGCGGGACTGTCCGGTATTACTCTTTATGAACCCGGCGCGTTGACGCTGGTGGCACGCGCCGGAACGCCTTTGACCGAGATCGATGCCGCGTTGGAAGCTGAAGGCCAGCAATTGGCATTTGAACCGATGGATCACCGCGGTTTGCTTGGCACAACAGGCGAACCGACGATTGGTGGGGTCACCGCTGCAAACATCTCAGGCCCTCGCAGAATTCAGGCTGGAGCGTGCCGGGATTTTCTGCTGGGCGTCCGTTACGTCGATGGGTGCGGACAGGTAATCAAGAATGGCGGACGGGTGATGAAGAATGTCACCGGTTACGATCTGGTGAAATTGATGGCCGGCTCATGGGGCACGCTGGGCGTCTTAACCGAGCTATCTCTCAAGGTTCTGCCGAAGCCTGAAGCCCAGATGACCCTCGCCGTAGAGGTCGCCAATGCACGAGCTGCAGTTGAGGTTATGTCGACGGCGCTAAAGTCTCCCTACGAAGTGAGCGGGGCGGCATATGATCCGGCTAATGGGCAGGTCTTGTTGCGGATCGAAGGGTTTTCGGAATCGGTTGCCTACAGGATTGATCGATTGCGTGAAATTCTCGGGGGCGAGAACATCGGGCTGGCAGATTCGGCCTCCCGATGGGCAGACTTGCGCGATGTACGTGCGTTCCATGATCATGATGGGGATGTCTGGCGTCTGTCGGTCAAGCCGAGCGATGCCCCGGACATCGCCGCACAGATCAACGCGGACCGGATTCTGTTTGACTGGGGCGGCGGGTTGATCTGGGCATTGGTGCCAAGTGGCACAGATTTGCGCGCACGCCTGGGTGGTTTCCAGGGCCATGCAACGCTTGTGCGTGCAGATGTAGCAACGATGGAAGACTTGGGTCGCTTCCAACCGGAGGACACCACAATTCAGTCTCTAACAAAGGGAATTCGGCAGAAATTTGACCCGCGGTGCGTGTTCAATCCACGGCTCATGGGGTAGGCGATGCAGACAACATTTACCGAGAAGCAGTTGCAGGACCCCGCAATACAGCGCTCCAATGAGATCTTACGTAACTGTGTCCATTGCGGATTCTGCACCGCAACCTGCCCAACCTATCAGGTGCTTGGCGATGAGTTGGACAGCCCGCGCGGGCGGATCTATCTCATCAAGGATATGCTGGAAAACGAGAGAGTGCCGGACGCAAAGACCGTCAGACATATCGACCGATGCCTATCTTGTCTCGCATGCATGACCACTTGCCCGTCAGGCGTTCACTACATGCATCTGGTCGATCATGCTCGGGAATACATTGAGGCGAAGTACAAACGCCCGTTCTCTGATCGTGCGTTGCGTTGGGTGCTGGCCAGAATTCTGCCCTACCCGATGCGTTTTCGCTGGGCGTTGATCGGGGCGAAACTGGGCCGCCCGTTCCGATTTCTTATGCCGGATGCCCGATTGAAGGCGATGTTGGACATGGCGCCGAGACATATTCCGCCTGTCAGTCGCAACGATGACCCCCAGAGTTTCGCGCCGAAAGGTACACCGAAAAAGCGCGTGGCGTTGATGACGGGTTGTGCGCAAAAAGCTTTGAACACGGATATCAATGACGCCACGATTCGATTGCTGACCCGATTGGGGTGCGAGGTGGTGGTGGCCGAAGGGGCAGGTTGTTGTGGAGCCTTAACCCATCACATGGGTAAAACGAGCGATAGCCATGCGTCCGCCGCGGCCAATATCAAAGCTTGGACGCGCGAAATGGATGGCGACGGCTTGGATGCAATCGTGATCAATACGTCGGGCTGCGGTACCACGGTCAAGGATTATGGCCACATGTTTCGCAACGACGCATTGGCTGCGGAAGCCGCGCGGGTATCGTCACTGGCGATGGATATCAGTGAGCTCTTGGTGCAACTGGAATTACCGGCAAACGATAATAAAAGTGAACTAAGTGTTGCCTATCATGCGGCCTGTTCTCTTCAGCATGGGCAAAAGGTTACTTCACATCCCAAGAACCTCTTGAAAGCTGCAGGTTTCACTGTGTTAGAGCCTGCTGATAGCCATTTGTGTTGCGGAAGCGCCGGTACCTATAACCTGATGCAGCCTGAGATATCGGCTCAACTGAAACAAAGAAAAGTGCGCACGCTTGAAGCCAGAAACCCCGATGTGATCGCAGCTGGAAATATTGGGTGTATGATGCAAATCGGTTCGGGCACCGACACGCCTGTCGTCCATACCGTCGAACTGCTGGATTGGGCGACCGGTGGGCCAGAGCCACGGACCTTGCGCGATGGAATGAGCGGCGTGCCGCGATTGCGTTAGCGTTCTGCTGCATGCTTGCATCAGATCCGGCTTAATTTAGCCCGGATAGAAATCGCCCTATTTTCGCCGTACCCGCGGCCTAAGACTTTTGGTCGGACCCCACGAGCGGAGACCCGCGTGCGCAACTGGATCACGGCTATTGTTCTCAGCGTTCTGCCTTTGGCAGGGTTGGCGCAGGACACAGGGCTGAAACGCCTGGAAACCACCGATGCTGGTCGGGAGTGGATGGCGGTTGGCCGACTGGATATCGACGGAACCGGGTTTTGTACCGGCTCACTGATTTCCCCTACACTTGTTCTGACGGCGGCGCATTGCTTGTTTGATAAGACCACAAAGCAGCGGATTGATCCCGCTCGGATCGAGTTTTTGGCCGGATGGCGCCTTGGACATGCCTCGGCCTATCGGGCGGCGCGTCGAACGGTGGTGCATCCGGAATATGATTATGATGGCGGTGCCTCGGCAACGCGAGTACGCCATGACATTGCACTGATCGAACTTTGGCAACCGATCCGCAATACCTCGGTCATTCCCTTTGAAACTGGACGTCGCCCAGCACGGGGCGAAGATGTAGGCGTTGTCTCATATGCCCATGACCGGGCCGAAGCACCGTCACTTCAAGAGGTCTGCTCGGTCATCGGGAGGCAAGCGGGCATATTAGTGATGTCCTGCAACGTGGATTTCGGAGCATCCGGCGCCCCGGTCTTTTCGTTTGAAGGTGCGCGACCCCGTATCGTTTCGGTCGTCGCGGCCAAGGCCGAAATGCAGGGTCAGCGTGTTGCACTGGGTACCGCGCTGGATCAATCGCTCGAGTTGTTGCAAGCCGAACTTTCGCAAGGGAGAGGCATGAATGCTTCTCTGGATAGCAACACCAAGAACCTTGGAGCAAAATTCATAAAACCATGACCCGAATTTCTCTTTGCATTGTTTTACTCATTTCTGTTCTGGCAACTACATCGCAGGCCCAAAACAGCGGCAAGCGCCGCCTGACAGATCGGGATGATCTGTATGGATGGGAAGCAGTCGGGCGTCTGGATATAGGTAGTCAGGGATTTTGCACGGGCACTTTGATTGCGCAGGACATGGTTCTGACAGCGGCGCATTGTGCGTTGGACAAGGCCACGGGCAAGCCCTACGCCCCAGGAGAATTGACTTTTCGCGCTGGGCTGAGTGACGGAGAAGCACTGGCAGATCGAAAAGTCATCCAGATTGCTGCACACCCGGATTTTGTCGCGAATGGACCTGTTTCTGCTCCGCGGGTTCGTGTTGATGTGGCTCTAATGCGGCTGGAAGAGCCAATTCCCTATTCCATCGCCGATCCGTTTGCATTGTTCAGCGGGCGGGTTTCCGGCAACGAAATCAGCGTCGCATCTTACGGTCGCGGACGGGCTGAAGCTATTACGCGTCAACGGTCTTGCCACATCCTGCAACGTGCGCAGGGGCTCATTAGTTTTAACTGTGATGTGACGTTTGGGTCATCAGGTTCGGCCATCCTGGCGAAAAAAGGGCCGCGCTGGCAGATATTATCGGTGGTCTCGGCCGTAGCTTCAGATGGTCGTCACAAGGTCGGTTATGGCATGGAACTCGCAGATATTGTATCTGAGTTGAAAGCCATCATGCGTCGTGATGCGCCCCGGCCAACTGCTACAATCCGCAGATTGCAACCGGGATCGGCCAAGTCCAGTTCTGGTGCCAAATTCATCAGTTCGGGCGGGTCTTGAACCCGATCCTGCCACTTCCCATCTGAGTAATACCGGATCGCCACTGTCGGGGTTCGGAATACATCACTGCCCGTCCATACCGGAGGGCTAATTCGTAAATCGCTCAATGATGAGGATAACGACATGCGTACATTTGACTTTGCACCACTTCACCGCGCCACCGTCGGTTTCGACCAGATCGCAGACATGATGGACCGGGTTCTGACAAACGATGTGTCTCAACCCAGCTACCCCCCTTACAACATCGAAAAAACCGATGCTGATACCTATCGTATTTCGGTTGCCGTTGCTGGTTTCTCCGAAGCCGATCTGTCGGTCGAGGTGAAAGAAAACTCGCTGGTCGTGGCTGGCAAGAAAGCCTCGGAAGACAAGGAGCGCAGCTACCTGCATCGTGGCATCGCAACCCGCGCGTTTGAGCGCCGCTTTGCACTGGCCGACCACGTTCGCGTAACTGGCGCAAGCCATGAAAACGGCATGCTGAACATCGATCTGAAGCGCGAGGTGCCCGAAGCACTGAAACCGCGACGGATTGAGATTTCTTCGGCAAGTGCCATCGAAAAGGATGTGGTTGACGCCAAAGCTGTGAACTAAGGCTTTTGACCACTTTGCGATAATCTTTTCCTCTCTGGATTATCGCACTACACGCCCCGCGTTCCTCCAGGCGCGGGGCGAAGTAGTTCTAGCAGCAGTTCGCAGATGGCGGGCCGCACATTTTCATTAATATCTGGCAATGATTTAGGTCGTCAGGCTAGTCTTCCCCGGAATACTTGGTTGATCATATTATGTTCATCGCTCTGAGAGGGAGACGAAACTGATGCGAATGAAATCCGTTTTCGCTGCGACTGTATGCACCGCTTTAGCATTGACCACACTGACCGCGACACCGGCCCGCGCCGACGATACCGGAGCGCTCATTGCTGGGGTTGCGCTGGGTGTACTGGGAGCTTCGATCGCCAAACACCATCACAAACACGGATCAAAATACCATAAGCACCCGCATGTTTCCCCGGAAGAAAACGCGATCGGTCTATGTATGCATCGAACCCATGCTGCCATGAGCAATCAGGGTTACTATGCTGTCGATTTTGAGAGGACGCTTTCTTATACGACGAATTCTGATGGCATTGATCTTATTGATCTGGAAGTCGCGCGCTCGAAGGACAGCAATGATGCACGGAGCTACATCAAGGCGCATTGCGCAATCCAGGACGATGAGGTGGTTAACTTTCGATACTCAAACTACTGAGATCGCTCGAGCACAGCTAGTATTAGGGCATCAAGAAGCCTCGCGCATCATTCGCGCGAGGCTTTTTCATTTTGGTTATGCTCAGTTTCCTGCCGTAACCGAGCCAATCGACCAGAACATTGTCTCACCCGAGGCATCGTCGACACCATCGTTGTCGGTCATAACGAACGTCTCGCCCGTAGGCAGGATGGCAAGACCTTCGATCTTGTCCAGAACGTAACCGCCAGTCGAGGTCAGATCTGGTATCAGGTCGCGGACTTCTTCTTTGCTGACTACGGGCAACTCGCCACCCAACGGAGCCGGGGTCATTTCCGACAGCGGGATACGGTAGATCTTTTTCGTCACAGCGCGGTGGTCGTGCTGATTGTCGCGCTCAATGACATAGACATGATCTCCGAAGGCCACAATTTCCGACAGTCCGACCCAGCCCCTTTCGGGATCAGCCTTGGGATAATGTACCGCGCCCCACTCCTTGCTGTCCAGATTGTAGGCAACCAGTTTCACGTGGTTTTCCGGGTCGTCTTTCCATTCGCGCTGAACGGCCATCCACAGGGTGTCGCCGACCTTGGTGATGCCCTCAAATCCAAAGCGCTTTTCAACCGCCATCAGCTCCGGTGGCAGGCCGATCTCGCCCTTGCGATCCTTGATCAGGCCGTCCGGGCCGACGTGGTAGATTGCGTGCGGGATGACGCGGTCGGTGCGACCTTCGGAGGCGACATAGAAGCCACCCTCACCATCCAGCGTGATGCCTTCCATGTCGATTTTCTGGGCCGGGTTGCCGTCCTGGCGGTGGATACGGATCACATCCACAATGCGGGCCGGGGACTGACTGGGGTCGATTTTGAAGATCGACGGCTGAAAGCCGTAGAAGCTGTCATTGATCGCATAGATCATGCCGTCGTCGTCAGCCACAAGACCGGACAGGGCACCCCAACCAATAAGCTCGTCCGCACCTTCCGAGGTCAGATGCGGATATGCGGCAGGGGCATCCTGATATTCGAAAATCGATACATGGGCACGCGGGCCGCCATCTTCGATCAGGTCTTTTTCATTGGCTGAGATCAACAGATTCCGTTCGGGGATCGCAACGTAGCCTTCCGGACCGACACCCGAGGGCAGTAGTTGTTTTAGAATCGGATTGGTGGGATCAGTCGCGTCGTAGACGCCCACGACCGAGGCACGCTCGGCACCCACAAAGATCATCGGCGTGCCGCCGAAGGTGGCAGCGGTTACGCTTTCCGGCTCAACACCTTTGCTGTCCGAGCGTTTGTCGGGGTAGTGGCCGATCTGGATGATGGCTTTCTCGAATTCGGTGCCGTTCTCATAAACAACGGTGCCGTCTTTATGAAAGATGGTCCAACCACGCGATCCGCCCTTGTAATCGCCTTCATTGGCGGTGGCGAAGTGGTTGTCGTCGATCCATTTCACTGCATCAGGCTCGCGCAGGCGGTCCTTTTGGCTTTCGGTAAAGATCAGTGCACCGCGTTCATCGGTCGCGTCGATGCCTTCCAAATCAACTGCACCCGCTGAGAAATGACTGATGACATTGCCGTCGCTGTCGACCACCGCGATGTGGTTGTTCTCCTGCAGGGTAATGACGGTTTCACCTAGGCCATTGATGTCAACGAACTCAGGCTCGGGATCAGTGGGGGCAACTTCGGCCAGTCCGGTCAGCGAGGTCATTTTCATGCCCGAACAATCCAGCGCGCCGTCATTAAGCGGCACCAACGCCAGCGACCCGGCAGGCAGCTGCGGGATGACGCCGTCGTTCAGGTCTTCGTCGCGCTCGTTTTCGATGGCCACGGCGACAAAGCTGCCGTCGGGGGCGATGGCGACACTGTCCGGCTGACCGCCCAGATCACAGTCGCCGGTTTCCGCCTTGCCTGCGATATCAACCGAGATCAGCTTGCCCGAGGGTACTGTGTAGCTTTCAGACGTGTTCACACCCACAAAAACCGTCGTGCCAACGATGCCGACCGAGGTTGGCTCGCCACCTACGGCCATCGCGCCCAGCGGGGCTGGGTTCGCAGGGTCGGTGATATCCACCATACCGATCACGCCCAGTGGGCTGTCGGTATAGACAAGCGTCATACCATCGGCAGTCGCAGCGATGATCTCGGGCGAAGTTTCGCGATTGGTATCGGCCCCCTCAGCCATGTTTTTGACGACGGGGAAAGACGCAATTCGGTTGAAATTCATCTCTGCCATGGCCTGACCCGCAGTCAGGGCAAGGGCAGATGTCAGGCAAACACAGCGCAATGACATCGGTTGTTATCCTCTCCTACTTGGATGCAAGTGGGATGGACGGGGTTTGTTGCGGGACTGTGACGGTTTTGATTCAGTTTGGTGACAAGTTTGGTCGGGCGTTGCATACGAGACGCAGCCATCTATGCAAGCTCGCCCGAAAGTTGTCTGAACTATCTTTTCCCATCCGATTTTGCCAATCTTCGCGGGAATTTAGCACCCAAAGGGATGTAAATAGGCATAACATTTCCTATGTTATTGGGTACATAAGAAAAAAAGGGAATAGGACAGATGTCGAACCAGCAATTCGAAGCTTTGATTCAGGAAACGCAAACTAAGGTCCGTGAAAGCCAATCACAGATTGAAGGGCTGACCTCTCGGATCGAAGCGGCCCGCGCCAAGATTGGCACGGCTGAGGCCGATATCGACATCGAAAACGCCACGCTTGAAGATGTGCATGCCCATACCGAGGTGATGAACGCAAATATCGCTGAGTTGATCATGGGTCTGGATGACGTCACCAACGCGTTTTCCAAGGATTTCGACGAGATGCGCTCGAAAACCGGGTGGGAATCGTTTGTCGGCATCTTCGCCAAGGGTAAATCTGAGTCGATGCGGCAAGAGCGGATGCGTACCGCCAATATTGACGACAAGTTGCAGGACCTGATCGCCAAGTCCGATGTGATCGTGAAACTGCTGGAAGGGCAATTGTCGGTGCTGGAGGAACAGCGGGTGAAGGTTGAGGACAATCTGACCGTCACGCTGGACGACCGCGAGGCGACCGTGGCTGAATTGGAAGCGTTGCGCGCTGAAATTCAGGGTATGGATCCGGCGATAATCACGCTGGAAAACAAGATCAGCGTCGAACAGGACGCTGCCGCGCGCACTCAGCTGGAAACCGAACTGGCCGAGCTGAACAAGCAATACAACGCCAAGGTTCAGGAAGAGCAGGTCAAACTGGCCAAAAGCCAAACGCTGGAGCGGTATATCGAAAAGGGCAAGACCTGGGTCGATTCACTGCAGAACCAGGCGGCGACGCAGATGGTGCTGATCAACAAGCTGCAAACAGACACGCAGCAGCGTGTGGTCCTCTATGACGCTCTGACCAAATCGCTGAAAACCGCGCAGCAGCAGGACGTGGCCCATCGCATCAACGAGATCGGCGTTCAAACGGACCAAGAGGCGCAAACCGCCATGGCCGCCATCGGCACCGCGACCAACCAGAAGATGGCCGACATGCTTGAGGCGCATGAGGATCACATGGTCTTTGCCCGCGACGTGCTGGAGAAAAAGGCCAGGGCGGATGAACGCTTTGCCCGCCGGTTCGCCTCGATTGTCGAGAAGCATGACAAGAATTTGTATGGGGGGTAAATGGCCTCTTTCATATTGATGTTTGGCCCAATGGTCGTGTTGATGCCGGTATTGGCAATTGCGTTGGTTGTTTATGTATTAGCACTGTGGGTTTTGGCGCTTTTGGGCCTGCACAATGCAGCCAACGTGGAGGGTATCGCAGTTATTTTCGGAGTGCTGCTATTACCGGCCTACGTCTATTTCGTCGTCCGTATTGTGGTGCCAGCTTTTTGGTTCGGCATGGTGAATATGTATGAAGAAATACTTCACAGAGATGGTATGACGTCAGCCGAAGCCTTTGGTTTTTGGCGGGATCGTTTCCGGCTCGTCTTTGAAGATTGGGGCAGATACAGGAAATTTATCCGTGGTCGAAACTAACCCCACCCAAGATCATGTCGGTCTGACCGACACCTTCGCCTCGCGACGTTATTTCCGCAAATTCGAGGTGATCACCGTCCACCTCCTGCGCGTGGCCGCGACGATGGAGGCAGAGGGCGCGATCAGCAAGCAAGAAGTGCGGATCGTGTCGCGCTACCTCTCGGGGCTGCTCTACACCTTCCGCGCGCTCAGCATGAAGTACCTGTTGGTCGGGCGCGATACGGGGAGGTTCTTTGGCAGCCTCGCCATGGACAAGCGCGACAGCGGATTTCCGGTTGCGACCGAGTTGCTGACCATGGCCAATGACGCGCAGCAGGCGCAGGTGCATCTGGCGAATATGCCCTCGGAAGACGACCTGAAAACCGACATGGTCCGGACAATCATTGGCGATCAAGAAATTCCCACCAAACTGCAATTCGCGCTGTCCCAAAGGCTCTATTACGAGGAATTATTGAAGGGTCAGTTGTTCTGGGCCCGCAATGACCCCGAATGCCACTGGATCGGGAATGAGGACGAGCGGCGCAAGTTCATGATCCACTGGGCGGTTTATGACAGCCAGATCAACCTGCCGATCATCTATCTGATGCAGTTGGAGGACAGCGGCAAAACCGCTCTGCCCAAGGACCAACGCCGCTGGCCCGAGGTGCAAGCGCATCTGATGGCGCAGTCTCTGGGCGGGCTGAAACTGGTGACGATTGCCAAGGGCTTCGATCAGGATTTCGACGACCTGCACCCAAAACACATGCGTCGTATCCATGTGGGTCCGATGTACTCCTCGGCCTATACCGAGCAATCCGGCCCTCTGCGGCAGGTGCTGGAGGACGCGCAATCTCCGCAAGGGCAGGATTGGGCGTTGGCCTGGACCACCGAGGAACTGAAAAGCGAAGAGGTGATCGAAGAGCGTGACGGGTGGTTCTCGAACGTCGAGCGCGAGGTCTTTGCGTTGGACCCGTTCGGCGGGCAGGGGGCCGAGACCGGGGCCAGCCGAACCCAGCGATCGATCATCCTGCCCCAGCGCCCCTTTCAGGTGCTGGCCGAACGCAACCCTCCGGGCTTTGCCGATGTGCGCAAGTTCGTGGTCAGCAAGGCCGGACAGGTGTTGAGATATTGAGACCAGTGGCGGGCTGAAGCCCGCCCTACAGAATTTAAGTAGGCCGGGCTTCAGCCCGGCATTGCGAGGAAAAACATGAGTTTGACGTCAGATCAGATGGAATTGCGCGAAGACGACATTCGCAAACATTATCTTGCAGCGACTGCCTTGCTGAACGGTTTCGAGCATGCTCCGCGGATTGCCAAAGCGGTTGAAACGGCTGTCGAACGATCCCCTGGTGTCTCTACCGGGCGGCGCTTTCGGTCGACGACGCCAGGTTTGGTGACACGTCGTACTGCCCGCAAGGACGGAGTGCATCTGGTCGAGCGGATCGAAGCGTCAGATGACGGGGATACTCTGGTCTCACCGCCACAGGCGACTTCGCAACAGGCGATTCGACGTGCCATCGCAATCGCTCTGGCCGTGGCCGAGGCTTATGCGGAACAAACTCCGCTGGCCGATCTGAAACGTGCAAACCTTGCCGGAGATCTGCCTGCCGCCCGCAAGACCGAATTCTCGGAATTGCTGACCGCTGAGGCTCTGATTACGTTGCACTCTTTCGGCAACGCGCTGGCCTATCTCGTGTCCTCACATCTGGGCGAGACTACCGTTGATATTGGCGAGATCGAAGAAGTCCTTACAGACAACGGCCAACTCGCCCTGCACGGCGCGCTGTGGGAGCTGGACCAGACCCTTGCCAAACACGCGCCCGACGATGCTCATCTGATCGCTGCGACCAGCGCCTATGCCGAACAACTGATGGAGAAAGCCGCCCTGCGCGCCCAGTCCGCAGGCCATCTGGCCCCGTTCCAGAATGCCGCGTGGCATATCGAGGCCGATGACCTGACGATCCGAGGGTTTGAGCCCGCCTCCAAGGCCAAATCCACCACGCTCACCATGACGTTCAAGAAACCGAACGAGGTGGTCGGCAACCATATCGCCAAGTATCAGGCGATGAAGCTGGCCAAGATGGTCATGGCCTATGATTTCGACCGCCGCCTGAACCCGTTTGCCGAGCTTGGCGGGTTCATCTTTACCTTCATGGGCGACGGCAAACCGGGCACCGGCAAGACCACGCTGATCCAGATGATGGCGGGGCTGATCAACGACTATTGCCAGAACGCGGGCTATCCGTTTCGCTATCAGAACCTGAGCACCGACAATATCGACAGCTATCAGGGCAAATCCGGCCAGAACGCCAAGGCGTTTATCAATACGATCATCGACCCCTCGGTTATCGGCTTTGGCACCATCGACGATATCGACCAACTGGCGGGCAAACGCGGCGACCGGCAGTCGTCAGCCGGGCAGTTGGAAATCACCGCCGTACTGATGGAAAGCTTTGCGGGGGCCAACACCGTCGTGCGCGGCAACTGCACCTTTGGCATGTTCTCGAACTACCCCGAGAATGTGGACGACGCTCTGCGCCAGCGGGCGGGCGCGCGGTTCCTGGTGGACGGGCCGCAAACGCGTGAGGATTACATCGACATCCTGCACCTGCTGATGGGCCGCAACCACGACATCCCGCTGGGTGAGCACGAAGCCTATGCCGCGCAGGAGATCAAGAAGGCCGTCGCCGCCAGTTTCGAAAGCCATTCGCGCCCGCATGAGGGGGCCTTGCTGCAGATCTATGACCGAGTTTCCGGCGAGATCGGCCAGATGGACACAATCGCCAAACTGGGCACCTACCTAAAGGCGATCCAACAGGCGGATGAGCGGTTCACGGGCCGCGCGATCAAGAACATCACCGACGCGGTCAAGGTCCGCGCGATGGACTTCGAACTGCCCGACGATTGGATGGAAACCCCCGAGCTGTTCCTGTTCCGCGACTACGACACCAAGAAGGCCATGATCGAGGACCTGCGCCAGCCGATCACGGTGGACATGGTGGTGCAAGAGATCAACCGCTACGCCGACAGCGAGTTCCGCTATGCCGATAAGAGTGATGAGGTCGCCATCGAGAACGCCGTCCGCGAGATGGGCCGGATGGAAGAGGCCAAGCGGCGGTACTTGGAGGGGAAGGAGTGAAGAAAAAGGCTCTATATAAGCAAACTCCATTCATTGTAGGAGCTTTGCTCTCTGCAGTTGTTTTTGGAGTTTTTGCCTATTTCCTGTCCGTTGGTGAGGTCTGCAATTGGGCAGGGGCTTGCGAAACAAAATGGCAGTACTTGCAGAGTGCTTCTCCAAATGAAATCGGAGACACTCTTGCCGGGTTTGCTGGTACATTAGCGTTTATTTGGATCGTCGTGACTGTGTGGTTACAAGCAGAAGAACTGCAGGAACAACGGCTCGAGTTCGCAACCATGAACTCCACCATGTCTGAGCAACTGTTCGAAACGACGTTCTTTGAAATCATATCAACGCTGAATGATCTGGTTAATTCGATCGATTTGCACAACGTGCAAAATGGCCAAACCACAAGTGGTCGCGACTGTTTTAGTGTATTCTACACGCGGCTGAATAAACGGTTCAGAAAACTGCAAACCCAATCTCACCCGAAGGCACTAGAAATCGCATACAATAAGTTCTGGTTGGACTATCAAGCGGAGTTGGGTCACTACTTTCGGTTCCTCTACCGAGCGTTTCTGCTCTTGAAGGAAAACCCAAGTGCCAAAGAGTATCACGTAAAGCTTCTGCGCTCACAATTATCAGATCAAGAGCTTCTTTTGATATTCTACAACTGTGTAACCGAAAATGGTAGTAAATTTAAAGAGTTAGCAACAAAGTTCGAGCTTTTCGACAACCTTCCAACCGTCAAGTTGTTGGAGACTGAGCACGTGGACCTGATCAACAAAAAGAGTTTTGGCGGCAATCCAATGAAAACACCCAAGAACATTAGAGTGCCAAACTGATGATCCGCCTCATCGAAAATGGCCTGATGTTCGGCAACCTCGTCCATATCTCCAGCCCGGCTCTGGTCGAGCGGTATAACCGCGCGCTGCAGCATTTGGCGGGCAAGACCACGGCGCTGACGGATTTCCATGTCGATATCTCGGGCTATTCGCCGGAGGTGGGGATTGAGCTGGAGGATGAGCTCTACCTCAACCCCAACGGCGTCAACCGGCAGTTCATCCTGCTGACGACCGAGCAGAAACGCGCGCCGTTGCTGAACGTCAAATTCTCGACCTCGCGCGATATTCTGCGCGAGTTCATCGAGATGAATGAAGCGCAGCTGTTTGCCCTGACCGCCACCGATGCGGTGGCCGGAGAGTTGGTGAATTCGGTCATTAAACTCACCACTCCGCGCGACCTGTTGAATCTGAGCAAGATCGAGATTGAGGCCGATACCGCAGGCGGCACCCTGCGCAAGGCCCAGCAGCTAGCGGGCATGGTCGAACGCTTCAAAACCGAAGAGGACGCCTGGTTCGACGACGTTCTGATTGCCAAGATGATCGAAACGGCCAAAGAAACCGGCGACGTCACTCGCAACCCTGTTCGTCTGCGCCACACCGCGTTCGAACAGCGTAATTTCTGGACGGCGCACTTTGGCGGACTCTACCTGTTCCCCGATCTGGACCACCCGGCGGCGATTTGCATGGGTGACAAGCCGGACGATCTGCCGATCAAATACACCTTTGGCCCATCGCAGCGAAACCAGATTGCAAAGTTTTTGGACTACAACGATCTGGTTGAACCGATTGTCAAAGCACGCGGCGTGGATGCCGCTGCGATACTGCAGCAGAAGATGGACTTCTTGACCATTGCCGCCGCCGCGGATGCTGATGTCGATCTGACCGGACTGGACCGCAGGGATATGCGCCGCCTCGCCCGCAATCACGCGGATCGCCTACCCGAGGCCTATCATGGGCTGGCGCAACTGCTGCGCTGGGCGACGGATGGAGGCCGCTGGCCGCGGATCACCTCGGACCATGCGGCCTATTTCTATACGCTCCGCGCAGCAAACACGCCAAGCCGCGATCTGGTGAATATGCTGCTGGCGGAACTGGCTCCGCTGGATCCGCGCCAGTTGTTCATCTGCCACAAGGAGCTGTTCTATCGCACTTACAAAACCTGGCCCGAGGCCAAGAAAGCTTATGTTGCTGACTTCCTTGCGCGCGAGTATCAGGTGGACAAGGCCGGTGCGCGGGCAGCCCTTTTTGGCCATGAGCCTGATATGAGCGGCAATGACCGGGTCAGCGAGGACGTGATTGCGCGCGTTGGCCCCTGGGGCGCGGTCGGGAGGGATTGAGATGTTCGGAGCGATGCGCCTGTTCCTGATCCTGCTGGTTGTCCAGACAATCGCCTATTTCGCGTTGTCCTTCTATTCGCGCGGTGTCAGGCGCCGAAAGCTGGAGACTTGGTGGGACGAAAGGGGCAAAACCGGCAACAAAGAAGCGTTTGTCGCGCGTGGTTTGCACGTCTATGATAATTCATTCCGGCGCAAATTGATTTTGGGTGTCTATATTGTGCCTTGGGTGGCGATTGGCGCGCTGATCTACATCGTGAATTACATGTGAGGGTTAAGGCATGGCCTATGTGAAATGGGCGTTCATTATCATCTTCTGGGGCACGATTGCCGTGATCCTGCAGTATTCGTTGCCACAGCATGATGTCGTGCGGATCGTCAACACTTACGAAGAGCGTCAGGACCTGACGGACTGGACCCGTATTTTCTGGTCCGAGCCCGAAGATCAATCCACCAGCCTGTCAAATCGCGATGTACAGTTCATTCAGGCTGTACGCGCTAACGGTAAACCCATCGTATACCGGAACGAGGACACAGGCTGGGGCTGGCCGCCCTATTTCAAGTTCGACACAGCGAACCTCTATACCGAGGCTAACGACGCAAAATCGACCAAAGATAACCCCGATTGGGTGGTCGTAACGCACTATGGCTGGCGCAATGAGTTCATGTCGATCTTCCCTAACGCGATTTTTATCCGGCATGTCGAAGGACCAGACGTCCGCATCGTGCCCTGGTTCAACATCGTTTTCCTGACCATATTTGCGGCGCTGGTATGGGCCATCTGGGTCCGATGGCGTCGGTTCCGGCAGAAGAAGATCGATCCCGTGCTGGAGAACATGGAAGATGGCCTCTATGCCGCTGGGGACGCAATCGATGAAAAACGAAAAGGGTTCCGTCGCTGGCTGGACAGTTGGAAATCTAAGTAGACCGGTTCATTGTTCATCGCACAATGAATTCAGCATGTAACGCCCCGGCGGCTTTGATGGTTTTCAATATGTCAATCATGTCGCGAGGCGACACGCCTAGTGCGTTCAACCCGGCGACCACCTCGGACAAAGTGGTCGCTTCGGGGATTTCCGCAAGGCCGGTTCCTTCTTCTTCCTCGATCCCGGCAATGGTGCGCGGAACCACGACCGTTTCCCCCTGTGCAAACGGGTTGGGCTGAACTGCGATCGGAGCTTCTTCGACCGTGAGGGTCAGATTGCCCTGCGATACCGCGACGCGTGAAATTCTGACATCCCGGCCCATGACAATCGTACCCGATCTCTGATCCACCACGACGCGGGCCTTGCTCTCTGGTTCCACCAGAATGTTCTCGATCCGGCCAATGGCATGGGCGGTTGAAACAGCTCGCGTTGCGTCGATGCTTAGCTCGACAGTGCCGGAATCGCGCATGAGTGCGACGGCGCGATTAAACTCAGTGTTGATGGCGGCTTCGATACGGCTTGCGGTGGTGAAATCCGGTTCTCGCAATGCCAGTCTAAGCTGGTTCAGATCGGAGAGCTCAAAATCAATCTCACGCTCCACGCGCGCGCCCGAGGGTATGACACCCGATGTCGGCACTCCGCTGACGACCGAGGCAGCGTTACCCTCGACCGCCGCGCCGCCAGCAAGCACCGTTCCTTGTGCCACGGCATAGATTTGTCCATCCGCTGCGTTCAGCGGGGTCATGATCAATGTACCGCCCAACAGACCCTTGGAATCGCCGATGGCGGAAACCGTCACATCAATCTGACCACCGACGCGTGCGAATGGCGGCAAGGTGGCCGTAACCAGCACAGCGGCGACGTTTTTCGGGCGAAAGTCTTCGCCGTTTACGTTTACGCCCAACCGCTCAAGAATATTGGACATGATCTCTTCGGTGAAGGGAGAGTTGCGCAGTCCATCGCCGGTTCCGTTCAGGCCCACGACTAGGCCATATCCGACCAGATCATTTCCACGAACACCGTCAAAATCCACCAGATCCTTCAGGCGTATAGCCCCCGCATTGGCAATGCAGGGCAAGATTATCAGAAGGAATGCGAGTATCTTCATCTTAGGAAATTCACCAGCGACAGGTTGGCATTGCGAACGGTCACGGAATACAGGCTCTCCAGTTGGAACTGCACGGTTTGCAACTGTGCTGCAGTCTCGTAAGGATCGGCCGCGATCAAGGCATTACGCGCATGCTCGGCGCTGGTTTTTGCGGCGGCGTTGCGCGTGGCGGCTTGCTCTACCCGCGCCTCAGCCGCGCCGACCTGGGCGCGCAGATTGACCGTCGCATCCTGTGTGTTGGCCAGCTCAACGCCAAGCTGTGTGAACAATGTGGTTCGCAGACTGGACGCCCATCCAAGCGCATCCTCTGTGGCCAGAGCCGCAACTGCAACGTCGCGCAAAGCGTCTTTGAGCGTGGGGTCGGTTGCGGTGATCGGAAGGGTTATCCGCTCGTTCTCGGAAATCTGCATCGGAGCCAGGGCGTCCGTACCACCTTGATATATCACCGCATCAAACCCGGCAGGGTCGTTGAACCAATCTTCAGCGGCCTGTTGGATATCTGTCAGGGAGGTCAGTCCAGTCAATTCGGCCTGCAACGCTGTCAATAATGTTTCAGCGGACGGCAGAGGTGAGAAGTCAGTCGACGTTCCAGAATACAGGCTGCGCCCTCCGGCCCGCGTATTCAGGGCTGAGACCATTGTGTCGAGCTCATCTCGCGCCTGAACTGAGGCCTGTTCGTGCGTCACTGTCTGGTTCACGGTTCCGAATGACAGCAGCGAAGCAGACATGTCAGCCACCGAGTCGCCGAAAGTCGTCAGGCTAAGTTGCATTGCATCAGTAAACAGGCGTGCCTCTGCCGTGGCGATGGAAAAGGCATCCAACCGGTTGAGACTGTGATCCAGATCCAGAAGATGCGAATAGTCACCACCCAGTCGACCTGAGATATCCTGCAGCTTGCCAGTGGACATCTCGTAGGACAGGGTCTCGATCTGTGATTTGATCTCGGTGCTGCGGGACCGCAGGGTCAGGCCGCGGGCCAAATCGCCCATTGAATTCAGTGTCATGTTCATAACCTCAGCAGAGTATCCATCAGTTCATCGACTACTGCGACGATGCGAGCGTTTGCGGCATAGGCCTGTTCGATCTGCATCAAGCGCTGCAGTTCCGTGTCGCTGTCAACGCCCTGCTCTGCAACGATGTTATTCATTTCCAATTGGGCATTTGCGGCGAAGCTGCTGCGTTGGTCGGCTGCGTGCGCGTTGGCGCCAGCTTTGGATAATAGTGCCTCGGTAATTTCGGCGGCACGCATGGAGCCAGTCCCGAACCCGGGAGCGGGGCGGGGGTCAGTCAGAACCGTGCTGAAGGCCTGCAACTGGCTCGCATCACCCGGAGCGCCGGGTGTCAGTGCACCCAGACCGGCGCGCAGCTTCCAACTTTCACCACCCGCATCCGGGTCGACGACAACATTGAGCGCAATGCGCGATGCAACGCCGATTTGCGTGGCGGGATCGAAGCGGTTGCCATCATCGGTAAAAAGGCCCGGATCGGTGGCCGTGGTCGTCACGTCCAGCCCAGCGGTTTCATACCGTTCGATCAGGTCGCGGGCAACGGTGTCCAGATCGGCCTGCGCTTCGACCGCCAATTCATCGCGAACCGCAAACTGCGTCATCAATGCGCCGCCTCTGATCTGCGCAAACTCTCCACTAATGCGAACGGGTCGCCCATCAACCTCGAGCCCGGATAGTAACCCGTTATCCAATGTCATATGAGGCATCGTATCGCCGGTGGTCGTGAATGAGAATCCGGCCGCAGACCCCTCCAACAGGATCAACCCACCATCGGAATAGATAGAAACCTGATCATTTTCGCGCGCGATCACGTTAACTGGGACAAGTTCGTTGACCTGATCAATCAATATCTGCCGCTGATCGAGTAGCGCACCAATGTCCCCGCCCGTGTTGCGGATGGCAGGAATACGAGCGTTCAGTTTTTCGATATCTTTCAGTGTCTGGTTGAGGGTATCAACCTGCTTGCCAATCGTGCGATCAGCATCAGATCGCATTTGCCGCAATCCTTCTGACGCGTAGTTGAGTGCGGTACTCAGTTCGCCACCCGCGCGGGCAGCCTGATCCAGCCGTTGGACCGAATCGGGTAGGCTGGCCGCCGTAATCAGGTTGCTTTCGAATTGGGCAAGCCTCGCAGCGATCGATGTGGCGTCGTCTGCTGTTCCCACCAGTTTTTCGAAACCCGAATGAAATAACGACGCGGCCTTGGCTGCTGCGAAATCTGCATCAGTTGCACGGCGGCTCGCAATCAGCGCCGGGTCCTGGTGTCGAGCGATACCGACGACACGCACACCATTGCCAGCAACCGGGCTAGTTGCCAGCTCAAGCGATCTGCGGGCATAGCCCGGGGTCAATGCGTTCGCGATGTTTCCAGAAACCACAGCCGCGCCGCGACTGGCGGCGCTTAAACCGCCCAGTGCGTTGTTCAGTGCTGTCGACATATTCATCAGATGATTCCTTTCAGCCGCTCAATCTCCTGGTCAGCGTTTGATATTGGTGGTTTCCTGCAACATCTCATCCACGGTCTGAATGACCTTGGCGCTTGAGGAATAGGCGCGCTGTGTCTGGATCATCGATGTCAACTCGGTGGCGACATCGGTGGTCGATTCTTCGCGTGCAAAAGACACGAGATCACCTGTCGGCCCTTCACCGGCATTCCATAAGAAAAAGGTGCCGCTTTCACGTGAGGGGGCATAGGTTTGGCTATCCAATGCAGTCAGGCCGTTTGGATTGGGTACATCCGCCAGAGGAATCTGGAACATCCGGCGGCTGACGCCGGTATCGTAAAACGCATAGACATAACCGTTCTCGTCGACCTGCACACTAGTCATCGTGCCCACGGCCGAGCCATCGCGCGTGATGGAAACCGGTGCAAACGTATCGGAAAGCTGAGTGATACCGTCCGCATCGCCGATCAACCCGATATTGACCTCCATCGGTCCACCGGCGACGTTAACAACGACACCCCCGGTTGCCGGATCATAGGCGCCACCAGACACTGCGGTGACGCTAGCCAGCGTACCACCGGCCGTGCGGCTATCGGTGAAGGTCAACGTGTATTCACCAATGATGGCACCGCCAGACGCCGAGTCGCGTAGTGTCATGGTCCATTCATTGCTGCTGCCGGTCGCAGGAACTGTTGGCACTAGTTCGATGTCCACGCTTTCAGATTTACCCAGATTGTCGAAATACTCGACCGATAACGGCTGCGTATCTCCCGGCGCACCAGCGTCGGTTGCTGTCGCGGGTAAATTCATGCGTAAATTCATCGAAGTTGTGGGTGCACCCGACAATTGATTGACGCTCAACTGGACTGGCTCAAGCGCCGCCGGTGTGTCGCGTGGAACGCTGGGGATCGACCCATCAGCAGCTGCGCGCCAGCCCAGTAGAACAAGGCCGGACTGGGTAACAAGATACCCTTCTTCATTTGTGCGGAACGAGCCTGTGGTGGTCAGCAACATCTCGTTCGAGCCCGATGCAATCTGTGAACTCGGGCGGACCGGCAGCATACCCCTGCCGCGTACGGCCAGGTCGGTCGAATTATTCGTTGTCACTAACGATCCGCGCTGATCGATCAGGCGCTGGCTCGTGGTTCTGACACCGCCTGCCGAATAGCTTCCGCCCTGACCTGAGGTGACCATGGAATGAAAGTCAGTTTCGACCCTCTTATAGCCAAACGTGGAAGAGTTGGCGATGTTGTCAGAGATGGTGGCCAGCCTGTTGGCATTGGCTTTCAGCGCCGCCACACCGGCATTCAGCGAAGAAGAAATGGTCATCGGCACGCCCTTTGTTGCGTCATTCGTTGATGCAACACGTACCGCACTGGCCCTTAACAGCGCGCTAACAGCTAAAATGCAGTCTAACCATTGTCTCTCATGGGGTGCGCAGGAATATGATTTCGACCCGATCATTGCGCGCGGCCATCGGGTTATTAACCGATAACTCACGGTCTGCATGCCCTGTCACACGGTCCAGTCGCTTCGGTTGAACACCTTTATTCTGAAGCAATTGGCGGATGCTTTGCGCCCGTGTGGTGGATAGATCCCAAACCGGATTATGGGCCAACACCACGGGGGCAGACCGCACATGCCCTTCGACCGAAATCGAGTTTGTCACGAGGTCTGAAGATCTTGCCACAAGCAGTGCCAGCGCGCGCATCATTTGTGTTGGGTTGTCGGTTCCCGATTCGAATAGCGGCTGATCTTCTGTAGCGAACAGCTCGACCACCAACCCTTCGTCGGTGACGCGGGTCACGATGTGTTTAAGCAATTCGTCAGACACCATGCTTTCCCCTGCGCGACCCAGCAACTGCGCTTCGAGCGATGAGAAATCCTCGAACGCGCCCTTGCCGCCGCCTTGTGCGTCCACTCCGGTTGATCCGCGCGCCTGTTTCGCCTCGGTTGGATTGCGGTTGCTGGCACCCGATCCATCCATCACCATGGTTTTTTCCGAAAACATGTTGTCGCCGCCAAAGGCACCATCACCTCCGCCCGAAACCGGATTGATCGGAATCGTGGGCGAAAAGTAATCCGCCAGCCCCTTGCGTTGCGTCTCGGTCGTTGCGTTCAGCAGCCACATCAACATGAAGAAAGCCATCATGGCAGTGACAAAGTCCGCATATGCGACTTTCCACGCACCACCGTGGTGACCATCGCCACCAGATACACGTTTCTTCTTGATGATGATTGGCGCCGCATTGGATTGCGCACCCATCTCCACCACCTTCTATTCACCCGTCTTCTGGCGTAGCAGTGCAGGTCTTAAGGTGGGCTTAACACTTAAAACTGTTTAGAATTCAGCGACTACACTATGGGGCCCGTGCCGGCACGGCGCAGGATCAGTGATAACCGGTTAAAGCTGTTATTGATTCCACCCGGATCGGTCTTTGCGAAGAAGCTGTCCAATTCTTCATGAACCCGAACGGCGCGGTCCAGTAAAGGATCTGCCCCTTCGGCATAGAGACCAGCTTTGATCATGACCTCTGACTGTTCATAGCTGCCGACCAGTTTACGGGTTTCCGCGATCATCTGGTTTTCATCCTCAGTAGCAGCGGTGGGTAGGCTGCGCGATACTGATCGGCTGAGGTCTATGGCAGGGAATCGGCCGCGTTCTGCGATGTCGCGGCTCAGCACGATATGACCGTCCAACACACCGCGCAGGATGTCGGCGACGGGTTCATCCATATCCGATCCCGCCACCAGAACACTGAATACAGCCGTGATATCGCCTTGCTCGACCGTGCCTGGGCCTGCCCGTTCGCAAAGGTTTGCAATCAGCGGTGTGACCGAAGGGGGAAACCCTCGCAGCGAGGGTGCCTCACCCATGGCGGCGGCGATTTCACGATGGGCTTCGGCAAAGCGCGTGACCGAGTCGGCCAAAAACAGAACATTCATCCCCTGATCCCGCAGATACTCAGCCGTCGACATGGCCGACCACGCGCATCGCCTGCGTGCCAGTGCTGATTGATCCGAAGTCGCAGCTACGACGACGGATCGTTTCATGCCTTCAGCGCCCAGTGCATTTTCGACGAACTCATTAACTTCGCGCCCGCGCTCACCCACCAGAGCAACGACCACAGCGTCGGCCTGCATCGAGAGGGCGAGGTTGGCCAACAAGGTAGACTTCCCGACACCAGAACCGGCAAACAGGCCGACCCGTTGACCCTGTACAATGGGCAGGACGGTATTGAGGATGACCAGTCCCGTTTCCATTCGCGCACCCAGCGGTTTACGCGAAACTGCCGCTGGAGGAGCCTGCATGAGATCGCGCTCCTGCGTGCCCGGTAGCAGGGGATTGCCGTCCAGTGGCTGGCCAAACGGATCAATAACCCGCCCAAGCCAATGCAGCCCGGGCGCAAAGACGGGCATCTGTTCAAGAGACACCCGATCACCCAGGCAGACGCCGTCAGGCGCGGTCGCAGGCAGCATATGAATCGCGTTCGAAGCAACATGCAAAACTTCACCTTGCAAGTCCGGACCCTTCTGACGGCGCAGAGTCAGATGATCTCCGATTCGGGCCAGAGTGGTCAGGCCGTCGATTTCGATTACACCACCCGCGACGCCGGATACGCACCCGACGTGTTGTACCGCTGATATTCTATCAAATTCGCATTTCAGGTGCATCGGATCGAGTTCAGCCATCACGGGCCCTCCAATAGAGTTGTTGAAAACGGTTTCTAAAGGAATCGGGGTTAAGCCTTGATTGAAATTGATCGAGGGAGAAGCCCCGATGTTCTATGACCTGAACGTCTTTAAGACAGCGTACGCAATGGCAACCCACGCCGGGCAACGGCAGGCTGTCATCTCGCGCAATATGGCGAATGCGGATACGCCAGATTACAAACCCCGGGATATCACAGCCTTCCAAACAGCATTTGAGAACACGGGCCGAGAGGTTGCAATGAGTGCGACCCGCGGGGGTCACTTGAATGGAGACACGCGCCACCAGCCTTGGGCTGAATTCCAAACTACGGCGTCGGGTGATCCGAATGGCAACGGCGTTTCGCTGGAAGAAGAGATGCTGAAAGCCGTCGAGGTCAAACGGCAGCATGACCGCGCGCTCGCTATTTACCGGTCATCGATAGGCATACTGCGCACCAGTCTGGGTCGGGCTTAAGGGGTATTTCGATGAGCGACTTTTCTCACTCTTTGACTGCGTCGGCCAGTGCCCTGCGCGCGCAAGCCTCGCGATTGCGCCACGTTTCCGAGAACATTTCGAATGCTGATACGCCAGGCTATCGACGCAAGACTGTGCCTTTTGAGACGATCGAGCATGGCGGCAAAGAAATGGTTCAAGCCGGGCGCGTTAAATTAGACCGCCGTGATCTGAGCCGGATTTACGAACCTGGTCATCCGATGGCCGATGAGACCGGCCACTATCGCGGATCAAACGTCGATCTGATGATCGAAATCGCCGACGCCCGCGAGGCGCAGCGCAGCTACGAAGCCAATCTCAAGATGTTCGATCAGACCCGGCAGATGTCGTCGAGCCTGATGGATTTACTCCGCAAGTAAAGGAAAGCCAGAATGGACATCCGATCACTCACTGCCGCCCAGAGTTATGCTGGCGCGCGCCCCGCCACACAGGCCGACCCGGATCATCAGGGGATGGCGCAAGGGTTGCGATCTACCTTTCAGGATTTCGCCGCAACGCTGAAACACAGCGAACAGGTCGCGCAATCCTCGATGGTTGGGCAAGCTGATCCGCACGCTCTGGTTCAGGCATTGGCTCAAACGGAACTAGCGGTAGAAACAGCCGTGATCGTCCGAAATAAAGTCGTCGAAGCCTATCAGGAAATCCTACGGATGCCGGTCTGAATGATGCTGAGCGAAGGTCTGTTCTATGACATCGTGCGCCAGGCGCTTTGGGTCGCGGTCATTACGTCGGTACCGATCCTTGCGGTGGCATTGATCTCGGGCCTCACTGTGGGCCTGTTCCAAGCACTGACTTCGGTGCAGGAGATGACGCTGACCTTCGTGCCCAAGCTGATCGCCATCGTCGTCGTGTTCTGGATGTCGATGGGCTTTATGACCCAGACACTTGTTACGTTTTTCTCCGGGACGCTGATCCCGCTCATTGCCGGAGGTCGCTGATGGACACCGCCTATGTCACTTTATCCCGCCAATCCGGTCTGATGAACGAGATGCGGTTGGTGGCCAACAATATCGCCAACGCCAACACGACCGGTTATCGCCAGCAGGGGCTTGTTTTTTCGGAATTCGTCCGTGACATGTCAGGCCATCCATCGCTGTCGCAGAGCCGAGCACAGGTGCGCAACACATCGCTCCAACAGGGCGTATTGATCGAAACGGGTGGCTCCTTCGATTTTGCCATTGAAGGTAACGGGTTTTTTATGATCGAGACGCCTGCGGGGGATCGCCTGACGCGGGCAGGAAGCTTCTCTCCCAATGCTGAAGGTGACTTGGTTACGATGGATGGGCATCGGGTACTGGACAGCAGTGGCGCGCCTGTCTTTATCCCGCCAGATGCCGCAACCATCGATGTGGGCAGTGATGGTACGATGAGCGTCGGCGGCCAGATCCTGGGTCAGATCGGTGTTTATGGGGTCGCTGATCCGCAAAATCTGGTGCGCGAAGGCAGCACGTATTTCCGCCCCAGTGGGCAGGTGGAGCCGCTGGATGAGCCGGTGCTGCTGCACCGTTTCCTGGAAGGCTCGAACGTGAATGCCATCGATCAGGTTACCCGGATGATCGAAATTCAACGAGCATACGAACTCGGCCAGAGCTTTCTTGAGGCCGAAGATGAACGCGTTCGCGGGGCGCTCAAGGCGCTGATGCGCTGATCACCTGAAGGAGAAAACCACATGCGTGCTTTGAAAATCGCGGCAACGGGCATGACCGCGCAGCAAATGCGGGTCGAGACGATTTCGAACAACCTCGCCAACATGAATACCACAGGCTATAACACGCGCCGGGCTGAATTCGCAGATCTGCATTATCAACAGATGGCGCGCGCTGGTGCGGTAAATGCCTCGGACGGGACGGTCCTTCCGACAGGTATACAGTTGGGCTTGGGGGTGCGGCCCGCTGCGGTTACCGTTCATTTGGAACAGGGCGGGCTTTCGGCCACCGGCAGTGATCTGGATGTCGCCATTGAAGGTCGTGGTTATCTTGAGGTCACGTTGCCCATTGGTCAGTCTGCCTTTACACGCGACGGAAGCCTGAAGCGTTCGGCCGAGGGCCTAATCGTGACGTCTGACGGCTTTGCTGTCGCCCCCGAAATCACAATTCCGGACGACGCCAGATCGATCTCGATCAATGCCGCGGGCGAGGTGTATGCTTACTTCGACGATACCGCCGAGGGGCAGTTGCTGGGTGAATTTACGCTCGCCAGTTTCTCGAACGCCAAAGGTCTTGAGGCGGTAGGCAGCAATCTGTTCAAGGAAACCGAGGCTTCGGGAGCGCCTATCGTCGGCACCCCGGGCGAGGACGGGCTAGGGACTCTACGGCAGGGCTATCTTGAGGACAGCTCGGTCGACGCGGTGCGCGAGGTTACGGAACTGATCGAAGCGCAGCGCGGTTACGAGATGAACGCCAAGGTCATTTCCGCCGTCGATCAGATGATGGGCGCTACCACACAGGTGCGGTGATGCGGCTTTTGATCTTGTTTCTGTGTTTGATCCCATTAGCAACGATGGCTGAGGTCGTTGTTCCGACCCGTACGATCCGAGCCAAAGAGGTCATCGCGGCATCAGACCTAGAATCTAAAGATGGTGAAGTCGCAGGTGCGGTTCGCGACCCAAAGATGCTGATAGGTCAGGAGGCACGTATTGCGCTATACCCGGGTCGGCCAATCCGTCCTTCAGACGTCGGGCCGCCCGCCATCGTGGATCGAAACGATCTGGTCACGCTGGTGTTTGACCGCATTGCGCTTTCCATCACCGCCGAAGGCCGCGCGCTGGGCCGTGGTGCAGCCGGTGAGCGTATCCGCGTCATGAATCTAGCGTCACGCGCAACAGTAACGGGCGTTATTCGTCCGGATGGTCAAATCGAGGTCAAATGATGCCGAGCCTTTCAAAACCCCTGCTATTTGTCGTTCTGAGTGTTGCGGCCTGCGGCCGGCTGGATCATCTTGGCAAGCCGCCCAGCCTGACACCAAATACGGAATCGCCCGAGCATGTTGCAATGCTGTGGCCTGGGCTTCCACTACATAGCCAGCCGCAGAGGACTGTTGACCAATCGTCGTTGTGGAGCGGCGGGCAGCACTCGCTGCTTGGAGATCAGCGCGCTATGAAGAAAGGTGACATTCTGACCGTCGTGATCGAATTGGATGAAAAGGCCGAAATATCCAACGACACCAACCGTTCACGTGCAGGGTCTGAAAGCCTTGCAGTGCCGGAGTTGTTTGGCCTGCCACAGCGCGCGGACGAACGCTTGCCAGAAGGGGCCTCACTTGAAGAGGCGGTATCGATTGATTCCGCTTCAGTCAGCACAGGAAAAGGCTCGGTCAAACGCAAAGAAAAACTGACACTTCGTGTCGCCGCGACTGTAGTTGACGTACTTCCTAACGGGGTGCTGTCGATCTCTGGGTCGCAGGAGTTGCGAGTAAACTTCGAACTCAGGGAGCTGTTGGTCGCGGGCTACGTCCGACCTGAAGATATCTCGCGTCAAAACGAAATCACCTATGACAAGATCGCGTCGGCGCGTGTGTCGTACGGTGGTCGTGGTCAGATCACGGATGTGCAGCAACCGCGGTATGGGCAGCAGATACTTGACACCTTGCTGCCGTTCTGAGGGCTGAGCTGATGGGGAAGTTGTTACCAATCGTTTTTATGTTACTCGGTCTTGCTGTTGGTGTGGGGGCTGGGATGGTATTGGCCCCTTCCGGGAAAACTGACGATCATAAAGAGGCTGGACAGGAAACTAAGGCAGATAAGTCGGACAAGTCCAAATCTGGCAAGGGTGGCGGATCGGAAGTTCATGAGTATCTCAAGCTCACAAAGCAGTTCGTGGTGCCCGTTGTAACCGAGGACGAGATATCGGCGCTGGTGACCATGTCTCTTAGTCTTGAGGTGCGTCCAGGGATCGCCGAAGCCTTTTACGAGATCGAGCCGAAGCTAAGGGATCGTTTTCTACAGGTCTTGTTCGATCATGCCAATATCGGCGGGTTCGACGGGGCCTTCACCCGGTCAGACAATCTTGCGGCGTTGCGCCAGGCATTGTTGGAAGTAGCGAGAAAGGATTTGGGTCAGGATGTCTCGCAGGTCCTGATTATGAGCGTCAGTCGCCAGGATACTTGAACCCCTTCTGCTTGTGTTCAAGCAGACATCGGTGATCACGCTTTATGGGATATGGATTGCGCCCTGCGTCGCCTGCGTTCCTGCAGGTGAAGCGATAGATCAGCGATGGCTTGCTTGCGTCCGAACGCCTCGCGCAGGTTATCCATCGCCGCAAGCTTTTGCGATCGAAGTCGCGCCAGTTCCGTGTTCAGGCTCCGCCGTGTGGTTGCTTCCCAACTGTTCCACAACACGTCAGCTCCGGTAACATGGTAGCCGTCCTCCGGCGTAATGGCTGACTTCACTTCTGCCAACTGAGTGTCCAGCCGAGCCAGTTGTTGAAGGAGTTGGGCTTCACGCTGCAATAATGGGCGGAGTTTTTGATGTTCCCGTTGGAATACGGCCTCGGCCACAGTCGAAAGATCGCTCATCCTGTCGTGTGTCATCAAACCTGCCCCCTTGCCCTCTTGCGCATGGCTTCGGCAAACCGAATTGCGGCAGCAACGGGGCGATAATGCTCTTCTGCAATTTCCTGCCCGATCTCGACCGTGGCGTGCAAAGCCCGCGCGGTTGGCGGGTCAGAGTGAATGGGAACGCCCGCATCTCCGGCAGTTGCGCGGATCGTTGCAGCGACTTCGTCGACGCCTTTGGCAACGCAAACCGGTGCGCTTCTGGTTGCGCGCGACCACTTCAATACGACCGCGTAGTGCGTCGGATTGACGATCACGACATCTGCCTTGGGTACATCGGCCATCATTTGGTTGGTGGCGATGTCCTGCGCGCGCTGGCGGCGCTGTTGTTTGACATGCGGGTCGCCTTCGGAATCTTTGGTCTCGTCCTGGACTTCTTTGCGCGACATTCTGTTTTTGCGCATATGTTCAGCATGCTGCCACAGATAGTCGATAACGCCGATTGCCAATGCAATCGTAATGACGATGAACAGAAAGCGGGTAAGCAAATTCATCATCAATAGGATGGAGGACCGCGCGGGCGCGGCACTGGCTGTCAAAATCTCGGGCAGGTTTGCACGCAGAAACAATGCAAGGCAGGTGCCATAGATCAGCAATTTCACAAGGCTCTTGGCGAATTCGAACAGGCCACCCCGGCCAAATTTGTTCTTTGCATTCGAGAGGATCGAGATGCGCGAGGCCCGAGGCTTGAGCTTGTCCGGCGCAAAGATCAGTGCGCGTTGGGCAATCAGGCTCAGCAATACCGCGGCAGCCGGAACAACGAACAATGTGGCGATTGGAATTAGTGTCGATTTCAATATGCCTGCCACGGTAGATGTCGCTGGTCCGGCGATCAGCAAAGGTGCGAACTGGTCTGACTGATCGATCAGCACAACAAACAAGGTGCCGAACTGTTGCGCCATGTATTGGCCTGCGACCAACAGGGCGGCGAGCAACCCGGCATAAGCGGCCACCACCGACAGATCATTGGATTTGGCCACCTCGCCCTTTTTGCGAGCCTTCTCCAATTTTTGTGGAGTCGCTTCGTAGGACTTGTCGCTGTCATCGTCTGCTGCACTCATCTCGATCCCCCAAGCGGGTTTTGTAGAAAGCCGAGCAGAGCATCAGACCAGACCGAAAGGATGAGGGGAGTTCCGGCGAATAGCAGAAACAGGCCTGCAAAGGTAATTGCGGGAGCGCCCACAAAAGCCACCATGAGTTGCGGCATTGCGCGGTTGATCACACCCAGCGCGAGATTGTAGATCAGAGACGCAATCACAAATGGCATCGCTAGGACAAGGGCCAGCCCAAAGCTGCGTGAGACCTGAGTGATGCCCCAAAAGGACAGATCCGGTGCCAAGGGCAACGTACCCATTGGAAACAGCATGTAGCTGTGGATCATGAATTGCGCGGCGCGAATGTGAAGCCCCAGCAACACCGCCAGCGCCAACCCCGCAAGCGTTAGCAGGTACCCCATGGCAGGGACGGGCTCAGCCGCTGCCCCACCAAGGATCTGCGACAACGAAGTGGCCTGTGCTGCAATGGATCCTGCAGTTTGTAGTGCAAGGACAAACAGGCGTAGCCCGATACCCAGAACCAGGCCGACTAGAACTTCGGTGCCGATTAGGCCCACCATGCGTGGAAAATCCGGCGAAACTACCGCTGTAGGAATTGCAGGTGCGACAATCATCGTGAACGCCACTGCCAAACCAAGTTTGACCCGCACCGGGATGCTGCGTTCGCCAAACGCGGGTAGCAGCGAAACCAATGCAGACACCCGCAGGAATACGGCAAACAGATGCCACATATTGTGTCCCAGAAGCGGCAAAAACTCGGCGGGGACTGTGATCACGCGGGAACCGTGCCAACCAAAGCGGGTCGCGCCTCAAGCCCGATTTCCTCGAAGGAAAGAACCGGGTTTGCGACGCCGCGCGCGTGCATGATTGTTCGTAACAACCGGCGTCGTCTAGTCGATGTCACGACGGCTGGGAACAGTCCGTGATCAGCCGACTTTGACACGCTGTCGACGACACCATCGGCCAGCTTGTTGAAAAGGTTGGGCGGTAGCGCCACGTCCATGCCAGTATTGGGTGCATCGATCTGATAGGTGGCAAAGGTGTCCTCCCATTCCGGCGCGAGCTGGATCAGAGGGATCGAACCGTCCTCGCGCTTCATGTCGGCGACTAGTTGAAATCCCAGCCGTTGACGCACCAGTTCGCAAATTCCTTCAGGTTGAGTTGTGGTCATGCGCGCCTCGGCCACGCTTTCAAGGATCAGCGCCACGTTGCGGATTGAAACCCTTTCATCGAGCAATAAACGCAAGACGGCGTGCAGCGTATCGATCGGCACTTTGTCGGGTATCAGCTCGTCCAACAGCTTGCGGTTGGCTTCGGCCCGGGTCGGATCGCTGAGCCGTGTCATCTCGGACAAAAGGCGCCGCAGGGACTTCAGTGTCAGCAGGCGTGAGAAATTCTGTTTGATGATCTCAAGCAGATGTGTTGCCAGAATTTCGGGTGGCGTAACGATGGTGGCCCCGTTCAGCGCGGCGGTCTCTTGATCCTTGGGCAATATCCAGCGTGCGGGTGCGCCGTAGACTGGCTCGGTCACATCAGTGCCGTCCGGCAGAAAGTCGTGCCCGTCCTGCACCAGCGCCAGCACAAGCTCGGAGTTCAGAACGCCGCGTGCCTGTTCAACCCCGTGCACCTTGATCACGTAGGTTCCGGTTGGCAGATCAGCGCGGTCGGTCAACCGGATTTCAGGCAGGATCAGGCCAAAGCTTGAGGCGACATAGGTCCGCATATTGGCGATCCGCGCATCCAGGCCGGTGCCGGGGTTCAGCACCATGCTGACAAGGTCAGGCGCGAATTCGAGATGTACATCATCAAGGTCCAGAATGTCACCGATGGCCTGTGAGACGGGCGTTTCAGCGTCGACTGCGGGAGGTTTGGCCTCGGTTTCGGCATTGCGTTTCCTGAGCCCGGAGTAGGCCGCATAGCCCAGTACCCCGGCCCCCAGAATGAAGGGTAGAAACGGCAATCCGGGTACCAGCGCGAACAGCACCATTAGAACCGCGACGGTTCCCAGCGCTGCGGGGTGCCGTCCGAGTTGTGAGAAGATAGCATTGTCCGTCGCGCCTTGCGTACCACCGCGCGCCAATAACAGAGCTGAGGCGATTGAGATGATCACCGCAGGTATCTGCGACACCAATCCGTCACCGACGGTCAGTATAGCGTAGGTTTCAAAGGCAGATGATACCGGCATCCCGTGCACGATGACGCCCATCACCAATCCCATCACGAGGTTGAGGAGCGTGATCAGCAACCCTGCAATCGCATCGCCTTTGACGAATTTCGATGCCCCGTCGAGAGAGCCGAAAAAGGTGGTTTCCTGCTGTTCACGCTCGCGCCGTTCCTTGGCCTGTTGGTGATCGATGGCGCCGGCAGACATATCACTGTCGATGGCGAGCTGTTTGCCCGGCATCCCATCCAACGCGAACCGAGCGCCGACTTCGGCCATACGGGCCGCGCCCTTTGTAATGACCATGAAGTTCACAATCAGCAAAACGCCGAACACGACGAGACCCAGAAAGATGCTGCCGCCCATCACGAACTGGGCAAAGCCTTCGATCACGTCGCCAGCCGCATTGGTGCCGGTATGCCCCTGACCAATGATCAGCTTGGTCGAGGACACGTTCAGCGACAAGCGCAGCATCAGCGAGGCCAGCAGAATGGTCGGAAAGGATGAGAAATCCAGCGGCCGCTCGATAAACAAGGTCAGCGTAAAGATCAGGATTGCCAGTGCAAACGAAGCCGCCAGCCCAACATCCAATACCCAGGCTGGCATGGGCAGGATCATCATCACAATGACTGCCATCAGCGCCAGAGCTAGCAGCACAGTAGGTGAGAACAGGGTGCGGGGATCGATGCGGGGCACAATTGGCTCCTAATTGAAAACGATGAAGGCGGTGGCGGGGCCGCTTCTTGGAACCAGTGATCCGAGCGTATTCTGATCCAAGGGATGTGCGTTCGATGGGATCAGCGGGCCGGCAGAGGCAGTGAAGGGATCTCGATCACTGCTTATGTTTGAACCGCTCAATTGCGCCAATACGGTCTGAAAGCGGTCGGAATAAGTTGCTGCATGGTGCTGCGTGCGCGAATGATAAGCTCCGGCAGCGGCGGGCCACGATCCGAGTTCCGCATAAAGCTCGGCCAGAAATCGCGCGGCGTAGGCCGCGTTTTCATTAGGATCAAACATCGCGTCGATGGAGCGAAAGGCTTTGCCGTGCCAACGGTAATTAATCTGAAAGCAACCGACATCAAAGCTGCGCGCACCGGATTTGAAGATGTCGAAAACGTATGATTTTGCCTCAACTGCTGATGCAAACCAATACCCTTTGCCTTCGCGATTGACGGTCCAGGGCCAGGGTTCCAGTGTACCATTTTGAACGCGACCAGTTTCCACCCGGGCAATCGCCCTGAGAACGTCCAGTGGAACGCCTTCGGCAAGTGCAGCACGCTGGGCGGCACGATCACACAGCGCGGCCGTCTCGGCACTGGACCTTGCATAACAGGCCTGTGCCAGAAGAGCATGCGCCAGAAGCGCTGTAAAAAGGAGTTTTTGAATTGGCATTCTGCCGGTCCGGGATTCTAATCAGTCCAGGCCAAGCTAGCCAATCATCAGTTTACAGAGAGTTAGCGCGTCTCAGTTTCGGTCGATCTTCCGCCCGAAAACTACGCTGGTGTTGGTGCGCAGCACTCCGGGGACACGTGCGAGCTCATCGACCAGAATGTCGAGGTCTTCGATCCGTGGTGCTTCGGCTGAAAGCAGCAGGTCGAACTCGCCATTGATCGACAGGCACAGTTTGACCTCGGGATAAGCTTCGAGCCGTTTGATGATGCGAGTGGTCTCTTTCTGTTGAACTTCCAACAGCACGATAATCTGAACACGGGGCGTGTCTTCGGTTTCGCGCAGGACTACGGAGTAGCCCGCGATAACGCCACGCTCTTCCATCCGATTTATACGTTCGTGCACCGTGGTCCGGGCGACGCCAAGAGTATTGGCGATGCGGGTCGTCGAGTCGCGCGCATTGTGCTGCAAGGCGGCGATGATGCGTCGATCAAGCTGGTCCATTCGGGCTCCGGGTTCGGGCAATGTTTGTCTCGGTTTATGGCAGTTTGGTGCCCGGGCTCAAGGCTCACTCGGAATGCGGGGGTGCAGGTCATCAATGATGATCGGGTGTGCGTGGGGTTTCGGCCCAGAAAGGTGCGGGTGATCCGGGGGAAGGTCAGGGTGGCTGTGAACCACTGCTTTTTCGTCCGTACGTGGCCATGCTTTGAGCACAAGAATGAGGCCCAGAGCTGCTGCTGCCGACATTCCGACCATGGCCGCTGTGGCGCCATAGCGGGTCATCAGCCAGCCGGCCAGAGGGTAGAGCACCAGCCAGCAGGCATGAGACAGGGTGAACTGTGCGGCAAAAACGGCAGGTCGATCTTCGGCATGAGCGGATCGGGTCAGCAGGCGGCCGGAAGGCGTTAGTGTGCTTGAGTATCCGAAGCCAACCAGCAACCAGATCGTGGTCAGCAGGCCAAGTGTTATCGGTACGGTGGCGGAAAGAATCGCGGCCATTGCCATGGAGCCGGTTGCCAGCGACGCACCGGCAAACATGACGCGACGGTCCGGGATTTGGTCCAGAAGGCGCGGCAGAGCGAAGGCCGCCAGCATCGAACCGCCGCCAAATCCGGCCAGAGCAATGGCTACGGCGCTCTCGGACAGATCAAGGTCGCCGCGCACAATTACGACCGTGTTGACGATCACCATCGAACTGAGCGCTGCGGCGCTCCAGCTCAGTGCCAGCAGGCCCCGCAAGCGAGGGGTCTTTAGATATATTCTGATACCGCGGGTGGTGCGGTCGTAGATACCGCGCGGTTCGGCTGGTCTGGGTGAGGGCAGCGTAGCGGACACCACAAGCAATGCCGAGGCGACAAAGCCGATACCGGTGCCCAGAAACAGGCTGTTGAAACTGACAAACAGCAGCAAGGCGGCTGCCAACATAGGACTCAGCAGACTTTCCAGATCATATGCCAGCCGCGATAGCGAAAGGGCTTTGGTATAATCTTGCTCGTTGGTCAGAACGTCCGGGATGGTAGCCTGAAACGCTGGTGTAAACCCGGCGGAGGCTGATTGCAGGACGAAGATCAGCACATAGACCTGCCAGATTTCGCTAACGAAGGGCAGACAGAGCGCCACGAGCGCACGCACCAGATCCAACACCACCAGCATTTTGCGCCGGTCCAGACGTTCTGCGAAGGCGGCTGCAAGTGGGGCGACAGTGACATAGGCGACCATCTTGATGGTTAGAGCAGTACCCAACACCAATCCGGCTGACGCTCCGGCCAGATCAAAGGCCAGAAGCCCTAGTGCGACGGTCGCCAGCCCGGTTCCGGTCAATGCGACGATCTGTGCGGCAAGCAGATGTCGATAGGTACGGTTTGTCAGGACACTAAGCATCAGTCAGAGGTACTTGGTTATGGTTTTGAAATCTTCGATGTCACCCCCATCAGAATCGCTGGACAGGCAATGGTCGACATGGTCGTGAATCAGCGCACGTTTGGCATTAGCGAGCGCCTTCTCCACCGCAAAAAGTTGTTGCGCGATATCTGTGCAGGGCGCCTGATCCTCAAGCATGGCAATCACTTTGGCCAGATGTCCGTGCGCGCGTTTCAGGCGTGCTGTGATTTGTGGGTGCGATTTGTGGGAGTGAGTCGTCATCAGGTATCCTAATCCCCCCCATGGGGATAAAGTCAAGATAGAGGCTGACTGAAACCGCCCCTGGACCGATGACGTTGAGTTTGGCTGCGAAACCTCCTATCTCGGGGTCGAGACCGCACAAAGGAAGTCCACGTGGCGAATTACTTATATAAGAACGACCTGCCCGATGGGTTGGATATGGGCCCGGTCGTGGCCATCGATTGCGAAACCATGGGGCTGAATCCGCATCGGGACCGGTTGTGTGTTATTCAGATGTCCGGTGGAGATGGAGATGGCCATATCGTTCAGGTGGAAAAAGGCCAATCGTCGGCGCCGAACCTCTGCGCGATGTTGGAAGATCCTAACGTATTGAAGTTGTTTCACTTTGGTCGTTTCGATATCGCGGCGATGTATCACGCATTTGGTGCGCTGGCCGCACCGGTTTACTGCACGAAGATCGCTAGCCGACTGGTGCGCACCTATACCGACCGTCACGGCCTGAAAAACCTGTGTCAGGAACTGATCGGCGTTGATATCTCGAAACAGCAACAGATGAGCGATTGGGGCGCTGAAACCCTGACTGACGCTCAGCTGGACTACGCCGCTTCAGACGTGTTGTATCTGCATCAATTGCGTGACGCACTGGACGGGCGGCTGGCCCGTGAAGATCGGACCGAGATGGCCCAGGCCTGTTTTGATTTCTTGCCCATGCGTGCGAAGCTTGACCTCGCAGGTTGGCCCGAAACGGATATCTTTGCGCACTCATGACCGATACCGAAGCATTTCTGAGAACCGCGCGTCAGGTTGTAACTGACGAAGCTCGTGCGCTGGACGTTCTGGCCGAAGGGTTGGATGAACACTTTGCCGAGGCTGTGCAACTGATCCTGCAGGCGACGGGCCGCATCATCATCAGTGGCATCGGCAAATCCGGCCATATCGGCCACAAGATCGCGGCGACGCTGGCCAGCACCGGCACCCCCGCGTATTTCGTCCACCCTGCCGAGGCCAGTCATGGCGATCTGGGCATGGTTTCGAAAGGTGATGTGGTTCTTGCCATCTCGAATTCTGGTGAAGCGCCTGAACTGGCCAACCTGCTGGCCTTCACCCGTCGCTTCAGCATTCCGCTGATCGGGTTGTCCAGCAAGCCCGAAAGCACGCTGATGAAGCAGGCCGACGTACATCTGCTAATCCCTTCGCTGGGAGAGGCCTGCGGTTTTGGCATGGTTCCCTCGATCTCGACCACGCTGACGCTGGCGATGGGCGATGCGCTGGCGATTGCGTTGATGAAGTATCGAGACTTCAAACCCGAGGATTTCCGCGCCTACCATCCTGGCGGTAAACTGGGGGCGCAACTATCCACCGTGCGGGACTTAATGCATAACGATTCGCCCTTGGTGGATACGGGAACTCCAATGGGTGAGGCGCTTTTGGTCATGAGCCAGAAGAGCTTTGGTGTTGTTGGCGTTACGGATAAGGACGGCCGTTTGCTGGGTATCGTCACGGATGGCGATTTGCGTCGGAATATGGACGGGTTGTTGGATAAAAACACCGAAGAGGTGATGACTGAAAACCCTCTGACCATCGCACCAAACGCAATGGCAGAAGAGGCGGTTGCAATTATGAACGATCGTAAGATCACCTCGCTCTTTGTGGTGGATCCCGATTCAAAGGGCCAGCCCCTCGGCCTGTTGCATATTCATGACTGCCTGCGCGTGGGATTGGGTTAAGGAGATGGCAGAGGTGGATCGTCATTCCCGGTGGGTGCAGTTCCTGAAGGTGCTGCTGCCTTTGGTGGCGATTTTACTACTATCTTCTGTTTTTCTTCTTTCACGCAGTATCGACACCAATGTCTCGGTCCCGTTCAGTGATCAGGATATTGACGACCGGCTGACCGATCAGGTTGTCACACGCCCCGACTACAAAGGGGTAACGCGCAAGGGTGAAGAAATTCGCGTCGAAGCCCGCCGAGCCAGTCAGGTTGGCGAGGGCAATACGCCGACGGCAGCCGAAGTTCAGGGCCGCTTTGGCTTGAGCAATGGTGGAGAGATCACACTTGAATCCAACACGGGCATGATCCGGCCGGACAAGGGCACCGCGACTTTTGTCGGAGATGTAGTCATCACGACCAGAGACGGTATCCAGGTGACAACCGACCTGCTGAATACATCTCTGGATGAAATTCGTGGTGACAGCCCCGGCCAGATTAACGGAACGGGCCCGATTGGAGATTTCACCGCCGGACGGATGATATTTGGAACGGAAAAAAAGGACGGTCCTGTCCATATTCTTTTTACAGGCGGCGTGAAGCTGATATATGAGCCGCAAAAAGCAGAAAGATAACTTGTGTTCGATTTACGTGTCGCCTTTTTGTGTCTTGCCGTGGCCGTCAGAGCCGCACCTGTTTCTGCGCAGGAGGCCCAGGTGGCGTTTGGCTCGGTCAATGCCGATCCATCCCTGCCGGTTGAGGTGACGTCTGAAACACTGAACGTGAATCAGGAAGACGGATCGGCCGAATTTATTGGCAACGTCATTGTCATTCAGGGTGAGATGCGTCTGACAGCGGACCGGGTTCTTGTCATCTATAACGAGGAACGCTCGGCCATCGAACGGATGGAGGCCACCGAAAACGTGGTTCTGGTCAGCCCGCCCGATGCAGCCGAAGGCGATTGGGCCGAATACACCATCGATTCCGGCGTGATCGAGATGAAGGGTAATGTGTTGCTGACGCAGGGCCCCAGCATCATCAGCGGTGACGAGATGATTGCAAATCTGACCTCGGGAACCGCGACGATGTCTGGGCGCGTCAAAACCATCCTGCAACAAGGTGGCAACTGATGAACCGGCCCGAACTCTCCATCGCTGAAGGCTCGTCCGGTCTGAAGATCGAAAAGCTGCGGAAGTCTTATCGCAAGAAGACTGTCATCCGTGATGTGTCCATGGAACTGAACCGGTCCGAGGTTGTGGCGTTGCTGGGACCGAACGGATCGGGCAAGACAACCACTTTCTATTCCGTTGCGGGGCTGGTTTTCCCCGAAGCGGGCACCGTCACGATTGATGGGCAGAGCGTCACGACCCTGCCGATGTATCGCCGTGCCCGGATGGGAATCGGTTATCTGCCGCAGGAAATGTCGATTTTCCGCGGGATGAGCGTTGAGGACAACATCGCCTCGGTTCTGGATATCACGGTTAAACATGCCCATCGCCGCAAGGAGCGGCTGGAAGAGTTGCTGTCGGATTTTTCCATCGAACACCTGCGCCGAGCGCCTGCACTGGCCCTGTCCGGTGGGGAACGCCGAAGGGTCGAGATCGCGCGCTGCCTGGCCGCCGATCCGAAATACCTGTTGCTCGACGAGCCATTCGCGGGGGTTGATCCGATCAGCGTGGGCGATATCCGGCATCTTGTTGCCGATCTGAAAAAACGAGGCATCGGAGTTCTGATCACAGACCACAACGTACGGGAAACGCTGGAAATTGTGGATCGGGCCTATATACTGCATGATGGTCAGGTTCTGATGTCCGGGACCCCCGACGAAGTGGTCGAAAACGAAAACGTGCGTCGCGTTTATCTGGGCGAAAATTTCCGTATTTCATAGGCTTGTAGGGTAATGCGCCCGATGCATGGCGGAAATCGCGTATATACACACCTGTTTTGATTGACTCTCCCGCCGTCTCTTGCCTCAATTGGGGCATGGCAATTCTTCGGTTCCAGTCTGGATCTCGATGTCCCTTCTTCGAAGGGCTGGGTAAGCAGCAACCGCAGAATATGTCGATATACCCCACCCGATAAAAACAAGTCAGTCGCGTAACGCGGCGTCAGAATGGGTGTGAATTGTGAAGGAGATCACATGCGTTACCAAATCAGCGGAAAACAGATCGACATCGGTGCGGCCCTGCAGACCCATGTGCAGACCGAACTGGGCGAGGTCGTGGGCAAATATGCCCAGCGGCCAACAGACGCCAACGTCGTCTTTTCCCGTTCGGCGCATGAATATGTATGCGAAACAACTGTACATCTGTCGACCGGCCTGACCGCTCAAGCCAAGGCCCACGCTACCGAAATCTATGCGGCGTTCGAAGGCTGCTGCGACAAGATGGAGACTCAACTTCGCCGCTACAAGCGTCGTCTGAAGGACCACCATAAGGATCGGGCCGAGCCGGTTGAACTCTTTGGAGCGTCCTCGTATATCCTCGCTTCTGATGAATCGGAGACGGCAGACGAACCCGAATCGCTGCAACCAATGATTGTGGCTGAGATGGAAACCAAGATCCCATCGCTGAGTGTTGGCGAAGCCGTAATGCAGATGGAACTCGCCGGAGCGCCAGTGTTGGTATTCCGGAATGAGAACAAGGACGGATTGAACGTCGTATATCGCCGTGAGGACGGTAATATCGGCTGGATCGATCCGTAACAGGCAAGGATAAGTGGCCTGCTCCCGGACTACGGGAGCACGGCTTAGGAGCAAAATGATGGAGCTTTCGAGCATTCTGAAGCCCGAAGCGGTGCGTGTGCTTTCAGCCGCGTCCAGCAAAAAGCGATTGTTTCAGGAAATTGGCGACGTTGGCGCCGCAACGCTTGGGCTGGATGCGCAAGCGATTGTTGATAGCCTGCTCGAGCGGGAAAGCCTTGGCCCAACTGGCGTTGGCCATGGTGTCGCACTGCCGCACGCTCGGCTTTCGGAATTGGAATCGGTTTCGGGCGTGTTTGTCATGCTGGAAAAGCCCATCGATTTTGGTTCGGTTGATCGTCAGCCCGTAGATCTGGCATTTTCGCTGTTTGCACCGGAAGAAGCGGGGGTTGAACATCTCAAAGCGCTAGCACTGGTGTCTCGCACGTTGCGAGAGCAATCGGTCTGCGCAAAGCTGCGGGCCAACCCTGATCCAGTAAAGCTTTATGCAATCTTGACCGAAGCCCAATCAATGCAAGCGGCCTGAAATTCCATAGCTCAATAAAAAAGCCCCCGATCTTCGGGGGCTTTTTTTGTTTCGGTCGCGAGATTGATCAGCCGCCAGTTCCCATTTCCAGCGTCCACCAGATTTTTCCACCGCCTTCCTGATGCCAGGCAAAACCCATCTGGGTGGCCTTTGGATCCATAATCACCGCACGTGGACCGGGTTCCTGCATCCATGCGGCCAGTGTTTCTGTCTCGGTTTCATAGGTTTCCGAGATCGCTTCGCCCAGGAAGGTTCCGAAATAACCAACCCGCGCTGCGCGATCCAACGGCGATGATCCGTCTGAGCCGAAGTGCCAGGGCCGATTCTGTCGAGCCATGTCTTTCGAGTGAGTCGCGGCAGCCGCGTTCAGTTGCGAATTTAACTGCACCTGCTGCAGACCAGAGGCCTGTCGCAGTGCATTGACCGAATCCAGCATTCTGAACTGCAGTTTTTCGGGATTACCCCGGATCTTGTAAACGGATGGTAACGGTCTGCCATCTGCACCAATGGTAGTGACCGAATCGGTGCACGCCGCCAAAGCGGCAAAACAAATCATCAGAATGGAAAGAATACGTGTCATGATCGGCCTGAATATTGTGTCGTAAAGGGAAATAGCCTGCCTGACGGCCCGGAGCAAACGCGCAATGGTCCAACCTTGCGTGAATCTGCCGGTTTGATTTGCGACTGAAGCATTCTGGCCATAAAATACCTCATAATTTGCACTCGCTGTTAGCAAAGGACCGCTCTTCATGGTCAAGAAACACATTCTTACTCCGACGCGCCGCGGATTTCTGGCTGGCGCAACCGCCAGTTTGGCCTCGCCTGCGCTTGCTCAGTACATTCCCGGCGACCCGTTGCGCCCGGCACCAGAGCCTGAACCTGAGGTGCGTCGCAATGTATCGGGCTTCAGGGCACTGGACTGGCAGCCTTACTTCTCGAACACCAATAACGGGGCCATTCTGGTCGATACTGTGTCTCGGGCGCTGCATTATTGGTCAGATGATCAATCTGTATACAAACTTTATCCGTCCTCGGTGCCTTTGACCGAAGAATTGACCCGTCGCGGACGCACCAGCGTTATCCGCAAGGTGGAAGGGCCAAGCTGGTCTCCGACCCCATCGATGAAAAAGCGCAATCCGGAATGGCCGGATTATATTCCGCCTGGGCCTGATAACCCATTGGGGACACACGCTTTGTATCTGAGCTGGAAGTATTATCGCATCCACGGCACCCATGATACGCGCAAAATCGGCCGTCGATCGTCGAATGGTTGCATCGGCTTGTTCAATGATGACATCGCTGAGCTGTTTTCGATGGCCAAGGTCGGCACGCAAGTGTTGCTAATTTGACGACATTTTCGCGCACGAACCCGCTTGCCGGGTAAGTTGCAATTGCAATCGGTCGGCAGAGCTGATTAGAAAAACTCACGAGGTAAGTCTTAGATGTGCGGTTTCGCTATTGGGAATCGCGCAAATTCTGGAGGTTAATATGAAGAAACTCGTTCTCGCTGCTGCTCTGACTGCTGCTGCTTCGACCGCATATGCTGGCAACCTGGAAGAGCCGGTTGTTGAAGCACCTGTTGTTGTCGAAGAAACCCAAGGTTCGTCGCAGGGTATCATCCTGCCGCTGATCCTGCTGGTTGTTGTTGCTGCAGCTGTTGCCGCAGGCTAAGTCGACGAGACTTTATCGATTTAAGAAGGCGGTGGTGCAAACCACCGCCTTTTTTCATGCCTGGTAGAAGCGCGCAGTCAGTCCAGCCAGCCGCGCAGATTGTCATCAATCACTTTGCCCAGTGCCGCGATATGCGAATCATCGTCATTGAGGCAGGGGATATATGTGAACGATTCGCCGCCCGCTTCTTCGAAGCTTTCCCTGATCTCTTCGTTGATCTCTTCCAGGGTCTCGATGCAATCGGCAGAAAATGCAGGTGCTATGATGGCGATGTTCTTCCTACCTTGACGCGCCAGCTCAGCCACATGATCAACGGTGTAGGGTTTTAGCCATTCTTCTGGCCCAAAGCGCGACTGGAAGGTTGATACCAGTTGATCGTCCGACCACCCAAGACGCTCTTTCAGCAACCTTGAGGTTTTGACGCATTGGCAATGGTAGGGATCGCCTTGCTGCAAATACCGTTCTGGCATTCCGTGATAAGAGCAGACAAGGATATCTGGTTTGACCTCCATCGCTGCGTAGGCACGCTCGACCGAGCCTGCCAAAGCATCGATGTAAGCCGGTTCATCAAAATACGCAGGGACAGTACGGCTGGACGGTTGCCAAGCCTCTTTCATCAACGCTCGGAAGAACTGATCGTTTGCAGTGGCTGTCGTGGCTCCGGCATATTGTGGATAGAGCGGGAAGAAAAGAATGCGGTCGCAGCCTTCCGCCACCATCTGGTGAACCTTTAAGAGTGTCGATGGATTGCCATAGCGCATACAGAAATCGACCATGACCTGATCGCCATAGCGGGCGTGCATCGCCTCGCTTAGTTTGATCGTCTGACCCTTGGTAATCGTCATCAGTGGGCTTTCACCCTTGTCGTGGTTCCAGATCGACTTGTAAGCCTCACCCGAACTGAAGGGGCGCTTGGTCAGAATGATACCTTGCAGAATTGGTTGCCATTTCCACGCCGGATAATCGATCACCCGCCTGTCCGACAGGAATTCGTTCAGGTAGCGCCGCATGGGCCAATAGCTGAAGTCATCCGGCGTCCCCAGATTGGCTAGCAAAATACCAACGCGACCCGATTTGATCTTGGGATGGTCTGAGGGGGCATGACGGGGGCGAGTGGCATCAAACATTTGAAGCTTCCTGAATATTAGAGTCTGACTTGAGATAAAGGGAATCGAACGGTCGTCAATCGGGCAGTTTGCCCTCATCCGTGCCAAGTGCATCGGAAAGGCGCATCTGAGCCGATCCGGGGCGCAAAGGTTTGGGCTGGCTGTCATCAGGGGCCCAGCCTGTCAGGCAGATCAGTTCGTATGTTGCGGTCAGACGGCCCCCAGACGTTCTGAAATGCGCGGCGTAGATCTCTTGCGCTCTGTTGAAAACGACCCGTCGGGTTGGTTGTTTCAGCCTATCTGTCAGCGCGTTGGTTTCCCCCATGGCCCGCAAATCATGCATCAGGTGCATCAGATCGCGATATTCTGTAGAGAGAGAAGCCTTGTCGGCAACGGGCAGGGCAAGTCCGGCCCGTTGCAGCAATGCTCCCAGAGCTCGTAGTTCTGCCATTGGTGCGATTCGGGGGCTGAGGCCACCCGTTTCCTCGATTTCAGCCTGACTCAAAGCTGCGCGCAATTCCTGTAGGGTGTCGCCGCCCAGACATGCGGCCAGCAGCAACCCGTCGGGTTTCAGGGCGCGATGACATTGGATCAGTTGGCCAACCGGATCATTGGCCCAATGTAGCGCCATCGCATGTACCACCAGATCATGCGCGCCCGGCGTCAAATCCAACACCTCTTCATCCCTGATGATCCGGGCTTCCGCTAACAAACCCTCCCAGATATGCGGGAACGGAGTCACGACGACGGGTGCCTTAAAGGTTTTGTTAACCATGGACAGACGATCCTGCACTTCGTCAACGGCGGCGCGGTGCAGGAACAGGGCCTCATCCCTTACGCGGCTGCGATGATGCGCAAGCGCAGCGCGGTCAAACAGAGAGGGTGCAGTGTTGGACGGCAGTTTCATAAGCCGCAAGTATCGCATTCGCCAGTGGATTCAAACCGCTGTCGAGATGATCTATCCACCTCGTTGTCTTGCCTGCGGAGCGCTAACCGAGTCGGACTTTGGGCTTTGTGGTTCCTGCTGGCGCGACACACCGTTCATTGGCGGAACGATTTGCGAAAGCTGTGGTATGCCGGTGCCCGGAGCGCGCGACGGGCATCGGATAGAATGTGACGATTGCCTCAGAACTCCACGGCCTTGGAAGGATGGTCGCGCAGCCCTGCTATATCAAGGGGGTGCCAAGGCGCTGATACTTTCGTTGAAACACGGGGATCGACCGGAACTGTCGCGCCCTGCAGCGCGCTGGATGGTACAAGCCGGGCACGAACTGATGCGTCCGAACATGCTGATCGCACCAGTTCCGCTGCACTGGACCCGTTTGATCCGGCGTCGCTACAACCAATCGGCCTTGCTGGCGCACCATTTGGGTCGGGAAACGGGTCTGACTGTATGTCCCGATCTCTTGGTGCGGACTGTGCGAACTCCTGTTCTGGACGGTAAAACGGCAGTCGAGCGTTCTCGCACGCTTGCAAACGCGATCACTGTACATCGCAATCGAGTGGACAAGATCCGAGGGCGCGATGTCCTGCTGGTCGATGATGTGATGACGTCGGGTGCGACACTGGAAGCCTGCGCGCGTGTCTGCCGTGCGTCAGGGGCAAATCATATTTTCGTGTTGGTACTGGCGCGCGTTGCCAAGGATGCCTAATTCGCGGAAGATTATGCGAATTCTGAAGGGACGAAGAATGAAGTCGGTTGAGATCTACACGTCGCCGCTTTGTGGTTTTTGCCACGCGGCCAAACGGTTGTTGAAACAAAAAGGCGTTGAGTTCAATGAAATCGACGTGCTGATGCACCCAAAACGCAAACCCGAAATGATCCAGCGTGCGGCAGGAAAACGCACTGTGCCACAGATATTTGTCGGTACGACTCATGTTGGTGGGTGCGATGATCTTTATGAACTTGAACGTCAGGGCAAGCTGGATCGCCTGCTTGCGGCCTGATGAAAACGGGTCTGCTGCAAATCACCTCGTCGGACGATCCGGCTGAAAATCTTGACATGGTGCGCGCCATGATGGCCGAGGCAGCCGATCAAGGCGCGCAGTTCATACTCACGCCCGAGGTGACAAACTGCGTTTCAACCAGCACCACACGACAGCACGAGGTTCTGCAGCACGAAGAAGATGACATCACACTGGCTGGCCTGCGCGAACAGGCCGCAGCGCTGGGCGTGTGGTTGCTGATCGGCTCGCTGGCGATCAAGACACACGACGCCGATGGCCGTTTTGCCAACCGATCTTTCATGATCGACCCGCAAGGGCAGATCGTGGCGCGGTACGACAAAATTCATATGTTCGACGTTCAGGTCACCGAGACCGAGACCTTTCGAGAATCAAAGAACTACCGCCCTGGTGAGAAAGCGGTGATGGCCGAGACCGAATTTGGCAAGGTCGGCCTGACGATCTGCTATGACATCCGATTCCCTCACCTCTACGCCTCGCTGGCGCAGGCGGGGGCGCGGATTCTGACGGTCCCGGCGGCGTTTTCTCCGGTGACCGGTACGGCACATTGGCAATCACTGCTGCGCGCGAGGGCAATTGAGACCGGCTGCTGGGTGCTGGCCCCGGCGCAAACTGGTGAACACCCCAAAACCCGTGGCAAGACACGGTATACCCACGGCCACAGCATGGTTGTTGCCCCGTGGGGAGAGGTGCTGATCGACGCAGGCACCGATCCGGGCATTCACTTTTTTGATTTGGATGATAGGTCTGTTACAGAGGCGCGTCGGCGCGTGCCTTCACTAACACATGTCCGTCCCTTTGACGGACCCTGATCCAGAACCGGACTTATGACGGACGAGAAAAATGCTCTGGCGGTCACGCTGTTCAGCGAGATTCTGACTGCAGACCAACTATTGCGCAACCGGCTGAGCCGGGTGCTGCCCAAGGGCATGGAAATCTCACATTTCTCGGTGCTGAACCATCTGGTCTTCGTCGGTGACGAACGCAGCCCGGCGCAGCTGGCCAACACGTTCCACGTGACGCGCGGGGCGATGACCAACACCTTGGCCAAGCTGGAATGGGCCGGATACATCCACATCCGCCCCGACTGGGACGACGCCCGTCGCAAGATGGTCGCGATCAGCCCCGCCGGACGCCGAGCGCGCGATCAGGCGATTTCCTCGATTGCCCCGCTGATCAACCGCGTGGTCGGAGAGCTGGGGCTGGAGCGGGTCCGCAGCACGCTGCCCGTGTTGAGGGATTTACGGTTGCAGTTGGAGGGGGAGTAGGGGCTTTGCGCCAACTGCGCCAAAGGATCGTAAAAGATGACGGATGAAATTTGGGTTTCCGACATTACCGTCGGGATGGACCTGCAGAGGCCATTCCGGGCGCTTGTCCCTGATGATTTTCCTGAAGAACCAAGTGAGCGCTTCAAGGCCTTCAGGTGGCAGCCCGGATCAGGTTATCATGCGAATCTGTATCGTTGGCAGCGCCTCGGGGAACCGCTAGAGCAGCAGGATATCTTGCCGGATTTCTTTCAAGAGGTTGCACCTGAAGATCATGATTTTGAGCCTCACTACGGCAAGTATTCTCCTGTAATCACGTTGTTTGGAATTCTCGCGGTCCGATCAGATGTGGCCGATGTCCTCAAGAACTTCGACTTGGGGCAAGGGGGGCTTTATCCCGTCAACCTATTCGAAAAAGACAAGATCACACCGATTGAGCAGAACTATTCGATCCTGTGGATCGCAAACAAATCAGGCACGCTGAACATTGCTGAGTCAAAGGGCCTTCTGCGTCGCCGACCCGATCGGGATGACCTTTTCCGACTTCCTGAATGGAAGGATGCCAAGCCCAGGGATGTTGTCTGCAATGCGGATGCGGCGTCCGGGATCGACATTTGGCGCGACCCGGGCGTACCACATCGCGTTTTTCTAAATGGGCTTCTTAAACAAGCGTTAGACGAAGCTGGGTTTGCTCCAGCATTCAGTTTTCACCGTTTGGCCGTCAAATAGGCAATTGTAAGATGGGTGCAATCGCCCATCCTACCCCGGTTTCACGCTCGCCGTCACATAATTCACGCTCAGATCGCGGTTCGAGATCGACCAGCTCCACAAGATCGGGTTGAAGACAAACCCCTTGCGATCCACCGGCTCCAGCCCGGCCTGACGCAGCAGGTCGAACAGCTCGTCAGGCGTGATGAACTTGTTCCATTCATGCGTTCCGCGCGGCAGCCAGCGCATCACGACTTCGGCCCCGAAAATAGCCATCGCATAGGATTTCGGGTTGCGGTTGATAGTTGAACAAATCTCTAACCCGCCGGGTTTCAGCAACTGTTGCGTTGCGGAGAGGTACGACAGTGGATCAGCCACATGCTCGACCACCTCCATGTTCAGAACCACGTCGAACTGTTCACTTGCGGCGGCCATGTCTTCGGCAGTGGTGTGGCGATAGTCGATCTGCAGGCCCGATTGCTCGGCGTGGATGCGCGCCACGGGTAGATTGCCCTCGGCGGCGTCGGCTCCGACCACAGTGGCACCCAAACGTGCCATAGGCTCACTCAGCAGCCCGCCACCACAACCGATATCCAGCAGACGCAGGCCCTCGAAGGGCTTCGGAGCCTTAAGATCACGGTCAAACTCTCCCGCAATCTGCTTTGTGATATAATCCAGACGGCACGGATTCAGCATGTGCAATGGCTTGAATTTCCCATGCGGATCCCACCATTCGGCGGCCATCGCCTCGAATTTTGCGATCTCGGATGGGTCCACCGTGTTCGGATGCGCTTGCATTCCTGTCTCCGTGTGCTCTTTTACGCTTAAGGACTATATAGGGCCATAATGGACAAGTACCCGGACCAAAAGCGCGCAGTTCAATATCTTTACCCGCCGACCGACCCGTTCGATCAGCGCGTGGTGGATATGGGTGATGGGCATCGTATCTATGTGGAACAATGCGGAAATCCAAACGGGTTACCTGTTGTGGTCCTGCATGGAGGGCCTGGGGGCGGCTGCAGCCCCGCGATGCGGCGGTATTTCGATCCGGATGTCTATCGGGTGATTCTCTTCGATCAACGCGGATGCGGCCGTTCGCGACCCTCTGCATCTGTAGAAGATAATACGACCTGGCATCTCGTGGCGGATATCGAGCGGCTGCGGAAGCTGTTCGATATTGAAGACTGGATTGTCTTTGGCGGTAGTTGGGGTGCGACGCTGGCGCTGATTTACGCACAGACCCACCCCGACCGCGTAAATCGTCTGGTGTTGCGCGGTGTGTTTCTTGCGACGCAGGCTGAGCTGGATTGGTTCTATGGTGGCGGTGCCGGCAAGTTCTGGCCCGAGCAATGGGCGAAATTCACCTCATTGCTGCCCGAGGCGGAACGGTCTGATGCCATCAATGCCTATCACAAGCGCCTGTTTTCAGGGGATCGCGCGACCGAGATCCTCTATGCCCGCGCCTGGTCGCATTGGGAAAACGCGCTGGCTTCGATCCATACAAACGGATCGGTGGGGGAAAGCCCGGGTGAATACGCACGTACCTTTGCGCGGTTGGAAAACCACTATTTCAGGAACGGCGCCTTTCTTGAGTTTGATGGGCAAATCCTTGAGCAAATGGATCGTATTGCTCATATTCCCGGCCACATCGTGCAGGGCAGGTATGACATGATCTGCCCTCCGCAGGCGGCATGGAACCTGTCGCAGCGTTGGCCAGGTGCTGAGTTGAAGATGGTACGTCAGGCGGGGCATGCGTTGTCTGAGCCAGGGATAAGCGTTGAATTGGTTCGGATCATGGATCGCGTTGCTGAGGGTGTAGCATGACCCGGATCGACCGCCGTGCCTTGTTCGCCTCTGGTGCTGCCGCTGCCCTACTGGCGGCGACAGGGGCATCATTGGCTGATAGTCCAAAATCCGGTGGCACCTTGCGGCTGGCCGTTCCGCGGGATGACAGCCTCGAACAAGTGGCGCGCGGAGCGGTTTTCGACACGCTGACCGAAATCGCAGCTGACGGGACTTTGCGCGCAGAGCTGGCGACGGGCTGGCAGACCGATGCCAGTGCCCGGGTCTGGAGTTTTGATCTGCGTGATGACGTGGTGTTCCATGATGGAACGCCTTTGCACGTTGACGATGTCGTAGCGGTTCTGACCGCGATCGGACGGACCGAGGTCTTGGCCCCCGATCGCGTTAGGCTGGAACTGACCGAGGCCAATCCGGGCCTGCCTTTCTTGCTGGCTGACAGCCGGTTTGTCGTGACGCGCAATGGGCAGGGAGTGACTCCCTTGCACAAGGCCAATGGGACCGGGTGCTATCAGGTGAAACGGGCCGAAGATGCCCGCCATTTTCTTGGGGGTAAGGTCGCCGGTCACTATAAGGAAGGGCAAGCGGGCTGGGCTGACACGCTGGAAATCATCGTTATCCCGGATGCACATGTCCGTGCTGAGGCTTTGCGGGACGGGTATGTGGATATTGCTGCCCTACCGGAAGGTGATGAACTGAAGGGTCAGCGCGGTCTAAGGTACTACCCAAGCGAGGCCGATATGGCACTGGCCGTGGCCTCTCATGTTGGCATGCCACGCCAGATCGGCAGGGGAAGTGCATTGGATGACGGACGTATCGCCGAGCGGTGGTGGATAGCCTAAATTCGATCACAGATATCACCGGGGGTTGCAGACTCGGGAATCCCTGCGTATATGCAACTGCAACAGCGGCGCGTTGGACTTCTGGTCCGGGGCTCCACCGGAAAATTCAACGGGCCGCGCGCCCGTTTTTTTGTGCCCGACGACTGGGTAGAGAACCTGATGACAAACGACCTGATAGCCAAAGCAGCCATTGACCGGCGACTGGCCGAGATCATCACCCCCGTGATCGAGGATCTGGGGTATGAGCTTGTCCGCATTCGGCTGATGAGCGGCAAGACCACCACGATGCAGATCATGGCAGACAAGCCCGATGGCGGCATCGAAGTGGATGATTGTGCCGAGATTTCCAACGCGGTCAGCGCCACGCTGGACGTTGAGGACCCGATCCTTGATGCCTATACGCTTGAGGTCTCGAGCCCCGGCATCGACCGCCCGCTGACTCGTCTCAAAGATTTTGAGACCTTTGAAGGGTATGAGGCCAAGATCGAGACCGCCGAACTGATCGATGGCCGCCGCCGCTTTAAGGGGGAACTGGCCGGTATCGAAGGGGATGAGGTTCTGATCAACATTCCCGAAGGGGATGAGACGATCACCATCGGTCTGCAATTTGACTGGTTGAGCGACGCCAAGCTGGTCCTGACCGACGAACTAATCAAAGAAATGCTGCGCCAGCGCAAAGACGCCGGTGCCCTGAACGAAAACGCTTTCGACGAGATTGAGACCGAAGGGTCCGAAGAGGAGACGAACTGATGGCAATCACCTCAGCCAACCAGCTGGAGCTGCTGCAGACCGCCGAGG
>JBFOLN010000029.1:0-113939 GCA_040829945.1 Ruegeria sp.
AATGAGGGATTGAAAAAGCCGATAATCACTCAAAATGTTACGGGGAAATGATGAACAGTTTTCGGCGAGGACCTGGGGTTTTTTTTTTTCAAGCAGAAGACGGCATACGAGATTATCGCGGTGGCGGGCGCAGCTCAGCCCGGGAAACCGCGTCGCGCGTCGCCGCAGGTGGGTTGGCGCGCGAGGCGATCAAACAGATCGCTCCGAATGTTCAGATCACCGGGTACATGAGCCAGATCGGACCGCATAAGATTGACCGCGAAAACTTTGACTGGTCTCAGATCGAACAGAATCCATTCTGGACGCCGGACGCCAAGGCCGCCGAAGACTGGGCGGCTTATTTGGACGACCTGCGCAAATCCGGCAACTCGGTCGGCGCAGTGGTCGAGGTCGTCGCGCGTGGCGTTCCGGCGGGTCTCGGCGCGCCAGTTTATGCCAAGTTAGACACTGATCTGGCCGCAGCCATGATGTCGATCAACGCCGTCAAAGGTGTGGAAATCGGCGAAGGTATGGCTGCTGCCGAACTGACCGGTGAGGCCAATGCGGATGAGATATTCATGGGGCAGAACGGCCCGCAATACAGTTCGAACCACGCCGGAGGCATCCTTGGCGGAATTTCGACCGGTCAGGATGTTGTGGTACGCTTTGCGGTCAAACCGACCTCATCGATCCTGACCACCCGCAAGACCATCACCAAATCCGGTGAGGAAACCGAGATCATAACCAAGGGCCGCCACGACCCCTGCGTCGGCATCCGTGCCGTTCCGGTCGGTGAGGCAATGATGGCCTGTGTAATCCTCGATCACCTGCTTCTGCATCGTGGTCAGATCGGCGAGAACCGTGGACGGATTGGCTGAACTGCGCGCCCAACTGCGCGCGGTCGTTAGGCAACGAATGCAGACGGATCCGGCACATGATCTGGCGCATCTGGATCGGGTTTGGGTAAATGCTCAGGCCATTGTGCAAGATGGCGCCAACCCACGTGTCTTGCTGGCGGCCTGTTATCTGCATGATCTGATCAACCTGTCAAAAGATGACCCGGATCGACATTTGGCCTCAATGCAATCCGCTGCTGAATCAGAGCCTATTCTTGCAAATCTTGGCTATACAGCCATCGAAACGGAAGCTGTTCAGCACGCCATTGCCGCACATAGCTTCTCTGCCAACATCCCACCCGAAACCCTCGAAGCACGTATATTGCGTGATGCCGATCGTTTGGATGCGCTGGGAGCAGTCGGAATTGCCCGCAACTTTTCCGTGTCGGGCGCTTTGGGGCGAGATCTTTACGACATCAACGATCCCTTTGCCGAAACACGCGAATTGGACGATCTCAGCTTCTCGATCGACCATTGGAAGGTCAAACTGTTGAACCTGTCCTCTGATATGCTGACTCCTGCAGGGCGCGATCTGGCATTGAAACGGGCAGCTCAAATGGGCCGGTTCCTGCAGGAGTTCGGGGAGGAGATTGGCCACTCGGTTCCTGACGATTGGAAATCCGCCTGATTGGTACAATCCCGTCGTTGATCTTTCCGTCTCAAAGGCGCAGGGTCCCGGCCAATGGCACAATCGTTAACATCGCATCGACCTATGCTTGCCGTGGGTTTGAAATTGACCGCGCTGCTGCTGTTTACGTCGATGTCAGCATTGGTCAAAGCCCTGTCGGAAGACTTCCCGCCCGGTGAGTTGGTTTTCTTTCGTTCGCTCTTTGCCATTCCGGTCATCATTGTCTGGCTGATCTGGCGCGGAGAGCTGGCGCAGGGCTTTGTCGTCAAGAAACCGATGGGCCATTTTTGGCGCGGTGTTCTGGGCACTTCAGCAATGGGTTTGACCTTTACCGGCCTCAGTCTGTTGCCGCTACCCGAGGTAACGGCCATCGGATATGCCACCCCGATCTTCACCCTGGTACTGGCCGCAGTGATGCTGGGCGAACGTATTCACATGATCCGAATCGGCGCCGTTGCGCTTGGGCTGTTGGGGGTATTGATCATGATCTGGCCCCGGCTCGGCAGTACTCAGATGGAAATCACCGCCACCATCGGTGCGCTTTGTGTGCTGGCTGCGACCATCGCCCGCGCCTTTGTCCAGATCCACATCCGGCAATTGGTCAAGGTCGATCATCCGGCGGCAATCGTCTTTTACTTTTCGATGACCGCTACGATTCTGTCGACCTTGACTGCCTTCTGGGGATGGACGCTGCCAACACTAAATCAGGCTCTAATATTGATCACTATGGGGCTGATCGGCGGGGTGGCGCAAATTCTCGTCACGTCGTCCTACCGATTTGGGCAAGCCTCAATGCTGGCGCCTTATGACTATGCCACGATGCTGTTTGCAATATTCATCGGCTATGTCTGGTTCGATGAATTGCCGACGATTGCCATCCTGATCGGTGCTGCGCTGGTTATTGCAGGCAATATCGTGGTCGTATGGCGCGAGCACCAATTGGGCTTGGAACGCGGTAAAGCGCGATCTCTGACAGATCACAAACCGTGACTTTACCTTTCGCAAACTTCCCCTAGGTTGGGCCGGGCAATCACAGAGAGTTTCCCGATGAGCGACGCGCAGGACCACAAAGAAAAGATGCAAGAGGTGCAGGCCAAGCACCGCAAGAAAGTCTCGGAAGCGGTTGATCCCGGCCGGGGACTGGTGCTGATCAATACCGGCAAGGGTAAAGGGAAATCGTCGGCCGCGTTTGGTGTAGTGGTCCGGGCCTTGGGCTGGGGGCAGAAAGTGGCTGTGGTTCAGTTCATCAAGGGCAAGTGGAAAACGGGTGAACGCAGGTTCTTTGAAGATCGCGATCTGGTCACCTGGCATACGATGGGTGAAGGCTTTACCTGGGACACACAGGACCGCGAACGCGATATCGCAGCCGCAACAGCAGCCTTTGGCAAAGCTTGCGACCTGATGAAAAGCGGTGACTATGATCTGGTTGTTCTGGATGAGATCAACATCGCCTTGCGCTACGAATACCTATCCGTAGACACCGTTATCGAAGGGTTGAAGGCTCGATCCGACAAGACCAGCGTATTTCTGACAGGCCGGGATGCCCCGCAAGCCTTGCGCGATTATGCGGACCTTGTGACCGAGATGACGGAAGAAAAGCACCCGTTTCAGGCTGGTATCAAAGCCCAGCGCGGCGTGGATTTCTAAGCTCGTGCTTCGCTCTCGTTCAGTGCGCGCATTGATGCGCGCCTGACAGAGTGCGGCTTTATCGCAGAACTTTCCTCAAGCTTGCGACAACGTTCTGCATCACAGGTCTTGTGATCAAGATAAGCGGCGACATCTGAGGTCAGCGCATCGCAATCACACGACGCGCAACAGGGATCGGCCATCAATTCTTCGAAACGATCACGCAAGTGGATCTCCCTTTGGTCGTTCCCGGGGCGATGGCAGGCCTTCACATCTGCATTGCTGAGCCCACAGATCGCCCCGGAACCTGTTGCTTGATGTTCGTCATCTGGCGCTGCTTTTTATCTGATAGTTTTTGTCAGAATATTCAAGTCCGAAAAACCCTTTATATCAGAGCTGTTGTATTGGACGAAACTTGGCTGATTAGGGTCTGATATGGCAAGGGCCACCCGGTATCCCGCATGGCCCATCGACCCAACTCATCGTGAGGCTACTTTGGTCAGGCAACCACTCTCTGTTCGGGTGCGCTGAGCGAAATCACCAAAACAACAGCCGCGCCATTGACCCAGTAAAACAGAGCATCAATACCCGAGAAACCAAACAAGCTGGGTGACAGCAGGAAAGTGACGCCAACGAGCAGGTCGACAGCGAGGTGAAATTTGTAAGGCAACACCCGCCAAATGCCGAGATGGTGATCCGTCAGAACGGTCAACACAAAGGCAGCCATTCCTGTGACTACAGACAACCAGAGCGCCAGTGGATTCGACTGACCTAGCCCCAGGACAAAGGGTAAAACCATCAAAGCCACCGCAACCGGGTAGTCGAGATAGGCGTGGACGGAGCGGGTGACGAAACGCAGGGACATCTGAACTTCCTTTCTTCAATCAGTGATGATCAAAGATTAGGAGTGCCGAGTTGAACGTAACATCCCAGATCGTTTTGCATACTGTGCAGATCGTCCAAGTTTGTTAAACGATCAGTTCATCGCGCGGTATGCAGCAGGCGACAACCCAACCTGTTTTTTGAACACGCGCGAAAACGCAGCCTCTGAAGCATACCCCACCTCAGCGGCGGCATCGGCAACATTCCAGCGGTTTTCGGTCAGCCCATGGCAGGCGATCTGCATCCGCCAATCCGTAATATACTGCATTGGGGTAGTCCCCATCTTCTGGGCAAACAGCTGGGCAAATGCGGTGCGCGACATCGCTGCCTCTCGCGCTAGCGTCGCGACGCTCCATTCCTGTGCCGGAGACTGATGAAATGCCGTCAACGCCCGCGAAATGCGCGGGTCAGCAAACCCAGCCAAAGCGGCATCATCGGGACTTTGATGTTCCAGATAGGCCCGGATCGCTTGTGCAAACAACACTTCGGACAGTTTCAGCGCGATCAGGTCACCGCCGATGCGGGCACCGGAAACTTCAGATCCGATCATGCGTAATGTCGCCTCGATCCAGGCACCGGCTTCTTCGCCGTAATTCTCGATCAGTATGAATGGTGGCAGCCGGTCAATCAGCATATGCCCTGCCCCATTTCTCCCCGCTGGACCGGTGAAAGAGAAATGACCGCAAATCAGTTGCGTATCACGCTCTTCCTCCTCACCGCCATAGACCAGCACGCCATCGCCTTTGTAGCCTGACAGTTCCAACACCTGCTCAAGGGGCAAAGCATCAAAGGGTTTGACTTCGTTACACAGCAGCGCATGCGGTGCGCCATGAGGGATAAGAATCAAATCGCCCTGCCGCAACCGCAACGTCTCGCCGGTTGTAGGAAGGTGAACCTTCAACTCGCCACGCTGGACAAAGTGAAACCGCGCTACGCTCTCGAATCCCGGGACCTGTATCCCGAACGGAGGGGTAAAAGATGTACGGAAATAAAAGGTCCCACGCAGGGACAGGCGGGTGAGAATATCGCTGAGAAGATCCAACATACGCCAAGGTTACAGCCTGGCGCGAAAACGTCCACATCTCGGGACGATCTGCGCGAAAAATTGGACAGATCGCAATAAAGACCCCCGCCAAGGTGGGGGTCTTAAGCGTATTCGGGTTACGCGCGGACTAGCTTTTCGTAGTCTTCAGCGATTTCGCGGGTCAGGTCGCCCACCACGAACGTGTAGTCTCCGATCTGCCCAACCGGGGTGACCTCGGCCGCAGTGCCGGTCAGCCAGCATTGCTCGAAATCTGTCATCTCTTCGGGACGGATTCGACGTTCATGGACTGTAATGCCCTTGTCTTTCAGCATCTGGATCACCGTCTGACGAGTGATGCCGTTCAGGAAGCAATCGGCCAGCGGGGTGTGCACTTCTCCGTCTTTCACGAAGAAAACGTTGGCGCCCGTCGCTTCGGCCACGTTGCCGTTGTAATCCATGAACAATGCGTCCGAGCAGCCTTTAGCCTCGGCCTTATGCTTTGAAATGGTGCAGATCATGTAAAGACCCGCTGCCTTGGCATGGACCGGAATGGTTTCCGGGCTGGGTCGTTTCCACTCAGCGATGTCCAGCTTGGCACCTTGCATCTTTGCGTCACCGTAATAGGCACCCCAAGGCCAAACAGCGATGGCCATCCGAACGGGGTTCTTGGCGGAAGCGACCCCCATGTCCTCGCCCGAGCCACGCCAGACCAGTGCTCGGACATAAGCATCCTGAAGACCGCTGGCTTTGAGCGCCTCTTCCTTGGCGGCCTCGATCTCGTCAACCGAGTAAGGCATCGGCATATCCAGCGCATCGGCCGAGGCGATCAGGCGTTCGGAATGTTCGCGGCTTTTGAAGATCTTGCCGTTATAGGCGCGCTCACCCTCAAACACCGAGGACGCATAGTGCATCGCGTGGGACAGAATGTGCACATTGGCTTCGCGCCAGGGCACCAGTTCGCCATCCATCCAGATGACACCGTCGCGATCGTCATATCCCGCCATGCGAAACCTCCTGAGCCGGGCTGTATTTCCGAATGTTGCGTCATTTAGGTCCGATCCGGACATAATGTTGCGCAAAAACTGCGATTCGATACCTGTGCGCTCTTGGAATGTCAATAAGGCTGACATAAAGTCAGGTCATACTGAGTAATGAGGTCCAACATGTCCGACATCCGTCCCGCCCCGGTATTTGGCGGAGAAAGCCTGTTGTTTCTGACAGATGAGCAACTGAGGCAGGGCATCGAGGCTATGTTTTTTGCCTATCGAGGCTTTACCGCTGATCCGGACCGTATCCTGACTGAATTGGCCTATGGCCGTGCTCATCATCGGGCCATCCACTTCATCAACCGTGCACCGGGGACAACGGTCAACAACCTGTTGGCCATATTGGGTGTTACGAAGCAATCACTGAACCGCGTCTTGCGCAGCCTGATCGAAGATGGGTTGGTCGAAAGCCGGGTCGGAACAGTGGACAAACGCGAACGCCACCTATTTTTGACGGATAAGGGAAAGGCGTTAGAGGCCAAACTCTCCGACGCCCAGCGCGCCCGGATGCGCGCGGCCTACAAGGATGCGGGCCCCGAGGCAGTGGCCGGGTTTCGCAAAGTGCTTGAAGCAATGATGGATGCTGATATGCGTCGTGCATATACGAAACTGCGGGATACGACTTCATGAGCGAAATGGACGCCCATCTTCTGATCGTCGACGATGACGAGCGCATTCGCGATTTGCTCAAGAAATTCCTGATGCGCAGCGGGTTTCTGGTGACCTCAGCGCGGGATGCGGCCCATGCGCGGCGGGTTTTGTCGGGGCTGGATTTCGATCTGATCGTGCTGGATGTGATGATGCCCGGTGAGGACGGTGTGAGTCTGACCCGTTCCCTGCGCGACACCCATTCCACCCCGATCCTACTGTTGACGGCCAAGGGCGAAACCGAGCATCGGATTGCCGGACTGGAGGCGGGTGCAGATGACTATCTGGCGAAACCGTTCGAACCCAAAGAGTTGCTGCTAAGAATCAATGCCATTCTGCGTCGGATGCCGGAAACGCCCGCGCAAGACACAGCGGCAAAAATTCTGCATCTTGGACCCATTCGCTATGATATCGAACGCGGTGAGATGTGGCAGGGCGAAGATCCCGTCCGTCTGACCGCAACCGAAAGCCAGCTGATGAAGATATTCTCGGCCCAGCCGGGTGAGCCAATCAGCCGCGCCAAACTTGTCGAGGATTTGGGTCGTGACAAGGGTCAGGCGCAGGAGCGCGCGGTGGATGTACAGATCACACGATTGCGCCGGAAGCTTGAGCAAGATCCGAAGCAGCCGCGCTACCTTCAGACCGTGCGCGGTGCAGGCTACATGCTGGCACCGGATTGATTTAACCGCTGTGCGGCGTTTATTTACCTCTGGCACAGAAATTACTGGCCAGATGAAGATGGAATACTGATGAAAACCGCTTTGTTGACCCATGCAGACTGTCTTGATCACGTAACTCCGCAGGGTCACCCGGAACGCGTGGCCCGGCTTGAACATATCCTACATGCACTGGAAGATCTTGATCTGAAGCGCGTGACCGCCCCACTGGCGGCGGATGACGATCTGCTGCGCGTTCATCCGCAGAATCATATTAGTGATATCCTCGACAGCCGACCTTTTGATGGATTCAAACAGATTGACGGAGACACGTTCATGTCGCCGGGCTCGGTCGATGCGGCCTATCGTGCGGCGGGTGCGGCAGTGCGGGCCGTTGATTTGGTTCTGGGCGGTGAAGCACCGAACGCGTTTTGTGCCATTCGTCCACCGGGACATCATGCCGAGACCGAAACGGCCATGGGCTTCTGCCTGTTTGGCAATGCAGCGCTGGCCGCCAAACACGCACTTGATCATCATGGGCTGAGCCGGGTGGCGGTTGTGGACTTCGACGTGCATCACGGCAATGGCACGCAAGACATGCTGTGGGACGAGCGTCGTGCACTTGTGATCACCAGTCAGCAGATGCCTTTGTGGCCCGGCTCTGGTCGCCCGGACGAAACCGGTGCCTATGAGACGGTTTTGAATATTCCTTTAGCCCCAGGCACAGGCGGAGCGGAGATGCGGGCCGCTTATGAAGCGCAAGCTTTTCCACGTCTGCGGGAATTCAAACCAGAACTGATTATTATCTCAGCCGGGTTCGACGCGCATCAGGATGATCCGTTGGCCAATCTCAACTGGTCCACCGGCGATTTCGCCTGGATCACGGCCGAGCTGTGCAAGATTGCTGATGAGGTCTGTGACGGCCGTATCGTCTCGACTCTGGAAGGCGGGTATGATCTGAACGCACTGGCCGAGGCGACACGCGCCCATGTGGAAGAACTGATAAAGGCAGCACAATGACCGATACCCCAGTTGAGCAGATGACGTTCGAACAGGCGATGAAAGAGCTTGAGTCCGTAGTGGGGCAGTTGGAACGTGGCGATGTGGCGCTGGATCAGTCGATCGCTCTGTACGAACGCGGTGCAGCGCTGAAAAAACGCTGCGAGGATGAGTTGAAGCGGGCTGAGGAAAAGGTCGCCGCGATCACTCTGAACGCCGACGGGCAGCCGACCGGGACGACTCCAGTCGAAGGCCAGTAAATGTTCCGTGAAAGACTGGCGCAGGATGCCGCCCGTATCCAGGGTCAGTTTGATCTTGTTCTGGGCGCACTGGATGATCTGGATGTGACCCGCGCGATGGCCTACGCCACGCAAGGCGGAAAGCGCCTGCGCGGTTTTCTTGTTTTGGAAAGCGCACGGATGCATGAGATTGGCCCAGCGCAGGCAATTTGGCCGGCAACCGGGATCGAGGCATTGCACGCTTATTCTCTGGTCCATGATGACCTGCCCTGCATGGACAACGACGATCTGCGGCGCGGTCGCCCGACGGTGCATGTGAAATGGGAAGACGGCACCGCAGTTTTGGCAGGGGATGCGTTGCAAACTCTGGCCTTTGAGCTTTGCACCAGAACCGAAGTCGGTACTGCTGAGATTCGCGCTGAGATGGCTCTAACACTGGCCAAAGCGAGCGGTGCGCAGGGTATGGTACTTGGCCAGGCGTTGGATATCGCGGCAGAAACGGCAGCGTCACCGCTGACACTGGAAGAAATAACTCGGTTACAGGCGGGTAAAACCGGCGCACTGATCGAATGGTCTGCCTGCGCGGGCGCGCGGCTTGCCCAGGCAAATACAGGACCCTTGCGCCAATATGCCCAAGCCCTTGGCCTTGCTTTTCAAATCGCTGATGACATCTTGGACATTGAAGGCGATGCCGAAAAAGCGGGCAAACGCCTGCAGAAGGACACCCAAGCGGGCAAGGCGACCTTTGTCTCGCTTTTGGGTCTGGATGCGGCCAAATCCCGTGCGGTCGAGCTGGTGGAACAGGCCTGCGCTGCATTGGATGGGTATGGTGCACAGGCTGAAACCTTGAAGGACGCCGCCCGCTTCGTTATTGCCCGGGACAGCTAAGCCGCAAGGAACGCGCTACAGATGACATCCGACCGTCCGCAAACCCCTCTGCTGGATCTTGTGAACCGCCCTGCGGACCTCAAGCAGTTCTCGGATCCACAGCTGCATAAATTGGCGCGTGAGCTGCGGGCCGAAACGATCTCTGCCGTATCGGTCACCGGCGGACATCTGGGCGCGGGCCTAGGTGTTGTTGAGCTGACAACTGCCCTGCATGCAGTATTCGATACGCCGCGCGACAAGATCATCTGGGACGTGGGCCATCAATGCTATCCCCATAAGATTCTGACGGAACGCCGTGATCGCATTCGGACCCTGCGCATGAAAGATGGCCTGAGCGGCTTCACCAAGCGCAGCGAAAGCCCCTATGACCCGTTTGGTGCCGCGCATAGCTCAACCTCGATCAGTGCCGCGCTGGGATTTGCCGTGGCCCGCGATCTAGGCGGTGTGACGCCCGAAGGTCTGGGAGATGCAATTGCGGTCATCGGTGACGGATCGATGTCGGCAGGTATGGCCTTTGAGGCGATGAACAACGCTGGTCACCTTGGCAAACGCCTGATTGTCATCCTGAATGACAATGAGATGAGTATTGCCCCGCCCGTGGGCGCACTATCGAACTATCTGTCGCGTATCTATGCCGAAGAACCGTTCCACGATTTGAAAGCTGCCGCCAAAGGAGCTGTTTCGTTACTGCCAGAGCCCTTCCGCGAAGGCGCCAAGCGTGCCAAGGAAATGCTTAAGGGCATGGCTATGGGCGGGACTCTGTTTGAAGAGCTTGGGTTTTCCTATCTTGGTCCCATCGACGGACACGATCTGGATCAGTTGCTCCCGGTTTTGCGGGCGGTCAAGGCCAAAGCCACCGGACCAATCCTGATCCACGTGCTGACCAAGAAGGGCAAAGGCTATGCTCCGGCAGAACAGGCGCGGGACAAAGGGCATGCGACGGCGAAATTCGACGTGGTTACGGGCAAACAAAAGAAGACGTCTTCGAATGCACCGTCCTACACTTCTGTTTTTGGAAATGCGCTGGTTGAAGTCGCGGCACGCGACGACAAGATTGTGGCAGTAACGGCTGCGATGCCGGATGGAACGGGGTTAAGTCTGTTTGCAGAAAGATATCCATCGCGCTGTTTCGACGTAGCAATTGCCGAACAGCATGGCGTGACCTTTTCTGCTGCTCTGGCAGCCGGAGGGATGAAGCCTTTCTGCGCGATGTACTCCACTTTCCTTCAACGTGGCTACGACCAGGTGGTGCATGACGTGGCGATCCAGCGTTTGCCTGTCCGTTTCGCCATCGACCGCGCCGGTCTGGTGGGTGCAGATGGCGCCACACATGCCGGATCGTTCGATATCGCTTATCTGGCAAACCTGCCCGGCATCGTGGTCATGGCGGCTGCGGATGAAGCCGAATTGATGCATATGGTTGCAACCGCTGCGGCCCATGACGACGGCCCCATCGCATTTCGTTATCCTCGGGGCGAAGGGGTCGGTGTGGACCTGCCCGAGCGTGGCGAGGTACTCGAGATCGGCAAGGGCCGTATGATCCAGACCGGGGCTCGTGTGGCGCTTCTGTCCTTCGGCACGAGGTTGGCCGAAGTGCGGAAGGCTGCTGAATCCCTGGCGGCCAAAGGTATCACTCCAACCATTGCCGATGCGCGCTTTGCCAAACCGCTGGATCGAGATCTGATTCTGGAACTGGCAGCTAACCACGAGGCGCTGATAACAATCGAAGAAGGCGCGGTCGGTGGATTCGGCAGCCATGTGGCGCAGCTATTGTCGGATGAAGGCGTATTCGACCGGGGTCTCAAATACCGCTCAATGGTGTTGCCGGATACATTTATCGATCAGGCTAACCCCACCGATATGTATGCAGTGGCTGGTATGAATGCGGAGCAGATTGAGGCCCGAGTCTTGTCTGTTCTGGGGGTCACTTCGATCGGTGAGAAACGCGCCTGAAGCAGCAATTGCATTGCATGTAATCCTGCCCCAATAAATTAATATCAATATAAATATATGAAATTGTGCATTTTACGTGCATATTTTTTATGTGTCCGAAGAAATAAACAGCTCTGAAAATGACATAGGTCAATATCCCCAAGTTCGAGGTACACTAGAACCCGACTCAGGGTAGGCCCAACCTCTGCCCTTTATGCCTAAGGTAGCAAGCATATGAACAAGCTAGCCAGCCGCCGTGCATTTCTTAAGGGAAAAGTGCTGCGCAATGATCAGACGGCAATCCGCCCACCCGGGGCGGATGCGAACGAGTTTCTGAATCTATGTACCCAATGCGACGACTGTCGCGAAGCGTGCCCCGAAGACATCATCAAATTCGACGCTCAGGGTTGGCCCGTTGTACAACTGGATGAGGGCCCCTGCACCTTTTGCGGTGATTGCGCCAGCGCGTGCCCAACCGGTGCGCTAAACCCGGAGCTTGTCGAAGATTGGCCTTGGCGCGCCAAAGTTGCTGCGTCTTGCCTGTCGATGAACGGCATTAGCTGCCGAATGTGTCAGGACGTCTGCGACCACAACGCCATCCGCTTCAGACTGCAGCCGGGCGGCCGCGCTGAACCTTCGCTTGATACCAACAGCTGTACCGGTTGCGGTGCTTGCGCCAATGCATGCCCCGCCGGATCCGTCAGCTTTGAACGCCACACCCCGCCAGCGCAGGAGGTTGCCTTATGAACATCTGTGGTTGCCTCGTTCATGTGACCCCCGAAACCACGCAAAGCGCTAAAGATGCGATTGCGGGTACAGACGGAGCCGAAGTTCATGCGGCGGCCGAGGATGGCCGCCTCGTTGTTGTGGTTGAGGATACGCCGGAAAAACTGGCGTCCGAGACGATCATGGATCTGCATCAGATCCCGGGCGTGATCTCTCTGACCCTGACCTATCACCATTTCGAAGACCTCGCGGAGACCCGTCCGCACCTTAACGCTTCTCGCCAGATATAAAGCCGGAGACCCATGTCATGACCATCTCTGAATCCCGCCGGACCTTTCTGAAATCAACCGCCGCTGCTGCGACAGCCTCGGCAGCCGGCCTGCCGTTGGCGACCGGACAAGCCAACGCTCAGGCCGCTACCCCGGACATCCGCTGGGACAAGGCCGCCTGCCGGTTCTGCGGCACCGGATGCTCGGTTCTGGTTGGCACCAAAGACGGGCGCGTCGTCGCCACGCAGGGCGACCCGGACGCGCCGGTGAACCGCGGTCTGAACTGCATCAAGGGTTATTTCCTGTCCAAGATCATGTACGGCAAAGACCGTCTGACCACGCCGATGCTGCGCAAAACCAACGGCGAATACGACAAGAACGGTGAATTCGAGCCCGTCAGCTGGGACGAAGCCTTCGACGTTATGGCCACCAAGTGGAAAGAGGCCCTTGCCAAGAAGGGGCCGACCAGCGTGGGTATGTTCGGCTCTGGCCAGTGGACGGTATGGGAAGGCTATGCCGCCGCCAAGATGATGAAAGCCGGTTTCCGGTCCAACAACATCGACCCGAACGCGCGCCATTGCATGGCATCGGCGGTTGTGGGCTTCATGCGTACATTTGGCATTGATGAGCCGATGGGCTGCTATGACGATTTTGAACATGCCGATACGTTCGTGCTCTGGGGCTCGAACATGGCCGAGATGCACCCCATCTTGTGGTCACGCCTGACTGACACGCGTCTGACCAAACCGGGATCCGAAGTGCATGTGCTGTCGACCTATGAACACCGCTCGTTCGAACTGGCCGACAATGGCATGGTCTTTGCGCCGCAAACCGATCTTGCGATCCTGAACTACATCGCCAACTACATCATCCAGAACAACGCGGTGAACGAGTACTTCGTCCGAAACCACGTCAACATCACCAAAACCGCAACCGATATCGGCTATGGCCTGCGCGAGACCAACCCGCTGCAGCAAGAGGCCGAGAACCCGAACTCGGGCAAGCTGGAACCGATCAGCTTCGAGGAATATGCCGAAGCCGTTTCGGAATACACGCTGGAATATACCTCTGAACTGTCCGGCGTTCCTGCCTCTCAGCTCGAACGTCTGGCCCAGCAATATGCCGATCCAAACCGCAAGGTGATGAGCCTTTGGACCATGGGCTTCAACCAGCACACCCGCGGATCGTGGGTAAACTCGCTGATGTATAACGTGCACCTGCTGGTCGGTAAGATTTCCGAACCCGGCAACTCGCCCTTCTCGCTGACCGGTCAGCCCTCGGCCTGTGGCACAGCGCGTGAAGTTGGTACCTTCGCTCACCGTCTACCCGCCGATATGGTCGTGGCAAACGACAAGCACCGCGAGATCTGCGAAACTGCGTGGAAAATCCCTGCGGGCACCATCCCGCCCAAACCCGGCTTCCACGCCGTATTGCAGCACCGCAAACTGAAAGACGGTGATCTGAACGCCTATTGGGTGCAGTGCACCAACAACATGCAGGCGGCACCGAACATCAACGAAGAGGGCTATCCCGGTTATCGCAACCCGGAAAACTTCATCGCCGTCTCAGACCCTTATCCGACCGTGACCGCCCTGTCCGCTGACTTGATCCTGCCCACCGCCATGTGGGTCGAGAAGGAAGGTGCCTATGGCAACGCCGAGCGCCGCACTCAGTTCTGGCGGCAACAGGTCAAGGCTCCGGGTGAGGCGAAATCGGACCTTTGGCAGCTGATGGAATTCTCAAAACGCTTCACCGTGGAAGAGGTTTGGGGCGAAGAACTGCTGGCCACCATGCCCGAACATCGCGGCAAGACTATGTATGACGTGCTGTTCGCCAATGGCACGATCGACCAATTCCCGCTGTCTGAGACTGCGGAAGGGTTCGACAACGACGAATCCGAGCACTTTGGCTACTACGTGCAGAAGGGCTTGTTCGAGGAATATGCCGAGTTCGGCCGCGGACATGCGCACGACCTGGCACCGTTCGAAACTTACCATCAGGCCCGCGGTCTTCGCTGGCCGGTCGTGGACGGCAAAGAGACGCTTTATCGCTTCCGTGAAGGTTATGATCCTTACGTGCCCGAAGGTGCGGATGTGAAGTTCTATGGCCATAAGGATGGCAAGGCCAAGATCATCTTTGCCCCATACGAACCCGCCCCTGAGGAACCGGATGAGGAATTCAACCTGTGGCTCTGCACGGGCCGTGTGCTGGAACACTGGCATTCGGGTTCTATGACCCGCCGCGTGCCCGAACTGCACCGCGCCTATCCCGCCGCTGTTGTCTACATGCATCCGGACGATGCGCGCGATCGTGGTCTGCGGCGCGGGCAGGAGATCGTTCTGTCTACCCGCCGCGGCGAGGTCAACAGCCGGGTCGAAACCCGCGGCCGTAACAAAGTTCCGCGCGGTCTGGTCTTCATGCCTTGGTTCGACGAGGGTCAGCTGACCAACAAGCTGACCTTGGACGCGACTTGCCCACTGTCGAAAGAGACCGACTTCAAGAAATGCGCCTGTAAGATCGAGCGCGCGTAAAGGGCAGGCAAGGCAAAGGTAAGACCCATGTCTCGTGTTGGCTCTCCTCTCTCGCCGCAGCGGCGCCGGTTCCTGCAGGACTCGGCGCGCGTAGCGGGCGGCTGCGTGGCAGCCGGGTCCCTGTTGGCCTGGCTGGCGCGAGACGCACGGGCGTTGCCAGCCGAGGCCTTGCGGCCACCCGGAGCCTTGCCGGAAAAAGATTTCCTGTCGGCCTGCATCCGCTGTGGATTGTGCGTGCGGGAATGTCCCTATGACACGCTGAAACTGGCGGAATTGGGTGTAGATGCGGTGGCCACCGGCACCCCTTATTTCACCGCCCGTGATGTGCCTTGTGAGATGTGTGACGACATCCCCTGCGTCGCGGCCTGCCCCACCGGGGCGCTGGACCCCGGGCTGGACAATATCGACGACGCCAAGATGGGTGTGGCCGTTCTGGTCGATCAGGAGAACTGCCTGAACTTCCTCGGCCTGCGTTGCGACGTCTGTTACCGCGTCTGCCCCGTCATCGACGAGGCAATCACGCTGGAAACTGAGCACAACGCCCGCTCAGGCAGCCACGCGATCTTCATTCCGACCGTTCACGCCGATCATTGCACCGGCTGTGGCGTTTGCGAGAAAAGCTGCGTCCTGCCCGAAGCTGCGATCAAAGTTCTACCCGCCCGATTGGCCCGGGGCAGCAGCGCCGACCATTACCGCAAAGGCTGGGAAGAGAAAGAAGCCAAAGGTGCACCGGTTGTAGAAGGCATCATCGATTTGCCTGACCGCCTGCCGGGGCCGGGCACCGATAACCTGGTTGCACCGGGCGGGTTTGAGCCCAGCTTCAATCTGCCGGAGGTCACCCAATGACCGCCCGCACGCATATGCCGCTTGGACAAGAGGCCATCGCCGCAAAGGGCTGGCTGAGTGCATACAAATACCTGCTGCTGCGCCGTGCCAGCCAGTTGTTCTTTCTTGTGTTGTTCCTGCTGGGTCCGTGGTTCGGGGTCTGGATCGTGCAGGGTACCCTGGCCGGGTCGCTGACGCTGGGCGTGCTGCCCCTGACCGATCCGTTTGTCTTTCTGCAAAGCCTGATCGCCGGGCACTGGCCCGAGCTGACGGCAGCCATCGGTGCCGCCATCGTCCTGATTGCTTACGCCCTGATCGGAGGTCGCGTCTATTGCTCGTGGGTTTGCCCGATCAATCCGGTGACGGACGGCGCGCACTGGCTGCACCGCAAGCTGGGCCTGCAAAAAGGCTGGCAACCCAAACGCGGCACGCGGCTGTGGATCATGGTCACTGTACTGATCGTGTCCGGCCTGACCGGAGCCATCGCGTGGGAGCTGGTCAACCCCATCACCATGCTGCATCGCGGGTTGATCTTTGGCATGGGCTTTGTCTGGGCAATGATCGCCGCGATCTTCCTGTTCGACCTTTTTGTCTCGCGCCACGGATGGTGCGGCCATGTGTGCCCGGTGGGCGCGTTCTACGGATTGATCGGCAGCAAAGCGATGCTGCGAGTCAGCGCCACCAATCGCACCGCCTGTGACGACTGCATGGATTGTTATGCAGTTTGCCCAGAAAACCACGTGATCTCTCCGGCCCTGAAAGGCAAAGACACCCCGCTGATCCTGTCGCCCGACTGCACCAATTGCGGGCGCTGCATCGATATCTGCGCCGAAGACGTTTTCAAATTCACCCATCGGTTCGACGCCCTGACCGTCGCACCACCGGAACCAACCGCCGCGCCCGAGCCGCGCGCCTCAAGACCTTTTTGAAGGAGTGAGAAGATGAAAAAGTCGATCCTAGTGGGCCTTGCCCTGATCCCGCCGCTGCTCCTCGGTGGCCTGGCCCTTGCACAATCTGCCGGGGTCAACAGCCTGCGAGGTGCCGAAGTGGATGAACCCGCCATTGTGGATCAGGTTCATCGCACTGTCGAAGGCCGCATGCAGCGCAACTATCGCCAGCAGCCGCCGCTGATCCCACACTCAATCGAACAATACCAGATCGACCTGCGCACCAACCAGTGCCTGTCGTGCCACGACTGGACCAAAGCCGGTGAACGCAATGCGCCGACGCTGTCGATGACCCACTATCTGGACCGCGAAGGCCGTGAGTTGGATCAGATCGCGGGCACTCGGTATTTCTGCAACCAGTGTCACGTGCCGCAGGCCGATGCGTTACCGCTGGTTGATAACACTTTTGAACCTTCCTCCGGAAACTGAACTCAGGTCGAAAAGGAGAGCGCGACATGTCCGACTCCCAAGAAAAACAAGGGCTCATCCGGCGCCTCTGGACCTGGTTCTGGAGCCCGATCGCCGTCCTCAGCGTTGGTTTCACCCTGCTTGCCGGATTTCTAGCAGGCATCCTGTTCTGGGGTGGGTTCCACTGGGCGCTGGAACTGACGAATACAGAAGAGTTCTGCACTTCGTGTCACACGATGGAGGTCAATCTGGGCGAATACCGCGAGACGATCCATTACAACAATCACTCGGGTGTGCGGGCGATCTGTTCGGACTGTCACGTACCGGACGAGTGGAACCATAAGATCAAAGCCAAGATCATGGCCGTGAAGGACGTCTACCACGAGCTGGCTGGCACGATCAGTACACCGGAGAAATATGAGGACCATCGTCTCGCCATGGCGTCTGCCGTCTGGAAGAAGATGAAGGAATCTGACAGCCGTGAATGCCGCAACTGCCACAACTTCGACTATATGGACTTCACGATTCAGGAAACCCGAGCCGCCAATGAACACCAGCGTGCAATTGATACCGGCATGACCTGCATCGATTGCCACCAGGGTATCGCACATAGCCTCCCACCCAACTATCTGGAAACGTACGAGAAGATTGCGAAAGAGATAGACGGTGAGGTTCTGCAGGAACACGCAGCCGCATCAGGGGACGACATCCGTGCGTTCCTGAACAAAAGCTCGGATTAAGGTGGGGACAGAGATGTTAGAGTTACTTGGAACCATCGGTGGCAACGTATTGGGCCTGCCCGGCATTCTTGGTCTGGCACTGGGCATGATGACACGCCAATTGTGGCTGGGGGCCCTTTTGGGCGGTCTGGTTGGCCTGATCGCACCGCTGCTTTTTGCAGGGTGGCAGTTTTCCCATGTCGGAGCCATGGCGCTTATCATCGCGATTATCGTTGGCGTCTGTGCCGGTAGTCTTGGCACCGCCATTCGCCGCAAGGGCGCGACGGTCTGAACAGTTCAACCCGGCGCAATGCCGGGTTAACGCCCCCAGTTTTCGGCCGGATCACTTTCGGCGTAATCCCGCAGCAATGCTATATCCGATATCACAGCGTGGTTGCGGTTGATCTTCACCCCTACCGCCTTAAGCCGTGAAAACGCCCGGCTCAGGCTTTCGGGTTTCATTCCCAGGCGGCCCGCAATCAGCATTTTGTCATAAGGCAGCGCCACATCACACGAGCCTGCATCGCTGTCACAGAGGTTAAGCAGAAATTCTGCCACGCGCTGCGCGCCGGTCTGCGCCTTGAGTTGTTCCAGCTGCGCTACCAGAGAGTGCAGATGGGTGAAGGTCGCAGCCAGAATTGAGATCCCGATCTCGGGGTCTTCTTTCATCAACGAGATAAGTATCGGGCTGGGGATATGCATGACATCACAGGCCGACACGGCCTCAGCCGATACTGGATAAGGCACATTCCGTAACGCAACCGCTTCACCGAAACTGTCGCCGCGGGTAAAAACGCTGACGACCGCTTCGGCACCGGTTGGGGTCATGCGGAACAGCTTGACCCAACCCTCCAATACGACGTGGATGGCCTGCGCCTTTTCTTCCTGCAGGAATATTGTCTCGCCCCGATCATACTGACGCCAGATCGCGTGGCTCAGCAATGTTTCCACATGCTGTTCCGGTAAACTCCTGAGTAGCAGCGACTGCCTTGCGATCGCTTTTTGTGCTTCGTGAGACAAGAGAACACCCCTGTTACTGCCTGCCGGCGCGCGCGCCCGGTTGGTCCATCCCTGTCCCACGCTATGCCAGAGCCGGCAGATATGCACCATAGTTTAATGTTGCGCGAACTTGACAATTGTCATGTTGCGGGATGCTTCGCCACCCTATTCTCAGCCCGAAGCCAGTATTCCGGGGAGCAAGTAAAATGGACTACGAGCGATTTTTTACCCAGAGCCTCAACGCATTGCGGGATGAAGGAAACTACCGGGTCTTCATCGATCTTCAGCGGCGCTGCGGCGCCTTCCCCAACGCGCGCCAAACCGACGGACCAGTGCAGCGAGATGTGCGTATCTGGTGCTCGAACGACTATCTGGGGATGGGGCAACACCCTGCGGTCATTGGCGCCATGCATGACGCGCTGGATCGTTGCGGTGCGGGTGCGGGTGGAACACGCAACATTTCCGGAACCACCCATGACCATGTGTTGCTGGAAACCGAATTGGCCGACCTGCATGGCAAAGAGGCGGCATTGCTGTTCACCTCTGGTTACGTGTCGAACTGGGCAGCACTGGGGACGCTGGCTGCAAAAATCCCTGGTCTGATTGTATTCTCGGACGCCCTGAATCACGCCTCGATGATCGAAGGCATCCGCCACTCACGGGCGCAAAAAGTGATCTGGAAGCACAACAATCTGGAGGATCTTGAGGCAAAGCTGGCCGCCGCCGATCCCGATGCCCCCAAGATGATTGCGTTCGAGTCGGTCTATTCGATGGATGGAGACATCGCGCCGATCAAAGAGATTTGCGATCTGGCCGACAAATACGGCGCGATGACTTATCTGGATGAAGTGCACGCCGTTGGACTATACGGCCCGCGTGGCGGCGGCATAGCCGAACGCGAAGGCCTGATGGATCGCCTAACCGTGATCGAGGGCACACTGGGCAAAGCATTCGGAGTGGTTGGCGGCTATATCGCGGCCTCGGCAGCGCTGTGTGATTTTGTACGCAGCTTTGCCAGCGGGTTCATCTTTACAACCGCGTTGCCACCCGCAATTGCAGCAGGTGCAGCCGCTTCGATCCAGCATCTGAAGCAATCGAATACAGAGCGTGATCTGCAAAAGGCCCGCGTGGCTCAAGTCCGCGCCCGACTGGACGCCGTAGGCATCCCGCACTTGCCCAACCCAAGCCATATTATCCCAGTGATGGTTGGTGATCCGGTGAAATGCAAATTTATCTCAGACACACTGCTGGAAGAGTTCGGAATTTACATTCAACCGATCAACTACCCCACAGTACCCAAAGGAACTGAGCGTCTGCGCATAACGCCCTCTCCAGTGCATACGGATGAGGATATCGACCATCTGGTTGGCGCACTTTCCGCCCTTTGGCAGCGGTGTCAAATCGCACGGATGCCGATGGCCGCCCAATAAATGAAGCACCCCCTCGCTTGGAAAATTGTCGCCTCCCAGAGGCGGCTTTTTTCTTTTGTCAGATCAAGTAGAGGGCAAACACCACGATCGCGAAACCAGTCAGAACCATCGTGAATCCTCGCAGCCAAGCAGGGCTTTCAATCAGATCAAGATAACGCGCAAGGATGACCCGGGATTTGATCAGCGCCAGGATCAGGATACCCGCACCAATCAGTTCCGCAGGCGCATGCAGCATGGTCAGCAATGCAGACGCAACGCTCAGCGCCAGCAAGGAAAGCCAGGCACGTGTCAGTGTGTCTGGTAGCCTTCGATGGGCACGTTTGAGGAAAGATGACGCAGCGGACATGTGTTTCACCCCAGCAAGTAGATCACGGGGAACAGCATGATCCAGACCAGATCCACCATGTGCCAGAACTGGGCACCTGCCTCGATATTGCGGGGGTCATCACGCCAGGCGACCAACAGCAGAATACCGACGCCAGCCAGCACATGGGCGGCATGGAACCCGGTCAGCAGGTAGTAGAACAAGAAAAACGGGTGTGTCTCGTAGGAAATTCCCTGCGCAGCTTTACCAGCGTATTCAGCGCCTTTAATGACCAAGAACACGACACCCAACGTAGCGGCCGCGATCAGCGCCAAACGGGCCTCGAATCGGCGCGCGATCTGCCGCCAGCGCAGCGCCTGTGCGGCCAGATAGCCCGAGGTGACCAGCACCGCTGTATTGAGCGCCGCTCCCGTCCGATAGAGATGTGATTGGGCTTCGGCAAATCCGGCGGGATCAGTCAAACGCACACCCATAAAGGCGATCAATCCGGCGCCAAAGACCAGCAGTTCCGAGATGATGAGCACCCACATCAGCAACTCGCCGGGCAGCTCGTCGATAAGAGAGCTGTCGCTCATGCTCCGACCAGCTGGCGGTAGATTTGCGGCAAAGCCATGGTCAGGCGGTGCGGGTCCGGGATAACGGCGAAACCGCCCTGCCCGAACATGCGCGGAAACCAGCTTTTGCCGGTTTTATCGATGGTGACGCCAAAGACCGACTGCCCGGCCCGTCGGGCTTCGAGGACAGCTTGCCGCGTGTCTTCTATGCCGTGACGGCCTTCGTAGTGGTCCAGATCGTTCGGCTTGCCGTCGGTGATAACCAGCAGCAGGCGGCGTTTGCGGGATTGCTTGGCCAGATCGGCGGAGCAATGGCGGATCGCCGCCCCCAACCGTGTGTAATGCCCCGGCCGCAACGAGGCGATGCGCTGCTCGACCGTTAGGCCCATAGGCTCATCAAACCGCTTGCAGCGCTGCACATATACCCGCTGACGTTTCAGCGAACTGAAGGCGTGGATGGCGAAGTCATCGCCACAGGCATTCAGGCCCCAGGCAAGCGCGGCAAGCGCCTCGCGTTCAATGTCGATCACGGCGCGGCCTGTGACGGCGCTTTCGGTGGAGCGGCTGACATCCAGCACGATAGACACCGCCAGGTCACGGGCCACAGGGCGGGATTGCATCCAAACGCGTTCATTGCCTTCGCCGCTGGCCATCCGGTCGGTTTCGGCCCGTACGGCGGCTTCGATATCCAGCTGATCTCCATCCAGATGGCCGCGCGTCATCACACGGCCGGGGCGCAGGGCCTCGAACTGGCGTTTGACGGCGCGGATACGGCGGGCGGTGGCGGGGTCCTTGCCAAACTCGGCGGCGTCTTCGCGGATATCGGCATCCGACAGCAGTACGTTCACGTGGTCCGGCAGATACTGCCCGGTGCGAACATCCCATTCCGGATAGAGGATACGACCAGACAAACGCTCGCGGTTTACATCCTCGGGCGCAAGGTCCAGATGCAATTTCAGCTTGGTTGGCGGCGCTTTGGATATCTGACCCAACCCAATCTCTTCCTGATCATCCGCAGCCTTTTTGGCGTTGTCAGGATCATCGTCGTCAATCCGGCGGTTGATATTCAAAAACTCAGCCCAGCTGAGGATCGCTTCGAACTTGTGCAGGATAAAACTGTCGCTGCGCTCGGCCTGATCGGACTTGCGGCGACGGGCGCGGTGGGTCTTTTCACCGGATTCTTCGGGGTCGCCTTCGGTTTCCGGGTTTTCAACCTCGGTATGTTCAGAAAAGCCAACGGCGCGCAACTCAGGCCACAGGGGCACCGGGCGGAACGACTGATAACCACGCGGAACCGCGACCTCGGTGTCCATCTCCAGAAACGCCTTGGCGCGGTCCGACAACGGATCGGGATCACCCAGCATTTGACGGACAATACCTTCCACCGCTGCCTCTGCCGGCGGCAGATCGGGAACACTGCGCTGGTACAGCAGCCCCTTGCACAGCTCAACGTACAACGGACGCAGACCCGGGGCATCCTCCAACGTAGTCTCGACCATCGACCGCGCCGCAATCAGCGCATGCAGATCAGCACGGAGCGGGTCATCTTCGTCAATTCGGGTTCCGGCATGCGCTGCCGCAGCGGCCAGCCAGACATAAAGCGCGCCGTTTGCTTCGCGCGCGGGAAAAACGGCCAACCGATCCGGCAGGCGCAATACCTCACCATCGAACGAGGCGCGCGGCATCAGCTCGGCCTCGGTTGCCAACTTGCGACGCCAGCTCAGGCGGTGGCGTGAAACCTCGGGCGAGACCGGGCGCAATTCAACGCCCGGACTACCCCCAAGCCCCCTAAAGAGGACTGCCAACCGCCCCGCGACCTCTGAGAGGCCGACCGCGGCTCCAACATGCACCTCAGGTGCATCGAGGCGGCTGGCAAGGGTGTGCCACAGTTTCCCGATCGTTTCTTCGGGTTCCCATGGCTCAAAATCGATCCTGACCATCGGCGGGCCTCACCCAAAGACAGCCGTGACAAGATCGAGGAGCCCGCGTTTGATATCCTCGTCATCAGTCAGAGGTTCGATCATAGCGGCAAGGATGGCGCGATCGGTCGACATGCCCTGTGCGATCAGTGTCGCGGCATAGACAACCAGACGGGTGGAAACGCCTTCCTCAAGGTCCTGACCCTTGAGCCCACGCAGCTTGTTCGCCAGCCGGATCAACGGTTTGCAGCGCTCCAGCGCCAGCCCGCTTTCTTGGGCGACGACTTCGGCCTCCATCTCTGGCGATGGGAAGTCGAATTCCAGCGAGATAAACCGCTGCCGGGTCGAGGGTTTCAAGGTTTTCAGGATATTCTGATATCCGGGGTTGTATGAGGCGACCAGCATGAAGCCCGGCGCGGCCTCAAGCTCTTCGCCGGTGCGGTCGATCGGCAGGATGCGCCGGTCATCGGTCAGCGGGTGCAGCACAACAGTGACGTCTTTGCGGGCTTCGACCACTTCGTCGAGGTAACAGATTGCGCCTTCGCGCACCGCGCGGGTCAGGGGGCCATCGACCCAGACGGTTTCGCCGCCCTTCAACAGGTAGCGGCCAATCAGGTCGGCGGCGGCCAGATCGTCGTGGCAGGCCACGGTATAAAGCGGGCGGCCAAGTATGGCGGCCATATGGGCCACAAAGCGGGTCTTGCCGCAGCCCGTCGGTCCTTTCAACAGAACCGGCAGGTCGTTGTTGTAAGCGGCGGTGAATACATCGCATTCATCACCTTGGGCGAGGTAGAAGGGGGCGTTTGCCGCCCCCTCGTTCAGTTTCATGGAGCCGTCCATCTTCATGACTCCGCTGCGACGTGGTCAGGATCGCTTTCCAGCCGGTCGCGTTCGATTGGGCCGGGTTCGACCACCTCTTTCCGGGGAACCCAGATCGAGTAGATGAACAGCAGCGCACCAAGGACCACGACCACACCAGAGCCAAGACGCATCCAGTAGAAGATGGCAATCTGGTCCTGTACGTCCATGAAGTAGTCACCGACCACACGTTGCATGTGCGTCTGTACGGTTCCACCGAAGGTCAGGACGAAGGTCATGAAGACCATGCCACTGGTCATCAGCCAGAACGAGCCCATGTTCAGAACCTGATTGTAGGGATCACGGTTCTTCAGGATCGGCATCGCATAGCTGAAGATCGCCAGGTTGAGGCAAACATAGGCACCATAGAAGGCGAGGTGACCGTGTGCTGCGGTGATCTGTGTACCGTGGGTATAATAGTTCACCCCATGAAGCGTATGCAGGAAGCCCCAGACGCCAGCACCGAAGAAGGCCAATGTGGCACAGCCCAGCGACCACAGCAGTGCAGCCTTGTTCGGGTGGTCACGACGGCCTTTCCAGACCATGACGAAAGCAAAGGCCATCATTGCGAAGAACGGGATCACCTCGAGGCTCGAGAAGATCGAACCGATCCACTGCCAGTACGCAGGCGTACCGATCCAGTAGTAGTGGTGACCTGTCCCAAGGATGCCCGAGAACAGGGCGGCGGCAACGATGACATAGAGCCATTTCTCGACGATCTCACGGTCAACGCCGGTCAGCTTCAGCATCAGGTAAGCCAGGATCGAGGCCATGATCAGCTCCCACACACCTTCGACCCACAGGTGGACGACATACCACCAGTATTGTTTGTCCAGGGCGAGGTTGCCGGGATTGTAGAAGGCAAACAGGAACAGCAGCGCCAGTCCCCACAGACCCAACAACAAGATGTTGGTGATGGCTGTCTTCTTGCCCTTCAGAACGGTCATCGACACGTTGTAAAGGAAGATCAACGCGGCCACGACGATACCCATCTTGACCCATTTGGGCTGTTCAAGGAACTCACGCCCCTCTTTACCCAGCAGCCAGTTGCCTTCGAACAGGTTGAAGACATAGGTCACAACCACGCCCAGTGTGCCGACCACAAGGATAATCAGCTGCAGATAGGCCAGCTTGGTCGAGTGGATCTCGCGTTCCGCCTCTTCCGGGATCAGGAAGTAGGCCGCACCAAAGAACCCAAGGATCAGCCAGACGATCAGTGAGTTGGTGTGCAGCATCCGCACGATGTTGAACGGCAGAAGCTCGCTCAGGAAATTTGGGAATACATAGATCAGACCGGCCAGAAGGCCGCCGATCACCTGTATCGCGAACAGGGCCATGGCTACCGCAAAGTAGGCATAGGCGATTTTTTGGGATTCGTATTTCATTGCTCCGTTCCCTTCCTCATCCTGCCTCGTTGGGCGGCCAGCCCTGAGCGTCGATATTGTCTGTCCAGATCAGGAAATTCGCCAGATCGCGGATCTCTTCGTCGCTGAGGTTGAATTGCGGCATCTGCCGACGACCGGGAATGCCGGTAGGTTGTGCCTCCATCCAGCCTTTAAGAGCTTCAAAGGCCGATTCCGGGTCGTCCAGAACATCCCATCGGGTCATCACATTGGCGACTTCCGGGGCGAAGTAGGCCCCTTCCCCCATGATTGTGTGACAGTTGATGCAGGCGTGTTTTTCCCAGACATGTTTACCCCGGACCACGCTCTCATCAAGCTTGGCCGAGTTTTCGGAGTTCACGATGTACCAATGGGAATGGGCCGATAAGGCCAAAAAGATTAGAATGAAGAACAATGACCCGCCATAAAATATGTTGCGGGCCATGCTCTTTGTCATGACGTCTCGCATTGCGCTCTCCTTTGCGCCGCTTTGCTGGTGCGAGCAAAATGACGTCAGCGCGCGCGAAGTGCCTTAACGAAAGTCAAGCATCATGAAGTATGCCGGGAAACGGGATATGACGATCATAATACCGTCAGAAACACTAAAATGCCCCGAGATCGCCTTGAAATTCAATTCTTAGACAAGCATGTTCTCGCGCGTTCGTCAGGGTTCACCGGGCGTCCTTGGGATTTCTGTAAATACGGGTGCGAATTCAGCACCTGAAGCGTGGTGGTAAAAAATGGCGAACTATTCATACATCGGTTATGCGCCTGGTGTAATTACAGTGAATACATTTGGGCCAGATACGATCACGCTTGATGCGGCCTACGACCCGGACACTGACCGGCGTGTATTCGACGTCGAAGACGCTGCCGGAGGGTTCATTCTAAACGGCGGTGGACCGCCCGTTCCTGATACCGGCGATGTTTTCAATGGTGACAGGTTCGACAATGAAGACGGCGACGATGCAACGCAGACCGGGACCATTACGAACCTCGATGGTTCGACAACATTCCTGAGCGGTGACATCTACCTGGAAGAATCCTACATTCTGACCAACCCAAGCGGTGGTACAATTACCGTGTATCGTGTTGAGGTCGAAGGGGCATTGGGCGGGTACATAACCTCTGAGCCGCTTGTTCCAGGCGTCACTTACTCGATGAATATCGTCAACGTCACACCGAGCAACGCACCTGATACTACTGACCCCGATGCCATCGTCGATGTACCTTGCTTCACCACCGGAACGCTGATCACGACACCTGATGGTGATGTAGCGATCGAAACGCTTTCCGCCGGTGACGAGGTTGTAACTTTGGATCACGGGCCGCAAATCATTCGCTGGATTGGCGCGCGATCGCTCAAGGCATCTGATCTGGCGAATAAGCCAAAATTGCGTCCAATCCGAATCGCCGCAGGTAGCCTAGGCAGTAACCTACCGCGCCGTGATCTGCTGGTCTCTCCGCAGCATCGGATGGTGATACGCTCGACCATCGCTGTGCGTATGTTCGACAGTGAAGAAGTTCTGGTGCCTGCCCATAAACTGGTTGGTATCCCGGGCATCACCGTCGAAGAGTCGACACAAGGCGTGGTCTACTACCACATGCTGTTCGATCGGCATGAGATTGTGCTGGCAGAAGGTGCACCGTCAGAAAGTCTGTTCACAGGTGAGCAGGCTCTCAAAGGCATTCACCCTGACGCGCTGGCCGAAATTATATCGCTTTTCCCTGAGGTGACATCACCCGATCATCATCCAGTGGCTGCACGGCGAATTCCAAAGCGGGGGAAGCAGATCCATACCTTGCTGCGACGGCACATCAAGAATGACAGGGCGTTGATTCGACCATTGTGATGTGAACCCGTCCATTTGCTATTGCTCAGGACGCAAGGCGCGGCCCTGTCAGCGCTGGCCACATCGCAACCAGATATAGGATGATGGCACTGATCCACAGGCCGTCCGAAGCCAGCATCACGATCAGATAGCCCTGATCGATTCCAGAACCGACCCAGCGCAAAACTGCTGCAGCCGCCATAAGCCCGTATGCGACCGCCATGGGTGGTGGGGCGACAAGGGCGCGACCGCTGTGGCCAAGCGCCGCGCGACTCATCACTGCGAGGGTCATACCCCCGACACAGCCGATTCCTAGAACATGCAAGGCCCCGATCTCACTGCCTAAACCGAGTACAGCCAGCCCCCAAAGAATCAGGCCCAATGCCAGCATGCCCAAACCCAGATGAAGGGCTATCAGGATCGGCTGGCGCATCGCCCAGCGCGCGCGCCAGCGCGCCATGCGTAGGATCTGTACAATGCCCAACATCAACGCGGCACCACCTGCGACTGGACTCAGGCCAAAGATGAGCACGCTCAGCGGCAACAGCAACGCCAGCACCATACCGGCTTTGTCAAACGCCCCCACCGAAACGGGCCAGGAGGACTCGGGTTCTCCCGCACGCTTCATTGCATTTCGGGTGAAGGCCGGAGTGATCCGCCCGCCAAGTATTGCGATCATGCTGCAAAGCCCGAACAATCCGGCGCGCAATCCGATATTCAGTGTACTACTGGTCACTCCAATCCATTCCAGATGGGTCAACAGGTTGGCAACCCAGATATAACTGAGCAACAGCAAAAAAATCATGTTCTGCGGCTTGGGGCGTCGGATCAGCTGACTTGCGATCTTTGCAGCCAGAATCGGGACAAAGGCCAGATCGATCACAGTGACCAAACCCGGCGATACCACACCCGAAAACCACAGCGCTATGCGACCGGCCAGCCACAGGCCTGCAGCCACCATGATAAACTGAGCCCGTGCTTCCGGTGTTCCCGTCCAGTTCGGAACCGCGGTCAGGAAGAACCCGCCAAGAGCTGCGGTCGCATATCCAAAGATCATCTCGTGGGCATGCCACATGGGTGGGCTCATGGCATAGGTCGGATCCTCGTATGCGATCAACCCGGTCTGCGTCGTGAGCCACAGTCCCCAGGCACCACCCGCGAATAGACCGAATAGCCCCGCTGACAGAAAAAAGACGCGAAATCCTTCACCCAATACCCGCGCGATCATTGCCGGCATGCCTGCTCTCCTCGGCCTTAGTGGCTGTTGGATCCGGTCTAGCAAAACCGACTCGCGCCGGACTTAACCAAAATCAAGCACCTGGAAAAACATGAGCCTAAAACATAGGTTTTTCTCATTATTTAAAGGCTAATCAGAACCTTCATTTTCCAGTTTGCGGCCCTTCCGTTGACTTTCGTCAAGGAGTGATCGGCGCCAATGTTTCAGTCTGCAACCTGCCTCACCACGCAAATGGAGAGTGATCATGTCACTTGGAATCAGCTACGATAAGACCGGCCGCGCCTTTGGGGTCGGTTTGGCAATGCTGCTGGGCTCTGTCGCCGCGCCAGCATTTGCCGAAGAGCCAACGTTGAGCGACGAAGCATTTGAGTCGTCCAAGCAGCTCTACTTTGAACAATGCGCAGGTTGCCACGGCGTTCTGCGTAAAGGTGCAACCGGTAAAAACCTTGAACCTCACTGGAAAAAAACCGCAGCAGACGGCACCGTCACGGAAGGCGGTACGCTTCAGCTGGGTCAAGAGCGCCTTGAAAAGATCATCGCCTGGGGAACTGAAGGCGGGATGAACAACTTCTCGGACATTATGACCGAGCAGGAAATCAAGGACATGGCGACATACATCATGATGGAGGCCCCCAAGCCGCCGGAAATGTCGCTTGAGCAGATGAAAGAGACCCGCAAGGTCTATGTAGAAGAGGCCGACTATCCGACCGAGCCACTGCATGGCCGCAACTGGGAAAACTTCTTCGTCGTCATCGAACGTGACGTAGGTAAAGTGGCTGTTATCGACGGCGACACCAAAGAAGTGCTGACCCACATCCCGACCGGTTATGCCGTTCACGTTCTTAAGGCGTCTGAGCACCACAGCATCACCGAACCCGAGCATCCCGGCCGCTTCTGGTACACGATGGGCCGCGACGGCAAGATGACCAAGATCGACCTCTGGCAGAAGCCTGAGAACATGTTGGTTTCCGAGGTCAAAATCGCCTATGACGCACGCGACGTTGCCGTTTCCGGCGACGGTAAATACGTCATCGGTGGTGGCTACTGGCCGCCGCACTTCGCGATCGTTGACGCGCAAACCATGGAACCGGTCAAGGTCGTTTCGACACGCGGCACCAACGTGGACGGCGAGTATGTGGAAGAAGCCCGCGTAGCCGCGATCTACACAACGCCAAACGAACCCACCTGGATCGTTGCCGTGAAAGAGCTCGGCCAGCTGTGGCAGGTCGACTACACCGACCTGGACAACCTGCGGATCGACAAGATCAACTCGGCCAAGTTCCTGCATGACGGGTTCTTCGACCCGACAGGCCGTTACTTCCAGATCGCCGCGAACGCGTCGAACAAGATGGTCGTCGTCGACACCGAGACCCACAAGCTGGAAGCGATGATCGACACTGCAGCCCTGCCGCACCCGGGACCGGGCGCCAACTGGGTCGACCCGAACTGTGGTCCGGTGGCTGGTACAACCCACCTTGGTGTTGGTACCGTAACGGTCTGGGGTAACGACCCCGAAGGCCATCCGGATCAGGCCTGGAAAACCTGCTACGAAGTGGAAACGGACGGCCCAGGCCTGTTTGTCCGCACCCACCCGAATTCGGACTACATCTGGGCTGACCAGACCAAACACCCCGAGCCGGAAATTCAGCAGTCTGTTCAGGTCATCTCGAAAGAGACCGGTGAGATCGTGAAAACGATCCAGATCACAGAAGACGAAGGCAGCGCTGCAGTTCACTTTGAATTCAACGCTGACGGTACCGAGGTCTGGGTTTCCAAATGGAACCTGTCCGACTCGAAAGAACCTAATGGTCAGATCGTGATCTTCGACGCCAAGACGCTTGAAGAAATTGGTCGCATCGAAGGGCTTTATGCTCCGACCGGTAAGTTCAACGTCTACAACCGTTCGAACCACGTCACCTGACGGTTTGAGAACCAACACCGGAAAGGGCGGGCCCCTCGCCCGCCCTTTCCTCGTTTGACCCATTAGCCAAACTCACCGGCCTGCCATCAAAGGCCAGATAAGAAAGCCAAAACGGAGCCCGGATATGACCTCCGAACCGGATAAGAAAAAACCGATCTGGCGCCGGTATTTCCTGTGGGGAATGCCTGTGGCCGGTATTGCCGCGGCCTTTGTCGGCGGCATCATCTTCTGGGGCGGGTTCAACACCGCCATGGAAGCCACCAACACCAAGGATTTCTGTATCTCGTGCCACGAGATGCGCGATTTCGTCTATGAGGAATACACCGGTACGATCCATGACGTGAACCGTTCCGGCGTAGGCGCGGTCTGTTCCGACTGCCACGTGCCCAAGGACTGGACCCACAAGATCATCCGCAAAATCAAGGCGTCCAAAGAGCTGTACGGCAAGATGGTCGGCACCATCAACACACGCGAAAAATTCGAAGCCAAACGCGTGCATCTGGCAATGAACGAGTGGGAGCGGATGAAATCCAGCGACTCGCGCGAATGCCGCAACTGTCACGATTTTGAATCGATGATGCCCGAATTCCAGAAACCGCGCGCGCGCCAGCAACACCTGAATGCGATGACCGTCGGCCAGACCTGTATCGACTGTCACAAAGGGATTGCACACTCGGACGCCCGTGATCGGGCCGACGAAGAGTATCTGGAAAAGCTTGAGGCCCCGAACCCGGACTTCATCCGTGAGATTCCGCCAGAATATATGGCCAGCCTTGAGCGCATCGAAGCCAAGGAAGCCGCAGAAGCTGAAGCGGAAAAAGCCGCAAAGCAGGCGCAACATGAAGCTGTGCAAGCTCAGATTGCAGCGGCGGTGGATGCGGCCGTGGCCGACGAACGCGCCAAAGCCAGCGGCGAAGAAGCGGCAGCGCCTTCAGGCGGTGGAGGTGGCAGTGATGTCGGCGCGGATATCGACTGGAATGCGGTAGCTGCTGCAGATATGAAACTGTTCTACCCTGGTCAGGCCTCGTTTGAATGGGTGCAGAATGGTAAGTTCCACGGTGGCGCACGCCCGCTGACCAAAGGTGGCGATCAGTGTACCACTTGCCACGCCAAGGAACTGGATACGATCGGCAATAAGATCGTTGCAGGCGGTGAACTGGAGCCCACTCCGATCCCCGGCAAGCGTGGCGTGATCGACGCAACCGTCCAAGCCGCACACGATGATGAGAACCTCTATCTCCGCCTGCAATGGCCGGATGCGGGTCACAACCCTGCCCCCTTTGTCGATGGAGGCAAAATGGACCCCGAAAATCAGATGAAGGTTGCCATGATGATCACCGGCACCGGTATCGAGATGGGGGATCAGGTGGGCTGCTGGGCTTCATGCCACGCTGACAACACCTATATGCCATTCTCCCCCGAGGCAGACGCCATCTCTGGTAACGCCGATGTGGCGGGTCGTATGACCACGCAGGACACCGTGACCAAATACATCAGCGAAAGCCGTACCGATGTCGAAGTCAAAGGTCGTCGCGGCAAAGCCCTGGGCGGCTGGGACAAGCTAAAAGCCGAGGAAGAGATTGCGCAATATCTTGAGGATGGCACCTATCTCGACTTGATGCGTGTTTATGCCGACGGCAGCGCAACCAACGGCTATCTGCTTGAGCAACGCGTGGTCAATGAGGGTGAGATCGCCGCTTCGGCCGGCCTTGATGGTGGTATGTGGACGGTTGTGTTCTCGCGGCCATTGAACTCAGGCGCACCGGGGGATGTCCCGCTTGAGCCGGGTCAGACATACACGGTCGGCTTTGCCATCCACGATGACTTTGCTGCCGCGCGGTTCCACCACGTGACGCTGAACACCAGCCTGGCACTGGATGACGACAGCGCCGCCATCAACGTGGTGAAACAGTAATGGTCGGGGCCGGATCTTCCGGCCCCAGCCCTTTTGGAAAGGAGACATGGACGATGAAAACCCAAAGCCTTCTTCCTGCAGCGCTGTTGCTGTTCGCGGCAACACCCGCCCTGGCCGCAGACGAGGAAACCGCAGCCATCTGTGCCGAGGCCGAAGAACGATATGTCGAGATATTCGGCCAACCTTCAGCATCGGTTGATGACGCCGAAGTGGTGCTGATGTACAAGTATAACTTCTGCCCCTTCGAACTCACGGTAAAGGCAGGCACAACGGTTCGATGGGTCAATGTGGACAAACGAACCAGCCACAGTGTGTTGTTTAAGGATAGCAGCGAACCTGAAAGCGTCAGGCTGTTCCCCGAAGAAACAGTTGATATGACTTTCCTCACTCCCGGTCCGCAGAACTACCTGTGTGGTCCGCATTGGGAGACGCAGAACATGATCGGAATGATCACAGTCGAACCCTGAGCCGAGGCAGACTTACAGGCAGGATCCAAGGAGCGCGGGCGCAAATCCCGCGCTCCTTAACTTATGTCAAGGAGGTTTGTTTACGACTGCGCCAGTGTGCCCTCATGACACGCCCGGCCCACCTAGCAACGTCTCGAATATCCAACGGATTCGCGCGCAAGGCCTGCCGGAAAGACCGGGCTCAGACGACATTCAGAGCAAGCGAGTTTGATCATGAGCGGTAAGGTTTTTCTGATTGGTGCAGGCCCCGGCGATCCTGAACTGATGACCCTGCGCGCCCTGCGGATGCTGCAAGCGGCGGATGTGGTTGTCTACGACCGCCTAGTTTCGGATGAAATCCTCGCCATGCACTCCGAGAACGCCCGGCTGATCCCGGTCGGCAAGGCCCCGAAATGCCACACCGTGCCGCAGGAACGCATCAATGAGATCCTGCTGGAAGAAGCCCGCGCCGGTCACACCGTTGCCCGCCTGAAAGGGGGCGATCCGATGATTTTCGGGCGCGGCTCGGAAGAAGCTGCCTACCTGAACGCCCATGGCATTGCCGTCGAATACGCGCCCGGCATCACTGCCGCACAGGGGGCATCAAGCTCGACAGGCGTGCCGTTGACGCATCGCGGGCTGGCGACCTCGGTTCAGTATGTCACGGGCCATCGGCAGGCCGACAAGGTTCTCGATCTCGATTGGAAACGTCTCGCCGACCCGGATTCAACCCTCGTGGTGTACATGGGCGTTGCCAATATCGGCCAGATCGCCATGGGGCTGATGACTGAAAACCTGCCCGGTTCAACCCCTGTACTGGCAGTTGGAGAGGCCACCACGCCCGACGAGCGCCGCCTGATATCCCGGCTGGACCAGTTGGCGTCAGATGTACGCGAGGCCAAGTTAAAGGCACCAACGCTGTTCATCATCGGCAAGGTCGTCTCGCTTTATTCCGAAAAGGCCCTCGGCCAGATTTTGGAGCAAGCCCATGGCTAGCCTAGCCCATATGCAATTGGGACTACGCACGGCGAGGCCCGGAAATGCCGCAGGGCGCGCAGGCTGGGCCGCTCGTGCGGTCCTGACCACTGCCGTCGTATTGGCCACGTCCGCCTTCGCCGCAGACACGCTGGACCCGAACGCACTGAAGCGATTGGTCCATCAGGATTGCGGGTCATGCCACGGGTTGTCGCTAAAGGGGGGCCTTGGCCCCGACCTGCGCGCCGAAACATTGGAACACTACGATATGGACGTCCTCACCGGTGTGATCCTTGATGGCATTCCCGACACCGCAATGCCCCCATGGCGCCCCTTGATCTCTCAGGAAGAGGCCGAATGGATTGCCCGCTATCTTCTGGAACCGGAGGCACAATGAAACAGCTTGTCCTTGGCTTAGCAGCCACCCTGCTGATAACGGCAGCACATGCCGAACCCACCGCTACCGGAGACCTCGGGCTGGTGATCGAACGCGCCAAGGGTTCGGTTCTTCTGGTCGATCAATCCGACCGCGCAGCATTGGCCCGGATCGAAGGTTTGGGCGATCTGTCCCATGCCTCGCTTGTCTATTCACCGGACGAGCGTTTCGCTTACGTGTTCGGACGTGATGGAGGCCTGACCAAGGTTGATATCGTCACCCGTCAGATCGTGAACCGTGTCGTGCAGGCAGGGAACGCTATTGGCGGCGCGATCTCGGACGACGGAAAGCTGGTGGCCGTATCGAATTACGAACCCGGCGGCGTGCGGGTCTTTGATGCCGATACATTGGAGATGGTCGCTGATATCCCCACCGACAGCAAGACAATCGGCCTTGTTGATGCACCGGGTCGACGCTTCGTGTTCACGATGTGGGATACAGGCGAAACATGGATCGCCGACTTTAGCGACGGCACACCGGATATCACCAAAATCCCTGATATGGGCAAAAACCCTTATGACGCACTGATCACCTCCAACGGCCGCACTTATATCACCGGTCTGTTCGGCGAGGACGGGCTGACGGCGCTCGATCTTTGGGCCGAGACGCCGGAACCGATCCGCGTGCTGCCCGATTATGGGCGCGGGCAAGAAGAATTGCCGGTCTACAAGATGCCTCATCTGGAAGGCTGGGCGCTGACAGGGCGCGAGTTCGTACTGCCTGCCGTCGGCCATCACGAGGTTCTGTGGATCGATGCCGACACACTAACCGAGACCGGACGTACGCAGACACACGGCCAGCCGGTCTTTGCCATGGCAAGACCCGATGGGCGGCAGGTCTGGGTGAATTTCGCGCACCCGCTGAACGACACGATCCAGGTCATCGACAGTGTCAGCAAAGAGATCATCCACGAATTCAAACCCGGCCCCGCGGTTTTGCATATGGAGTTCACGCCCCGCGGGCATGAGGTTTGGCTGAGTGTCCGCGATGCCAACAAGGTGATGGTTTACGACACGCAAACCTTTGAAAAACTACGCGAGATCGAGGCAGACAGCCCCTCTGGCATCTTCTTCACCGCCCGCGCGCACAGAACGGGGCTTTAAAACGATGGACCACATCACTGACCCGATCAACCGCCGCCTGCTGGACGAGTTTCAGCGCGACTTTCCCATAACCGAACGTCCGTTTCAGGTTCTGGCGTTTACGCTGGGGCTGGACGAGGCCGAGGTTATTGATCGCCTCACTCGTATGCGGGCTACCGGGCGAATTACACGCGTCGGCGCGACCATCGCTCCGGGCGCGGTTTCGGCCAGTACATTAGCCGCAGTTGCCGCCCCCGAACATCGGCTGGAAGAGGTCGCAGCACTAATCGACGCCGAACCGGGTGTGAACCACAACTACCAGCGTGAAGATGACTGGAACCTCTGGTTCGTCGCCACGGGCCCGGATCGCGCGCATGTTGATGACACGCTGGCCCGTATCGGCCAGCGTTCCGGGCTACGGGTTCTGGACCTGCGTCTTGTGCGCCCATTCAATGTGGACCTAGGCTTTCGTATGTCGGGCAAAAAACGCAATGTTCCCGGCCCCCGTAGGGTGGATCGCTCGGCCATGCGAGCCGGAGACCGCGAATTGCTCCAGTCGCTCAGTTCGGGCCTGACTCTGACGGATACCCCCTTTACCGCATTGGCACGAACACTGGGCCGCGATGATACCGATGTGATGGGGCGTATCGAAGCGCTGCACAAAGCGGGCATAATCTCTCGCCTCGGGGTTATCGTACGTCACCGGGCGCTTGGCTGGTCAGCCAATGCAATGGTGGTCTGGGACGTTCCTGCCGAACAGGTTGGCACTGCCGGTCCTGCGCTTGCCGCACATCCCGGAGTAACCCTGTGTTATGAGCGTCGCCCCGTCGACGATGTCTGGCCATACCGCCTCTATTCCATGATTCACGCCCGGTCACGCAACGAGGCCTTGGACGTATTGGCAGGTGCCGCCGCCCTGACAGAGCTTTCAGGTGCGTGGCACAAGGTTCTGTTCTCGACGCGCTGTTTCAAACAGACCGGCGCGTTGATCCAACCGAAAGAGGCGGCAGCATGACCGTAGACGTAACCGACCGCGCAATCCTGAACCGGATGCAGGATGACCTGCCGCTGACCGCGCATCCCTTTGCCAGCGTGGCCCAGGAACTTGGGATTAACGAAGACGAACTCTTGTCCCGTCTCGCACGAATGAAAGAGCAGCGGATCATCACACGTTTCGGCCCGTTTTTCGACGCCGCTGCAATGGGCGGCGCGTTTTGCCTGTGCGCCATGGCCGTACCGTCGGATGAATTCGAAACCGTCCTGACCAAAGTCAATGCGCATGCCGAGGTTGCCCATAATTATGAGCGCACGCACCGGCTGAACATGTGGTTCGTGCTGGCCACCGAAACGCCCGAGGGGATCGAGGCCGCCGCTGATGCGATCGAACGGGAAACGGGGATCGAAGTTCTCCGTTTCCCCAAACTGCAAGAATTTTTTATCGGCTTCCGGGTGGCAGCATGATCGACGTTCAGGACAGAGAGATTATCGAAGCGCTGCAAAGCGGTCTGCCGCTCGTGCCTGCGCCCTATGCCGCCGTTGCCAAGACCCTTGGGATGGACGAGGATGCCCTATTGAACCGTCTGGCAGAGCTGAAATCGCGTGGCGTAATTCGCCGCATCGCCGCCGCTCCGAACCACTACAAGCTTGGGATGACGGCAAACGGGATGACCGTTTGGGACGTGGACGACAGCCAAATCGCGGAATTGGGCACACAGATCGGGGCGCTGCCCTTTGTCACCCATTGCTATGAACGTCCCCGCGTCCTGCCCGATTGGCCCTATAACCTATTCGCCATGGTCCACGGTTCTGACCGGGACGAAGTCGAGGAAAAATGCGCCGAGATCACCGCAATTCTGGGCGATGCCTGCCGGGCCAAGGACATCCTCTATTCCACGCGCATCCTGAAGAAGACCGGGTTGCGGCTGAAAACGAAAGGCTGAGACATGTTCCGCCTGACCGAATATATGCAGCAACTCGTCAAACCGACGCCGGTGCGCAAACGCCGGCCCGGCCCGGTAAAGCCGGTGGTGATCTGGAACCTGACGCGGCGCTGCAATCTGAAATGCCGTCATTGCTACACCGTTTCGGCGGATGTCGCGTTCCCCGGTGAGCTCAGTCACGAGCAAGCCATGGTAACCCTTGAGGATCTGGGCCAATTTCGCGTCCCGGCCTTGATCCTCTCGGGTGGGGAACCGTTGGACCGGTTCGATTTCTTCGACATCGCCAAACGCGCCCGCGATTTGGTGCCGATGCTGGCACTGTCGACCAACGGCACGCGGATTTACGACGAAACCGCCGACATGATTGCCGATGTGGGGTTCAACTATGTCGGTATTTCGTTGGACGGGATCGGGGCCACAAATGACTGGTTCCGCGGCATCGAAGGCGCTTTTGCCGACGCCCTGCGCGGTGTTCGCGAATGCAAGAAGCGCGGCATCAAAGTGGGTCTGCGGTTCTGCCTGACCGAGGGCACACAGCACCACCTGCCCGATCTTCTGAAACTATGTGACGACGAGGGTGTCGACAAATTCTATCTGTCCCATCTTGTCTATGCCGGACGCGGCGACAAGAACCGGGGCGAGGACGCCGAGCATCAGCGCACCCGCAAAGGCCTGGACCTTTTGCTGGAACGTGCGTGGGAGGCCGCCTCGGGTGGGCGTCCTTTGGATGTTGTCACCGGGAACAACGACGCCGATGCCGGGTATTTCCTGAATTGGGTGAGCGCCCATTTCGATTCTGAAAAAGAAGCACATGTGCGGGAACATCTGGCCGCATGGGGTGGAAACTCCAGCGGGCTGGGCGTGGCCAATATCGACAATCTGGGGTGCGTGCACCCCGACACCTATTGGTCCGATTACACGGTCGGCAACGTGAAGACCAAATCGTTCTCCGATCTCTGGACCAGCGATGATCCGATGCTGACCATGCTGCGCACCCGCCCGCGCCCTTTGAAAGGGCGTTGCGGAGCGTGCCAGCTGAAAGACGTCTGCGGTGGCAACACCCGCATCCGCGCTCTGCAACTGACCGGAGACCCGTGGGCCGAAGATCCTGCCTGTTATCTGTCAAACCAAGAAATCGGCGTTACGGACGCAGGCGAGCGTCTGCAGGTCACGCCGTTCCGGGGGAAAAGCCATGATCCGGCGCATCAGTTCTTTTGAGACCCTGAAAATAGGCACATTCTGTTCGTTGCTGCTGGCCGGCACCGCTTGGGCGGACGCGCCTTCGGACTACGCTGAGCATTGTGCATCATGTCACGGCGAGAACCGCCTCGGTGGGGTCGGCCCGGCACTGATCCCTGAGACATTGAAACGGATGCGTGGCCCCCGCGTGGCTGCCGTTATTGCTGAGGGGCGGACAGCGACGCAGATGCCTGCGTTTTCGCACGAACTCGACACCCTGCAGATCGAGGAACTGGCAGGCTGGTTGAAATCTCCGCTGGAGACCGATCCCGAATGGGGCGAGGCCGATATCATGGCCAGCCGAACTCTGGATGAGGAGTATGTATCGGTGGACGCGCCCGTTTGGGACAGTGACCCGATGAATATCACGCTGGCGGTTGAGACCGGCGATCATCATGTCAGCGTTCTGGACGGTGATACATTCGAGGTTCTGGACCGGTTTGAGACGCCGTTCGCCGTGCACGGTGGACCCAAATTCAGCCCTGATGGGCGGTACGTGTTCATCATGTCGCGTGATGGCTGGGTCCAGAAATATGACATCTGGGCGTTGCAGCAGGTCGGCCGTGTTCGTGCCGGCCTCAACAGCCGCAACATTGCGATGTCGGGTGACGGGAAATGGGTTGCTGTCGCAAACTATCTACCTAACTCTTTGACCCTGCTGTCGACCGAGAATCTGTCGGTGTCTAAGGTCATTGATATCAAAAGTAAAAAGGGCAATCCAAGCCGGGTCTCAGCAGTCTACCAGGCACCACCGCGCGAAAGCTTCGTTCTGGCGCTGAAGGACGTACCCGAGATTTGGGAGGTCTTTTATGGAGCCAACCCTCCGCAATCCGGTCTTGGTCATGATTTTCGCATCGAGGGTCAGTTCAAGAACCCCGACCCCTTCCCGGTGCGCAAGATCACCACGCCCGACTATCTGGACGACTTCTTTTTTGATCAGAGCTACGAATACGTGATGGGCGCGTCCCGTGATGGGAAAGGCGGTCAGGTGATCGATCTGGTGATAGGTCAGAAAGTAGCCGACCTGGATCTTCCGGGAATGCCGCATCTGGGTTCGGGTATTACGTGGAAACATGGCGATAGCACCGTGATGGCCACACCGCATCTGACGGATGGCACAGTGTCGGTGATCGACATGGAAAGCTGGGAAACGGTCAAGAGGATCAAGACCGAAGGACCCGGATTCTTCATGCGCAGCCATGAGAATTCGCCTTACGTATGGGCTGATGTCTTCTTCGGGCCGAACAAGGATGCCATGCATGTAATCGACAAGCAAAGCCTTGAAATCGTGAAGACTTTACGCCCTGCGCCGGGCAAAACGGTGGCACATGTTGAATTCACCAAGGATGGTAGCCACGCATTGGTTTCGATCTGGGAAGATGACGGCGCGGTAATCGTATACGATGCGCAGACGCTGGAAGAAGTCCGTCGGCTGCCAATGCGTAAACCTTCGGGAAAGTATAATGTCTGGAACAAGATCACCTTCTCAGAAGGCACCAGCCACTGACGGCAGATGGCCGGTCTGGAAACTGGCCATACTGCTCTATCCTGCGACGGCGCTGACCGTGGCGATCAACCTGTTTCTGGCAGGATTGATCCTGCACAGTGCCGGGTTTGGCGCGATTGGCCCGATCCCCGCAATCCTGTGGTCGATCCCGCTGGGCGTGCCTGCCGCGTGGCTGGCAGGCCGTTGGGTCCGCGGATTGATGGATGAGGCAGATGGTTGATTTTTAAACGTAAAATTAGAAATCATCCAAACCTGACCTAAGTCAAGTATTCACTCAAACGAATCTCCTAAAACGCAGGCATAGCTTCCCGAGTCGGAGTCTCCATGCCTGCCCTGATCCCTTTGCACAATCTCCCTGTACGTGCCGTTCGCGCGGCAGCTGGGTTGGCAGGCATTGTCCTTCTGTTGTTGCAGACGTTTGGTCCGGCGCTGGCGAGTCCCGGACAAAGCGTTTGGATGGAGATCTGCTCGGAGGCGGGCGCGGTCTGGGTCGAGGTTGACCTTGAAGAAGGCACTTCGGACCCGACCGCGCCCTGCCCGAAATGTGCTGACTGCGCACTGTGCGCGGTGACCAGTATGGCACCGGTACCGGATCTGCTTCAGTTGACGCAGGCGGGAATCGTTCAATTTGTACGCTGCGAAATCAACGAACCTTCCGAGTTGTACAACTCAAATTGGCTGTGGCCCGAAACCCGGGGACCCCCGCCCGCAAACAATAAAGAATCTGAACGCGCCCTGCGCGCGTCCATGGCGTCCACCCAAGTTATCGGAGGTGCGCCGTGGTCGTAAGTCGCGCAATCCATTTCCTACTGGCCCTTGTTCTGTCCTGCCTGATGGCGATCAGTGCCCATGCCGACAGCCTTGCCAGCTTCCTGCCCGAGATTGAACCCGCCGATCTGGCCCCCGGTGCAGATGCCTTTGGGCCGGTACGTGATGACGTTCCGGTTGCCCCCGTACTGAAGGGCGGCGAGACCGTTGCCTGGGCCTTCCTGACTTCTGACTTCGTGGGCACTACCGGATATTCCGGCAAACCGATCCATGTGGTTGCCGCCATCGATGACGACGCGGTGTTGACCGGCGTGCAGCTGGTCAAACACTCGGAACCCATCGTGCTGATCGGCATCCCCAATTCACGCATGGTTGAGTTGACCGAAGGCTACGCCGGTCTGGACCTGAAGGTTGAGGCCGAAACCGGTGGCGAGGGGCATGACCTCGACATCATCTCGGGTGCGACCGTGACGATCATGGTGATCGATGACAGCCTTGTGCGTGGTGGCATCAAGGTGGCACGGGCGCTGGGATTGGGCGGCCTGTCTCCGTTACAGGCAGACGGGCCGAAACGCGAAGTCGATATGGCACAGGATGCCGTTTACGACTGGACAACGCTTTCGGGTGACGGTTCGATCCGGCGGCTGACGCTGGATGTCGGTCAGGTCAACGCAGCTTTTGAAGCCACGGGCGATCAGCGCGCCATCAAACGCCCCGAACCGGGCGAGCCGGATGACACGTTCATCGACATGCACGTGGCGCTGGTCTCGGTCCCATCGATCGGCAAATCGCTGTTGGGCGAGGCGGAATATCAGAACCTTGTCGAATGGCTGGACGAAGGCGAACAGGCCATTTTGGTGCTGGGGCGCGGGGCCTACAGCTTTAAGGGCTCCGGCTACGTACGCGGCGGAATCTTCGACCGGATTCAGCTTATCCAGGGCGACAATTCGGTACGGTTCTTCGACAAGCAGCAAGAGCGTCTTGGCCGGGTTGCAGCCCCGGATGCGCCCAGTTTCACCGAGCTGGATATCTTCAAGATCCCCGCCGAAGCCGAGTTCAACCCGGCAGAGCCGTTCCGCCTGCAACTGCTGGTGCAGCGGGCCGTGGGTGCGGTTGAAAAAACCTTCCTGACCTTCGATCTGGGCTACAAGCTACCCGAGCAGTATCTGTTGCCGGTCGCAGCCCCCACCGTTGTGGATGACGCCACAGGCGAGGCCGCAGCAAAAGCCGCCTTGTGGAAACGCATCTGGAAGGATCGCACGGTCGAGATAGCGGGTCTGGGCGTCATGCTGCTGGTGCTGACTGCAACCTTCTTTTTCCAATTCCACGCCACGATGAACGCCCGGGTCTTTTACTGGTTCCGCATCGGCTATCTGACCCTGACCCTGTTCTTCATAGGCTGGTACGCCAACGCGCAGCTGAGCGTCGTGAACCTTATGGCGCTGGCGGGCAGCCTGCGCACCGGATTCTCATGGGACGCCTTCCTACTTGATCCGCTGGTCTTCATCCAGTGGTTCGCCGTGGCGGCCGCCCTGCTGTTCTGGGGCCGCGGCGCCTATTGCGGTTGGCTATGCCCATTCGGCGCGCTGCAGGAACTGACCAACAAGATCGCCCGCGCGCTGAAAGTGCCACAATGGACGCTGCCATGGGGACTGAACGAACGCCTTTGGCCTGCGAAATACATGATTTTCCTAGGCCTCTTCGGGCTCAGCTTTGTCTCGATCCCGCTGGCTGAGACCTATGCCGAGATCGAGCCCTTCAAGACCGCGATCATTCTGAAGTTCATGCGCGATTGGCCCTTCGTGGTTTTTGCGCTGACCCTGCTGGGGATCGGGCTGTTCATCGAACGGTTCTATTGCCGCTACCTCTGCCCGCTGGGCGGTGCGTTGGCGATCCCCGCCCGAATTCGCATGTTCGACTGGCTGCGCCGCTACAAGGAATGCGGCAGCCCATGTCAGACCTGCGCCAACGAATGCCCCGTTCAGGCAATCCACCCAACTGGTGAGATCAACCCGAACGAGTGCGTCACCTGCCTGCATTGTCAGGTGCTCTACCAGTCCGAGGACAAATGTCCCGTCGTTATCCGCCAGCTGAAGCGGCGGGCCAAGACAGGGTCGGTCAACATCAAGACCCCACTCGGACAACCACCGGCGAACCATCCGAACGCCAAACCGCAATCCGTTTCCTAAAAGGAGGAACGATCATGTCGGAACAAGACAACAAACTGAACATCACCCGCCGCGGGATGCTGGGGGCGACCGCCACCGGCGCCGTGCTGGCCGGTACTGGTCTGGGTTCAACCCTGATGACCGCGAAACAGGCCAGTGCTGCGGCCAACGCTAATCTCGAGCCCGGTGAGCTGGACGAGTACTACGGCTTCTGGTCCTCGGGTCAGACCGGCGAATTGCGCATTCTGGGCTTCCCGTCCATGCGCGAGCTGATGCGTGTGCCAGTCTTCAACCGCTGCTCGGCAACCGGCTGGGGTCAGACCAACGAGTCGCTGAAGATCATGACCGATGGCCTGCTGCCGGAAACCAAGGAATTCCTCGCCAAGCGCGGCCTGAAAACCTATGACAACGGCGACCTGCACCACCCGCACATGTCGTTCACCGACGGCACCTATGACGGCCGTTACCTGTTCATGAACGACAAGGCCAACACCCGCGTTGCCCGCGTGCGTTGCGATGTGATGAAATGCGACAAGATCACCGAGATCCCGAATGCCAAGGCGATCCACGGTCTGCGTCCGCAGAAATTCCCGCGCACCGGCTATGTCTTTGCCAATGGTGAAGATGAAACTCCGCTGGTCAATGATGGCACCGTACTGGACGATCCGTCGCAATACGTGAACATCTTCACCGCGCTGGACGGTGACACTATGGAAGTGGCATGGCAGGTGATCGTGTCGGGTAACCTCGACAACACCGACTGCGACTATCAGGGAAAATACGCCTATTCGACCTCGTACAACTCGGAAATGGGTATGAACCTTGCCGAGATGACCGAGAACGAGCTGGACCACGTTGTTGTTTTCAACCTCGCGGAAATCGAAAAAGGCATCGAAGCTGGCGACTATCAGGAACTGAAAGGCGTCAAGGTTCTGGACGGCCGTAAGGGTCAGAACAAGAAGTACACCCGCTACATCCCGATCCCGAACTCGCCCCACGGTATCAACACCGCGCCTGACGGCAAGCATGTCTGCATCAACGGTAAGCTGTCTCCGACAGTGTCGATCATGGATGTGACCAAGCTGGACGCGCTGTTCGAAAGCGATGCCGATCCGCGGTCCTGCATCGTGGGTGAGCCGCAGTTGGGTCTTGGCCCGCTTCACACTGCTTATGACGGTCAGGGCAATGCGTTCACCACGCTGTTCCTCGACAGCCAGATCGTGAAGTGGAACATCGACAAGGCAATCGAGGCTTATGGTGGCGCGGATGTTGATCCGATCATCTCGAAGGTCGATGTGCATTATCAGCCGGGCCACAACTCGACCTCGATGGGTGAAACCAAGGATGCCGACGGCAAGTGGCTGATTTCGATGAACAAGTTCTCGAAAGACCGGTTCTTGAACGTGGGTCCACTCAAGCCTGAGAACGAGCAGCTGATCGACATCTCATCCAACGAGATGAAAGTGGTTCACGACGGCCCGACCTTTGCCGAGCCGCACGACTCGATCATCGTCCGCAGCGACATCGTCAACCCGGTCAACGTCTGGGACCGCAACGACGTCACTTGGGAAGACGCCCGCAAACAGGCAGAAGCCGATGGCGTCGATCTGGAAGACGGCGCAGAAGAGCCTATCCGGGACGGAAACAAGGTGCGGGTCTACATGACCTCGCAGGCGCCGACATTCAGCCTCGAGAAGTTCACTGTCAAACAGGGTGACGAGGTGACGGTTTACATCACCAACCTGGATGACGTGGACGACGTGACCCACGGCTTCTGCCTGGGCAACTACGGCATCGCGATGGAAGTCGCACCGATGGCAACCGCTTCGGTCACCTTCACCGCTGACCGTCCGGGCGTACACTGGTTCTATTGCCAGTGGTTCTGCCACGCGCTGCACATGGAAATGCGCGGCCGGATGCTGGTCGAGCCGCAGGGAGCGTAACCCATGCGTTGGCCCCTGCTCATACCGCTCCTGCTCGGCTCGCCCCTTTGGGCGGCGGACTGGGATGTGCCCAACCGGGCGGGGGCCATCAATGAAATCCTGGCGCAGGCAGCGGATGGGGACACCCTCCGCCTGCGCCCCGGTGTCTACACCGAAACACTGGTTCTGGACCGGCCCGTAACCCTCGACGGGCTGGGACAGGCCACCATTGACGGACAAGGAAACGGCAGCGTCATAACAGTGACCGGGCCGGGCGTGACTGTGCGCGGTCTGACAGTGATCGGCTCCGGCTCAAGCCATGAGGGGATCGACAGTGGCATCCAGCTGACCAAAACGGCTAAGGCGCCCGTGGTCGAGGATAACGTGCTGCTGGGCAACCTCTACGGCGTCGACATTCACGGGGCCAAAGACAGCATCGTGCGTGGCAACCGGATTGAAGGACGTTTGGATCAACGGATGAACGACCGTGGCAATGGCGTCTATGTCTGGAATGCCCCCGGTGCAGTGGTTGATGGCAATGACATCCGATACGGGCGCGACGGAATCTTTGTGAACTCGTCCAAGAAGAACACCTTCACCAACAACCTGTTCCGCGATCTACGCTTTGCAGTGCATTACATGTATGCCGACAATTCGATCGTCAGCGACAACGTCTCGATTGGCAATGATCTGGGCTATGCGGTGATGTTCACCACCAATGTGACGGTTGCCAACAATGTCTCGATCGGCGACCGCGAACACGGCGTGATGCTGAACTATGCCAACAAGAGCACCATCACCGGCAACGTGGTGAAAGGTGCCAAGGAAAAATGCACCTTCCTCTATAACTCGAATAAGAACGAATTCACCGACAACTGGTTCCAGGGATGCGGCATCGGCATCCACTTTACGGCCGGGTCCGAGCGTAACCGGATCGTCGGCAACTCTTTCATCGGTAACCGGACTCAGGTGAAATACGTCTCGACCAAATGGGTCGAGTGGTCCGAGGACGGACGCGGCAACTATTGGTCCGATTTTGCCGCTTATGATGTGGATGGCAACGGCATTGCCGATGCCCCCTATCGCCCCAATGACAGTATGGACCATGTGCTGTGGACCCAACCCTCAGCCAAATTGTTGCTCGGCTCCCCTGCCGTGCAGTTGGTGCGCTGGTCACAATCGGCCTTTCCGGCACTGTTGCCGGGCGGCGTGATGGACAGCAACCCATTGATGCAAGCCCCTGAACCCCCAGCTATGAAAAAGGTGCCTCATGACGGATAAGGCCCTGTCAATCGACCATATTCTCAAGGACCGTGGAAAAACCCGCGTTCTTGACGATATCACCCTGTCTCTTGCCCCCGGTCAGCGCGTTGCGCTGCTGGGCCATAACGGCGCGGGCAAGTCGACCCTGATCAAATCCATCCTCGGTCTGACACCGATCCATGGCGGAGCAATTCGGATCGGGGATGCCACCCCCGGCAGCGCGCAGGCGCGGCGCGAGACGGCCTATCTGCCCGAGGCGGTGTCATTCCATCCGGCGCTGACGGGCCGCGAGCAATTGACCCTGTTTGCGCAGCTTTCAGGCGCAAAAGCCGATGTACCCGGCTTGTTGGATCGTGTCGGCCTGAGCGACGCTTTGAACCGTCGAATCGGCACCTATTCCAAAGGCATGCGACAACGTCTGGGTCTGGCGCAGGTGCTGTTGGGCCAACCGAAAGTGGCTTTGCTGGATGAGCCGACAAGCGGGCTGGACCCCATCTCGCGGCAAGATCTTTATGCCATCATCGACGAACTGGCTGCCCAAGGCACCGCCGTGCTGATCGCATCCCACGCGCTGACCGAGGTCGAGGCCCGCACCGACCGGATCGCTATCATGCGCAAGGGTCAGATGGTGGCTGATGACACCCTGAACAATCTGTCGGCTCTGGCCGGTCTACCGATCCGCCTGAAGGTACGCGCCAGCGCCAATCCTGATGTGCTGGCCGCTGAACTGGGCGGCAGCCGAATCAATGGGGCATCCGTTGAATTGCTCTGCACACCCGAAGACAAGATGGAGGCCCTGCGCCGGATCGCCGGACTAGGCGATGCGGTAGCGGATGTGGAAATGACCCCGCCCAAGCTGGAAGACCTCTATCGCCACTACGCACAGGAGGATTTGCAATGACCCGCTTCCTCGCCATCACCCGCACCGAAATGCTGATCCTGCGCCGCAACCGCTGGCTGCTGGTGGCGACCCTGATCATGGTGTTGTTTGCCTTGGCGCTGACCTTTGCAGGCAGCGCGCCTACCGGCACGCTGGGCGTCGACATGCTGACCGTTTCGGTCGCGTCAATGACCACGCTGTCGGTCTATCTCGCGCCGCTGCTGGCGCTGATGATTGCCTTTGACGCCATCGCAGGCGACGTGGATCGCGGCAGCTTGTCACTGCTGCTCTCTTACCCGGCAGGGCGCGGAGAAATCCTGTTGGGCAAGTTCACCGCCCATCTCGCCGCGCTGGCCTTTGCCATGACCATCGGTTTCGGCACCGCAGGCGCAGTGGCCGCCTTCTTTGGCGGCGCGGGGCCAGAGGGCCTGATGGCTCTGGTCCGCCTCATTCTCACATCAATCCTGCTGGGCGCCGTCTTTCTGGCGCTTGGATACCTGCTGTCCGCCCTGGCAAAGGGGGCCACGGCGGCAGCAGGTTTGTCGGCCGGGCTCTGGCTGGTCTTTGTCGTCCTTTATGATCTTGGGCTGTTGGGAGCCGTCGTCATGGACAAGGGCGGCACCTTCACCCAATCCGTCTTTCCATGGGTGATGGTGGCCAACCCGGCCGACGCATTCCGTTTGTGGAATATCGCCGCGACCGAGGGTGTTGCCATGGCCTCAGGTATGACCGGGGCGGCGCAAGCTCTGCCGGTCTGGGCCGCGCCCGCGTCGTTGCTGATCTGGCCGGTGCTGGCTTTTGCCTTTGCGCGTCTCGCATTTCGGAGGGTTGAGCCATGAGATACCTTGCCCTGATCGCTCTGGTCGCGTTGACGGCCTGCAAAGAAGAGGTGGCCGAGGCCCCCGACCCGGTTGATCTCACCCCGGATGCGCTGAGTTATTTCTGCCAGATGAACATCGCGGAACATGGCGGGCCAAAAGGGCAGATCCATCTGGAAGGCTATCCCGCGCCTTTGTTTTTTGCGCAGGTGCGCGACATGCTGGCCTATCTGAAAAGCCCCGAACGCGAGGCGAAGATTACCGCTGTTTATGTCAGTGACATGAGCGTCGCGCCCAGCTGGCGGCAACCGGGGATATCCAACTGGATCGCAGCCGATGGTGCGACCTTTGTCGTCGGTGCCGATGTGGCCGGCGGCATGGGTGCGCGCGAAGTTGTGCCCTTTGCCAATCCGGCAGATGCCGAAGCGTTCATCCTCAAGTATGGTGGTTCTTCCCTGCCGCTGTCCGAGGTTCCCGATGCCGAGGTGCTTGGCCCCGTCGATCTGGACCTCATTCTGGAGACCCCCGCATGACCCTCCTGTCCCGTCGTCGTTTCCTGACCATTTCAGCCGCTTGCGCCGCATTGCCAGCAGGAACCGCGAGCGCCGCCGCACAATGGTCGGGCATTGCTCTGGGAGCTCCTGCCAGCCTGCGACTGGAAGGCCTGTCCAACGCCGAGGCCGCACCGATTTTCGCCGCCGTCGAAGCCGAGCTGAACCGGCTGGAGGATATCTTCAGCCTGTACCGTCCCACCTCGCAGATCAGTCGCCTGAACCAATCAGGTATTCTGACCGCACCGGCCCCCGAGCTTTTGAATGTGTTGAGCCTGTGTTCAGCCCTGCACGATGCCTCAGGCGGTGCGTTTGATCCCACGGTACAACCGCTCTGGCTGGCATTGGCGAAGGGCGCGTCGCAAAACGACATAGGTCGCGCGAGGCAGTTGGTTGGATGGAAGGAAGTCAGCATCGGAACGGATGCAATCCGACTACCGCATCCCGGGCTCTCGGCGATCACGCTGAACGGGATCGCGCAAGGGGCAATCACCGACCGCATCGCTGCATTGCTGCGATCTTTCGATCTGTACAATGTGCTGGTGGATATGGGTGAAGTCGCAGCCCTCGGTCGGCGCAACACCGGAGAGCTGTGGCGTATCGGTCTGGCAGGACCAGATGGAACGGTCGCCAAACAGATCATGGTGCAGGACCGCGCGATCGCGACTTCGGCCCCCGGCGGCACCAAACTGCGTGGCAATCCGGGTCACATCCTAAACCCACAAGGTCACAGCATAACCCACAAGGCCGTATCGATCTCTGCCCCACAGGCCGTGTTGGCAGATGGGCTGTCGACCACCCTGTGCCTGACCCCGGGTAACGAAGTAAGCACAATAGTATCGCAGTTTCCGGGCGCACAGGTCGAAATGTTGATCAGATAGATCACAGTCAATAGTGAGACGAGTGGTGCCTCAAGAGGGTCTCGAACCCCCGACTTTGTCCTTACGAATTTTGACGTCGAGTTATTGCACGGAGCATGACAACGCCGCAGGCAACCCCATAAGGCCATACAATTGCTTGACTAATTCCAGTTTCGCTTTAGGACGCCATCGCACCGAGTTTCAGAACTTTTGACGAACACGCCCTACTAACCGACGCCACCCCATCGATTGATCTGTGTGCACCACATCCACCTCCAGCTTGATGCCGGTAAAACGACGTTCCGATAGGCCAGAGTCCAGTTATGCACCAATAATCAAATTGAATCACTCAAGTGGGGCTGATCAATCTGTTTTTGGCTGCAAAAAAATGCATAGCTTCCATCGCAGACGAAACTAGAACATCGCCGCGCCTTCCAGAAGTTTCTTTTGGTAATTGGGCGCAAGGGGCGTTTTGGTCAAATACCCCATATACACAAATCCATCGTGAGTGTTGTTACCCGTGGTATCCACAGAGGCCCAACCTGTAAGCGCGCGATTCCTGTTACTACTTGTATTGATTAGCGCTGCACTGGAAAGCCCGCCAACGTAACTTACCGAGCGAATGAACACGCGATCACCTTGTTTGAGCACCCTTTCCACTTTGCCTCCCAGATAAACGGGACGGTCGCGCAGATTAAGCTCATCGTCTGGGGAATCCACATAAGCCTCAAGCCCTAAGCTGCCCTCTTTTCCGTATTTCTCACGCCATTTCTGAACCGGCAAATCGGGACCAGGGTCGAACTTGGAGTTGATACTTACATCATCGTGACCAACTATCTCATCTATGCTTGGATACACACTAAGAATTGCCTCAACGAGTTTCTCGCAGGTTTCCACTTGGGCATCTGTGTAGGGATCCCAATGAATCACACTTCTGGGGGAGTAGATCGATGACAGTTTGTTTGCATCTTGATCAGGGACTTTCGGTGGCTTGTATTTTCCTCCCTTTTCACCATACCACCAAAAACCGCCGGAGTAGTGACGGTGATATCCAAGGTTAACAAGTGAAATGGCAACAGAGTTTCCGTTCAAGCTACTTTCATTTTTTAAGCCAGAGTCGGCTTTCCAGTTGCTTCGACCCGCATGCCCGGCCCTACGATTCAAAGCCCTGGCTTGATGAACGGAGCCGTCTTTGTCGATGAACAGGTTATAGGAGTTGTTGTGCTTTTTTAAAGCGGATATGGCGCTACTGAGGGTCGATCCAGCTGTATAGTGAATGACTAGTTTAGTTGGATTAATTTTCGAACCTTTCCCTAAAGAGCTTATACGCTTGGCTTCATCTACAAAATGATCGGAAATGGTAAACACTGTAGTCTCCTAAATAGAAAATTTGTCGAATGCCTCAATAGTAACCAACAAGTTCTAAGTCCCAAAATGAGGCGATTTTGGGCGTTGACGAGCATGATGCCCGGTGAGAGGCGAGCAGCGCAATCGATCAAATTTGCTCTCTATTCGCCCCTCGGCGTAGTCGAAACAGTCAGTATATTCGGCCAAATATCGTCCTGAAACGAGGAGCTTGGCTATTCCGCTGGCCTTCGATGCTGGCATCAGCTCAACTCGCAGAAAATTCCAAAAACCAAAGCCGTCGAAATTGCGGTAGGCCGTGAATGTAATATTGAGTGCAAACATACTCGCACTAAGCGGATCACCTTTCGGACGGATTGGTAAAGGGAACTGGCTTGATCGCTGGGCAGCCAATAGAGAAGTGTCGACAAGAACAAAGTGACCACTGCTTGTAGCAGCCCAGCCGGGAATTTCGAAGGGAAGTTTTGAATCAGCTTGATCATGGGTTTGGCGCAATATCGAGAAGTAATTCGCAGGGTTTCGGGATCATCCTCTAATCTTGAGATCCAGAGCTACACACCAACAACAGCGAAAGCCGCCCGGATAACAATGCTAATAAGTCCGACGCGAAACTGTTCCAGGCGTTGCTTTGCCAGCCCTTTTGCTTTCAGAGCATTGAGCCGCGCGAGAGCCTCGAGACTTCCGACCAACAGGCTGAACTCGGCTTTGTCAATATGCCCTTGTGCCAAGGCCTCAGTCCATTTGGGCAATTTTTCCTTGGCGAGCTCTGCAAATTCAATTGCGTCCTCACGCGCTTCGTCTCGCCAGTCTTCAAACAAGTTTTGTGCTAGATCTCCCGCAGCGTTGCCAATAGATTTTAAAAAATCGTCCCAGTTGTCGCTTAAATCAGTCATTTCGATACTCCTTATTCCGCAGTAATTTTTCTGCCAGTTTCCAATTCAATAATTCGATCGAACTGTAATGAAACAATCGAACTAAACTCGTTTACAAAAAACGGGTTCAACTTGCCTTTCTCGCGCCACAAGGCCACAAATTCTCCAACTGAATTTCCTTCGGGATCCAGTATGATCGCCCATTGATCAGCGGCTTCATCCGAATTTTTTCGACCGCGGCCGCGTGCGAATTCGTGCGCTGCTGAAATCTCAACCAACAGAGTTTCCGCCTTACTTGCGTTGGCGCTATAGGGTTGTGTACCGTTTTTTATCAATGCAAGGCTTTTTGCCTTCAGCGATGTGGCCTGTTTGTAGGCTTCGGCCGAGTAGGGATTTGCGATCTGCTCGCACCCAGTCAGCAGAATGCCGATAACAAGGGCGAACCACAGTCTTTGAAAAAATCTGGGCAAACTCATCATGTCAGATATCCTTCGTTTAAAATTTGGCAGCTGAAAATACTGAGGCCATCAATGGCCAAATCTGCTTTGGCAGGGCGTTGGGTTACTACGGAGGCAGAAAAGACCTGATCGCGGCAAAAAGCGCCTGCGGATCGTCGAACTGCGGAAAATGGCTTAGGGGAAGATCTCGTTGCACCGTGGCGACCGGGGCCGTCGCATAGGCATCTATCATGCGTTTTTGTAGTCTTGCAGGTATCACGTCATCTTCCTCGCACAGGACGTACCCGCGTGGGAGCGCATCGAAGTCAGGTGTTCGGGAAAACACTTCGGAAAGTGGCCCGGTGGGCTGTCGCACCAGTCGCATTTTCAGAAAATGCGGGCTGAAATCTCCGAGCGTTCGGATAAACGGGACGTTCATCGACTGGATCATCTCAACTATAGAACTGACGGATTGACCAGTATCCGGCAACATAGCAGCTACATAAATAAGTTGTGCAATTCGGGATGGGAAAGCCTTCGCAACGTGAGAGATTACCGCACCCCCCATGGAATGGCCGATCAGAACAACATCCCGATCGGATCCAACGGGGAATGCCGACGCGACCGACTGTACATAGTCCTGCATTTTTACCCCTGGATCGTGTTGACCATTTCCACCCAGGAAGATCTCCAGAAAGCTTGTTGTTTTGTCATGCCCTGGCAGATCTAAAGCCTGCGTTTCGTATCCAGCATCCAACAGCATTGCGGGCAATTTGTACCAGCTGTCCGCTGTGCCATTCATACCGTGAACCAAAATTACTTTGACCACTGCAACTCTCCAAAAAAAGGCGTTCTTAAATTTTCAATATTAGGCGATGTCCAGGAGGCTTTCGTGGACCCACAGATCATCGTCAACCCGTCTCCATTCTCCGTCTTCGGCTACAATAAAAACGCGGTCTCCGTCTTGCAGGACGCGTTCGATGTCAAAGGCCATCCCAGGTCCACTACGAGCGTTGGTGTCCGGGGTGTTAACATCCGCAGGCCGTGCTAGTGCGGTATACCGGCCAAAGACCCAGTACTGCTTTGTTTGAGAAATCCGAAACCAACCATTGTCCGATGTTTCATAGACACGCACCACCGTGCCGTAACTTAACGGACCGTTGTCATTGGACAGGCCAAAATCGCTACCCGGCCCTTTTCGAATGTTCAGGTTGTCGGCTTCGACCCTGACCCATTCAACCAGCCCTACAGGTGCTGGGGCAACAGTATCGGACATCTCGGCTTTAAGCTGAGGAAGGAAATTTGTCTCGAAATCCGCAAGCTTATTACCGCCGAAGAACCCTGTCCCTGGGCAGGATTTCTGGCCCGAATTATGATACACAAGATCTCCGGATCCGTCGTACCAATGGTGATAGACCACATTGGTTCTCGTCGGTGTTGAAATGCCGATTTTCTGTAACAGTGCTTTGGTCGTGCTAAAGATCGACTCGGCCTGCTCGGCGCGCATTTGGTCACCGCCGGCGTCGAAATCTCCCACGTTCTCAATACAAAAAGCTCTGCTGTTCGCACGGTAGATACACGCTGGTGACCTGTTAAGACTGCGGCCAGTGACGATGACCCCGTCCGGAAAAATCGAAAAATGCTGCCCGATATCCGCCCAGCCGTTGTGGTCAATATGATATCGTTTCATTCCCCGCTGCAGGTCAAAATGGTTGCTGCCGTTAAAGTTTGAATAGCGGGGTTTCCACGAATGATGTTGCTGAACCCTAACGCAGGTACGACTAATCGATTGTGCCTGAATCCATGCGGGAAATTCTGCGGGTGTAAGTTTGGTAAATCCATATTTGGTCTGCATAACAAATGACCTTCTGATAATCCGGAACCTGACCCGAAAAAGAAATAAAACTGTTGTGCATCATTGATGCAAAGTCTTTTCTGAATGCTAGCATTTTGCACTACTGCGATTGCCCGTCATCGCCCAAATGGTCTACAGATCGGCGCTTTTTACAAAATCGGTACCGAAGCTCATCATGAGACGCACGAACTGCGTGCGCGTTGAGCAGCTGGTTTTTGATAAAATGGACTTCACCTGCGCATTGATAGTGGCCACAGATCGGTTGCGGCGCTCAGCGATCTGAGTGTTTGTAAGGCCCAATGCAATTGCGTCCACAAGGGACAGCTCTGTCTCAGATAAGCCAAAGGTATGCCGTATCGGCAAAGTTTGACAATTCAAAGGCTTGCTTGTGTCTGAGCTGTAGACAATAAATCCGTCGAAGGATTTCGTGCCAATTTCGCTAGAATTGTGCAATGGTACAACCTCAACGCAGAGATAGACGTTCTCATCGGCCGCTATTGCTTCCTTGCGAGGTCGAGCTCCGAATTTACCGTGGTTGAAAACGTCCCGCTGTAAAGCCTCAAATCGTTGTTCCCACTCAGTTTTAAATAGACGCAGGGTGCCGGATTTATCAAAGTAGAAGACCCGATACTCATCTCGTTGTCGCCTAAATTCCTCATTTTCGACCACCAAATTTCCGCGGCTATCCAGAATACAAACACCGATGATCAATCGATCCATTGCCGCCAGAAGACTTTGGTGAACACGCGCAAGCTGAGCGACCGGTCGGCCCAAATCAAATGCCTTGGCAACATGGGGCAATATCTGCCCAATGACATTCTGCTCTTCTTCCGAAAGGCGTCCTCGGTCCAAACCCAACTGAGTCGAAAACCGGAACTGCGCCGAGTTGTCTTTGTTGAGCAATCCCGCAGCTCGATGTCGAATACCCAGCTTTTCAAGAGTGGCGACGTTGGAAAGTGCCCTCAGTTCAGAAATTGTCGGTGCCAATACATCGTCCTGAATGAGGTTAATTTGGTCTGTCTTGAGGGAGTGTGCTTCGAAAATATCCTGATCCCGCGTCTCTTCCACACAAAATCTTGCAATATATTTTTCGATTTGTGGCACTTCATAGAAACTGGATGCCGCGGAAACCGCCAGTTTTCGCTTGTTCAGAAACTCTTGCCATTCGAATACAATGCAGCCAACAGCGCCGACCTGCCAGGCAATTTTCTGCAGAACTTCCGGCCAGAGCTCCGTATCGGCAGCAGCGTCATAGATGTTCAAAATTGTCTCTTTGTGCACTTCCTCCATTCAGTACAATCCCGTACCCCGCTCTTAGAAAACCGCTGGTTTTCAGCTTAAGCAAAATCCTGCAGAAATGCACGTGGTTGCGAAGCAACAACCAGTTTCGAAAACGTCTACCCGCCTCCTCCGATACCTGCATCCATGATGATCCGCTGATTTGGTGATAACCGTATCAGTGAATTGGTCGCTACTGATAGGTGTCGAAAGATCGCTAAGGTTGCTGCCACAGTGTTTGCAAACGATGGCGGCAGGTTTGATTTCTTCTTAGCAGAACGGGCAGACTCGTGTTGAATTCTTCATGTGATACGCTCCCTTTAACAAATTGAAAATTAACGAAACACTTCGCCAGTAGAGGCGTCGAGATACAAACGGTTGTCGACTGTAGGTCCACCGCAATACATGAAGTACACAGGCCTAGATTCAGTTGAGCCCGACCTCACCCAACCTCCATGTTCCACAAACTCGTTCGGTGTACATGTGCCGTTCTCTATCAACTCGGTGGCAGCGATCAGGAATGCTTCGCGATGTCTCTCCAAATCATCGGACTTGGCGATCCAAGCATCGGCATCCGACGCGCGCGTTGCGCCCGCACACATCACGCCCGCAAACAAATATGAAGGTGCAATTTTTCTGCTCATAGCGGTTCCTCTACTAACGAAATCGGCCACCAGAGTTTCCTCTGGCAGCCGGGGAGTTAGTAAGCCGCCGCAAGACGATCGCGCTGGCCTTTAGGCCGGAGCCCTGGACATACGCCAGTGCCTCCCCGACCATAGGGTTCGAGGAGGTGTCATTTCGGCCGACACCGGCGGCTCTTGGAGGGGTTACTACGCCCCGAGACCGGCTCTATCTGCCAATCCTGAACGCAGCTTAGCCCGGATGTCTGAAATCGAAAGCGCAAACGTCACCCTTCGGATTTGCCGAAGGCGTTGATTCTGGCGCCAAAAATCGTAGTGCTATCGGAGAAGGGTGGTGCCGCTGATAGGACTCGAACCTACGACCCCATCATTACGAATGACGTGCTCTACCAGCTGAGCTACAGCGGCATCCTTCTTTTTCCGCGGCCCTACTATGGCCCTACTAGTTACTGCGCGCCTTCTCTAACCTACTGGCCTCGAACGTCAATTGCGGATGGACCCGTTACTTACGAAGGACCTGCTCTACCAGCTGAGCTATTGAGGCGGTGCGGGAGCTCGTTTACCGGCAGGGCGCGGCCCATGCAAGTGCGATCGTACGGCAGCCATGCTGTTGACCCGTTCGCAATCATCCCGCATCCTGACGCCGACCTGATCCGCCCAGCGGGTTCGGTCGGTTTATCAGATATTTGGCAAGGTCATTTGAATGTCCGGGATTTCGCAGAAGACTTATGTGCTGGATACGCACCGGCTGCGCGACCCGGAACAGACCCTTGCCATCGTCAAGCCATTCCTAAAACAGATGGGTATTACTCGAATCGCCAACCTGACCGGGCTCGATCGGGTCGGGCTGCCGACGGTCATGGTGACACGGCCCAATTCCCGCTCGGTGGCGGTATCGCTGGGCAAGGGGTTGTCGCTGAGCGCTGCACAGGCCTCGGGCGTGATGGAAGCGATTGAGTCGTGGCATGCGGAAAGGGTTGAACTGCCGCTGCGCCTGTCCAGCCATACCGATCTGACACAGGATCACGTTGTTGACGTAGCTCGACTGCCACGCGTGGCTGGCGGACACTTCGACCCTCATCACGCGATGCTGTGGGTGCAGGGGCAGGACCTGCCGTCGGACCAACCCTGCTGGGTGCCGTATGAGATGGTGGACACTGATTACACAACCTCGCCCGTTGTCGGGAAGCGCGCCTTTCCCAGAACTACCAACGGGCTGGCTTCGGGCAACGATGTGATCGAGGCCAGTTGTCATGCAATCTGCGAATTGATCGAACGCGACGCGACCACGCTGTGGCATCACCGGGGCGCGACGCCACGCGTCGATCCTAATACGGTGGACGATCCACGCTGCCAACAGGCGATGGATCAGATTGCGGCGGCGGGGCTGGATCTGGGGATATGGGAGACGACCTCGGATATCGGCATCGCAAGCTTTCGCTGTGCGATCTGCGAAACAGGTGGTGCAACGGGTCATATCGGCATAGGCGATGGCTGCCATCCAGATCGCGCTATCGCCCTGCTGCGCACGTTGACCGAGGCGGCGCAGACGCGGCTCACCTATATCTCGGGCGCGCGGGATGATCTGGACCCCGAAGAGTTCTCGGACACCGCACGGAACTGGCGCAGCGGATATATCCGCGAATTAATTGATGGTTCGGCTGTAACTGGTGACTTCGCTGAGTGCCCGACGTACGTGACCGGGTCATTCACCGAAGATCTGTCCCTTTTGCTGACGCGCCTCTCGGCTGCTGACATAGATCAGGTAGTCACAGTTGATCTGTCGCGGCCCGAGATCGACATCGCTGTGGTGCGTGCCGTGATTCCGGGTTTGGAAGCACCCCATGACGACCCTGATTTTGTTGCCGGGCCACGGGTACGGGCGGTGTCATCATGAACGCGGTCGTCTTTGTCGGACCCACCTTGCGGGCGGATGCGGTTCGGGAACAGCTTGAAGCCACCATACTGCCGCCGGTTCAGCAGGGGGATGTGTATCGCGTGGTCCAGGGTAAACCGCGCGCAATCGGGATTATCGACGGCTATTTCGACGGGGTGCCTTCGGTTTGGCACAAGGAAATCCTGTGGGCGATCGAGCAGGGCATAACGGTCTTTGGAAGTGCCAGTATGGGCGCGTTGCGCGCAGCAGAACTCGCTGATTTCGGGATGATCGGAGTTGGGCAGATATTCGAGGACTACCTAAGCGGAACGCTTGAGGATGACGATGAGGTGGCGGTGTTGCATGGCCCTGCCGAGCTTGGTTTCCCACCGCTGAGCGAACCGATGGTGTCGATCCGCGCCACGATTGCGCAAGCGCAGACCGAGGGAGTTCTGCAACCTGCGGCAAGCTCCGCGCTGTTGCGTACGGCCAAAGACCTGCACTACCGCGATCGGGTTTGGGATCGGATCATAGAGGGTACTGCGCTGTCACCCGACCTGGAGAACTTCCAGCTTTGGCTGCCCGAGGGGCGAGTTGATGCCAAAGGCGACGACGCGTGCGCCATGCTGGCCGAAATGGCCTGGTATCTGGACGAAGGCGCTGCAGCGCCAAATCCTCAGCGCGTCGAGCGCACGCTGGCCTGGCGCGAACTCTGCGCCCGCGTCGATTCCGAGACCGCAGATCCGGAAAGCGGCGCGCGTGCGTTGGTGGATGAGTTGCGGCTTGACCCGGTGCGCTACGCGCAGCTACGCGAACGCGCCGCGTTGAGCTTGCTTTCAAAGGACGAGGCCCGCAGGCAAGGCCGGGAACCGGACAAGCAAGCGGTATTGCGGCAGATGACGGAACACCGGCTGGAGGCTAGGCTGCCGCGCCACGCCGATCTGATACAATGGCTGCAGGAAAATGACCTGACGCTTGCGCAATACGAGACGATGCTGGCCGACAGATCACGCGTCGATATCGCAATCGAAACTCTTGCAGACGAGTTGGATACCGCATTGCTGGCCGAACTTCGACGTTCGGGTGACTATGGGGAATTGCGCGAGCGGGCCCAGCGCAAGGCCGAACAAAAACAGACACTAAACAGCGCAAATGGATCGGCGAACCTAACGCAGTCACTGATATGGTATTTTGAAACGCGTCTTGACCAGGCGGTACCGGATGATCTTGAATCATACGCAATTGCGCTGGGTCTTGAAGGGCGTGATGCCTTTGTTGATCTGATTGAAGCAGAATTCCTGTTTTGCCAGCTAAACAGAAACACGACTGATCAGGAATCCGAACTGACGGCGAGCCTGCAACCGGGCGAATAACGGGAGGGAACATTGACGATCTGGCCCGATTACTCGGAAAATGAAACTCCGGGCACTCGGTTCCTGCTGTACCCGCAGTCACCGTATCTTGAGCCGAATTCAAAACCGGAACTGGTTGAGATTTCTGCCCCGCAAGGAACCATTGGCCCGGGACCCTCGGGGCCGCGCATGTATGCGATGAACCCAGTGGACAAGACGATACCTTATGGCGCAATGATCGAGGGCGAGGACGGCCCCGAGATGTATCTGCCTGCTTGGGACGGCTATATCGAGCCACCTCCCGAGCCGGACGAATTCGGAAACTTCATCCATATCGACCCTGACGATCCCGCCTTTGAAGCTGCCCATCTGTTTGGGGCGGCTCATTTCACCATGGACGTCTGGGAGGGGTATTTCGGTCGCCCGATCCCCTGGCACTTCGAGCGCGATTTCGAGCGGCTGGAATTATCGCTGCTGCCCAGCCTGGACAATGCGCATATCGGATGGGGGTTTCTGGAAACCGGCGGAACCCGCGAACATGGTGACGAATACCGCCCCTATAGCCTGAACTTTGACGTAGTCGCACATGAGATCGGGCATGCCATCATCTACAGCGTCATCGGTCTGCCATCCGAAGAGGACGCGACGGGTGAGTATTTTGGATTCCATGAATCGGCAGCGGACATGGTTGCGCTGCTGGCCTCGCTGCATTTCGGCTCGGTTGTGGATGAACTGCTGAAGAACACGCGTGGAAACCTCTACACCTACAACCGCCTAAGTCGCTTTGCCGAGCTGTCCCAGAACGCGCAGATCCGCATCGCTGCCAATGACCGGACCCTGTCCGAGTTTTCGCATGGCTGGTCCAGCGAGCATGCGCTTTCAGAGCCGCTGACCGGGGCCATGTTCGATATTCTGGTCGACATTTATCACGAAAGGCTGGTCGCCCATGACGTGATCAACCCGGAAATGGAAGAGCTCTCGGACGAGCTGGAAGGAACGGATGAATACAACGAGATCATGCAGGACCTGTTCGATGAACATTACGCTGCCGACCCCGAAGGCTTTCGTGTTGCTCTGATCGAAGCGCGGGATTTGCTGGGTTCATACCTTGCAGACGCGTGGGAGATGCTGGACGCCGATATGCTGAGTTACTTTGGTGTCGAACGTGCTTTGGTCGTGGTTGATCAGGAGATCACCGGTGGTGCATTCCGGCAAATTATTGAGGGTAATTTCCGGATGCGTGAGATTGGGTTGACGAGCCCGGGGCCACGGCTGACAAAGCCCGACGGGTCCAGTCATGCCGCCTCAGTCCGCACCTTGTCGCCTGAGGCGAAGGAGCCTTAAAGTCTTTGTTTTTACCTCGCTATTATGGCAGTTTACGCGCACGGGGTGATAAATTGACAATCGACGCGCAATGAATGCGCAAACTGGGACAGGCGAAGCCCGAGGCATCGTCGACCCCCGATAGGGAGAAAGTGATATGTCTGAGTCCTTACTCAGTTTTTCCGAGGTATTATTGTTTGGGCGAGAGTTAAACGATTTAAAACTGAAACAACGTTCTGTCCGTCTTGCAGAAGAGCTTGATAGCCATACCAACCTGAATGACACATTCCTGAAAATAGACGGTGTTCATGTCCGGGAAGATGACCGGGTTCTGGTTCAGGTGGGTGATGCGGCAAACGAGTATTCCGGCATCTACAAGGTGGTCAAAACAGACGACGACAAGTTTAAATTCGACAAGCGCAAGAAGGTCTCACACGACTCGTTTGTCTATATCCGTCGGGGCCGCCAATTCAAAAACACCTACTGGCAGCAGACCGCTAACCGACACAAGGATCAGCTGTTCATCGAACAGGATGGCCGCAGGAGGGGTCGCGGCGTAAATAATTTTATCGGAGACCAGTTCGGAGGCGATGCACGGCTGGCGCGGATTTACGGCTTCGCCTACGACGGCACCTATTACGAGATGCCCGAACCCACGATCTTTCTGGTCCATGGCCACGGAGAAAGTGCCACGGGTGGCAACCTGCCCTACGGGTTCAAGCTTGATAAAGCCGGAGACGACACCACGCAGCAGACAGCGCGGGCCCCGATGAACCCATCGGTCTCGGGTGTGGCAGCGGCGGATTATCAGATGGCCAGCGACATTCGTGTGTGGAACTACGATCAGGCCGATTACACCATCCGCATGGATATTGCGGCCGGCCAGATCGAAGAAGTGCTGCTGGATGTCTATTTCGAATATGACGCCCCTATGGTGAGCGGCGCCAAGGTCAGCGGCGCGAAGGTGTCCGGCGCCAAAGTTTCTGGGGCCAAGGTCAGCGGCGCAAAAGTGTCCGGTGCCAAGGTTTCAGGCGCAAAAGTCAGCGGTGCCAAAGCGCGCGGCGAATAAGCTCAAAAAGTGTTGCTGATCACATACCTGCGGGCGCGTGAACAGCAACATCTCCGTGACCGGAATAGCCCAAGCTTCCCGATCTCCGCGTTGCAATAAACGTCAGAGCTCTATCTGCACCAGCAATGCGCTTAGCCAAAGTCCCAGCCCAAAAACAGAATGTGTGACGACACTTTTCAAACGCATTCTCCAAGGTTCAGGTGATTTTGAAACCGCAACACCCCACCCGAAGAGCGGTTGAAAAATGAGCCATGGTACAAGGACTGTAAGCAAGCCAAAGCTCAGACCCTGCCAAGCTTTTGGTGCGGTGAGAGAGGAAGGGCCAAACAGGCAAACAAACCCAATCCCGAAAAGACCCCCAAGAATGACATGTGCGCCCCAGCCAAGCGCCGCCTCTGAGCTTACCGGTGCAGAGTTGCGAATGTCGCTGTGGACAAGTCCTGCATCAGGAACCGAGCCAATCCAACGCCCGACGAGGCAGTAAAATCCATTTGTTGCCGCCCACCCCTGACGAAAAAACCCGACTAGATCAGTGAAGACAGTCGCGCCAAGTCCAACAACGGCTCCAGCAATCAGTAATTCAACGAAATTCATGTGCTTTCCTTCTTCTAAAGAATCCCGCAAAATTTGTGCAACTTGAAGCAAGGTTTAAGTCAACATGTTCCGTCTCGATATTGCAGAAGTTGCTCGGCGCAGCGGCTTTCCCCCCTCGACTCTGCGCTATTATGAAAAGCGAGGCCTCATCGTTTCGGATGGCAGACACGGGCTACGCCGCCAATATGATGACAGCGTGCTCACCAGGCTTGCACTGGTTGCCTTAGGCCAGCGGGCTGGCTACTCCATTGAAGAAATTGCGACCCTCTTTCGCCCACAAGGGGGAAAGTTGGACGTCAGTCGCAAAGAACTGAGAAGCCAGGCGACCAATTTGCGCGATCAGGCACAAGAATTGCTGGCTACGGCGGACCTATTGGAACACATCGCCGCTTGTACGGCCCCATCGCACCTGGAGTGCCCTCGATTTCAGGAATTGCTGGAAGGCGTTCTCAGAACACATTTGCGCTGAGAACTTAGCCACATTTCGTGATCAGAACCCGGCCTTCTTCAAGCCTTCCAGAAAATGTTGAGTATCGTCTGTCAACAGGTCGGGCTGAACTGTGGCCCATCGCTTCAGTGAGAAATTCGGATGTGCCGCTCGGTGCTTGTCGGCGATCTGGCGGGCCATATCTATGTCGCCCTTATGTGCATAACTCGCCGCCAGAACACGTTGCCCCTCGGTCGGGTTGTTCATCTTGTTGACCGTAGTAATGACATCGTCATAGCGCTTGAGATTGTAATATGCTCCACCCAGGTGCCAGAGATATTGATCCGGGAAATAAGGATTTAACCGCATCGCCTGCCGAAGATGCTTGATCGCGGTCTCATTGTCGCCGGAATGGGCCAGCGCATCGGCGTAGTCCGAGTGCATATCGGCATCGTTGGGGTTCAGCTGCAAGGCACGTTTGTAAGATTCAATCGCGGAATCATGTTCCTTGCGATAAAGCTGCACATATCCCAATTCACCAAATCCACGCGCATCAGTGGGGTCAAGTTCAACCGCGCGCTGTGCTAGCGATAGGGCCTTGTCCAGCGCGCTGTTCGGATCTTCCGTCCAGGAATAACGCCAGTCGATATTAAGCGTACGCGACAGCGCCGCCGCAGCCCGTGCATATCCACCGTCGCGTTCCAGCGCGGATTCATAACAATGCTGAGCCTTACGGTTATCGTTGCGGGTGTATTTGAAAATATGATGCTGCCCCTGCAGGACTGAACCATAAGCCCGAAGGTCAGACGGGATGGCTTGCACCATGCGCTGTTTCTCGTGCGACTCGATCATCACGGCCGTGGCCGCCACAATGCATTCCGTCACCTCATCCAGAATGTCGAAAATATCGTCGATCTTACGGTCGAACCGTTCGCCCCAGATGGTGCGTTCGGTATTGGCGTCGATCAATTCGGCCGTGATGCGGATGCGGCTGGATGACCGACGGACACTGCCCCGTGCGACGTATCGGACATTCAGGCGCCGCGCGGCCTCTTGCGGCGACATCGACTGGGTTTTGAAGAAAAACGACGAGTTTCGCGCGATGATGAATAGGTTCCGGAACTTGGACAGGTTCATAATGATGTCATCGGTCAGCCCTTCGGCGACCCAGCTGTCATCTTCATCCCCGCCCTGGGTGGTGAAGGGCAGCACTGCAACTGAAGGAATATCGGGTCGTTCCAGCACCTCAAGCTGCATCTCGGGGCGCAGGGTGGCCGCCATCGTGGCGCCTTCGACCTCGGTCCGAACACAGTAGGTCGCCACAGGAGACATGATATTCTTGAGCTGTTTGGGCCCGAGGAATTCATAGCCATAGCGCAGGCGGTTGCGAATCTGTTCGTAAACCGCGGCACTGACATACACACGCTCTGGCTCGGCAATTTCTTGCAGCCGTGCAGCAATGTTGACGTTGTCACCGTGGATGCCGCGCTCGTCCATCAGCACTTCACCCATGTGGACGCCCGCACGGAACTTGATCTGTTCGTTGTCCAATCGGCTCGTGTTGTGCTGAGCTGCGATCCGGTGCAACTCGATACTGAATTCCACGGCACTGGTGGCCGTTTCGAAAAGGGCCAGAATGCCGTCACCGCGCACTTCGATGATCTTGCCCTGATACTTCGAGCAGATCGATTCGAGCTGCGCCAGCAAGGACTTTAACGCGTTATAAGTATCAATCTCGTTCTCGCTCATCAGGCGCGAATACCCGACGACATCGGCAAAAAGCACCGCTCCGAGTTTCTGTTTGATTGATGGGTCCGAACCGGTCGTGTTCACTGGCAATACTCGATTGGGTTATCTCTTCGAATCCGACAGGACTGTTGTAGCAAGATTTGACGCAAAATTCGCAACCTTTCAGGCATCTGCGCCAGATTCAGGGGGCCAGGACCATCCGGATGCATCTAAACTGACCACCGTTTCCGAACCCAACTCCTGCGCCAGCACCTGCCGTCGTACCGTCCAGTCCTGCTGCAGCATACCCACAACAACCATATCGTGGAACTGCCCGTCCGCGAACCAGGCCTGACGCATGGTGCCTTCGATTTCGCAACCCACCCGTTGGATCAGATCGCGGCTGCTGTGATTATCGGCCCTGTAATACGAGGTGATACGGTTCAACCCCAACTGCCGAAACGCAAAGTCCAGCATCAGGGCAACTGCCCGTACCGCCACCCCTTGGCGCCGGATAGATTTGTCGACAAACACCGGCACCACCGCATCCCGGTTGATGCTGGATATCGCCTCGAGACCGGTCATCCCCACCAGATCACCACCGTCGGATTCGATCGCAAACCAGCATTTATCACAATCACGTGAGGGGGAGATGGCTTCCTCCCAGTATTGCTCGTTCCGCAACAGGTTTGGCGGGATGCGTGTCGTCCGGTCGAACAGAGCAAGGTCATGGACATCCTGAAACCAGCGGGCGACGGTTTCTAAATCCGACTTTTCCAGAGGACGTAGCTTGAACAGCCTGGGCGAAGTATCGGGCAAGAGAAAACGGCCTCCGAAAACAAATATGAAAATCTATTCGCGCGATACTAGCATAAAAATTTCAGAAACAAGAACGGGTTGTTCACATAAAGATTCCATAGGCTTGAACCCGCTGAACGGGTCAAAACAATGGCAGAAACCCCAGGGCAGATTGTTCTGAGCGTGCCGCCTGATCAGCGGTTCTCGGCGCGAATCAGGAAGATGTTGCGCAGGTAGATCGACAATCCCATCGACTGACCTAGGATGAAGACCGGGTCGCGGCGGTAGATTGCATAGCTCAACAAAATAAGACCGCCGCCGATCGACAGATACCAAAACGCCATCGGGATGACCGATTTCTTGGCACGTTCCGAGGTGATCCACTGCACGATAAAGCGGGCGCTGAACATCAGCTGCCCGGCCAGACCGATGAAAACCCAGAGCGCCTCTGTCGGGCTGTCGACATGCAGAATTTCGAGAATAGTTTCTTTCATGACCGGGACGCCTCGGTTGCCGAGACGGATTTGGCACGGCGGGTCAGCCAGACAACGCCGAACAGATCCCAGATGCCGACCATGGCCCGCCCAAAATTGGTGTACTTGGATTCGCCCGACATACGTTGTTGATGCGCCACATCCACCAACGCAATGTTCCAGCCATAGGCCTTGAACAGAGCCGGCAGGTAGCGGTGCATGTGATTGAAAAAGGGCAGATCAAGAAACGCCTGTGTACGGAACGCCTTGAAGCCGCAGCCAGTGTCGCGGGTGCCGTCCTTCAGCATCCAGCCCCGCAGCGCATTTGCAAATCGCGATGCCAGTTTCTTTGATGGGGTATCTTTCCGACCAACCCGTTGACCGGCCACAAGGCCGATTGATGCATCGCCACCCGAGACAAGCGGTGCCCAGATCTTTGGCAGCTCTTCCGGGGGGTTCTGGCCGTCACCATCCAGCGTGCAGCAGATATCGGCGCGCGCTTCTTTGACGCCGGAATGGACAGCGGCACTTTGGCCACCGGCGGTCTTGTGCTGCAAAATACGCAGCTGCGGGCAGTCCTTCTGCATCGCCTTGAGCGCCTCGTAGGTCCCATCAGTCGAACCGTCATCCACGGCGATGACCTCGAACGCAGGCAATTCCGATGCTGCGGCACAAATGCCCTGCACAAGACCGGAAACGGCCCCCTGCTCGTTATGCATGGGAATCACGATCGACACCGTGGGTCGATTGTCAGCATTGGCATCATGATCAGCGTGCATCGTGATAAACTTTGTTTGTTTCCGTCACAGTGGCTTTTGATTGATCAACGATGGAAATTCAAGTGGCGACCGTGCCGCAAGCCATTGCGCAGCACTTTGGCCCCTCTTGAATCGCGTTATTTCGCCTATTCCGACAGATCTTTGATCCCGGTTGCCGACCAATAAACCAGTCCTTCGACCGCAGTTGGTTCCTTCGCAAGTCCGACCAGTCCTGGCGCCAGTTCCGAAAGTTCAGCCTCGGTGCAAAGCCCCCGCAATGGGCCTGAAGTATAGCCGAACCTTTCAAGGTATTTATGCAATTGCAGCCGCCTCAGATATATAAACCTCTTGCCATTCGACGCGTATACCGACGCGGCGCCGGGCGGGACGCGCATCTTTCGGTCATGTGCGCAAATCAGCAAGGTTTCATTCGGTTGCAACATCGCGCCAAGAGGTTTCAGAATCTCTGCCTCGGGCACGCCAAGACGCACTCTGCCCTTTCCAAGATCCGTGGCCGCGCGATCGTAGAACAGGCCACCGGAAAGAAAAATCAGCCCAAGCGCTGCGATCATACCCGCCCAGCGCAGGCGTTTTATCGAGAACAGCAGCCCGGTTGCCGCGACCATCAGCATTGGGAGTATGAGCAGGGTGTATCTTGCATATACTTTCCCCGCTGCGGCCCACATCATGATGACAAAAAAGATGGCGATGCCTGTCGAGGCCAGCAGTCTGGGGCGCCTTTGCACAAAAGGAAGTGCGCAGATGCCGACAAAACCCAACAAGCGCAACCAGGGTTCGCCTGCGATGATCAGGTCATAGAGTTTTCCCAACCCGCGATCGCTGAGAGACGGGCGGAAGCGATCCAGCATCTCTCCTTTGATGTTGCCATCCAGCGAACCGTCCAAAAGGAAGCGGAGCTCCTGCAGGATCGGCCAGGCGAAGGCCAGAGGTATCGCAAATTTGAGCGTCCGACGAAACGTCTTGTTCTGCCAGATCTCGCTAAATGGTTCGGTCTGCCATCTGTTGGTGATTTTCAACGTCAGCAACGCCAGCGCCAGGAACGCCAACGGAGTCGGGCTTTTCTGCAACGCGGCCAGAACGATGGTCGCGCCGAAGTAGGGCCAGTATTTTGGCTTCTCAAGCGCGGCCAGCAGTGCCGCGATGCTGAGGGTCGAGAAAAACACCGCACCCGTATCCAGCATCGCAGATGTGGCGTGCTGCCAGAACTGAAGGGAACTGGCCACCAACAGCACAGAAGGTAGCATAGCCCAAGGGCTTTGCGGGATCATGACCCGTGCCAGCACAGCGGTCGCCATCAGGGCACCAAGAGCAAAAATCATCGACGGAAGCCGCAAGGCCAGAATGTCGGACACGCCGAATTCCATCAGAAGTGCCGACATCCAATACTGCATGGGCGGCTTTTTCAGGCTTGGCTCGTTGTTGGAATATACGGCCAGCCAGTCCCCGTTTCGTGCAAACCCTGTGCTGCGGTCGTAGGTGTAGAATTCATCATAGTGATAAATGTTCCCTACCCCGAGATCGGTTAGGTACCAGGCCCAAACCAGAACCATCACCAGGGTGGTGGCAATGTAGGGAAGCGATCTTTGCCAAATTGGGGAGTTGCCGGTCATGCTTTAACTGATCTCATCGCGCCGTAAACATATATGGTTTTCATCCCGCCTGGTTATCTCTGCAACCGCTGCGCGACGTGATCCAATTATTGCGTCACCCATTTGAGAGCAAGGCATTTAAACGGTAGCCGCAAAACTCGTTTTTGTTGTCATTTCGAGGGCCCGAGCACGGCGAAACAAACTTCTATCGAGAACAATCAAGTCCGATGCAATACGTGCCCGGATTGTCCAGCTATGATTTGAGGCCACCACAACAGGTCAGTATCCCCATGGATCAGCAACCGATGATGTATTAACAGTCATCCTAGATCAATCAGATGAAGCTGCTCATTTTCACAACAAATTCCTCTATTCCTACTGCGGATCAATTGTTGTTTGATACTGGTCCGCGTCAAGTGGAGATAAAAGATGCTCAGAACCCGATGCTTCCTGCTCATGTCACTCGCAGTGCTGCTTTCCGGAATGACTTCCGTCGTTCAGGCTCAATCGAACCCGGTGCCGGTGACAGTCGTCACGCTGAAAGCAGAAGACGTGACTTTGTTTTCTGAGCTGCCGGGCCGTGTCGCCGCACTGGGAGTGGCCGAGGTCAGGCCGCAGGTGTCAGGAATTGTGGTTGAGAGGCTGTTTCAGGAAGGCGGCACCGTCAAAGATGGCGATGCAATGTATCGTATCGATGATGACGTCTATGAAGCGCAGGTGCAGCAATCCACTGCGAATGTTGCACAAGCCGAAGCTCGGGTAACCGCAGCTGAGAAGGAAGAAAAGCGGGTGGCGGAACTGCTGCTGCGCAATGTGGCCAGTCAGCAGGCCGTTGATAGCGCAGTCGCGGAAAGAGACGCAGCCCGGGCCGGCCTTCTGGTGGCAAAAGCGCAGCTTCAGGCGGCGAAGATCGACCTGCAACACACGGTCATTCGCGCGCCCTTATCGGGCCGTGTCGGGCGCGCGCTGGCTACTCAGGGTGCACTTGTTACGGCACAGCAGGCCGAGCCGCTGGCCGTGATCCGACAAATCGATAAAGTCTACGTGGATGTGGCCGTGTCTACTCAGGATGTGCTGCGTTTTAATCGTGCCATGGTAACGCAACCCGCTGCGCTTCAGTCGCTTGACCCAACCGTGACTGTAACACTGGCAGATGGATCAACCTTCGATCAGACCGGTACCGTGCTTGCAGCTGAGCCGCAGGTTGATCCGCAGACCGGAGTTTCGGTTCTGCGCATCGAGTTTCCGAATCCCAACCAGATTGTTCTGCCGGGTATGTACGTGACCGCACATTTGCCGATCGAGGTTCTGCAGGGTGCAGTACTTGCACCGCAGCAGGGCGTCGGGCGTAACCGACGCGGTCAGCCAACAGCTATGATTGTCGATGACAACAATACGGTTGCCGAACGGCTTCTGACAGTCCGGGGTACCCAGGGCGACAAGTGGATCGTGACCGGGGGTCTTGAAGCGGGGGACAAATTGATTGTCGCAGGCCTGCAAAAAATTGGGGTAGGTGCCACTGTTTCACCAACCGAAGAACCAGAGTCGTAGACCGCGTTGATAGGCTAAGACGCCTAATTCGCAACCAGATGTGAAAGTTCCTTATGGCACGTTTCTTTATTGATCGACCCGTTTTTGCCTGGGTCATTTCGATTCTGTTGATGGGCATCGGCACATTGGCCGTTTTCAGTTTGCCGGTCGCACAATACCCCCAGATCGCGCCGCCCACGGTCGAGATCAACGCATCTTATTCCGGCGCTTCGGCCGAAACCGTAAACAACACCGTAACCCAGGTGATCGAAGAGCAGATGACCGGGCTGGACGGGCTGCGATACATCAACTCATCTTCAACCTCGACCGGGCAGGCTTCGGTCACGTTGACATTTGAAACCGGAACCGATCCGGATATCGCGCAGGTTCAGGTGCAGAATAAGCTGAGCCAGGCGACCCCACTGCTGCCGGAAACGGTGCAACGTCAGGGTGTTACGGTGCAGAAATCGTCCGGTGGTTTCCTGTTGGTGGCGGCGTTAGTCTCGACGGATGATCGCCTCGATGCGGTGGATTTGTCGGATTACATGGTATCGAACATGGTCGATGAGTTCAGCCGTCTTGAGGGCGTCGGTAACGTTCAGGTGTTTGGTGCGCAATATGCCATGCGGATCTGGTTGAACCCCGAACAGCTTGCCGCGTTCGAACTGACACCGTCGGACATCGTACAAGCCGTTTCCGAAGAGAACGCACAGGTTTCAGCCGGGTCGTTCGGTTCGTTGCCTGCGGTTGAAGGGCAGGCCCTGAACGCAACGATCACTGCGCAGTCGCTATTGTCCACCCCCGAAGATTTCGAACAGATCGTGGTTCGGGCGGAAACCGATGGCGGGCTTGTCCTGCTGCGCGATGTGGCGCGGGTCGAGATCGGAGCCGAAAGCTATACCACATCGGCCTGGTTCAATGGAAACCCAACTGCGGGTATGGCGATCCAGTTGGCGTCTGGCGCCAACGCTCTGGAAACAGCGGAACGTGTGAAACATCAACTTGACGAGGTGTCGGCCTTTTTCCCGCCGGGCGTCGAATATGTCATTCCCTATGACACCACCCCGTTTGTTGAAATCTCGATCGAGGAGGTTGTTCACACACTGATCGAGGCCATCGTTCTGGTGTTCCTCGTCATGTTTCTGTTCCTGCAGAGCTTACGCGCAACGATCATCCCTACACTCGCAGTGCCGGTCGTGTTGCTGGGCACTTTTGCGATCATCTCGGCCTTTGGGTTTTCGATCAACACGCTGACCATGCTGGCAATGGTTCTGGCCATCGGCTTGCTGGTGGATGACGCAATCGTCGTTGTAGAGAACGTTGAACGCATCATGGAGGAAGAGGGTCTTTCCCCCTACGAGGCCACAAAGAAATCCATGGGTCAGATCACCGGCGCGCTGGTCGGTATCGCCATGGTGCTGTCAGCCGTGTTTATACCGATGGCCTTCTTCGGTGGATCAACCGGCGTTATTTACCAGCAATTCTCGATCACCATCGTTTCGGCCATGGCACTGTCTGTTCTGGTTGCACTGACCCTGACACCTGCTTTGTGCGCCACGCTGTTGCGCAAGCCCGATCATGACAAGCGCAATCGCGGACTGTTCGGGTGGTTCAACCGCGGGTTCGATCGGCTGACTGAGGGCTATTCGTCACTGGTAGGCTTCTCGATACGGCGCCCACTGCGCGTTGGTTTGATCTATTTGCTGATCGGCGCAGCGATGGTTTTCCTTTTCGCCCGCACGCCAACCGGCTTTCTGCCGGAGGAAGACCAGGGCATCCTTTTCACTCTGGTTCAGGGTCCAACGGGCTCTACTGCCGGTGCGACCGAGGGCGTGCTTGAGCAGATCGAACAGTATTATTTGGAGAATGAAGCTGAAAATGTCACTTCGGTCTTTACCGTGCGCGGCTTCAGTTTCGCGGGACAGGGCCAAAACATGGGCATCGCCTTTGTCAGTCTGAAGGATTGGGATGAACGAACAACCCCTGAGCGCAGTGCTCAGGCCATCGCGGGTCGGGCCTTTGGGGCGTTCTCACAAATTCAGGACGCTTTTGTGTTTCCGATTGTTCCTCCTGCGGTGATCGAACTCGGCAACGTAAGCGGATTCGATTTTTACCTGCAGGCCCGTGATGGCCAAAGCCATGAAGCGCTGGTGCAGGCACGAAATCAACTGATGGGCCTTGCCGGGCAAAGTGAGAAGATTGCGTCGATCCGCCCGAACGGGCTTGAGGATGCCGCCCAATTCAACATCAACCTGGACTGGCGTGCCGCGGGTGCGATGGGGCTGTCCGCTCAGGAAGTGGGTGAGCTATTGTCGGTTGCATGGGCCGGACGGTATGTGAACGATTTCCTGGATCGGGGCCGCATCAAACGCGTCTACGTTCAGGGCGATGCGCCCTATCGCATGGTGCCCGAAAATATTGAGGCCTGGCGGGTCCGCAACGATTCCGGAGGGCTGGTTCCACTTTCGAACTTCTCTTCGGCGAACTGGCAATTCGGCCCGCAGGGGCTGTATCGCTACAACGGTGTATCGGCGATTCAGCTTCAGGGCAGCCCTGCTGCTGGGTTCACCACGGGTGAAGCCATGGCCGAGATAGAGGCGCTCGCTCAGCAATTGCCGCCCGGATATCAGATCGCCTGGACCGGCCTGTCGCTTGAAGAACGGGAATCCGGGGATCAGGCGGGAATGCTGTATGCACTTTCGCTTGCGGCGGTGTTCCTGTGCCTAGCTGCCTTGTATGAAAGCTGGACCATCCCGTTTGCGGTGATGCTGGCCATGCCGATCGGTGTAACCGGATCACTGGTCGGAGCCTGGTTGGGCGGGTTTGAAAACGGTGTTTATTTCCAGGTCGCGCTGCTGACGGTGATTGGTCTAACAGGCAAGAACGCGATCCTGATCGTCGAGTTTGCCCGCGACAAGGTCGCAGCCGGAGAGCCCCTGTTACAGGGCGTCAAGGACGCAGCGCACCAAAGGTTTCGGCCCATTCTGATGACATCGATGGCGTTCTCGCTTGGCGTGCTTCCTCTGGTTCTGTCCACCGGTGCCGGAGCCGGAGGCCGAACGGCGATGGGTTCAGGCGTGATGGGCGGAGTAATCTCGGCAACCGTGTTGGGTGTAATCTTCGTGCCGGTGTTCTTCGTTATGATCTATCAGTTCGTCAGAAGAGTCCTGTCACGCTAGCTTCGTTAGCGAATGAGGAGTCGCTCAGCATTGCCATGTCGTCAGAAGCCAATTGAACGTTCTCAGACAGCTGGCTCGGCATCTTCGGGCAGCAACAGGCTCAACTCGCCTTCGCTGAAGCTATCGAATGACAGATCCCAGTTCGCGCCGGGCCAGAGCAGCTGTAGCTGCTTCTTCGCAGGCCGATAGACCGCTGTATAGAGCGTACCAAATCCGGACTTGAACGCGGTCGAATAGAGCGGTGGCCGCAGGAATGCATCGATGAAACGCTTTTCGCTTTCCGGGTTCTCGTTGAGGCGGTTCAACAGGAAGCGCTCGCGTTCTACTGTTGCTGTGAAGCGTGCATGGGTCGACCATTCAACGTGGCCCTGATGGTTCGTCGCCACCGGTTGGTCTGAGATTTGCGGATGGCGGTCTGGCGCAAGGTAAACCGTGCTGTAATTGTACTTCGCGTCCAGAATGGTGACGTTGTAACTCATGTGACATGGAATGCGACACAGGCAATCGACCGCCTCGGCCGTTGTTTCGCAGGTTTGCAGCACATAGCGCAGGATCAACGGCACACCGAATCCATCGCCAACTTCGCGCCGGCCACCAAATGTAAGCGAGACGGTCAGACCCGCATCGTTGATACCGTCGAGCAGGCCCAGAACACCGTCACTCATCCCGATGACGCCGCGCCCGCCAAATCGGGTTTTCAGCAGCGCCGCATCAAAGGTTTTTGGGTGATAGTCATAGTTGCGTACCAGAAACGGCGTCTTGCCGCGCCAGATCGCCTGACTGCAGCCCGATAGGTATTTCGGCGGGCAGTAGAAACTGAGAAACCGCGCCTGGCTGTCGCTGCCACCCACAAGCTCGACCACCTCTTCATATATCGGCACGATCTCGGGCATGTGCTTTTGCAGCGCGCGCAGGCACTCGCGATAGGTGGGACGGGCCGAATACCCCTCTTGCGCCCACCATTTGCAGTAGGCGGGCCAGTATTCAGCAAACAGCCCGGCCAGCTTGGGACCGGGCTGCTCCTCGTCGATTGAGCGAAAAACAAGCGCCATGGGGCTTTCTACATGATTTTGAAGGCGGGGTCTTCCATCGGTTGTGCAGCGGGCAGCGGTTCGGCGCCATAGGCCGAGGTGATGCCGTGAATCCACTTCTTCGATTTGTCCGTCAGTTTAAAGCCCTTGGTCATTGACCGCCCGCGAGTCACGAGGATACCCAAATCAGCGCCCTCATAGCGGTAATCACCGACATTCGAGATACGCAGGAAGAACGCTTCGTTCTCGCCCACCGCGCGGCGGTGATAGTCGAACCGGTCGAACACGACGCGGCCATCTTCCAGCATCTTGTAGATGCCCGATTGTGGGGCCTGCGTGATCCGGTCGACACTGTCATCGGTGTGTTTGATTACCATTTGCGACCAGCTGTCGATCATGTCCGGATCCGCCCAGCGGGCATTCAGTTCCTCGACATCCAGCTCGAAGGGCTTCTTTGAAAACTCAAGTAGATGGAACAGAAACAGTGGCGCATCAGCGTGCGCAAAGGCCGCGTGGTTGGTCATCGAGCTGGCGCCAGTGATACGGGGGTTCAATTCGCCCAACCACAGTTCGTCGGTTTTCTTATCGATCAGGAAGTCGAGTTCGAAATAGCCGCGATAGCCGGATTTCCGCAGTTCTTCACCGAACTGGAACGTCAGCTGCCGGGCCTGTTCGCGGGCCTTAGGTGGGAAAGCGGTCGAGAAAATCTCATTCCCGCACCAGCCGCCGCGATAAGGCGTGAGTTCCTTGAAGCCCACAAGCTCAGTCATCAGCGGGCCAACGATGGTACCCTCCGAGGTCGCGCAAGCCTCGATCGCCGCCCCGCGGCAATCGATCCGCTTCATGATCTTGATCTCACCTTCGCCGATGATCTCGTCTTTGTGCTTGTTGAAATCAGCTTCGGACTTGATGAAGAACGTCGTATGGCCGCTGTCGCCAAAGGCGGATTGTAGCACCAGATCATTCCCCAATCCGGCCTTTTCGCAGATCTTTTTCAGGTGATCATAGCTTTTGACAACGCTCAGCGTGTTGGGCACCGAAGGCACACCCGCCTTATTGCCGATACGGACAGTTTCGATCTTGTTGTCACATTTGGTGCGCAGCTTGGCTTTGGGGAACCACAGCTGACCGCCCAGCTCCTTGACCAGCTTCTCGGTCGTCTCGTCGAACATCAGGAAGACAAACTTGGGCTTTCCACCACGCCGCTTGACCAGGTCGATGACCTCTTTGTGCTGCAGCAGATAATTGTTGATGTCTTCGATGGACTGAAACTCATCATGCGGCATTTCCGAAGGCACAAACACGTTCGGATGTCGCCCGTCAAAGCAATCCATGTAGCAGATATAGGTGAAGTTCATCACCCATTCATCCAGTCCCAACAGATTGAAATTGGTCGCCGATACAAAATAGATCGGGTCCTTGTTGGTATGGAAATACCGGCGGATTTCCGAGATGTTTTTCAGCACCTTCTTTGGCATGATTGTTGTCCTCCCTGACCCCTTAGGGGTTCTTTACTGACTTCAAAGCGTCTTCGGTAAAAATGCGCAGGCCCAGATCGGCACGGAACCCATGGATTTCCGAGACGTCCAGTTCCTGCATGAATTTGAGAATTTCAGGGCTGATCACCTGCCCCGGTACCAAAATGGGAAAGCCCGGCGGATAGGGGATCACGAAGGTGGCCGAGACCATCTCTTCCCCGGCTTCGAGCCGTTCCAACATCTCCTTGTCGGGCTCGACGTAGTCGCAATTGTCTTCGTCATAGGACAGAAAAAACGCCGTACGGATGTCACCGGCTTCGGTACCTGCTTCACAGCGGAACGCATCGTGGAACCGACTAAAATCGGGCAGAGGTGGGACGTGTTCGCTCAGATTCCTGACGCGCTTTTCAAAGGCCCGTTTTTCCATCTTCGAGGCATCGTCCATCAGATCGTCGAGTTCCTTGGCGATCTCGACCAGAACCTCGATCAGATAAGCGACCGAGCTGCGTGTGGTGCCGATATTGGTCATGAACAACACGGTATTGCGCGAGGTCTTGTTGATCTGGATGCCGTATTTATCCATCAGGATCTTGGTCTTGAACGTATCGCCGTCCCAGCCCGTGGCGCCCACATGCAGCGTGATGCGGGTGGCATCCAGAACAAACTCGTCCTTGGCCCAGCAATCCCAAACATCGGCCCATCCCTGATCGGGATCGAAATAGCTGGTCATGCCACTTTCGCGATATTGCTCGGGGATCATGTCGCCCGCTGTGACCAGCTTGAAATACTTCCTGAGCAGCGGATGGGTCGTCACGGCCCGGCGGATTGCCATCGCGCTTTCGACCTGTCGCTGGACGAATTCATAACCCTCGATCTCAACCTGTCTGCGTCCCACATCGAGTGAGGCGATGATCTGGTAGTTCGGCGAGGTCGAGGTATGGGTCATGTAGGCCTCGTGAAACGCCTCTTCGACCGCACCTTTGAACTGCTGGTCATTGACGTGGATCATCGAACCCTGCCGCAGCGCTGTCAGCGTTTTATGGGTCGATTGCGTGGCGTAGACCCTAACTCGTGCATCGGGCGGCGCGATCAAGCGAGTGTTCAGCAGGGTCTCATCATCCGCGTCCTTCAGTTCCTCCTGCTGGGCGACATAAGCCTCGGCATGTTCAGGGGTGCGGAATTGTTCGCGCAGGATATTGGCCGATCGCATCGCGGTACGTACGCGCGAATTCGGGGCAAAGCGCGCGTAGCCGAACCAGGCCTCATCCCACAGGAACACAAGGTCCTTTTTGATCGCCAGACATTCCTGCATCACCCGCTGCACGTTGTAGACGATGCCATCGAATGTGCAGTTGGTCAGCAGCACCATGCGAACCTGATCCAGCTTGCCTTCGGCCTTCAGGGTCAAAAGCTTGTGCTTGATCTCTCGGATCGGCACCGCGCCATACATCGAGTAATCATGCAGCGGATAGCTGTCCATATAGACCACGCTCGCCCCCGCCAGCACCATGCCGTAGTGGTGTGATTTGTGGCAATCGCGATCGATCAGCACGATGTCACCGGGCCTGACCAGTGCTTGCACCACGATTTTGTTGCAGGTCGAGGTGCCGTTGGTCGCAAAATACGTCTGTTTAGAGCCGAATGCGCGTGCGGCGGCTTCCTGCGCCTCTTTGATCGGACCCTTTGGCTCCAAAAGCGAATCCAGCCCGCCAGACGTGGCCGAGGTTTCCGCCATGAAGATATTCGATCCGTAGAACGCCCCCATGTCCTGAATCCAATGGCTGCGACTGATCGATTTGCCCCGGCTGATCGGCATGGCGTGGAACACGCCTGTGGGCTGTTTGGAATATTCCTTGAGCGCTGTGAAAAACGGCGTCTTATAGCGCCGCTGCACCCCGCGCAGGATATTCAGGTGCAGTTCCAGAAAGTCTTCCTGATTGTAGAAGACCCGTCGGCACAGGCCCAGATCGAGACCTGCGATATCCTCGGCCGAACGGTCCGTGATCAAATAGGCATCCAGCTCGGGACGCAGCATACCGATCCGGCGGCAGGTTTCAGGACCGTATTCCGAGGGCGACAGCGCATCAAGATCGGCGCCCTCGCCATAGAGACTGATATAGCGGCCCAACACATTGGTTTCGTTCTTGGATTTGAGGCTCAGACCCGGACGAACAATGACTGCCTGCACATTCTGGTTGAACAGAACCCCGATCAACGCGTCCTCGACGCTGGGAACCACGACGGTTTCATAGATGAACGGATCTTCACTGCGGCGCATCCGTTGCAGACTGGATTGCAGGAACCGCTCCTGATGTTCGTTGACATTGTCGACGATCATCACTTCGAAATAGGGGCGGCCCAGCGCACGGGCCTCATGGCTTTGGGCCGCTTCATCCTCGAACTCATCACCTTCGGTTTCATCCGCGATCAGAGGGATAGAGCGGCGACGATACGCCCCTGACGTAAGCGCACGCGACACCCGGCGCACGGCGGTCGAAAAATCGCCGAAATTGCCATGGTCCAGCAGCCGGCGCAAATAGTCGAAGGCCGACCCCCCAGGAAAAGCGAAATATACCTCGATCGGGGCCAGCGCCTGCAACAATTGCCGCGCGCGGTCTCGATCCTTGTCACTTGCACTTTGATCCAGAGACTCGGCCGTTTCCCGCAGCGCGCTCCATCGGTCTGCTCTCAGCTGTGAGGCGCTGTAGTAGTCCGAGATAGTATGGAGCTTTTCGCTATCGGAAATGCCGTGCATGAAATTTTTCCTTTCTGCCGATACCGAAAAGTTGGGCTGGTATCAGTCTGTGCCAGAGCGCCCTTTGTAGAGATACAGATTGTCAGGCTTGGTCGCGGCGTCTTCGCTATATCCCAGCGCCGTTCTGGGGTCGGATGCAGCGACACCCGCAACGTCGCCTTTTTGCGGAATGCGCAGCGGGCCAAGCGTGTGCAAATAAGCATCTGCGCCGCTGGAACGGTCGTAAACCGGGAAATCCGCCTCGCGGTCACGGAAGCTTTTGAGAACCTGACCCAGACCTTTCAACCCGACCTCGCGCTGGCGGCGAACCTGATCCAGATCGATCTCGATGGGGAAGATATCTTCTTGCCCTGCTGACTGGTGCAGCACAGTGGCCGATGGGTCGACAACCAGCGAGCGGCCGACGCCTCCAGCAGCCAGCCCGTTCACGTCGAACACGTAGCATTGAAATTGCGCGGCGGTGGCTTTGGCAATCGACAGCTCCGCCTCGCGGTCGGTGGTGCCGGTCAGAACCGGGTGCAGCAGAACCTCGACGCCTTGGCTGGTCAGGTGGCGGGTGGTTTCCGGGAACCAGATGTCATAGCAGATCGATAGGCCAAACCGGCCCACATCCGGCACATCAAAGATGCAGAACTCAGTACCCGAAGCGATGTTCTGTTCATAAGGCTTGAACGGGAACATCTTGGAGTATTTTGAGACGATCTCACCCTCGGGGTTGATCACGACCGAGGTGTTGAAGATCCGCCCGTCTTCGCGCTTTTCAAACATCGAGCCGGGGATCAGCCAGATTCCATAACGCCGCGCCGCATCCTGAAAGCGCGACAGGTCGTCATTGGGAAAGGGCTGTGCAAACCGGTCGAGCGGGCCATGAGGCGCCAGCTCGCTGAACAGCGCCATCTGTGTCCAGGGGAACCGGGCCATCATGATGTCGATCCGATGCAGCATCGCGTCGACATTCGACTGCAACGCACCGACATGCATCTGGATTCCGGTTATCGCAAAAGGGGTCATTTCGTTTTTCTTCTCTTTTTCTTGCCGATTGCGATCGCCGTTGTGACCCGGCGTTCTTCATCGGAACATAAAACTGTGGGGTCGTGCAAGCCTGCTGTCCTCAGGCTGTGGTTTTCAGAGGCCGCTGCTCTCATACAGCCTCTTCCTCTGCGGTATCTTCTGCCTGCGGTTCCACAAAATCGATGTCATTACGAACCCAGAAGAACCGGAACCCGCAACTGCGCAGCCATTTTTCAAGCCGATCAAGGCTGGACCATTCCCGCCGCAGCCCACGGGTGGATTCGACCAGTGCCCATTGGCCGTCGACCAGAAAGTAAACTGTCCATGTGTTAGGGTGCGCTGACTGATTGGCAAAACCGCCACTGACCACCTCGCGCGCAGTGCGAACGGCGACGGGATAGTCACCGATACGGTTCTCAGCGGCGAGAATGGCCAGATCATTTTGACGGATCGTGAAAGTCGGAAGCGGAGCGTCGCTCATGCACGGCGCTCCTTACGGACCGTCATATATACAATAACGTCGATCATGCAGCTTCAGTTTGCTCTGCATCCAAAAGCGCTTTGCGTCGCTCACTGATATCCGCTGGCTTGAGGTTTTCGAGACGCATTGCCAATGTCCAGACATGTCCGAACGGATCGGCAATCGTGGCACAGCGTTCGCCCCAAAAGGTATCATTCGCCTCGGCAATCAGGCTGGCGCCGTTCTCGAGTGCGGTCGCGAGCGTGGCGTCGGTATCTTCGACATACATGTGATGCCCAACCGGCGTGACCGTGCCCGGTGCAGTTGGACCATGAGCGCCCCAACCCGCTGTGACAAACAGCATTGAGGTGCCGATCTTGATGGCTGCAAAGCCGGGTGCCTCATCCGCGTCAAACGCCTGAATCTTTGCGTCAAAAGCACTTTCGTAGAATTGGACTGCAGCGGGAACGTCGGCAACTGCAAGAGATGCAGTGCAGGTGCGGTAACCGCGCGGCAGAGTGGCAGGCTTCTTTTTCATTCCGGTAATCTCCGAATGGAGCGGGGTCGCTCGTTGAACATGCAGGAAAATCCCGCACTATGCACCATACTGTGGATCAGGGCGTCAAAATTTGCAACACTATGATGCATAGTGCTGAAAAATCCGTCCAAATGCTTAGAATGTAGGCGGCGTGCAAGCGCTGACGACCCGGCATATTTCCGGCCCGACCTGCCGAAACCGGTGCGGAGTACGGCTGTCGAAGTAATAGGCATCGCCCGGTCCAAGCACCTTGCGTTGGTCACCGACCGTCACTTCGACCCGACCCGAGATGACAATACCGCCCTCTTCGGCCTCATGCCCGTACATGACGCGACCGGTATCAGCCCCCAGATCATAGGTTTCCTGCAAGATCATCATCGCGCGCCCATGCAGGTTCGAACCAACCTGCCGCAGCGAGAGTTGACCTTTGCCGATCTCGGTCAGCTCTTCGGCGGCGTAGAACACGGTCTGTTCGGGCTCGATCTCGAACGAGAAAAAGTCGGACATGCCAATCGGTATTCCCTGCAAAATCCGCCGTAACGCGCCAACGGAAGGGTTCATCTTACCCGACTCGATCAACGAGATGGTCGAATTCGGGACATCCGACTTCTTGGCCAGCGCCCGCTGCGATAAGCCTGCACGCTCTCGCAGGGTTCGCAGGCGCAAACCAAGCGTCAGATCTTCTTGGCTGGTGTTCTTCATGTTCAGTATCCGCAACACTTAAGGGGTGCCCGGACGGTAAATCAAGGGCTTACGATTCACAAGAAACAGGCTTTCGTCTGCCACGCCAACCACTACAGTCACGCGGTCAGATATACGGGCGCGGGTGCCCGACAACCGGAAAGGACGCAAGATGCTGAACGCTCAGATTGCTGAACGCCGCAACACTTCGATCGCGCAGGGCGTGGGAATGCAAACACAGGTCTATGTGGACCATGCTGTGAACTCTGAGGTCTGGGATGTCGAAGGCAAACGCTATATCGATTTCGCCGCAGGCATCGCCGTTGTGAATACCGGGCATTGCCACCCCAAGGTGATGGAGGCTGTTCAGAAGCAAGCCGCCAATTTCACCCATACCTGCCATCAGGTACTGCCTTACGAGAACTATATTCGTCTGGCCGAACGCCTGAACGAAAAGGTACCGGGCGATTTTACCAAGAAGACCGTTTTTGTGACCACAGGTGCCGAAGCGGTCGAAAATGCCGTCAAGATCGCGCGCGCTGCGACCGGCCGCCCGGCTGTGGTCGCCTTTGGCGGCGCTTTCCATGGCCGGACTTTCATGGGCATGTCGCTGACCGGCAAGGTACAGCCCTATAAGGCGGGCTTTGGGGCGATGATGCCCGACACCTATCACGTCCCGTTCCCGGTCGAGCTTCATGGCACCTCGGTCGAGGATTCGCTGGGCGCGCTGACCAAACTGTTCAAGGCCGATCTGGACCCGGGCCGTGTTGCCGCAATCATCATCGAGCCGGTACAGGGCGAAGGTGGCTTCTACCCTGCCCCGGCCGAGCTGATGCGTGGCCTGCGTGCCCTATGCGATGAGCACGGCATCGTTCTGATCGCCGATGAGGTTCAGACCGGCTTCGCCCGCACCGGCAATCTGTTTGCGATGGACGCCTATGATGTAGCTGCAGACATCACCACCATGGCCAAGGGACTGGCTGGCGGCCTGCCGCTGGCCGCTGTCACCGGTCGCGCCGAGCTGATGGATGCCGCGCACCCGGGGGGTCTGGGTGGCACCTATGGTGGCAACCCTCTGGGTATCGCAGCCGCTCATGCAGTGATGGATGTGATCGAGGAAGAAGACCTGTGCGCGCGTGCCAACGAGCTGGGCTCGCGCCTGAAACAGCGCCTGGAATCGATCCGCAGCCGCACACCTGAGATCGTGGACATCCGCGGCCCTGGTTTCATGATCGCAGCCGAGTTCAACACCACCGACGGCAGCGCCCCGAACCCGGAAATGGCGAACGCCGTACGGGCTGAAGCACTGAAGCGTGGATTGATCCTGCTGACATGTGGCGTATATGGGAACGTAATTCGTTTCCTCGCACCACTAACGGTGCAAGAAGAGATCTTCGCCGAGGCCATGGACATCCTCGAAGCCTCGGTCGACGCTGCCAAAGGAGCCTGATTATGCTGGATACCAAAGTGACCAAGCTGGAGTTGAAAGATCCCAGCCTTCTGGAAACCCGCGCCTACATCAACGGCGAATGGGTTGAAGGTGAGGCAACGTTCCCTGTCTACAACCCTGCAACTGGTGATCTGATCGCCAATGTGACAGATGTCAACATCGAAGGCACCACGCAGACCATCGATGCGGCTTACGCTGCGAAGAAGGAATGGGCCGCGCATACCGGCAAGGAACGCGGTGCGATCCTACGCAAGTGGTTCGATCTGATGGTCGAAAACGCCGATGATCTGGCCACTATCCTGACCGCCGAGATGGGCAAGCCCTGGCCCGAAGCGCGCGGAGAGATCCTGTATGGCGCATCGTTCATTGAGTGGTTCTCGGAAGAAGCCAAGCGCGTTTATGGCGACGTCATCCCCGGCCACCAGCGTGACAAGCGCATTGTGGTGCTGAAGCAGCCTGTGGGCGTGGTGGGCTCGATCACCCCGTGGAACTTCCCCAACGCGATGATTGCGCGCAAGGTTGGCCCGGCGTTGGCGGTTGGTTGCACCTTTGTGGCACGCCCCGCAACGCTGACACCGCTCTCGGCAATGGCAATGGCGGTTCTGGGCAAACGCGCGGGTATCCCGGCAGGCGTGTTCAATGTGATCCCAGGCACCGACAGCTCGGGCGTGGGCAATGAGCTTTGCACCAACGACAAGGTTGCCAAGATCACCTTCACCGGCTCAACCCGCGTAGGCCAGATCCTGATGCGTCAGGCCGCAGGCACCATCAAGAAGATGTCGCTAGAGCTGGGCGGCAATGCGCCTTTCATTGTGTTCGACGACGCTGATGTGGATGCCGCAGTTGACGGCGCGATGATCGCGAAATTCCGCAACAACGGCCAGACCTGCGTCTGTGCCAACCGCATCTATGTGCAGGCGGGTGTTTATGACGAGTTTGCTGCCAAACTGGCCGAGAAAACCAAATCTCTGAACGTAGGCAACGGCTTTGGCGATGGCGTCACCACTGGCCCGTTGATCAACGACGCAGCGGTTGCCAAGGTCGAAGAGCACATCTCGGACGCGGTCTCCAAAGGCGCGACAGTCACGCTGGGCGGCAAACGCTCGGGTCTGGGCGGGACGTTCTTTGAACCCACCGTTCTGACCGGGGTGACCCGTGACATGGTGGTGGCAAAAGACGAGACTTTTGGCCCTGTTGCACCTCTGTTCAAGTTCGAAGATGAGGACGACGTGGTTGCCATGGCCAATGACAGCGAGTTCGGCCTTGCTTCGTATTTCTACAGCCGCGATCTGGCGCGTGTCTGGCGTGTGGCCGAGGCGTTGGAATCCGGCATGGTGGGCATCAACACCGGCCTGATCTCGACCGAGGTCGCACCGTTTGGTGGTGTCAAACAATCCGGTCTGGGTCGTGAAGGATCGAAGTACGGGACCGAGGATTTCCTTGAGATCAAATATCTCTGCATGGGCGAAATCCAGTAAACGCCCAATGTCTTAAATTTTCAACGCACCCGCAGCCCACTGCGGGTGCGTTTTTCATTTCAGACCGATGCGTGTCCGCGCAGTCGAAACACTAAGGGCATCATCAGCAGAACCAGCGCCGCCGAAAAGAAGAAGGGCGCGCCGGGCATGTAGGTCCCATGGCTATCGACCGAGGCCTGAAAGAGGCCGGTCATGGCCAGGGGCGCCAAGACCGCTGCCACAGAAGACAGCGACGCAATCACTCCCTGCACCACACCCTGCCGGTCTTCATCGGCCTGATTTGAGGCCATCGCCGTGATCAGTGCAGGCACCAGATCAGACAACGCAGCCAGCAAAATAAAGATGACAAGGGCTGTCACCGTTGCCGTAAACCCAAAACCGATCATTCCGATCAGCGCTGATGTCATTCCCAAAAGGAGGGTTCGGTAGTCACCAATCCACCGGATAAATAGCGGCATCAGACCTGCCTGCACGAAGGCCAGCAACACGCCATAGGCCGCCAGAGAAAGACCGATATACAACGTCGACCAGCCAAAGACCTCACGAATCCAGAAGGCCCAGAGCGTGGGGTAAACCATGTTGGCGAATTCGAAAATGAATATACACAACAACGGAACGGCCAGCCCCGGAAAACGGAAGGCATCGAAGATCGATTTGAACGGGTTCAGGTCACGTTTGCCAAATGGGCGGCGTTTCTCGGGTGTTAGGCTTTCGGGCAGGACAAACACGCCGAACAGTGCGTTTGCCGCCGATAAGACAGCGGCAATCCAGAAAGGTGCGGTGATGCTAATCTCGGCGGCAATACCGCCGATGGCGGGCCCAAGAACAAACCCGATCCCGAACGCAGCCCCGATAAGGCCGAAATTCGCGGCCTTCTCGGTCGGCGCGGATATATCGGCAATATACGCTGTTGCGGTGATATAAGTCGCCCCAGCCAACCCCGCGAGCGTCCGCCCGAGAAGAAGCAGCCAGAACGTTTCGGCCAGTGCCATAATCACATAGTCCAGCGCCAACATGGTCAGCGCCGCGATCAGGATCGGCCTGCGGCCAACCGCATCCGAAATGCTGCCGACAATGGGCCCACACAGGAACAACGCCCCCGCATAAGCGGCCATCAACAGACCGCCCCAAAAGGCTCCCTGCCCGGTGTCGCCCGCCCCAACGCGTTCCATCAGATCGGGCATGATCGGGAACACGATGCCAATACCGATGGCGTCGATCATCAGCGTGATCAGGATGAAGGTTATGGCGCGGCTTTTGAACATACCGCCCTATCGGATGAGTACACTGGTAAAGCAAGGGAAAAGGGCAGCGCGATACAATTGTCCGACAGCCCCTTAGCGGTTGGCGTTTATTGGCCCAAAGCCACGCCTTCTCGGCGCGGATCTGCGGCACCGATCAGCTGCCCGTCCTTGATCAGGATGGCATGTAATCCGCTGTTGAGATCGACCTGTTTCACCTCATGCCCTTTGGCAGTCAGGGCGTCCGCGAACTCAGCCGCAGCGGACCCCTCTTCCAGATCCATCGAGGAGCCATTGCGGTGGACGAAGTGCCCGGTTTCGATGGCGTCCTGCGGGTCCATGTCCCAATCCAGAATCGCGATGATCGTTTTGGCCACATAGTTGATGATGCGGCTGCCGCCGGGCGAGCCGATCAGCAGATAGGGCTCACCATCCTTCATCACAATCGTAGGCGACATTGAGCTGCGCGGGCGCTTGCCACCCTCGACCCGGTTGGCGACCAGACGATCTCCGTCCATGGGTGCGCGGTCAAAATCGGTCAGTTCGTTGTTCAACAAGAAACCCCGCACAAAGACCCGGCTGCCAAAGGCGGTCTCAATAGTGGTCGTCATCGACAGAGCGTTGCCGAACTGGTCACGGATCACGATATGGCTGGTGCCGGGACGACCCGGGTTTTGCGAGGGCGCAAACAGGGCGGTGTGATCACGTGGCGGCTCACCTGCCTGACGCTTCTCGCTGGCTGCAGCAGGGTCGATCATCTCCGAGCGCAGCTTTAGATAGTCCGTGTCCAGCAGACCCTTGACCGGTACATCAATAAAATCGCTATCGGCCATGTACAGCGCGCGGTCAGCATAGGCCAGCTTGGCGGCCTCGGCATAGAGATGCGCCATCTCGGCGTTCCACCCAGTGCCTTCGAGGTCGAAGTTGCTGAGTATCCCCAGAATCTGCCCGACGGTCAGGCCGCCGGAGGTTGGTGGGCCCATTCCGCAGACATCGTAATCGCGATAATCGGCGCAGACGGCGGGGCGGATTTTGACGCGGTAGTCGGCCAGATCTTCAAGCGTGATGTTGTTTTCAACCTTGGATGTGGAATCCACTGCGGCCACGATATCCTCGGCAATCGGGCCGCTATAGAAAGCTCCTGCGCCCTGATCGGCCAGAATGCGCAGGGTCTGTGCAAACTCAGGGTTCTTCAACAACGTCCCGGCCTGCAGCGGAGTACCATCTTCGTTGAAGAAATACGCTTTGCCTGCAGGGAACACACCGACAGACCGCTCACGTTCAATCGTGCTTTGGATCGAATTTGCCATGCGCGGCGAGACCTCGAACCCCTGCTCGGCCTGATCGATGGTGGACTGGAACAGCGAGGCCCAGTCTTTCTTGCCATAGAGGTTATGGGTCACTTCCATCAGGCGCAGAATGCCCGGAACGCCAACAGATTGTCCGCCTACAACAGCTTCGGGCCACGGCATCTTTTCCCCGTCCGGCAACAGGAACCGTTCAGGCGTGGCTTTCGCGGGGGCCTTTTCGCGCGCATCAAAGGTGGTCAGTGTCTTGGCCGACGCATCCCAATACAGCATGAACGCACCACCGCCGATGCCCGAAGATTGCGGTTCAACCAGATTGAGCATCAGCTGCACGGCAATCATCGCATCTGCGGCTGTGCCACCTGCGGCCAGCACATCATATCCGGCTTTGGCAGCAATGGGATTGGCGGCCGAGACCATGAACTCGGTGCCAGTCACCGAGTTTTTGTCCTCCCAACCATAGCCATATTCCGGCGCAGGGTCCTGCGCATTGGCCGCGCAAGCGATAACACCCAACGCCAGAACGGCGCCGGTTTTCATGAATGTCTTCATCATAGAAATCTCCCGGTAAGGATCTGCGAGATTGGCTACTGAGTAACGAACTTCAAATGGCAGACTCTCAGCTTAAATCCGATCGATTTACCGCACAACATATACTGACGTGTGCGAATGCCTAACGACCCGCGCCGCATTCGGACCGAGCAAATAATCCTTCAAATCAGGCTTATGCGCGCCGATCACGATCAGGTCCGAGCCCGCGCCTTCCGCGGTTTTGAGGATCTCCTGATAGGCGCTGCCGGTGGCCACTACATGGCGGACCTTGGCGTTGCGCTCTTCCCCCAGCGTGGCGGCGCAGAGGGCGACCAGTTTTTCATGAGCCTCTTCAATCACCTTTTCGTGGTGGTGGGGCTCAAAAAAACTGCTGACGAAACCTTCGCCATAGTCGGGCGTTACGGTCACCACATCCAGCCGCGCGCCGTCCATATCGGCCAGTGCTGCGGCGCGTTCAAGGACTGCAACATCAAGATCACCATTGCTGATATCCACGGCGCACAGAATAGCTTTGGTCATGCGGGTACTCCCTGTTTTGCGGCGCGGCCGCGCTGGAGGAAGGCGACAAGACCCAACAGGATCAGCGCCGGGATAAAGATCAGCTCTTTCGCGGGCTGGCTTTGCGGAGCCTGAATGCTGGTGATGCGAACGGCATCGTCAGCATAATAGTCGAACATGTCCAGCTCATCCGCGACCGGCGTACCGAACATCGGCTCGTCGAGCTTGACCAGACCATCCTCTTCCAGCGTCATCAGGCCCAGAGCGTCGACGCGTGCTGTGCCATCAGCCCCTTCCGGAATGTCCAGAACAACGGTGGTTTCGGTCATATTGCCGGTGTCAAAATCCGGGCCCGCAACCTCGATCCGCATGGTGCTGCCCGGCGCGGCCTCACCCACGGCTTGTGTCAGCTGTGCCGGTTCGATCTGCGCAAATGGCGGTGCGATGCGGTTCATGAAGAAATCCGGGCGGAACAGTGCAAAGGCGATCAGGATCAGCGCAACGCTTTCATAGATGCGGTTCTTGGTCAGGAACCAACCCATGGTGCCCGCAGTGAAGATCAGGATCGCGATGGTCGCAGAGACGGCCACCAAGATGCCCTGTACCCAGCCCACATCAATCAGCAACAAGTCAGTGTTGAAGATGAACACGAAAGGCAGTGCCACGGTGCGCAAGGAATAGAAGAAGGCGGTGAAGCCTGTCTTGATCGCATCCCCGCCAGAAACAGCAGCGGCGGCAAAGCTCGCCAAACCAACCGGCGGCGTCACATCAGCCATGATACCGAAATAGAACACGAACAGGTGCACCGCAATCAGCGGCACGATCAGACCGTCCTGAGCGCCCAGTTCGACAACCACACCCGCCATCAGCGAGCTGACGACGATGTAGTTCGCCGTGGTCGGCAGACCCATCCCGAGGATCAGGCTGAGCAGGCCCACCAGCGCCAGCATGGCGATCAGGTTACCGCCCGACAGGAACTCGACCAGATCGGCCATCACCTGGCCCACTCCTGTCAGCGTCACTGTGCCCACGATCACACCCGCGGTGGCGGTGGCCAGCGCGATACCAATCATGTTGCGCGCACCGTCAATCAGACCGTTCCACAGATCAACAACACCGGCCATAAAGGCATTCGCCGTATCGCTCTCACCCCGGAAGATCGACTTGAGCGGTTTCTGTGTCAGCAGGATCACGAACAGCAGAGAGGTTGCCCAGAAGGCCGACAGGCCGGGCGATTTCTGTTCGATCATCAGGAAGTAGACCAGCACGATGATCGGCAACAGGTAGTGCAGACCCGCCTTGTAGATCTCGGCAATCACCGGCAGTTCGACCTCCTTGGCATTAGGATCGTCAGGCACCAAGTCCTCTACTCCGGAAGCCAGCCAAAGCAGGAACAGATAAGTCAAAACGATCAGCGCCGACAGGACCAGCCCCGACGCGTCGGGCATGAGCGCGACAATCGCTTTGATCGGGTACTGGATGCCATAGCACAACCCGGCAAAGCCCACGAAAAACAGCGCCATGCCGCCAATCGTACGACCCATCGAAACAACGCGATCACCCAGTGTCGGCATGTTCCGCTTCACCGCCTCAAGATGCACGATGTAGACCAGCGCGATGTAAGAGATTGCGGCAGGCAGGAAGGCATGGGTGATCACCTCAACGTATGAGATGCCCACATATTCCACCATCAGGAAGGCAGCAGCGCCCATCACGGGTGGCATGATCTGGCCGTTCACGGATGAGGCGACTTCGACCGAACCGGCCTGTTCGCTTGAAAAGCCCACCCGCTTCATCAGCGGGATGGTGAACGTACCGGTGGTCACAACGTTTGCGATGGATGAGCCCGAGATCAGACCGGTCGCCGCCGAACCGACAACAGCGGCCTTCGCCGGACCACCGCGCAGGTGCCCCAGCGCGCCAAAGGCCATCTTGATGAAGTAGTTGCCCGCGCCCGCCTTATCGAGCAGCGCGCCGAACAGCACGAACAGGAACACGAACTTGGTCGAAACGCCCAGCGCGATGCCAAAGACACCTTCGGACGTGATCCACATATGGCTCATCGCCTTTTGCAGGCTTGCGCCCTTCCAGCGGATTACTTCGGGCACCCATTCGGAGGAACCGAAGAAGACATAGGCCAGGAAGATTGTCGCGATGATGGCCATTGCCGGGCCAAGCGCGCGACGCGCGGCCTCGAACAGCAGCAGCAGGCCAACAAGAGCAAACCACTTGTCCGTGTCGTCTGCGAGACCGCCCGCATCGACGATCTTTTGGTAGAAGAAATAGCCATAGAGGGCCAGAAATGCGCCCACAATCCCCATGATCCAATCCTGAATCGGGATGTAGTTCCGCGGGCTGGATTTCAGCGCCGGATAGGCCGAGAAGGCCAGGAACATCGCAAAGGCCAGATGAATCTGGCGTGAGTTGTTCACTACACTGCCCGGCAGCAGATAGTTCGACAAGGGCGAGGCCAGAACGACCTGAAACACCGACCACAAGACCGCAACGATCGCCAGAAACAGCCCGACATTTCCTGCAGGATCACGCGCACCCGCATCTGATGAGGCAACCAGTTCCTGAAGCTCTTCTTCGGAAAGAGGGCGATTGCCCTGTGTATCGGAACTCATGTTGGTATCTCCCTGTCCTTCAGCCTTGGTTTTTACGGCCGTCTTGTCTCCGGTTTAGCCCGGATATAAATCGGGGCGCCCCGAAAGGCGCCCCGTGTCAGGTCTGGTTACTGAATCCAGCCTTTTTCTTTGTAGTACTTCTCAGCGCCCGGATGCAGCGGTGCCGACAGGCCGTCCGCAATCATCTCTTCCGGTTTCAGGTTGGCAAATGCCGGGTGCAGCTTTTTGAAGTCGTCGAAATTTTCGAAGACCGAGCTGACAACCGCATAGACAGCATCATCCGAAACATCTGCGGAGGTTACGAAGGTCGCGCCAACACCAAAGGTCGAGGTGTCACCATCCGAACCACGGTACATACCACCGGGGATGGTCGCAGTGCGGTAGAACGAATTGTCGTCAACCAGTTTGCTGACGGCATCGCCACTGACATTCACCAGAACCGAGTCGCAGGCGGTGGTTGCTTCCTGGATCGAACCCGAGGGGTGACCAACGGTGTAAACCATCGCATCAATCTGGTTGTCGCACAGAGCTGCGGACTGTTCAGCTGCTTTCAGCTCGGTCGCCAGTTCGAAATCGTCGGTGGTCCAACCCATTTCACCCAGCAGCACTTCCATGGTGCCGCGCTGACCGGAACCGGGGTTGCCGATATTAACGCGCTTGCCTTTCAGGTCTTCGAAATTCGAGATACCCGCGTCGGCACGCGCCACAACCGTGAACGGCTCTGGGTGTACCGAGAACACGGCACGCAGGTTCTCAAACGGGCCGGCTTCTTCGAATTTCGAGCTGCCGTTGAAAGCGTGGTACTGCCAGTCCGACTGTGCCACCCCAAACTCAAGCTCGCCTTCGCGAATGGTGTTGATGTTGTAAACCGACCCCCCGGTCGACTCCACCGAACACCGGACCCCGTGCTCTTTCCGGCCCTTGTTGACCAGACGGCAGATCGCGCCACCCGTCGGGTAATACACACCCGTGACTCCGCCAGTTCCGATCGTGATAAATTCTTCTGCATATGCCGCTGGTGCCATCAGGGCCGCCGCGGCAAATGCGGTGATTGAGGTTTTCTTGAACACTTTGACACTCCTGTTGTCATTCTTTTTTGATCTGTGGGGCGCCTGAAACCTTTCAGAACACAACAGAAAAAATCGCACTGGAATCAGGCCCCCCGATGATAAAGAGGAAAGCGAAACCAAACAGCAGGTGTCTATACGGTTGATTACGTATAGGTTTGGTTTCAGATATAGGGGAATGAGGGTAACTGATCACATTCTGTGGCTGTGATACCGACCCGTGCAGAAGGTCGTTTGGACAAGAATTGAACTACACAGGACAACAAGAAATACGCCAGGACCAGACTGAGCCAGCCCGCAGGCGTAGGTCGCTGCGCGCCACGCTTGCACTGTGTCTGGGCGGGCTACAGTTTCTCGCCATCCTTTCGGTGATCCTGTCAACTTTTGTCAGCTCGGAAAATGCGCTGCTGCGGCAATCGCGTAATTCGCTGAACGAGGTTAGCGTCAACGTCATTGGTCAGGTCAAAAGCTTTCTGAACCCAGCCCGGCAGGCATTGGATGCTACAAGACGGTTGGCTGAGAATGACGTACTGGACATCAGCGATCCCGCCCTATTGGAAAGCCACTTTTTCCAGCAGCTGCAAGTCGCACCTCAGCTTGCCGGTATGTATCTGGCTGATGAGACCGGCAGATTTATCTATGTCATGCGCGCAGAAGAGCCCGGGCGCTATCGCACCAAGTATGTTCCGCCATTCCTTCGGGGTACCGCGGAACATCCTGCCGATTTTCAATGGCGCAACGATCAGTTCACGCTATTAGACACGGCCACCACCCAGACCGATACCTACGAGGCGCGGACCCGGCCATGGTTCAGGATGGTCTCTGAAACCAAAGCGCCGGTCTGGACGGAGCCTTATATTTTCTTCACCACGCGGCAGCCGGGGATCACCTACAGTGTTCCGATATTGGACGAGGATGGGGAAATCAGGGCCATTCTGGGGGTCGATATTCAGATTGACGCTCTGTCAGGGTTCCTGCTGGACATCTGGTCCGAACGACGCGGCGCCGCGCTGGTTCTGAACGAAGATGGCGCGGTGCTGGCGCATCCAACACTGGTACTGATCCGGCAAGAGGCACATATGGAAGCGCCGGAATTGACCCGCGTGGACCAGATTGCGGACCCAATCGCGCAGAAGGCATTCGGGGATGTGGCGCAAACCGGTCTGAGCGACACGGAGGGCCCGGTCCATACGGATTTCCAGCTGAACGGTCAGGATTATGTTGCGATGCTGATCGAAGTCTCGGAACCGGGGCTGCGCTGGCTGATCGGCCTCTACGCGGCCGAGGATAACTTTATCGGCGAGATCAAGAAGAACCGGACCCAAGGCGTCTGGATCGCGCTGGCCATCGCCATTTTGACCGGTGCAATCGGACTTGCCATGGCTGACCGGATTTACGCCCCGGTGCGCACCTTTGCCAGCCAGAGCCAGCAACTATCCAGCGGAGAGATAACCCCCGAAGAAGGCCTGCACAGCCCCTATCGAGAGTTGGAAGATACCGGTGCGGCACTAACACAGGAGGTTCGGCAAAGGCAGCGGTTCGAGACCGCCTATGGCCGCACCTTCGATCTGGCCTCTCGCGGGATGGCACAGATATCGCCTGAAACGGGTCAGTTTCTGCGCACCAACGACCAGCTGTGCGACATCATGGGATATCAGCGGGACGAGCTGGAGACGATGACGCTGGCTGATATTTTGCCGGAAGACGGGCAACAGATCGCGGTCAATTTCCGCGAAACCCTGCTGCAGGATTCTGAATTTATAGTCGAGAACCAGTTTGTCCGAAAAGACGGATCACCGATCTGGCTGCGGGTCAACGCAATCCTGATCCGTGACGAAAGCGGCATCCCCGATCACGCGGTTGCCATCATCGACAACGTGAGTGACCGCAAGCAAGCCGAGGACGAGGCCAGCCGCCTCAGTCGCGATCTGTCCCATGTCGCGCGGGTCAATCTGATGGGCGAGATGGCCTCGGGGTTGGCGCACGAGCTGAACCAGCCGCTCAGTGCGATTTCATATAACGTCGATGCTGCCAAGATCACTCTGGATGAAATCGGCAAGCCCGATCCGGAATTGACCGAGATTCTTTCGGATATCGACCGCCAGTCGCGCCGAGCGGGTGACATCATCCGCGCCCTGCGCGAAGTCGTCCGAAAGGACCGCGGTCGTCAGACCCCGTTTGAACTGAACGGGCTGATCCGGCAAACCGTCAGCCTGATGGAGGCCGAGGCGAAACTGCATGAGATCAAGTTGGTTTATGAAGAATCCGACCTTCCCTTTGTCATCGGAAACCGGACGCAGATCGCGCAGGTACTCGTCAATCTGTTGCGGAACGCAATTGACGCGCTGGCCCAAGACTCGAACGGCAACGGTAAGATTACCATTACAACGAAGATCACCGATGAACTGGTCGAAGTGTGCGTCGAAGATAACGGGCCGGGGGTCAGCGATGATGTCACCCTGTTCAACACGTTCGATACCCAGAAGACCGACGGTATGGGGTTGGGCCTGTCCATTTGCCGCACCATCGTCAAGGCCAATGACGGCACGATCTGGTACGAGCCCACAGAAGCGTCCGGTGCGCGTTTCTGTTTCACCCTGCAACGCCGTGATCAATCCGGGGAGGATCTCGCATGATCGCTGATCCGCTGGTCGTCTATATCGTTGATGACGACGAAGATGTGCGCATCGCTTTGTCTCGATCCCTCAGCAAACGCGGAATGCAGGTCGAGCATTTTCCCGATGCGCAGACATTTCTGAATCAGGTGCACGAGGACGCGAAAGGCTGCCTGATTCTGGATTATGGTATGCCTGGAATGGACGGTCTGGAACTGCAGGAACACCTGAACCGACGGGATTCGACCATCCCGATCATTTTCATCTCGGGCCATGGGGGCATTCCGGAATCGGTGCGCGCCACGAAGGCGGGCGCGATTGATTTTCTGGAAAAACCATTCGATCTGAAGGTGCTGATCGAGCGGATACAATCCGCATTCGAGCTTGGCGCGCAGCTCCGTAGTGAAAAGACGCGACGTCAGATTTTGGCAGACAAGCGCGGCCTTTTGACAGAGCGCGAAGAGCAGGTACTGCAGCATATTTTGACCCATCCCGCGCGCACCTCGAGCAAAGAGATTGCCGCTGAACTGGGTATCAGCCCCCGTACTGTGGAAATTCACCGGGGACGCATCCAGCAGAAGGTCGGCGTGAAAACCACAATTGAGCTTTATGAACTGTTCGGGCAGATGCAATGATCGCAAGCTTGATGATGTACGCGCGACCGCAGCTTGATCAGGCGCATCAGCGATACTGGAAACTGATACGGTACAATCTGGACCGCGCGGGGATCGATTGCCCTGAGCATCTGACACAGGATGCCGAAGAGTTTTTTGTTTGGCGCCACCCGGACCTGGTTCTGAGCCAAACCTGCGGAATGCCCTACCGGACATGGCTACACGATCAGGTTTCACTGGTCGGCACGCCGGATTACGGTCTCGAAGAGTGTCCGCCCGGCTTTTATCGTAGCGCTCTGGTCGTCCGCGCCGATGATCCGCGCGATGATCTGGCTGCGTTTCGGGATGCGGTATTTGCCTATAACCAGACGTTTTCGCAATCCGGCTATGCTGCACCCTATTGGCACCTTGAGCCACACGGGTTCTGGTTCGAAAATCGCCTGCAAACCGAGGGGCACCTGAGATCGGCGCAGGCCGTTGCCGAAGGTCGTGCCGATATTGCCGCGCTGGATGCGGTCTCGTGGCGTTTGATGTGCGCCCATGAGAGCTTTGCCTCGGATCTGCGTGTGCTGGACTGGACAAAACCCACGCCGGGACTTCCCCTGATCACCGCACAAGGGAACGATGCGGCGGCGATCTTTGAAGCTGTTCAGTCGGGCATCGAACAACTCGATCCGTCGGACCGGGAAGCTCTTGGGCTGAGGGGGGTCGTGCGGATACCCAAAGAGTCATATCTCGCAGTACCAAACCCTCCTGAACACGCCTAATTTCATGGTGTAACAACCAGTTTCGGTGCATTGCACAGACCTCAAATGCACCGAACAGGCCGGGCCTTCCCATGCCCGGCATCGACCTTCAGCAGAGTAACTCGTTAAGAGACGGTTTGCTCTGAGACCACTTCTCCGAATTTGGTGAAAAACTTGCCCGAAAGTTTCTTGGCTGTCCCGGCAATCAATCGACTGCCCAATTGCGCAATCTTTCCGCCGATATCGACCTTGGCGGTGTACGCTAAGATGGTCTCGTCCCCATCTTCTGTCAGGGTCACATCCGCCCCGCCCTTGGCGAAACCGGCAGCACCCCCTTTGCCTTCGCCCATCAGCGAAAACCCGTTTGGAGCATTAGACGTATCCAGCGTTACTTCGCCAGCGAACTTTGCCTTAACCGGTCCGATTTTCAGCACGACCTTGGCCTCGAGTTGATCCTGACCTGCCTGAGTCAGTTCTTCGCAGCCGGGTATGCACTCGCGCAATACATCCACGTTATTCAGCGCTTGGTAAACGACATCGCGCGGGGCGCTGATGCGGATTTCGTCACTTAGTTCCATTCCTGTTTCCTTTTGATCAACAACATCTTGGATAGACGCGCAGCGCCTCTTCAGCTGCTTCTTTTGCGCTCAGTTCCGGACGCGCCAGCCAAAAGCGTCGTATCCAGCTACGCCATTTTTTCATCATCACAGCTCTCCTTTGAGGTATCGGTGTTTCGCCAGCGCACGATCTCGGCAAGGATGGAAAGCGCTATCTCATGAGGATCGACCGCATGAATATCCAGCCCGGCAGGTGCCTTAAGCTGCGCTGCTCGGCCTTCGTCCATTCCGCGCTCGATCAGCTTTTCACACAGCACCTTGGCCTTGCGTCGACTGGCCACCATGGACACACGGCGTGACGAAGACTCCAAGGCCGCTTTTAATGCCGGGCCATCCCCATTGCCTTGCGACGCAACAACAACGAAATCTCTGGGTTCAAGCCCCAGCGTAGGCAAATCATCCGGATTAAATCCGATCTGATCAGGTCCTTCTGCCCCCCTTGGCACGCAGACCCGCAAACCCGCCAGGGTGGCATGTGCAGCCAGAGCCGACGCGATCGGGGAATCACCAAAAATCACCAACCTAGGAGCGTGCTGATAGGGTTCAACCAACAGGTCCACGGTCCCACCGCTGGGACATCCGCTTTTGTAAGTCTGCACACCGTCAGGGTCCGTCATGGCCACCACCTTGTCCGAAGGTTTCACGCGGATGATTTCAGGTTGGCCGCTCTTAAGCGCGGCTTTGGCTGACGCCCTGACTGCCCGCTGTACACAGGCCCCGCCGAGATGTCCCAGTATTCGGCCATCTCGTGTAATCGCCGCCTTGGCCCCAGCCTTGGCCGAGGTAACATCCGCGGTGCGTAACACCGTGGCGACGCAAAAACTGCCCCCGCTCTGGCGCAGATCTTCGATTGTGTCGAATATGTCGAAACCGGGCATGATGGTTCCTTTCACAATTTGCGAAACTGAGGTTCCAACGCGGCCAGCGCCTCAAGTGTATTGGCGGGCAGATGCGCATCGAGGTGTGGTTGTGCAGCCTGCATGGCGGCGGCCACGGGCTCATAGCGGTCCCAGCCCTTAAGTGGGTTCAGCCAGACGATCCGCCGCGCCTTGCGTCTGATCCGCGCCAACACGGCGCCCAGCGCCTCGGGCTCTGAACTGCAGTAGCCATCGGACAGGATCAGTACGATAGTCCGTCCATTCAACGCCCGCGCGCCATAGCCGTTCAGAAAGCTCTCGAGGCTACCAGAAATGTCGGTACCACCCCCAAACCCTTCGGCCATCAGCGATAGTCGCCCCGCTGCACGAAGCGTATCATGATCGCGCAGCGCGTCGGTGACGCGCATCAGGCGGGTGTGGAATAAATATGCATCGGCATCGGTTCCGCTGCCGATCAATCCTTTGAGAAAGGCCAGAAACACCCGTGAATAAACGGTCATAGAACCGCTGACATCGCAAAGGGCCACGATCCGCATCGGGCGAGGCGGTCGGGCACGGTGATACAGATCCATGGGCTCACCCCCGCGCGCCAGACTTGCCCGCTGAATACGGCGCATGTCCAGCACGGGCCCGCGCTGCGCCTTTTTGCGTCGCCGTGAACGGCGATCCCGGATCGCGCTCGCGATCCGAAAAGCAGCCGCTTCAGCCTGTTTTAGAGCCTGTTCATCCATCATCTCTCTCAGATCCCGACGCGACAGGTTGGCTGTTCGGGTCGCGATCAGCTTCCCATCCATCCCTTCAGCCTCACCATCGCCGGAATCTGGAGTGGAGGCTTCTTGAGCCGTATCGGTCTGAGCGTCTTTCGTATCCCGCTCCAGGCTCTGCCAGATCATCGGTTTTGCCGATTGCACACGCACATGTGTGTTCTGCGCCAAACCGGTGCGCTGCTTTCCCGCGTTAAACCAATAGGCATCGAACAACTCGTCAAAGCGCCGCCAATCTTCGGCATCCCCAGCCAGCAGGGCACATAAAGCCTGCCGCGCTTGGTCAGCATCCGTTGCCTCAACAGCAGATAGGGCCGCCAGAGCATCCTCGGTCTCCTTTGGCCCGACACGCAAACCGTTCATGCGTAAATGTGCGATGAACCCCGACATGCGGTCTGAAAGACCTGACGCGCGAGAAGGGAATCGGGTCACCTGCATTATGCTACCTTCCCGATCAGGCGATCCATCACCTCAGGCGGGGCAGCATCATAATCCACGGCGGTCTTCAGCAGGCACACCAGTGTCGCCTGCACCTTATCCCGAGATTTGGCCAGATCGTTGACACCAAGACCCGACAAAGCCGCCGCCCAGTCCAACATCTCGGCGATACCCGGTGTCTTCTCAAGATCCTCCTTCCGCAGCGCTTGAACGACGCCAATGATTTGACGGGCGAGAAGCCCTTCGATCTCTGGCATCCGCGCCTGAAGAATTGCCATCTCCGCTTCTTTCGAAGGGTAGTCGAGGAAACTGTACAAACATCGTCGCCGCAGTGCATCCGACAAGTCGCGGGTTCCGTTGGCGGTCAGGATCACGATCGGTCGCACTCGGGCCTTTATTGTCCCCAGTTCAGGGATCGTGATCTGAAAATCCGAGAGGATCTCCAATAGGTAGGCTTCGAACTCTTCATCCGCCCGATCGATCTCATCGATTAGAAGAACGGGTGGTTCTTTTTCAGATATAGCCTCTAACAAAGGCCGTTTTAAAAGGTAATCATCAGAGAACAGCTGCGCCTCACCCACGCCACCCTGCGCTTCGCTTGCACGGATTGCCAGAAGTTGACGTTGGTAATTCCATTCATAGATTGCGTGGCTGGCATCCAACCCTTCGTAACACTGAAGCCTGATAAGGCGGGTATCGCGCCAAGCTGCTATCGCTTTCGCAACCTCGGTCTTTCCCACGCCCGCTGGCCCTTCAAGCAACAATGGCCGCCCCAGCGCCTGCGCCAGATGCAATGCCATGGCCAGCCGCTCATCCGCGATATAGCCCTGCGCGGCCAATCCGTTTTGTACATCGTTCAACGTCAAAACCAGGATCCAATCTTCATCTAGCTATAGATATCCCAAGGGAGGTTCGGAGGGGGCTGAGCCCCCTCCGTTCGGTCGGACCGGCGTCAGCCGGTTCGAACCCGATTACCCGTGCATCCCCAGCCCATTGGCGATCTTCCAGATCCGCCAATGATCATGCGGCATATGGCTCTGCACCAAGCCAAAAGGACGAAACGCATCGTGCACCGCGTTCGAGAACGCAGGCACGCCCCCCACATTCGGACTTTCCCCAACGCCCTTCGCGCCGATCGGATGATGCGGTGAGGGCGTCACCGTGTGGTCGGTGGTGTAGTTCGGCGTCTCCCACGCCGTCGGGATAAAGAAGTCCATCAGCGTGCCGGTCTTTACATTACCCATCTCATCATAGGCGATTTCCTGACCCATCGCGATGGCCAGCGCTTCGGTCACGCCACCGTGGACCTGCCCTTCGATGATCATCGGGTTTATCCGGGTGCCGCAATCGTCCAATGCATAGAACTGCCGAACGTCCCATTCGCCGGTATCCACGTCGATCTCCATGACACAGATATAGGCCCCGAACGGATAGGTCATGTTCGGTGGGTCGTAATAGCTGACGGCCTCCAGGCCGGGTTCCAGCCCTGGAATGGCCTGATTATATGCGGCAAAGGCGATTTCTTTCATGGTCTTGAAGCGCTCAGGCGCGCCTTTAACGGCGAACCGATCCACGTCCCATTCGACGTCGTTGTCGTGGACTTCAAGTAGATAAGCCGCAATCATCTGCGCCTTGGCGCGGATTTTGCGGGCGGCCATCGCCGTTGCCGCACCGGCCACAGGTGTCGACCGAGACCCATAGGTCCCCAGACCGTAAGGCGCGGTGTCGGTGTCGCCTTCTTCCAGCGTGATGTCATCGGCGGGCAGACCGATCTCACTGGCGATGATCTGGGCAAAGGTCGTGGCATGGCCCTGACCCTGACTGATCGTCCCCAGCCTTGCGATGGCGGAACCCGTCGGGTGGATACGGATTTCGCAGCTATCGAACATGCCCAGACCGAGGATATCGCAGTTCTTCACAGGGCCAGCCCCGACGATTTCGGTGAAATGCGTCAGGCCGATGCCCAGCAGTTTGCGAGTCTTTCCGGCTTTGAAGTCCTCGATCCTCTGCGCCTGTTCCGCCCGCAGACCTTCATAGTCGACAGCCTTCAGCGCCTTGTCCCAAGCGGTGTGATAATCGCCCGAGTCATACTCCCAGCCCAGCGCGGACTGGTATGGGAACTGATCCTTGCGGATAAAGTTGATCCGGCGTAGCTCGGCCGCGTCCATGTTCAGCTTGATGGCCAGAACCTCGATCATCCGCTCGATGAAATACGCAGCCTCGGTCACCCTGAACGAGCACCGATAGGCGACACCACCCGGTGCCTTGTTGGTGTAAACACCATCCACAGCCAGATAAGCGGTGGGGATATCATACGACCCGGTGCAGATGTTCATGAACCCGGCCGGGAACTTCGTCGGGTCGGCACACGCGTCAAATCCACCATGATCTGCTGTGGTATGGCACCAGAGACCAGTGATCTTGCCATCCTTGGTCGCAGCGATCTTGCCCTGCATCCAGTAGTCCCGGGCAAAAGCGGTGGACATAAGATTTTCCATCCGGTTCTCGACCCATTTCACCGGTTGGCCGGTGACAATAGAGGCTACAACCGAGCAAACATAGCCCGCATAAGCACCAACTTTGTTACCGAAGCCGCCACCGATATCAGGGCTAATCACCCGGATATTGTGCTCGGCCAAACCCGAGATCAGCGACACAACGGTCCGGATCGCGTGAGGGGCTTGGAAGGTGCCATAGAGTGTCAACTTACCGGTCACCTTGTCCATCGAGGCGACACAGCCGCATGTTTCTAACGGGCAAGGATGCGTCCGATGGTAATAAATCATCTCTTCGGCCACGACATCGGCCTCGCCTAGAACGGCCTCGGTCGCGTCTTTGTCGCCCTGTTCCCAAGTGAAAATATGGTTGTGATGCTTGCGTGGCCCGTGTGCCCCCTCGGTCTGACCTGCGAGGTCTTCACGCAAAACTACGTCCGATTTCAACGCCTCGAACGGGTCGGTCAGGACCGGCAGTTCTTCGTAATCGACTTCGACCAGCTCAGCCGCATCCGCAGCGATGTACCGATTTTCAGCGACGACATAGGCGACTTCCTGGCCCTGGAACAGAACCTTGCCGTCCGCCAACACCATCTGCTTGTCACCCGCCAGCGTCGGCATCCAATGCAGACCTAGCGGAGCGAGATCTTCGGCGGTCAGCACGGCAACCACACCGGGCACTGCCAGCGCGGCGTCTTTATTCACGCTGACGACACGGGCATGGGCGTAAGGCGAGCGGGCGAACGCGCCAAACAGCATCCCATCCAGCTTGATGTCATCGACATAATTACCCTTGCCTTGGGTAAAGCGCACGTCTTCAACGCGTTTGCGGGCGCAGCCCATTCCTTTGAGATTGGCGGCGCGTTCTTCGGGGGTCATGGTTTGATCGTTCATTCCGCAGCCTCCTTCTGACCATTCAGCATGTCGGCAGAGGCCGAGATCGCCTTAACAATGTTCTGATACCCAGTGCAGCGGCAAAGGTTGCCAGCCATACCAAAGCGGATTTCCTCTTCGGTCGGGTTCGGGTTTTCCTGCAGCAAGCGATGCGCGCGGGTGATCATGCCCGGCGTGCAGAAACCGCATTGCAGCCCGTGATGTTCGCGGAACATTTCCTGCAGAACGCCAAGGCTACCATCGTCATTGGTCAGTCCTTCGACGGTGGTGATATCGGCACCGTTCACCTGCGCAACAAAAGTCGTGCAGGATTTGACCGACTTCCCGTCGATATCCACGGTGCAGGCACCGCAATGGCTGGTCTCGCATCCGATATGAGGGCCGGTGATTTTCAGATCTTCCCGCAGGAAGTGGATCAGCAACGTGCGCGGCTCGGCCAAACCTTCGACCTCTTTCCCGTTCACATTGAGTTTGACGTGCATTTTCGACATTGGTTCCTCCCCTCAACGCGCGCGGGTTTGCGCACGGTCGATGGCGCGGCGCAGCATTACGGCGGCCACGTGTTTCTTGAATTCGACAGGGCCGCGGTTGTCAGCCACCGGATCAATCGCGTCGAGCATTGCCGACACGCAGCCTTCGACGTCACCACCCGCCAAAGCACTGCTCGCGCTTTCGGACCAGACAGGGGTGTCGGCCAGATTGGTCATCGCAACTGACGCCGTGCCATTTCCAACCATCACTGCGGCAGCAGCGGTCGCGTAGTCGCCTATCTTGCGTTTTTGTTTTTCGTAGGCTTGCCCCACTCCGGATCCGGGGACCGGAATCGAGATGCGTGTCAGGATTTCCTCATCTTCACGGGCGGTGAAATAAGCAGCCTCGTAGAAGTCACGCGCCGCAACTCTGCGGTTACCATCGGGACCGGACAACTCAAACGTCGCGTTCAGGCACTGCATCAATCCCGGCATGTCATTCCCAGGGTCTCCGTTGGCGACATTGCCACCAACCGTGCCCACATAGCGCACCTGCGGGTCAGCGATCTGCAATGCGGCTTCGCGGATCAACGGAATGGCGATGGCCAACCCATCATGGGTGATCAGCTCATGCTGTGTCACCATCGCGCCCAATGTGACGATGTCAGCGCCAACTTCGACACCCTTCAATTCGTCTATCGCCTGAAGATCGACCAGATGACCCATCTCGGCCATGCGCAACTTCATCATTGGGATCAGGCTGTGCCCGCCTGCGATGACGCGTGCCTCGTCTCCATGTTCTTGCAGAATGCCAATGGCCGAGGCGATATCGCCTGGCCGGTGATACTCAAAACCGGCTGGTATCATTTTCTTCCTCCCTGGGTCCGAGCGTTATGCCTTGGGGGACCTGGAGTAAGAAAAGAGTGGTGGGCTCGGGCGTTCCAGCCAACGGAAACAAGGCGCGCGGCTTGTTTCACGAAATGCGAATTGGCTGCACGAGATGCGATCAAACGCCAAGCGCCTCGCGAATGTCCGTTAGACGGGATCGGCTGACCGGTACCTTTGTCAACGCGTCAACGCCGTCGAAATAACAGGTCCCATTATCCTTGTGACGCTCAAAGCTTGAGACGTGCTTGGGGTTCACCAGATAGCTGCGATGAGCCCTCAGAAATCCGTCAGGTTCCAGGCGCGATTCAGCCTCGGTGATCGACCAAGGGCAAAACAGTTTCTCAGCATCTAAATAAAGTACGGTATAGTGCCCCTCGGCCCGGATGGCGGCGATGCGGTTGGGTTCGGCGAAAAAGGTCTGGCCTTCGCGCTCGAACGGAACACCGGCACGCAGGGTTGCTGGTTCTGCAGTGCGTTCGGGCGCAGGTGGCTCATTTGGTTCGATGAACGAGATACCCGTCAGCAGGAACGCTCCGCAAATCAGAAACACCGAAACGGTGACGCCCATTGCCAGAACCTGATTGTCCAACGCAGGGCCTGCGCCACCGGCGCTATCGCTGGCGACAAAATCGGTCAGCCCGGTGGCCACAAAATGCATGGTAAACACGGCCAGTCCAAAGCAGACCGTACCCAAAAGGATATTGCGCTGCGTGCGATTACCATAGGCGACCCAGATGGCCGCTACGGAAAGGATCACCGAAGCCAACGTCGCCAAAACCACATCCAGTGCATTGTAGACGGGACGGCACAGCTGCATTCCTGCCATTCCGATGTAGTGCATCACCACGATCCCTAGGCCCACGATCACCCCAGACCCGATCATAATCTGGGGCGTGCGCGGGCGAAAATGCAGCAGCAACAGCGCCAGTCCAACCATCAGGATCGCGACCAGAGCGGAAATCAGTGTGATCAGAGCGTCATAGTAGAACAGGATCGGCAGCTGCAGACCCAGCATGGCGACAAAATGCATGGACCAGATGCCGCCACCCAGAATGACCGCCGCCAGAGCAACCACAAGCTTACGCCGCTGACTGTCCAGCTGGGATGCACCATGGGTCAGATACAGCCCGGTAAATCCCGCCATCAGCGCCACGGCCAGCGAGGCCGCCACCAGCCAGGCGTTATGTGAATAGTCCAGCATTTGGGTGTTAACGCCCTCCCCGACGCGTGGATGACGTTAGCAAACGCATTCGCCCGCGACAATCGGCACGGACATTCCTATTGGATAACGGCGTTTTCCCAGGCCGAGATGAACTTTCTTCGTTTCAGAACATCCAGATAAGTCAATAAAGCCGGGTTCAGGCCAATCGCCTCCTGCTCACTCTCACCCGACTGCGATAAAACTGGCAGTGGCGTCGTCTCGGGTGATTGCGCCGTGCCGGTCACCAGATAACGAACAAACAGGTCCGCTGCCTCAGGATTCTGCGTCGCATCCAGGGCCATAACGGTGCGCATCATCGTGGTCTGAAAGTCAGAGGGCAGTATGATCTCCAGCGCATCCTTGCCTTCGGTCTGGACCGCCGCGTAGCTGCCCAGCACATTGTAGGCGACCAGTATCGTTCCGTCCGCCAGATCGCGGATCATGTCGCCAGAGCAGCAGTACAGCCGGACATCAAGGCTGCCCATCACCTCCATCAGGCGCCAATAGGTTTCCGACACGCGCGCATCCTGTGTGGCGAACAGATAGCCCAGACCGGATTGCCGCACGTCATAAGTTCCGACCTTGCCGCGAAATGTCTCGGGCCGTTCGCGCAGCGCTTCGATCAGGCCTTGCCGTGTTTGAGGAATGGGTTGATCTTCGAAGGCAGTGCGGTTGACCACAATGGTCGCAGGCTCGGAGGTGAAGGCAAATAGGCTGTTGTGCCACTGCGCCCAAGGGGGGGCGGGGATATCGTCCAGGGGCAACGCAAAACCGTCATTAGCGAGTTTCAGCTGCAGGTCCATCGCGCTCGAAATAACGACATCAAATGCGTCGGGCGACGCGCGCACGCGCTCATAGATGTCTGCGGTGCCAGAAACTAAGTATTCGATACTAATTAAGGGGTTTCTTGAGATAAAGTCTTCGATGAGTGGCGCAAACAGAACGGTGTCGGTGCTGGATATGACACGCAGAGGCCTACCTTCTGCCCCTTCATTGAACAGCTTGCGATCTTCCCAGTCTTCGGCTGTACCGACGTGCGGCAGCAGTAGCAGGATCAGAGCGATAAGATAACGCATGCGCCGCCCTCTGGTTGGTTGGTTAAGACAAGCTTGCCGCCATGAGCAGTCGCCACGTCCTGAGCGATCGTCAGACCCAGACCCGAGCCGATGGTCCCGGTGGCGTTCTGGCCCCGCTCAAACCGGCGCGTCAGCATGTCGATCTCATCGGGCGGAAATCCCGGTCCTGAGTCTTTGACACTGATCTGGATTTTAGGCGTTGCGGTGACATTAATTTCGACCGTGCTGTCCGGTGGCGCGTATTTCAGCGCGTTATCGACCATGTTGCGAACCGCGTTCTGCAGCAAGATCGGATCGCCCGAATACTCAACCGAGGCCTCACCCGTCAGGGACAGCAAAAGGTCCTTCATTTCGGCTATGGGAGTCAGGCGCTGCACCAGCTCGTGGGTGAGGGCAACAAGATCAAGCTCCTCTCGTTCCAGATGATCCGCCCGGAAGGTGATCATGGCATGATCCAAAAGCTGGCCCGCTGCCCGAGAGCTTTCGTCGATTGCCCGCACCATCGCGCGCAGAGCTTCACGATTTTCTTTCCGTTCGACACGTTGCAAGGTTGCTTCGGCATAAGACCGGACGGTGGCCAAAGGGGTGCGCACGCGATGCGCCGCCTCAGCTATGAAATCCTCTGACTGGCTGAGGGACTGATCCAACCGCCCCATCAGCGAATTCAGCGAAGACACCAGAGGGGCCATTTCCTTGGGCACCGGTTTCCGGAACGGGCTCAGATCCTGCGGTCCGCGACGAGTGACCGATGTCGTCAGCTTGTTTAGCTGTCCGATGGTCGCGGTCGTGACCCAAAAGGACAATGCCGCTGTTAACACGAAGAATCCAAGGCCCAGAAAGGCTGCGTTACGAGAAATCTGATCCAGCGTTTCAGCCAGTGCATCCTGTGTCTGCGCAAGCGCGACCTCAATCTCTGTCTGACGGCCCAGACCAACCAGCGTGCGACTGGCATTCACCTGACGAATGCGCTCACCCCGCAGTTCGCCAGCCCCAAAGGTCCAGTTGCCATCATCGGCGCCTTTTGCAAGCTGCAGGTCCTCATACCCCGAAATGAACACACCATCCTGAAAGATCGCATAGAACACGCGGTCATCTGACGGGGTCGCCAGCATCGAAAAGGCCGCATAGGGAATATCAATCTCAAGCTGCCCATCACGCAGCGCCGCTGCGTCAAGTATCGAGGCTGCAGATGCTTCAAGAATGTTATCCTGCCCCTGCTGCGCCACCTGTGCAGCATAGTTTCGGACAGCAAAGAACAGCAGTATGGCCAGTAAGGCCGCGCCACTGATCAGCGTCAGCACAAGCCGGTTTCTGAGCGAACCTGAGACAGCCGGGCTAACCGTCATGATCCAGCCTGTAACCCAGACCGCGCAGGGTGGTGATTTTCAGCTCTGACTTTTCAAGGTGCTTGCGCAGCCGACCTACATAGACCTCAATCGCGTTGTCCGAGATGTTATCGTCATAAGAAAACAACCTGTCGGCCAGCTTCTGTTTCGAAAAAACCTGACCGGGTGCGTTTATGAATAGCTCCATCATTCGCAGCTCGCGGTTACGCAAGGATATCGTTTCTCCCCGCACGCTCAAATGGCCCGCGACAGGGTCAAACACGATCCCGCCAACCTCGATCCTTGATTTGGCAATCCCGGATTTACGGCGCAGAACGGCCCGGCACCGGGCCTCAAGCTCGGCATGGTCGAAGGGCTTGGTTACATAGTCGTCCGCCCCCAGATCGAGCGATCCGATTCGATCTGAAACCTGACTGCGTGCCGTCAAAACGATGACCGGAGTGTCAGGATCACGGGCCCGATGTCGTTGTAGGAAGTCCCGTCCATCGCCATCGGGCAGCATGATATCAAGCAGGATCAGATCGTATTCTTCAATCTCGGCATAGGCCGTTGCATCATCCAATTTTGCTGCATGATCAATAACATGACCGTCCTGACGCATGCGGGTACACATTGCGTTAGCCAAATCCAGATTATCTTCGATCAGAAGGAATTTCATGAGGGTCGGAACGTATCCCAGCGCGTGACAGGTTGATGTCAGGTTCGTGTGTTTAAACTTCGGAATAATCTGAGCCGCCCCGCGGCCGGATGTCAAATGGGAGGACATAATGACAAAATTCACGCTGGGCCGTCGGGCCCTGATCGCAGCTGTGGCCGCAGTCGGCCTGACTGGCCCTGCGCTGGCGCAAGACCAGGTTGTCGATAGCATCCACTTTCTGATCCCCGGCGGCGCTGGTGGCGGCTGGGACGGTACTGCGCGCGGTACCGGAGAGGCACTGACAAACGCAGGGCTGGTTGGCACCGCGTCCTACGAAAACATGTCAGGCGGCGGGGGCGGTAAAGCCATCGGCTATTTGATCGAAAACGCCGAAAGCAATCACGGAACCCTGATGGTCAATTCGACGCCCATCGTGATCCGGTCTCTGACGGGCGTGTTCCCGCATAACTTCCGTGACCTGACTTTGGTATCGGGCACCATCGGGGACTATGCGGCAATCGTTGTTGGCAAAGACAGCCCGATCAACTCGATGGCAGACCTGCTGGCAGCCTATGACGCTGATCCGGGTGCTACCGCCATCGGCGGCGGCTCGGTTCCGGGTGGTATGGACCATCTGGTGGCAGCCATGGTGATGGAAGCGGCCGGCAAAGATGCGCTGGGCGTCAAATACATCCCTTACGATGCAGGCGGTAAGGCGATGGCAGCACTGCTGTCCGGTGAGATAGCGGCATTGTCGACCGGCTTCTCGGAAGCGGTCGATCTGGCCAATCAGGGTGAGGTGAAAATCATCGGCGTAACCGCAGAAGAGCGTGTAGATGCAGCCCCGGATGCCCAGACCATGAAGGAACAGGGCATCGACACCACTTTCGTCAACTGGCGCGGGTTCTTCGCAGCCCCCGGACTGCCCGAAGACAAGCTGGTCGCCTATCAGGACGCCATAACCAAAATGTACGACACGCCTGAATGGGAAGAAGTACGTGCGCGAAATGGTTGGGTGAACATCCACAACTCGGGCGACGACTTTTCGACCTTCCTTGAAGATCAGGAAAAACAGATCAGCGATCTGATGAAGAAACTGGGCTTCCTTTAAAGGCGGCTTCGGCAGAGCGGTAATCCGCTCTGCCCCCAAATACAAAACACCAAAACGGGAGGGGACACCATGGCGCTGGATCGCTGGATCGCGCTTGTTCTGCTGGGGATTTGTCTAACCTACGGTTATGCGGCCTGGTTCACGATGGATGGTGGCCTGCCTCCCTTCATGCAAAGAAATCCCATATGGCCCAGCACTTTCCCCAAGGTTCTGTCCATACTGGGGATCATCGCATCAACAATCATTCTGCTGGGCTTTGAGAAAAGCGAGCTGAAAGAGGCGGATATCGATTACCGACGTCTCGGGGAATACCATCTTGGGCAGGCAATTTCGCTGCTGGTTCTGATGGTCGTCTACGCTCTGTGTCTGCGCCCGGTCGGATTTCTGATTGCTACATCGGCCTTTCTGATCCTCGGCTCGTACATCTTGGGTGAACGCAAGTGGCACATCATGCTGCCCGTCGCCCTGATTGCAACCGGAGCCGTCTGGTATCTGGTTCAGCAAGTTCTTGGAATTTACATGCGTCCACTGCCGGGCGTGTTCGGAGGCTGACATGCTTGAAGGACTTCTGATCGGCCTGCAAACGGCCTTCTCGCTTCAAAACCTCCTGATGGTCATCGCGGGGTGCCTGATCGGTACATTCATCGGCATGTTGCCCGGGCTGGGGCCAATGTCGATCATCGCGATCATGATCCCGGTTGCGATTTCGATGGGAGACCCATCCGCCGCTCTGATCCTTCTGGCGGGCGTCTACTATGGTGCAATTTTCGGCGGCTCAACTTCGTCCATCCTGCTGAACGCTCCGGGGGTCGCGGGTACGGTGGCCTCAAGCTTCGACGGCTATCCGATGGCGCGACAGGGCAAAGCTGGTAAAGCGCTGACCATCGCTGCGATTGCCAGTTTCGCCGGTGGTACACTGGGTGCGATCCTACTGATGGTGTTCGCCCCAGCTCTGTCTTCGGTCGCATTGTTGTTCCATTCTGCCGAATACTTTGCGCTGATGGTTGTCGGCCTGTCTGCCATTGCCGCTTTCGCAGGCTCTGGGCAGGTAGCAAAGGCGCTTATCATGACCATTCTTGGTCTGATCATGGCGACCGTGGGCGAAGGTGCGTTGTTCAACCTACCGCGCTTCACCATGGGTATCATGGATCTGCAGTCCGGGTTTGGTTTCATTACACTGGCCATGGCGATGTTCGCCTTGCCAGAGGCCCTGTTTCTCGTCCTCAAACCCAAAGACTTGCAAGGCGATGATGGCGAAATCAAAGACCTGCGCATCACGAAAGACGAGGCAAAGGCCATCGCCCCGGTCATTGGACGCCAATCCACACAGGGTTTCTTTATCGGAGTCCTGCCAGGCGCGGGGGCGACTATCGCGAGCTTCCTCGGCTATGCGGTCGAACGCAACATCGCTCCGAAAGAAGAGCAGGAAGAGTTTGGAAAAGGCTCTATTAAAGGACTTGCTGCGCCTGAAGCAGCAAATAACGCAGCTTGTACGGGTTCCTTCGTACCGCTGCTAACGCTGGGCATTCCTGGATCGGGAACCACCGCCATCCTGCTTGGTGCGCTGATCGCGCTGAACGTTACACCCGGTCCGCGTCTGATGATCGACGAGCCGCAGATCTTCTGGGCAGTCATCATGTCGATGTTTATCGGTAACCTCGTCCTGCTGATCCTGAACCTGCCGCTGATCCCGTACATCGCCAAGGTGCTGGCAGTTCCGCGCAACTATCTGATCCCGTTCATTCTGTTCTTCACCCTAATGGGGGCCTATATCGGGCAGAACAACGCCACTGAACTGCTGATACTCGTTGGGTTCGGGGTCTGCGCGACCGCGTTGAAATTTGCGGACTATCCACTTGCTCCCTTGCTGATCGGCTTCATCCTCGGCGGTATGATGGAGGATAATTTCGCCCGCTCCATGCAGCTCTACGACGGTATCGCCTTCATTTGGGAACGCCCGATGACGCTGGGCCTGCTGGTCATCGCCCTACTTTTGGTCCTGCTGCCAAGCTACCGCGCACGTCGTGCAAAAGCGCGTGCAGCCGGGATCGCAGATGGTGACTGAGCCACTCTCGGGGGTCCGCGTCCTTGACCTAACCAATGTTCTGGCGGGCCCCTATTGTTGCTATCAGCTTGCGCTGATGGGGGCCGAGGTCATCAAGGTTGAACGCCCCGGCACAGGTGATCTTGCCCGTGTGCTGGGCGCGGACCCCGACCGGAACAAGGTCGGAATGGGCATCAGCTTTCTGGCTCAGAACGCCAACAAAAAATCCGTTACGCTGGACATGAAGGCCGAGCAGGGGAAGGCGCTGCTGAAAAGGCTGGTTCAAACCGCTGACGTTCTTGTTGAGAACTTCCGCCCCGGAGTCATGGACCGCTTGGGGCTAGGTTATGAGGAATTGCGTGCTGAAAACTGCAACCTGATTTATTGCGCGATCAGCGGATTTGGTCAGAACGGGCCGCGTCGCAACGATCCAGCCTATGACCAGATTGTTCAGGGCCTCAGCGGCGTCATGTCCATTACCGGCGCGCCCGATACGGCGCCTTACCGGGTCGGCTATCCTCTGGCAGATACAGTGGGTGGATTGACCGCAGCCTTTGCAATCAGCGCAGCCTTGAACGCCAATCCACGCGGCACATTTTTAGACGTTGCAATGACCGAGGCCGTTGTCTCGACAATGGGTTGGGTTGTTTCGAACTATCTATTGGGGGGCGTTCTGCCGGGTGCCCATGGCAACGAAAACACGACCTCGGCCCCATCCGGTACCTTCGCCACAACCGATAGCCCGATCAACATCGCGGCCAATCGGGATGAGCAATGGCAAGCCCTGGCTAAACATTTGGGCAGAGACGATTTGCTGACCCACCCCGACTACAAGACCCGCGAGGATCGCAAGCAGAACCGCCATGCCCTTCGGCAGAAACTCGAACGCACGTTAGCCACCCGCCCAGCTGCGGATTGGGTTCGCGAATTGAACGCACTCGGCGTACCTGCTGGGCAGGTTTTGACGGTGCCTGAGGCTTTGGCAGACGAACAAATGGATGGTCGAGGGTTGATCGGAACCCTCTCGGCGTACGGTGAAAACATGCGTCTGGCTGGCAGCCCGGTTGTTATGGATGGCGAACGCAAGATGCCACAGAGCGCTCCACCTGCACTTGGCGCCCACAATGCAACGATCTGGTCCGAACTTGGTTTGTCAGACGCCGAGATCGAGGCCCTACGGCACGAGGGGATCATATGAGTGACGTAGCCGATTGGTGGCAGACGGCCATCATTGATATGGAACCCGGGCGGATTGCGCTGCGCGGGCAACCGATTGAAAACCTGATCGGGACAGTTGGCTTCGCAGAAATGATCTGGCTGATGGTGCGCGGTGACAGGCCAACACCACCGCAGGCTCGATTGTTCGAAGCGGCTTTGGTTGCAGCTGTGGATCACGGCCCGCAAGCGCCTTCGATCGCGACCGCGCGCATGGCGGTGACCTGCGGCCTACCACTGAACAACGCCATGGCCAGCGCAGTCAACATGCTCGGGGATGTTCATGGCGGGGCCGGAGAGCAAGCGGTCGAGCTTTACCAATTTATTGAAGCGCGGTCCGATGATCTGGATGCAATATTGGATGACTGGATCGCGCGTAACGGAAAGATTCTGCCCGGCTTTGGCCACAGATTTCATACGCCAACAGACCCACGCGCGCCAAAACTGATGGACTTGGTCGAAGAAGCCATTGATGCAGGCGCGTGTGAGGGACGGTATATGAAAATCGGGCGCGATGTGGAAACTGCACTCAGACGTCGAAAAGGCAAACCGGTTCCGATGAATATCGACGGGGCCACCGCCGTCATCTATGCCGAGCTGGGCTTTGCCCCGCCCCTTGCACGTGGTCTGTTTTGCCTCTCGCGTTCGGTCGGGATTTTAGCGCATGCGTGGGAGCAGATGCAGCAGGGCGGGCGCAACAAAGGCCCGACCCCACCTAAGTATCGCTGGACGTATACGGGCGAAACGCCGTAGCGGGCTAGACTCGCTTCTCTTCCTCGACTGTCACAGGCTCAGCGTTTACCTCAATCACTTCTTCCGCCTCGGGCGCTTCTGCTTCCGATTCCTCTTCAGCCTCTGACTGATCCTCAAGTGCTCCGACGATCAGAGGCAGCATGTGCACACCCGTCGCACTGGCAATCTCGGGCGTCTGAGGCGTCTGCCAGCTGAGCGTATCGAAGCTGCCGCAGTTCTGGCAGACCGGGCCCCATTCGGGCTGAATGTCGTGGCAATTGGTGCAGACCCATTGCGGACCGCGCGGCGCGTTCAGCGCCTTGGCCAGCCAGCCCTGAACCACTGCGTCCGAGGCACCCTCGCCCCGTTCAATCGCGGCCATCAGCGTGTAGGCCCGTGCATCCCCTTGTTTTTCAACCACATCGCCCAGCGCGCGACGGGCTTCGGGGAAGTCTTCGGCTACGATATTGAGCTCGGCCAGGATCAGGCGCGTTTCCATATTCTCCGGGTGAATGCGGGTCAGCGCTGTGAACCTCTTGATCCGCTGTTCGGGCGTTTCGTCCGGTGCGATTTCGGCAAAGGCATGGGCCAGATCGGGGTGAGGCTGAACCTCCCACGCCTTTTTCAGAATCTTGGTGGCTGCACGCGGTTTACCCTTTTCGATATAGGCGCGCGCGGCCATGGCGGCTGCCGGGACAAGATCGGGCGACAGGCGGTTCGCCTCAATCGCGTGTTCCTGCTGTTCAACGGTTGCCGTGTCATCCAGCAGCACCTTGGCCTCGGACAAAGCCAAGACCGCATCGCGCCGTTTGAACACATCGCGTGGCAAGTACCCGGCCTTGAGCTTTGACGTCAGCGTGGAGCGCGCACCAGCCCAATCCTGCGCCTTGGTCTGCAGGTTTAGCAACACGTCCTGTGTCTCTTCATGCCGGGGTTTCAGGGCCAGCGCTTTCTCAGCCAGTTTGCGCGCGGTCTCATCATCGCCTTCGGCCAGCTTCTGCTTCATGATTCCGCGCACGCCGACAAATCGTGTGGCGTTGTTGGTGACCAGCTTTTTGTAGGTCTCGGACGCTTTCTTGGTATCGCCAGTCATCTCAGCGGCCTGTGCCACCAGCAAATTGGTCAGTTCCGGATTGTTCAGCAGCTTCTCGGCCTTATTGGCCTTGGTCATCGCAACGCGCCCTTCGCCCGAAGCCAGCGCCATCAGACCGTCCGCCAGCGCCTGATATCCGCGCTTTTCACGACTGCGGTCGAAATAGCGTGAAAGGGCGGTTTCATCACCGTTGAGGAATTTCAGCGTCGCAATCAACAGCGTCAGCAGCTTGAAGAACAACCAAACCGCAAACACCAACACGCCCAGCGCGATCACCGATTGCAGTGGCCCCAGCGTGTATTCCGTGCCCGCGACGGTAATCTGCACGCCGCCTGATGATTCCATCAGGAACCCTGCACCCATGGCCAGCAGGCCGATAATCGCAACAAAAACAAGGATCTTTAACAATGACCACAGCATGGCAGGTCCTTCAGTTCGAGTTCAGGCTTGAAGCAAGCGTGTTTGCGGCCTCGACGGCAGAGACCCGTGTTTGTGCCGCCTGCTCCCAATCCGCCAATGCGGTCTGCGCCGCTTCGGGCAGGGATTTCAATTCGGTCAGCGCCTTTGAGACATCACCATCTGCCAACGCTGCCTGAGCACGCGACAGGACCGCGTCCGGATCGTCGCCCTCTTGCGGGGTCACCGACCGCGCGCCTGTCTGGCGCTGCAAGAATGCAACCAAGCCGGTGCCTTTATCGGCATCACGGGCATCCGCCAGTGCGGCGCGGGCCGCGGGGGCAAACGAGCTGCGCAGCGCCGAAAGCGTCTCAACTCCGTCCTTCGACGACGCAGCCAAGGCATCGGGTACGTCGACACCACCGGCTTTTAGTTCAGAGACCAGATCTTCATAGGGCTGGCCCGCATCCAATTGACCATGCAGACGCGACAGAATGGCCGCGTTGGTCGCTGCGCGCGCTTCGGCCGAAGCTTTTGCCTCTAACGCCTGCGCATCCGAGACCATCTTTTCGACTTCGCTGCGTTGCGCGGCCAGGGAATCCTGCATTTTCTTCAGCTCCGCCTCGAACGCGGCTGTGGCCTCGGGCGAGACATTTGCCTCAAGCGGTTGTTTCTCAAGCGCGGTCAGGCGTTCCTCCAACGGATCGACCTTACCGGTCAGGCCTTCGACACTGGTCTTCACGGAGCTTAAATCGTTTTCTACCGGCGATAGCTTGTCTGACAAAGCCTTGATCTGACCCGACAAGCCCGCGACATCCGGCCCATCAGCAAGAGATTTTGTTAGTTGGGCAATCTGATCGGATTGTTCCGCAAGCTTCGACTCGAGCGCGGAAATTGCGTCCGAGCTATCTGCCCCACTGGACAAAAACCCGCCGCTGCCCACGGCAAACCCGATTCCGGCCGCAACAACGCCGCCCAGCAGCGCCGGGATAAACCCGCCGCGCTTTTCGACGGTGCGTTCGATTACTTTCTCTTCTGCAGGCGCAACCTCTTCGACAGCCTTAGAAGCGGCTTCGGCTTCGGCTTCGGCTTCGGCTTCGGCTTCGGCTTCGGCTTCGGATACTACCTCTGCTTCGGGGGCGGCTTCGGCATCGGCTTTATCATCCGCATCGGCATTGCTTTTATCGTCAACGGCGTCAGCGACATCCTCGATTTTGGCGTCTTCGACCGCCGCC
>JBFOLN010000030.1:0-7435 GCA_040829945.1 Ruegeria sp.
GACCGGTCCGGGAGCAACCGCCGCGCTGGCAGCTGTTGAATCGCTGATCGACACCTCGATCGACGCTTCGGCCGCATTCGGTTCGGCCCAGGGCCGGATCGAGACCCAGAAAGAGTTCATTTCGAACCTGACTGACTCGTTTAAATCGGGCATCGGCTCATTGGTGGACGCCAATATGGAAGAAACCTCGGCCCGGTTGCAGGCGCTGCAGGTGCAGCAGCAGCTGGCCACCCAGTCGCTTTCGATTGCCAACCAGGCGCCGCAGTCGATCCTGTCTCTGTTCCGCTAAATCCGGAACCTGGCCGGGGCGTAAACACCGCGCCCCGGTCCTGACTGCCTGAAGACGGCCTATTGGAAGGATTTCAAGTGACACCGAAAAACTACGCTCAACGCGCCTATGCGCAATCTGCCGCTCCGACCCGCACGCCGCGGGATGCAGAGTATGAGGCGATTTCGAAAATCACGCATCGTCTCAAGGCAGCAGCGGCCCGGAAGGCAACGGATTTTTCAGGATTTGTTCAGGCATTGCATGAAAATCGGCGGTTGTGGACCGTTCTGGCGACGGGCGTGGCGGACTCGGATAACTCGCTTCCGAAGGACTTGCGCGCGCGGATTTTCTACTTGGCCGAGTTTACGGAGCAGCACAGCGCACAGGTTTTGGGGAACACTGCGACGGTAGAACCTTTGCTGGAGATCAACATGGCGGTTTTGCGCGGTCTGCGACACATGAGGGCCGCCGGATGAGTGGCCTGGTCCTGAAACTTGCCCCGAAAGAGCGGGTGTTGATCAATGGTGTAGTGATCGAAAATGGAGACCGCCGCAGCCGGTTTTCGATCATGACACCGCAAGCCAACGTTTTGCGACTGCGCGATGCGATCCACCCGGACGAAGTCACAACGCCTGTACGCCGCGTTTGTTACGCTGCTCAATTGGTGCTGTCTGGTGATATGGAGCCTGATCAGGCGCGCCAGCAATTGCTGCGCCGGGTTGAGGAACTAAGCCAGGTGTTCACGGATTCAGACAGTCGTCGTGTTCTGAGCGAGGCGACCGAAGCTCTGGTGGCCGAGCAATACTATAAATGCCTCAAATCCCTCCGCTCCTTGCTACCACGGGAAGAGCGGTTGATGGCGTACCAGCAATGACGTTCCAGCCTGTAATACCCTCTGGCGGTATTGTCGGCTGGCGTTTTTTGCAGCGGACCAATGAAGCGCAACTGGACAGCTTTACGAATTCCAGCGTCAATCAGAGGGACACGCAGTATTTTCTGGAAAACATAAGCAAGGTTCAATCTGCCGAAGATCTGGTGTCGGATCGTCGGTTGTTACAGGTGGCCTTGGGCGCCTTCGGGTTGGAAGACGACATCAACAATCGGTTCTTCATCCAAAAGATCTTGGAGGATGGAACCAGAGCCGATGATGCCCTGTCCAACCGGTTGTCTGACAAGCGATATCGCGAGTTTTCTCAAGCGTTCGGTTTTGGCCCCGGAGAGGTGCGCAAGACCGGCCTGATCACGAATATGGAGAAGATCGCCGAAGACAATCTGGTGTCCCGCTTCGAAGTTTCGGTCGGTGAGACGAATGAGACCATGCGGATTTCCCTCTACGCGCAACATGCGCTTGGCGAACTGGCTGCCGGTGACAGCAGCGCGGATACTAAATGGTTCGATTTGATGGGCTGGCCACCCCTACGTAGCATGATGGAGACCGCGCTTGGTCTGCCATCCTCGTTTTCGCAGCTCGATCTGGACAGGCAGCTTGAGGTGTTCAAGGACCGTTTGGCAGGCTTAACCGGATCGGATGATCTGGCCCAATTCACAGATCCTGAAGCCATTCAGAAACTGACCGATACGTATCTGGCGCGCAGTCAGATAGCGCAACTTCAAAGCACAATATCACCGGCGCAGACCGCTTTGATCTTGTTGGGTGCAGGCTAGAGCTGGCGCATTTTGCACCAATCGTCAGGGTGGCGGGACGGGACCCAATCTAGTCTGCGCATCATATGGTCGAACCAAATCGAACGCAGTGAGCTTGAGTATTCGCCGAGGTTAAACTGGATCACCGACCTCAGCATCAGCCGCCGTTCGCAGTGCAAAACAAGTGACCGGCTGGGACACGTTGCGCAGTTTGATATCACCAAGTGGGATTGCATTGCAGCATGCGGGCTCAATGTCTTGCGAGACAACAATACGGTAACCGGTCGATTTGCTATGCTCACCCAGACGCGCAGCGACGTTGGCGGCTTGTCCGATAACGGTGAAATCCAGCCGCTCACGTGAGCCGACATTGCCATAGGTCACCCGGCCAAAGGACACGCCGATCGAGCAGTCGCAGTGGATATCAGGATCCGCTGAGCGAAGTTCGGCGAGTTTTTCGACGATTTCTGTTGCCGCCTGTTGGGCATTCGTGCGGGCCTGCGCGGGTTCCTCACCCGCTGGGAAAACGGCCAGAACGGCGTCGCCGATAAATTTCAGAACTTCGCCCCCGTTTTCATCCACGATACCCGAGACCGTCTCAAAGAACTCATTCAGCAGATTGATATAGGCATCCCGGTCAAGGCTCTCCTCCAGGCTGGTCGAGTTTCGCAGATCGCAGAACATGATGGCCGCATCAATCTCATCCCCGTCGCCGCGTCGGATCTCTCCGCCCAGCACGCGCGCGCCTGAGCGTTTGCCGACATAGGTTTCCAGCAGAACCTGTGCGTTTTCGCGTTGCATGAACACCTCGTAAAAGCGGGCGATCACGGCGGAGCATTCGAATACCAGCCCAAGGTTCTCTGTCGTGAACCCATCGGGATGATCGCAGCTGAGGGTTAGTACGTTTGTTCGACCGTCCGAGAAGGGCAGCGGCATGGCGACATAGTCCGTGGCCCCTTTGGCGCGCAGATCTTCAATGATGGGAAAGCTGTTATGCGGGTTCTCGTCGTTCACCCTTTGGCGCACGCCTCCGAGCCCGTTCGAGACATGGCGCAAGGGACTGTTGATGAACGCGGGGTGGTCGTAGATTTCGTAGGTGGGCGCGCGGGTCAGGATCTCATCCTCGCCCTTTTCCCAGATGAAGTGTTTCCCCGCGATCAGGGGATGCAGGGACCATGCAAGAATGCTGAGGCGCTGGATCGCGATACCGTGTTCCAGCATCTTTTCGGCCAGCGCCTTGGTGAATGCTTCGGGTGTATCCGACAGCGACGCCCCACGCATCAGCCAGTCGATCAGTGGACCGCTTATATTGCTGTCTTCGGTGTCGCGCAGTTGGTTCTTGCCCAGGTCGATATCCGTATAGGCACTGGGCATGAACCCAATATGCCCTTGAATTGCAGCACTCTCTGGCAGGGCGTCGTCATAGGCCCATACCGAATTGGCCAGGCGATCTCCGGGCAGATTGATATCGTGGTAGGTCGCGGTTCCCTTGAAGGGGCAAAAGGTTTGCAGGCCGGTTTCGCCGCTCAGATCGACGCACACATCCGCGCGTGGGACGTAGATCGTCGGCGGCAGCCGGGTTTCATACATCACCTTGGCGTTCTGGCTTTCGGCCAACATGAGGCCATCGCGAAAAATCGCGATCCTGTCGGACAGATGTTCGACCGAGATGTCATAACCGTTGGATTTTGGTGTGGTGTGGACGTTCATCGCCATCCCTCCCTTGCCCGGGGTCCCTATAGAATGGGCGTTTTGGTCGGGCATTCCAAGAGGGGCGCGGGTTTTCCTGCGGCCAAAAGCGTTTCAAGTTTTTGTTGTATTGCTTATTCGCTGCCTCTCCCTTCGGTCGAACGCGAAAAGCGATACAGGGCGCTTCAACGAAAACTCGAAACGCTTTAAACCATCTGGATGACGTCTTTTTCGATCGACAGCATGTAGCCCTTTTTTGCGATGTTCTTGACCAGCAGCTCACTGACCATCTGATTGCCCAAGGCGTCGCGCAGCCGTTTTATACGGGTGGCGCCTGCAGCCTCGTCACAATCGGCGGCATCGCGACCCGAGATCGTCGCCTCGATCTGCGCGCCTGACAGGACCTCATCATCCAACCGGGATTCCGCCAAAACCGAGAGGGTCTCCATCGCCGCTGGGGTCAGTTTGAAGTCCATGTTGTTGAGGTAGACGGTGTTCTCTTCGCGGCTGATCAGCAAGGATGTCACCTGAATGCCGGTGCGTTCGATCTGTGCCATCCGCCGGTTCAGCAGCGCCAGCATCACCAGAAACACAAGGGCCGAGATCATCATCGCGCAGGCAAAGACCAGCAGCACATAGATCACCATGCGGTAGCTGGACAGCGTATCGGCAAAGGCCGTCCCCGATTGGGCCAGAATCTCAAGCAACCGGATTTCGGTTTGTGAGGTCAGATCCGCCTCGACAAACAACCGTTCGACGCGGGCGTTGAAGGCGTTGGCATCGGGCAGTGTCCAGAACAGGAACAGCGCAGCGGTGATCAGGATCACGACAATGGCGGCAATGCCCAGACCGACAAGACGCACGCCCGAGCGTCTCGCCTCAGAAACGGAGATAGAATTTTCCGGCATTGGCCTTCCTTTGATCCAACCCTTCCGGCCCAAAAACGGACTGGACATTCAGCAGGGTCCACCCTGAACCGCTGAGGCGCTGGGCGACTTCACTCGTTGCCTGACCCTTGTCGCAGGACGACACCTGCATCACGCCGTAGTGCAGGCGCAGAGGGTCGTCCTGTTTGGCCTTGTAATCGGCATAACATTCCGCGGCCAAAGCCACCGGGGCCACCGATATCAGCGCAGCTGCGACCAGAGAAGAGAAGATCTGTTTCATAAGCTGCATCCTGCGCATGGCTTGGGCTGATATTCAATGTCCAAAGGGGGTTGCAGCGCCTGATATCCAATAACACGAGGCCGATATTGCTTGTCTGACGGGGGTGGACCCAGTGTTGAGGCATCAAAGACGCGGTCCATCACGGGGTCGCCAAAAATCTCGGAAAGGACAGGCATCATGCACAAGAAATTCATTGCTCTCATCATCGCGACGGCTATGGCGATTACTGGCGTGTCGGCCTCAAAGGCGCGTGCTGCGGATACGGGGGATATCCTCGGGGGGTTGGCCGCGATCGCGATCATTGGCGCGGGGGTGCATTACTATAACAAGGAAAAGCGCAAGGATCGTGAGAAGGCCGCGCGACAGTACAACCACGTGCAAACCGCGCCTCAGGTCAAGCATACCAAGGTGAAGCCTATGCCCAGACACGTGGCACGCTATGACCTGCCACAACGCTGCCTGCGCCAGCACGACAACTACGGGCAGCGTCCGCTGCTGGGAACAAAGTGCCTCAACAAGCACTACAAACATGCCAACAGCCTGCCGCAAGAGTGCAAGGTCGGGTTCTGGAATGGCAACAAGGTGAAGCGGGCGTATGAACCTGCATGCCTGCGCCATCACGGATACCGCGTCGTTTACAAGTAACACGGTCGAGCAGGAGTGGTGCAAAACAGCACCGCGATGAGAGTGGGTGGCGTACGCTGCCCTCTCTTTTTTTGTTGCGGCGGCTGTGAAAACGCGGTTTTCCGAAGGGATGACAAAACCGAATTATAAACTCGAACAGGGTCTGCACGCGCAGGGCCATATCCGGATAGCAGGCGTGGATGAGGTCGGGCGCGGCCCGTTGGCCGGACCTGTGGTTGCGGCTGCCGTGATCCTGAACCCCGACGATATTCCCGAGGGTCTGAACGATTCCAAGAAGCTCTCGCTCAAGCGACGCACAGCGTTGGAGGCAGAGTTGCGGGACCGGGCCGAGATCGCCGTGGCCGAGGCCTCGGTCGCCGAGATTGATGAGCTCAATATCTTGCGTGCTTCGCATCTGGCCATGGTGCGCGCGGTGCAGGCACTGGATCCGGCACCCGATTACCTTCTAATCGACGGGAATATGATTCCCAATGGGCTGCAAATACCGTCCGAAGCCGTGATCAAGGGAGATGGTAAATCTGTGTCGATTGCGGCGGCTTCGATCATCGCGAAAAACTGGCGCGATCAGCTGATGGTGGATTTAGCGCAACAGCATCCCGGCTACGGCTGGGAGGCAAATGCCGGATATCCGACAAAACAGCACCGCGAGGCGCTGCAAAATCTTGGCGTGACCCCACATCATAGGCGTTCGTTCAAGACCGTACACAATATCTTGTATCAAGAGTAAATCGTAAGTCGCTGATTCAAAAAAGAAATTGACGACGAATCGTCTTTGACTCATCCTTGTCTCAACCAAATGAGCGCAAAAGCGCCGTGGATACTTGAGGCAGTGATATGACAACGACCACCAAAAAGGGCGCAAAAGCGCTCCCTTTAAACACGATTCTTTCTGGGGACTGCATCGATGTGATGAACAGTCTGCCCGAGGCGTCGGTTGATCTGATCTTTGCGGATCCGCCCTACAATCTGCAGCTAAAAGGCCAGTTGCATCGCCCCGATAACAGCCAGGTGGATGCGGTCGACGATCACTGGGATCAATTCTCAAGCTTCGGTGCTTATGACCAGTTCACGCGTGAATGGCTGAAGGCGGCGCATCGTCTGCTCAAGCCGAACGGCGCGATCTGGGTGATCGGCTCGTACCACAACATCTTCCGCGTAGGCTCAGCCCTGCAGGACGCGGGATACTGGATTTTGAACGACGTCGTATGGCGCAAGTCGAACCCGATGCCGAATTTCCGCGGCAAGCGGTTCACCAATGCGCATGAGACGATGATCTGGGCGTCGAAGCGCGAAGGCGCGAAATACACGTTCAACTATGAAGCTCTGAAAGCGCTGAACGAAGGGGTGCAGATGCGCAGTGACTGGGTTCTGCCGATCTGCACCGGGCATGAGCGCCTGAAGGACGAAAATGGGGACAAGGCGCATCCGACTCAGAAGCCCGAGTCTCTGCTGCACCGCGTTCTGATTGGCTCGACCAATCCGGGTGACGTGATTTTGGATCCGTTCTTTGGCACCGGCACAACGGGTGCCGTCGCCAAGATGCTGGGCCGTGAATTCATCGGCATCGAGCGCGAAGAAAGCTATCGCAAAGTGGCCGAGAAGCGGATCTCGAAGGTGCGCAAATTCGACCGCGAGGCGCTGGAAGTCAGCGCCAGCAAACGCGCCGAGCCGCGCGTTCCTTTCGGCCAGTTGGTCGAACGTGGGATGCTGCGCCCGGGCGAAGAGCTTTACTCGATGAACCAGCGCCACAAAGCCAAAGTTCGCGCCGATGGCACGCTGGTAGGCGACAATGTCAAAGGTTCGATCCATCAAGTTGGCGCACATCTTGAGAACGCACCTTCCTGCAACGGCTGGACTTATTGGTGCTTCAAACGCGATGGCAAGACCGTGCCGATCGACGTTCTGCGCCAGCAGATCCGGGCCGAGATGCACAACTGATATCACGAAAACCGCCGGTGCCTGTGGCCTGACACAAGGCACTACGCCTTGCCCCGCCGTTCTCGGCGGGGTCTTTTGTTTTCC
>JBFOLN010000031.1:0-14178 GCA_040829945.1 Ruegeria sp.
CCGCTCGCGTCAGGCCGTGATCACCAACGAGCTGATTGAAATTATTTCCGGCGCCGAAGCGCTGTAAGAAAACCGGAGACGAAACATGGCGAATGCAAAAGGCAAAGTCACACAGATCATCGGGGCCGTCGTCGACGTGCACTTCGAAGATCAGCTGCCTGAAATTCTGAACGCGCTGGAAACAACCAACAACGGCAAGCGCCTGGTGTTGGAAGTTGCTCAGCACCTGGGTGAAAACACCGTCCGCACCATCGCAATGGACGCGACCGAAGGTCTGGTCCGAGGTGAGGCTGTCACCGACACCGGCGCGCCGATCTCGGTTCCGGTTGGCAACGCCACCCTGGGCCGCATCCTGAACGTGGTCGGTGAGCCGATCGACGAAAAAGGTCCGGTTGAGGCAACTGAAACACGCGCGATCCACCAGCCCGCACCCGAGTTCGACGAACAGTCGACCGAGTCGGAAATTCTGGTGACAGGCATCAAGGTTGTTGACCTGCTGGCTCCCTACGCCAAAGGCGGTAAGATCGGCCTGTTCGGCGGCGCCGGCGTGGGTAAAACCGTTCTGATCATGGAACTGATCAACAACATTGCAAAAGTACACTCGGGCTTTTCGGTGTTCGCGGGTGTTGGCGAACGGACCCGTGAAGGTAACGACCTGTACTGGGAAATGATCGAATCGAACGTGATCAAGCCGGACAACCTTTCGGAATCGCAGGTTGCGCTGGTTTACGGTCAGATGAATGAACCTCCGGGAGCGCGTGCACGTGTTGCTCTGACCGGTCTGACCCTGGCCGAGCAGTTCCGTGACCAGTCCGGTACCGACGTTCTGTTCTTCGTCGACAACATCTTCCGCTTCACGCAGGCGGGTTCCGAGGTTTCGGCTCTGCTGGGTCGTATTCCTTCAGCCGTGGGCTACCAGCCGACACTGGCCACCGACATGGGCGCCCTGCAAGAACGCATCACCTCGACCAAGGCTGGCTCGATCACTTCGGTTCAGGCGATCTACGTACCTGCGGACGACCTTACCGACCCCGCTCCGGCAACCTCGTTCGCGCACCTTGACGCGACCACCGTTCTTAACCGTGCGATCTCGGAAAAGGGTATCTACCCTGCGGTTGACCCGCTCGACTCGACCTCGCGTCTGCTTGACCCGGCGATCGTTGGTGAAGAGCACTATAAGGTTGCGACCGACGTTCAGCAGATCCTCCAGCGCTACAAGTCGCTGCAAGACATTATCGCCATCCTCGGCATGGACGAACTGTCGGAAGAGGACAAACTGACCGTGGCCCGTGCCCGTAAGATTGAACGCTTCCTGTCGCAGCCGTTCGATGTGGCCGAAGTCTTCACCGGCTCGCCCGGCGTTCAGGTCGCGCTGGATGTCACCATCTCGTCGTTCAAGGCCGTTGTGGCCGGCGAATACGATCACCTGCCCGAGGCAGCCTTCCTTATGGTTGGCGGCATCGACGACGTGATCGCCAAAGCGGAGAAGATGGCCGCAGAAGCCGCCTAAGGAGCACACCTGATGGCAAACACGATGCAATTCGACCTCGTCAGCCCCGAGCGGAGCCTTGCTTCGCTTGCGGCGACGGCGGTCCAGATTCCCGGCGCGGACGGGGACATGACGGCAATGCCCGATCATGCCCCCACTATCACCACGCTGCGCCCGGGCATCCTGAAGGTCGAGGCACCCGAAGGTTCCAGCGAATATCTGGTCACCGGTGGGTTTGCTCAGATCAATGGCGATGGCCTTTCGGTTCTGGCCGAAAAGGCCATCCCGGTTGCCGAAGTGACCCGGTCGCATCTGGATGACCTGATCGCCGAAGCCCGCGCCTCGCACGAGGCAGCGAAGGCTGGCGACGATCAGACCATCGTCGACGATGCTGCCAAGCTGCTGGCCGACATGGAAGCCCTAGGAACACATATGAGCCTGTAGGCGCTCATGACATATTGAACAGTTGGAACGGCCCCGTATTTTCGGGGCCGTTTTTTGTCGTGATTTTGCCATTCGTTCAAGTTAAGCTACAGGAATTGAACAATAAAAGACGATAGATGAAAAAGTTTCAAACTCATCCCATCGGTATTGATCAGGGCGAACAGGTCCTGTTTTCCGATTTTGCCGATGGTGGCGTGATGTGGACCGGTGAGGGACCCCGAGAGCGTCGCGTAGCAATCCGCTTTTCCGATGTGTTCCGCTCGGTGCCAATCGTGCAGATAGGTGTGGCGCTTTGGGATGTGGATACAGCTTCTGCACTGCGTGCCGAAATTCAGGCTGAAGACATAACTCCAGAAGGATTTGATGCGGTGTTTCGCACTTGGTCTGATACGCGTGTCGCCAGGATCCGGGTAACTTGGACAGCGATTGGAGAAGTCTCGCACGAGGATGATTGGAACATCTCCTGAATCACATTCACCGTGACCGAAGATTGCGCCCGCTCGCGTGTCGCTCCATAAAGAAATCTGGTCATCTCACCTACAGGCTGAAGAAACCGGAGGACCTCATAGGTGTTTGCAAGAGAGCATATTGAATACGAAGCCCTGGATCTTCCGGATCGTATGGATTTATCTGACGAAGAGATGTTGGCCCAAGCCTTGGCGTTCTATGACAAGATGAAACGCCGTCATACCGTGCGCGACTACTCGGACCGAAAGGTTTCACGCTCAGTGATTGAAGAGTGCATTCGCGCCGCTGGAACAGCGCCATCAGGGGCTAATCATCAGCCCTGGCACTTTGTCGCCATATCGAACCCGGAGATGAAGCGCCGTATTCGGGAGGAGGCGGAAGAAGAGGAACGCAAGTTCTATGATGGTGGTGCAGGGGATGAGTGGCTGAAGGCGCTTGAGCCAATTGGCACCAACGATCAGAAGCCGCATCTTGAAGAGGCGCCGTGGCTGATCGTGATTTTTGCCCAGCGTTGGGGGCATTTTGATGACGGGGTTCGGTTCAAGAACTACTACGTGCCTGAAAGCACGGGGATCGCGACTGGATTTCTTCTTGCTGCGCTGCACCATGCCGGGCTCGTGTCCCTTACCCATACGCCCAATCCGATGAAATTTCTGAACAAACTTCTAAAACGCCCGGAACGCGAAAAGCCGATTATGATCGTTGCCATCGGCCATCCGCGAGAAGACGCGAAAGTGCCGAAAGTAGCAAAGATGAAGAAGCCGCTGGAAGAAATCATGACGGTCGCCGAATAGGCAGGCCTTCATATTTTCAATTGAATTGAGCGCGAAATGTTCAATGTACATTTCGCGCTCATATAGACGGTCATAGCGGCCAGCAAATACGGTCGTCAATCCATGTGATAGAGCGACTCGTAGATCGGTGTCAGCGTCTTGTCCTCGAACAGCGATGATACGCTCGTACCATTCCAGATATTCAAAATTGCCTGAGTGAAGATTGGCGCCGTGGGTACGATGCGAATATTCGCGGCTTTATTGATTTCTGCTGTTGGTTGGATCGTGTCCGAAAGAACGAGTGATTTCATGACCGAATTGGTTACACGCTCAACTGCGGGTCCGCTCATGACGCCATGGGTGATATAGGAATGCACTTCTTTCGCGCCGTTATCCATAAGAACCTGTGCCGCTTTGCACAGTGTGCCTGCTGTGTCGCAAATGTCGTCAACGATCAGGCAGATCTTGTCTTTCACATCCCCGATCACAGTCATCTCGGCCACTTCACCAGCTTTTTCACGGCGTTTGTCGACGATGGAAAGGGGCGCATTGATGCGTTTGGCCAATTCACGGGCGCGCGCAACACCACCGACGTCGGGTGAGACCACCATCAGATCGTCCATCTGATCTTTGAATTGCTTCTTCACATCCAAAGCGAAGATCGGTGATGCGTATAGGTTGTCGACCGGCATGTCGAAGAAGCCCTGAATTTGAGCCGCGTGCAGATCCATAGTTAGGATCCGTTCGATACCCGCGCCGGTCAGCATGTTAGCCACCAGCTTGGCGCTGATTGGCGTACGCGCTTTGGTGCGACGATCCTGACGGGCGTACCCGAAATACGGGATGACAGCGGTGATACGGGCTGCGGATGAACGGCGCAGGGCATCCGCGATGATCAGCAGTTCCATCAGGTTGTCATTGGCAGGGTTCGAGGTCGGCTGGATAATGAACATATCCTCACCGCGCACGTTCTCGAACACCTCGACGAAAATCTCGCCATCGTTGAACCGTTCGACCCGCGCATCGACCAGCCCCTGGTCAACGCCGCGATGCAGGCTCATGCGGCGGGCAATGGTTTCGGCAAGTGGAAGATTGGCGTTCCCAGCGATAAGCTTGGGTTCGTGAAGTGTCGGCATCGGCTGATTTTCCCCGGGCAGCAGTGGCAATGTGACAGATTCGTGATGTTGACACCGCTTAGCATGGGTCTACCGTCCCGCAAAGATAACGCAGCGGAGAAAGTGAACATGGCCCAGATTGACTACTTTTTTGCGACACTCTCGCCCTATTCCTATTTGGCAGGGACGCGGCTGGAAGAGATTGCGACAAAGCACGGCGCGACGATCAATTACAAACCGCTGGATATCATCGCTTTGTTTGGCCGAACCGGTGGGGTGCCCCCAAAGGATCGGCATATTTCTCGGATTGAATACCGCGCGCAGGAACTGGTACGCCAAGCGCGCAATCTGGATATGCCGTTGAACCTGCAGCCTGCGCACTGGCCGACGAACATGGCGCCGTCCTCATATGCCGTGATTGCGGCCATTCAGGATGGATCTGGGGATGTCGGAATGCTGTGCCATTCTTTCCTGCGAGCGTGCTGGGCGGAAGAAAAAGATATCGCCGATGATGGCGTTGTCCGCGATTGTCTGGAGCAGGCCGGGTTTAATCCAAATCTTGCTGACAGCGGCCTGTTGGTAGGTGCTGAAACCTACGCCGCCAATCTCGAAGAAGCCGTGGATCGAGGTGTTTTTGGTGCGCCGTTTTATATCACCCCGGACGGTGAAAGGTTCTGGGGTCAGGATCGTCTTGACGACCTGGACAAGCACTTGGCCGAGATGAAATAGCCGGGCAGTGGAGCACGGCTAAAGAAGGCTTAGAAACCGATCGATCTGGTCGGTTTCGATGGACCAGTCACAGACAAGGCGGCAGGCCAGCATCTCGTCTTCGTCGTCACCGTCCAACGTGTCACCCCACAGATGATACACGGCGCCTGCCTCGTTCAGGCGTTTGTGGTGGCTGCGCGGAAAGCTTGCGAAAATCATATTCGCCTGAGGTTCATGCAAGAACTCGGCCCCAACTGCGCGCAGTCCGTCCGCTAGACGCGCGCAATTGTCGTTGGCTTTACGTGCCGATTTCAACCACAGGTCATCCTGCAGATAGGCGGCCATCTGGGCCGACAGGTAACGGTGCTTGGAAAACAGGTGCGCCCCGCGCTTACGCCGCAGTTCGAATTCCCAAGCCTTACTTTCGTCAAAGAAGATGACGGCTTCTACGCCCATCAAGCCATTTTTAGTGCCACCAAAGCTGACCGCGTCAACACCAGATTTCCACGTCATCTCTGCCGGTGAGCAATTCAAAGCGACCAGAGCGTTAGTGAAGCGTGCACCATCCATATGCACCGGCAGCCCATAGTTTTTCGCAACGCCGCACAACGCTTGTAGTTCGGCCAACGAGTAGACTGACCCGCGCTCGGTCACTTGAGTGATTGAGACAGGCCCACGTTGAGGACCATGCACGCCGCGGGTTTCTTCCCCCTCAATGGACTTGGCCAACGCTTCAGGGGTCATCTTGTCGCCGCCTGGCACCAGTGTCAGCTTTGCGCCAGTGTAGAATTCTGGCGCGTTGCACTCATCTTCGTGGATATGAGCAACGGGTGAACAGAACACGGTTTCCCACGGCTTGCTAAGTGTAGCCAATGCCAATGAGTTCGCCGCCGTTCCCGTAGCGACCAGATAAACTGCCGCGCCCGGCGCTTCGAAAACTCCGCGGATCTGGTCGCGAACCTCATTCATCAACGTATCAGCGCCATAAGCCATCTGGTAGCTCTGATTGGCGTCGGTCAACGCGGCCAGAACTTCGGGATGAACGGGCCCGGAATTATCAGAGGCAAAATGCATCAGCTCGGCTCCTCGATGATGTAGTCTTCCCATTCTTCCATGGGTGTTTCGAATTCGGACACTGTGCGCCCCTGCACGGATACTCCAGCGGCATGTACGCTTTCTGGCGTACCAGACAACAACGGGTGCCAGTCGTAAAGCGGTTTGCCTTCCCACAGCAACCGATAGGCGCAGGTCTGCGGCAGCCAATAGGCATGATCGTCGATATTGTCTGGTGTCATGACGATGCATTCGGGCACGAACTGGTGGCGGATATCATATTGCGTGCACCGGCAAGTTTCGTCATCCAGCAAGCGGCAGGCAACACAAGTCAGGGCGACCTCGCCGGTATCTTCGTCTTCCAGCTTATTCAGGCAGCATTTGCCGCAGCCATCGCATAGGGCCTCCCACTCGCGTGGGTTCATCTTGCGCAGCGGCTTGCGTTCCCAGAAGCGGGGTGCGAGGCCAGCTCGATCGATTGGATCTGTTGTCATGAGTTGGCCAGTATCTCTCGGGCACGCGCACAATCGGCATCCATTTGTGAGACAAGCCCGTCAAGACTGTCGAATGTCAGCTCGGGGCGCAGATAGTCAACCAGACCAACGGACAGCGTCGCGCCGTAAAGATCGCCTGAGAAATCGAACAGAAACGTTTCAATATTGGGTACTTCGCCTTGAAACATTGGCCGCGTTCCAACCGATGCCGCGCCATGATAGCTGCCTTGGTGCGGGCCATCCAGAACGTCAACCAGCACCGCGTATACACCAAATTTCGGAGGGTGCAGCCCTTCTATCGACATATTGGCTGTGGGGAATCCCAGTTCACGCCCGCGTTGCTCTCCGCCAACGACTTCGCCCTCAATCCGGTGCCAATGTCCAAGCATTGTCGCCGCATCGCGTGGGCGTCCCTCTGAAAGAGCGGTGCGGATCGCGGTTGATGACACTACATTCTCGGACCGTTCCATGAGGGGGGCGATTGTAACGCCGAAACCCAGTTCCTGTCCAAAGCGGAGCAGGTCCTGCGGTGTCCCGCTGCGCCCCTTTCCAAAACAGAAATCGGCGCCGACGACGACATGAGAAAGTCCCAGTCCGTCAGATATCACATTTCTGGCAAACGCCTCGGGCGTCAAACCTGCCAAGGCAGTGTTGAATGGCAGCTCGTAAAGCTTTTGCACACCAAGCTTTTCCAACCGATGCGCGCGCGCATTTCCACGCATCAGGCGAAAGGGCGGTGCATCAGGCGCAAAATATTCTCGTGGATGAGGTTCAAATGTCATCACCCCTAGAGGCGCTTCCGGCGCTGCGCTGCGTGCCAGATCAATGACGGACTGATGCCCGAGATGGACGCCATCAAAGTTTCCGATGGCAACGCTAGCGCCACGGTCTTCTGGCTCGATAAACTGGAAGTCCCGGATGATCTGCATGAAGCTTGCCTAGCGGGACTGTCAGGCAGGTTCAAGCCGGAGATCGCCCTAAACGCGTTCAGAGTCGCCTGGCAATCAGTCGAACTTGCGGCTGGGCGCCAGCACCATCGCTTCGCCGACCAGTACCTTCTTTCCGTCGACGGCGCAGTGGCAATCCAGTTTGACCCGGCGCTTGGCGAAATCGATATCGATCACCTTCACCTCGGCATAGACCATGTCGCCCGGACGTACCGGAGCAAGGAACTTGAGCGATTGACCCATATAGACTGTCCCGTGGCCGGGCAGTTGTTCCCCGATAACAGCAGAGATCAGTCCGGCAGTCAGCATACCATGGGCAATACGACCTTCAAATATCGTATCGCGGGCGTAGTCATCATCCAGATGAACCGGATTTCGGTCGGTCGACACTTGGGCGAACATCTCGATATCTTCATCGGTCACCACTTTGCGCAGGTGCCGTGACATGCCCATTTCGATGTCTTCGATACAAATCGTTCCGCGTGGAAGGTTGTCCAACATGTTGCCCTCATTCGAGATCGTAAGAGCAACAAAAAAACATCATTTGCTGCTCGTCGGCAACTTTATTACTTCGCAGTCGCAGAAAATCAAGTCTTTTTTATTACCTCAATCGACCTATCGAGAAGGTTGGGCTTATCTGTTCTTTTTCGTTATGCGCTCTCAGGGCGTCTTCATCTGGATGATGCGCCGTTCTGGTTTCGGCTGCAGCCAGACCGCCAGTGATGAACAGGGTGTCAATGCCCTCACCCATGCCGCCTGCGATGTCCGTTTGTGGCCCGTCGCCGATCGCCAGTATCTCGGAATCTGAGGCATCGACTCCAATCGCCTGCAGTCTGCGCCGGGCCAGATCGTAGATCGGCGGGTGTGGCTTGCCGAAATACAGGCTTTCTCCACCCATCTCGGTATAGAGACGCGCCAGTGCCCCGGCGCACCATTCGCGGGTTTCCCCCCGATCCACCACGATATCCGGGTTGGCACAGAGCAATTTCAGCCCTTTCTGTTTGGCATACAGAAAATCGGGCCGGTTCACACCCGGGTCCGCCATCGGGTCGAACGGGCCGCAACAAACAATGCCTTCGGCCTCATCAAGCGCAACGCGTTCTATGTGGATTGGATGATCCAAAAGCTTCAAGGGTTCGAAGAATCCAGCGTCGCGCTGCCATTCGCCCATAAAATAGACCTTGTGCCCAACAGCCCCCCGGAACATGGCCGAGCGGGCGGAATCGCCACTGGTGGCGATGGTGTCATAGGCATCTGCAGGGACGTTGAATTGCCCCAATTGCTCGGCTACGCCGACACGGGGTTTCGGAGAATTCGTGACCAGCACAACGGCTCCGCCTTTCTTACGATAGGTCTGAAGCGCAGCAACGGCCTCGGGGAAGGCGGTTATACCGTTGTGAACGCAGCCCCAAAGGTCGACGAACAGCGCTTTGTATCGGTCGGAAACTTCGGATAGGGCGTGGAGTATCTGGGTCATAATGGCCTCGGGGCGTTGCTGAGGAAGTCTCGTCAGCTATGGCAAAGACTGCGCGCTTTGACCATCCCGCAATGCCATGTGTCAGGACAATGGCGGTCATTTTTCTTCGGACAAATCTTCGACGTCGGGCGCCTGTTGAACCGCATCCGTGCCCAAAATGATCTGCGCACCTATACGGGTCTGAAACCGAACCACCACCAGATAGCCGGCGCCCAGTTGGTCACGTAACACATCGACCAGTGGCGTTTCGCGCAGTGAGTCGGGCAGCAAACCTGCTATCGAGGACACTTCGTAGGCCGATTCTACCGGAAGGTCTACGATCAGCCAGATATCCGCATGTTTGCGTTTGGCGTTCACGTCGATGCGTATGATTTCAACCGAGACCGGGTCTGCCCATTCTCGAATGGTTTGCGCGACCTGGGCCTCGGTGCGCGTTTCCAAGTAACGGTTGTAGGTAGATTTTCCCAATTGAAGAACGACGAGGGCCAGAAATGACAAAGTCACCACCACACTGGCGGTGAAATTAAGCTTACGCCGTCCTTTGCTGAATATTACAGAGCGGGCTGCATAAACGATATAAACGGCACAGGCAGACAGAATAATTGCGCCCAGATTCGTGGCAAACAGCAATCCAGCCTCGTATGCCTCAGCTGGTTCTCCGAAATAAAGTAACACGCCTGAGGCGGACAGCGGCGGCACTAGAGACACACCGATAGCGGCACCGGGCAGCAAGCTGGCTTCAGACCGGTTGATCTGAACATATGCACCCGCAACGCCTGCTGCCAGGGCAACAATCAGGTCTTCGGTTCCGGGGTCAGTTCGTGCCAGAACTTGATCCGGAATCAGGATGCCGCGTGGCACGTCGGCAATATAAACAAGAAGCCATGCCAATAGAACGCTCAGGACAGCCGCGCCGCAGACAATCAGTGCTAGATTAAATGCGCGGCCCAACCAGCCCATAACCATAGCCGCCGCGACGCCAAGGATCGGGGTCATCAGCGGCGCCACCAGCATCGCAGCAATCACCACGGCGCCGGAATTGCGCAGCATGCCCATCGTTGCAATCACCACAGACAACGTAAGCAGCATGGCAAATCGGCGCCAATAGGCCGCTTTGTCCATACCCTCGAATCGCAGAATGCTGCGAGTAGTGCTGAACTTGCGCGTACTCATACTTTGGATCTGATCCGGCACTTAGAGTTCTCACCAGAGTAACAACGGAAGCGATTTGCGCAAATCCTTCGCGACAATAAAAAAGGCGCCCGGGCAGGACGCCTTTTCCATGGATTGTCCCCAAATTCAGACCTTCAGATTCGGGATGATCTGCTTTTTACGGCTCATGATGCCTGGCAGAACCACGGCATCGCCTTCGACCGCGGCGCCAAAGCTCTTCTCGGCCACACCTTTGACCAGTTCGTTCGGCACCAACAGCGTTGCTTCTTCGTTCAGAATGTCGACGACAAACAGCAGAACCTGATCGACGTCGTCTTCTTGAGCGACATCTACCATCGAGGTGGCAAGGCTTTCCTTGCGGTCCAGCACAACTTCTGGCGCAGTAGTTTCTAGGACCGAGACGCGGAACTTCGTGCCGTCGACTTCGTATTCCTTGCTGTCCATGCGGATCAGTTCAGCATCCGAGAAGGACGATACATCCGATTTTGCCGCAAACATGTCTGCAGCATAGGCGGTTACATCCAGTCCCAGTTCTGCGGCCAGTTTCTCGGCCACCGCGCGGTCATGCGCGGTCGTGGTGGGGGAGCGGAATTCCAGCGTATCTGACAGAATGCAAGTCAGGGCTGCACCTTTGATCGCGTCGGGCATCTTGGCGGCATCGTCACCCATCAGGTCGACCATGATGGTTGCAGTGCAGGCAAGCGGACGCACGGTGATATCGATGGGGCCTTTGGTCTCTAGACCGCCAACCAGCTTGTGGTGGTCGATGATGGCGCGGATGTCGGCGCTGTTGATGCCGGCGGGCAGCTCGGCCGGGTTGTTGGTGTCAACGATGACAACGGGTGCATCTTCAGCCACGTCTTCGATGATCTGCGGTTTGGGCAGATCCCAGCGCTCCAGCATGAAGGCCGCTTCGGTGTTGGGTTCACCCAGCAAGACAGGCTGTGCCTGTTCACCTTTCACTTCGTTCAGATACCACGACCACAGGATCGGAGAGCCGGTGGAATCGGTGTCGGGAGATTTGTGGCCAAATACTAGCGTTGTCATGTCTCGTGTCCTGAGGAATATGGATTTGCGCGCCTTATAGGGTGGGCAAACCCGGTTGTCACCCAGAACGAAAGATGCTGCGACCCTTGGTCTGAATTCCTAGAATTCAGCGCGTTCCAATGTGTATCCCGCCTGCTGCAATTGGTTCAGCAATCCGTAGTGATTGCTCAGGTGTCCGGCCCCGACAGCGATAACCGCAGTTTGGTCCTTCAGTTTCAGAATCTTCTCCATCCAGCTTGCATTGCGCTGCACCAGAAGTTGATCCTCGAAGCTTTGCCATTCGGCTTCGAATTCCTCGGGTGTCAGGCCGGAAGCGTCGAGTCCTTGCATTTTGGCAAGCTCCATGATTGCCGCGTGCTGTTCCTCGATATAGGCGTTGGCCATGGTGATCAGTTGGTCATCGCCTGCCTGCAAAGCACCGGCCAGCCGTGTCAAAGAAGCTACCTGTTCTTCCAGTGAATGGCTGTCAAACAGGGCGATTAAATCCTCGATCCGTTCAAGCGAATACTGAGGAATGTCGTGTTCTTCGGCCAGTTCGGTCAGGCGTGTATCCATGCCCCGATCGAAATCAGGCGTATCCATCAGGCAGGGTGGAATGCCCAGCATCATGCTTAAGAACCAAGGGCGCATCTTGGCGGCCATCCAACTTGGAATGCCACGCTCGGCGAGTGTCGCCGATAGATCGGCCCATTCTTCTTCGGACATCAGGTCTACCAGCGTGGGGCCTGATGTGATCAGGACCGGGCTGAAGTCTTTGGACAGGTCCTTTTCGAACGCGTCCATTTCGTTCTTTGTAACCTCGAAGTAGAAGGCATCGGCTTGGCTGAGTACAGGCGCCAAGCGGTCAACAACCTGTCCCATACGTGAATCGTTGGTGTGAAGGGTGCCGATCAGGTGCAGGACAGTGCCGTCTTTTGTCGCGATCCAGTGATTGCCCTCCGGAAAGGGAATGTCGCTGATTGTCTTGTCGAGTTCAGCTTGGGTTTCGGCCGACAGATCAAGCCTAAGATCTCTCCCTTCACAGGCCGCTTGGGCTGTAATCGGAAGCAAAAGGCCGAGACAAAAGCTGAGCAGGCGCATAAGAAACCTTCCGGAAATGGCGAATATCACCAAGACATACTCCTGCCTCTTTGCAAGGTGCAATGTAGTTTGTCTTCAAACCGTGACTGGCAATCCGCGCGAAACTGCATAGCATGACCCCATGAAGCTCGAGCAGGACCTCTACCCACCCATCAAAGCCTTGTTGGAACGTCAGGGATATACCGTGAAAGGTGAGGTTGGCGCCGCCGACATTGTTGCTCTGCGGGATGGGCAGGAGCCGGTGATCGTGGAACTCAAGCTGCGCTTCAGTCTCGCGCTGTTTCACCAGGCCATCACACGACTGAGAATTACCGATCAGGTCTATATTGGGGTCTGTAAACCAAAGGGCAGGGCGGCGCGTCGGGCGTTGAAGGATAATCTGGCGTTGTGCCGTCGCCTGGGGTTGGGCCTGATCACCGTGCGCTCTGATGGAACGGTCGAGGTTCAATGCGATCCCGGCCCGTATGCGCCGCGCAAGGATAAGGTCAGGGCCAAGCGATTGCTGCGCGAGTTTGAAAGGTTGCAGGGCGATCCGAATGCGGGCGGTGCCACCCGTCATGGGATAGTAACGGCTTACCGACAGGATGCACTTAGATGCGCGGCCCATTTGGCAGAATACGGAGCGGGCAAAGGGGCCGATGTGGCAAAGGCCACTGGCGTAAGTTCGGCGACACGTTTGATGTACGACAATCACTACGGCTGGTTTGAAAAAGTGGAAAAGGGCATCTACGCGTTGTCTGAGACAGGGCAAGAAGGTCTGAAGCACTGGGCTTACAGCTGGGATCAGCCAGATTAGGTGCCTTGCTCCAGCCTGCTTTTCGCGTCGGGCAAAAAAATATTTCACATATTGTTGACTCGCTTCCTGCAACTCCCTAGCTATGCGTCGTTATCACTCATGAGACCCGAGTGCTAACGCCTCGTCAGTCGGCGAGGGGAGGATAACAAACTTTGAGCCCAAGGAGCTGCAAAGATGGCATTGAAACCGCTTCATGACCGTGTGCTGGTTCGTCGCGTAGAAAGCGAAGAGAAAACCGCAGGCGGGCTGATCATTCCCGACAGCGCAAAAGAAAAGCCCAGCGAAGGCGAAGTCGTTGCAACCGGTGAAGGCGCGCGCAAGGACAGCGGCGAACTGATCGCAATGGCTGTAAAATCCGGCGACAAGATCCTGTTCGGCAAATGGTCGGGCACCGAGGTTCAGGTCAACGGCGAAGAGCTGCTGATGATGAAAGAAAGCGACATCATGGGGATCATCGAGTAAGCGCACCCGCTTTCTCTGATCTTCATCACAACAGATTTTCTCAAGGAGAGACAACATGTCTGCAAAGGACGTCAAATTTGACACCGATGCCCGTAACCGCATGCTGGCCGGTGTAAATGTTCTGGCCGATGCTGTTAAAGTGACCCTGGGCCCCAAAGGCCGCAACGTGGTTTTGGACAAATCCTTCGGCGCACCGCGCATCACCAAAGACGGTGTTTCGGTTGCCAAGGAAATCGAACTGGAAGACAAGTTCGAAAACATGGGCGCGCAGATGGTGAAAGAAGTCGCCAGCCGCACCAATGACGAAGCTGGCGACGGCACCACCACTGCAACCGTTCTGGCACAAGCCATCGTTCGCGAAGGTCTGAAGCAGGTTGCTGCTGGCCTGAACCCGATGGACCTGAAGCGCGGCATCGACCTGGCAACTGCCAAGGTTGTCGAAGGCATTAAAGACGCTTCGCGTGAAGTTAAAGACTCGGCAGAAGTTGCTCAGGTTGGCACCATCTCGGCCAACGGCGAAGCCGAAATCGGCCAGCAGATCGCAGACGCGATGCAGAAGGTTGGCAACGAAGGCGTTATCACCGTCGAAGAAAACAAAGGTCTGGAAACCGAGACCGATGTTGTCGAAGGTATGCAGTTCGACCGTGGCTAC
>JBFOLN010000032.1:0-72984 GCA_040829945.1 Ruegeria sp.
AAGTCCTGGCTGACCTTTGCTTTGTCATGGCCGTAGGGCAGCAGATCATCGCTGGAGATACCCAGCTTCGCGCCAATTTCCTGAATCGGCTTCTTGTTCGCCTCGCGGGCAATCTCAATGTCGGATTTGTAGCTCATTGGGCAGGGTCCCTGATTGAATTCCGTGCAAAACCGACGCACGGGCGTCGGCGCTGAGCATTCCATACCTTTGTACACCGATCTAATGGATATAGATTCCGACATAATCATGCCGTGAAACGGCGTCGGGTCATTTCCGGGGACTTCGATGGGAAACGCGAGGTCTTATGGTGCCCAGGGACGCTGATCCGGAACGAACAGTTTCATTGTATCGCCAAGCTTAAGCTGACCCGGGCGCTCGACCCAGGCCGTGACACCACGCCGACCCTGCGCAGCAGGTTTGAAGGCGACTCCGTAACCGGGGTTGTCAGATTCAATTTCACGCCCGGGCAGGACACAAGGACGGTTTTCCATGTCGACCGTAAGCGTCAACCCTCCTGTCGCCTGTAGACGTGAAGATGGCGGTACATGGGTAAAGTCGGGAATACCACGCAGAACAATACTGACCCCAAGGTGTACGGGGTCCAACCGTTCCAATCCCATTTCGGCGGCGATGGCATCCATTTCTTCAGCAGAAAGAACCGTTAGCTGGCGCACGTTTCGGATTTCTGTTCCTTGCGAATACAGGTTTTTGACGCGCACACAGGATGCGCGATTGATACCCTCGTGTCGCGCGCCGCGGTCGCCCGAGAACTCAAGGTCCAAAGTTTCAACTGCCCCAGCACGCAGTGATTGCCCCGCCGGAACGTGTCCCAGCCAAACCACCTCGACCTGAAATTCGGTTTCGCGCAATACCGGCATGCATACCTCTTTCGGCTCTTGATCGATCCGAACTGTAGACTTTGTCGGTTAGAAAAGAACAGCACAAAAAACCCGGGCATGGCCCGGGTTTTTCTGGATTATGCAGTAGGTTCCGGCTCCATCCCCCCATCGGGAGGTGATTTCTTGGCTTTTGTCTTCGGAATGGCCGTTACGCTAGGTGCGTTGCCCTCATCCGGGCTGTCACCCTCGTCATCGCCTTCGGTGGGCGAATCGCCATTCATGACCCGCTTGATCTCGTCTCCTGTTAGAGTCTCGTATTCCAGCAGACCCTGCGCCAAGCGCTCCCATTCCTCGTTTTTCTCAATCAGGATACCATGCGCACGCTCATACCCTTGTTGGATCAGGCGTTTGACCTCTTCTTCGATCAGCTCTTTGGTATGGGCCGAAACCGAGAAACCGGCGGTGTTGCCCGAATATCCTTCATGCGCTTCGGCATAGTCGATATTGCCGACCTTGTCGGACATGCCCCAACGCATCACCATCGCACGCGCCAACTGACTGGCCTGCATTATGTCACCAGCCGGGCCGTTAGACACGTGGTCTTCGCCATATTTGATAACTTCGGCAGCCTTACCCGCCATGGTCATGGCCAGCTTCTGCTCGCACTCATCCCGGTGGTAGTTCAACTGATCCATCTCGGGAAGGCTAACAACCATACCCAGAGCGCCTCCACGCGGAATGATCGTTGCCTTGTAGACCGGATCGCATAACGGCAGGGTCATGCCAACAACAGCGTGCCCCGACTCGTGGTAGGCGGTCTTTTCCTTCTGATCTTGGGTCAGCACCATCGAGCGGCGCTCGGCGCCCATCATCACCTTGTCCTTGGCATTTTCAAAATCTTCCATGGTGACAAAGCGACGACCCACACGCGCGGCCATCAGCGCGGCCTCGTTCACGAGGTTTGCCAAATCGGCACCCGAGAAGCCGGGTGTCCCCCGAGCGATGATACGTAGATCGACATCCGGACCCAGAGGTGTTTTGCGTGCATGAACGCCCAAAATCTTCTCGCGGCCTTTGATGTCGGGGTTGCCAACGGTCACGTTGCGGTCGAACCGGCCAGGACGCAGCAGCGCGGGGTCCAGAACGTCCTTACGGTTGGTCGCCGCAAGGATGATTACACCTTCATTGGCTTCGAACCCGTCCATCTCGACCAGCAACTGGTTGAGGGTCTGTTCGCGTTCGTCGTTACCACCGCCATAACCGGCACCACGATGGCGTCCTACAGCGTCGATTTCATCGATAAAGACAATGCAAGGCGCATTTTTCTTGGCCTGTTCGAACATGTCACGCACACGGGACGCACCAACACCCACGAACATCTCAACAAAGTCAGAACCCGAAATGGTGAAGAACGGTACGCCCGCCTCACCTGCAATGGCGCGAGCCAGTAGCGTCTTACCAGTACCCGGAGGGCCAACAAGCAGCGCGCCTTTCGGAATCTTGCCGCCGAGCCGCGAGAATTTCTGCGGGTTGCGCAGGAATTCAACGATCTCTTCCAGCTCTTCCTTGGCCTCATCGATGCCGGCGACATCATCAAAAGTTACGCGCCCATGTTTTTCAGTCAGCATCTTAGCCTTGGACTTGCCAAAGCCCATCGCGCCACCTTTACCACCGCCCTGCATCCGGTTCATGAAATAGACCCAGACACCGATCAGCAGCAGGAAGGGCAACAGGGTAATCAGAAACGACTGGAACCCGGATTGCTGCTGTTTCTCGGCGCGAACCGGGATATTCTTGTCGATCAGCAGCTTGGTCACCTCTGCATCAGCGGGTTTGATGGTGACATAGTCTTTGTTTTCATTCGTCCGATAGCGAATTTGTTCACCATCCAGCGTGACGCTGCTGACGTCTCCGGCGTCAACAGCACTGACGAATTCAGAATAGGTGCGTTCATTGTTCTGAAGCGATCCGCTGGGTCCGCTGAACAGGTTGAACAGTGCAAGGATCAGCAGAAACAGAACGACCCAGAAGGCGATGTTACGAGCGTTGCCCAAGGAAAATCTCCCGAAAGGTTTCGGCAGGTGGGGACCTGCCGGAGTTACTCCTTAAAATAGAGAGGATTGTGGCAGGTTCAATGCGATAAAATCACAGCGTCGAAGTCAGACCTTTCCGATCGCATTTCAATCCGCCATTCATTTGCGAAACCAGCAAGCGGTGCTGCCAACACTGTGTCTCCGACCCACGCAGCTGGGGTCGATAGTAACGCTGTCCGGGGTTTGCCTACAGTACGCCAGTCTCCAAGCTGTAAAATGCCCTCTTCACCCAGAGCCCGGATTTCTGCGTCCGCAGTTTTGGGACCAGTTAAGATCCAACGCTGATCCCATAGTTCAGCAGGACGTGCCGTCGTGTTGCTGATGGCATTTAGCTCTCTGCAAATCCATGTCTTTTTGCCTTCGGGGATCAGAATACAGCCACCCAACGTCGCTGTTTGACCCACCGACATCGCCTCCAACACCTGATCAACCGCTTTATGGCGGGGCGGATACTCCCCACCCGCAATCCACGAAACGGACGCGACAACAATGCGACGACGAATCTCTTCGGGCAGGGTACCGCACCCATCGCGATCGATGCATAAATCCCCTTCCACAACTTTCACGTATCGGAGAGCGGATTCCCGCGCGTACTGCGCCAAAGCCTCGCGCGCTTGTGCCATGTTTTTAGCGACCCGAGACAGCGTCTCGGCTGTAATCCCCATCTGATCCAGACCGGTAAGCGCCGTTCGAGCCTTGATCCTTTCAAATCGCTGATCCTGATTCGATGGATCGTCGATCCATTGAATAGCCTGCGCATCCAGATAGGCGCGCAGATTTGCCCTGGTTGTCGCCAACAAAGGACGCAACAACGTAACACCACATTCTTTGCGGGTGATTGCCATTGCAGACAGACCAGACACCCCGGCGGCACGAGCCAGTCGCATCAGAACGGTTTCTGCCTGATCATCCGCCGTGTGACCCAAAGCAATTGCCTTTAGCCCTTTCGTCTCAGCCCAATCAACCAACAAACGATAGCGTGCGCGCCGTGCCTGATCCTGCAGGTTACCGGTTCCGTCCCAACCCTGCCATTTCAGCGTTTCATGAGTGATACCCCAGCGCTGCGCAAGCATCGAGATGGTCGCAGCTTCAGAGGCTGATTCAGGTCTCAGGCCATGATCGACCGTCGCCGCGAACAGTTCTATCTTCTCGTGCTGTGCAAGGTCTGCCAAAAGACGCAACAATGCCGTTGAATCGCTGCCACCCGAAACCGCCACACCCAAACGACGCGGTAGCGGATCGGGCAAACCTGCCCGCAATTCAGCCCAAAGCGTATCGGCGTCAGAGGTCAAGAACAGCCCAGCGTCGCCATTTCCTGAGTGGCCGAAGCCGCAGGTGCTGAGGTCGGGAAACGCACGCCAACCTCACCCAGTGTTATGCAGGCCTGATCGGTTTGGCCCAATCGTCCGAGCGCCGCGCCCAACTCAAACAATGCTTCGGGGGCAAGCGGCCCCTCGGAATCGCTTGTGAAACTGGCCAAAAAAGCACGCGCGGCTTCTCGTGTATCGCCCACACCCTTAAGCGCCTGGCCACGCCTCAGATTGGCTTCCGAGGACAGCGGGCTACCAGGATAGGATTGATCGAACTGAGCAAACAGGTTGGCTGCGGACTGGAAATTTCCGTCCGCCAAGGCCTGTGAAGCAGCATCAAAATCCGCCTGCTCCCCGACCGCGAGTTCGCCCTGATCAATGGCTGTCGGTTGCGTAGGGGTGGGCGTGGGTGCCGCGGCTAAATCGGTCTGCGTCTCACCGCCCAGCGTCGAAGTTTCACCCAGAGTGCTCAGATCACCGCCCTCCAGCTCGACCAGCCGAAATTCCAGATCACCGATCCGATTGGTGCCGTCAGCGACGATATTCTGCACCCGCTGATTCAACTGCTCGGTCTGGCGCGTCAGACGCTGCAACTCGGCCTCGATAGCGTCGACGCGTTCCAGCACGGAACTGCCGGACAGGTTCGGCGCGGGCGAGCCAGTGGTCGAAAACTCACGCTTGAGACGCTGGATTTCCACATGCAGCACAGTCAGTTCCTGACGGATATCCGCCAGCGTCTGCTGATCCTGTGCTTGCGCCACACCAGCGACGGCCACAACCGCCGCCAGAACCAATCCTGCAAATCGCATCATCTTACCCCAAGGTTGAACCGGTCAGCACCGTCACCGCGCGGCGGTTTTTTGAATAGCATTCCTCGGTACTGCAAATTTCGATCGGGCGTTCCTTGCCATAACTGACGGTGGTCAGCCGGTTACCCGCAACCCCACGCGAAATCAGGTATTCCCGTGCCGCGTTTGCCCTGCGTGCGCCAAGGGCAAGGTTATATTCGCGTGTCCCTTGCTCATCTGCGTGACCCTCAATATTTGCGACGAAATCCGGATTGGCCAGCAGCCAATCAGCCTGCCCCTGCAGAATCGTCTGGGCCTGAGGTGTCAGTGTGGACTGATCAACCGAAAACAGAATCCGGTCACCAACAGTTTGCTGGAAATAGGCAGGTGAGCGCGGATCACTTGGCGAGCCGGGGGCCAAAGAACCGCCAGCGCCACCGCCACCGCCCAGTGCCGAAGGATCGTTGTTAGAACATGCAGCGATCAGGGTCAGTGCCCCCACAGCTGCGACTTTGCTCAATAGTTTCATTTCAAGTGCCTCGTATTTCGTTGTTTATTGCCGCGTTTCTATCACATTGAAGGATTGTTGTGAACGTCGCGCACTGTTTACCTGATCAATTCTGAAGCGGCCCCCACGAGGGATCACTGCCGCCATCCGGCGTCCGCACAGGACGCAAATTCCGACCCGAGATATCGACGGAGTAAAGCGTTGATCGACCGCTCGCTCCTTGCGTTTCGCGGGTGAACATGATGACCCGCCCGTTTGGCGACCATGTGGGACCTTCGTCCAGGAACGAGGCGGTTAGAAGGCGTTCCTCGCTGCCATCTGTACGCATGACACCGATGTGGAACCGGCCTTTATTTTGCTTGGTGAACGCAATCAGATCACCACGAGGAGACCAGACCGGCGTGCCATAACGGCCCTGCCCGAAACTGATTCGCGTCGCCTCACCCCCATTGGCGGGCATGATATAAAGCTGCGGTGTACCTGAACGGTCGCTTTCAAACACGATCTGGCTGCCATCCGGTGCATAGCTTGGTGCGGTTTCAATCGCAGGTGTGTTGGTTAGCCGCACACTTTGGCCCGAGGCCAGATCCATCTTCCACAGATCAGTATTTCCGCCTTGGGTCAGCGAATAAACAATAGATCGGCCATCCGGCGAAAAGCGCGGTGAAAAGCTCATCGTGCCTTCCTGTGTATTCAGCTCCTGCCGCTTCACACGTCCGATATCCAGAACGTATATCCGCGGCTGGCCGGTCTCGTAACTTGTGTAGAGCAACCGATCACCAGTGGGTGAAAACCGCGGAGCCAGAACGATCGCCGCGCTGTCAGTCAGATACTGAACATTCGCGCCGTCATAATCCATGATCGCCAGACGCTTGCGCCGCTGATCCTTTGGGCCGCTTTCCGACACAAACGCAACCCGGCTGTCGAAATATGCGCCCTCACCCGTGATCCGGCTATAGACCTGATCTGCGACCTTGTGCGCCATGCGCCGCCAGCCATCTGTCGTGCCCGCAAACTGTAGACCATTACCCAGCTCCTGCCCCGAAAATACGTCCCACACCCGGAATCGAACTGTCAGGCGCTTGCCCGAGACATTGACCGCCCCGGTCACCAGAGCTTGTGCGTTAATCGCTTTCCAGTCGGCGAATTGTACTGGTGCATCAAAACTGCTAACGCGGCTGATGAAGGCATCTGATGAGATTTCGCGAAACAAACCCGTTCCGGTCAGGTCCGACACAATCACGCGCGAGATATCCTGCGCATATTGCGCTGCCGCCGGGCCATCTGGCACGAAGCTCGGCACCGCAAACGGCATTGGCTCGATGATCCCTTCATCGATTTCCAAGCGCAGCGGCCCACTTTGGGCGTAGGCCGAGGTCGACAGAAGGGTCAGGCCAACTAAGAGGCTGGTCAGAAGTTTCATCATTTGATCCGCATCCTCTCGGGATTGAATGTAATCTCAATATCCTGCCATTGATCGTATTTGTCAGCAGGTAGGTCGTATCCTTTGGCACCACAGCGTAAAATTGCGCGCCGGGCGGCCTCGTATGCTTGTTTTGCGGAAGCGGCCGAACCGCCAGTGCTGTCCAACAGCTGCAGGCTGCCGCCAACCACTTTGCCGTCCCGGCTCAGCGAGAACCCAACAACAACGACTGTTTCCAGCGCATCGGTCGACAGCGACCCGACATTCCAGCATCGCGATACCGCAACCCGCATCGCGTCTTTTTCACCGCTAGTCAGCGGTGGCCCAGAGGGTTCGGTACCGTTCCCTAGCGCCTCAGCAAGCGCATCATTGATCGCTTGCTCGTTTTGCGCAGGCTCTGTCGGAGCAGGTTCAGGTGTTTCAGCAACTTCGGGTTCGGGCGTGGGTGCAGGGCGGTTCGGACGCACCCGCGGGCGGGGAGAGGTCCGGGGCGCAGGATCGACAACCTCTTCGGCCTCGGTCACGATCTCGGGTGCCGCCTCTTCAGGCGCAGTTTGATCTTGTTGTTCCTGCTGGGTCTCCGCCCCTTCATCCAGTGAGACCGGCGGGGTCTCAATGTCATCCGGCTTGGCCTCTGGCGGAGGTGGAGCAATCTGTTCAGGAGCGATTTTGTCAGCCGGACTCGGCTCCGCCTCTGGGCCCGGAGGGGTTGGAAGCGCAGCCATTTCAGGCTCGGGCTCTTCAAGCGTCGGGGGCTGTTCGATCAGCTCGGGTTCAGGAGATATTTCCACAGTCTCCGGCTCAACCTCGGGCTCGGGCTCCGGTTCTGGTTGGGCAACAGGTTCTGGCTCTGGCGGATCTTCCGACGTCGGTTCGGGGGTATCGATCTCATCAGGTTCTACGGGTTGTTGCAATTCAACCGGATCGGTCGGCACCTCTGGCGCTTCCCGCTGCGCGGTCATTGTAGCAAACTGCTCAGCAGAAATCACCGAAACATCCTGCACAGCCATCGGCAGCGGCTCGGACCGGAACGTTCCGCCGAACAGCGCCCAGCCAATCAGGCCGACATGCGCAATTGCCGAAATCTTGGTGCCGGTCTCCACCGCGCGACCTCACTCTCACCCTTCGTCCAGCGTTGGCCCGCCGGTATCCGTCACAAGGCCCACGTTGGAAAAACCGCCCGCGTTCAGAGCACCCATAACCTGCATCACCTGTGCATAAGGGATCGCACCATCTGCGCGCAGGAAAACCCGGTCACTGGAGCGCTCTGCAGCGATCGCGCGCAGCTTGCCGATAAGTTCTTCACGCAGCACATCCGTTGTCTGAATCTGAACCCGGCCGTCTGCCGTCAGGGTTACGGTCAAAGGTTCTTCATTATCACCGGGCAAGGCGCTGGCCGCGGTCTTGGGCAGATCAACAGGCACACCGACTGTCAGCAAGGGGGCGGCAACCATGAAGATGATCAGCAAAACCAGCATGACATCCACAAAAGGTGTCACGTTGATCTCGGCCATCGGCTGCGCGCGCCCGCGACGCCGACCGCGTCTGCGTCCGTTGTCGCCCGAGGATTGCTGAACCGCCGCGCCCATCGTCAGCTATCCAACTGGCGCGACAGAATGGTTGCGAACTCATCAGCAAAAGCTTCGTAGCCCCCTACAATCCGGTCGCTGTCCGCACTGAGTTTATTGTAGAAAATCACCGCCGGGATCGCAGCCAGCAGACCCAACCCGGTCGCCAGCAAAGCCTCTGCGATACCGGGTGCCACAACGGCCAGATTGGTGTTCTGTTGTTCGGCGATCTCGATGAACGCATTCATAATGCCCCAAACCGTACCGAACAGCCCGATGAATGGCGCGGTCGAACCAACGGTCGCGAGGATGGGCAGGCCTTTCTGCAGCGTCTCGGCCTCTTTCGCGATCGCCACATCCATGGAGCGATCAATCCGCGCCGTCGCCCCAGCGATCAGCCCGCCATCCGTTCGGTGCGAGCGCCGCCATTCGATCATACCTGCAGCGAATATCTTTTCAGAGCTACCATCTGGCTGCGTTCCGATCTGTTCGAACAACTCATCCAGAGGGTTGCCTGACCAAAAGGACTCATCAAATACCTGCGCTTCGCGCCGCGCTGCACGGTAGTTGATCAGTTTCTGAATAATAATCGCCCAAGACCAGAACGATGCGACCACAAGGATCAGCATCACCACCTTGACGATGAATGTCGCACGGGCAAACAGCCCCCACATGGAGAAGTCGATCTCCTGCGCCAACGCCAGCGTTTCAGCTTCCATGAACCTGCTCTTTATTTTTGCCTGACAGCCATTTGGCCTTGTTTTGCTAAACGCTAAAGCAGTTGGTCATGAAATGCCAACAGAACCACCCTGAATGGCTAATTTGTTACATCAATGCGCGAATCTCTGCCGGAAGGCGCACTGGTTTGCCTTGTTTGTTCATACAAACGGCAGTTACAACCGCACGAAATATTTCGGTTTCGCCTCGTTTGACCAGTTGAGACATGGTCAATCGTGCACCGGATAGCGAAACGATTTCCGTCTCGATCATCAGTTCATCTTCAAATTTCGCCGATGCCAGATAATCCGCTTCGATCCGATGCACGACCCAGATGATCCCTGCGTCCCGCATCGCGTTCTGATCATTACCCAGATCGCGCACCCATTCAGACCGGGCGCGTTCAATGAATTTCAGATAATTCGCGTGATAAACCACCCCACCCATGTCGGTGTCTTCGTAATACACTCGGACCCGATAGCGATGTTTCATTGCGGCAGCTCCAATCTGGCGAACAAGCGCAGCGCGTGAGAGGTGTCTTGTGCTGCACTCGGCAAAACCGGATCGTAGGCGGCACGTATTAGCGCGGCAATATCGGGTCGCAAAATCGTGGAGCCACCTGCCAATGCCAAAGGTGATGCACTGCGAAAGGCGGTATCCGACCAGAGCAGCATCGTTTGCACGACCTGACTTAGAGCAAGAGTTTCAGCCGGAACTTCAGACAGTTCCTTATCCATTCGCAAAAACACAAATGCTGCTCGTATAGCACCATCTTCTTCGAACCGAAAAATCCGGTATTGATTGGCATCGGCTGCGATCAAGCGATCAACCAAAGGCACAAGGTCCGGGATCAACCGATCCAGATCGGGCACTTGTGGCAATTCCTGCCATTCCCAAAAAAAGAAGACCATGCAATTGACGCCCAGTTCCGGGTCAGTCTCGGCCATCTTGTGGTCGGCGAGCGCCACGACTGCCTCAAACGCGCCTTTGACGGTGGCAAGCGTCTCATCCTCAACGCCGAATACAACCGGAACAATCGGTCGCCCCCAGCGCGCAAACAAAAACTCGCCACTTTCGCGCGTGAACAGCGCCTCTATCTCGTCCGGGGTCACGCTCTGCCCTTCATCTTTTTGAAAACACTCTGCCCGAAGGCATAGAATCTAAGGCACGCTGCTTCAACCAAACAGATCGCTCTGTCTTTTTGGCGCTGCCATCCCCAGATGGGTCCAAGCTTTTTGCGCCAGCATCCGACCGCGCGGGGTACGTTGGATCAAACCCTGTTGTAACAAATACGGCTCGATCACCTCTTCCAGTGAGTCGCGGCTTTCTGACAAGGCGGCGGAGAGTGTTTCGATTCCAACCGGACCACCAGAGTAGTTTTCGGCAATCAGCTTCAAATACCGGCGATCCGCACCATCCAGCCCCAGATTATCCACACCGAGTCGCGTCAGCGCCCCATCTGCCAATTCGCGGGTGATCCGTCCATCCCCTTCGACAATGGCAAAATCCACCACGCGTCGCAGCAACCGCCCTGCGATCCTAGGTGTTCCGCGCGACCGCCGCGCGATTTCGCGCGCACCTTCGTTATCTGCGGGTGCGCCTAGTTTGCGGGCATTGCGGGTGACGATCTCATGCAGCTCGTCAACTGTGTAGAACTGCAACCGTGTCGGGATCCCGAAGCGGTCACGCAGCGGTGTGGTCAACAACCCCATCCGAGTCGTCGCTCCGACAAGCGTAAAGGGCTGCAATTCGATCCGAACCGTCCGTGCCGCTGGTCCTTCGCCAATCACAAGGTCCAGCTCGAAATCTTCCATAGCGGGATAAAGCACCTCTTCCACCGCCGGATTCAGCCGGTGAATCTCGTCGATGAATAGGACATCGCGCGATTCCAGATTGGTCAGGATTGCCGCCAGATCGCCGGCTTTCGCCAGCACCGGCCCGGAGGTCATACGGAAATTCACCCCCAACTCTCGCGCCATGATTTGCGCAAGAGTTGTCTTTCCCAGACCGGGAGGGCCATGAAAAAGCGTATGATCCATCGCCTCGCCCCGCTTTCGGGCCGACTGAATAAAGATGCGCAGATTGGCGCGCGCTTCGGCCTGACCGATGAACTCATCCAGGCCCTGCGGGCGCAGGGCACGGTCATTGTCTTCAGGCATTGGCTCTGGGCGCAGAGCGGGATCAGCGTCTACCATTCATTTACCCTTTCGGAGCGAGCAATTTCAGCGCGGCACGGATCAAGTCGGCCTCACCTGCATCAGGCAGGTTGGCCGCTGCTTCTGCTACGGCTGAGGCAGCTTCCGATGGCCCATAACCCAGATTGGCCAGCGCCGACAACGCCCCAGCCGAGACTGCCGCAGTGCTCGAAGCCGGTTTTGCGACACGTTTCGGTGCAGATACAGGCTCGGCCGCCTCGACAACCTCAAGCGATGGACCGTCCATTGCTTCGGTCACGGTGCCGCCCATGGCCATCACGCCGGGGGCCTTGTCCTTCAGATCGAGCACTACCCTTTGCGCCGTCTTTGGTCCCACGCCCTTTGCGGCCTTGACCGCGCCCCAGTCGCCCAATGCAATCGCCCGGCTGACACCATCCGGCCCCAACGCACTCAGGATTGCCAGTGAAACCTTTGCCCCAACGCCCTGCACAGAACACAAAAGCCGGTGCCATTCCTTTTCCACTAGCGACAGGAAGCCGTACAGCTGCATCAGGTCTTCGCGCACGACCATATCGGTGTAGATCGACATTGCCTCTCCTACCCCCGGCAAGGCCGCCATGGTCCGGTCCGAGCAATAGACGATATAACCAACCCCCTGTACGTCGACCAGAACATGGTCCGTGGCGCGGTAATCCAGCCGTCCAGTGAGCTTGCCGATCATACGCGTACCTCTTTCATCCGTGCCTGTGGTGCAGCCCCAAAATAGGAATGACAAATTGCAATCGCCAAGGCATCCGCAGCGTCCGCCCCCTTGGGAGAACAGCCCGGTAGCTGCAGTTTGACCATATGCAGCACTTGTTCTTTCTCGGCGTGGCCGACGCCCACAACGGTTTTCTTCACTCGGTTTGGGGCATACTCCCCGACCGGCAGACCCGCCTGCGCTAGCGTCAAAAGCGCAACGCCGCGCGCTTGACCCAGCTTGAGGGTTCCCGCACCGTCCTTGTTGACGAAGGTCTGTTCAATGGCTGCCTGATCCGGATTGTGCTCGGCGATAACTTCGACGATCTGGTTATGCAACGACAGCAGCCGTTCACCCAGATCGTCTCCGTCGGATTTGCACAATCCGTTCGCAACGTGGCTCAGGCGGCTGCCATGCGATTCGATGACGCCCCATCCCAGGGTCCTAAGCCCTGGATCAATGCCCAGAATTCGCATGTTTTGTCTCGGCCTGCTCGGGTTCGTGTGCTCTTTTTTCATCGACTAGCACGAAGCATGAACATTTTCCAAGGAAATCGGTTCCTATCCCAAAACCGACATCGATGTCGCGCCAGCTTTATCCAGGTCTGTTTGCGACAGAGTCAGGCTCGTTTTCGACGCTTTTCTAAAGAGAAATTAACCAATGATTTAAGGGGGTTTCAGCGTTTTCGAGCATTGCAAAAAACGCATAGGACACATGCAATTTCTGCGCTTGCGCCGGGCGAAACTCATCACTAGATGCCGCTCAGATCGCAAGATCAGAGTTTAACACAAACCAGAAGGAAACAGGATATGGCTGCACTGGACACCACCCGCACCACCACTGGCTCATTCGGCCTCGTCGGCCGTATCGGCGCATTTTTTGCATCGGTCGTAAACACCGTTGCCGAATGGAATGATGCCCGCGCTACCCGCAACGCGCTGAACGGTCTGACCGACCGCGAACTGGATGATATCGGCCTTTGCCGTGGCGATATTGACGTTGTTGCTGAAGGCCGCCGTTAATAGATCTCGGCTAACCGCCTAATTGCCCCTTCTTCCTCCCTGTGGGGCAAACAGAAACACCGCAGCCCGACGGCATGCGGTGTTTTTTGTTGTTAGGAGGGTGTTTAGGACCGTTCTAGAACAGAACCTTGTTCAAATGAGACGATAAAAACGCAGTCACCGGGTCGGCGTGCATAATCCAGGCACCCGCTTTTTCAACAGGCGTGCCCTGATTCAGGCTTTCAACTCGCGATTCATACGCTGCCGGACCGAGATGAGACAGCAAGAATGCCTTGAACGCGAAGAAACCAATCAGACAGAGCAGCAAAACCCTTGCCGAAACCGCTGAACGCACACGCTGTGGTTTCATCACCACCAGCCCATCCGAACGCATCGTGGCCCGATAGCCGCGGCTTAGTTTCTGGTGTTTCTTGTTCAAACGCGTGATGCGCTGATCGAATTCGAGTTGTTTTCCAGTCATGGCAGCCTCCGAAAACCGCCCCCCGATTGCATTAAGCGACGGTAATTAGAGAATGCGACAAAAACGTGGCAAAAATCCACAAAACTCCCGCAAATCGCCTAAATTCAGCCCTGTTTGCTTAAGATTAGCGTCGCCCATTCACCAATCTCATCTCTGCGTACCAGATTGAACCTGTTCTGGATATAAACAGCTATCACGTCATCGGCCTGTTCATTGAGGATTCCCGATAGGATCGCCTGTCCACCCCCTCGCAGATTCGCTGAAATCTCAGGTGATAATGCGACAAGCGGGCCTTTGAGGATGTTGGCAAAGATCAGATCGTAAGGCGCATGCGCATTCAAGTCCGGGTGGTCGAATCCTGCAGCTTCAACACAGCGGACCGCACCTGCCATACCGTTAGCCTTCAGGTTGGCCTCAGCCACGTCGACGGCGACCTCATCAATGTCGCTAGCGATGATATCACCCTCCCAAACCCGCGCTGCAGCCATGGCCAGAACGGCGGTACCGCACCCAATATCGGCGATCTTGGAGGCCGTGAACCCCTGATCCAGAAGGTAATCCAAAGCCTTCAGGCAGCCCAGAGTGGTTCCATGGTGACCAGTACCAAAAGCCATTGCGGCCTCGATCAGCAGCGGAATGCGCCCTTCGGGCAACTTGTCAGCGTCATGGCTTCCGTAGACAAAGAAACGGCCTGCCTCTACCGGTGCCAATTCACGACGGACATGCGCAACCCAATCGGTTTCGGGCAATTCCGACACCACAAAGGGCTTGGCCTCGAAGGCGGCGGCCAGAACGGCCAGCGCTGTCTCGTCCGGTGAATCGGTGAAGTAACCGCCGACTTCCCACAGGCCCGAGCCGTCCTCGACCTCGAAAACTCCAACGCCGGTGGGCTCCGGGTTCAGACGCTCCATCGCCTCGCCCAGACCTTCGGCCGCAGATTTGCCGGTCAGAGTGGTCAGCGCGGTGAATGTGGGCATTGGGGTCTCCTGTCTCAAGCTCCCACTGCGCGTAGGGCCACGCGACGACAAGGTCAAGCGCTGGCGATTATTCGGCGGGCGCAGGTTCGTATTTAGTCAGGATTGTTTCGTTCCCCGGTTCGGGATGTCGAGGGATCAGCAACGACAAGCCCAGAGAAATCATCGCCATGGCTGCAGCCAAACCAAATACCGCGCCCGGTGAAACCACCCAAAGCAGACCCAAAAGCGCAGGTAAAAATACTGCAGCGATATGGTTAATGGTGAAAGCCACCGCGGCTGTCGGCGCAATATCCGCCGGATCGGCGATTTTCTGAAAGTAGGTTTTCAGTGCCAAAGCCAGCGCGAACAGAACGTGATCGATCACATAGAGGATCGCCGCCAGCAAAACACCCCAGCCGAACCAGTAGATACCGCCATAGGCGGCAAAGACGATGGCGAGCCCTGTGTATTCAAAAATCAGCGTACGGCGTTCCCCGAACTTAGCCACTGCTTTGCCCAGCATCGGGGCGGCAGCCATATTGATCATCAAGTTGATCAAGTAGAGGCTGGTGAGTTCATGCACCTCGAACCCAAATTTTTCGACCATCATGAAACCCGCGAAGACAATGAAAATTTGTCGACGCGCACCAGCCATGAATTGCAAAGCGTAATATAGCCAGTAGCGTTTGCGCAGCACGATCTTTTTGGTCTGCGGAGTCGGTGCATCGAATTGCGGAAAAGCGATCAGGCAAAACAGCGCAAGCAGAGCGGTTACGCCTCCAGCGGCCATGAACACGAAGTTGTAAGACAGATCGAACCGATCCCATGTCAGCACGATCAGGCCGTAAACCACTGCGGTCGCAGCTGACCCCATCGCGACCAGCCAACCCAATATTTGCGGCGCCCTATCTTTAGGCAGCCATTGCAATTGCAGGGATTGGTTCACCGTCTCGTAGTAATGAAAACCAATCGAGCTGAACAAGGTCACGAACAGCAACCCGCCAAGGCTTGGGAACCAGGCTGTGACGGCCGTCGCCGCGCCAAGCATCATCAGCGAGATCATGGCCAGAACCTGTTCGCGGATGAAGATAATCACTGCGATCACGCCGATGGCCAGAAACCCCGGAATCTCGCGTACCGTGTGCAAAAGGCCGATATCTGCCCCGTCAAAATTCGCGGCCTCGATGACGAAATTGTTCAACAACGCACTCCACGCGTTGAACGCGATCGGCATGGTCAGGGCCATCACGAACAGGAGCGTCATGGGACGGCGCCAGAGCGGAAGACTCTGCGCTTCGGACAAAGGCATAGGTTTCAGCATAAGGATGCTCTACGCCCATTTGCCACCTTTGGCGAGAGGAAAGCAGCCAGCGCACATTGGCTCTGCGCTGATGCAGGGGTCAGTAAAAACTCTGCGGATCGATATCCACGGTCAGACGGATATCGCCTTTCAGCTTTAGTGGGGCGATCCAGCGGGCTATTGCGTCCTGAATGGGTGCGCCTTTGGGAGCCTTGACCAGTAGCCGCACCCTGTGCCGCCCCCGAATACGGGCAATCGGAGCCGGGGCCGGACCAAATACCTGAGCACCGACGTCGCGCAACGGCGAGTCATTACGTGCCATGACGTTCCCAATATCGAACACAGGTCCAACCTCAGGCCCGGAAAGAACAATTCCCGCCATACGGCCGTAGGGTGGCACACGGGCCGCTTGCCTGCCCGCTGCCTCAGTCTTCCAGAAGCCTTCCTCATCCCCCGACAGAATAGCCCGTATTACAGGATGCTCTGGCTGAAAGGTCTGTAGCAACGCCTGTCCGGGTTTGTCCGCCCGACCAGCACGCCCAGCCACTTGCCGCATCAACTGAAACGTCCGCTCAGCCGCCCGAAGGTCAGCCCCATGCAAACTGAGATCAGCGTCGATCACACCTACCAGTGTCAGCTTTGGAAAGTTATGCCCCTTGGCAACCAGCTGTGTGCCGATGATGATATCCGCGTCGCCTTGTGCGATCTCTTCGATCTTGGACTTCAGCGCCCGCGCCGAACCGAACAGATCAGAGCTGAGCATCGCAATCTTGGCGTCGGGAAATGTCGCCTCGGCCTCTTCTGCCAGGCGCTCAATCCCCGGACCAACTGGTGCTAACTTGCCCTCAACCCCGCAAGACGGACAGGCCTCGGGCATCGGCTTGGTCTCACCACATTGGTGGCACATCAGACGCTTGAGGAACCGGTGTTCAACCATTCGCGCGTCGCAGTGATCGCAGGCGATCTGCTCCCCGCACGCCCGGCATAGTGTCACCGGTGCATATCCACGGCGGTTGATGAACAGCAGCGACTGCTCTCCTCTCTCGATCCGTTGGCACACCGCTTGCCGCAGAGACGGAGAGATCCACGTTCCCGCCTGCATCTGTTCAGCCCGCATGTCGATGGGCTTCATCTCTGGTAATACCGCCGCGCCAAAGCGGGCGGTCAGATCTATGCGCTCATATTTACCGGCTTCGGCATTCGCCCAGCTTTCCAGCGAGGGCGTTGCACTGGCCAGAATCACCCGGGCACCACAGATCGAAGACCTGAGAACCGCCATATCCCGCGCGCTGTAATGCACCCCGTCTTCCTGCTTGTAAGAAGTGTCGTGCTCCTCATCGACTACAACCAGCCCCAGATCGCGGAACGGAAGGAACAGCGCCGACCGAGCGCCCACAACCAGTTGAGCATCTCCCTGACCTACCATCCGCCAAACCCGGCGTCGTTCGGTCATGGTCGCACCGGAATGCCACTCCGCCGGGCGCGCGCCGAACCGCTCCTCAACCCGCGTCAGGAATTCTGCGGTCAGTGCGATCTCGGGCAGCAACACCAGAGCCTGACGGCCCATCCTCAAGGTTTCGGCAACTGCTTCCAAGTAGACTTCGGTTTTGCCCGAGCCTGTCACTCCTTTCAAAAGGGCAGTTCCATACTCGCCCGCCCTTTGCCCAGCTTGAAGACGCGCTACCGCTGCCGCCTGATCATCGGTTAGTGCTTTGCCGGGCAAATCCGGATCCAGATGCGGATAGGGTAGATCGCGGGGGCTGTCCTCCTCACGTACCGCGCCCTGTTTGACCAACCCCTTTATAACCGATGAGGTTACCCCGGCCAGCTCGGCCAGTTCTTTCAGCGTAAAGGCGAGCCCTCCATATTCCCGCAATACTTCAAGCACACGGGTTCGCGCATCCGTCATCCGGTCCGGCTCGGAATTGCCCAGGCGGTAGATCTTGCGCATCGATGGCGGATCACCAAGACCCGGAGCGCGCGTTGCAAGACGCAGCATCGCGGGCATCGGCGTCAACGTGTAATCCGCCACACGGCCAAGAAACAGGTGCATCTCTTCGCGCATCGGCGCGACCTCCAGCACCCGGGTGACCGACCGTGCCTTACTAAGATCGAACCCACCCTGCCCCGGCCCCCAGACCACGCCCAGAACCTTGCGCGGCCCCAATGGGACCTCGACATACGCCCCCTGAAAGCATCCGCCTTCGGGCGCCTTGTAATCCAACGTCCGGTCCAGCGGTTGCGTGGTCAGCACCGCAACCAGCTCTCCTTCGTCGAAAAATCCGTTAGCGCTCACGGCATATCCTTCGCAGGGGGTTCCAGCATGGGTCTCTTTGAGGTAAAGCCATCCGCGACCAAGGCCAACCCATCAAAGGACTGCCCTCATGAAATTCTTCGTAGACACCGCCGAGATCGACGCCATCGCCGAACTGAACGATCTGGGCATGGTGGACGGCGTAACCACCAACCCCTCTCTGATCCTAAAATCGGGCCGTGACATTCTGGAAGTAACCAAAGAGATCTGCGATCTGGTCGACGGCCCCGTCTCGGCCGAGGTCGTCGCCACCGAGGCCGACGACATGATCGCCGAAGGCCGCAAGCTGGCCAAGATCGCACCGAACATCGCGGTTAAGGTACCGCTGACATGGGCAGGCCTTAAAACCTGCAAGACGCTGACCGACGAAGGTCAGATGGTTAATGTGACCCTTTGCTTTTCAACCAATCAGGCAATCCTGGCCGCAAAGGCCGGTGCGACCTTCATCTCGCCTTTCATCGGACGTCTGGACGACATCAACCTCGACGGCATGGATCTGATTGCCGATATCCGTCAGGTCTATGACAATTATGGATATGAGACAGAAATCCTCGCCGCGTCGATCCGTACAGTAAACCACGTGACAGACAGCGCGCGCATTGGTGCCGATGTAATCACGGCACCTCCGGGCGTGATCAAGAAACTGGCGGATCACCCGCTGACAGATAAAGGGCTGGAAACCTTCTTGGCCGATTGGGCCAAAACAGGTCAGAAAATCCTCTAACCTTTTGCGTGACCGCGCGGTGCTGTCAGGCACCGCGCCGGGCCCAACTGGCAAGCCCTGATCGCAAGATCAGGGCTTCGCAGGCGGGAGCCCTTCCAACACAGCTGCAATGAAATCCACCATTGCGTGCATTTTTCCCAAGGCAAATCCGGCAACCCATGTTATAAGCCGCCAAAACAAAAAAACGACCGGACGGGACATGAGCAGCGATCCTAAACTTAAGGACAATCTCCGCGCCGCGATTCTGGCCGAGCCAGACGCCGTGCTGGATGACAAAGATCTGATGCAGGCGCTAGTGGCGGCCAATGAACAAGCGCGCGGCGACAATGTCATTGATCTGCGCGGCATCGCCATGCAGCGGCTCGAGGCACGACTGGACCGACTTGAAGACACCCACCGTTCGGTCATCGCAGCAGCTTACGAGAATCTGGCGGGCACAAATCAAGTGCATCGCGCCATTCTACGACTGTTGGAACCTACAGTGTTTGAGGATTTCCTGCGCGCGCTGGGTAACGATGTAGCAGAAATATTGCGCGTCGATCACATAACCCTGGTTCTCGAAACCACCGTCGTTCGCGACGACCCGGTCGTGAACCAACTTGGCGGTGTTCTGACGGTCGCCGAGCCCGGTTTTATTGACAAATACCTGACATCTGATCGCAATGGCCAGCCACGCGAAGTTACTCTGCGCGAAATCCGTAATCCCAGTCATCAGGTGTATGGTGAACAGGCCGATCAGTTGCGATCCGAAGCTTGCCTGAAGCTTGATCTGGGCACCGGCCGTCTGCCCGGCATGATTGTCATGGGTGCGCGCGACCCGAGGCATTTCACCCCTCAACTCGGCACAGATCTTCTAGCCTTTTTTGCTGGCGTGTTCGAACGCTCGATGCGCCACTGGCTATCGTGAGTCTGATCTCCCCTGCCTGCCGCGATGCGTTGCAGCATTGGCTGGACAGTCTGGGGGCATTGGCGGGGCGGTCTGAGAATACACTGAATGCCTATCGTGGCGATGTGACGGAGTTCCTGTCGTTCATGACCCTGCACCATAGTGAGCGGCAGGGGCTGGCCGCCCTCGAGCGGATCACGGTCTCGGATATGCGCGCATGGATGGCAGATCAGCGCAATTCAGATGTCGGCGCACGGTCACTGGCGCGCAAACTCTCGGCAGTCAAAAGCTTCTATCGCTGGCTGGCAGAACGAGAAGGGTTCGAGCCTACCGCTGTACTGTCCACCCGCGCGCCCAAGTTTACAAAGAAACTTCCCCGTCCTCTGGCCGAAGATGCCGCCCGCGCGATGATCGACACGGTCGAAATGCAATCCTCATCGGACTGGGTTGCGGCACGGGATGTCGCGGTTGTGACACTCCTCTACGGTTGCGGGCTGCGCATCTCCGAGGCGCTCTCACTGACCGGAGCGGACGCACCTTTGCCAGATACGCTGCGGATATCGGGAAAGGGCGATAAAGAACGAATCGTACCGGTTCTTCCTGCTGCCCGGTCTGCGGTTGACCGCTATCTCCGACTATCCCCGCATCCCCAATCCGCGGATGCCGCGCTGTTTCGAGGGGTACGTGGCGGCCCACTCAATCCAGGGATCATTCAGGCTGTGGTTGCCAAGGCGCGGATGCAGCTTGGCCTGCCTGCGACGGCCACCCCACACGCAATGCGCCACAGCTTTGCCACCCATTTGCTGTCTGCGGGCGGCGACCTACGCGCAATACAAGAGCTTTTGGGCCACGCCTCGCTTTCCACCACGCAGACCTATACAGCCGTCGACACGGCCCGGTTGATGGAAGTCTACAACCGCACGCACCCAAAAGCCTGAAGCAAAGACCCTTTTTGCTTTGCATCTGCGCCGTGCTTCGGTCATGACACAACCATGACACTCAGATTCAAAGCGCTTTCCGTTCATCTGTTCACTGCCACCGGTGCCGTTTTTGCCATGCTGGCCATGTTGGCCGCCGTCGAAGAGAAATGGAGCCTGATGTATCTCTGGCTGGTCGTTTCGTTCATCGTGGACGGTATCGATGGCCCGTTGGCACGGCATTATCACGTCAAGGCGAACGCTCCGGAATTTGACGGGGTTCTGCTGGATCTGATCATCGACTACCTGACCTATGTGTTCATTCCCGCCTTTGCCCTGTTCAAATCCGGGCTAATGGACGGATGGACCGGTTGGTTCGCGATCATTGTGATCACCTTCGCCAGCGCAATGTATTTCGCGGGCACGCGTATGAAAACAAAGGACAACTCGTTCTCCGGCTTCCCGGGTTGCTGGAATATGTTCGTCATCGTAATTTTCGCGCTCGAACCCAATTTCTGGGTAATCCTGCTGTTGGTGACCTTACTTTCGCTAGCGATGTTCTTGCCGCTGAAATTTATCCATCCGGTCCGTACAGAACGCTGGCGCAATTTGTCCTTGCCGATGGCCTTTGCATGGACCTTCTTTGCCGGCTGGGCTGCCTGGGTAGATTTTCACCCTGAAAGCTGGGCCCATTGGGGGCTAGTGATCACCAGCCTGTATCTGGTTTCAGCCGGAATTGCGCAGCAGATCATTCCGCCGCGCAAGGCCCGGGATTACAAGACTTCCTGAACCTCAAACTCAGTCCCGTTGTGGGTGAACACATCACCTTCCTGCAGGCCAACCATGGCCAGATATATCGGGCTCTGAGTCGAAATGCCCATATAAGTTTTGCCGTCCACTTCAAACCGAGTGGTTGAGACGCATACAACGAAGCGGCGATTGTTGAACTTGATCACCGCGCCGGGCTGTACCGTATCAGTGACGCTGAAATCAGTGTTCTCGATGACGTCAATTTTTGCATGATGTGCGTGTACGGGCGCGTCGAATGCTGCCGCCAAATCGGCGTTCTCGCGCGAGGCGGCGATATCGTCCTTGTCATGCCCTTCCCGGTCATCCAGTTGGGAATCCCTCAGAAAGGCATCGTAATGCGCCTGCGCGGTTGCCAGTTCCTGTTCTTCCAAAGACATCAGATGATCAACGATGGCTTTCTTGCGGGCGGCGGGATCTGTCTGGCCGGTCATTCAATTCGGTCCTTCAAATTCACTATTCGACATAGGTTGGGGCCGAGCTTCCCCGATTGCAACAGATAAGTGCAGATCAGATCAACAGGCTGGCCGCGCCTTCGTGACGCAGTAAAGCCACCTTGGTTTCGATCCCTCCGTCACCGGAAAAGCCACCAAGTCCGGTTGCTGCCAGCACACGGTGACATGGAATGATGACAGGAATAGGGTTCGCGCCGCAAGCCTGCCCTACAGGTTGCGCCGGTTGACCTAACTGTTTTGCGATGTCGCCGTAGGTCAGAGTTTCCCCCATAGGGATAGCATACATGATCTCGCAAACCTGACGCTGGAAATCTGAACCGGCGATATGAAAAGGCAGGTCAAATCCTTGCAGACGCCCCTCGTCATAGGCCCGCAACTGAGCAGCGGCTTCCTGCAGCAAAGGGGTGTCATGCGCATCGTTGTGGCCATCCCAGACCAGACGGGTGATGGCCCCGTCCGTCTCTTCAACCCCAAGGCGGCCAAATTGGGTATCTACGGCGATCATCGGCATGAGCGCAGGCTTTCAGATCGCCGGTCTCTTCGCAAGCCAAGAAAACTCCCCGGCTGAATGGTCAGCCGGGGGATCAAGTTCAGCTCAGTGCTTCATTGCACCGCCCACATACGCCTGGGTGCGCGTGCAGGCCAACGTCGGGCAGGATTTTCCAACACCGTTGGCACTTGTTGCCATCAGCTTTTTCAAACACCACGGCGACGCCCTCGATTTCCGGAACTCGGAATGCCTCGGCAGGGGCTGGATCACCCGTGACCGAAAGGCCTGATGTGATGCACATGTCGTCGACGTCGAAGGTTGCGAGCAGATCGCGGGTTTCCTGATCCTCTACATGCACGATCGGAGCGGCCTCAAGGCTGGACCCGATCACCTTATCCTGCCGCTGGATTTCCAGCGCAGCGGTCACGGCACGGCGGACGCGGCGGACTTTGGCCATGCTGGTTTCCAGCTGTTCATGACGCCAGTCGGAGGGGGTATCAGGGAAATCAACCAAATGGACCGAGCTATCTTCAGCCGGGAACCTTTCCAACCAGACCTCTTCCATGGTGAAGACCAGAACCGGTGCCAACCACGTGGTCAGACGGTGGAACAGGATATCCAAAACCGTTCGTGCGGCGCGACGGCGCAGGCTGTTGCCATCACAATACAGCGCATCCTTGCGGACGTCGAAGTAGAAGGACGACAGATCGACCGTGGCAAAGGTGAACACGGCGCTGAATACACCCTGAAAGTCGAAGGAGGCATAACCCTTGCGCACCTGCTCATCCAGATCGGCGAGACGACTTAGCACCCAGCGCTCCAGACGCGGCATTTCCTCGGGCGCGACGCGGTCGGCCTCGGTGAAGTCCGCCAGCGAGCCCAGCATGAACCGCATGGTGTTACGCAAACGGCGATAGCTGTCGGCGGTGCCTTTCAGGATTTCCGGCCCGATCCGCTGGTCGGCAGTATAGTCGGTCTGAGCCACCCACAGACGCAGGATGTCAGCGCCATATTGCTTGACGACCTCCTCCGGCACGATGGTGTTGCCCAGCGACTTGGACATCTTGTTGCCCTTGGCATCCAGCGTAAAGCCATGGGTCACCACATTGCGATAGGGCGCGCGCCCTTTGGTGCCGCAAGCCTGCAACATCGAAGAATGGAACCAGCCGCGATGCTGGTCAGTACCTTCCATATAGACGTCGGCGATACCATCCTCAGTCCCGTCCTCGCGGTCACGCAGAACAAAGGCGTGGGTCGAGCCCGAGTCGAACCATACGTCCAGCACATCGAACACCTGATCGTACTCGTCCGGGTCAACGATTCCGTCGAGGATCTTTTCTTTGAACCCGTCCGTGTACCAGACATCTGCGCCGTCTTTCTCGAACGCTGCCTTGATGCGGGCGTTCAAGTCTGAGTTGCGCAACAGGTAATCCGCGTCGGTGGGCAAAGCCCCCTTCTTGGTGAAGCAGGTCAGCGGCACACCCCACGCACGTTGACGGGACAGAACCCAGTCCGGGCGCGCTTCGATCATGGAATACAAACGGTTACGCCCGGTCTGCGGTGTCCATTTCACCAGCTCGTCGATGGAGCGCAGGGCCCGTTCACGGATGGTGTCACCCATTTGGCCCATACCATCATCCAGCTTGCGGTCGACCGATGCAAACCACTGCGGCGTGTTGCGATAGATGATCGGAGCTTTCGAGCGCCAAGAATGCGGATAGCTGTGCTTGATCTTGCCGCGCGCCAGCAGCCCACCGACCTCGACCAGCTTGTCGATAACAGCCTTGTTGGCATCACCTTCTCCACCCTTGCGGGACAGGATGTATTTGCCGCCGAAGAACGGCAGATCGGCGCGGAAAGAGCCATCATCCATTACGTTGTAGGTGATGACCTGCTCGAGCATTCCCAGATCGCGGTAGAGTTCAAATTCTTCCATACCGTGCGACGGCGCACAGTGGACAAAACCGGTGCCTTCGGTATCGGTCACAAACTCGGCCGCGCGGAAATCGCGGATATCGTCCCATTCGCCATTGCCGCCCTCGGCCCCCGCCAACGGGTGCTTCAAGCCAAGCTTGCCCAACTCGTCGGCGGTGACACTACGAACACGGGTCCACTGATCGTCATTCAAGCGTGCACGGCCAAGAACGTCGGCAGCCAGATTATCGGCGAGCAGGAACTTGTCGCCGACATTGGCCCAACATTCGTCTGGCGCACCGGTGACTTCGTAAAGCCCATAGGAGATATCCTTGCCAAACACGACTGCTTTGTTCGACGGCATGGTCCAGGGCGTTGTAGTCCAGATCACTACAAACGCACCCACCAAATCAGTAGACACCATAAGTTCAGCAGCTTTATCTGCCAGTTCTTCAGGTGAGACTTCCGATGTAAAGCCAGCAACAGCTTGAGGGACAGCTTTAAATTTCACCCAGATGGTGAAGCTTTCCTTGTCGTGATACTCGACCTCGGCCTCGGCCAACGCAGTCTTTTCGATGGGCGACCACATCACGGGTTTCGAGCCCTGATAGAGCGTACCGTTCATAAGGAACTTCATAAACTCATCGGCGATCACGGCTTCGGCGTGATAGTCCATGGTGATGTAGGGATCGGGCCAGTTGCCGGTGATACCCAGACGCTTGAACTCTTCACGTTGGATGTCGATCCAACCTTCGGCAAACTTGCGGCATTCCTGGCGGAAGTCGACGATGTTCACCTCGTCCTTGTTTTTGCCCTTCTTGCGATACTGTTCCTCGATCTTCCATTCGATCGGCAAGCCGTGGCAGTCCCATCCCGGCGCATAGCGCGCGTCATGACCCATCATCTGGTGGCTACGCACGATCATATCCTTGATGGTCTTGTTCAGCGCGTGACCAATATGCAGATGACCGTTCGCATAGGGAGGGCCATCGTGAAGGGTAAAGGGCTTGCGCCCCTCTTTCTCGCGCAGGCGGTCGTAGACACCGATCTTCTCCCAACGCTCCAGCCATGCGGGCTCGCGCTTAGGCAGGCCTGCACGCATGGGGAATTCGGTTTTAGGCAGATTCAGCGTGTCTTTGTAGTCAGGTGTTTGGGTGGTGTCGGCGCACATTGGGGGCGTCCTCAGGATGATCTTGTCGTATGTGGATCGAAGCGGTCAGTGCGATAACTCAAGCACCTTTGCCCGGCGTCTCGCGATATCAGAGCGCCGGGGATATAATTCGAATAATGATGGCCAAACGGTCATGCATGGCGGGCTTATAGGACGCCCGCGCCTAATGGTCCAGAGGTTCCGAACCTTGCGGCGAATGGCGCAGTTTGGCCCAGCGGTTCAGCCACGCAAGACCCGCCAGCGCGAGACCCAATGCAAGCAGCGAAAACACGCGGATCAAGCCGCCAAGACCCGCTATGTCAATTAGAAAGACCTTGGCGACAGCAAGTCCGATCACCGCAAGACCGGCCTTGCGCATCAAGTCCGACCGACGAGCGAGCGACTGGTAGAACAACGCCGCCCCGATCACCAGCAGGGTGATTGTATAGGAGTAAAGTTCAGGCTGGGTAACGCCGTTAACCTCATACATGCCACTTGCGCCCTGCCAGAAATGGCGGATTGTCAGACCTAACCAAATGGCCGCCAAAACCCCGGCCCCGCCGTAACTGATTTGTTTAAGCAGAACAGGCTTAGTCACAACGCGCCAAGCTGAGAAACCAATAACAATGGCGGGCAACAGATAAGACACGGTGAGTGTGTTTAGAACAGGAGGGCCCAGTACAGGGTCAGTCATTGGGTTGAGCATCGGATTGGCTTCAGACAAAGACTGAGCCAGACGCGCAATGCCATGTGCGGCAAAAAAAGCTGCCAGCAGGTAGCGCACGTAGTTCAGTTTGCCGCCGAGTTCAAACCTTTGCACTTGTGCGAAAGCAAGCAGTAGCCAGATAATCGCGAGCAGGCCCAGCCCCCAGTGGCTGTTTGTTGCACCACCCTCTCCGAAACTCTCGAGCCAGCGCAGCAGCAAGAGGGATAGCAGTATCCCTGCCGTTGCCCAGGCCGCGCTTTCCAGCAGCAAAGCTGCAATCGGGCGGTGCAGGGGTTTCAGCAATACCCACCCTGCAACAAACCCGATGACCGATGCTGCATAAACTAGTGTCATTTCGATCAACGGTGCGCTTTCTGCCCAGCTGAGCCCCGGATCAAGCACCAGTCGCACCGTGACCGTGAACACGCCCGCCCAAATGAACCAGCTCATTGGGGGTAAAACAAATCGCCGGTCCAGCGCAGCGGCCACAACGATCATAGCGACAAGCGCTATGGTCAGCGCAGCAGAGCTTAGAACGATTATGCAGGCGAAACTGAGGCAGGACAGCGCGGATAAGGTCGCCAAAGCAGGTCGCATTCGGCTCTCACCGTCGACACGCGCGAACCGTTCAGCCAGTACAACCATCATGGCGCCTAACGCGATGGCATGTAATGCCCATGGATATGCCCCGATCACTTCGGCAGGCCGCCATCCGACTTCAAGCGCAATGGCCAGAACCGGCGCGAATATTGCCGCAGCTCCAGCCCAGATCACAGCATAACGCCCACTCCGAAAGGATCGCCAGGCCGCAAGTAACGTTACAAATGCGCCCAAAGCGACCAGTAGTGTGATGCTCCAGGGAAAATCGGCTTCTGGGGTTTCCGCGTACGTTTCAGCAAAGCGGCGCAGTACCGCGCCACTGTCCAACCCGTGCACCAGAACAAACCAGATCAGGCCCAGCGCAGGTAGCACAGTTGTATCCTGCAAGGCGCGCGCGTCCTTAGCCCAGAGGATCAGCGCCAATATCAAACCAGTGAAAAGAGCAACACCCAACCAGAATTCATCCGCAGAATCGGCCCAATGCAAAGATAGGATCACCGAACTGGTGAGAACGGCCCCAAAAGCCAGCCGAGTGGGAAACTCGGGCCACGGTTCTCCTTTCCGACGCCGAATTAGCTCGGTGATCATCGGGCCGCCATGGTTCGGCCAGATGCGCCGAACGGGGATCGCAATGGCAATAAGCGCAAATGTCGTGACACTTGTAAGGTACCCGGGCTCGGTAGATGGTGAAGACAGCACCAGAAGAAATGCCGCGCCATAAGCGCCCACAAGCGTCAAAACTGAAATCCACGCCCAGCGCCGGACTGTATCAATACCCAGTCCCAGAACGGCGATGATTAAGAAATAACCATAGAGCCAACTGGGATCATCCGAAGACCCGCCAACAACAAAGGGGGCGGCGAAAGCGCCAATCAAACCCACAGCTGCTAGTAGCGGGCCATGGAACCAGCCCAATACGAGCCCTAATAGCGCAATGACGACCATGCCAGCCAAAGCACCCTCTGGGCCGATCAGGTCATAGAGCTGCCGTGCTGCCAGAATACCGCCAAACAGGGTGACCAGACCCGCGCCCGAAAAGACGGAGGGCAGATATGCAGTAGACGAATCCTCATCATCTCCGAACCGGCGGCGTATCACTTCGCCCGCACCGATCAGCAGCACACCAAAGGTCAGCGCCGCGATGACCCGCGCTGTGGGAGGCAACAGCCCATTCTCAACCCCGTACTGCACCAGAAATATCCCGGCCAACGCCAGCGAAAGTGCCGATACCGCATAAAACCAGTTCTCGCGCAGCCAAGCGCCCAGTGCGGCAATCTTTTCCTCACGAAAAACGAGGGTGGCAGGAGGGTCGTCGGTCACAGGAGCCTGGGGGGTATCTGATAGGCGCTCGTCCTTGGCAGGCGATGCCTTAGCCGCGGCCCAAGGATCAGGCTTGGTTTGAGCAATCGTCGGTTCCGGCCTTGATGGTTTGGGTGCTTCGTTGACACTTTCTGGCAGTTGCCCGGCCAGTTGCTGCTCAAGCTGTTCCACGCGCTTCCGCAACCGCGATTGACCAATCAGCAGAGCGATGATCGAGACAGGGATGGCCAGAACAATCAGGCCAACGAGGACAAGCAAGGATTCCAACCGAAACCTCCGGGATGCAATGCGCCAAACGTATCGTGGTGACAGGCCAGTTTATAGTCTGGAAATCCGCATGGTTACCGCCTGTTGCTCAGGTGGCCCGCTTAGAAAAGCGCGATGTCAGGACGCGCCAGCATCAGCCAGAGGATCGCCAACACTGAGATAAAGGCCGGAATACCACAGGCGAACCAGATGCGGAACAGCCTGTAGTAACCGCTCGGTAAAGCCCCTCCATCGTGTTCAGCCTGTCGAGCGTAATTCCGCAGCCTGATCTGTATCCAGACCACCGGCAACCAGAACAATCCTGTCAGCACATAGAGTAGCAGCGATAGCATGATCCAACCCTCTGTGAGTGACCAACCCAAGCGGCCAGACAGCAACACACCGGTTATCGGTTGCAAAATAACGGCCGTCGCCGTGAACACCATGTCTGCCAGCACCACGATCCCTGCAGTATGCGCGATGACCCGAGCATCCGCCGTCCGGTGCGCCATCAGCATGAAAAACGCGATCCCTATACCCGTGCCCCACAGAACGCACGCTCCGATCACGTGCAGCCAGCGCAGGATCAGATCCGGGTCCATCAACGGCTCTCCAGCATGGGTCTGGCGATCAGAGACAACATCAATGCGGGTAATATTTTGACCAGTGGTCCTAATGGATCCAGCCAAAGCTCGGGCACCACAAGAGTCGCGGCAAACAGATACAAAGCAGCGACGACAGCTTGCGCCAGACACACGCGCGCGGCCCATGGGCGCCACAAGATTGCGAGGCCCAGTGCAATGTCTACCAATGACCAGAATACAACGCTTGCCCTGGCGGTTCCGGCGTTCCAACCCTTGTTCGTAAGGATCTCGGCTGCATGAGAAATACCGGTCAGACCGAACAACCCGGATAGCAGCCAGAAGAGGCTGAGGACACCAATGACGATCGGCATAAGCAACGACATTCGTGCCGCCAGCCTATGTTCACGCCCACTTTTCAATCCTTTGTAGATATCATCCAAACCGGCCAGAGATCGACCCGCAGCGCGTCTATATGGTTCAGGGTCTCCGGTCACTCCCTGAGTCATTATCGTCATCGCCGTACTTCTCAGAGGTGACCGCCACCCAAGGTGCCCCAGCAGATCGGCCAGACCTGCCACTGCGTTCGTCAGAGGTGGTGGCATCGTTACTGTTAGCCGCGCAACTGGAAATCCCAGCCATCGCCGAGTTACAGACAAAACTTGCGACAGCGGATGCGATGTATCTTCAACCAAATCGTAACAGCCCGGTGCCAGATCGCCGCGAATGGCGGCAATGATAACAGCGCACAGATCTCTCATTCCAACGCATTGAACTGGTGTTTCCGGATAAGCGACCGGTTGCACATAGGGCACTGCAGCCAACATTCGCAGTAGTGCTGTGCCGCCATAATCGCTCTGCCCGATAACCAACCCGGGTTTGAGACACCACAGCGTTACGCCGCTTGCCCGCAAAGCAGCATCCCCGTCTGCTTTTGTGCGCATGAAACTCGTTGAGGCATTCGGCTTGGCCCCAATAGCCGAGATCTGCACGATTGCAACACCCCTGCCTGCGCAAGCCTGCGCCAGCGTTGCTATCGCTGTGTGATGGACGGCGCGCAGTTCATCGTGCCCTCCGTCCTTCAAAGCCCCGGCGCAGTTCATCACGACATCAATATCTTCGATGATCGGATCCCAGTCTGAAGCGGATACGAAATCACGCATATCGCCCAATACAAGCTCAGTATCCGGCAAAACCCGATCCGCTGTCTTCAAGTTACGTACAAGGCCTTTGACCGTCACGTCCTCTGTATGCAGCGCCCGGACGACTTCAGCGCCGATAAACCCGTAAGCGCCAAGTACCAATACTGTTTTTCCATTGAGGTCTTTGGCCACGAGACGATCCGAGTTTGTTTTTCTCACCCTATCGGATCGGTTCTAGCGAACCAGCCTGTTTGATCGGTCTGCGACAAATGCACCATTCAGGGGTGAAACAGCGAGCCGACTAAAAAGGCGATGCTGGCCGCCAAGCCACCGATCAGTAGTGTCTCGCCCCCTGATCGCCACCACGGCGCAAGCGACCATCGGCTTTTGATCGCTCCGATGGCAAAGAACATGCCCCCCGTTAGCCAAGCCGAGAGCGTGAAGGCGTTATCAATCGATAGCAAAAACGGTAATAGCGGGATCATACCGGCGACCAGAAAAGCAAAGAACGTAGCCATAGCCGCCTTAACCGGGTGCGGATCAACACTGCCCAGCCCATATTCCCCCTCAATCATCAGGTCGATCCAGTTGTCATGGTTGGACGTAATCGCATCGGTCGCTTCTTCCAAAACACGACCCGACAGACCCTTCTGCGCAAGTATTTCCCGCACTTCGCGCCGTTCACCTCCGGGATAGAGCGAGATATGACGTTCTTCGATTGCCCGAATGCGGCGGATATTGTCGAGCTCGGCCTTGGTACCGGAATAGTTGCCCGCCGCCATGGAAAACCCATCCGCCAATACATTGGCCAGACCTAGTGCGACGATCACAAAGGGTGATAGACCTGCCCCCGCCACGCCAGCGACAATCGCAAAGGTGGTCACCGAACCGTCGATGCCACCATAAACCACGTCCCGCAGCACCCCACGCCCTGGCGGAGCGTTAATGCGTTCTGAGATTTCTTGCTGGCTGTGGCCGTGATCGGTCATGGCTTGCTCCGTCCCTTTTATGCGGAATCAGGACAAGCATAGCTTTGCGTCAGATCAATTCTTGGAAAACAAGCCGCCCAGCGCGCGTTTGATCATGCCTCTGGTCGAGGGTTTGTGGCGTGCAGAAAACGGAAGCGGGCGACAAACCTCCATCGCGGCGACGCCAACACGGGCACTAAGCGCCCCATTCACAAGGCCCTCACCAAACCGGCGGGACAGCTTGCTCAGAACCGATCCACCCAGAATAGGTTCAAGCAGATCATCGCCGACAGCCACGGCTCCGGTGGCGACTAAATGAACGAATACGGCCCGGGTCAGGCGCCAACTGCCCAGAAAACCTGAGCGCCCGCCGTAGATCTCGGCAATTCGCCGGATCATCCGCAGAGAGCTTGCCAAAGCCGTCGCGACATCCGCCAACGCCAGAGGTACCAGCGCCGTCACCGTTGCCACCTGCCGCGCAGCAGCCTCGACTTCGCGGCTGGCTGCAGCGTCGAGCGGGGCTAGAACTTCGTCTTCGGCAAGTGTCAGCAGGGTTGTCGCATCGAATTGCTCCCCCATACGCTCAGTCAGCCGGTCTCGGCCCCAACGGGTTTCGTCTCGCCCCCGATAAAAAGCGATCAGACGGTTGGTGACCGCGCGGGCTTTTGACAGGTCATCTTCGGCCAAAGCGGTATCGGCTGCACGGCGCATATCATCGACACGCGAAAGACGACTAATCGCGGCCAGTTCCCGCAGCGCGATGATTACAACGACCACTAAAAGAGCGGCAATCAGCCCTGTGACGATCCACCCCAAGACAGGTGCACGTTCCAATAATGAGACGGCAAAATCCCACGCAGCAACGGATACCGCAGCACCAATGACAGCAAGCGCTAGTCCCCAAAACCAACGCGCCAGAGCTGACGGTTTGCGAGCGGCAATTCGAGCAGCTGACTGCATGGCCTGCCCATGTGGTCGCTCGATATCAGGTACTGGTGGAGCGTTCGCAACGTCTGCTACCGGGGCGTCATCCTCAAGGTCGATCAGTACAGGGCCCTTAGCCATCGGCTTCTCCCTCACATTTCCAGACGTATTTGATATCCGGCAGCTTTTCATCATTGCCCGATCCGTCGCTACGCGCGACCTCGGCAAAGCCGTTGCGCTCATAAAATCGACGTGCCGGATCGTTGGCCTGAAATGCAAACAGGCTGAGCTCGGGCCGCCTTGCCTTGGCATGGTTCAGTAGTAGTTGCCCGATACCTCGCCCGCGCGCCGGAACTGCCAGATAAAGCGAGTGTATCTCGACCTCACTGAGGGCGAGAAAGCCGACAACATTTCCCTGCAGTTCGGCCACAGTGACCCAATCCCGATCGATCATCCAACCGCAAAACGCTATGGTTTCCGCCTCAGAGTGCAATTTGGGCATCCAATCATGTTCACGGGCGAATCCATGCAGAATTGCACCGGTCGTTCCTGCATCTGTACTGCGGGCCAGTCTAAGCGTGACAGTCACAGCCGGTCTCCGATCAGAAATTGCGCCGCCTGATCCAGCCGGACATGCGGCGGGCCATCTCCGGGGCTCAGGGTCAGATGCGCCGGAGCGAAGGCCATGAACCCGTAATCTTCACCCAACCAGCCAGTGTCGCCATTGCGTGCTGGGCCAAGCAAATGCGCCGGGTCCTCAGGAAGGTCACCGGGATAGAATGCCGCCTGTTTCCCGCTTTCCAGCAAAGTGCCGCGTACACAGGGCAGCTCCGCGCCATTGTGGCTGCGTATTTCTTCCGTTGTGGCACGCAACGCGGCAATCGACAGAGCCGCCGTTTCAGCGCCAGCAAATCGCGCCCGGTCTCGGGCATCGCGTGTCAGCGCTTCGATAATCGCCGTCAAACGTGGGTGTTGAAGGTGATGCAGATGATCAGCCTTGGTAGCAGCAAACAGGATCCGTTCGACCCGTTTACCCAACAACAGCTTACCCAACCAGGCATTTCGACCGGGGCGAAAAGCCGACAGGATTTCGGCCATTGCACGGCGCATATCTTCCACCGCTTGCGGGCCCTTGTGAATTGCCCCAAGTGCATCAACCAGAACAATCTGGCGGTCGATACGTGCGAAATGATCACGAAAGAACGGCTTTACCACCTGCGACTTATACGCCTCGTATCGCCGCTCCATCTCACGGTGCAAGGTGCGGCGTCGCGACGCCTCAGAGACAGGCAGAGGCGCGAATGTCAGAACCGGCGAACCAGCGAGGTCGCCGGGCAGAAGGAACCGTCCGGGGGTGCAATCATAGAAACCTGCGTCCCGCGCAGCGTTCAGATACTCGGTAAACCCTCGGGCCAAATCCTGAGCCGTCGACTCATCATGGGGTGTAGTCGGATCAACCGCGCGCGCTTTGGTCAGGAACCCCTCGGCTTGCGTGCGTTTGTCGATATGTTCCAGCGTATCACGCGACCATGTGTCATAAGATTTGTCGAGCAGGGCCAGATCCAACAACCATTCACCGGGATAATCCACGATGTCGAGGTGCAATGTGCGCGGTCCTTGCAACCCGGACAGCAAGCCCGCTGGTTGTACCTTGAAAGACAGACGCAATTCCGACACGGCACGGGTGCTGTCAGGCCAATGCGGAGCGGAACCGGTCAGGGCTGACAGATGGGATTCAAAATCGAATCGAGGCACCGTATCGTCGGGTTGAGGCTGCAGATAACTGGCGGTGATCCGCCCTTCTTGCTGCGCCACAAGACCGGTCATACGCCCCCGATCCAGCAGGTTGGCCACCAGCGATGTGATGAATACGGTCTTGCCCGATCGTGCCAGCCCGGTGACGCCCAGTCGAATGACCGGTTCGAAAAACGTCTCGGACACGCGGTCGCCCACGGATTCGACGCCGCGCACAAGACTGTCTGCCAGTGATGAGATGACCAAGCTGTCGCCCCGCAATTATCGTTTGTGCCAAGATAGGTAGCGGTTGCAGGACATGCCAGAGCTTTCGCCCCTCTTGCCCGTTCGGGCGCGGCACGTTACCAGCGCCTCATGCCCAGATACGCACTGAAAGTCGAATACCAAGGGGAACCGTTCGCCGGATGGCAGCGGCAGAAAGAACTGCCGTCGGTACAGGGCGCGATCGAACAGGCCCTGTCTCGTATCGAACCCGGAGAGCACACTATTGCTGCCGCCGGGCGCACGGACGCGGGCGTGCACGCGCTGGGTCAAGTTGCGCATTGCGATCTGGCCAAGGAGTGGGACTCGTTCCGCCTGTCAGAGGCGCTGAACTATCACCTCAAGCCGCAACCTGTCGCCATTGTCAAAGCCGCGCGGGTCGATGACGACTGGCACGCGCGATTTTCGGCGCTTGAGCGGCAGTATCTGTTCCGTATCCTGATGCGCCGCGCACCGGCAACCCACGACCGGGGGCAAGTCTGGCAGATCAATCATACCTTGGACGCAGAGGCGATGCAGGCCGGAGCCAATATGCTGATCGGACGGCATGATTTCACCACCTTCAGGTCTTCCATCTGTCAGGCTGCGAGCCCGGTCAAAACACTGGATGAGTTGCGGGTAGAACAGGTTCAAGGATTCTCTGGCCCCGAAATCCATTTCCATGTCCGCGCCCGGTCGTTCCTGCACAATCAGGTGCGCAGTTTTGTTGGGACGTTAGAGCGAGTAGGTGCCGGAGCATGGACGCCCGAGGACGTCCGCAACGCCCTTGAAGCAGTTGACCGCGCGGCCTGCGGTCCGGTGTGTCCGCCACAGGGGCTCTATCTTGCGCGAGTCGGATACCCCGAGCTAGTTTTCGACTAAGGTCACAAAGCCCGCATCAATAGCCCGCTGGCGATCACGGCAATGATCAGACCAGCCACTAGTTCGATAGTCGGTGCCAACACCGAAGCAAACCGCGTGGCCGAGGCCGAGGCGAGCAACCCGCCGCGCAGGCCGAAGGATGTCCAGCCAACCAGAGTCGTCACGGTTGCGGTGCCCAGCGCCATTGCGAACGCTCCAGCGATGCCAACCATCGCGATACCCATCTGCCATGTCAGGATCAGCACAAACAATGCCCCTGTGCAGGGGCGAGCGGCGATGCCTGCGATCAGGATCAACGCCTCACGCAAGCTGCCGACCTGAGCGACCTCTTCTGCAGTTGGGCCATGGCGATGGCCACAATCCGAGCAGACCCCGTGGTCGTGATCATGTTCATGGTGGTTGTGGTGATAATGATCATGATCGTGGTGATCGGTGTCATGCACGGCTGCCACCTTGGTCTTGTGTTGCCGGGCAAAACTACGGAGCGCGCGAAAGATCAACCACAATCCAATCACAGCAATCGCGCCATAGCTGATCGGCGCCATGACCTGTTCGGTCGTGCCTACCAGTGACTCACGCGACATCTGGAATACCAGTACACCAGCATAAACCAGAACAACGGCAGTAACCGCCTGCCCGAGACTCGAAAGGACACTGATAGCAGACAGTCGCCAGAACGCGACACGGCGGCCTAGCCCGTACCCTCCGATCAGAACCTTGCCATGACCCGGTCCGATGGCATGGAAAAACCCATATGCAAAACAAACGGTCAGTAGCGTTGCAACGGCCTCGGGCTTCTCAGCGCGAGCCGCGCGCAGGGATCGGGCAATCTGGTTCTGAAACTCTCGCTGTTCTCCTGCTGCCCAAGCGGCCAGATGGTCAAAGCCACCGCTGCCCCAAAACCACAGCAGCAACCCGCAAGCAATAGCAACGGGAACGATCAGGTACTTGGACATGAAAGCCGGATCTCGGTTGCGAATTTTTCACCGACCAAGGGAATATCGTTTTCCTCCAGATCGTAATTGGCATCCAGCGAAAGCAAAAACGCCTGCATCTGTGCGAGCTCCTCGTCAATATCAGGGTCAGTACGTTCGATATCACAGGCAGTTGCGCCCGAGACGATCACGGGCCGGTTTACCTCGTATGCGGTATAAAATGATTCATCAAAGGCTTTGATCGACACAGCGTTTGCAGCAACCGGATCACCCTCTAGTGCACGCAGATGAGTGGTGACGATGCGCGCATCCTCGGTCGTCGCGCTTGGCTCAAGAGGACCGGACAGAGGGATCACTTCTTCGCCCACGCGAATTACAAGATCACCGTTGTAACCTTCGATCCATTGCGCATCGAAGCCGGTCAGAAACTCTTCTTCTGCTGCAGTCAGAATGCCATCAGCATCCTGATCCAACCGCATATCTTCCAGAACCAGCAGCGAATAAAACTCATCATAGGCCCATGTCACGCGAACATGAGTCAGGTTACCTGCTTCATCCACAATGAACTCCAGCCCGGTGTCAATAAAGACATGCGGGTGAGCCAAAGCCGGAATCGGCAAGCAACAGGTAAGAAGGGTGGCAATCCAGCGCATAGTGCGAAGATAGGTTGCGGGATGGACATCGGCAATCAGGTAGTAACGAATAACGCGCAAATCAGCCGACTTAGGTGGGTGGAAACAGTGTCAGCGTCTGCAGCGCCGTCCCGACAGGCCCCTGAGTATCAAAAAGTACAGACTGTGACATTCCGATACCTGATGGCTGCCAGTGCGAGATCGACTCGGACGCCAACCAGTCCGATTCCGGTTCTCTGTGAATCTGTACGGTCAGGTCAGTGTTCATGAATCCCATTTCGCGGGTTGGCGCATTCCACGAAATTCCGTTGCCGCAATCGGCAAGCGGGCAAAGCGCTTGTATCGGCGAGGGATTCTCACCTTCCAGCAAGGGTGGCGTTCGCATCCAGACCGTCTTGGGGCCTGCACCCTGATTGCCGCCCCTAGGATATGCGATCTCACAATGATGCGCGAAGCAGGGCAGATCGTGACGCATCTCACCGATTGGAAACGGGCCATCGACCACATCATTCAAACTGGGTGCAATGATCTCGACATTGGGCACAGTGCCAAGGTTCTTACGGACCATGTGCATCGTGGTGGCAGTAGCACAAAGCGTATCGTCCAAATCATGCACCGTGACCCGTGTGGTCGCCAGCGTCTTGGTGTGGCGCGTGGTTTCTGCCGCCACCCGCAGCCCGGCCAGAGGCAAAGGGCGTAGCAAATCGATAGTCAGTCGCGTCAGCATTTTTTCAGGGCCAATCTCGGTTTCAGCGGCACGCACGATCAGGCCGCTGACGGGCCCTGCATGACAATGATTGGCAGACCACGGTCCTCGCGCCGGGTCGTTGCCAACAAAGACACCTTGGGTATTCAGGTGAAAATACGCCTGATCATTCAATTCCGAATTCATCGTGTTTCTGTCGCCTCAGACTTTTTCCTGCGTGTGTTTCTTCAGCTCGGCCCGCGCGACCTGACGCCGATGTACCGCATCCGGTCCGTCGGCCAGTCGCAGGGTGCGAACATGTGTCCAGGCATTTGCCAATGGTGTATCCTGGCTGATCCCCTGCGCACCGAACATTTGCACAGCTTCATCGATCACTTTCAACGCGACCCGAGGCGCAACAACTTTGATCTGACTAATCCATGGGGCCGCTGCACGTGCATCCCCCTGATCCATGTACCACGCCGCTTTGAGGCATAGCAGCCGAGCCATTTCGATCTCCATCCGGCATTCGGCGATGATATCGTAGTTTGCCCCCAACTGCGCCAGCTTCTTCCCAAACGCTTCGCGCTGCAGGGATCGTTTGCACATCTGTTCAAGTGCTATTTCAGCCTGCCCGATAGCGCGCATGCAGTGGTGGATGCGGCCCGGCCCCAGTCGGCCTTGAGCGATCTCGAATCCACGCCCCTCACCCAGCAGTATGTTTTCAGCTGGAACCCGAACATCCGTAAACCGAATGTGCATATGACCATGAGGCGCGTCGTCGTGGCCATAGACTTCCATCGGGCGCAGTACCTCGACCCCCGGAGTATCGGCAGGAACCACAATCATCGACTGGCGCTGGTGCTTCGGCAGATCCTCTCCACCAGTTTTCACCATCACGATGTAGACCTTGCAGCGCGGATCCCCTGCCCCTGAAGACCACCACTTCTCACCGTTCAGTACGTAGTCGTCCCCATCGCGTACGCAGGACATCGAAATGTTGGTAGCATCTGATGAGGCCACATCCGGCTCGGTCATCAGATAGGCCGATCGAATCTGCCCATCAAGCAACGGTTTCAGCCATTGCTCTTTCATCGCGTCTGACCCGTAGCGTTCGAAGACCTCCATGTTCCCGGTATCGGGTGCCGAGCAGTTGAACACTTCGGCACCAAGTGGTGTCTTCCCCATTTCCTCGGCAAAATATGCGTATTCGACCATCGACAGCCCAAATCCCTTGTCACTGTCGGTCAGCCAGAAATTCCACAAGCCCGCAGCCTTCGCCCGAGCCTTTAGACCTTCGAGAATCTCAGCCTGGCGATCGGTGTATTGCCAGCGATCCACCTTGTTGATTTCCGACTGGTATTCGCCTTCGAGCGGCATGACCTCATCCCGGATCATATCCGTCACACGCTGCAGCAGGGCGCGGTTTTCCTCGCGCAGTCCGAATGTCATGGTCATGATAGATCCTCTCTTTGGCGCCGCACCCGCAATTCGGTTGGCCCAAAGATGGCTTAGCTGCCGTCATGCTGTCCAGTTGGGTGACGGAACGTCATTCAGTTAAAATTGAACCTGTGCTGGTGTGCTGCCGACGCATCGTCGGTCGCGGTAGATTACTCCCGCAGGTTCAGAATAACTGGTGCGCTATAGAACGAGACCAGACGGCTGCCGGCGTTCGGCCACCTTAGGGCGTCAATATCCAATTGCCATCAGCGGTCATGCAACGGCGGGTTCTGATGTCGCGGGACTGTTCAGAACCTTCGGGCTGAACAACGTGTTGAAGTATCACACAATTGTCCTGAACGCTCTGGATCCGGATCGTCCCTTTCGAGCCAGTGTCCTGATTAAGCCAAGCGCGTTCTTGCCCCACAGAGGGTGACCCTGATGACAGGAGCGCGTTGGATGTCGCGTTCAATACTTCGAAATCAGCAGGGCTCAACCCCATTTCCGCAATGATTCGTGAAAGCGGTTTGGCCTGTGCGTTTCCGTTTGTTCCAAGGAAAAGTGCAGCAACCAGCGCCGTATAAATAAAGGCTTTCATGGGAGGGCCTCACCAATCTGAATTACTTTCACAACCATAGATATACCTCTACGTCGGTGCGGCCAAGCCCCACTTGGCCACCTTCAAATTATCCCGAACAAACCTATCGTAAGGCGGGTGCTAGGTCCGCCTGCCCATTCGCCTCATATTGGCCAAAGATGAACCAGAGGCATTCTATGACACAACCAACGTATTTCGCACCCACAGGCGGGCATCCGGGCCAAGAGCAGCTATTGACCGACCGCGCCATGTTCACAGATGCCTATGCGGTAATTCCGAAAGGCACGATGCGCGATATCGTCACCAGCTTTCTGCCTTTTTGGGAAGGCACACGTTTGTGGGTGCTATCGCGACCTCTGAGTGGATTTGCCGAAACATTCTCGCAATACATCATGGAGGTTCAGCCCGGAGGTGGCAGTGACACCCCCGAGACAGATGCAAATGCGCAAGGTGTGATCTTTGTGGTCGAGGGCACAGTCACACTGACATTAAACGAAACTGATCATGTTCTGGAGACCGGCGGATATGCCTATATCCCGCCCGGCAGTGACTGGACGCTGCACAACCGCACCGATACCGTCGCCCGGTTTCATTGGGTGCGCAAAGCCTATCAAGCCGTGCCGGGCCTTCCCGCGCCTGATCCTATCATCACCAATGAACGCGACGTGGTACCCAACGAGATGCCCGGCACCGAAGGCCGTTGGTCCACTACCCGCTTCACCGACCCGCAGGACCTGCGTCACGATATGCATGTCAACATCGTCAATTTCGAGCCAGGCGGCGTCATTCCCTTTGCCGAAACCCATGTGATGGAACACGGTCTTTATGTGCTTGAGGGTAAGGCTGTTTATCGTCTCAACCAGGACTGGGTCGAGGTCGAAGCCGGTGACTACATGTGGCTTCGCGCTTTCTGCCCGCAGGCCTGTTACGCAGGCGGACCGGGGCGGTTTCGCTATCTGTTGTACAAGGATGTGAACAGGCACATGCCGCTATCTGTACCGTCCCGATAGCAGACGATCTGGGCTTTACCCGGTCAAGTTCTGGTAAAGGGGTTCACAGAATCGCTGGAATCTGATGAAATCAAATGAGTTTTCAGCACTGGAGATAGTTCGATGTTACTGCGCGGAACGATGATTGCACTGGTTGCCACCCTTGGCCTTTCGGCGTTCAACGCCGCCCCGGTCGCAGCCAAGGAAGAAACCAAATCCGTTTTCGTCATGAGCCGCACATGGGCGGTAACGCAGGTCGCGGACGCGCCTGTGGTCTATCGGGCGACGCGCGACAACAACAATCTGAACCCCTTTGGCCCGCCGCCCCGCCTGCGCACCATTCAAGCCATGGCCGCGATACAAAAGGCGACCGGGTGCAAGGCGATCTACTCCAGCATGTATCAGAACATTTCGGGCCAGTTTTTTTCGCAGGTCAGCTGCAACTGAAATTGGTACAATACTTTGATTGAGATCGCCTGATCTGCCTGCCATAGCTTGCGCATGAAACTCGCGATCAACGGATTCGGCCGTATCGGCCGCACCATTCTGCGTCAGGTCCTAAGCCTGCCGCAGCATTCGGATGTAGAACTGGTGCTGATCAACGATATCGCACCGCTCGAAACATGCGCATACCTGTTCAAGTATGACAGCACGTTTGGCCCCTATCAGGGTTCAGTCACGACCGAAGATGAAACACTGAATATCGATGGCCACGTTATTCCAATGTCTCATAGCACCGATTTGGCACAGGTCGATCTGTCGGATGTCGATGTCATGCTGGATTGCACCGGTATCGCGCGTACATCCGATGTAGCGAGTCGGGGCCTGAGCGCTGGCGCGGGAAAAGTGCTGATCTCTGGCCCGTCACCCGCTGCCGAAGTGACCGTTGTTCTAGGGGCAAACGAAGATCAGCTAGGCAATTCAAGGATCGTTTCAAACGCATCCTGCACCACAAATGGGCTGGCGCCGCTCGTCAAGCTGATCGATGAAATCGGTGGACTTGTATCCGGGCACATGACCACCATTCACTGCTATACCAACAGTCAGCCGATGGTCGATGCGCCACGCGGGGACTTGGCCCGATCGCGCGCCGGGGCGTTGTCGATGGTGCCCACGACCTCAAGCGCCACGCATCTGATCGATGTTGTGCTGCCATATCTTGCCGGTCGTATGTCTGGGGCCGCGGTGCGTGTTCCAACGGCCAGCGTATCTGCCGTTGATCTTGTCGCCACACTTGAACGTGGCATGAGCGCGGATCAATTCGAACAAGCGTTTCGCGACGCGATCGCAGCTTCTGCCGTGCTGGGCTGGACAGACCTGCCCTTGGTGTCATCTGATTTGCGGTCCCGCCCTGAGTCACTTGTACTGGCCGGGCCCGAGACGCGCATGATCGGAGAGAGCCAGATCAGGGTCTTTGGCTGGTATGACAATGAGTGGGGGTTTTCGGCCCGCATGCTGGATGTCGCACGCCTGATGGCGAATGCAGGGTGATCCGCAGCGCTAAAGCACGCTGCGGATTTGTTCACAAACCTCAATCGTGAGGCAGGCTGCCCGAGCCGTGTCCGGCCATTCCGCCAGAAACCTCTTCGGTCGATTCTTCAGCCAGTTCTTCTGGCAGGACCAGATTCAATACAATCGCGATCAGCGCTGCGGGCAGCAGGCCGCTGGTCATCAGGATACGAAGCGTATCGGGAAGGTGCTGAACTGCGCCGGGCTCCAGCTGCAGACCAAGACCGATCGACAGCGAAATCGCAAAGATCACCATGTTGCGGCGATTCCAATCCACGTCCGACAGCATCGAGATACCTGCCGCAACCACCATACCGAACATAACGATCACACCACCGCCCAGCACTTCGATAGGCACGGTGCGGATAATCGCCCCGACTTTTGGCACGAGACCGCACAGGATCAGGAACACGGCCCCGCAGGTCACCACATGACGGCTCATCACGCCGGTCATCGCAATCAAGCCGACATTCTGGCTGAACGACGTATTCGGGAATCCGCCAAACATACCTGCGACCGCTGTTCCGAAACCATCTGCATAGGTGGCACCAGCGATCTCTTTGTCAGTTGCTTCACGACCTGCACCGCCCTTGGTGATTCCCGACACGTCACCGACGGTCTCGATGGCTGAGACGAAAGACATCAGGCAGAAGCCGATCACAGCAGCCAGCGAGAACTCAAAGCCATATTTGAAAGGCACGGGCAGCGCAAAGGCCGAGGCGCGCGACCAACTTGTGCCAATGGCTTCGAACGTCACCATGCCAACCATCAGGGCATAGACGTAACCAACCGCCAATCCGACCAGAACGGCGGACACGGACAGCATGCCGCGTGCAAAGAACTTGAGGCCCAGTGTCACGACCACTACGACAAGTGCCGCCGACCAGTTGAGCAGCGATCCATATTCCGGGGTGCCAATCGCGGGAACGCCCCCGGCCGCATATTGAATGCCCACCTTGACTAGTGCCAGTCCGATCATTGTGACAACCAATCCGGTCACCAATGGCGGCAACGCAAAACGTATTTTGCCGATGAAGAGACCGAGGAAGGCATGAAACAAGCCGCCGACCAGGACGCCGCAAAACAGCGCGCCTAAGGCATCCACGCCTTTCCCGGCGACCAGAGGGATCATGATGGGCAAAAAAGCAAAACTCGTTCCCTGCACAATCGGCAGAGCTGCACCAACCGGGCCCAGCGTGACGGTCTGCAGCAAGGTCGCCAGCCCAGCAAACAGCATCGACATCTGAATCAAATACAGTAGTTCAGGAAAATCTGGGGAGTTCGACCCAAATCCAAACCCGGCAGCGCCCGCCACGATGATGGCCGGTGTTACGTTCGAGACGAACATCGCCAGAACGTGCTGAATGCCCAGCGGTATCGCCTTGTGCAAGGCTGGCGTGTAGTTCGGGTCCCGAAGCTGTTCGGGCGTCCCTATCGAAGTTTCAGCCATGATCTCATTGTCCTCCCTAAGATCCAATGGGGTTCTTACCGCTTCTCCGGCGGCTTCGGTTCCGGTTTCAGCTGTTGACCACCTCGTACGGTGTGCTGAACCAGTATTCTTCCAAATTCTGGCCGTCCCCGATCCGATCAACGACCGCGAACAGACCGGGTGCGTGCAGGGGTGTCAGAACCCCATGCCATGTTCCCTGGTGATAGTTCACCGCCTGCCCGGGCTGTGTAATGAACGCGCGAGGCTGACCCGGTTGCCCTCCCTCATCCGGAGCGACGATCACCAGAAAGGGCTGGTGAGTCATTGGAATGAAAGCCTGACTGCCGTCGGGATGACGCTCAACCATCTCCAGCAGATAAGGCATCTCGCGTGGGTTGGCGTTGAACAGGCTGATGCCCGCGCGGGCGTCACCGAAATCCAGCTTCGCCCGATCATGATACCGACCGCACTGACCCTGATTGATGATCTTGTCCGCCTCTCCCGAGATATCGATCAGATCACCAAACAGCGCAAAGCCTTCGGCCGAGATCGGTTCCGCGACAATCTGAGTCATGAGGGCAGCACATCGCGCAAGCGGAACTCGGCGATCCGCTCGACCTGTCGGCAGGCCTCATGGAACTCGGTTTCGCGATCCTGTTCAATCCGTCGCACAAACGCGCCCAGTATCGAGGCCTTGTTGTGGTCACGAACTGCAATGATGAACGGAAAGCCGAATTTTTCCGTATAGCGCTGGTTCAATTCGGTGAAGGTGGCCCGTTCCTCATCCGTCAGCGCATCAAGCCCTGCCGAGGCTTGCTCGGACGTGCTTTCCTGTGTCAGCCGCTTGGCCTGCGCCAGTTTGCCCGCCAGATCTGGGTGGGCCGTTAACACACCCAGCCGTTCCTCGTCTGAGGCGGACCGGAACATGCGGGTCAGAGCATTGTGCAATCCACGCGCTGTGTCATGCGCCGCGCCTAATTCCAGATCAAATGCGCGTTCTGCAATCCAAGCCGAGTGTTCAAAGATGCCACCATACGCGGAAACAAATTCGTCGCGACCCATCTGCGAGGGTTTTGGGCACTCAGCCGGCGGGTGAGCTTGCGCCCAATGCTCCGCAATCTGCAAGCGCGTCGCGAACCATACATCCGAGAAACCGCGCGCGTAATCCAGAAACCGCTTCAACGCCATAACCCGCCCCGGACGCCCAATCAGGCGACAGTGCAGGCCGATCGACAGCATCTTGGGTGCGCCAGCTTCGCCTTCTGCATAAAGCGCGTCGAAACTGTCTTTCAGGTAGGAATAGAACTGATCCCCAGCATTGAACCCCTGCGGCGTCGCAAAGCGCATGTCGTTGCAATCCAGCGTGTAGGGCACAATTAACTGATCCCGACCACCGGCTCGCATCCAGTATGGAAGATCGTCTGCATAGGTATCGGCAACATAGTCAAAACCGCCTTCTTCAGCGACCAGGCGGACGGTGTTTTCTGAACAGCGACCTGTATACCAACCACGCGGGCGATCCCCCACAACCTCGGTATGCAAGCGGATAGCTTCTGCAATCTGGGTCCGCTCTTCCTCTTCGGGCATGTCCTTGTGTTCCACCCACTTCAGTCCATGGCTGGCGATCTCCCATCCGGCGGATTTCATCGCCGCGACCTGATCCGGCGAGCGCGCCAGAGCTGTCGCAACGCCATAAACCGTGATCGGCAGGTCTTTCATCAAACGATGCAAGCGCCAAAAGCCGGCCCGCGAGCCGTATTCATAGATCGATTCCATGTTCCAATGACGCTGGCCCGGCCATTGCGCCGCCCCAACAATCTCGGACAAGAACGCCTCGGACGCGGCATCCCCGTGCAGAACACAGTTTTCGCCCCCTTCTTCGTAGTTCAAGACTATCTGTACAGCCAGTTTCGCCCTACCCGGCCATGCGGCATCAGGCGGGTTGGCTCCGTATCCGATCATATCGCGAGGGTATCGGGGCGGCTGCATAACGTATTCCATTCCAGTTAGGTGTTTGAACAGCTTTACCTTAGAAACTGCCCTTTGATTATCAAATCAATCCGAACACTGTTTCCGGTTCTTTCGGCATTTCCACCGTTTTGCGGTTTGGCCCACACTGTGGCACACCAAAAGAAACGCACAGGAGACACCCTTGGCAGGCTATCTGACGACCCATGTTCTAGACACAGCCCGCGGCTGCCCCGCCGAGGGGTTGAAAATCGCATTGTATGAAGTGTCAGGAAACACTCATCGCAAACTGGCCGAGATGGAGACCAACGCGGATGGTCGCACCAATGGTCCGATCCTTCCGCAGGACGATTTCAAGACCGGCACTTATGAACTAGTTTTCTTCGCCGGAGAGTACCTGCGCGCAACAGGTCAGGACGGGGACGATCCTCTGTTTCTGGATCAGGTACCGATCCGCTTTGGCATGTCCGACCCTGACGCGCATTATCATGTGCCGCTGCTTCTTTCCCCATTTGGCTATTCGACCTATCGGGGTAGCTAAGGTCGGGTTTCGGCACTGCGGACGACTTTGCCGATCCTTTCGATCATGAAATCCATGAACAGCCGCGCCTTGGGGTCCTGATGGCGGCGATGAGTATACAGGCATGCCATTTGCACTGGTACCGGAGGCGTTTGAGCCGCCACCGGTATCAGCCGCCCCGCTTTCAGGTGTTCAGACACCTCGAAGACGGGCTTCATGGCAATACCTTGCCCAGACAAGGCCCAATCGGTCAGCACATCCCCATCATCACATTCGAACCGCCCTGAGACCGCGAACCGTTTCGGACCATCAGGTGTTTCCAGCATCCACTGAAATTCAGTCGCGCCGGGGAACCGTAGATTCAGGCACTCATGCTTGCCTGAAATCAATTCGGCACCGGTTTCTGGCATCCCCTGCCGCTTGACGTATTCCGGGGCGGCGCACAACACACGTTGACAGTCTGCGATCTTACGGATGCGCAATGTGCTATCCTCAGGCTGGCCGATAAAAAACGCCAGATCCAACCCCTCTGTGGTCAGATCTACCGAGCGGTCCGTCAACCGCAGCCGCACATCAATCTCAGGATATTCCGACAGGAAATCAGGCACATGAGGCGCCAGCAACCGACGCCCAACGCCCAGAGGCGCGGCCACAAACAGCGACCCGCGGGGCGCTTCGGTCAGATGCGTGACCTGGGCCTCTGCCTCATCCACCGCATCCAGAACCGCGACGGCGCCGGGGTAAAAGGCCCTGCCTTGCTCTGTCGGGGTCAAATTACGCGTGGTCCGCTGAAACAGACGCACCCCAAGGTGATCTTCTAACTGCGAAATCCGCGCCGATGTCACCGCAGGTGAAATTCGCATATCGCGTCCGGCGGCAGACATGCTGCCAAGATCATAAACCCGGACAAAGGTTCGAATGTTGTCGAGATAGGACATCTTATCGTTTTTTTTGATACAGTTTGACAATATACGGGAATACCGAAGAAAAGCCCGTTTGCCTAGTGTGGCACAACGCAATCGGAGACATTAGCATGTACGACTTCGCCGTGTTCTGGGATTGGATTGGTTTTGGCGTGCGCTGGTTGCACGTTATCACTGCGATCGCCTGGATCGGATCATCCTTCTATTTCATCGCGCTGGACCTTGGTCTGAACCGCGATATCCCCGGTCCTGCTGACGGCGAGGAATGGCAGGTTCATGGCGGCGGATTCTATCACATCCAGAAATATCTGGTCGCACCAGAGCGCATGCCCGACCACCTGACATGGTTCAAATGGGAAAGCTACGCGACATGGCTCAGCGGTGCTGCACTATTGATGATCGTCTACTGGGTTGGGGGCGAGTTATATCTGATTGATGCGCAAAAGGCTGATCTGGCGCTGTGGCAGGGCATCCTAATCTCGGCCGCGTCATTGACCATTGGCTGGTTGGTCTATGATTTCCTCTGCAAATCAGGCCTCGGCGAGCGCCCGACCCTGCTGATGGTTCTGCTGTTCGTCCTGCTGGTGATTATGGGTTGGGGTTACAACCAGATCTTCACCGGTCGTGCGATGATGCTGCATCTGGGTGCGTTCACGGCCACGATCATGACCGCAAATGTGTTCTTCATCATCATGCCAAACCAGCGCATTGTGGTGGATGATCTCAAAAACGGGCGCACTCCTGATCCGAAATACGGCAAAATCGCTAAGCTGCGTTCGACCCACAACAACTATCTGACCTTGCCCGTCGTTTTCCTGATGCTGTCGAACCACTACCCGCTGGCCTTTGCCACCGAGTACAATTGGATCATCGCCGCGCTGGTCTTCCTGATGGGCGTCACCATCCGCCACTATTTCAACACTCGCCATGCGCGAGCTGGAAACCCAACCTGGACCTGGCTGGTAACGGCTTTGCTGTTCATGACCATCATGTGGTTGTCTACAGCTTCGATGCACGACCCGCTGGAAGAGGCCGAAGCGCAGCAACTCACGTCCTATGAACAGAAATTCGCATCGGCGGATGGTTTTGAAGAAGCCCACGACATTGTTCTGGGCCGCTGTTCCATGTGCCACGCGCGTGAGCCTGTTTGGGAAGGTATCCTGTGGGCACCCAAAGGTGTCCTGCTGGAAACCGAGGCCGACATTGCGAAGAACGCGCAGCAGATTTATCTGCAATCCGGTGTCACCCATGCCATGCCACCTGCGAACGTGACCTATATGGAACCCGAAGATCGGGATGCGATTGTTCGCTGGTTCCGAAATGCCGGTCTGTAGCGGATTGGCACACGGACTTGCCAATAAAAACACCTGAACTTTGTTTAGTTCTTCCCCTAAGCGCCGTCAGATGCTCTAAATGAATTCAACACGCCGCATTCGTTTTGTTTCGCGGCCATAGCGATTTCGACTTGGGGCAGTTGGAGCCAGACAATGACAGGGAGCAGACCGCGCAGCGATCTGAGAGGCTGGCTTTTTGGTGCGCTTGTGGCCTTGTCCCCCAACCTTGCTACCGCGCTAGAAACAACCCTATCCGCCCCCGGTGCGTCCGAAGATTTGGTCGACCGTTTGGAAGAGACCTCTTCCGTATTCACCTCGGAATCGCGTGGTCTTGATACATCGCTGGAGATACTGTCAGCAGCCTTGTCCGACTACCGAACCATCGTCCAGATCATGTATGACGAAGGCTATTTCAGCCCTGTCGTCAGCATCAAACTTGACGGGCAGGAAGCCGCCAAAATCAATTCGCTAAGTGTTCCTGCCCAATTCAAACGGGCGACAATTCTTGTCACACCTGGGCGGAAGTACAAGTTCGGAACGGCTGTCGTGCAACCGCTGGCACCGGGCACGGAACTGCCCGAAGAGTTTGCCACAGGCAAGACCGCAACCACCGGAGCGATCCAACAGGCCGCCTCGGCCGGGGTGCAGGGCTGGCGCGATACAGGCCATGCCAAGGCGGAAGTGGAAGATCAAAAAGTGATAGCGCGCCATGCGCAGGCACGGCTGGACGCGACAATTGATCTGGCTCCGGGGCCAAGGCTGCGGTTCGGCAAAATGATCATTCAGGGCGATACAAATGTCCGCCATCGATCAATCGAGAAAATAGCAGGCTTCCCCTCGGGTGAGGTTTATTCGCCTGAACAGGTCCAAAAGGTTGGCACCCGTCTGCGGCGCACCGGTACATTCGCGACAGTGTCGCTCAAGGAAAAGGATGAGCCGAACCCGGACGGCACGCTGGATTTCGACGCGACGTTTGAAGACCTGCCACCGCGCCGGCTGACCTTCGGGGCCGAGATTGCCTCGCGCGACGGTGTTGATCTTACCGCTACGTGGACCCATCGAAACGTATTCCGACGCGCCGAAAGACTGCGGTTCGAGGCGGCGATCCGCAATATCGGCGGGGCTGAGGATATCGATGGGCGCATCGGCCTGCGTCTGGATCAACCCGATCGGCTGGGACCCGATGACAATACATTCTGGAGCGCGCTGTTGGAGCGGCGCAATACCGAGAACTACAACGTTACCGTCGCCTCGCTTGCTTATGGTGCACGCCGCACATTTTCGGACCGTCTTTATGCCGAAGCCTCTGCTGGTTTCCAGTGGTCGGACGCAGATGACGCCTACGGCGATGGGCGTAAATTCCGGTATTTAATCCTCCCATTCCGGTCTGAGTGGGATGAACGTGATAGTAAGGTCAGCGCCACGCGAGGCTATTACCTGGACTCTCAGGTGATGCCGTTTATTGGATTCTCTGGCTCGGACACCGGATTCCGAATGTTCTTTGACGGTCGCACCTACAACGATCTGGGCACGTCAGGCCGACTGGTGCTGGCGGGACGGGTGCAGTTGGGATCAGTTATCGGACCGCCCCCAGACGGCGTAACCCCAGACTTTCTATTCTTCTCAGGCGGTGCTGGAACGGTTCGCGGTCAACCCTTTGAAAGCCTTGGCATCCCGGTCGGGGATGAGGTCGCTGGTGGCAAATCCTTTCTGGGTCTGTCTGCAGAGGTACGCGGCAAAGTCACCGACACGATCTCATTGGTCGGGTTTTATGACTATGGTCTGGTTGATTCGTCTTCATTCGTCGGAAGCGGCGCGGAAGAGCATTCTGGCGCGGGACTTGGAATCCGGTATGATCTGGGAGGCTTCGGTCCTTTGCGCTTTGACCTTGCAGTGCCGGTTCAGGGCGACACAGGCGACGGGCTGCAGTTCTATCTTGGGATCGGTCAGGCCTTTTGATGCGTCGCGTTGTATATCCCCTGTTGCTGAGCTCAGCAGCGATTACCGCGCCAATCGCAGCGGTCGCTCAGGACGAGGGCGGCAGCATGATCGAGCAGTTCCTGCAAGATACGCTCTCGGGTGATGATCAGAATGTCCGGGTGATCGGGCTGCAAGGCGCTTTGAGTTCCCGCGCGACCATTCAGGAGATTACCGTCGCCGACGACGAGGGCGTCTGGCTGACAATCAAAAACGCTGAGCTGGATTGGAACCGGCTGGCGCTGCTGCGTGGCCGGTTCTCGGTCAATGCTCTGTCAGCGCAGGAGATCGACATTGCCCGCGCACCGGGCACGACAACCAAGGATACGCCACCCCCTTCGGCTGAGACTCAGCCCTTTCAACTCCCCGAGCTTCCTGTTTCTATCGAAATCGGTGAACTTCGGATCGATGACCTGTCGCTGGGCGAACCGCTCATCGGCGTCGCTGCTGATCTTGACGTAAACGGCAACCTGTCGCTGGCAGACGGAACGCTGGATACTGCGCTGGATATCGATCGGCTGGACCGAGCAGGTGATACGATTGATCTCAAAGCGGGATTTCAGAACGATAACAGCCAGATTGACCTGGACCTCACGGTTGCCGAGGCCGCTGGTGGATTGATCGCCACTGCCTTGTCCATCCCTGATGCCCCACCTCTTGAATTGACCGCAAAGGGATCAGGACCGGTTTCGGATTTCAATGCGGATATCGGGCTGAGCAGTGATCAGCAACTTCGCGTCTCTGGCAAGGTACGTTTGCGCACCGCAGAAGAGAATGGCACGGCATCGGACGGCATCGCCTTTACCGCCGACCTTGGGGGGGACCTGACGCCGTTTCTGGCCGAGGATATGGACACGTTCTTTGGCACCGACACCCGTCTGTTGGTCGACGGGCGCACCTACTCCGACGGCGCGCTGGATATCACGAATATCGAAGTCACCTCGGAGGCGCTGGAACTCAAGAGCCAGCTGAACCTTGCCTCGGGTGGTGTGCTGCAACTGGTCGCCCTGCAGGGCCGCATAACGCCACCCGAAGGTGACAAGGTTGTACTCCCTATCAGTGGAGGAGACACGTCCATTGGCGCGGCACAGATTTCAGCATTGTTCAACGCTGCAAACGGCAACCTTTGGGATCTGAGCCTGACAACAAACGACGTGAAGACCCCCAACCTGAACCTTGATCACGCGAGGATCAGTGGGCAAGGCACGCTGGATCAGTCTGGTGGTTTGTCGATGGATGGCGATGTGCAGGCCGTGTTGGATGGGATCGATCTGACCGACGCATCATTGAATGCTGCCGTCGGGGATCAGATCACTCTGGATGGGCAGTTCGACTATGGCAAGGACCAGTCTCTACAGCTTTCCGGGTTCGAACTGGTCGGCAGCGATTACACGCTTGGGGCCGATGCGCTTGTCAGCGGGCTTGCAACGGGGTTGCAGGTTGATGGCGAGGCGATATTGCAGGCAAACGACCTGTCGCGGTTCTCGGATTTGGCCAAACTCGAGCTAGGCGGCGAGGCCACGATCCGCGTCGATGGCAAAGGTTCACCGCTGGAGCGCAGCTTTGACGGTAAAGTAACGGTGAATGGCCGCGATCTTGTGACCGGGCGCGATGATATTGATCCAATCATTACCGGAGAAACCGAGATCGTACTGGACGGCGAACGCGGCTCCGATGGTGTGAACATTCGCGAATTCACGATCAACGGCGATGCATTGAGCGCGCAAGCCAGCGGAACGGTTACGACACCTGATGGCAACTTGACAATCGATGGTCAGGCCAATGTCAACGCCCCCGATCTGGCGGTGTTCTCAGGGCTGGCCAAGCGTGATTTGGCCGGTGCATTGCAGGCTCGGCTGAATGGCAAAGGCACGGTGCAAACACTGGAGTTCGACGGTCAGGCCAGCGTGATCGGAACCAATATCCAAACCGGGATGAGCGAGATTGATCCGCTGTTGAAAGGCCGCGTGTCGATCAATTTTGACGGCTCACACATGGATCAGCAAATCGCCATCCGAAACGCCACCGTGAAAAGCCCAGCACTAACCGCCGACGTCGGTGCGACAATCAGTGATCCGACCGGCAACATCGCAGTCGATGGAAGCGCAAAGCTGAACGTGCCAGACCTGTCTTTGTTCTCGAACCTCGCTGGTCGTGATCTGGCCGGGGCGATCAAGGCAGATGTTACCGGCCAAGGGGCACAAGGAAGCAAGACATTTGATGTCAACGGCAACCTTAGCGCTGACGATCTTGGAACCGGTATCAAGGTAGTCGATGCATTGTTTGCGGGACTAACCACGCTGAACGTGGATGCGGTAAACGATGATCAGGGATTGAATATCCGCACATTTCAACTGAATGGTACCGCGCTGACCGCTGATGCCTCAGGCCGACTGGATCGCGAGGCTGGAGGCCTGGACTTCACAGCAATGCTGGACAACGTTGGTCGTCTTTCATCCACGCTCAGCGGGCCGCTCAAACTGGAGGGTAACGTTGCACCAACCGCATCCGGTTTGGAGGGCAATGCACGCCTGCTGGGTCCTGATAGCTCTTACGCCAATCTCACCGGATCCGTAGATACTGACGGCACAGCCGATCTTGATTTTGAGGCGCGTCTCAACCGGATTGAACGCTTAGTGCCCGAGTTTCCAGGGACCATTTCAGCCACCGGCACCGCCCGACGTGACGCAGGGGTGTGGACAATCGACGCCAAAGCTGATGGCCCGGCCCAGATTAACGGTACTATCGCTGGAACATTTGACGAGGGCAGCGGTCAGGCAGATCTCAAAACGCGAGGTGGTGTCAATATCGGCATTGCCAACGCCTTTATCTCACCCAACAACCTGGCCGGAACTGCCCGGTTTGATCTGGCCCTGAAAGGTGCACCCGCGCTGAGTTCGCTGAGCGGATCTATTTCAACGTCTGGCACATCTATGGCTTTGCCGGACGTAGGGCAAACGATCACGGGTATCGGAGGTTCGGTTAACATCGCACAAAGCCGCGCGACGATTGCGCTGCAAGGTGGGTTGCGCGCCGGTGGGAACTTCACTGTCAATGGCCCGGTCGATCTGACGCCGCCTTTCAATGCCCAGATCACCACCGCGCTCAACAATCTCGTCCTGACCGATAAGCTGCTGTACGAAACGACATTGAACGGTCAGATTGCCCTGAACGGAGCATTGGCTGGCAACAGTTCACTGGCCGGACAGATCAACTTCGGTGAGACCAATATCAATCTTGCTGCCGCAGCGGGCGCGGTTGGCGCGGCACCGATTCCCACAATCGAGCACCTCAATGAAAGCAGCGCCAGTTTCGTTACACGGGAACGTGCCAATCTGGTGGAATCCGAAGACAAGGCTAAAAACAATTCGCGCATTTCACTGGATATCGGTCTGCTTGCACCCAAGGCGGTGTTTGTTCGGGGCCGAGGTATTAACGCCGAGTTAGGAGGGCGTATTCAAATCGGCGGAACCACAGCATCCGTTGTGCCTTCGGGCCAGATCGAACTCATCCGGGGCAATATCGACATTTTGGGCCGCCGCCTTGCCTTGACCAAGGGTCTTGTTACCCTGCAGGGCGACCTGACCCCGTATATCGAGTTCGAATCCGCGACCAGTACGTCGGATGGCACCGCGACAATCGAGATTGCCGGGCCGTTGGACTCGCCCGAAGTCAACGTGTTCTCCGACCCCGAACGCCCGACCGAAGAAGCGCTGGCCATGCTGTTGTTTGGTAATCGCTTCTCAGAACTGTCGCCTTTTGTCATCGCTCAAATGGCTGCCTCACTTGCCCAACTCAGTGGTGCAGGTGGAGACAATACCAAAGGTGTGCGCGAGGCCACAGGACTCGACACCGTAGACGTTGGCGCAACTGAAGGTGGCGGTGGCAGTCTGGGTGCAGGCGCGTATTTGAGCGATAACCTCTACACGGATTTCACCGTAAACACCGAAGGCGACACCGAGGTAAACCTGAACCTCGACGTCACTGACAGCTTCACGGTGCGCGGCACGGTGGATGGCCGGGGTGAGACTGGATTGGGCATCTTTTTCGAACGGGATTACTAAGCCGCATCATCGCGCTCAAAGATAGCAACTGCGCGGACGAACCCGGCTGACGCGCCTTTGATCTTGAATGGGAAGCACGAAATCTCGAAGCCAGTCGGTGGCAGATCTTCCAGATTTGTCAACTTTTCTATATGGCAATAACCGATTTCCATCGAAGCGCGATGCCCTTCCCAGATGATCGACGGGTCGTGTGTTTCGGCATATTGCTGAGCCGTCAGAGGGAATGGCGCGTCCCAACTCCAGGCGTCTGTACCGGTGACACGCACGCCGCGTTCCGTCAGATATAACGTCGCTTCGCGCCCGATCCCGCAACCTTTCGTCAGATAGTCAGGCTGGCCATATTGCGTACCCGCTGATGTATTAACAACCACAATATCCAGCGGTTGCAGTTCATGCCCGATCCGCTCAAGCTCGGCTTCGACATCAACCGCTGTAGCGACATAACCATCGTCGAAGTGGCGGAAATCCAGCTTTACGCCGGGGTTCATGCACCATTCCAACGGAACCTCGTCAATGGTTATCGCCCGTTCACCATTGTTCATCGTCGAATGGTGGTGATATGGCGCGTCCAGATGGGTGCCGTTATGCGTGGCAATCTTCAACCGCTCGATGGCCCAGCCCTCTCCGCCCGGAAGGTCCTCTTCCTGCAGTCCCGGGAAAAACGACATGACTTGTTCGGCAGTCTGATCGTGGGTCAGATACTCGATCTCTGGCAGCATGATAGGCGGATCGGATACGATCCCGGTTTCCAGCGGGACGGACAGATCGACAAAACGGCGGGCCATGTGCTCCTCCATCGCAAAGAGGTGACAAGTTCAGCCACAAGCAACACGCTGTCAAGGAAGGCGAAAAGGGCGATCCAATTGGCCGCCCTTCTTGTGTTAGTCAGGAGCAGGCTTATTCAGCTGCGATCGCGTCTTCGATCTTTTCGACCCGGATCGCCGAGAACTTGAACTCAGGGATTTTCCCGTATGGGTCTATGGCCGAGTTGGTCAGGATATTCGCCGCCGCCTCGACATAGGCGAACGGGATGAACACCATATCCTCGGCAATCGCCCGGTCGGCCCGCACCATGATTTCAATCGAACCGCGGCGAGTAGTCAGACGGATCATATCGCCCGGCTCAATCCCCATCAGTTTCAATGTACGCGGGTTCATCGAGCAATTCGCTTCAGGTTCCACGGCATCCAGAACGTTGGACCGGCGGGTCATCGACCCGGTATGCCAATGCTCCAGCTGGCGGCCTGTGGTGGCGATCATCGGGTATTCGTCATCCGGGGCCTCATCCGGTGGGATGACACTAGCTGGCGTGAATCGGGCGCGACCATCCGCACGCGGGAAACCATCGCCAAACACAATCGCCTGACCTGGGTCTGTCTCGGACAATGACGGGTAGGTAATCGTCTCGGTCTCAAGCCGTTCCCATGTGATATTGTCGAGCGAGTTCATCGTCAGCTTCATCTCGGCAAAGACCTGAGACACATCCGTATAATCCCAGTTCAGCCCGATCCGCTGCGCCAGCTCGACGGTGATCTTCCAGTCCTCGCGCGCCTCACCCGGAGGGTTCACGGCCGGACGCACGCGCTGCACCTGACGGTTGGTGTTCGAGACAGTACCATTCTTTTCATAGAGCGCCGAGGCGGGCAGGATGATGTCGGCATAGTTCGCGGTTTCGGTCAGGAAGATATCCTGCACGATCATCAGATCCAGCTTGGCCAGAGCCTCGCGCGCGTGACCAACATCCGGGTCGGACATAGCCGGGTTTTCACCCTGAATGTACATGCCCTTGATGTTGCCCGCATAGGCCTGATCGATGATCTCGGTTACCGTCAGGCCCTTCTCGTTCGAGAAGTCGCGATCATCGTTCCAGACGTTGTTGAACTTGGCCCGGATGCCATCATCGGTGACTGACTGATAATCCGGCAGGAACATCGGGATCAGACCCGCATCCGAGGCCCCCTGAACGTTGTTCTGACCCCGCAGCGGGTGAAGACCCGCGCCCGGCTTGCCAACGTTACCGGTCATCAAGGCCAGCGAGATCAGGCAGCGCGAATTATCGGTTCCGTGGATATGCTGGCTGACGCCCATACCCCAGAAGATCAAACCGGCCTTGGCTTGTGCAAAGGTGCGCGCCACACGCCGCAGCTGATCCGGTTCGATGCCGCAGATCGGCGCCATCGCCTCGGGTGTGAACTGGCGCAGGTGCTCTTTCTCGGCTTCCCAGTTCTCGGTCCAGCGGTGGATATACTGGCTGTCGTAAAGCTCTTCTTCGACGATCACATTCATGATCGCATTGAGCATCGAGACATCCGCTCCCGGGCGGAATTGCAGCATTTCATCAGCGAACTTGCGCATCCCAACGCCACGTGGGTCCATAACGATCAGCTTGCCACCCCGTTTGGTGAACTGCTTGAAGTAAGTCGCTGCAACCGGGTGGTTCTCGATCGGGTTGGCACCGATGATAATAACCACGTCTGAATTTTCGACCTCATTGAAGGTCGCGGTCACAGCGCCAGAACCAACGTTCTCGATCAGAGCGGCAACCGACGACGCGTGGCACAGACGGGTGCAGTGGTCGACATTGTTGTGGCGGAAGCCTTGGCGGATGAACTTCTGGAACAGATAGGCTTCTTCGTTAGTGCACTTGGCCGAGCCGAAGCCTGCAACGCTGCGCGGGTCTTCGTCACGCAGAGCCTTCAGCTTGGTGGCGGCCAGATCCATCGCCTCTTCCCAAGTCGCTTCGCGGAAATGAGTCGAGAGGTTGCCCGGATCGACGTTCAGGCCCTTCTCAGGCGCATCATCACGCCGGATCAGCGGTGTGGTCAGGCGATGCGGGTGGTGGATATAGTCGAAGCCGAACCGGCCTTTGACGCACAGACGGCCTTCGTTTGCGGGACCGTTGATGCCCTCGACATACTTGACCTTGCCGTCTTTGACCTTGAGCGAAACCTTACAGCCCACGCCGCAGAACGGGCAGACGCTTTCAGTCTCAGAATCGTAATCCTTGCTGTCACCATGCTGTTGATCATCCAGTACAGTGGCGGGCATCAGAGCGCCGGTCGGGCAAGCCTGAACACATTCGCCACAAGCAACACAAGTAGACGCACCCATCGGATCATTTTGGTCGAACACTACCTGCGCGGTGTGACCACGACCGGCCATGCCGATCACGTCATTCACCTGCACATCTCGGCAGGCGCGAACGCAAAGGTTGCAGTTGATACATGCGTCCAGATTGACGCGCATCGCAACGTGGCTGTCATCGAGCAGAGGGATCTTCTCGGCTTCTTTAGCCGGGAAACGGCTGTCGCTGACATCGTTCAGCTTGGCCATGTCCCAGAAATGGCTGGAGGTGTCATGTGCCTCTTCAGGCTGGTCGGCCACCAGAAGCTCCATGACCATCGCGCGCGATTTCTCGGCCCGGTCGCTGTCGGTCTTAACCACCATACCGTCGGCCGCCGGACGGATACACGAAGCGACCAGTGTGCGCTCGCCTTCCACCTCGACCATACAGGCGCGGCAGTTGCCGTCGGGGCGATAGCCCGGCTGCGGCTTGTGGCACAGGTGCGGGATAGTGAACCCCTGCCCCTTGGCGGCTTCCCAGATGGTCCAGCCCTCGGGGACGGTAACGTCTTCGCCGTTCAGGTTGAAGGTGACGGTCTTGTTTGGGCTTGCATCAAGCATGGCTCTGTCTCCCTCAGATTTCGTCAGCGAAATGTTTCATGACCAGGCGGATCGGGTTTGGGGCCGCCTGCCCCAGACCGCAGATCGAAGCATCGCCCATGACCTGACACAGGTCTTCCAGCAGGTCCTGATCCCACTTATCGGCCTGCATCAGTTTGACCGCTTTTTCACAGCCCGCGCGGCAGGGGGTACACTGGCCGCAGCTCTCATCTTCAAAGAACCGCAGCATGTTCAGCGCAGCATCGCGGGCGGTATCCTGATCGGACAGAACCACCACGGCGGCAGAGCCGATGAAGGTGCCATGCGGTTGCAGCGTGTCAAAATCCAGCGGGATATCGTCCATCGACGCAGGCAACAAGCCCGAGGACGGGCCACCCGGCTGATACGCCTTGAAGGTCTGACCTTCGGCCATACCACCAGCGGCTTCGATCACATCCAGAATGGTCGAGCCTGCAGGCAGAAGGTAAACACCCGGCTTCGCGACCCGACCCGAGACCGAATAGCTACGCAGTCCCTTGCGACCATTCTTTTCGGTGCTGTTGAGGCATTCCGGCCCCTCACGGCACACTTTGGTCACCCAATAGAGCGTCTCAACATTATGCACCAAAGTCGGGCGGTTAAAGACCCCAACCTGCGCCACGAACGGAGGGCGGTGACGCGGAAGGCCTTTTTTGCCCTCTATCGACTCGATCATCGCGGATTCTTCACCGCAGATGTAAGCACCGGCACCCCGACGTAGGTCGATGTACCCTTCTTCGACGATCCCCGCCTTTTCCAGCGCAGCGATCTCGCGGCGCAGGATTTCCAGCACCGCCGGGTATTCGTCGCGCATATAGATAAAGCAGGTTTCCGCCTCGACCGCCCATGCGGCGATCAACATGCCCTCAAGGAAGACATGCGGCGTGCGCTCCAGATAATAGCGGTCTTTGAATGTACCCGGTTCGCCTTCGTCCCCGTTTACTGCCAAGTAACGCGGGCCCTCGTTCATGCGAACAAAGCCCCATTTCTTGCCGGACGGGAAGCCAGCGCCACCCAATCCCCGCAGGCCCGACAAAAGAACGTCTTCCTGCACTTTCTCCCAATCGCCGCCGTCGCGCAGCTCTTTCAGCTTGGCGTAGCCGCCGTTTGTCTCATAAGCGGCAAAGGTTTCGTAATCGGGCAGATGGGCATGAGTGTCGTCGGCAGTAATTGCTGCCTGTACCTTTTCGGGCGTCGCATGGTCGATATGGTTGTGACCAATTTCCAGCACCGGAGCCGTGTCACAGCGGCCCATGCAAGGCGCGCGCACCACACGAACCTCGGACGCATCCAAACCTTCTTCCAGAGCCTTTTGCAGCTGCTGGGCACCAGCCATTTCGCAGGACAGAGAATCACACACACGGATGGTCAGCGCAGGAGGTGGCGTCTCACCTTCTTTCACCACATCAAAATGAGCATAGAAGGTTGCGGTTTCGTAAATCTCGGCTTGCCCAATCCGCATCTCGACCGCCAAAGCGGCGATGTGATCGGTGCTGATGTGCCCGTGTTCGTCCTGAATCAAATGCAGGAACTCGATCAATAGATCACGACGGCGCGGGCGATCGCCCAACAGACGTGCAATTTCCGCCTGTGCCTCATCCGTGAACTGACGGCCTTTGGGCGTGTGCCGCCCCTTGCCTTTACCTGACTTCCAGACGCCCTTGGGTGCGCCTGATGGCTTGGTATCTAATGGTGCCATGATGCCCTCCGATTAAGGCTCCGTGTCTCATCAGACTAACATATCGTCAAATCGCTTATCTCAATCGCACGATAACGACAGATTATCACCGTAAAGACGCCACCACATCACGCAATGCGCCGACGGTGGGCAATTCCGGATCGCGAGTCAGGGTCGCCAGACAAATCGGCTTGCTGACCACCGGGTCGACTAGAGGCAACACTTTAGTGTCCTTAAGATCGCCCAGCGCACGCACCAGCACACGCGGGATCACTGTGGCCGCCAACCCCTCGCGCGCCATGACCATCGAGGCCGTAAAACCACTGGTTTCCGCCACAACATCCGGGTGCAAACCCTGTTCAGAGAAAATCCGGTCAAGGATACGGCGATTCTGCATTTGAGGTTCGAGTAGGCTGAGTGGAAACTCGGCGACACGCGCCCAAGGGATCGGGCCAGCTTCATCGGTCATGTGTGCAGGGACCAACAGAACGTAGGTTTCCTCGTACAACGGCTGCACCTGCCGCAGATCAATTCCGATGCTGTCGCCATAGGTGATGCCGGCATCCAGGCTGCCCTCATCCAGCCGATGTTGAATCGCACTGGCGGACATGGTTTCGATCCGAGTGACGATACGGGGATGAGCATCGTGCAACCGTTTGGTCAGACGCCCAGTGAAGGCAATCGCGGTGGGGATCACACCCAGTATCAGCGTCCCGGTGATCTCGCCCTTGGCCGCCAGCACCTGCTGTTCCAGCGCCTTGGTGTCGTCGAGAATACGCCGTGCCCGCTGGACGATCATCTCGCCCTCTTCGGTCAGGCCCTGAAACCGATTGGCGCGGCGAACAATCGAGACGCCAAGTCGATCTTCAAGATTGCGGATGCGCATCGAGAAAGCAGGTTGCGAAATTCCACATTCCTCGGCCGCCTTGGCAAAATGCCGATGCCGCGCAAGGGCGCTAAGCAGTTGGAGGTCGCGGATTTCGATCATACCATCGTCGCCTTTTGAAGTCCGACGCGCACAGTAACGTGTTTGCGCCGCGGCGAAAGCAATAGTTCGAATCTGACGATAGCCAGATTGCAATTTCGTCATTTGGGATCGTCACGTTATCATGATCCGGCGTCACACTATGGACGGAGAACGTCAATGATCAGGGAATGTATCGGCTCGGTCGTGCGGATTTGGGCGCTAGCGGTTTTGCTGGCATTGATCTCAGGAGCAACTGTTATGGCACAACAAAACGTTAACACTGCAGCAAAGAACCTATCTCGGCAGGCAGTTGAAATGTGGGCTGCAGATGTCACGATTGACGAGTCAATTTTTGCCGAAGGTTACCAAAACCATCAGGCCCCATTGGCAACCGGCGGCACCGGGAGTGTCGACCTCACCACTTGGGCCGATATTGTCGGGGAAAACCACAAGGCTTTTCCCGATCTGAAGGTCGAGATTTTTGGACAGGTCGCGGAAGGAGATCGGGTTTCCACCCATTGGCGTTTTTATGGAACTCAGAAAGGTACATATCTTGGCAACCCTCCTTCGAACCGCCCGGTGAACTGGACCGGAGTTCAGATTGACCGCATCGCAGATGGGAAAATTGCGGAAAGCTGGGTCGTTTGGGATTACTTCACGATGCGGCAGGAGCTTGGGCTGGGAAACTAGCTAGATAATGATTGTGCCCGGTCCCAGAATAGCCGGACACCCGCATACTGCTCAGGTATTGAAAAGGAAGTGCATCACGTCGCCATCCTTAACGATGTAGCCCTTGCCCTCAGCCCGCATCTTACCCGTCTCTTTCGCGCCCTGCTCGCCATTTGCTGTGATGTAGTCGTCATAGGCAATGGTTTCGGCGCGGATGAAGCCCTTTTCGAAATCACCGTGGATGACACCGGCAGCCTGCGGTGCGGCAGTCCCGGTCCGGATGGTCCACGCGCGGGCTTCTTTCGGTCCAACGGTGAAATAGGTTTCCAGCTTGAGCAGGTCGTAGCCGGCGCGGATCAAACGATCGAGTCCGGGCTCTTCCAAACCCATCTCTTCGAGGAACATCTGTGCCTCGTCGTCTTCCAGCAAGCTGATTTCTTCTTCAATCTTGGCACTGATGATGACATGCGCATTGCCCTGCGCCTCAGCCATCTCGGCCACACGGGTCGAATACTGATTGCCCTCGGCGGCCTCTTCCTCGGACACGTTGCAGACATAGAGCACCGGTTTAGTGGTAAGCAGCTGCAAACTTTTCCATGCCTTGGCGTCTTCGTCGGAAACCTCGACAAGACGCGCGGGCTTGCCGTTTTCCAACATCGCTTGCGCCTCAGCCAGCAAGCGGTCCTGCTGCTGCGCCTCTTTGTCATTGCCCTTTAGCTTGCGCACCAGATTGGCGCGGCGCTTTTCGATGCTTTCCAGATCCGCCAGCATCAACTCGGTTTCAATCGTGTCGGCATCAGCCACCGGATCAACGCGCCCATCCACATGGGTCACATCGCCATCTTCGAAACACCGCAGAACATGAGCAATTGCGTCCGTTTCACGAATGTTGGCCAGAAACTGGTTGCCTAACCCTTCCCCTTTCGAAGCACCTTTGACCAACCCGGCGATATCCACGAAGGTCATCCGAGTTGGGATAATCTGTTTCGAACTTGCGATCGCCGCCAGCCTGTCAAGCCGGTCATCAGGGACCGCAACATCGCCTACATTGGGTTCAATCGTGCAAAACGGGAAATTCGCCGCCTGAGCAGCTGCTGTTTTGGTCAGCGCATTGAAGAGGGTCGACTTGCCTACGTTTGGCAGACCCACGATTCCCATTTTAAAGCCCATGATGGCCTCCTGATACCGTTCGAGCGCCGCTTCTAGGCAGGTCCGAGACAATGCGCAAGACGTAGCGCTTGAACGCATAACGCGAGTCCATTCTGCCACATCACGAAATCGACATCGTATTGTGTTCTTGATCCCATTGAAAACTTGCACCTACATATCGCAATAAAACCAATATCAAAGAACGACGGACAAAGTAGGTACGATGAAATCCCTTGTTTTTATTGCCTTCGCATTGATGGCTGCGACTACCGCACAAGCGCAATCCCTTATTTTCGGTGCGGGTTACGCCGATTACTCAAGCGCCGAGGGCGAAGATCAGGCGATTGTTTCGCTTGAGTATCAGCACCGCTCTTTTTACGAGGCAACCCGTTTCAGCGCCACTTGGGGCGCGGCTCTCTCTGTTGATACTGACGGTGATACGCATGTCGGTGCGGGACTGATCGGGCTCTATACATTTGCCGACCGTTGGTTCGTCGAGGGTAGCGTGATGCCCGGATACTATAGCGAATCCAACGAACGGAATGATCTGGGCGGAAGCTTTCAGATTCGCAGCCTGCTGGGTCTTGGGTATACCTTGGAAAGCGGCAACAAACTGTCTGTCGCGATCACCCATATATCCAACGCCAGCACGCAGGAAGACAACCCCGGTGTGAACGCACTCTTGCTGAGGTATCACTACGCCTTCTGATCAAGCGCCCACCAAGCGGGATTGATTTTCGGCGAAAGTTTCTGCACATCAGGTTCAAACCCGAGTGCAAGGACTTCCGATGACCCGTATTGACGCCAAATTCGCTGCTCTGAAAGAACAAGGCAAAAAGGCATTTGTAGCTTATGTCATGGCCGGGGATCCCGACTATGATAGGTCGCTTGAAGTCGTAAAGGGTTTGCCCGGCGCAGGAGTCGACGTGATCGAACTGGGCCTGCCCTTTACAGATCCTATGGCGGATGGCCCTACTATCCAGGCCGCCGGTCAAAGGGCGCTGGATGGCGGTATGACGTTGCAGCGCACGCTGGATCTGGCACGTGCTTTTCGCGAGACGGATGACACCACGCCAATTGTTCTTATGGGATACTACAACCCCATTTACAGCCGGGGCGTCGAGCGCTTTCTGGCGGATGCAAAAGCCGCCGGAATTGACGGGCTGATCGTCGTTGACCTTCCACCTGAAGAAGACGAAGAACTCTGCCTACCCGCGCAGGCCGCCGGATTGAACTTCATCCGGTTGGCCACTCCAACCACCGATGACAATCGCTTGCCCCGAGTGCTGCAAAACACATCCGGTTTTGTGTACTATGTGTCGATCACAGGCATTACCGGTGCCGCCGAAGCGCAGGCAACCGACGTTGGCCCCGAGGTCGCCAGGATCAAAGCCAAAACTGACCTGCCCGTGATTGTCGGGTTCGGGATAAATACGCCTGAAAAATCACGCAATATCGCCAGCGTTTCAGATGGCGCGGTTGTCGGTTCTGCCATTGTAAGTCAGATCGGCGCCGGAAAACCGGTATCCGAAGTGCTCGACTTTGTAAAAACGCTGGCAGACGGCGCGCACTCCGCCTAACAACATCTGCACAATTGCAATCATTTCCACCGCAGCAGGCGCTTCGCTTGCTGCGTTTTTTTGTCGTGGCTACGCGGCAACCCACCACAGTAAGCAAGCGTTGCAGAGTGCAAAAAAAATTGGTAAAGAAATTTAACCAATCCTGCGAAAGCCTGATCAATGCCTGTCATTACGAATATCGAAGACCTCAAACGGATCTATGAGCGCCGCGTGCCCCGCATGTTTTATGACTATGCAGAAAGCGGTAGCTGGACCGAACAAACTTTCCGCGAAAACACGTCGGATTTCGAAGACATCCGCCTGCGCCAGCGTGTCGCTGTTGATATGACCGGGCGCTCGACCGCATCGCAGATGATCGGGCAGGACGTGTCGATGCCGGTTGCTTTGGCTCCGGTGGGCCTCACGGGAATGCAGCACGCAGATGGTGAGATCAAAGCGGCCAAAGCCGCCGAAGCCTTTGGTGTACCCTTCACCCTGTCGACCATGTCGATCAATTCGATCGAAGATGTTGCCGAAAACACTACTGCTCCGTTCTGGTTCCAACTCTATACCATGAAGGATCAGGATTATGTCGGGCGACTGATCCAGCGCGCGAAGGATGCGAAATGCTCGGCTTTGGTCATCACGCTTGATCTGCAAATCCTTGGCCAGCGGCACAAGGACCTGAAGAACGGCCTGTCTGCCCCGCCAAAGCTGACCCCCAGAACCATAGCCAACCTGATGACGAAATGGGCATGGGGCATCGAGATGCTGGGCGCTAAGCGCCGGGAATTCGGCAATATCGTTGGTCATGTCGATAGCATCACAGACACGCGCTCGCTGGGCACATGGACTGCCGAGCAGTTCGACCCAAGCCTCGACTGGGGCAAAGTCGAGAAGCTGATGGAACAATGGGGCGGCAAAGTGATCCTCAAAGGCATTCTGGACGCCGAAGACGCAAAGATGGCTGCGAAGCTGGGCGCAGATGCGATTGTTGTCTCGAACCATGGTGGACGGCAGCTGGATGGCGCGCTCAGTTCGATCCGGGTTCTGCCCGAAATCATGGATGCGGTTGGCAATGATGTCGAAGTGCATCTGGATAGCGGTATCCGCTCGGGTCAAGACGTGTTGAAAGCTCTGGCGCTTGGGGCCAAAGGTACTTTTATTGGCCGCGCCTTTGTTTATGGGCTGGGTGCTATGGGTCAAAAAGGTGTGACGACGGCTTTGGAAGTAATTCAGAAAGAACTTGATACAACGATGGCGCTTTGCGGCGAACGCAATGTGGCTGATCTGGGTCGTCATAATCTGTTGATACCCGAAGATTTCGGAGGCCGTTGGCAAGCTTGATCTTCCGCCAACCACGAATATGGGGGCGCTGCCCCCGCCGCCCGTTGGGCACCTCCCCCGAGTTATTTATAGCCAGATGAAGCAGGGGATCCGTTCTTCATCTGGCCACAAATAACTCGGAGCGCGAGGCAGAGCCTCGCAAAATTCGTTGGGCTGCAAAAAGCCCTTTCCAAAGCAACTGAATCAAGCTAAGGACGCGGCTTCACGCGGGCATACAGCCTTGGAGGATGCCCGCCCTAACATTGGAGAATTATCATGGCTGGAGAGATTCCTGATCTCGTAGCTCTGGAACGGACGGGGACAGGCAAGGGCGCCGCTCGTCAAGCACGCCGCGACGGCATGGTTCCGGGGATTGTATTTGGCGGCGACAAAGATCCGCTTCCGATCCAGATCCCGTTCAACGAACTGTTCAAGCGCCTGAAAGCTGGCCGGTTCAAGTCGACACTGTGGAACCTGAAGGTTGAAGGTCAAGAAGACGTCCGCGTCATCTGCCGCGATGTTCAGCGTGACGTTGTCAAAGACCTGCCGACCCACCTGGACCTGATGCGCCTGCGTCGGACCACCAAGATCGCGCTGTTCATCCCCGTTGAATTCGTCAACGAAGAAGAAGCCCCCGGCATCAAAAAGGGTGGCGTTCTGACCGTTGTCCGTCCCGAGGTTGAACTGCTCTGCACCGCTGGTGACATTCCTGAGAAGATCACCGTTGATCTGACTGGCATGGAAATCAACGACGTTGTCACCATCTCGTCGGTTGAGCTGCCCGAAGGCACCAAGCCAACCATCGATCGTGACTTCGTGATCGCCAACGTCTCGGCACCCACCGGTCTGTCGACCAGCGACGACGAAGAGGGTGATGAGGAAGAAGTGGCTGCAGATGAAGTTGAAGTCATCGGCCAGGAAGAAGAATAAATCCGGATCAAATCCAGATTTGAAACGGGGCGCCAACTGGGGCCCCGTTTTCTTTTGCTCGTACGGGGCTGGAAAACATCCCCTGATCCATGCAATGAGATAACGAGGCGAGACTGTAAGGGACAAAGCGATGAAACTGTTTGTCGGTTTGGGGAATCCGGGATCAAAATACGCTCGCAACCGGCATAATATCGGCTTCATGGCATTGGAGCGAATTGCCGAAGATCACGGGTTTGGCCCGTGGAAGTCCAAGTTCCAGGCCGAAATATCCGAAGGTCGCCTGGGTGGACAGAAGGTGATGTTGATAAAACCGCAGACCTTCATGAACCGGTCGGGCCAATCTGTGGGTGAGGCAATGCGCTTCTACAAACTCGACTCGACCGACGTGACTGTCTTCCATGATGAATTGGATCTGGCCCCCGGAAAAGTGCGCGTGAAAGCGGGCGGTGGCCATGCGGGGCACAACGGGTTGCGGTCAGTTCATGAGCATATCAGCCCGGCGTATGATCGCGTACGACTGGGTATCGGGCATCCGGGTCGGAAAGAAATGGTCTCGCCCTATGTTCTGAGCGATTTTGCGAAGGCGGATTCTGAGTGGTTGGACAATGTCCTGCGCGGCGTTTCTGACGGTGCTCATCACCTTGCAGACGGCGATAGCGGAAAACTCATGAATGCCGTTGCATTGCGCACCGCTCCGCCTCGGTCGTCCAAGGAACCCGCAAAAACTCAAACGCATCAAAAAGCCGCTGTTGAAGCCGCACCAGCACCCGATGAACGTTCGGCGATGCAGAAGTTGCTGGACAAATTCAGGTAAACATTCCGCAACGTTGCGATTGCGGAATACGCCAGACCAAGGTCCAATATCTGAGATAAAGGGAGGCGTCGCATGAGAATTGTGCTCAAATGGCTGCTGCGTATCATACTGGCATTGGCGTTGGCGGCACTGGTTGTCGGCATTTGGAAACGCGAAGAAATACAACGCCTGATGGCGGTGAACTATCTGTTTTCAAAAGAGAAAATCGTGCACAATTTTTCACATATGGACGAGGCGTTTCTAACCGTCGATCTCCCTCGCGGCGACGGTCCGACATGGGAATTGCCCTATGGTCCCGGTTTCGAGCTGCCGCAAGGGGTGGATCAGTGGATTGATGACCGCTCCGTGTCTTCTCTATTAGTGATGCAGGACGGAGATATCCGGTTTGAGGAATACTATCTGGGCACTGCACCCGATGATCGGCGCATTTCGTGGTCCATCGCAAAAAGCTATTTATCCGCTTTGTTTGGTATTCTGCTGAATGAAGGCGCAATTGGATCGTTGGACGATCCTGTCGTGCTATACGCCCCTGATCTGAAGGGCAGTGCTTACGAAACTGCCTCAATCCGCAACGTATTAAATATGGCCAGCGGTGTAACATTTGATGAGGATTATCTAGATTACAACTCAGACATCAATCGGATGGGCCGCATAGTGGCGCTGGGAGGTGAGTTGGACGACTTCGCGGCCTCTCTACAGGACAGCTTCGCTGAACCCGGCGAAACATGGCAGTATGTTTCAATCGACACGCATGTCATAGGAATGGTGATCCGAGGCGCAACGGGCCGTGACGTTGCCGCGTTGCTGACAGAGCGGATCATTCAACCGCTTGGGTTAGAGCACGATGGATATTATCTGACCGACGGCTCAGGCGTTGCCTTTGTGCTCGCCGGATTGAACTTTACAACGCGCGATTTTGCGCGCTTCGGCCAATTGATACTACAGAACGGTGTGCGGGACGGACAACAGCTTGTACCAGCCGGTTGGATCGCAGAATCGACGTGGCCCAGCGCCCCGACGGAACCTGGCGAGATTGGTTATGGCTACCAGTGGTGGATACCCGTTGGGGCGCACGAAGGTGAATTCATGGCGCGGGGCATCTATGGTCAATACATCTATTTCGACCAGCCACGCGGAGTTTTGATCGTGACAACAGGCGCTGACCGGAAGTTCCGCGATCCCGGCGTCAACGAACAGAATGTAGAAATGTTCCGCAAGATCGCGCAAAGCCTGTAACATGCAGCCATGCAAAAACAAGACAGTATAAATGTACTGGGGGGTGTGCTCGCGCCCTGCTCACGCGATCCGCTGACCGGGTTCTTCAGAGATGGGGCTTGCAATACCTGCCCCGAAGATCAGGGCAGTCATACGGTCTGCGCTGTGATGACGGCTGAATTTCTGGCGTATTCAAAATATGTCGGCAATGACCTGAGCACCCCCCGACCCGAGTTTGATTTTCCGGGCCTCAATCCCGGTGACAGTTGGTGCCTCTGTGCCGCCCGCTTCCTGCAGGCCTACGACGAGGGTTGCGCCCCATTAGTTCATCTTGAAGCCACGCACAAAAGGGCATTGGATATCGTCCCTCTGCACATTCTGAAAACCCAACGAGCCGAAGACCGTAGCTAGATCGCAATCGCCCGATATCCCCGGGACGTGCGCGAGGGAGGACCGGTCGGAAAGCTATGTTCAGCTTGCAGTTCCCATCCTGAACGCGCCAGCATATCTGCCACCGCCGCAGGTCGAAAGCTTCGGTGTCGCCACTGAAGCCATATGATCGCGTTGCACCAATGCGGTTTGCTTACGACCAGCCAAATCGTTGCACCCGGTTCAGCCAACTCGCGCATGCGGCGCAACGCGGCAATTGGATCGACGCAATGTTCCAGAACATGCGCTGCCAGAAGACAATCAAATTTGGAGCTCGGCTGGAACTCTTCCAACCGCGACTGCACAAGCTCAGTGTCTAATCCGCGCCTCTGCAAAGCAGATTGCGCCAGTTGCAGCATTCGGGCTGATGGTTCCAGCAGAACGACCTGCCCTTCGGGCCGTATAATGGCACGCGCTTCTGCGAAAGCTCCCGTACCGCAACCGATATCCAGAACGTTGCTGCCCAGTTCAGCCTGAGGACCCGATGATAGAAACCCCAGATAGGCGTCAAAATACCCAAGCAATCGCATCTTGTCTGCCCAGCCCGGGGCAACTTGATCGTACTTCTGGCCCAACCGGTCGGGGTCGGCCTTTGAGGATGCGCTACACATGCACTGCAAACTGGCACAGTTCCTCAAAGGCGCAAAGCCCGATAGGTCCGATCAGTCTGCAGCGCGACCTTCGGTATCAGACATATCGAAGTTCAGATACCGCGCGACGGTCTGCACATCCTTGTCTCCGCGTCCACACATATTCATGCAGATCAGGTGATCCTCGGGCAAATCAGGCGCGATCTTCATCACATGCGCCAGAGCGTGACAGGGCTCAAGCGCGGGGATGATGCCTTCGGTGGAGCAACACAGTTGGAACGCCTCGAGCGCCTCATTGTCGGTGATCGACACATAGTTTGCACGACCAATATCATTTAGCCAGGAATGCTCAGGCCCGATGCCCGGATAATCCAGACCGGCCGAGATCGAATACCCTTCCAGTATTTGCCCGTCATCATCCTGCAGCAGATAGGTCCGGTTACCATGCAGCACGCCCGGTCGACCACCGGTCAGAGAGGCGCAATGCTCCATCTTTTCATTCACACCCTTACCACCTGCTTCGACGCCGATGATGTTGACCTCTTTGTCATCAAGGAACGGGTAGAACAGACCCATCGCATTCGATCCACCGCCGATGGCGGCAATGATTGTATCCGGCAAACGGCCTTCGGCCTTCTGCATCTGTTCTTTCGCTTCCTTGCCGATGATCGACTGGAAATCGCGGACCATCGCCGGGTACGGGTGCGGACCGGCCACTGTGCCGATGCAGTAGAATGTGTCGCGTACATTGGTCACCCAATCGCGCAGCGCATCGTTCATGGCGTCCTTCAGAGTACCACGGCCAGATGTGACCGGAATCACCTCTGCCCCCAACAAACGCATACGGAACACGTTAGGCGCTTGGCGCTGCACGTCATGTGCACCCATGTAGACGATACATTTTAGGCCGAACTTGGCACATACGGTGGCTGTTGCAACGCCGTGCTGCCCTGCCCCGGTCTCGGCGATGATCCGGGTCTTGCCCATACGACGCGCCAGAATGATTTGTCCCAGTACGTTGTTGATCTTGTGCGCGCCGGTGTGGTTCAGCTCATCTCGCTTAAGGTAGATCTTTGCGCCACCCAAATGCTCGGTCAGACGTTCGGCGTAGTAGAGAGGTGAGGGGCGGCCCACATAGTTGGCCCACAGATCATCCATCTCGGCCCAGAAAGTCGGATCATCCTTGGCTTTGTTGTATTCCTCTTCCAGCGACAGGATCAGCGGCATCAGCGTTTCGCTGACAAACCGTCCACCGAAGATGCCGAAACGGCCCTGTTCATCCGGGCCGGACATGAAGGAATTAAAAAGATCATTGGCCATGGCTATCTCCATCGTCGTACGCGACTTTCATAGGAGGTAGCAGCAGGATTTGCCATGGCAAAACGTATCATTGCCTCTCCTGTACGTACTGAGCCCAAACCTTTAAAGCCTGACCCCTGCTGGGTACGGCAATGCAGGAAAAATGGTGAAATTCATTCACCTCGGCCAGTCGCGAGGCTGCATTTGCAACTCGGCGATGCGGACCGGAATGCGCAAATGTCAGCATTGCCTCTACGTCTTGCCAAACACTGAGCGAAAAATAGAGCCCCTGATGCGGAAAAACTTCCGCTTGCAGGCATAAAGGATCTCCGCGCGCCTGAAGCAAAGCCTGGCGCGCGCGCCAGAAGAGTTCCGGCCCATAGTACCATCGTTTCAATGAAACTCCGCCAATTGCCGCCAGCATTGTCGCACCCCCTTTCCGGAGATACGCGGCTGCCACGCATTCAGATCACTGAGTTGCGTCGATAAAGGCTCGGATCAACGCCTCATCCTTGATACCCGGAGCGCTTTCAACACCCGAGGCTACGTCCACTTGTCGTGCTCCGGTCGTACGGATCGCTTCTGCAACATTGTCCGGGTTCAGTCCGCCTGCCAGCATCCACGGCTTGCGCCAGTACTTGCGTCCGGCCAACAACCGCCAATCAAACGCCAATCCATTGCCACCGGGCAGGACCGCATTTTTTGGTGGCTTGGCATCAATCAATATCTGATCAGCGACATCACTATAAAGATCTATGGCTTCCAGATCTTCGGCATCGGCTACCCCGATTACCTTCATCACCGGCAATCCATATCGTGCCTTGATTTCTGACACCCGCTCGACACTTTCGCCACCGTGCAATTGCAAAATATCAAAGGGCGCAGTCTCTGTGATTCTATCCAGCAGATCATCAGGCGCATTCACGACCAATGCCACTTTAGCCACCCCGACAGGAACCGACTGCGTCAGCACAGCCGCCTGCTCCGGGGAAACAAAACGCGGCGACTTGGCAAAAAAGTTGAAGCCGAGATAGCGCGCGCCCGCATCTGAGGCAACACGCACTTGATCAGGGGCGGTCAGGCCGCAGATTTTAACACTGATTTCTCTGGGCATGGATTGGCCTCAGCTTGCCTCATCCAGCAGAGCAAGAACATCATCCTGTCCCTCACTCTGCTTTTTCTTGAGCTTTTTGACCTCCCGCTCAAGCTTGCGCACTTCGCTTTTCTTCGCGGTAGCGTCCCGGCGATGCTTGTGCTCGCGCAGCCACTCCCACAAGAAACCGATGATCAGTCCAGCCACTACGCCACCAAGGACCACCAGAAACAAAGGAAGCGAGGCGGATAGATTAAACCCAAGCAACTCTGCCAGAGTATCCGGCATGAGTTTCAATTCAACAATCTGACGATTGGCCAGCGAGACCGAGACCAGAATGATCCCCAGGGCAGCCAGAAAAGCATAACGAATGTAGCGCATCATGAGGCTAGGCTTTACCGTTCAAACGATCCCTTAGCAACTTGCCTGTCTTAAAAAACGGAACACACTTTTCTTCGACCTGTACGGTTTCCCCGGTGCGCGGGTTCCGTCCCACACGTGCATCACGTTTTTTGACAGAGAAAGCGCCAAAGCCGCGCAACTCAACGCGGTCACCGCGCGACATTGCATCGGTCACTTCCTCGAATACGGTGTTTACGATCCGTTCAACATCCCGCTGGTAAAGGTGCGGATTCTCGTCGGCGATTTTTTGAATCAGTTCTGAACGGATCATGCGTGCTACCCTCCCAGGCGACCGGTTTACCATGTCTATTGTTCTGGACAGTATAGGAAAAAACCCGGTTCGGGGGAACGTCAACTCTGCGTTTCGAGGGATCATTTTAGCCCAATCTCACGCTATTTTTTGCTCACAAGCCCAATTTTCACACCTATTGAGCGAACATCACGGGGAATAACCCGGATAATTGGAACATATTGATTCGCAACAAAAACGGCCCCGCGCGTGTGCACGGGGCCGAAATTCATTTCCAGACTGTTGTCTGAGATCAGTCGCCGGATTTCAGCGCTGCACCCAGGATATCGCCCAGCGATGCGCCCGAGTCGGAAGAACCGTACTGTTCCACGGCCTCTTTCTCTTCGGCGATCTCGCGTGCCTTGATCGACAGGCCCAAACGGCGGGTCTTGCTGTCGACGTTGGTGACGCGAACGTCGACCTTGTCACCGACCGAGAAACGCTCAGGGCGCTGCTCAGCACGATCACGCGACAGGTCCGAGCGACGGATGAACGACTTCATGCCTTCGTACTCGACCTCGATGCCACCATCTTCGATCGCGGTGACTTCGACGGTGATGACCGAACCACGCTTCACGCCACCCACGGCTTCGGCGAACTTGTCACCGCCCAGAGCTTTGATCGACAGCGAGATACGCTCTTTCTCAACGTCAACTTCCGAGACTACGGCCGAAACCATGTCGCCTTTGCGGTAGTTCTGGATCGCATCCTCGCCACGCTCGTCCCAGGACAGGTCTGACAGGTGAACCATGCCGTCGATGTCGCCTTCGAGACCAATGAACAGACCGAATTCGGTGATGTTCTTGACTTCGCCTTCGACCTCGGTGCCCTCGGGGTGCGTTTCTGCGAACACTTCCCATGGGTTGCGCTGAGTCTGCTTCAGGCCCAGAGACACGCGACGCTTGGCGCCGTCGATTTCCAGAACCATGACGTCGACTTCCTGGCTGGTCGAAACGATCTTGCCGGGGTG
>JBFOLN010000033.1:0-30393 GCA_040829945.1 Ruegeria sp.
GACGGGCTTCGAACACTAGGGCCAGGCGAATCCGCGCCGCACCCGACCGCTATAGATTGGAGACGGAGCGATGAAACGCACCTATCAGCCTTCGAACCTGGTTCGCAAACGCCGCCACGGTTTCCGCGCGCGCATGGCCACCAAAGCCGGCCGCAAGATCCTGAACGCACGCCGCGCTCGCGGTCGCAAATCGCTGAGCGCATAAACCGCTCACCGATCAGGTTATGAACATGACGCCGCCGGAGGCCCCTGAGGATGGTAAAAACCAGCCGAGGGTGACGCCCCCGGCGGCGTCCGTTTGCGTGCCTGAAACTCTGAACGTGTTGCGAAACCGCTCGGACTTTCTGAAAGCCGCGCGGGCGAAACGGCAAGGCACTACCTCGATGATGGTACAGGCCCGAAAACGCAGCGCCGACGAACCAGCCGGTATTCGCGTCGGGTTCACCTGCTCTAAGAAAGTTGGCAATGCCGTCGCCCGCAACCGCGCCAAAAGACGCCTGCGTGAGGCAGCGCGGGCCGTTTTGCCTGTTCAGGGTCATGAAGGTTGGGATTACGTCCTTATTGGTCGTGCCGAAGTGACCGCAGCCCGCTCGTTCGGTGCCCTGCAAGACGATCTGCGCTATGCCTTGCGCAAAATTCATGGCAGCGGCAAGTGACTCTGCTTGCCCATATTCTGGCCCTGCCTATCCGCGCCTATCGGTTGATTTTCAGCCCGTGGGTTGGGTTCAACTGCCGCTATCAGCCAACCTGCTCGGCCTACGCGCTGGAAGCGCTTGAAAAACATGGCCCCATCAAAGGCACATGGCTAGCTGCGCGACGCATCGGACGCTGCCATCCATGGGGCAGCGATGGATATGATCCCGTACCCGATGACGAATAACGCCACCCTTGCCCGGTTCACTCAACTGCGATAGGCCCGCCCAATGTTCGATGAAGCTGACGATATCCATCCGCTCTTTGCCGGTGCGCCCTCGACCACCGAGTTCAAGAAACTACGCAAGCGTATCGTGCGCCAAACGCGCGAAGCCATCGAACAATACGGGATGGTCGATGCCTCTGCCCAAGACAAGGATGCCAAACCTCCACGCTGGCTGGTGTGCCTGTCGGGTGGCAAAGACAGCTACACCCTGCTGGCCGTGCTCTATGAGCTGAAATGGCGCGGGCTGCTGCCTGTCGACCTGCTGGCCTGCAATCTGGACCAGGGTCAGCCCGGATTTCCTGCCACTGTCCTGCCCGAGTTCCTGGAGCGTAGGGGCGTACCCCATCGCATTGAATATCAGGACACCTATTCCATCGTGATGGACAAGGTACCGCAAGGTCGCACCTTTTGCGCCCTGTGTTCGCGCCTGCGGCGGGGAAATCTATATCGTATTGCCCGCGAGGAAGGGTGTTCGGCAATTGTGCTCGGCCATCACCGCGACGATATCCTCGAAACGTTCTTCATGAACCTGTTCCATGGTGGTCGTCTGGCGACCATGCCTCCGAAGCTGGTAAATGAGGAAGGCGACTTGTTGGTCTATCGCCCACTAGCCCATGTAGCCGAAGCGGATTGCGAAAAATTCGCGAACGCGATGAACTATCCCATCATACCCTGCGATCTCTGCGGCAGTCAGGACGGGTTGCAGCGCCAACAGGTCAAACAGATTCTGGACCAATGGGAAAAGAACAGCCCCGGTCGGCGGCAAGTGATGTTTCGCGCACTGACCAATGCGCGCCCCTCGCATCTGCTCGATCCGAAACTGTTTGATTTTGCAGGTCTCGCGGCGAGTCAGATTCAAAAAGACGAAAATTCGGATGAAATTCCTCTGCTGCGTTAACGACTGACTCAGACTGGTTTCCTACGGTTGGCCTGCGCGATCCTTGCCCAAGCCGAAGGCCGTAAAACCAATGCGGAAATTTCTCTCTGTTGACCGAATTCTTGACACACTGCGGGTTCTCCTCACCGGACCACAAGTGCTGGCCTTTGTTCCAGCCGCCTGCCTGGCCGCATTATGGTTGGGCGGCGAACGCGCCCTTGTTACCACAGCGCTTGGATTACCACTAACATTTGCCGCGACCGGTATTTGGGGCAGTCGGTCATACAAAGCAAGCAGTTCGGGGATGCGCCCTAGCGGATCGGTCACGTATGACGTTTTTCAGTCTGAGATGCAGGTTTTAAATGAAACGGCAAGAAGCAATAGCGAAAATGCCGCCTGCATCGCTATTGCACTGGACGATTACGCCGATCTCCGGGACCTGCACGGGCAGGCTGCGGCGAACCACATAAAGCTGCAATTCAGCGATCGCATCCTTTCGATCATCCGAAGCCAAGATCTATTCACTCATATTGACCAGAACCGGTTTCTAATCGGCCTCCACCCTTCCCCGCATCTGGATCTTGAAGCCTGCATTCAAATGTCGGGTCGCATTCAAAGCGCAGTCGAAGAGCCACTTTTGCTGAATGGCGCAAGCGTTTATCAATCCTGCACCATCGGGTTTTGCCTGCATTCCGACCTACGCCAATCCGAAGCGGAAGACTGGATCAGCGCTGCCACTGCTGCCTTGGCTGAAGCTCAGAGAAGCGGACCCTCAACCATACGCGCCTATTCGACAGCAACACGCCGCCGCTCGCTGGTTCGGGCCCACTTGCGAAAAGAGTTCGAGGCGGCATTGGACAGTGGTGACATCCGACCTTGGTTTCAGCCTCAGGTGTCAACGGACACTGGTAAAATCACAGGGTTTGAAGCACTGGCGCGGTGGGAACATCCGATCAAGGGCGTTTTGGGTCCGCAAGTGTTTCTACCTTTTGCTGAGCAGGCCGAACTTATGGAGCGGCTGGGTCAGGTCATGCGTCATCATGCGTTCGAGGCTATGCGAGCCTGGGATCGCGCCGAGCTTTTCATTCCCCGGATCGGTATCAATTTCTCATCCGATGAACTTCGCAATCCAGCCCTGATCGACCGGCTGAAATGGGAACTGGACCAGTTTGAGCTCACACCGGACAGACTGGCGGCAGAGATTCTGGAAACGGTGTTCTCGCGCCGGCCCGACGACGTGATCACCCGGAACGTAACCGGCATGGCGGCACTTGGCTGCTGTATTGACTTGGACGATTTTGGCACCGGTCATGCCTCGATTGCTTCAATCAAACGGTTTGATGTCTCTCGCATCAAGATCGACCGGACATTTGTGGCGAAGTCCGATCAGGACCCCAGCCAGCAGCAGCTTGTTAGCGCCATTCTGACCCTGGCTGAACGGCTGAATCTCGAAACTCTCGCAGAAGGGGTCGAAACACTCGGTGAACATGCACTGATGGCGCAATTGGGTAGCAATCATGTGCAAGGGTTCGGGATTGCCAAACCAATGCCATTCGAACAGACACTGGACTGGATCAGGGCGCACCGGGCCAAGCTCAGGGCTACGCCCAAAATTGGTCGCAAAATGGGATGAAATCGACCTTTTCGTTGCGCCAAATCCAGTGCTACGGCGAATTGAGGGGCGATTCCGCTTGACCTTTGGGGCTGCACTCTGTTGAACCCACCGGGTGTGTTTCACTGCTCAAGGTGGCTGTCCCCGATGGACGATCAGAACAAAAATCTTATCCTTGCAACCGTACTCAGCTTTCTGGTGATCCTTGTATGGTTCGTATTGTTCCCACCACCGGAACCGACAACCACACAGGAGCAAGCAGAAATTACGGCTCTGGAAGGCGACGAGGTGCAAACGCCCAGCGCCACGAGCACTGTGGGTGAGGCTACAGCCACCACCGAGGAAACTCTGCCTGAAGAACAAGCACCGCGCGTAGAAATCGATACACCACGTCTGAAGGGTAGCCTATCGCTGTCTGGAGGGCGGATCGATGAGCTGTTTCTGAAAGACTACAAGGTTTCCATCGAAGAAGGCGCGCCGATTGTCGAGCTGCTCTCACCGGTTGGGTCAGAATCTGCTTATTATGCCCTTTATGGCTGGGCCCCCGGTACTGGACTTGCAGGCTCGGACGTTCCCGGCCCCAACACGCTCTGGACATTGGAACAGGGCGAGACGTTGGGCGTGGACAGCCCCATCACGCTGGCCTGGGACAATGGCAATGGCCTGACCTTCCGCCGCACGATTGCGGTCGATCAGGATTATATGTTCACAGTTACCCAATCGGTTGAAAACGCGACCCAATCCGAGGTCGGCATGGCCCCCTATGGCATTCTTGCGCGCCACGGAATTGGCGAAGATGGCGACCTTCCCGGCCTGAAAAACTTCTTCATCCTGCATGAAGGCGTGATCGGCATGGCGGACGGCACGCTGTCCGAGGTCGATTATGGCGATGTACGTGATTTTGACATCGACCCGAATGAACGTGCACAGGCCGAGGTTTATCAAGTCAAAGAAGATGGCTGGATCGGATTTACCGATCACTATTGGATGACCACGCTGATCCCTGAACCGGGTACAACCTTCAAAGCGGCGGCAAAATACGATTCACGCCGTAAGATTTATCAGACTGAAACGGTGATGCCGACACTGACTGTCGCCCCCGGTGAATCCGCCGAGGTGACAACGCGTCTGTTCGCTGGCGCCAAAGAGTGGGAAGCAATCCGAGAATATCAGTCTGAAGGCGTTCAGAAATTCATCGATAGTATCGACTGGGGTTGGTTCTTCTTCTTGACCAAGCCGATTTTCTGGCTGCTGCACAACATCAATGTTCTGATCGGCAATATGGGCTGGTCAATCATCGGACTGACGCTGATCATCAAAGCAATCCTGTTCCCGCTTGCGTTCAAATCTTACGTCTCGATGGCCAAGATGAAAGAACTGCAGCCTCAGATGGAAGCCCTGAAAGAAGCTGCAGGTGATGATCGCCAGAAAATGCAGCAGGGCATGATGGAGCTGTACAAGAAGGAAAAGGTGAACCCAGCTGCGGGTTGTTTGCCGATCCTGATGCAAATTCCGATTTTCTTTTCTCTCTATAAGGTGATCTTCGTCACGATCGAGTTGCGTCAGGCCCCCTGGTTCGGCCCGTTCCGCGACCTCAGCGCACCTGATCCAACCTCAATCATGAACTTCTTTGGCTGGCTGCCTTGGGCAGGACCCGAACCCGGCACATTGATGGCAACCATCTTCCTTGGCATTTTGCCGCTGCTGTTGGGGATTTCGATGTGGCTGCAGCAAAAGCTGAACCCAGCACCAACCGATCCGACGCAGGCGATGATCTTTGCCTGGATGCCTTGGGTGTTCATGTTCATGCTGGGTAGCTTTGCAAGTGGTCTGGTTGTTTACTGGATTGCGAACAACACGATCACCTTCACACAGCAATACCTGATCATGCGCAGTCAGGGCTATAAACCCGACGTGTTCGGCAACATAAAATCGGGTTTCAAGCGAACGCCCAAAACGGATGACAAATGACCGGAACAGTCACCAGCCTTTGGCGGCACCCGATCAAAGGTCACGGGCGCGAGTCTCTTGATGAGGTAACTATGATCCCCGGGCAGACAATGCCCGGGGATCGCGTTTGGGCGATTGCGCATGAGGCCTCAAAGGCCGACGGGTCGGAATGGGTGTCCTGCGCCAATTTCAGCCGAGGCGCGAAAGCACCTCAGCTAGCCGCAATCTCAGCACAATTGCATGGCGACAGTGTCACGCTTCAACATCCTGACCGCCCCACGCTTAGCTTTGAGCCCGATACGCATCAGGATGTGTTTCTGGATTGGGTAAAACCCCTGATGCCCGAAGATCGTGCGGCGTCAGCCCGCATCATCCGCGTTCCCGGACGTGGGATGACCGACAGCGATTTCCCCTCGATCAGCTTCTGCAACATGGCCTCGCACCGTGCGGTCGAACAGAAACTGGGCTGTGATCTGTCCATCGTACGCTGGCGGGGCAACATCTGGTTTGATGGTCTGCCGTTGTGGGAAGAATTCGATTGGCTGGGCCGCGACATTCGCATTGGCGAAGCCGTGTTCCACATTCGTGAGCGTATAACGCGCTGTCTGGCGACAACTGCCAACCCTGAAACGGGCGAACGCGATGCCGACACTTTGGGCGCATTGAGCAGCTGGAACCATCAGGATTTCGGAGTCTATGCCGAAGTACTGCAAGGCGGCACCATACAAACCGGAGACAAGGTGCAGGTGCTATGACGACGCTTCCATTCCCATTGGCCGAGGCACCGGATGAGTTTGCCGCCGACACCGGGCGCAAGCTGTTTGCCGGGCCGTCGGAATTCGTCAAAGGCGTCGTTGCCATGGACGGTCTGCCCGCCCCTGACCGGTTGGAGGTCTGCTTTGCCGGACGCTCGAATGTCGGCAAATCCAGCCTGATCAACGCGCTGACCGGGACCAAAGGATTGGCGCGAGCATCGAACACGCCAGGCCGTACGCAAGAGATCAACTTTTTCACTCAGGGGCCTGATCTCTATCTTGTTGACCTGCCGGGCTATGGCTATGCCAACGCGCCGGTCAAGGTTGTCGAAAAATGGCAGCGACTGCTAAAGAAATACCTCAGCGGGCGCCAGACGCTACGCCGTGCCTTCGTCCTGATTGACTCGCGCCATGGTGTAAAACCCGTGGATGCAGAGATCATGAAGCTGCTGGACACCAGCGCCGTCACCTTTCAATGCGTCCTAACCAAAGCCGACAAGGTCAAGGCGAAGGATCGTGAGAAGGTGCTGGATCAGGTGCGCAGCGCGTTGTCAAAACATCCTGCGGCCTTCCCGGAAATCGTCCTGACCTCGTCCGAGAAAGGCGATGGAATTCCCACCCTTCGCTCGATCATTGCACATCTGGAATGAACCTCTCGGCGCGCATTCTTGCTGCCTTGGCACCCTCGTCCTTACGGCTACCAGAGCAGATCCGCGAGGCTGGATACCGGCGCAAAGTACCGAGGGCATAGTTCAGCGGGTGATCTGCACCCGCAATGTGGTCATGTCATTGGGTGCCAAGCTAGCAATCAGCTAAAGCCAAAAGTGCGGCACCTAACCATTCGGTGCAGCTGTTTCCGCTATCCGGTCTTGGCAGCGTCGCGCAAAGGCCCTAACACGGAACGTCAGAGGGACCTCAGCCATGAAGACAAGAGATATGAACCGGGACTGGATCGCCACCGCCGCCACATTGAACAGCGCACTGCCTTATCTGCAGCGCTATGACGGGGCCATTGTCGTCATAAAACTGGGCGGGCACGCCATGGGCAGCGACGAAGCGATGGAGAGCTTCGCACGCGACGTCGTCCTGATGCGGCAGGTAGGTGTGAACCCGGTGGTCGTGCATGGCGGTGGGCCGATGATCAACGCAATGCTGGATCAGCTGAATATCCAATCCGAATTCGTCAACGGCAAGCGGGTGACCGACAAGGCCACAGTCGAAGTGGTTGAGATGGTCCTCTCCGGACTTGTGAACAAACGCATTGTGCAGGCGATCAACGGCCAGGGCGGTTCTGCAGTTGGCCTGTCGGGCAAGGACGCGAACCTGATGGTCTGCGATCAGGCCGATCCGTCTCTGGGATTTGTCGGGTCTCCGTCCGAGATGAATCCGGCGATCCTGCACAATCTGTTCTCACATGATGTGATCCCCGTGATCGCGCCTTTGGGCGCGGGCAAGAACGGCGAGACCTTCAATATCAACGGTGACACCGCAGCAGGGGCTATTGCATCCGCCCTCAAGGCGGACCGGTTGCTGCTGCTGACGGATGTTTCGGGCGTCAAAAACGCGGGTGGTGATGTTGTGACCGAGCTGAAAGCCGGTCAGATCCGCGAAATGACGATGGATGGTACCATAGCAGGCGGTATGATCCCCAAAACCGAAACCGCGTTGGATGCGCTGCATAGCGGGGTCCGGGCCGTGGTTATTCTGGACGGGCGCGCACCGAATGCGGTGCTGTTAGAGCTGTTCACCGAACACGGCGCTGGATCGTTGATCCGGCCAGACTGAGAAAATCTACGGAGGAGACATGACCGGACACCCACCGACCTCCTCTCTAGAAACCTATGACCGCGTGGAAAATGCGGCAAGGGATGCGGGGCTGATCGTCATGGGCGCGCAGCATCCGCGACTGTCGGGCGCAAAACAACTGGATGGGGGCACCCTGATCCTGCTGGGCGCTGGCGGAGCGTTCTGGCCCCTCTTGAAGTCCTCACCTGAATGGCTGAACGATCACCCGGTTGATCGTTGGTCATTGCGCGTGGTCGGACAATTGGCACAAGACCTGCGGGCCGAGGCGCACTTCCCGTTCGGCGGTCCGCCTTACGCGCCTTTCATCGACTGGGCGCTGAAATCCGGCCGTACCTTCAGTAGTCCGGTGGGCGCGCTCGTGCATGATACGGTCGGCATGATGATCTCATTTCGGGGGGTACTGCACTTTGCTGAGGAGTTTGCCATCCCCGAGGCTTCAGGAATCTCTCCCTGCACCACATGCTCTGCCCCCTGCACCCAAACCTGCCCGGTCGGAGCGCTGAACAGTCAGAGCTTCTATGACGTAGACGCCTGTCACAGCCACCTATCCACCCCTGAAGGGCAAACCTGCATGACTGGCGGCTGCCTCGCCCGGCTGTCCTGTCCACTCAGCGAGGGCGCGGGGCGTGATCCGGACCAATCCGCCCATCATATGAAAGCGTTTCACCCGTCATGACCCGTACCCTGATCCTGACCCGCCATGCGAAATCCAGCTGGTGTGACTGGTCGCTCGACGATCACGACCGTCCACTTAACAACCGCGGGCGCAAATCGACTCTGGCGATTTCCGAGTGGTTAAACAACAACGGCTGGCTACCCGATGAAGTGCTGAGTTCAACCTCGACCCGTACCCGTGAAACTTGGGATCGTATGGGGCTACGCGCTGACAAAGTTGGTTTTCATCGCGCGCTCTATCACGCGGGCTCTGAGGACATGCTGATGGAATTGTCGAACGCCACTGAGCCGACGGTTCTGTTGCTGGGCCACAATCCCGGTATTGCCGCCTTTGCCAGCCGCATTGTGCGCCAAGCCCCCAATCACCCCAGGTTCCACGACTACCCGACATGTGCGACGACTGTGATCCGGTTCGACATCGACAAGTGGGCGCAGGTCCAATGGCACAGCGGCATCGTTCAGGGGTTTGCCATTCCACGCGAGTTGCTGGAATGAAAAAAGGCGGGGAAAGCCCCGCCTTTTCATGAGTTTCTCGGGGCTCAGTGTCCCAGGATCTGGCTGAGGAACAGCTTGGTCCGCTCTGATTGCGGGTTGTTGAAGAACTCTTCCGGTTCGTTCTGTTCCACGATCTGACCGGCATCCATAAAGATCACGCGGTTGGCGACCTGGCGGGCAAAGCCCATCTCGTGGGTCACACACAGCATGGTCATGCCTTCCTCGGCCAGTTCGATCATGGTGTCGAGCACCTCTTTGATCATCTCGGGGTCCAGCGCCGATGTTGGTTCATCGAACAACATGATCCGCGGCATCATGCACAGCGAGCGGGCAATCGCCACACGCTGCTGCTGACCACCGGACAACTGGCCAGGATACTTGTCGGCCTGCTCGGGGATCTTCACCTTTTCCAGGAAGTGCATTGCGCGCTCTTCAGCCTCTTTCCTGGGCGTCTTGCGCACCCAGATCGGGGCCAGCGTGCAGTTTTCCAGAATTGTCAGGTGCGGGAACAGGTTGAAGTGCTGGAACACCATGCCAACCTCGGACCGGATCTTATCGATATTTTTCAGATCATTCGACAGCTCGGTCCCGTCCACGATGATCGTGCCCTGCTGGTGTTCTTCCAACGCATTAAGGCAACGGATCAAGGTGGACTTGCCCGATCCCGATGGCCCCGCGATCACGATCCGCTCACCTTGATTGACGGTCAAATTGATGTCGCGCAGCACATGGAAGGACCCGTACCACTTGTTCATGTTGTTGATTTCGATGGCGACCTCGTCGCTCACCTGCATCTTGGAGCGGTCGATTTCGCGTTCAATTGCAAGTTCAGACATGTGTTGAACTCCTTAACGGTGGCCAGTCTGAAGCTTGCGCTCCAGATACATGGAATAACGGGACATGGAGAAGCAGACGACGAAAAACAGCGCCGCGATGAACGCGAACAGTTCCCAGTAGATGCCGTTCCAGGCCGTGTCGGCGCGGATGGCAGACGCCAACCCGATTACGTCGAACAGCCCGATGATCGACACCAGTGTCGTATCTTTGAAGATCCCGATGAATGTGCTCACGATGCCCGGAATTGAGATTTTCAGGGCTTGCGGCATGATGATCAGTCGCTGAGCTTGCCAATAGTTCAGGCCCAGGCTGTCTGCACCTTCGTACTGACCCCGTGGCAGGGCAGCCAGACCACCCCGGATGACCTCGGCCATATAGGCGGCCGAGAACAGGGTCATCATGATCATCACCCGCAGGATGATGTCAAAGTTGGTGCCCGGCGGCAGGAACAGGTTCAACAGCAGCGATGCCACGAACAGTAGCGTAATCAGCGGCACACCACGGATGAACTCGATAAAGCCCACACACAGGTATTTGACGATCATCAGGTCGGACTGACGCCCCAGCGCCAGCACGATACCAATCGGCAGTGAGACGCCGATGGCCACAACACCCAGCAGAATAGCCAGCATAAAACCACCAAACTGACGGCTCTCTACGGCCTCGATGCCGATTGGGATGATCGATGCCATTGCGCTGGTGAAAAAGCTGGAGATGACCAGCCACCAGATCACAGAGGCCAGAACCCCAAGTATGATTCCAAACAGGCCGCTGAGCTGTTTGCTGACGATGGTGTAAACCCCCCAGCCAACAACGAAACCTAGGGCAGCCGAAATCGGCCCCCAGATGGTTCCGCCCCACATCAGCCAGACCATCAGGAAGGGGTAGATCGCCGAGAAGATCAGCATCTTGGTCGGCACCCGATCAGAATACAGGACCGGTGCCAGCGCCACGAGCAACAGAAGCAGAGCTACTATCGGACGCCAATACAGATGACTCGGATAGAAACCGAAGAGCAGCTGCAACCAGCGGTCATCGATAACAGCCCAACAAGCGTGCCCATGGGTTGAACCCCAGTTGGCCATCATGATCTCGCGACATTGGTTCAGTGAGTCGGCATTCCAAACAGACTGAAAGATCCAAGGTAAGATGCCAGACAGCACATAATAAATCGCATAGAGCGATACGACCGTCAGGATCGAGTTTAACCAGCTCGAAAACAGATTGTGCCTGATCCAGCCGATCGCTCCCACTTCGGATGCAGGTGGCGCTTGTTCCGGCAGCATTTCTGTGCGGACAAATGAAACATCACTCATATTACCGCTCCACCAATTTTACACGGTTGTTGTACCAGTTCATCACCGCCGAGATACTCAGCGAGATGCACAGATAGACCAGCATCAACAGCAGAACGCATTCCAGCTCGCGGCCGGTCTGGTTCATTGTGATGCCACCAAGGGTACCCGTGATGTCCATATATCCAACCGCGATCGCCAGTGACGAGTTCTTGGTCAGGTTCAGATAGTTCGAGATCATCGGCGGGATGATCACGCGCAGCGCTTGCGGCAAAATCACAAGACGCATAATCCGGCCCTGACGCAGCCCCAACGCTGCGGCGGCTTCGGTCTGACCCTTTGAGATGGCCAAAATACCGGCGCGCACGATCTCGGCGATGAACGCTGCTGTATAAAGCGACAGGGCCAGCCACAAAGCGATCAGCGAGTTTCGCAAATGGGTTCCGCCCCTGAAGTTAAAGCCCTTCAACTCAGGGTACCCAAGGTGGAAGCCCAATACTGCCAACAGAATGATCATTGGAACGAACAGGATGCCCAACTGAATATGCCAGATTTTCGGACGGTCACCGGTGGACTCTTGCTTGGCCGCGGCCCATGCCGAAACCTTGCGCATTGTAAAAATGCTACCGCCCAGCACGATCAGAAACGCAACGAGGTCCAGTGAGATATCAAACCGAATGCTTGATGTGCCGAACAGATGGATATCTCCCAAACTGCGCGAGAAAAGGAACTCTGGAATATACACACCGCGATTAGTAACAGCGACAGAATTGAACAAATCCATTGTTGCTGTTGGGTTATCGCCTCGGAACGCGTTAGGTGCTGGTAGGCCCTCGATCAGAATGGCCATGGCCAGAACAATCCAAAGCAATACCGGCACATTGCGGAACATTTCCACATAGACGGTCATGATCCGTGCGACCAACCAGTTGTTAGACAGGCGCAGGACACCGACCAGAACGCCGACGATTGTCGCCGTGATGCAGCCCAGCACAGCCACAACCAGCGTGTTCAGCAGACCAATAATGGCCGCTCTAAGGTGGCTGTCTTGCGACGTGTATTCCAACAAACGCTGATTGATATCATAGCTTGCCGATTCCCCGAAAAAACCGAATTCGACTGGTTTTCCGAGTGCCTCAAGGTTTTGAATTGTATTGGAAATGATCCAGGCTGCCAGAAGCATAAAGCCGATCAGCGCTATGACCTGAATGGTCGCAGATCGGTACCGCGTATCATAAAGGAGCATGGACAGCCGGAAGTGCTCCTTCGGCGGGTCAGTGAGAGTCGTCATGACCTATGTATATCCCCGTGCATCCCGACTTTCGGACGGCAGAGTTGATCTCTGCTCAGTCTGTTCGGGCGTGATTCTTATTTATCGAGAAAGGGCGCGGGTTTCCCCGCGCCCTTACCCTTGGATGTCTTAACGGAACGGCGGCGAGTACAGCAGACCACCATCGGTCCATTGTGCGTTCAAACCGCGTGCCAGACCAATCGGAGTTTCTTCACCGATGTTTTTGGCAAATACTTCACCGTAGTTGCCGCCGGCTTTGATCGCGCGTGCGGCCCAGTCAGCGTCCAGACCCAGCATTTCACCCAGAGTACCTTCGGTACCCAGCAGGCGGTTCACTTCGGGGTTGTCAGTACCAGCCGACATCTCATCGATATTTGCCGAGGTCACGCCCAGCTCTTCTGCCGAGACCAGTGCATTCAGAGTCCAGCGGACAACGTCGCCCCACTCGTGATCACCGTGACGGACCAGCGGGCCCAGCGGCTCTTTCGAGATGATTTCGGGCAGCAGGACATGATCACCGGGGTTTTCGAATGTGGCGCGGGTTGCGGCCAGGCCCGAAGCGTCGGTGGTGTAAACGTCACAGGCACCAGCCAGGTACTGCTGTTGCGCTTCGGCGTTGGTTTCGATCGGAACCGGCTCGTAGCTGATGTTGTTCGAGCGGAAGAAATCCGCCAGGTTCAGCTCGGTGGTGGTGCCGGTCTGGATGCAGACGGTTGCGCCATCCAGTTCCTTGGCCGAGGTTACGCCCAGTGCCTTGGGAACCATGAAGCCCTGACCATCGTAGTAGTTCACACCGGTAAATTCGAACTTCAGGTCAACGTCGCGGCTGAAAGTCCAGGTGGTGTTACGAGCCAGCATGTCGATCTCACCCGATGCCAGCGCGGTAAAGCGTGTCTTGCCGGTGGTCGGAACAAATTCAACAGCGCTTGCGTCGCCAAGTACAGCTGCGGCAACGGCACGGCACAGCGAAACGTCAAAGCCCTGCCATTCGCCATTTGCGTCGGGTGCAGCAAAGCCGACCAGACCGGTGGTAACACCGCAGTTCAGCTTGCCGCGTGCTTTGACATCGTCAACAGTCCCCGCCGCAGCTGCGCCAGCAGCCAGGCCGGCAATGGTTGCCATGCCCAAGATTACGGATTTTTTCATTTTTACCTCTTCCTGATTTTCCATCCCAACAAGGGACGGTTCGATCCGACGCATGCGCATCGGAAAGGTTACCCAAAAGGTGTCTCCCCTTTAGTGGCCCGAGTTTGGGCGTATTCATCAACAAACGTCAAGGGCCGGATCAGGGAAAACGATTGGTCAATTTGGGCAAAATGGGCTCCAATAACGCGATTTGAGCTTATTTTGTCTCAGATCGAGAGGTCGTAGAACCGCTTGGCATGCAGGAAGGCTGCCTCTTTTACTTCGGCGGCGGCGTGCGCCTCGTCGTCATGGCCCCATTGCTCGATCTGCCAAAGCTCGTCCAATCGAGAAATGCGCCATATTTCGTTCGGTTTGCGCCAATCCTGTGTGGCTGCAAACCCAAGGATCAACGACCCGGACAGGCTGACCAGATCATGAAACGCCGCCAGTTGGAACGCATTCAAAGCGTGCACTCGATCGCGCAAAGATTGCAGCACTTCTGGTGCCTGCGGTTGATGCACCACACCTACACGCGGTACCAGCCGAGCTTTCAGCGTTTCAGCTGCCCAATCCAAGGCGGGGTCCCAGGCGTCGGATTGCCGCTTTTGCAAAGCTTCAGGATGGGTCGCCCGATAGCACAACAGGTCCGAGTCGCCGTAATCTGCCAGCATATCGGCGACTTCACCGTGCTGATGTTGTACCTTGTCGATGGCCGCGTTCGCCGAACGAGTGAAAGGCATGGTGGCAGGATCGATTTCTTTTTCCTGTGCGTCCCATTCCCGCGCGATCGCCTCGGCCATGGCGCGTGTGGGCAGGATCAAACCGACCTTGGCGGGCGTCTTGATCCGCCGGCCATCCAACTCGATCGTATAACCCTTGTCAGCCTCAACCACAGCGCTTTCGGTCCAGAAGCGTTTTGGTTTCCAATCGCTCATCTCTTCAGCCCCAGATATTGGCCAGTGCTCCTGGCAATTGTTCGAAACTCTCGATCACCTGTCGCGCGGCGTTCAGCGCCGAACGATCGTGATATCCCCAACTGACCCCGATCCCGGCAATCTGCGCGGCTGCGGCCATATCCATATCAAAGCTGGTATCACCCACCATGACCGCTTGCGCGGCTGTTACACCTGTCTCAGCCAAAGCCGTTTCTATCATCGACGGATGCGGTTTTGACGGGTGATGATCCGCCACCTGCCGAGTTATGAAATACCGATCCAGCCCATGCGCCTCAAGCAGTGCAGTTAACCCGCGCTGAGATTTACCCGTGGCCACTCCCAAAAGAATCTCTGGCTGAGCGTGGAGAGCCTCAATCACTTGGCGCGCACCGGGGTAAAGCGGCGAGCTTGCGGCACCCTGCTCCAACCTTTGCGCGTGATAGGCCTGTTTGTACCCGTCGACCAATGCGCCTTGCACCCGTTCGGACTGATCCGATGCCAGGCGCGCCATTGCATGGGGTAGAGATAAACCGACGATGGACAGGATCGCGTCACGATCCGGCACCGGCAGTGACTGCGCCTGAAAACAAGTAGTCATAGCCGATACAATGGCACCCTGACTATCGACCAGAGTACCGTCCACATCAAACAAGACCAACCGCAGAGGGGCACTCATCGCAGCTCCTCAAACGGATCGGCGGCGGCGAGGTCTTCGGTCCAGCCCAGCGTATCCCAGCTGTGTTTCATATGATCCGGCAAAGGTGCCGTAAGCGAGATGGGTTTGCGGGTCATCGGGTGTTCAAATGAAAGGCTGCGGGCGTGCAGGTGAAGCTTCTTGCTGATGACGCCGCCCAGTTGGGCACCCCAGCCATCGCCGAGATTCTCCTGCCCCGAGCCACCGTATTTTCCATCGCCAATGATCGGATGGCCAATCGCTGCCATATGCGCACGCAACTGGTGCGTTCGTCCCGTCACCGGCTCCATCGCGACCCATGCCGCCCGCCCCGCAACGCGATACAGCGTTGCATAAAGCGTATGCGCTCGTTTTGCGCCGGGCGTATCGTTCACTTCGCTCGGATGCACGGCGATCATCTTCTCGCCTTCGCCATGCTTGCCATGCCCCGGAGCCTTAACCAGACCGGTCTTGATCTCTCCCAAGTAAGGCGTCGGCACCCCGGCAACGAGCGCCCAATAGATTTTCTGAGTGTTGCGGTGCCGGAACGCTGCGGTCAGCCCCTTGGCAGCCTCGCGCGTGCGGGCCAACAGCAGTACGCCCGAGGTGTCTTTGTCCAGCCGATGCACAAGGCGCGGGTTCTCGTCATACCCAAAGCGCAACGCTTCAGACAAGCTGTCCACATGACGTGTCTGACCGCTTCCGCCCTGCACCGGCAGCCCATGCGGTTTGTTTAGCGCCAGCACGTGATCGTCTTTGTAGATCACGCAAGACTGGATCATCTTTGCGTCGGCATCTGAGACACGATGCTTCACGACTGCGGGCTTGTGATCCGCGTCCGGCAGCGGCGGCACACGCACGGACTGCCCCACCTCCAACCGAGTCGAGGCCTTGACCCGACCGCCGTCGACACGCAGTTCCCCTTTGCGGCACATCTTCTCGATCCGGCCCTGGCTGACATGGGGGAACAGGCGGCGCAGCCAACGATCCAGCCGCTGGTCGCCATCGCCCTCTGCTACGGTGATCACCTGTACGCCGCTCATGCCATTGCCCCTTGTTCCGCACGGCCGATCCGCCCGGATTGTGCTTGTTTCAGTGCCTTAGAAATCATGCGCGTCTGTCGCGCGCATCGGGTGCAGAGTCAAGCCTACCCCGGATTGCGCTGCGTCCTCAGCTTGGCGAAATACCCCAATCGCTTTTTCAACTCGCGCTCGAACCCGCGCTCGACCGGCTGATAGAGAACCGGGCGCTTCATATCATCCGGGAAATAGTTCTGACCCGAAAACCCATCCTCGGCGTCATGGTCATAAGCGTAACCTGCGCCATACCCCTGATCCTTCATCAGTGATGTCGGCGCGTTCAGGATATGTTTGGGTGGAGGTTCACTGCCAGATTGCTTGGCCAGCCGCATCGCTGCTTTATAGCCCACATAAGCCCCGTTCGATTTCGGAGCGAGCGCCAGATAGACCACCGCCTGCGCCAGCGCCAACTCGCCCTCTGGCGAGCCCAGCCGTTCATAGGTTTCCCAGCTGTGCAGGCAGATCGATTGTGCCTGAGGATCGGCCAAACCGATATCTTCGACCGCCATCCGCGTGATCCTGCGCGCCAGATAGCGCGGATCTTCGCCGCCGGTCAGCATCCGCGCAAACCAATAGAGCGCCGCGTCGGGATCCGATCCGCGCACCGATTTGTGCAGGGCCGAGATCAGATTGTAATGCTCATCCCCCGATTTGTCGTATTTCGCAGCCCGGCGCATCAGGCGCGTCGACAATGTCTCCGAGTCCAGAGCAGTATCCACTTTCCAAGCAGCAACCTGCTCAATCAGGTTCAACAGCGCCCGGCCGTCACCATCCGCCATCTCCTGCAACGCTTCTCGGGCAGCAGGCGTCAGGGGCAAAGCCCGGTCCAGCTCTTTCTCGGCGCGTTGGGTCAACCGTTCCAGATCGGCAAGGCTAAGGCGTTCCAACACCAGCACCTGTGACCGACTGAGAACCGCCGCATTCAGTTCGAATGAGGGGTTTTCGGTCGTCGCGCCAACCAGCAGGATCGTACCGTCCTCCATATGCGGCAGAAACCCGTCCTGCTGCGCCTTGTTGAAACGGTGGATTTCGTCAACGAACAATAAAGTACCCTGCCCGTTTTGACGACGGATTTTGGCAGCCTCAAATACCTTCTTAAGATCCGGGACACCGGTAAAGATCGCGCTGATCTGCACGAATTGTAGATCGGTTTCCTGCGCCAGCAACCGGGCAATGGTTGTCTTTCCCACACCCGGCGGGCCCCAAAAGATCAAACTAGACAAGCTACCCGAGGCCAGCATGACCCCCAGCGGCGCATCTGGCCCCAAAACCTGCTCTTGCCCGATCACCTCAGACAGGGATTGTGGCCGCAAGCGATCAGCCAGCGGCCGGTGCGGCGACGCGGTGGGTTCGGCAGACCCGGTATCGAACAGATCACTCACAGATCACAACCGAAACCGCAACGAGATTGAACGGCCTCCCCGTTCAATCTCGACCTGTACCCGGCGACCCGGATCGGTCAGGGCCTGAACGACATCCTCCGGAGTCTCGGTTCTGGTTCCGTTGATACTCTTTACGACATCGCCCACACGCAATCCTGCGCGCCCGCCATAGCGGTTCGGATCAACCACCACGACGCCGATCTGAGACAGCGACAAGCCAAGCTTTACGATCACCGCCGGATTTACGCCCGAAACGATCAGCCCCGGCATCACCGTATCCTCATCCAATGTGGTTTCATCCGCAGCAGGTGTTTCGGGTGCTTTAACTAACGCCACTTCGATGTCCGAGCGGTCTTCACCGCGTAGCCGAGTCAGGACCGACTTTCCACCCACCCCGGCAACAGCCATGCGAAACTTCATCTCGGCCGGAGAATTCACCTCGTCCCCGTCAACATGGGTGACGACGTCGCCGACGCGAAGGCCTGCTTCGGCCAACGGGCTGAGCTCATGCAAGTCAGAAATCACAACACCTAAAGGTATGACCATGCCCAAAGACTCGGCAATATCCGCGCTCATGTGTTGACCGGCCATTCCTGCCCAAGGACTTACGAAGCTTTCGTTGCCAGACTGCGCCTGCCGCAGGAATTCGGCTACCAAATTGGCCGGAATGGCAAAGCCGATACCGTTCGACCCGCCTGAGCGGGTCAGGATTGAAGTATTGATACCAATCAGATCACCATTCACGTCGATCAGCGCGCCACCGGAATTGCCCGGGTTGATCGCCGCATCGGTTTGAATGAAGTACCCTCTTGCGTTTCCGGTTGCGGTTCCTGTGCGCGCCAGCCCTGAAACAATACCTGACGAAACAGTTTGGCCAACACCGAAGGGGTTGCCAATCGCCAGCGTCAGCTCTCCTACTTCAACCTGATCGGAATCGCGCATCTGCAGGAAAGGTAGATGCTGTGCGCCTTCCAGCCGCAGGATCGCAATGTCGCTCTCTTTGTCGCCCAACACTACCTGCGCCGAATACTCGCGCCGATCGGTCGTCACCACACGAATTTCGGTCGCGGTACCGACCACATGATAGTTTGAAACCACATACCCGTCTTGGGATAGTATCACCCCGGATCCCAGCGAATTCTGGACACGCTGACGCGGTTCGTTGAAACCCCGGCCAAAGAAATCGCTAAAAAACGGGTCCGAGAAAAGCGGATTGACGCGACCCTCGCTCACAATCTTGGCGTAAATATTGACCACCGCTGGCGAGGCCTGCTTCACAACAGGTGCAAAACCCAATGAGATTTCTGCTTGGGATGTTGGCACGCGTGATTCAGCGGACGCAATCGACGCGCACATCATGAAGAATGCCAGAAACGATGCACGAACCATCTTTACCTCTACCTGCAAGACTGCGTTGGATATGCGTCCATGCAAGCGATAATGCAAGCTTGCCCTTGCAGGTGTCTTGTTAGTCCAGCGGCGCGTGCAGGCGGGTTCCTTTGGTGATAATCCCACCGCGATTTCCGACCTCAATTGTGCCGTAACGTTGTTTGAAGACTTCGGGCAGCTCCCGGTCGCCTTCCGGAGACAACCATAGCCGGAGCAAGTGACGGCGCTGATCGGGGTCTGGCCAATCGGTGAACCCGGTGCGATCATGCAACTGCGAATGATTGTAAACAAACTGCATATCGCCGGGTTTTAGACGCATGGTCAAGTACATCCGGGGATCATTGGCAAGCGCATCAAAGATATTCAAGGCCGCGACGTGATCATCGCTTAAACGCATCGCTTCGGGGAAGCGCTGCGCGCTGTCGATATATTGTCTTTGATAAAACACCGTTAGCTTTCCGTCGTGCCATGTGAATGGCGGGATGGTCATGAAAGGCTCCATCCCTTCCGGCACCTCACCACGCCGGTCCGTCGCGATCGGGTCGAACAGGCGGTCCAGCAAGTCGGGGCATTCGGCGCGCATCCGATTATAGATCGCTTCTGCACTTACAAGCAGTGAGTCGCCGCCTTTTTTGGCTTCGCGCAGGCACAGCAGGCCTACAATGTCAGCGCTGTCCGTGTGAAAAGTCTGACGCTCATGCGTCTGATAGATGCGGGTATTCGGATCGTTTGCGTCCGCGCCGATGTCGCGCACATGACCAAGAATATGCCCCTGCGCATTCTGCGAGCGGGCCGAGCCCAAATGTGCCCCGACACCACAGAAGATCGCCGCCGCCATTTCTTGCGTATAGGTCTCGATCGGCAATCCGCGGAGCACTTCAAACCCGATACCGTTGATCAGTTTTTTACGCAGTTCATGCAGATGCAGGCCAAGATTCACTAGTGGAAAATCGGCTTTGGTCATCAGACCGATGTCACGTCCCAGAGATAAGTAATGGTGGGCTGCCTGCTCGAGATCGGCGATATCGTCCGCTGCCAGATCGACGATCCAATCCGCCTCGCGGGTGCGCACTTCATCTCCGATCCAGACTGAAGGACCGGTCAGTTGTTCTGGTATCTTGGAAAGAACTGTCATCACCCAACCTCCGCGCCTGATTATTAGTCTGGAGTAAGGCAGGTTTGGTTTCATCAACAGAATTCGTCGAAAATAACCTGATTGCGACACCGGATGACCGCAAAAGAAAAGCCCCTGCGTTCAGAACGCAGGGGCCTAAGTCTGAAAGCCTTGCTTTCTTATTCGTCGTCTGCGGCCTCTTCAGCAGCAACACGGGCTTTGTCAGCCGCGCCTTTGGCGTCGACGTCACGATCAACGAATTCGATGATCGCCATCGGAGCCATGTCACCATAGCGGAAGCCGGCTTTCAGGATGCGGACGTATCCACCCTGACGCTCTGCATAGCGGGGGCCCAGAACTTCGAACAGCTTTGCGACATCTTTGTCTTCTTTCAGCTGCGATGCTGCCTGACGGCGGGCGTGCAAGTCGCCGCGCTTGCCCAGAGTGACCAGCTTTTCGATGATCGGGCGCAGTTCTTTTGCCTTCGGCAGAGTTGTTTTGATTTGCTCATGTTCGATGAGCGAGCCAGCCATGTTCGCAAACAGCGCCTTGCGGTGCTCATGAGTACGGTTCAGGCGGCGATAACCACGTGCGTGACGCATTTTCTAGTTCCTTCTTTCGCGTTTTGCTTTGTCTGGCCGGCGATGCGTGTCACCGGCTCTCCTTGGGGCGGAAGTGCCCGTATGGTCCCCGGCAGCCCGGGCATTTGTGAAGACGCGCTTAGAACGCGTCTTCGAATTTCTTGGCCAGATCTTCGATGTTGTCGGGCGGCCAGTCCTCGACATCCATGCCGAGGTGCAGACCCATACCGGACAGCACTTCCTTGATCTCGTTCAGCGACTTGCGGCCGAAGTTCGGAGTGCGCAGCATCTCGGCCTCGGTCTTCTGAATCAGATCGCCGATGTAAACGATGTTGTCGTTCTTCAGGCAGTTTGCCGAACGGACCGACAGTTCCAGCTCGTCCACTTTCTTCAGCAGCAACGGGTTGAACTCCAGACCATCGTCTTCGTCCTGGCGGCCAGCCGATTCCGGCTCGTCGAAGTTGACGAAGATCGACAGCTGATCCTGCAGAATGCGTGCGGCAAAGGCCAGCGCGTCTTCCGGCGTGATCGAACCGTCGGTGTCGATCTTCAGGGTCAGCTTGTCATAGTCCAGAACCTGACCTTCACGGGTCGGCTGAACGTCATAGGCAACCTTTTTGACCGGCGAATAGATCGCGTCGATCGGGATCAGGCCAATGGGTGCGTCTTCGGGCTTGTTCTTCTCAGCCGAGACGTAACCTTTGCCGGTGTTGACGGTCAGTTCCATGAACAGGTCCGCGCCATCGTCCAGGTGGCAGATGACGTGATCGCGGTTCAGAACCTCGATGCCAGCGCTTTCGCTGATGTCGCCAGCGGTGACAACTGCGGGGCCTTTGGCATTGATCGACAGGCGCTTGGGGCCTTCGACTTCCATGCGCAGCGACACGCCTTTGAGGTTCAGGATGATGTCGGTGACGTCTTCACGCACACCGGCGACCGAGCTGAACTCGTGCAGGACGTTGTCGATCTGAACGCTGGTGATGGCCGCGCCTTGCAGCGAGCTCATCAGAACGCGGCGCAGCGCGTTGCCCAGGGTCAGACCAAAGCCACGTTCCAGCGGTTCTGCAACCAGGGTTGCCTGACGCGCAGGGTCGTTGCCCGGCTTGCCGTCAAGCTGGGTTGGCTTGATCAATTCTGCCCAATTCTTATGGATCATGTAATCCCTCCATTCCTGTCCGCGCCCCATGACCAACAAGGTGCAGACGCCCGAGGTTCAAAATGACGTGCTGGGGCCGTGCAGAAACACAGCCCCAGCCTAATTCAAAATCGCTTAGACGCGACGACGCTTCGGCGGACGGCAGCCGTTGTGAGCAATCGGTGTCACGTCGCGGATCGACGTGATGTTGAAGCCCACTGCAGCCAGCGCACGCAGAGCCGATTCACGACCCGAACCGGGGCCCTGAACTTCGACTTCCAGCGTCTTGACGCCATGTTCCTGCGCCTTTTTGCCTGCATCTTCTGCAGCCATCTGAGCGGCGTAGGGGGTCGATTTCCGCGATCCCTTGAAGCCCATGGTACCGGCAGACGACCACGAGATGGCGTTGCCCTGTACGTCCGAGATCAGGATCTTGGTGTTGTTGAAGGTCGAGTTCACATGGGCAACGCCCGATGCGATGTTTTTACGCTCTTTGCGCTTAACGCGAGTCTTGTCACGTGCCATCGGTCAGACCCTCCCTTATTTCTTCTTACCGGCAATGGCCTTTGCGGGGCCTTTGCGAGTACGAGCATTGGTGTGGGTACGCTGACCGCGAACCGGCAGGTTACGGCGGTGACGCAGACCGCGATAGCAGCCCAGGTCCATCAGACGCTTGACATTCATCTGGACTTCACGACGCAGGTCACCTTCGACGGTGAAGTTTGCATCGATGTGCTCGCGGATGGCCAGAACTTCGGCGTCGGACAGTTCGTTGACGCGACGGTGCGCTTCAATGCCCACGGCTTCGCAGATTGCTTTGGCCGAGGTGTTTCCGATACCGGTGATATATGTGAGGGCGATTGGTACCCGCTTTGCAGTCGGGATGTTTACGCCGGCAATACGTGCCACGTGTCACTTTCCTTTTTGTTGCGGTTCCGTAACTCCGGAACCTTTTTTCACAACACTTGACCGTGGCAGTGACGCCAGAGGGTCCAGTATTATTCGAGGTGGTCGGGGCGTTTGGGACGAATCCCGCACGCGATCTTGATTCCCTTTAGGGATGGGGGTCGATATGGGCTTTTGGCGCTGGCGTCAAGGACAATTGATCGCTTCACTTATCTTCGAGTTTTGCAATTTCGAACTTTGTGCCTTTGACTTGAAAAATCCGTAGCCCATGTTGCGGAAACTCGGCTTCAATTTCCCGCTTCTTTTCCTCAATGGGTTTCCAGATAATCCGAACCACTGACCAGTAGGCAACGAGGAATACTCCCCAGAAACTCAACGACGCAAACGAAAGGTCGCTAAAGGTATGGGGCGCAGCAAACCATTCGAAAAAGAGCGCCGCCGCTGGAAAAAACACCGGTAAGCCCACAACAAGAACTAGAGCGCATAAGCGCAGTTCCAGCCGAAGAAGGTCACCATATCTCGCAGCCGAATTTTGAAGAGTCTCCGGTACGCTGACAGATGCGCGTTGACTCAACCCAGCACGGCCTTAATCGACGCGGTGACTTCCTTGATATCCGCCAGCCCATTCACCGGGCGCAGATCGCCTTTGGCGTAGTAGTAACCAATCAGCGGAGAGGTCTTCTTGTAGTATTCCATCAACCGCGTGCGCAGGCTGTCTTCGTTATCGTCGGCGCGACGGACGAAGTCATTTTCCTTGCCGCAGTTGGTGCATTTGCCATCTGCCGGGATCGGCTTGGTGATGTCGTTATATACCTCACCACATCCGCCGCAGGTTGACCGCGCCGTGATCCGGCCCACCAGCGCGTCATCGTCCACACGCATCTCGATCACCGTATGCAGCGACTGGCCCAGCTTGGTCAGCAGAGCCGACAGCGCGTCGGCCTGTGCCAACGTGCGCGGGAAGCCGTCAAAGATGAAACCGGCGCCTTTTTCGGTGGTCAGCTTCTCTTCGATCAGGCCGATCACGATCTCATCGGTAACCAGCTTGCCCGCGTCCATGATCGCAGCAACCTTCTGGCCCATTTCCGTGCCCGAGGTTTTGGCCTCGCGCAGCATGTCTCCGGTGCTGAGTTGCACCATACCGCGGGTTTCAACCAGGTGACGCGCCTGCGTTCCTTTGCCTGCCCCCGGGGGGCCGAGAAGAATGATGTTCATCGACGAGCAGCTCCCTTTCTGCCGCGTTTCTTGCTTTTGCCGCGCAGCTGGGACTTTTCAATCAGCCCTTCGTATTGATGCGCCAGCAGGTGGCTCTGGACTTGTTGGATCGTGTCCATGGTCACAGAGACGATAATCAGAACCGAGGTACCACCGAAATAGAACGGGATGGCAAACTGGCCCCGCAGGATTTCCGGCAGCAGACAGACGGCCGCCAGATAGGCGGAACCCAGAACCAGCACGCGGTTGACCACGTATTCCAGATACTCAGAGGTTTTCTTGCCCGGACGGATACCCGGTACAAAACCGTTCTGCTTTTTTAGGTTGTCCGCCACATCGTCCGGCTTGAACGACACGTTGAACGTGTAGAAATAGGCGAAGAACACGATCATCGACGCGAAGAATAGCAGATAAAGCGGCTGTCCGGGGCCGAAGTTGGCCAGCAGCCACGACATGACCGGGCCATTTGTGGCACCCGACGAGAAGGTCGAGATCGTTACCGGCAGCAACAGCAGTGAGCTTGCAAAGATCGCAGGGATCACGCCTGCCGGGTTCACTTTGACCGGCAGGTGGCTGGAGCCGCCTTCGTAGACTTTCATACCAGCCTGACGGCGCGGGTATTGGATATGGATCTTGCGCAGAGCCCGCTCCATGAACACCACAAAGGTGATCACGGCGATGACCATGATAATGACACCTACGATCACGGCGGGGCTGATTGCACCGCTGCGGCCCGAAGCGAAGAACTGCGCCAGCGCTGCGGGAACCTCGGCGATGATGCCGACGAAGATGATCAGAGAGATACCGTTGCCAATGCCGCGTGCAGTGATCTGCTCACCCAGCCACATCAGGAACATGGTGCCGCCGACCAGAGTGATCATGGTCGACATACGGAAGAACAGGCCCGGATCAGTGGCCAGATCACCCGATTCCAGCGAAACGGCCAGACCATAAGCCTGAACGGTGGCCAGAGCCACGGTACCGAAACGGGTGTATTGGTTGATCTTCTTGCGTCCCTGCTCGCCCTCTTTCTTGAGTTGCTCAAGCGCGGGAACCATCGATGTCAGCAGCTGTACGATGATCGAGGCCGAAATGTAGGGCATAATGCCGAGGGCAAAGATACCCATCCGCCCCAGCGCTCCGCCGGTAAACATCGAAACCATGCCGCCGATGCCCTGCCCCGCCTGCTCCATGAACTCACGCAGGGCTTGCCCGTCGATACCCGGGACCGGAATGAAGGTGCCCAGACGATAGACGATCAACAAACCCAGCGTGAACAGGATGCGGTTGCGCAGATCGGTGGCCTTGCCCAAAGCAGCCCAGCTTGTGTTGGCTGCCATTTGTTCTGCTGCTGATACCATAAATCGGTCTCTCTTATGCAAACACCGCCCGGAACCGTTTTCCGGCTCGGGCGGCGTCTTGGAAAACTCTGAGGTCTATGTAAGCGGGTCTGCGCCCGCTCACAAGCGCTTACTCTGCCGAAGCAGCTTTTGTGACCGTAAGTGAGCCGCCCGCTTTCTCAACCGCTTCAACAGCAGATTTCGAAGCACCGGTGACTTCCAGGTTCACTTTGGCGCTGATCTCGCCTTTCGCCAGAACGCGGACACCGTCCAGCTTGCGACGGACCAGACCGGATGCAACCAGCGCGTCCTCGGTGATCGCAGCTTTGGCATCCAGCTTGCCGGCGTCGACGAATTTCTGGATCAGGCCCAGATTGATAACGGCGAATTCCTTGCGGTTCGGCTTGTTGAAGCCACGCTTAGGCAGACGCTGGTACAGCGGCATCTGGCCGCCTTCGTAGCCATTGATGGCCACACCCGAACGGGATTTCTGGCCTTTGATACCACGGCCACCCATTTTACCTTTGCCGGAACCGGGACCACGGCCAACGCGAGTGCGTTTCGGTGCAGCGCCGGGATTGTCGCGCAATTCATTCAGTTTCATTTCGCTTCTCCTAAGCCGGATGTGACCCCCGAAGCGTTATGGGTCAACCACGGCATTTCTTGGTTTTGATTCTCGTGGACGCAATGCCACCGGAGCGCTGTACAGCGTTGCGACTTCAGTTGCAAGGTTTGTTGTCGCCTCTTACCAGAAGCAAAAAGAGGCGCCCGAATGGCGCCTCTCTCTGAGTGAGTGGTGGGTGACTTACGAACAGTATGCGTGCTCACGCGCGATGTCGGCGATGTCGCAACGGCGGACACCGATATCATCCAACTCGCGATTGGTCAGGCGCTGAAGCTCGGTGTAGGTACGGTTGTATTCGCTCGCCCGGGCGCGGTTTTCTTTCACGCGCTCCATCAGGTTTGCAATTCGCGCGGTCAGGTTGAAGCCGCCATGTGTCAGTGTAGCTGTATGTGCCATATCTCTATTCCTTTTGAATATCGGGGCGCATTCCCCGATGTCACTTACTTTGTTCCTTCATTGGACAAGGGTGAGATAGGCGCAGACGATAACGCTAACAACGGAAGTTTTGGTCTAGCCGGTATGCACCTGGGGAATGACATCGCGAGTTTCGTACCTGTTATTTCAACTTAACCACATCGCTCTTTCTTGGGCATTTTCTATTTGTTCGTGTCACCCGTGTAATATCATCCGCACGACGCTGAAGTTCCGACGCTGGGCGGTTAATAGAACGCCCGTTTTCTGCAGTGATATCCTCTCGATTTGGCAGTTCGGTTAATTGCCAACATAATGTGTGTACGATGCCCGCGCATTTCGACGACAAGGAGGTCTGAGATGGTCCTCAAGAAATTTGGGGCGCAGTTAAAGCGGTTTGACCCATTTCGATGGATTGGAGAAGCAGTCAGCCGGATTGCGCTTCCAATTCGTATCAAACTTCCCTTTGCTTTTTTGGTTATCGTTGGCCTGATGGTTTCGCTGGCCCTCACAGGTGTTTCAGAGCTTCGTCAAGCCAACAAAAGGGCATCGGATTTGGTAGATGATCAAATCCGAGTCAGCACATTGCGCTCGATTGGGCGTAGCATCCAAGCCGTTAGAATCGCGGGTGCGGAACTATTTCTAGACCACGGTGACAGTGCCACGAATAAAAGTCTCGCAAATAGGTTCAATGATGAGGTCTTCTTGCTTCGTGCTGCTGCGGATCAAACCGGAATCGATACCAGAGCCACTTTTTTTGTTACGCCAGAATACGAGCAAGAGTATTACGAGAAAGACAGAAATATCCAACCGGTCGCGTCGCAATTGCGTAATCTGTTCGCCAAAGGCGATATCGTAGGAGCCCGAGCAGTCTATGACACGGACTTCTTAAAAGCTTTGGACGAGTTCGATCGTATCGTCTCCACTATTTCATTTAATCTGGGGCAAGAAATGCGAGCGAGCGCCACGGAGAACGCCGAAGCGTTCGAACTAGCGCGGCGCTTGGTTCTGGGTGCATCGGGCTTTGCAATTGCTCTTGCTTTGGTTCTGGGCTTTTCAATTTCTGCTTCAATCACGCGTTCTCTAGATCGGATAAAGCTGGCGTTGGGGCAACTCGCTGCTGGAGACTTCAATACTCGCGTTAATATATCTAACCGCGATGAATTTGGTGAACTTGCAGCGCACGCAAATCAAACAAGTGCCAAATTGGGAGAGCTTTACGAAGCGGTAGAACATCAGAGGGTCGAACTTGCTGACCTGAATTCTGCGCTAGAAAGTAAGGTGCAAAGGCAAGTAGAAGAGATTGATCGAGCAAATCGATTGCGGCGATTCTTACCACCCCAAGTGGCCGAGATGATTGTTGCAGCGCCAGATGAACTCGAGATATTGCGCACGCAACGCGCTGAGATCACCGTTCTGTTTGTCGATCTTAGAGGGTTTACCACATTCTCCAATGCCGCCACACCTGTTCAGGTCATCGAAGCGCTCAACGCTTTTCATGGCGCTTGCGGCCCGCTGATTGAAGCGAGCGGTGGAACTCTGGAACGCTTTCTGGGGGATGGACTAATGGTGTTGTTCGGAGCGCCCGTTGCCATGGAAGCCCCGGCGCAAAAAGCGGTAACTCTGGCATTGGATCTGCGCGCGGCCGTCAAAAAGGCAATAGTTCCATTTGAGGCGGGTTCGGATGCACATCATCTTGGCGTTGGCATTGGGATTGGCACCGGTGCGGCGACTTTGGGTCAAATCGGCTTTGAGGGTCGGCGTGACTACTCTGCTATCGGCCCCGCCCCCAATCTGGCTGCAAGGCTGTGCGAACAAGCTGCAGATAATCAGATTCTGATTTCGCACGCGACTGCTTGGCAGATCGATTACGAATTACAACCGGCGGGGCCATTTGACCTAAAAGGCATTGGTGACAACATTGCTGCCTTTGAATTGGACGCTCTGGTGAGCGAGTAACAATAGAACTCATAATGGGCATGTGGCTTCGGGTGCGAATTGGCTAAAGACCCCAGTGTTTTCCACAATAAGAAACGCCCCCGACTATGCCGAGGGCGTTTCCATTTCTTCAAAGAGTTCGCGCTTAACCGCGTTCTTCGATGATCTCAACCAGATGCGGGATCTTGTTGACCATGCCGCGGACCGAAGGAGTGTCTTCCAGTTCACGGGTTTTGTTCATCTTGTTCAGGCCCAGACCGATCAGAGTTGCGCGCTGTTCGGCGGGGCGGCGGATCGGGGAACCGATCTGCTTGACGACGATGGTTTTTGCCATGGGTCGCTCTCCTTATGCTTCTGCTTCAGCAGCAGCTGGGGCTTCGTCCCGCTTGGGCAGGATGTCAGCAACCTTTTTGCCACGACGCTGTGCAACCGAACGCGGGCTCTGCTCTTTCTGCAGGCCGTTGATGGTGGCGCGGATCATGTTGTATGGGTTCTGCGAGCCCAGCGACTTGGAAACAACGTCCTTGACGCCCAGCATTTCGAACACAGCCCGCATCGGACCACCAGCGATGATACCAGTACCTTCAGGTGCGGTGCGCATAACCACTTTACCGGCGCCGTGACGGCCCTCGATGTCGTGGTGCAGAGTACGACCTTCACGCAGCTGCACGCGGATCATCTGACGCTTGGCTTGCTCAGTTGCCTTACGGATGGCCTCAGGTACTTCTTTCGCTTTACCTTTGCCAAAGCCGACGCGGCCTTTCTGATCGCCGACAACCACCAGAGCGGCGAAGCCAAAGCGCTTACCACCTTTTACGGTTTTCGACACACGGTTGATCGCAACCAGACGATCTGCAAATTCCGGTGCTTCGTCGCGGTCACGACCACGGCCCCGGCGGTTTTCACGTTCTGCCATTTGGCATCCCTTTTCTCATGTGGCGCTTCTCGGCGCCGTTTGTTCAATCCAAGTGAGCCCCGACTAGTGCCGAGGCCCCCGGATCATCGGGGCGGATCGAAACCCGCCCGCAAGTCTTAGATCTTCAGACCGCCTTCACGCGCGGCGTCGGCCAGGGCCTTCACCTTGCCATGGAACAGGAAGCCGCCACGATCGAAATAGGCCTCTTCGACGCCTGCCTTCTTAGCACGCTCGGCGATGGCCGCGCCCACTTTGGTGGCCGCTTCGACGTTGTTCTTGCCCACAACACCCAGATCCTTTTCCAGGGTCGAGGCGGCGGCCAGGGTCACGCCACGTACGTCGTCGATCAGCTGAACAGAGATGTTCTTGTTCGAACGGTGTACGGACAGACGCGGACGACCCGCGTTGACCTTGCGAAGTTTGTTCCGAACGCGCAGGCGGCGCTTCAGAAACAGGGTTCTTTTGCTGTTTGCCATTGTTTGCGTCCTTACTTCTTCTTGCCTTCTTTGCGGAAGATGAACTCGCCCTTGTAGCGGATGCCCTTGCCTTTGTACGGCTCGGGACGGCGCCATTCACGGATTTTCGCCGCGACTTCGCCCACCTGCTGCTGGTCGATACCTTCCACAACGATCTCGGTCTGCTTCGGCGCGGTGATGGTGACACCTTCCGGAGCAGTGAAATCAACATCGTGGCTGTAACCCAGGTTCAGCTTCAGGGTATTGCCCTGCATCTGAGCCCGGTAACCAACACCCTGGATCTCCAGCTCTTTTTTGAAGCCGTTTGTCACGCCTTCAACAAGATTGGCGACCATGGTGCGGCTCATGCCCCACTGCTGGCGCGCCCGCTTGGACATGCCACGGGGGTCGATCTTGACCACGTTGTCTTCAACCGACAGCGTTACGTCATCGGTTGCGGTGAAGCTACGGGTGCCTTTCGGACCTTTGACTTCGATGGTCTGGCCGGACACAGAGGCGGAAACGCCGCTGGGCAGCTCGACCGGTTTTTTACCAATACGAGACATTGCAGACCTCCTTAGAAGACGGTGCAGAGCACTTCGCCGCCAACATTGTTGGAGCGAGCGTTTGCGTCCGACATCACACCTTTCGGAGTGCTGACA
>JBFOLN010000034.1:0-2560 GCA_040829945.1 Ruegeria sp.
AGGATCTGTCCGCGTCCCCACGGACAGAGTTCAAGCATCTGCAATACTACTCCTTCCAAAACTGCCTTTATGAAGGCGTCTGGCGTGACCGCCGCCGGCGCTGGAACCAACAGCCTCCGACCCACGAAGTGCTGCGCGCCTACGGCTCTGACTGTAAATGTATCTTCGTTGGCGATGCCTCAATGCGCCCCTACGAGATCGCCTACCCCGGTGGCGCGAACGAACACTGGAACCAGGAGGCCGGACAGGTCTGGCTGCAACGCGCCCGCGAACAGTGGCCGTCAAACCTCTGGATCAACCCGGTGCCCGAGAAATACTGGGAATACACCCATTCCGTTAGCATGATCCGAGAGATATTTGAAAACCGCATGGTGCCGATGACCTTGGCCGGGCTGGAACAGGGTATGCGGGAACTGACGCGTTAAGTGAAGATAGGCGGATTGTGGCTTTGAGCCCAACGTGATTTCGATGGCTCTTCGCTGCACTCTCGGCTCTGGACGAGCTCTTGCCCTAGCGCTACGCTTCCAAGCAGTTCAACAAGGATTATTCCAAGCGCATTAGAGAAAGCACCCCGAACCGTCACTGTTGAGAGGTTACAATGGTAAGACATATTCACGCCTTCACCGCTTCGTTTTCAGCAATTTCAATCTTTTTCGCAGGCACTCTTTCAGCCAACGCGGACTCTTGCAGCCTTGAGCAAAAAAAGGAGCTTGCCTACCAGGCAATCGAGCTCTGGTTGAGTGGCACAGATATAGACCCGAACGCAATCCTCGCACCAGGATACACCAATCATGTGGATTCAGCGGTTGGCCTTGATACGGCCGAGCAGGTGCGTGATGTGGCCGCGTTCCAAAAGGAAGTTGCCAAGTTTCATGCTGCGTTCACCGATGTCAAAGCACTCTCCCGCATGCAGGTCGCAGAAGGCGATATGGTGGCGACACGGGTGCAGTTGTCGGCGGTCCATTCGGGTTCTTACCTCGGTGAGGAAGCGACGGGAAACACGATAAAATACGACTCCGTGGAATTTACGCGCATCGCTGACTGCAAAGTCGCCGAAACCTGGGTGACTTGGGACAAGTACGCCATGTTTTATCAAATAGGCCTTATTCCCAACAGGTGATGCTCTGTAGATTTAGGCAAAAGGAAACTGCGGACACCGCAATTTGAGAACATGCATAGAGCGCATCCAACTTTTTCAGCAACAGACCATTGGGCTACTAAATCGAAGTGCAGCTATGTGCGTAGAGCAGACAAATTACCTAACCCGATATTGTCTCACAACTAGCGTTTGCCCATATTCGATACATGTTTCGCCTCACTCCGATCCTGTTGGCCATTGCCTATGCCTTTGTGATGTACCGGATTTCCGTCTGGCGCACGCATCGGGAACTGGATGCCAAATCGACCGAACTGGCTGATCCGGCACTCAAACGCATGACCGACCGACTGGCGGCCGCGCTTGGGATCGAACGCGTACCTGTCTACATCTATGAAATAGACCCGGTGAACGGATTGGCGGCCCCGGATGGTCGGATCTTCATCACCCGAGGGTTTTACCGCAAGTTCCGCAGCGGCGAGGTCTCGGCCGAGGAAATGGCCAGCGTCATCGCGCATGAGCTGGGGCATGTGGCATTGGGACATGCGCGGCGGCGGATGATTGATTTTTCTGGCCAGAACGCCTTGCGGGCTGCGCTGATGATGCTGCTGAACCGGTTCATTCCCTTCATCGGTGCGTGGATTGCCAACATGCTCACCCACCTTCTGGCCTCACGCCTGTCTCGCGGTGATGAATATGAGGCGGATGAATATGCTGCGGCCTTGTTGACCAAGGCGGGCATCGGAATCGGTCCCCAGAAATCGCTGTTTCACAAGCTGGAGGACCTGACACAGCAACGCGCTGGCGTGGTTCCGGCCTGGTTGATGAGCCACCCAAAAACGGATGAGCGGATCTCGGCACTGGAAGCCCTTGAACACCGATGGGGTCAGGGCTGAGATTGGCCCCTCGCTGCGCCAACCTCTCGCGCTCCCCTAGTTTTTTAGCCAGATGAAGTTGAATCTGTTTAGGTGGTGAGGGCTTTACCGAGGCGTGGCAGTCGGGCTTTTTTCATCAAGGCGCGCATGGTCCATTGATCGCCGGACAAGCGGCTGGCCTCGGCCAGAACACGGTCGGCGATGTCGGCCATACCTTGGGGGTCGCTAAGCCAGAAGCCGTGCAGCAATGTGTCGGGGTCGCGGCGATCAATGCCTTCTTCGGCAAGGATATTTCTTGGAAAATCCTTGGCGTTCACAGTCACGATCACATCCGCCGAAGCCTCAACAGCTGTCGCCAACACATGGATATCCGCGCTGTCCGGCAGCCAGAGGCGTCGTTCGGTACCCGGTGCCGGCGGGTGTTCAGCTTTCGGCCATTGGGCCCGAACCAACGCTATTTCAGCGCGGGCCTGAGCCTCGCCCTCGGGGCCTAACTTGCGAGCTGCGCGGGTCCATTCTTCGATGATGCGCGCCGACCAGACCGGCGTGAAATGACAGAGTTTAGCAGCCCCCAGCAACATCTCTCGCA
>JBFOLN010000035.1:0-2317 GCA_040829945.1 Ruegeria sp.
CGTGAACAAACCCTTTTCCTTTTGGCCCATCCAGCGTAGTTTGCCGATATGAGCAGTTTTGACGAAATGGACGCCTTCGAGGGCGCATCGCTATCAGCACGGGCCATGGCCGCGCGGCCCATGCCTTATCTGGACGGTCTCAATCCAGCGCAGCGCGAAGCGGTTGAGCAGCTGGACGGTCCGGTGCTGATGCTTGCGGGCGCGGGAACAGGTAAGACCAAAGCTCTGACCACACGGATTGCGCATCTTCTGACCACTGCCAAGGCGCGTCCGAACGAGATTCTAGCCGTGACCTTTACCAACAAGGCCGCGCGCGAGATGAAAGAGCGGGTGGGCCGTCTTCCTGGTCAGCCCGCCGAAGGGATGCCATGGCTGGGAACCTTCCACGCGATCTGGGTCAAACTGCTGCGTCGCCACGCGGAGCTTGTCGATCTGAAGTCGAATTTCACCATTTTGGATAGTGATGATCAGCTCCGTTTGCTCAAACAACTGGTGCGGGCTGCCAATATAGATGACAAACGCTGGCCTGCGCGGATGTTGGCCGGAATCATCGACGACTGGAAGAATCGCGCTTTGACGCCTGACAAAGTGCCGGTCGCAGACGCTGGGGCTTATAACAACAAGGGTGTAGAGCTATACGCCCAGTACCAGACCCGCCTGCGCGAGTTGAATGCTGTGGATTTCGGTGACCTGCTGCTGCACATGGTTACGATTTTCCAAACCCATCAGGACGTGTTGGAGCAATACCAGCGCTGGTTCCGCTTCATCCTCGTGGATGAATATCAGGATACCAACGTCGCCCAGTACCTCTGGCTGCGTCTGCTGGCCGGAGGGCACAAGAACATCTGTTGTGTGGGCGACGACGACCAGTCGATCTATGGCTGGCGCGGCGCCGAGGTGGGCAACATCCTGCGGTTCGAAAAGGACTTTCCTGGCGCCTTCGTAGTTCGGTTGGAGCAAAATTACCGCTCGACGATGCATATTCTCGAAGCATCTTCGGGTGTTATCCGCGGGAACGCAGAGCGCCTCGGGAAAGAGCTTTGGACCAATGCAGAAAAAGAAGGATGGAAGGTTCGTCTTGTTGGCCATTGGGATGGTGACGAGGAAGCGCGATGGGTTGGCGAGAAGATTGATGATCATGTTTGCGGTAGATCGGTAGAGGCAAAAAACCGATTTAATCCGCGGTTGCAAACCTTCGAGCAGGAGTTGGATAGGCGTGCTAAGGCGGGCTTGGGGCCGATTGACCAGCACGCATACATAAAAAATGCCTTTGAAACGGGAGAGGTCTACTCCGACCTAAAGACTCAGAACTTGGTATTGAAGCTGCTTGAGGGCGATCCCAATGCTGCGAATATGCTTCAATCAGTGGCAGCCAGCAGAGTGAACAAGTTCAGTCTTGATGAAATCGCCATTCTGGTCCGCGCCTCGCATCAGATGCGCGCGTTTGAGGATCGGTTTCTGACGATTGGGCTGCCTTATAAGGTGATCGGCGGCCCTCGGTTCTATGAGCGGATGGAGATTCGCGATGCCATGGCCTATTTCCGGTTGGTGGTCAGCCCTGAGGACGATCTGGCGTTTGAGCGGATCGTGAACACTCCCAAACGCGGCCTCGGCGACAAGGCGCAGCAGACGATTCAGGTTGTGGCGCGTCAGAACGGGGTCTCTCTGGTCGAAGGGGCGCGGATTGCGGTTGAGAACCAACTGATCAAGGGTAAGGGCGGTAAGGCTCTGCGTGAATTGATCGACGGGCTGGCGCGGTGGAATGCCGTTGTTGGCACAAGGCGAACTGCGTCTCCCTTGGAGCGAAGCGCCGCGACATCAGGCACCAAAAAACGTGTAGCACGTCCTATCGGAGCGGAAGAGTACGATGCCTCGTATCGGCAGCATGAGTACGAAGAGGAAGTGGTCGAAGAGATAGTCGAGCCTTTTGAGGAAGGCCAATCTAGAGAATACGACCATATCGAGCTGGCGCAGATCATCTTGGACGAATCTGGCTATACCGGGCATTGGCAAAACGACAAGACGCCCGAGGCTCCGGGTCGGCTAGAGAACCTCAAGGAACTGGTGAATCAGCTGGACAATTTCGAGAACCTGCAAGGGTTTTTGGAGCATGTCAGTCTGGTGATGGACAATGAACAAGAGGGCGACGGGGCTAAGGTCTCGATCATGACCCTGGACGCGGCAAAGGGGTTGGAGTTTCCTGCCGTGTTCCTGCCGGGGTGGGAGGACGGTTTGTTCCCCTCGCAACGCTCCATGGACGAATCGGGCCTCAAGGGCCTCGAGGAAGAACGGCGTCTAGCATATGTGGGCATTACCC
>JBFOLN010000036.1:0-4457 GCA_040829945.1 Ruegeria sp.
AACCGTGAAACGCAGCGATTCCATGCCAGCATGACCGGCAATTTGCGACTTACTCGCCAAGACAGGCTACCTTTTTCGAAACATAACCCTAGACTTTTTTCAGACATCAGCCAAAGGACGGAGTAGCCAAATGTCTCAATCCCCGATCATCGCCCAAGACTCGCCCATTCCCGTCGAGGTCGAAGAAGGGAAAAGCTATTTCTGGTGCTCCTGCGGCCAGTCTAAGCGGCAACCTTTCTGCGATGGCTCCCACAAAGGCAGCACGTTCGAGCCAGTCAAATACACCGCTGAGGCCAGCAAAAAGGTGTTCTTCTGTGGGTGTAAACATACGTCCAAGCAACCCCTGTGCGACGGGTCGCATTCCAAGCTCTGAAAGGCATTTCAGGTCCTGAGACTTCAGGCCTGTTCTGTTTGCGCGGCCTTGAGCGCGGCAAATTTCGCCCGATTCGGACAGGTCTGCGGTGCGTCTGTGCCCGCGGCCTGCCGATCCATCCATTCGGGGCAATCCTGCGCAGATGAGCACCCCCGGCAGAACTGGATCATCTCGGCCCATTCCTCTTGGCTAAGCTTGCCGGACCGATGCGCATGAACAAGGTCTGCGCCGGTTGTCTGCCCCATGCGCAGGACCAGACGGAAGTGGGTCATGATGTTTCCCAGATGCGGCATCCTACCAACCCGCGCTAGGGCATCAGTTTATGCAGCAAGTCTTTGTTGCGGCAGTATTCAGGGGTCCGGCTTAGAGACGATGCTTGAGCCAGCAGCGTTTGGCAATTGTCGGGATTGGGGCAATCGGTGCAGCGCAGTACCGCCTCCGAAAGCTGGTCCATGGACACATCGCCCCGGATAGTGGCTTCCTCCAGATCGACATCCAGCATGTTTGCCATGTCGTCCACCAAACCGGCATGCAATCGCAGTGATTTCAGGCTGGGCATGTTGCGTCCTTTCCCTGTCGCGCTGGCAAACAGGGTAGCAAGCATGGACCATAGGACTTTGATTCAGGTCAAATTGGGGCGCTGATCCGGTCCAGATAGGCGCGCGTGGCGTCCTGAACACGACGAAAGCGGTCTCCGCCCAGTTTCTTGCCACCGTACCAACGGGTGACGATGATCACGTGATTGCGCAGGCCTTCACGCTCCAACATGCGTAAGATCACCATGCCAGCGCCGCTTTCGCCATCATCGGCCTTTAGCCCGCCAGTCGGCAAAACCGCCGCCCATGTATTATGCGTGGCCTTGGCGTAGCTTTTGTCCGAACGCAGCGCGTCCAGCACCGCGTCAATCTCGGCCCGCGATTCGACATGCGCGCCCGACACCGCGTATTTCGAGCCCCGATCCGTCAAGACGACCCCCATCCGCAGCACATCCGTCATTGGGTCAATCCAAGCTGCCGGGCCGTTTGCTGAACGATCTGCACGCGCTGCGCGTTGGGCGGATGTGTGCTGAGGAACTTGTCAGCGGGATCCGGAATGCGGTCGAAATACTTGGCACCGACCAAGGGGTTATATCCGGCATTATAGGTAATGATTGTACCCAGTTGATCGGCCTCAAGCTCAAAGGTCTGGACATAGGCCTGCACACCCACTTTAGCGCCCAGTTTCTGCGCCTCTTCAATCTCGGCGTCGCTGCCGCCGCGAAGCCGCGCCAAGTCTCCGAATTTCGCGGCACTGGCGCTGGCGTTTTCGCTTTGACGGGCGATATGACTCAGAACGTGATGCGCCGCCTCATGGCCCATGACAAAGGCCAGCTCATCCGCGTTCTGGGCAGACTGGATCATCGAGCGGGTAAAAATGATCACCGGCTGGTTTTTGTCGTCCAGCGTCTGAAACGCATTGGCCGGGGCCTTGGGGTTCAAGTCTACCAGAATCCGGAAGTCGCAGTTCTGCCCCTTTGAGGTACGCAAACATTGCGCGCGTGCTTCGTCACCGATTGCCTGGCTCACCTCGCGGAAGGTCTCAACCGTCACGGGCGCGTCCGAGGCCTCCCACTCGGCGACGGACTGCTCACGCAGGGTTTCCGCGCTGCATGCCGCCAGAAACAGTGCAATCACCAGAAGAATGAGTCGACGCATCAGGTTTCCTTCAAGCGGTCAGGCCTTAAGGGGAACATAGCGCGCGCAAGACGACACGACCATACCCGGATCGCGCCCAAACGACTTGCATTGCGAGGCGGTCGCGCGCACTCTGAACTCATGTTTTCGATTGAGCATGAATTCGACTCGACGGTGATTACTCTGGTGGATGAAGGCGACAAGCCTTTGAACGAGGACGTTGTCATCAACAGCTTCGCGGAATGCGTGACGTTGGAGCAATTCGATCCCCGCACCGGTGAGGTCCAGAAAATAACACTGTCGCCTGAACAGGTGCGTGATCTGGCAGCCGCGCTGGATCTGCCCGAAGGCGTCTATCAGATTCGCGAAACGCAGGATTAAGGCTCCGATAGCGCGCGCATGGACGGCGACACGCCGATGCCTTAGATATCCCAAATGTAGCCATTCAAACCCCTTTTCCGTAGGCCCCACCGTCCGGCCAGAAAAGACCCAGCGAACTTGTCCTGCCCCTTGAAACTCAAGCCGTGGCAACCAAAATACAAACCGCTGATGTAAAGGAAGTTAACATATGTCCCTGAAAAACCCCACCGCGCTGGAATTTCTGCAGGTGCGCCGCTCTCGTCCGGCAAAAACGCTGATCGCTCCGGCTCCGACGCGGGATGAGCTGTTGCCGCTGCTGACCGCAGCCGCGCGCAGCCCTGATCATGGCAAGCTTGAGCCTTGGCGGTTCATCGTGCTGGAAAAAGGCGCCATGGCGCGTCTGGCCAGCCTGACCGAGGAATGCGGCACCGCTTTGGGCAAAAGTCCCGAAGACATCGCGAAGGCGCGTAGCCAGTTTGATCTGGGACATCTGGCCGTGGCCGTGATTGAGGTTCAGAAGCCGTCCGAGAAAATCCCCGCCATCGAACAGACCTATTCGGCGGGCGCGGTCTGTCTGGCGCTGTTGAACGCGGCATTGGCCGCAGGATGGGGCGCCAACTGGCTGTCCGGCTGGCAGACCCATGACCGCACCTTCTGCCAAAAGGCATTTGGGCTGGCCGACAATGAAAGTGTCGCAGGCCTGATTCACATCGCCACCGAAGGCAGCGCCCCGCCCGAGCGCCCACGGCCTGATGTTGCCGCCCTGACGGACTGGGTCGCGGAATGATCATCCTCAACGCGTTTTTTGCAGCGCTGGGTCAGATCGGAGACCCAAAATTTCGCTCTGTCCTGTTTCGGGGCATCGGGCTGACGATCCTGTTGCTGATCCTCGCCTGCGCGGGCGCGATCTGGTTCATCAATTCGCTGTCTGGAAACGAGATATCACTGCCATTTGTCGGCACGGTTTCCTGGTTGAACGACGTACTGAACTACTCGGGCATTTTTCTAGTCCTGGTGTTGCCGGTGTTCCTGATGGTGCCGGTCGCCTCGGCCATCACCTCGATCTTTCTCGAGGACGTGGCACAGGCCGTTGAGGACAAGCATTATCCAACTCTGCCCAAAGCCCCAAGGATACCGGTATCCGAGGCCGTCATGGATGGGTTGGGCTTTTTGGGCGTTCTGATTGTGGCCAATATTCTGGCGCTGATCCTCTACGCGATCTTCCCACCCTTCGCGCCCTTCATTTTTTGGGCGATGAACGGTTTTCTGCTGGGGCGAGAGTACTTTACACTGGCAGCAATGCGCCGTTTGGGCCGTGACGGGGCACGCAAGCTACGCGCCAAACACGTCACCACAATCTGGGCGGCAGGAACGCTTATGGCGATCCCGCTCTCCGTTCCATTGGTGAACCTGGTGATACCGATCCTCGGGGCGGCCATGTTCACCCATATCTACCACAAGCTTTCGGACACCTGAGGTTAGCGCGGCTCCAACTGGTTCAACCAGTCGAAGTCGCGCACCGAAATCGCGCCCGACAGGATGATCCCGGCGATGATCGCCCATAAAACGATCGAAATGCCGGTGGTGATCCACATTTTCTTTTTCATGTGATGCTCTTCCGGCGCACCCGCATGGGTGCCCGGAACGATATCCCCCAGATCGCCCTGCGTCTTGATGCGAATAGGCAGAACGATCAGCAGCGTCATGAACCAGATGACAGCAAACAGAACCAAAGCGGCAGTGATAGTCATGTCAGGCCCTCCGGGCTGGCGTTACACCTGTTCCAACTCGACCAGGCAACCGTTGAAATCTTTGGGGTGCAGGAACAGCACCGGTTTGCCATGGGCACCGATCTTGGGCTCACCCGAGCCAAGCACGCGCGCGCCTGTTTCCTTCAGGTGGTCACGCGCGGCGATGATATCGTCGACCTCGTAGCAGACATGATGGATACCTCCGGCGGGGTTCTTTTCCAGAAACCCGTTGATCGGGCTGTCATCACCCAGCGGGTACAGAAGCTCGATCTTCGTGTTGGGCAGTTCGATGAAGACAAC
>JBFOLN010000037.1:0-5237 GCA_040829945.1 Ruegeria sp.
AAGATGAACTATGTGATGGGGATCGAGACCCCAAATATCAACGACTTCGCCAGTGAAGGCATGTCGCTGATGCGCATGTATACGGAACCCTCCTGCACGCCAACACGCACGGCCATGCTGACCGGTCGGCACCCGATCCGGGCCGGAGTGGAAGAGGTTAAGGTTGCTCTGGTCGGCGAGGGACTGCCCGCGAGCGAGGTTACCCTGCCGGAGATCCTGAAACAGGCCGGGTACAACACCTCGCATGTGGGGAAGTGGCATCAGGGTGATATCGAAGAAGCCTATCCGCACAATCAGGGCTTTGACTACGCGGTTTTTCCGCTGCACCAGCAGGTTCAACTCAGCCTGATGACCCGCGAGGCCATGGAGGCCAACAACATGCTGGGATATCACTCCTCGGGGCAGAACAACCAGTTCCTGCTGGATGAACGGTTCAAGCCCTACGGTCTGGTCACCGGTGTCGAGGCACAGGCAGGCGGCACCGCGCGCGAAGTTGACATGAAAGCGGGCGAAGAATGGACGCAGGCCAAGTACGAACAGATGAACGAACGCTATCAGGCGCAGGCACTGGAGCAGCTTGAACAGGTCGCCGCGCAGGATGAGCCGTTCTTTCTGCAATACTGGCCGCTCTACCCGCTGAACTTCGCCTACCCGGATCAGGCGCTGTCGCGGAACGGCGGCTTCCATGCCGACAAGCTGCAACTGCTCGACGGCTGGATCGGAGAGGTGCTGGCCAAACTGGATGAGACCGGCGAGGCCGAGAACACCATCGTCATGATCATGGCCGACAACGGGTTGATGTATCATTACGAGGGGACCTCGGGCCTGAACCAGTTGATCTATCGCGGCGGCAAGACCCAGCATCTTGAGGGCGGTGTCCGCACCGATGCCTTCATCCGCTGGCCCGGAGTGATTGAAGCCGACAGCGCTGCCGGTGATATCTTTCACGTCTCGGATATCTACACGACGATGGCCCGCATCGCAGGTGCAACGGATTTCATCCCGCGCGACCGGGTGATTGACGGTATCGACCAGACCGCCCTGCTTCTTGAGGGTGAGGGCAATGGCCGCCGCGACTACGTGTATGTTTATGAGGGGCCGGTTCTGCGTTCGGTCGTTAAGCAAGAGTTCAAGATGCATCTGCCCGCGCCCGGCGCCCCCGGGGCTGCAGCGCCGACCTATAACGTCTATCGCGACCCCCGCGAAGAACACCCGCTGGTTGGATACTCTCTTTGGGCCGGTGCCTCGTTCCAAGATATGATCAAGCGCCATCAGAAAATGATCGCTAAATTTCCAAACTCCGAGATCGGCAAGGATATCCCCTATGGCGGCATCGAAAACCTGCGCCCTGAAAGCCAAGAGGCCCGCGAGGTGTTCATGAGCTGGCAAGAATAGCCTTTAACGGCGCGCTCTTGGGGGGGCGTCGATCACAGTCCCGCTCGACACAGCAATGGAGAGAGACATGAGACTATTCAGATCTATCGGTGCTGCGACTCTGCTGTTTGTCGCCGGTACCTTTCATCCAGTTCTCGCGGCCGAGGATCGTGCCATCCCGCTAGAAGGTGTCTTGAATACACGCGACCTGGGTGGCCTGACAACGCAGGACGGTCGCACCGTGCGGGCAGGGCAGCTCATCAGATCTGGCGAGATCGACCAGATCAGCGCAACCAGCATGCAGCGCCTGGACGATATGGGTGTCAGCGCAATCGTTGATTTGCGAACAACGTCCGAGGCAACGGCGCATCCCGCGCAATGGCCCGAAGGAGAGGGGCCTGCGCGCCATCATTTCCCGGTGATGGAGAATGAAAGCCGGATGATTGACGATATGCGTGCCAGCATCAAGGCGGGCACGGCAACCGAAGCAGAAACAGATGGTTTGTTCTTAGGGGCCTTTGGCTATATCGCAACTGACTACACTGAAGAGTATCGAGATCTGTTCGATGTCTTGCTGGACCAGCCGGAGGGTGAGGCGGTTCTGTATCATTGTTCGGGCGGCAAGGATCGTACCGGTGTCGCGACCGCGCTCGTCCTGACAGCGCTTGGTGCTTCCAAACACGAGATCCAATCGGATTTCATGATGAGCAATTCGCTCAAGGACGCGGACAACAAGGCCCAACAGATCGCGGCCGAGGTCAATGCGGCCGAAGGGACAAATATGACGCCGGAAGCAGTCTGGCCGTCGTTGGGCGTGCGAGAGGCCTATCTTGATGAGTTCTACAAGAGCGTTGAGGCTAGCTATGGCTCGGTCGACGACTACCTTCGCCAGGGGCTGGGGCTGACGGACGCGGATTTTGAAACCCTCCGCAACCGGTATCTGAACTAGGCTGGCCGGGAAAATTCACTTGTGAAAACAATCGGTCGAAGGCTGGCGATTTCGGAAACCAAAGCCATGCGAAACAAGCGTTCGTACAACATGCTAGCCAACGGGTTTTCACCGCGAAGGGTCTCAGGTACGATTCTGCAAAAAACAAAACCGAGAGGAGGAAGAGAGGAAGAAATGCTGCGCTTTATGCCTTTGGCTTTCATCGCGATGGTGGTTTTTTTCCACCTTTCAAGCAGTTCGCCCGCAAACGCACAGAACTTTTTAGACAAAGTGACAGAAGGTGTTTCTGATGCGGCCAAAAAGGTCGGGGATGTCGCTGAATCGGCAGGCGAGACCGTACTGCATGCGGCGGACGGTGCGACTGCGTCTGAGATCGACGCCAGTGTAGATGCTGCACTGGCGCAACTTCTCGCGAGTTCCCCTGAGGCGGCGGATCTGTCCAACAAGGCAGTCGCTGTTTTGGTTTTTCCCAGGATCACCAAAGGCGGCCTGATGGTTGGAGGTCAGTTTGGAGAAGGCGCGATGCGTGAAAACGGCGTCACGACCGGGTACTACAATATTGCCGGTGCGTCCTATGGTTTTCAGGCTGGTATTCAGCATTTCTCTTACGCTCTGTTTTTCCTCAACTCCGACGCCCTTGCCTATATGCAGAACAACGATGGGTGGGAGGTCGGCAGTGGCCCCACGCTCGTTGGCGGTGATGAAGGCTGGTCGGCCTCGATGGGAACAAACGATTTGCAGGGCGACATAGTGCCAATCATTTTTGGGCAAGAAGGTCTTATGGCAGGCGCTGGTCTTCAGGGCACAAAAATCACCAAGATCGAAAAGTGAACTGCTGGGTGACTGCGTCACACATGCATGGATCGCGCGCTTCTAGATACGAGGCATCCGTGGACTCTGTTCAAATAGCCCCGTTTTATCTGTCGCGGGGGTCGCCTGCTTTCCGTCCGAAAACCTGACGACTTGGACAGATCAACTCAAAGTGCGTCTCCGGCCTATGGCTTTGGCGCTTGGTTGAGGTCTTTGAACATGAAGGTTGTCGCCTCCAGTGTGGGTTCGAACGGGTTGCGGCAGTAGTTCGGAATCTCTCCTGCTGTTTGAAAGCCGAGGCCTTGGTAGAGAATCCGCGATGGGTCGGTGCTGCGTGTATCGAGCACCAGCAGCGTTCTGCCCAGCTCAGATGAGCGGGCGAAGAGCGCGTTCATCAAACTGCGCCCAAGGCCCTGGCGTCGTGCGTCGGGATGGACCAAAAGCTTGGCGACATCGGCGCGGTGCGGCTGATTGGGCATTGAGGCCGGAATCAACTGTACCGTCCCACGGATACGCCCTCCGCTTTCCGCAACAAACAGGTCCAAGGCCCCTGCGCGCAGTTCAGGGCGAACGCGAGTCTCCCAATAGCGCTGGGCGTCTGCGTGGTGGAACGGCAAGATGAACCCGATACTCGCGCCCGCATGTACGCAACCATGCAGGATGTCGGTCAAGTCCTTTAGCGCCGCGTCGAAGGTGGCATCGGTCAGTCTTGTGATCATATCAGCACCAGCATGTAGCGCGCGCCTCGGGTGGCGCCGGTTTCAAATTGTGTTGGGCCGGACAGATGGTATCGCAGGCAGTCACCTCCACCGAGCGCATGCGCCGTGCCGTCCACAGTTAGCGTCAGGCTTCCGTCCAGAACGATCAGGTGGTGTTCCTGCCCCGGCTTCGGAGGCGTTTCGTACCGAACCACCGTATCCGGCGGCAGGTGGCATTCCAGCACCTCACCGCTTAACCCGGTGGAAGGGGGCGAGACGGATCGGCGCGTGAAGCCTGTTTCCGGATCGCTCCATTCGGGTTGCCGTTCAAACGGGACCTTGGGGTCGAAACTGTCCTCGACCATCATCAGCAAACGCGACATTGGCAGACCATACGCGGCGCAAAGTCGGCCGAGTGTTTCTGCCGTCGGGCTGACCCCAGCCTTTTCCATACGCGACAGGGTTGCCCGGCTGACACCGCTACTGTCCGCCAGCTGATCCAATGACCAGCTGCGGCTTTGGCGCAGCTCTTTCAGGCGAATGGCAAGGCGGTTTGCGAGGGAATCCAGCATTAATCAATTATGAGAGAAATTTCCGCATGTGAGAATAGTAGCTTTAAAATATAATATTGCAAAAGAAAAAGGGCGCGGAATGTACCGCGCCCTTTATATTTCCTAAGTACGGAGGAGTCTTACTTCCAGCCAACCTCGTTAAAGGTTTTCTGCGCTTCGGGCAGGTTCTTGGCAACGGCAGACAGATCGACATCGTCTGCTTTGAAATCGCCCAGTTCGGCCACGGACTCGGAAACGGCGACGCCCTTAACCGTTGGGTATTCGTCGTTGCCGGCCGAGAAGTACTGCTGCGCCTGATCGCTTGCCAGGTATTCCAGGAACTTGATGGCATTGTCCTTGTGGGGCGCATTTGCGGCTACACCCCCACCCGACAGGTTCACATGCGCGCCATTGCCGTCCTGATCCGGGAAAACCCAGCCGATCACGTCACGCTCGGACGAGACGCCATCGACGTCTTTCCGGATCGCGCGGGAAAAGTAGTAGGTGTTGGACACGGCAAGGTCACACTCACCTGAGACGACGCCGCGCAGCTGGTCGGTGTCACCGCCTTGCGGGTCACGCGCCATGTTGGCCACTACGCCTTCGGCCCAGGTTTTGGCGGCTTCGGATCCGGCGTTTTCGATGATCGAGGCCAGCAGGGTCTGGTTGTAGACATTGGTGCTCGAGCGGATGCACAGCTGGCCCTTGTATTTTGGGTCTGCCAGATCAGCATAGGTCTGCGGCGGCTCGGAGACTGCGTTCTTGTTGTAGAAAATGATGCGCGCCCGCTGCGAGAAACCGAACCACTGGTTGTCGCTGTCCTGAAGGTTCGACGGGATACGCTCTTCCAATACG
>JBFOLN010000038.1:0-2157 GCA_040829945.1 Ruegeria sp.
ACCCCCGGCGTGACAGGCCGGTACTCTAACCAACTGAGCTACAACCGCCCGCTGCCCGTTCGTTGCTGAACGTTGGGGTGTATTATGGCTACGCTCGGGCATCGTCAAGCGGCGTTTTGAAGTTTTTTGCCTGAAGCCTGATTTTTGTTTGCAGCCGCTCTTCGGCCATTCTTAGAGGCGCGGCCCGTGCGACCGCGCATTTGTGCCCCACCTGCAACAGCATATTGAAATCGCGCCGACCCCCTACTCATCCTTAACGATAAAAACTAACCAGATGTTCATGCGTTTAAGTCTCATTTTGACCCGCGTCAACAAAAACACAAATCGGAGCAGCAACATGAAAAAAATCATTGCTACCAGTACATTGACCAGCCTTCTACTGACCGGTGCGGCATATGCCGTCGAGGTGACTGGCGGATATGTGGACCTGGGCTATTCCACCTTCACAGACAGCGATCTTGGCGACGTCTACAACCTTAACGGCGCGGGCGAGTTGGCGTTTTCCCGAGCGTTCAGCCTGCAATTGGATGCGGGCGGCTACAGGTTCGAGGACGAGGACTATAACGGCACAAACGTCACCCTGCACGCCAACCTGCACACACAAACCGCCTCGTTCGGCGCGTTCTACGGGCAGGACCATATCGAAGACGAGACGTTCCAATTCTACGGCGTTGAGGCCGGTTTCGGCGCAGGCCCTGCACAGATCGAAGGGTACCTGGGCTTTCAAGACCTGAAAGAAGCCTCGGGCGCGGATGGCGCAATTCTGGGCTTCTCGGCCGGAGGGGCCGTCAATGACAAATGGACTGTGATCGGCAAATACGACTACCTGAACGACATTGAAGGTGCTTTGGACGTCAGCGCATTTTCGATTGGCGCGACCTATAATGTTGGCACCAACGCACAGGTCTACGGCGAATTCGGCGCAGCGCACCTATCCATCGGCAGCGCCAGCAGCACCGAACCGTTCCTAGGCGCAGGTGTCCGTATCAACCTGGGCAACGAGCGCGGCACAACCTTCGGACGCCGTGGCGTTCTGGACAAACTGCCCGGCCTCTAAAGAACTTCAGACCCCGGCTTACAGACTGGCCGGGGTCTTAGCCCTATGGGTCTTGCAGCCGGGAATGAGCTGCGATAAGACGCCGAGCAATGGGTGATTAGCTCAGTGGTAGAGCGCTTCGTTCACATCGAAGATGTCAGGAGTTCAAATCTCTTATCACCCACCACCTCCAATTTTTCCCATCTCCAGACAACGCTTGTCAGGTTAGAAGCCGCCTGCGTATCCTTGATATACGCAGTGTAAAGGGTTGACACGGATGGCCAAATTGAAGCGTGACATTGGCCTACTGGGTCTGACCTTCATTTCCGTTGGCGGCATTATAGGCTCTGGATGGTTGTTCGGCCCGCTCCTGGCTGTGCAACACGCAGGACCAGCTGCGGTTCTGTCGTGGATCATTGGCGCGGTGGCCATGTTTGTTCTGGCCATCACCTTCGCCGAAATCTCGGCCATGCTGCCTATCCCGGGCGGAATCGCGCGGGTTCCCCAATTCTCTCACGGCAACATCGTCGCGATGGCAATGGGTTGGACGGCCTGGATCGGCTATAACACCACCGCGCCCATAGAGGTTGAGGCGATGTTGAAATACCTGGCCCCCTACGCGCCGTGGCTGCACACTGCCGAGACCGGAGATCTGACGAGCGCAGGTGTGCTGGTAGCTCTGTCCTTCATGCTGCTATTCGTTGTCGTCAACGCCCTGGGCGTCAAATTCTTCACGCGTGTAAACGCCACCCTAACCTGGGCGAAAATAGCGATTCCGATCATTCTCTCAGCACTCTTGATCGCAACCAGGTTTGAGGTTCAGAACTTCAGCCGGCCCGACGGTTTCGCCCCATACGGACTGCAAGGCATCATGGCTGCGGTGTCGACTGGGGGCGTGATCTTTTCCTTCATCGGATTTCGTCACATCGTCGATATGGCCGGTGAGGTCCGCAACCCGAAATTCGCCATCCCAGCCGCGCTGGTCCTTTCAATCGTGATGTGTGCGGCCATCTATCTAGCTCTACAGATCGCATTCATCGGCGCCCTTGATCCAACTTCCCTTGCACAAGGCTGGTCCAGTCTCAGCTTCGGCGGTGAAGGGCCGTTGGATGCCGTGATTA
>JBFOLN010000039.1:0-4914 GCA_040829945.1 Ruegeria sp.
CGCGTCAGTCCATTCCACCGCGCCAATCCGTCGATCAACTCGCGCAGAGCCTTACCGCCCTTGCCCTTGATCAACTGGTTCTCAACCGCAATCCGCGCCCCTTCGACCAGAGATACCCCGTTTTGGCGCGCAACAACCTGAATCGTCTGCTGCGCCTTGTCACCAAGACCGCGTTTGGGAGTGTTCACGATCCGCTCGAACGCCAGATCGTCCTCAGGGCTGACCACGAGCCGGAAATAGGCCATGGCATCGCGAATCTCCATCCGCTCATAAAAACGAGGGCCGCCAATCACCTTGTAAGGCAGACCAATCGTCAGAAACCGATCCTCAAACGCGCGCATCTGGTGTGAGGCGCGAACCAGTATGGCGATCTGGTCGAGGTTCATCGGGCGCACGCCACGCGTGCCGCCCTGCATCGCGTCGATCTCTTCCCCGATCCAGCGCGCCTCTTCCTCACCATCCCAATGGCCGATCAGTCGAACCTTTTCCCCGTCCTCGGCATCGGTCCAAAGCTCCTTGCCCAGACGGCCTTCATTGCCACGGATCACATTCGACGCAGCCGCCAGAATATGCGGGGTCGAGCGGTAGTTCTGCTCCAACCGCACCACGAAGGCGCCGGGAAAGTCCTTTTCGAACCGCAGGATGTTGCCCACCTCGGCGCCGCGCCAGCCATAGATCGACTGGTCATCATCACCCACGCAACAGATGTTCTTGTGCCCTCCGGCCAGCAGACGCAGCCAGAGGTACTGGGCGACGTTGGTATCCTGATATTCATCCACAAGGATGTAGCGGAACCAGCGCTGGTATTGCTCCAACACGTCCGGATGAGTTCGGAAAATCGTAACCATGTGCAGCAGCAGGTCACCGAAATCCACCGCATTCAACTCGCGCAAGCGGGTCTGGTATTGGGCGTATAGCTCTACACCCTTGTTGTTATAAGCCCCGGCGTCCGCGACCGGCACTTTGTCAGGCGTCAAAGCGCGGTTCTTCCAGTCGTCGATGATTCCGGCCAGCATCCGCGCAGGCCAGCGCTTGTCATCTATATTGGCAGCCCGCACCAGTTGTTTGAGCAAACGCAACTGATCATCACTGTCCAAAATGGTAAAATTCGACTTCAGATCGACAAGTTCGGCGTGGCGACGCAGCAGCTTTACGCAGATCGCGTGGAAGGTTCCCAACCACGGCATCCCTTCGGCGGGCTGGCCAAGAAAACGGCCCACCCGCTCTTTCATCTCGCGCGCAGCCTTGTTGGTGAAGGTCACGGCAAGAATCTCATTCGGACGCGCCTTGGCGGTGGTCAGAAGGTGCGCAATCCGTGCGGTCAGAGCCTTGGTCTTACCCGTTCCCGCGCCCGCAAGCATCAGCACCGGACCGTCCAGCTGCTCAACCGCTTCGCGCTGCGCTGGATTGAGGCCGTCCAGATAGGGCATAGGCCGCGCGGCCATGGCGCGCGCCGAAAGCGATGCGCCCTCAAAGGCGTCCATTTCGTCAAAACTGCTCATATCGGCAAACTACGCTGGATGGGCCAAAAGGAAAAGGGTTTGTTCACGCCTTGTTCGCGCGAATTTTCCGTCGGGGTCTTACAAATCTTAATCATTTTAACGCCCCCACATGCAAGGAAGTTAACACTCTGTCAAAACCTCTTGCCGATGCTACTCCGCACTTTGTGGGAGAATGCGGGTATGGAACAGACGGCAAGAGCACGCCTTATTGGCAAGCTAAAGGTCTTTGTCAGCACGGCAACGCTGATCGCTATGACGGCTTTGGCAGGTTGGGGCATATATAAGCTGCCTGCCCCGCTTGTGGATCGCATGCTGGAATCGGATCTGCGCCATCACGCCTTACGTTTGGAAAAGAAGGTGGAAAGCCAGCTTTTTGACGTCAAAACCAGCTTCGAACGGCATATCCTCAGCCAACATGATGAGGCTTTTCTAAGCTTGCTGCCTGAAACCTCGGATATCTACCGCTTCAAACTGTTCGATTCCTCGGGTGAGGTTTTCTGGTCCACGCGGGACGGCGATGTCGGCTCGGTGAATACCAAACCGTATTTCAAGGACGTGGTGGCCATGGGCAACCTGTTCTACAAGCATGCGGAAAAGCCCATCGCCGAGGTGGACTCTCTGAACGCCGATCAGTTGGAGAATCTGGACAGCAACACCCGCCACGTGGCCGAAATTTATACGCCTGTGATTCAGAGCGGAAAATTTCTCGGCGCGATTGAGTTCTATTCCGACATCACGGATGCGAGAAATCTGTTCATTGATCGGGTTCGAATGTCGCTGTTCGCGATTAGTGCGGTGGTTCTACTGGCTTTGTCCGCCGTAATTCTGATCGTGCATCGCAACAATCGCAGGCAGTTTGGCGTACTGCGCGTGCGCGCGGAAAAAGAACGAGAGCTGATGGACGACCAACTGCGCCTCGCGCGCGAGGTCCGGCTGCTAGGCGAGTTGAATGAATGGCTGCAATCCAGCCGCTCTCTGGATGAGCTGTTCGACATGGTCTCAAGATTCATGACACATATCCTGCCCGAGGCTGAGGGCAGTGTTTACGTCTATTCCAACTCGCGCGATGTTCTGGACGGATGCGCCAGTTGGAATGGCGGCACTCACAAAGCGCATATCCACCCCGAGGGCTGCTGGGGCCTGCGCCGTGGAAGGACCTATGAATTCGGCGCCTCCGAGATCGATTTTGTCTGCGAGCATGCCGAACCCCATGACGGGCGGGCCTATTTCTGCTTTCCAATCCTCGCTCATGGCGAAACGGTCGGCCTTTTGCACCTGCGCGCGCATGAAGGAAAGTGTGAGGCCTTTCACGCCAGCAAGAAACTGGCGCAGCTCTGCGCGGAACAGATCAGCATGGCGATTGCCAATGTGCGAATGCGTGATCTGTTACACGACCAGTCCGTTCGCGATCCTCTGACAGGATTGTTCAATCGACGCCACATGACTGACAGCCTCCGCCGGGGAATCAGCCGCAGCCAGCAAACCGGAGCACCGCTCAGCCTGATCGCAGTGGATGTGGATCATTTCAAGAAGTTCAACGACACCCATGGGCATGACGCGGGTGATATGGTTCTGCGCGCCGTGGGCGCCGCCTTGGAACAGGAGTGCGACAGGGACGAAATCGCCTGTCGTATCGGTGGCGAGGAATTCATGCTAATTCTCCCCGACAACACGCCGGATGATGCCGTGACGCGGGCTGAAACTCTGCGTCAGGCAGTCGAGGCGGTGTCGGTCAGATATGGCGAAAAGTCCCTGCCGCGGATCACGATCTCGGTCGGGGTAGCGCATTACCCTGCACATGGGACGATGCCGCAAGACTTGATGCGAGCGGCCGATGATGCCCTCTATTCAGCCAAGGATAACGGCCGAAATCAGGTGCGCGTTGCAAGTGGTCATACCGAATCGGCGGCTGAATGTCCGGGGCCAAAATCGCTCAAACAGAAGCCTGATGCGGCGTGATCCTCTTGCCGAATCGCAGCGCAGGTTGGATCAAGCGCCATGGACCTGCACAGCACCTATCCCGGCATTGCCGACCTGAAACACCGCGCCCGACGGCGGCTTCCGCATTTTGTTTGGGAGTATACCGAAAGCGGAACAGGGACCGAAACGGCCATGCTTCGAAACCGAACAGCACTGGATTCAGTGCGGCTACTCCCCGCGGTTCTAAAGGGTGAACTGGAATATGACGCCAGCACGCGCTTTCTGGGGCAGGAGTGCCCACTTCCCTTCGGAATCGCGCCGATCGGCATGTCGGGCCTGATCTGGCCGGACGCAGAAGGCATCTTGGCGCGTGCAGCTGCGCAGGCCTCTCTGCCCTACACATTGTCAACAGTGGCCAGCCAATCCCCGGAGGATCTGGCCCCTCATCTAGGCGAAAACGCCTGGTTCCAGCTATACCCGCCTAGGGATCCCGAGATTCGAGCAGATTTTCTGGCCCGCGCCCGACAGGCTGGGTTTAAAACGCTGGTCCTGACGGCCGATGTTCCCGTCGCTTCCCGCAGAGAGCGTCAGACACGCTCAGGGCTGACCCATCCGCCACGGTTGACGCCGCGATTGCTGGCCCAAGTCGCGCGGCGACCCGCTTGGGCGTTTGGGATGCTGCGACAGGGCATGCCCAAAATGCGCGCGTTGGACAAATATATCGACAACACAAAATCGATGCCGCTCACGGCCCATGTCGGATACTTGCTGCGCACGTCACCGGACATGGATTACGTCAAACGGTTGCGCGATCAGTGGGATGGGCCCTTCGTGATAAAGGGAATCATGCGCCCCGACGATGCCGAAATGCTTGAACAAGCCGGGGTGGATGCGCTTTGGGTCTCTAACCACGGAGGGCGTCAATTTGACGGTGCCCCCGCCAGCATCGAAGTTCTGCCCGAGATTCGCAGCGCCACCAGCTTGCCTCTGATCTTCGACAGCGGCATCGAAGGCGGATTGGACATCCTTCGCGCTTTGTCCAAAGGGGCCGATTTCGTCATGCTTGGACGTGCCTTTTTGTATGGGTTGGCAGCACTTGGCTCCAAAGGACCAGCTCATGTGATTGACCTGTTGCGGCAGGATATGCTCGCAAATATGGGGCAGATGGGCCTTGCCGACCTGACGCAAATTAAGACGATTCATCACGAAGATTGATGCTGCGGCGCAGCAACGCTACAAGAAACGCGCGAACAATGGCCGTTTGCGAGCGTTAACATGCCGGTTATACCCAGAACCACTGATACACCTGCGCGTATTCTCCGCCTATGAACACGGCCGAAACACCAAGACCGGGACCCAAAATGACCGATTTCAAGAAGATCCTGATCGCCAATCGCGGCGAGATTGCCATTCGCGTGATGCGCGCAGCCAACGAGATGGGGAAACGCACCGTTGCGGTCTTTGCCGAAGAAGACAAGTTAGGCCTGCACCG